>NZ_RCZP01000036.1 GCF_006438825.1 Muricoccus nepalensis
CGGCGCCAACGTCCCTGACACCGTGCTGTTCGAACGCTTGTTCCTGGCCGCCTTCGCGGTCCTGGCTCGCATTGGCACGGTCCTCGCGGACAAGGGCTACGACGCCGAGCGGCACCGCGAGCTCTGCCGCAAGTTCGGTGTCAAACCGTGCATCCACAAGCGCGGACGGGCACCCGGGTCAGGTCTGGGCAAGTGGCGCTGGCCAGTGGAGCGCACCAACGCCTGGCTGCTGGAGAACAGGCGACTGGCCCTGCGCTACGACCGCTGCGGCTTCATCATCCAGTCCCTGCTCCAGACCRCATGCATATTCCTGGTTGCAGGACGCCTCGCTCAGGAATTCTGAAAACCGCCCCTAAGGATCGCGGTGCGGCCAGCGTGCTGGTTGCCGGACGCGTCGCGACAGACCGGACACGCTGCCCGCCGCAGCGACGCGCGAGGGAGCGAACAATTCAAGGAAGCGCTGAACCATGATGCTGCTCCAACTTCTAAGTACCTAAATTAAATCACCATATTGTTATCTATCGGTCAGCATCCCATGCACCACCGGAACATTGTCGAATACACAACTTACGGTTTGTAGATCCGAATGTTCTCATCTTCTCCCACAACCCACGAACACATCTCCGCCTAGATACATCCTATTCTAAGAGTAATTTTCACCTATTTTCTCATAAATTGGATTAGTTGCCCGAGCAACCACTCTAAGTAGTAATTCTAAATTGTTGTCTCAAAATTTGGTTAAGCTACAACTCCCCGAAGACGCAGCCAGCACAACTGCAGGACTGATTCGGGAAGCCACAATGAACAGGTTCGCTGTACTTGCCTCTGCTTGTCTTTTGTTAGGCTTCACGGCGACGCATCAAGTCCTCGCACGCGACCTCGTCTACCAGCCGGTCAATCCCTCATTCGGCGGCAGCCCGCTGAACGGATCCTATCTCCTTGGGCAAGCTTCCGCGAACAACGCCCGCTTCAACGAAAGCCCCGACGCTAAACGCCAGCGCCGGCAGCAGGAGGCCTTCAGCCTCTCCAACGACCCGGCGGCGCAGTTCCAGCGGCAGATCACGTCCAGCCTCCTGAGCCAGATCGCCTCCACCGTCGGCCAGCAGATCCTCGGCGAGAACGCCCGCGACAGCGGCCAGTTCTCCGTCGGCGGGACCTCCGTGGTGTTCAACCGGGTCGGCGGCCAGATCGTCATCGACATCAACGAGGGAGCGACCGGCGGGCAGACGCGCGTGACCCTGCCGGTGCCGAACTTCTGATCCATGGCGACGCTCCGTTCCTTCGCGGCGGCCTCGTGCCTGCTCGCGCTCGCCGCCTGCGGCACCGCCCCCGCCACGATGCTCGCCGAAAGCCCCACCCTGGGGCGGCGGACGGAGACGGTGGACAGCCTGCGCTCCCTCCCCGGGCCGAAGAGCCAGCTTGACGTCGCGGTGTTCAGCTTCCTCGACCAGACGGGGCAGCACCGGCCGAACAACAACTTCGCCGAGTACTCCTTCGCGGTCACGCAAGGCGGGGCCTCGATCCTTATCAACGCCCTCATGGAAGCCGGCCGCGGCAGCCGCCCCTGGTTCCGCGTGGTCGAGCGCAACCGCGTCGCCGACCTCTTCCAGGAGCGACAGATCATCCGCGCCAACCGCGCGGAGAACATGGGTCCGGACGGACGCCCCCTGCCGCCCATCGGCCCCCTCCGCAACGCGGGCCTGATCGTGACGGGCGGCATCATCGCTTACGACAGCAACGTCCTGACCAGCGGCTTCGGCGCCAGCTACCTCGGCATCGGCGCCTCCACGGAGTACCGCCGCGACAGTGTCTCGGTCTTCCTCCGCGTCGTCTCCGTGCTGACCGGCGAGGTGCTGGTCAGCGTCACCACGGACAAGACGATCTACAGTGTCGGCCTGCAGGGCGGCGCCAACCGCTACGTCGGCTTCAACCGCCTGCTGCAGATCGAGGGCGGCGTCACCACCAACGAGCCCCGCCAGCTCGCTGTCCGCCAGGCCATCGAAAAGGCCGTCCACGCCATGATCGTGGAGGGCGCGAGCAGAGGCTTCTGGGGCTTTGAGGACGAAGCACAGGGTCGCGAGCTGGTCCGTGAGTACGAGACCACGCGCGACGGACAGATCCCACCACGGGCCACCGCCGACTCTCCTCCCGGCGGAGCAACAGCCCGTGGCGGTGCATGACAGGAGGAAATGTGAAATGTCCAAAACGAAAGACCCCAGAATGAAGAAGATCCTTCTCGCCGGCGTGGCCGCGTTCGGCCTGTCCTTCGGCGCCATGGCGGCGGACAACTACGCCTCGATCGACCAGGTCGGCACCTCGAACAACAACGTCCAGTCGCAGACCGGGATCAACGGCCGCTTCGAGGCGACGCAGAACGGCACCTCGAACAACAACAACCAGCAGCAGACCGGCAACAACAACCGTGGCCGGGTCGAGCAGACCGGCACGAATAACTTTGCGGGTCAGACGCAGTCCGGGTCGAGCAACAACGGCAACGGCACCGGCTTCGGGTGGGGTGCCTTCGTCCGGCAGAACGGCGTAAGCAACGTCGCCGTGCAGAATCAGAGCGGCAACGCCAACCAGGCCCGCGGCTACCAGAGCGGTGACCGCCAGTCCCTGTCGCAGACCCAGAGCGGCAGCGAGAACAACGCCTACTCCGATCAGGCCAACTCGACGAACAGCAGCGTGACGCAGAGCCAGAGCGGCACGGCCAGCCGCGCCATCGCCTACCAGGGATCGGCGACCAACAGCAGCATCTCGCAGACCCAGAACGCCGGCTCGAACAACTACGCCTACAGCCAGCAGTACTTCGGCAACAACATGCAGGCGTCCATCACGCAGACGGGCAGCAATCACGTCGCCGTCACCGATCAGAGCGGCAGCAACCTGACGGCCATCGCGACCCAGAGCGGTGTCGCCAACTTCTCCAGGCAGACCCAGCGCTGAGTCCTGGCAATCGGCGGGGGAGGGGAATACCCTCCCCCGTCATCTACGCGGAGGTTGTCATGAAGAAGCTCCTGCTCATGCTGGCCTCTGGCCTGGCAGGACCGGCCGTGGCTGCCGATACCCCCGTCTCCACCGACCAAGCCACCCAGCGCATCATCTCCCGCGCCGGCGGCGGGCAGGTCTCCGACATTACTCAGCAGGGCACGGGCAACTGGGGCGAGACGAACCAGAACGGCACCAACAACACCGCCCGCATCCTCCAGCAGGGCGCGGGGAACACGTCCATCATCACGCAGAGCGGCAGCAACCTCTCGGCCGAGAGCCTGCAGACCAACGGCGCCGGGGTGCGGATCGACCAGTCGGGCTCGGCCGGCGGCATCCGCGTGCAGCAGAGCGGACCAGGCGCCGGCGCCGCCTCCATCTTTTCCTCCGGAGCCCCCGCCACTGTCACCGTTCGCTAGGGCCGCGCTCGCCCTCCTCCTCGCGCTTCCCGCGGGCACGGCTGCCGCCCAGGCCAGCCGCGAGCCGACGGACAGCCGCCGCCTCGCGCCCGCCGCCCGCCCGGCCCCTGCCGCCACGCCCCGCGGCGGCGGCGATGTCGCGCCGCAGCGCTTCATCCCGCCGGGCATCCGGCAGTTCCTGAACGACCGGCGGATCGACCCCCTCACCCGCGCCTTCCTGATGGACCTCGCGGGCAAGCGGCAGGAGGACTGGACCTTCGCGGACTACCAGCGCGTCATCGTCGTGGTGCCCAGCCTCACCGAACTGATGATCCCGACCCGCGTGCTGAGCGAGTTCTACGAGTTCATCAACCTCGACCCCACCAGCCTCTTCGACCCCCAGCTCGGCGCCTCCTGGCAGGCGACCTCTACGGCCTTCGACCCGCGCAACCTGCGCAACCGCCGCTGCTTCTACCTCCGCAACCTCGCGCAGTCAGACCCGGAATCGGTGAAGCTCACCGACCTCCTGAACTGCGGCGACGCGCGGGACGACTGAGCGCCGCGCCCGGCTACCCGAAGAGGAAGTCCCCCGCGCCGAGCGAGGCCAGCGACAGGCCCGCCACCGTCAGCACGTCCCCGGCGGGGGAGGTGATCACCACGTCCGCCCCCACCTGAGCGCTAGCCGCCAGCAGCGACGCCAGGTCGGCGAAGCTTCCGGCCTGGAACTGGATCACGTCCCGGTTCCCCGCCACCCGCCCGAAGTCCTGGATCACGTCCGCCCCCCATCCCGCCCCGAAGACGAAGCGGTCGTTCCCGGCTTCCCCGAAGAGCCGGTCGTTCCCCGCCCCGCCCAGGATCACGTCGGCCCCCGCCCCGCCGGCGAGAAGGTCGTCGCCGTCGCCCCCCTCGAGGATGTCGTTGCCGGCGTCGCCGCGCAGCACGTCGCGGCCCTCCTCCCCCCGCAGGAGGTCGTCGCCCTCGCCGCCGAAGAGCAGGTCGTTGCCCACGCCGCCGAGGAGGGTGTCGGCGCCGCCCCCGCCCGCGAGCGTGTCGTCGCCGGCCTCGCCGCGGAGGTAGTCGTCGCCGGCCTGCGCGTCGAAGAGGTCGGGGCCGCCGCCGAAGAGCAGGTCGTCCCCGTCGCCGCCCAGAAGGGTGTCGCCCCCCTCCCCTCCCGTGAGCACGTCGCGCCCCGCCCCGCCGTTGGCGATGTCGTCCCCCGCGCCGGCGTGGATGACGTCAGCCCCGTCGCCGCCCGTCAGCAGGTCCCCGCCCTCCCCGCCGGCGAGGAGGTCGTCCCCGGCCTCCCCTGCCAGCATGTCGTCCCCCGCCTCCCCCCGCAGGTGGTCGTTGCCGTCGCCCCCGAAGGCGACGTCGGCGCCGTCGCCGCCGAGGAGCTGGTCGTGGCCCACGCCGCCGCGGAGGGTGTCGCCGCCCGCGCCGCCGCTCAGCGTGTCGTTGCCGTCGCCGCCGTCGGCCACGTCGTCCCCGTCGCCCGCCTCGATCAGGTCCGCCCCGTCGCCGCCGTCAATCCGGTCGGCCCCCACGCCCCCGGCGAGGAAGTCCGCCCCCGCGCCGCCGGACAGGCTGTCGTCGCCCCCGCCGCCGAACAGCGTGTTCGCGCCCGCGTCCCCCGCCAGCGCATCCGCGAAACCCGAGCCGACGACCCGCTCGACGCCCGCGAGGGCATCGCCCGCCGCGTCGCCCCCGCTCCCCGTGCCCGCGAGCAGGTCCACCGCGACGGCGGCGGGGGAGGCGCCGTAATCCGCGGTGTCGGTCCCGCTACCGCCGTCCAGAAGGTCCGCCCCGGCGCCGCCCGCCAGCGTGTCGTCGCCCGCGCCGCCGGCCAGCGTGTCGTCGCCACCCCCGCCCGAGAGGAGGTCGCCGCCGCCGCCGCCGTCGAGCCGGTTCGCCGCCGCGTCCCCGGTGAGGGTGTCCGCGAGCGCGGTGCCGACGATGTTCTCGACGCCCACAAGCTCGTCGCCCGCCGCATCGCCGCCGCTCCCCGTGCCCGCGAGCAGGTCCACGGCGACGTCGGAGAGGGAGGCGGCGTAGTCCACGGTGTCCGATCCCGCGCCGCCGTCGAGCCGGTCCGCCCCCGCGCCACCCACCAGCCGGTCGTCGCCCGCGCCGCCCGAGAGGGTGTCGTCACCCTCGCCGCCGAGCAGCGCGTTCGCGTCGGCATCCCCTGTCAGCACGTCCCCGAAGGCCGAGCCCAGCAGGTCCTCTATGCCGACCAGCACGTCGCCCGCCGCCTCGCCGCCGCTCCCCGTGCCGGCGAGCAGGTCCACCACCACCCCCGCTGGGGCCGTGCGGTAGTCCGCCGCGTCGATGCCGCCGCCGCCGTCCAGGAGGTCCGCCCCCGCGCCACCCGCCAAGGTATCGTTCCCAGCACCGCCGGACAGGCTGTCGTCCCCGCCGTAGCCGCGAAGCACGTCGTTCCCGCTGCCGGTCGCCAACGCGTCGCCGAGCGTGCCGCCCGCCATCAATTGGTTCCCGGTTCCCGCCGAGAAGTCGAACTTCACGCTGATCAGCGAGGGCTGGGCGGGGCCGGTGACGTCGAGCGAGATGCCCAGCACACCGGTGCCGAGGATGTAGGAGAAGCGGTCAAGGCCCCGCAGCGCCTCGTTCTGGAGCACGTCGGCCACATCGCCGAGCACGAAGGCGTCCGACAGCCCGAAGCGGTTCGCAAGGAGCACGCCCAGGTTCATCAGGTTGCCGCCACTGGCCGGGTCGAAGTCGCGGCCGATCGTGTAGCGGAAGGTGCCAGGCATGGGTCGTTCTGTCCTCTCGCCCGGCGTTCTTGCCGGGGCGCGCCCGCGGCACGGGTGCCGCCGGGGGAGGCTAGCCGCCCAATGGTAAACATTCCGCCCACGCTCCGCCGGTGCAGGCCGCCCCGCTCAGGGCGCGCGGCAGGCGAAGCTCTCGGCCCGCGCGGGGTCGCCGCCCCCGAAATGCGGGTAGGCTGGGTAGCGGCAGAGGGGACGCGACGCCGCGCCGTCCGCCGTGGTTTGAACCAGCGGCCCCGGCGGCGTGCCCCCCTCCACCCAGGCGTCGAGCACGCCGAGCAGGTCCACGAAGCCCGGCAGCGCCCGGCCCGTCGCCACGTCGGTCGCAATGCCCGAGTGGTTCGCGCCGTGGTGCAGGTAGAAGCGCGCGATGCCGTCCACCGCCTCGCCGCCCAGGCGCGCGCGCACCGCCTCCCAGTAGGCCATGCCCGCGCCGGGAGACTGGGCGTAGTCGGCCATGTGCTCCTTCAGCAGCAGCCGCCCGCCGCGGCGCGCGAAGGCGGAGAGGTCCGGGTCGGTCGCGTCCATCACGGCGGAGAGGCGCCGCGCCCCCTCCGCGAAGTCGGCCATCGCGAAGCGGGCGGGGTCGTAGCTCGCGTCGCGCGCCAGGAAGTACCGGATCGCGCCGTTGCCGTAGTACCACTGCCGCGACTGCACCGCGGGACTCGGCAGGGGGAAGCGCGGCGCCTCGGGGCCGGTGGTCCAGGCGTTCATCCCGTCCGGCTGCGCCTCGCCCCCGATCGGCGCGCCGGGATAGGCGGCCAGGCCGTTCGCCAGCGCCATCCCGTACTCGTAGGGCGCGCGGTGGGTCTCGAGGAAGCGCACGGACGCCTCGCCGAGGCATCCTTCCGTCGCGCCGCCGGCGCAGAGAAGGCTGCGGGGCGAGAAGGCCGCGCGGCAGGCGGGCTGGTTCGACACCACGCCGTCCGCCAGCCCGTCGAGCGCGTCGCAGGCGGCCAGCGTCGCGTCGTGCAGCCGCCGGACCGCGTCGGGCGAGAGCCAGGCGCCCTCGCGCTGCATCTGCCCGCCGCGCGTGCCGAAGCCTTGCAGCCCCACCCAGTTGATGACCGGCACGGAGGAGACCACGCCGTCGTAGCGCTCCGGGTAGCGCTGCGCGACCAGCAGCCCCTCCCGCCCGCCTTCCGAGCTGCCGTAGTAGTAGACCCGCGCCGGCGCGCGCCCGGCGACGCGCCGCATCACCGCCGCCGCCGCGTCGCGCACCTTCGGGTAGGCGGCGTGGGTGAAGTTCTCCAGCGCCTCGTCGTCTAGGGCGAAGGCCTGGATCTCGACGCCCGGCACGTTCTGGTGCCCGCTGTCCGTGCCGAAGGTGGCGAAGCCGCGCGACAGGGGATGCGGCGCCTGCGGCGGGTTCTCCCGGAGCTGCGCGAGCCCGGTGATGAGCACGCCGTTGAAGCCGCCGCCGCCGTACTGCACCGCGCGCCCGTTCCACTCCTCCGGCAGGTTCACCTGGAAGACGATGGGCGGCGAGGCCGGCTGCCGCGGCTCGACGCGGCCGAGCACCTCGCAGCGCGCCGGCAGGTCGGCGTTGCCGGCAATCGGCGACGGACCCGCGGCGATCCGCCGCGCCGCCGTGACGGTGACGCCGCCGGAGGGAAGGCCGATCTCGCCCGCGGGGATCGTCGCCCCGGCCAGCGCCTCGCAGGGCGACTGCGCCGCTGCCGCGCGCGGCGCGAGCGCCGCCAGCACCGCGAGCGCGAGCGCCATCCTTCCCGAACCCGGCCTGTCTCTCATGGTCGTCCTCCCGCCCCTTGCACGGCCGGCGCTCCGCCGCGCGGCTCCCCAGCCACGCGAAGTCTGCGGCCTCCCGCCGCCCCCGTCCATCGGGACGCCGGGCCGGGCTAGAGCGAGCTCCCCCCGCAGACGACGATCTGCTGCCCGGTGATCGCCCCCGCCTCGGGGCCGAGGAGGAAGGACGTCAGCGCCGCGATCTCCCCGGGGTCGATCAGCCGCCCGATCGGCGGCAGGCGCGGCGCGACGCTCGTGCGGCCGGGGTCGCGCAGCATCGGCGTGTCCGTCGCGGCCGGGGCCACCACGTTCACCGTGATGCCGCGCGGCGCCAGCTCCGCCGCCCAGGAGCGCGCGAGCCCGACCAGCGCCGCCTTGCTCGCCGCATACTGGCTGCGCCCCGCCGCGCCGAAGGCCGTCCGGCTGCCGACGAGCACCACCCGCCCGCCATCCGCCATCCCCGGCACGAGCGCGTCCGCCAGGCGGGAGGCGACCTCGACGTGCAGCCGCCACATCGCGCCGCCCGCCTCCGGGTCGAGCGCGCCGAGCGGCGCCGTCCGCATGAAGCCCGCCGCGTGGACGATCGCCGTCGGCCGCAGCCCCTCCAGCGCCGGCGCCAGGGCGGCGGGGTCGAGCAGGTCGACCGCCCGGTGCGAGAAGCCCGGCCCCCGCCCGCCGGGATCGGTCCGGCTGAGCCCGGTCACCGCCCATCCCTCCCGCAGCAGCCGGTCGGCGATGGCCGCGCCGATCCCGGAGCTCGCCCCCGTCACCACCGCGTGCCGCGGCCCCCCGGTCCCGTCCGTCATGCTTCCTCCTCCCTCCCGGCGCTTGCTTCGTCCTTGACACCGGTCCGGCGCCCCCCTTAGACGGACCAGCGTTTCCGAACAAGTGAACGCATTCCGATCAAACCGACCGGCGGCATCAAAAGCCGTGGGCGCAGGAGGGGGAGGACGGCTTGAGCGAACAGGCAGCCCGGCCATGGCCGGCGTCCCGAGACGCCTCCCCGGAGAACCCGAAGAACCAGGTGCAGTCGGTCGCCAAGGCCTTCGCGGTCCTGCGCGCCTTCGGCAGCGACCTGCCGGAGCTGACGGTGGCCGAGGTCGCGGCCCGCACGGGGCTCGACCGCGGCACCTCCTTCCGCCTTGTCCATACCCTGGCCGGGCTGGGCTACCTGCGCGCCGCGCTGGACGGGCGGCGCTTCCGACTGACGCTGAAATGCCTCGAGCTCGGCTTCGCCGCCCTCTCCGCCGGCGACCTCGCGGGCCACGCGACGCCCCTCCTGCGCGAGCTCGTGCCCGGCATCGCCGAGGCCGCCTCGCTCGGCACGCTCGAGCGGGGCGAGGTCGTCTACCTCGCGCGCGTCGAGGCCGGCATGGAGCGCGGCGGCCTCGTGCGGCGCCCGGGCACGCGCATCGGCGCCTACGCCACCGCCCTCGGCCAGGCGATCCTCGCCTGGCTCCCGCGCGAGGAGCAGCTCGCCGAGCTCGGGCGCGTGGAGCGCGTGAAGCTCTCCGAGCGCACGCTGACCGGCCTCGACGAGCTGCTCGACCGTCTCGCCGAGGTGCGCGCGCGCGGCTACGCGGTCTCGGACGGCGAGAACGCCTACGGCCTGCGCACCGTCGCCGCCCCGGTGCTCGACGCCGCCGGCCGCCCGGTCGCGGGCGTCAGCCTCACCGTCGGCGGCGGCCGCGTCGGCACCGCGGAGTTCATCGCCCGCGCCGCGCCGGAGGCCCGCCGCGTCGCGGCCGAGCTGGCCGAGGGGCTCCGCCTCTCCCTCGGCGCCGTCGCCGTCGCGCAGGGATCGCGATGAGCGCCCCCTCCCCCCAAGGAAAGCACCCGCGCATGAAGCCGCGTCACCTCGCGATCACCATGGGCGATCCCGCCGGCATCGGGCCGGAGATCATCGTCAAGGCCTGCCGCGCCCTCGGCCCGCGCCTGGCCGCCGGCGAGCTGCGCCTGCTGGTCATCGGCAGCGGCGCCGCCCTCGAGCGCGCCCGCGCCGCCCTCGCGCCCGAGCTGCTCATCCCGGAGGCGACGGGCGATGCCGCCGGCTGGCCGGACCTCTGCTTCCTCCAGGCGGGGCCCGAGGGCGCGCCGATCGAGCCCGGCGTCCTCTCCGCCGACGGCGGCCGCTTCGCCTATCTCGCGGTCGAGCACGGGGTGCGCCTCGCCCTGGCGGGCGAGGTCGGCGCCATCGTCACCGCGCCGCTGAACAAGGAGGCGATGAACAAGGCCGGCCACCACTACGCCGGCCACACGGAGATGCTGGCGACGCTGACGGGCGTGAAGGGCTCCGTCATGCTGCTCGCGCACGGCAACATGCGCGTCAGCCACGTCACCACGCACGTCGCGCTGCACGACGTGCCCAAGCGCCTGACGCCCGAGCGCCTGCGCCTCGTGCTCGACCTCACGCACGGGGCGCTGCGGGCGCTCGGCATCGCGGAGCCGCGGATCGCGGTCGCGGCGCTGAACCCCCATGCCGGCGAGGGCGGCCTCTTCGGGCGCGAGGACATAGACGTGTCCGAGCCCACCATCGCCCGGGCGGTCGCGGACGGCCTGCGCGTCGTCGGCCCCGTGCCCGGCGACACGGTCTTCGTGAAGCTCCGCGCCGGCCAGTACGACGCGGTCGTCGCCATGTACCACGACCAGGGGCACATCCCCGTCAAGCTCCTCGGCTTCTCCGTCGACCCCGCGACGGGGCGTTGGGAGGCGCTGTCGGGCGTGAACATCACGCTCGGCCTGCCGATCATCCGCACCTCGGTCGACCACGGCACCGCCTTCGACATCGCGGGCCGGGGCATCGCCAGCGAGCGGAGCCTCATCGAGGCCATCGAGTACGCCGAGCAGCTCGCCGCCAGCACACTCGCCACCAGCAAGGTCGCCGCATGAACAGCCTTCTCAGCCCCATCGAGATCCAGCGGCCCGCGAGCCTCGAGTTCGGCGCCGGCCTCGTCGGCGCGGTCGGCCGCTGGGCCGCGGCGCGCGGCATCGCGCGCAGCCTCGTCATCGCGACCGGCCCCACCGCCGCCCGCGCCGCCCTGCTCGGCCTGCCCGGCGAGGTCGTCGTCTTCGGCGACGTGAAGCCCGAGCCCGACATCCCCAACCTTGAGGAAGCGCTGGCGCTCGCCGAGCGCGTGCGGCCCGAGCTCGTCGTCGGCTTCGGCGGCGGCAGCGCGATGGACCTCGCCAAGCTCGTGGCCGTCCTGCCCGGCACCGGCCAGTCCATCCACGACGTCGTCGGGCCCGAGAAGGTGCTCGGCCGCAAGGTCGCGCTCGTGCAGGTGCCGACCACCTCCGGCACCGGCAGCGAGGCCGGCACGCGCGCCCTCGTCACCGATCCCGCCACCCGCAACAAGCTCGCGGTGCAGAGCCGCCACATGATGGCCGACCTGGCCGTCGTGGACCCCGACCTCACCGTCACCGTGCCGCCCGCCGTCACCGCGGCGACGGGCGTCGACGCCCTCGCCCACTGCGCGGAGGCCTTCACCAGCCGCCGCGCCCACCCGCTGATCGACCTCTACGCGATCGAGGGCATCCGCCTCGTCGGCCGCTACCTCACCCGCGCGGTCGCGGACGGGGAGGACCGCGAGGCGCGAGCGGGCCTCTCGCTCGCGTCCCTCTACGGCGGCTTCTGCCTCGGCCCCGTGAACACGACCGCGGGCCACGCCGTCGCCTACCCGCTCGGCACGCGCCACCACATCGCCCACGGCCTCGCCTGCGCGGTGATCTTCCCGCACACCCTCGCCTACAACGCGCCCGCGGTGCCCGAGAAGACCGCGCTCGTGCTCGAGGCGCTGGGCGCCCCCGCCTCGGCCGACCCGCGGGCGGTCGCGGAGATCACGCTCGACTTCTGCCGCGAGCTCGGCATCGAGATGCGCCTGTCGCGCCTCGGCGTGCCCGAGGACGACCTGCCGGCCATGGCCACGGAGGCGCACGCCATCCGCCGCCTGCTCGACAACAACCCGCGCGACATCAGCGAGAGCGAGATCCTCGCCCTCTACCGCGCCGCCTACTGACCCGCCCGCCAGGAGAGAACGCCGTGACCGACACCACGGGGCTGATCGACCGGCCCGAGACCCTCGCCGCCGCGCCCGGGGACCCCGGCCGCACCGAGGCCTTCATCCCCACGCCCTGCGTGCAGAACCACGCCTCCTTCCTGATGCCGCTGCGGGGAGGCGACCTCGGCTGCGTCTGGTTCGGCGGCACGCAGGAGGGGGTGCCCGACATCGCCGTCCACTTCTCCCGCCTCGCCCCCGGCGCCAGCCGCTGGTCCCCCGCCGAGCGCCTGTCGGACGACCCCGCGCGCTCCGAGCAGAACCCGCTTCTCTTCCCGGCGCCGGACGGGACGCTCTGGCTGCTCTGGACCGCGCAGATCGCCGGCAACCAGGACACCGCCCTCGTCCGCCGCCGCGTCTCGACCGATGACGGCCGCAGCTGGGGCCCGGTCGAGACCCTGTTCCCGGAGCAGCCGGGCTTCGGCACCTTCATCCGCAACCCCATCGTGGTGACCGGGCGCGGCGACTGGCTGCTGCCGATCTGGCGCTGCACGAAGCCGCCCGTCGGCGCCTGGACCGGCGACCTCGACACGAGCTCCGTCATGCTCTCCTCGGACGGCGGCGCGACCTGGGCGGAGCACGCGGTGCCCGACAGCACGGGCCTCGTCCACATGAGCCTCGTCGACCTCGGGGGCGACCGCCTCGTCGCCTTCTTCCGCAGCCGCTGGGCCGACTGGGTCTACGCCAGCCGCTCCGCGGACGGCGGCCGGAGCTGGTCCGCGCCCGAGCCGACGGCGCTGCCGAACAACAACTCCTCCATCCAGGCCACCCGTCTCGCGGACGGCGGCATCGCCATCGTCTTCAACGATTCCAGCGCGGCCGACGCGACGGGCCGCCGCCTCTCGCTCTACGACGACATCGGCGGCGACGAGGTGGCCCCCCTGACCGAGCGCAGCGCCTTCTGGGGCGCCCCGCGCGCGCCGATGAGCATCGCGATCTCGGACGACGAGGGCCGCACCTGGCCCCACCGGCGCAACCTGGAAGTAGGGGACGGCTACTGCATGACGAACAACTCGAAGGACCGGCTGAACCGCGAGTTCTCCTACCCCTCCGTCTGCGAGACGGCGGACGGCGTCCTGCACGTCAGCTACACCTACTGGCGCCAGGCCATCAAATACGTCCGCACCAGCGCGGCCTGGGTGCGCGGAGCGGCCCGGTGAGCGCCGCCCTGCACCCGCGCGGCGTCTTCTGCGCGGCGCTGACCCCGCTCGGCGAGGACCTCGCCCCCGACCACGCCCGCTTCACCGCCCATTGCCGGCGGCTGCTGGAGGAGGGCTGCGACGGCATCGCCCTCCTCGGCACGACGGGCGAGGCGAACTCCTTCTCGACCGGCGAGCGCCAGGCCCTGCTGGAGGCCGCCGTGGCCGCCGGCATCGCGCCCGAGCGCCTGCTGCCCGGCACCGGGGTCGCCGCGCTGACGGAGACCGTCGCCCTCACCCGCCACGCCCTCTCGCTCGGCGTGACCACGGTCGTGATGCTGCCGCCCTTCTACTACAAGGGCGTGTCCGACGACGGCGTCTTCGCGAGCTACGCCGAGGTGATCGAGCGCGTGGCGGACCCGCGGCTGCGCGTCGTCCTCTACCACATCCCGCAGTTCTCCGCCGTGCCCCTCACCTTCCCGGTGATCGAGCGCCTGCGCGAGCGCTTCCCCGGCACCTTCACGGGCATCAAGGATTCCGCCGGCGACCTCGCGCACATGGAAGCGCTGGTGGAGCGCTTCCCGGGCCTCGCGGTGCTCGCCGGCGCCGACCCGCTGATGCTGCCGCTTCTCCGCCGCGGCGGCGCGGGCTGCATCACCGCGACCTCGAACCTCGTCGCCGCCGACCTGGCCTTCGTGTTCCGCCACTTCAGCGACCCCGCCCGGGCAGCGGAGGTGGAGGCCGCCCAGGCGCGCGTCGTCGCGGCGCGGAACCAGGCCTCGCGCTTCGCGCAGATGGCCTCGCTGAAGACTTTGCTCGCCGCCCGCCTGGACGACGCGGGATGGACCCGGATGCGCCCGCCCATGCTGCCGCTGCCGGCCGAGGAGGCCGCGGCGCTTCTCGCCCCCTGAACCCCGCCACCGACGCACGCCACCCCGGCCCGCAGAGGCCGGTCCCGAGGAGGAACACCATGCTTCGACGCCACCTGCTGACGGCCACCGGCGCCGGGCTGCTCGCCGCGCCCGCGGTCCGGGCCCAGGCCCCCTGGCCCAACGGCAAGCCCATCCGCGTGATCTGCCCCTGGCCGCCCGGCGCCGCCAACGACACCCTCGCCCGCCTGCTCGGCGCCCGCCTGCAGGAGAAGCTCGGCGCGACCGCGGTGGTCGAGAACCGCACGGGCGGCGCGGGGCTCGTCGGCACCAACGCCGTGCTGGGCGCGACGCCCGACGGCTACACGCTGCTCGCCTCCGCCTTTAACACGGCCGTCATGCCGATGGTCCTGCGCGGCGCCAACTTCGACCCGCAGACCGACCTCGAGGTGGTCGCCCGCACCGCCCGCGCGCCGCTCGTCATGGTCGTGAGCGGCTCGCGCCCGGAGAAGACGCTGGCCGAGGTGATCGCCTCCGTGAAGGCGAAGCCGCAGGAGTGGAACATCGCCATCTCCTCGCTCGGCTCGGCCGGGCACCTGGCGACGATCGAGTTCAACCGCCGCACGGGCCTCGACCTCAACATGGTCAACTACCGCGGCACCCAGCCGGCGCTGACCGACCTCATGTCGGGCAGCACGCAGCTTCTCATCGACCCCAGCTTCGCGCTGCTGCCCGCCGCCGGCGACGGCAAGATCCGCGCGCTCGGCATCGCCGCCCCGCAGCGCTCGAGCCTGGCCCCCGACGTGCCGACGATGGGCGAGGCCGGGCTGCCCGGCTACGAGTTTCAGTCCTGGTACGGCGTCTGGGCGCCCAAGGGCACGCCGGCCGAGATCTGCGCCCGCGTCAACGCGATGATGCAGGAGACGATGCGCGAGCCCGCCATAGTGCAGCGGCTGAGCACCCAGGTGCTGGAGCCCGTGACCGAGAGCATCGAGGACACGCGCCGCTTCATCGCGAGCGAGGTCACCCGCGCGCGCGAGCTCCTGCGGAGCGTGAACTACCAGCCTGAATAGCTCCCGCCGGCGCTGGCGTTCCGCGCCGGCGCCGCCATATGCCGCCCTCCCCGGAAGGAATGGAGGACCGGCGATGAGTGAGCTGCCCGAACTGCCGGCCGAGGCCTTCCGCAAGGCCGACGCCACGCCCGACGGCCTGTTCTACCGCGAGCCGCGCTTCGTCACGCATATCGACGACGCGGCGATCGAGGCCGTCACCGCCCTCTACCGCCGCGTCCTGCCGCCCGGCGGCGTCGTGCTGGACCTCATGGGAAGCTGGGTGAGCCACCTGCCGCCGGAGGTGGAATACGCCGAGGTCATCGGCCACGGCATGAACCCCGAGGAGCTCGCGGCGAACCCGCGCCTCAGCCGCTGGTTCACCCAGGACCTGAACGCCGACCCCGTCCTGCCACTCCCGGACGCCAGCGTCGACGCCGTCACGGTCTGCGTCTCTATCCAGTACCTGCAGAAGCCCGTGGCCGTCCTGCGCGAGGTGGCGCGCGTGCTCCGGCCGGGCGGCGCCGTGGCCGTCACCTTCTCGAACCGCTGCTTCCCGACCAAGGCCGTGTCCATCTGGCGCATGCTGGAGGGGGCGGAGCAGTGCCGCCTCGTCGCCCTCTACCTCGAGCGCGCCGGCCTCGTGGACATCGAGGCCGCGGCCCTGCGCCCGGAGGGCGTCGCCGACCCCCTCTGGGCCGTGACCGGCCGCGCGCCGCGCGCGGCGGGTTCCTGAGGGGGCGCCCGCCGCGCCGCGGCCCCTCCCGGCCGCCGCCTAACCTGTTCGCGGGACCCCGCCGGCCCGCCGGCGCCCTGCCTCCACCCGCCGGCCGCCGCCCCAGAGCGCGGCGGGGCGCCCGACCGGCGGCCGCCACTCGCCCCGCTTGCGCGCCGCCCAGCCGTAGCGGTGGTCTCCCTCCAGCAGATGAAGGTGGTCCCGCAACCGGTTCCGGCCGAGCCATTCCAGGGCCGCCTCCAGCTCCGCCAGCCCCATCTCCGCCCGCGGCTTGCCGCCGAGCGCGCGCTTGAGCGCCGCGTTGTAGGCGTGGAACAGCCCGGCGCCGCGAGGGGCCACGGGAACAGGGGCGACCGAGACCCCCTTCCCGCCCTCCTGCGCGTCCTCCACCGCCTGCCCCGCCACCAGTTCCGCCAGCCGCTGGCGCAGCCGCCGCTCGGCGACGGAGGGCGGCTCCAGCAGCTCGCCCTGCGGGTCCGGCTCGCGCGCGGCGGCGAGGCCGGCGGCGAGGTCCGGGCCGGGCTGCAGCGTGCTCAGCCGCAGCGCCAGCGCGTTGCTCTCCAGGGGCACGATCCCGTGCCGCTCCCGCGCCTCCGCCATCTCCTCCTCCAGCCACCCGGGAAGGGCCAGCCGCGCCTGGCGGGGCGGATGGGGCGGCTTCGCCCGCGTGCCCTGCTCGCGCTCCATCCGCCAGCGAAAGCGCGCGAAGAGGGGGTCGTCCGGGTGGTAGACCAGTGCGCGCTGTCGATCGTAGGGCCCGGCGTTCGGGTCCACCCGCGTCGCCCGCGCCACCATCTGCTCGAGCCAAGGGCGCGAGCGCACATGCGTCAGCGCCGCCACCACCGCCACCTCCGGCGCGTCCAGCCCCTCATAGGCCATGGCGACCGTGACGAGCACGGAGGGCTCCGCCGTCAGGCGGAAGGCGGCCAGCGTCTCGTGCGCGCCCTTCTCGTCGGACACGGCGAGCGCCATGCTGCCCGCCTGGGACGCCGGCACCCAGCCGCGGAGGATGTCGAGGTAGCGCCGCGCCTGCACCTGGTCCGGCGCCACCACCAGCAGCTTGCCCAGGCCCCGCGTGGCGCCGGGGCCGAGCAGCCCCCGCCGCTCCGCCCGCAGCCGCCGTGCCGCCTCGAAGGACCGGCGCAGCAGGGCGCCCGCGAAGCCCGTGCGGAGCGCGGTGAAGAGCGCGGGCCGCGTGGACTCGTTCGGCGCCACCGCGCGCAGCCGGTGCGGGCCGAGGCGCGGCCGCTCCCCGCCGCCCTCGGGCTCGGGGCCGAGCCAGGCGGATTCCCCGTCCAGCGCGCCGAAGGCCACCGGCAGCACCGCGCGCTCGGCCAGCGCCCGCGCGCGGCTGTAGCCCACCACCGCCCAGCCCGGTGCCGCGAGGTCCACCTCCTGCCGCCCGCCCCCGCCGCCGCTCGTGCGGTAGGGCAGCCAGAGGATGCGCCGCCCGTCCGCCCGCTCCAGCGTGCCGGACAGCAGCAGGCGCGCGCCCGCGCAGGCCAGCAGCGGCTCGATCGCGGCCGACCAGGCGGCGGAGGCCTCGCCCTGCGGGTCCCCCCCGCCCGCCCCGTCCCCCTGGCCGAGCGCCGGCAGGTGGTGAACCTCGTCCACCACGATGAGGTAGCGGTGCGCCCGGAAGGCCGCGAGGTGAAGGTCCGGCGCCGCCGCGATGCCCTGGTAGGTCGTGACGTAGCCCGCGAGCCCCCGGCAGGGATCGCCCGGCAGGTTCTCCGCCGCGCGCACGGAGAGATCGTGCCCGAGCGCCGCGCGCCAGGCGGGGTCGGCGAAAGCCTCCTCGGCCTGCAGGCGCAGGCTGTCCCGCGGCACCACCCAGCAGACCCGCTCGCAGAGCCCCGCCGCGATCAGCGCCCGCGCGGCGATAACCGGCAGGAGCGACTTGCCGCCCCCCGGCGTCACCGCCGCCAGGATGTCCCGCACCGCGCCGGCCTCCCCGGATGCTATCGCCGCGACGATGGTGGCGACCTCGCGCTGGTGGCTGCGAAGGGGGCGCATGGGCAAGCGGCGGGGTTCCTCGGCGGAAGAAGACGCCGCAAGACCCTGATTCGGGTCGAAGTCTTTGTCGAGAAAAGATCGCTAAATTAGTTGATCAACTCATCAGATTTTTGGGCAGGCGGTCCCGCGACCGTCGCGCGCCCCTCGCCCCGGGATCGTTTCCGCCCGTGCTTCGCCGATCCAGGCGTTCCGTCCGCGCCGCTTCCGCGCGCGCAAGCCCTCCTGTAAGCCCGGCCGCATGACAGCGGACCCGAACAGCCTCCCCGCCCCGGCGGCGAGCCCCGCCCGGCGCGGCGCGGCGGAGGCGTCGGGCGTCGACATCGCGCCGCTCGCCGGCCATATCGGCTTTCTCCTGCGCCTCGCGCAGCAGCGCATCTTCGACGAGTTCCACCGCCGCTTCGGCGCCCTCGGCCTCACGCCCGGGCGCTACGCCGTGCTGGCGGTCCTCGCCGCAAACCCGGACATCCGCCAGGTCGCCATTGCCAACGCGCTGCAGATCAAGCCGCCCAACATGGCCGTGCTGGTCGCGGCGATGGAGGCGGACGGCCTCCTGCAGCGGCGGCTCGACGCCAGCAACCGGCGGGCGAACATGCTGCGCCTGACCGAGAAGGGCGCCGCCCTCTACGCCGGCGTCGCCGGCGAGATCCGCGCGATGGAGGAGGAGTTCGCCGCCCGCTTCTTCCCGGACGGGCGGGACTCCCTCGTCGCCGCCCTCAGCCGCATCCTCGACGCCTGAGCCGGCGGCCGGGCGCGCCGCGCATTCCGCTTGCCTTCGCCCGCCGCGGCCGTATTGTTATGGTTAATAACATAACGGGTCCGGGAAGATGATGGGAACGTCCGACGCCGCCGATGCGTCCGCCGCGCGCCCGGGCGACGAGGCCGGGGCGCTCGTCACCTACGAGCTGCGCGGCGCCGTCGCCTGGATCGCGCTCAACCGCCCCTCCAAGCGCAACGCCATCAACGACCGCCTGCTGGACGCGCTCGGCGCCGCGATCGCCCGCGCGGCCGGCGAGGCCCGCGCCGTGGTCCTGCACGGGAACGGCCCCTGCTTCTCCGCCGGCCTCGACCTCGCCGAGCACCGCGCGCGCTCGGCCGAGGAGGTGTTCCACCATTCCCGCGGCTGGCACGCGACCTTCGCCGCCGTCCGCCGCGGTCGCATCCCCGTGGTCGCCGCCCTGCACGGCGCGACGGTCGGCGGCGGCCTGGAGCTCGCGGCCGCCTGCCACCTCCGCGTTGCCGACAGCACGGCCTTCTTCGCCCTGCCGGAGGGCCAGCGCGGCATCTATGTCGGCGGCGGCGCCTCGGTCCATGTCGCCCGCCTGCTGGGCGCCTCCCGCATGGCGGACATGATGCTCACCGGCCGCGTCCTCGACGCCGACGCCGCCGAGCGCGGGGGACTGGCCAACTACGTCGTCCCCGCCGGGGAGGCGCCGGCGAAGGCCGGGGAGTTGGCGGAGCGGATGGCCGGCATGGCCCCGCTGACCGTGCTCGGCGTGCTGCACGCGCTCCCGCGCATCCAGGACATGAGCGAGGAGGACGGCCTCTTCGTCGAGAGCCTCGTCGCCGCCCTCGCCCAGACCGGGCCGGAGGCCGCGGCGCGCCTCGCGGACTTCGTGGAGAAGCGCGGCGCCAAGGTGGCCGGCCCCGGCGCCTGAGCGAGCCGCGGCGCGACAGCTAACGGAAGAAGCCGCGCGGCACCCGCCGCGACGGCTGCGCGAGGGAGGGCCGCACCATGGGCGAGAGCGTCGCCGCCAGCGCCGGGCCGGAGGGGCCAGGAACGGGACCGGTCACGGGGCCGGAGACCGGCTGGATCCCCGATTTCCACGTCTTCTCCGAGCCCCGCGTCCTCGTGGAGAGCGACCCCGATGGCGGCTGGCTCGTCCGCTCCGGCACGCCGCTGCCGGCCTATGTCCCGCTGCTCACCCGCCACGTCTTCGCCTGGGCGGAGCGCGCGCCCGACCGGCCCTTCCTGCGGCAGCGCGGGGGGGGCGGCGCCTGGCGCGGCGTGACCTATGGGGAGGCCGCCGAGAGCCTCCGCCGCATCGGCGCCGCCCTCCTCGCCATGGGCCTCGGCCCCGAGCGCCCGGTCGCCGTGCTCTCGGGCAACACGGTGGAGCACGCGCTGATCGGCCTCGCCGCCCAGGCCGTGGGCGTGCCCTACGCCGCGGTCTCGCCCGCCTATTCCCTCGCCGACACCTCCCTGGGCAAGCTGCGGCACGTCCTCGCCAAGCTGACGCCCGGCCTCCTCCACGTCGACCGGGCCGCCCCCTTCGCCGCGGCCCTCGCGCTCGATGAGGCAAGCGGCGCCGCGGTCTTCGCGACCGACCCCGCCGGGGTGGAGCGCGCCCGCCCCTTCGCCGACCTCCTCGCCGCGCCCGCCGGGGCCGCGACCGAGGCGGCGATGGGGGGCGTGGACCCCGACGCGCCCGCGAAGATCCTCTTCACCTCCGGCTCGACCGGCATGCCCAAGGGGGTGGTCGCCACCCACCGCATGATGGCCGCGGCCCAGGAGCAGGTGGCGGAGGCCTGGCCCTTCCTCCGCCACGAGCCCCCGGTGCTGCTCGACTGGCTGCCCTGGAACCACGTCTTCGGCAGCAGCAAGAACCTGAACATGATCCTCCGCCACGGCGGCACGATGTGGATCGACGACGGCCGCCCGGTCCCCGGCGGCTTCGAGCGCACGCTCGAGAACCTGCGGGAGGTCTCGCCGACGATCAGCTTCAACGTGCCCAAGGGCTACGAGCTGCTGATCCCCCGCCTCGAGGAGGACGCCTCCCTCGCCCACGCCTTCTTCGCGCGCCTTCGGATCATGTTCTACGCGGGCGCCGCCCTCGCCCCCCCGCTCTGGCGCCGCCTGGAGGCGCTGGCCGCGGCGCACGGGCCGAAGGACGGCGTGCACATGGTCTCCTCCTGGGGGCTGACGGAGACGGCGCCCTCCATCTCCATGGTCCACGCGGCCCGCGCCGCGGTCGGCTGCGTCGGCACGCCGCTTCCGGCTGTCGAGATCCGCCTCCTGCCCGACGGCGACAAGCTCGAGGCGCGGGTGCGCGGCCCGAACGTCACCCCCGGCTACTGGCGCGACCCCGAGGCCACCGCCGCCGCCTTCGACGAGCGCGGCTTCTTCCGCACGGGCGACGCGCTGCGCTGGGTGGACCCCGCGAACCCCGCCGCCGGCTTCATCTTCGACGGCCGGCTCACGGAGGACTTCAAGCTCTCCACGGGCACGCGGGTGAACGCGGGCGCGATCAAGATCCGCGCGCTCTCGGCCCTGGCCCCCTGGGTGCGCGACCTGCTGGTGGTCGGCGAGAACCGGGAGGAGATCGGCCTCCTCCTCGTGCCGCACCACCACGGTCTCGCGGAGCTCGACACCCCCGCGCTCGCGGAGGGGGTCGCGGCGGCGCTGCGACCCCTGAACGAGGGCGCCCCCTCCTCCCGCCGCATCGCCCGCGCGCTGTTCCTGCGCGAGCCGCCCTCCCTCGCGGCCGGGGAGATCACGGACAAGGGCTCGCTCAACCTCCGCGCCATCCTCCGCCGCCGCCCGGAGGCGATGGAGCGGCTCTTCGCCGACGACCCCGAGGTCATCCGCCCGTGACGGCACGCGCCTGAGCATGGACGCGTCCGCGACCCTCGCCCTCCTGCTCGCCGCGGTGATCGACGGCGCAGAGGCGCGCCCCGACGCCGAGGCCACCGCCGCCATCCTCGAGGGCGCGGCCCGCTTCGCCGCCGAGCGCCTGGCCCCCCTCGCCCCCGTGTCGGACCGCGAGGGCTGCGCGCTCGCCGGGGGCCGCGTCCGCACCGCGCCCGGGCACGCCGAGGCCTGGCGCGACTTCGCGGCGGAGGGCTGGGCCGGGCTGACCGCGCCGGCGGAGGCCGGCGGCAGCGCGCTCCCCCTCGCGCTCGCCAGCGCGGTGCAGGAGCTGACGGACGCGGCGCACCCCGCCTTCGGCATGCTCGCCATCAACGCCCGCTGCGCCATCCGCCTGCTGGAGCGCCACGGGCCGGAGGCGGTCCGCGCCGCCTGGCTGCCGCGCCTCGCCGACGGAAGCTGGGCGGCCACGATCGCCATCTCCGAGCCCGGCGCCGGCTCCGATGTCGGCCGCCTCCGCACCCGCGCCGAGAGGGGGGCGGACGGCACCTGGCGCGTCACCGGCGAGAAGTGCTGGATCTCCTTCGGCGACCACGACCTCGCGGCGCGGATCGGCCACTTCGTCCTCGCCCGCCCCCGCGGCGCGCCGCCCGGCACGCGCGGCCTTTCCCTCTTCCTGGTCCCCTCCAACCGGGAGGACGGCGCCCGCAACGGCGTGGCGGCCCTGCGCCTCGAGGAGAAGCTCGGCCTGCACGGCTCCCCCACCTGCACCCTCGCCTTCGAGGACGCCGAGGCGATCCTCATCGGCGAGGTGGGGCGCGGCCTGCCCACCCTCTTCGCCATGATCACCGCCATGCGCCTCGGCGTCGCCGTGCAGGGCGCGGCCGTGGCCGGGGCCGCGGCCGGCCTCGCGGAGGGCTACGCCCGCGAGCGCCTCCAGGGCGGCGACCCCGCCGCGACGCCCGTCCCCATTGCCGCCCACGCCGAGGTGCGCCGCCTCCTCCTCGCCGCCCGCGCCGCCACCGAGGCCGTGCGCCTCATCGCGCTCCAGGCCGCGGCCTGGGTGGACGCGGGCGATGCCGGGGACGCGGCCGCCGCCGCGCGCGCCGCCCTCCTCCTGCCCGTCGCCAAGACCCTCGGCGCCGAAGCCGGCTTCGACAACGCCCACCGCGCCATCCAGGTCCTCGGCGGCGCCGGCTACGTGCGCGACTGGCCGGCGGAGCGGATGCTGCGCGACGCCCGCGTCTTCGCCCTCTACGAGGGCACCACGGCGATGCAGGGCCTCGACCTCCTCTTCCGCCGCACCCCGGCCGCCGACGGCGCGGTGCTGCGCGACACGCTCGCGCAGCTCGCCCCCGCCCCGGACCTCGCCGCCCTCGTGCTCGACACCGCGGCCGCGCTGGCGGAAGCCACGCCCCGCGCGCGGGAGGGCGCCGCCGTGCCCTTCCTGCGCCTCGTCGGCCTCGCCGCCGCCGACGGGCTGCTGCGCCGCGCCGCCGCCCGCGCCGGGCCGCTCGCGCCCCGCTACGCGGCCCTCGCCGCCTTCCACGCCGCCGAGGCCGGGTCGCGCGCCGCCCTTCTCGCCGCCCGCTGCCGCCGCGCCGACCTCGACGCGGCCTACGACGCCGCCTTCGAGCCCTGAGGAGAAACCATGGACCTGCAAGGCATCGCCGCCCTCGTCACCGGCGGCGGCTCCGGCCTCGGCGCCGCGACGGCCGAGGCGCTCGCCGCGGCCGGCGCCCGCGTCGCCGTCATGGACCGCAACGCCGAGGCCGCGCGCGCCGTGGCCGCGCGCATCGGCGGCACCGCCTGCGCGGGCGACGTGACGCGGGAGGAGGACGTCGCCGCCGCGCTGGATGCCGCCGGCGCGCTCGGCCCGTTCCGGCTCGTCGTCTCCTGCGCGGGCATCGGCACCGCGAAGCGCCTCGTCGGCCGCGACGGCCCGCACCCGCTGGAGGGCTTCACCCGCGTCATCGCGGTCAACCTCACCGGCACCTTCAACGTCATGCGCCTCGCCGCCGCCCGCATGGCCGCGGTGGAGCCCGGGGAGGAGGGCGAGCGCGGGCTGGTGCTGAACACCGCCTCCGTCGCCGCTTATGAGGGCCAGGTCGGGCAGGTCGCCTATTCCGCGAGCAAGGGCGGCATCGTCGCCATGACGCTCCCCGCCGCGCGGGAGCTCGCGCGCTTTGGCATCCGCGTGAACACCATCGCCCCCGGCCTCATCGAGACGCCGCTGATGGGCGAGCTGCCGGAGGAGGCGCGCGAGGCCCTGGGCAAGCTCCCCCTCTTTCCCCGCCGCCTCGGCCGCCCCTCGGAATTCGCGGAGCTCGTCCTCGCCGTCGCCCGCAACCGCCTGCTGAACGGCGAGACCATCCGGCTCGACGGCGCGCTGCGCCTCAGCCCGCAATGAGCCGCTTCGTCGCCGACGCGGTGGAGCGGGCTCAGCTTCCCGTCGCCATCCTCGGCGGCTTCCTCGGCAGCGGGAAGACGACGCTGCTGAACGCCCTTCTCCGCCACCCGGCGATGGCCGGCACCGCGGTGGCCATCAACGAGTTCGGCGAGGTGCCGATCGACCAGCACCTGGTGGAGGCGGATTCCGGCGCGGGCCCGGACCGCACCGTCACCATGGCGAACGGCTGCCTCTGCTGCGACCTCTCGGGCGACCTCGAGGGCGCGGTGATGCGCATCTTCGCCCGCCGCGAGTCCGGCGCCCTGCCGCGCTTCGACCGGATGCTGGTGGAGCCCTCCGGCCTCGCCGACCCCGCGCCCATTGCCCAGGCCCTGCTGCGCAACCCCGTGCTGTCCCGCGTGCTGCGGCTCGACGCGATCCTCGCGACCGTCGACGCCGCCTTCGGCGCGGGCCAGCTCGCCCGCCACCCCGAGGCGCGCGCCCAGGTCGCGCTCGCCGACCGGCTGCTGCTGACGAAGACCGACCTCGCCGACCCCGCGCCGCTGCGCGCCGCGTTGTCGCGCCTGAACCCCCTCGCCCCCGTGGCGGACATCCGCCACGGCGCCGCCGAGCCCGCCGCCCTCTTCCCCGCCCGCTTCCTCGGCACGCCCGGCGCGCCCCCGCCCGTCGTCGAATGGCTCGACGCCCAGCCGCACGGCCCGGCCCCGGCGCACGACCACGCGCACGCGCACAGCAAGGGCGCGTGCGCCCTCTCCCTCGTCTCCGACGCGCCGCCGGACTGGGCGGTCTTCGACGCCTGGTTCCGCCGCGTGCGCATCGAGGGCGGCGAGCGGCTGCTGCGCGCGAAGGGCCTCATCGGCGTGCCCGGCCAGCCCGGCCCGGTCGTCGTGCAGGGGGTGCAGCACGTCCTGCACCCGCCCGTGGCCCTGCCCGCCTGGCCCGCCGGCGACCGGCGCTCCCGCCTCGTCCTCATCACCGACGGCCTCCCCCACGCGCCGCTCCGCGCGGGCTGGGACGCCCTCTTCCACGCCGCCTAGAGAGAGGAGCGCCCGATGCGCGCCATCGACGTCCACGTCCACCCGATGGACGAGGCCTATGTGGAGGCCAGCGCGCCCTTCGTGCCGGCCACCCGCCGCATGTTCGGCGACCGCTTCGACGCGCGCCCCGACGACGTGATCGCGGACGACTTCCGCCGCGACGACACCCTCGCCATCCCCATCGCCTGGGACGCCATGGCGGGCGCGGGCGGCGCCGTCTACGGCAACGACCGCCTCGCCGCCCTTTGCGCCGCCTACCCCGACGTCTTCCTGCCTGGCTGGGCGGTGGTGGACCCCTGGCGCGGCCGCTCGGGCCTGGCGGAGATCGAGCACGCCATCCGCGACCTCGGCCTCATGGGCGTGAAGTACCAGCCGCCCGTGCAGGGCTTCGCGCCCTCCGACCGGCACTTCTACCCCATCTGGGACCTGCTGCAGGACCTCGGCGCGCCCGCGCTGATCCATTGCGGCACGACCGCCATCGGCTCCGGCGAGCCCGGCGGCCTTGGCTTCAAGCTCTCGCACGGGCGGCCGCTCCACATCGACGAGATCGCGGCCGACTTCCCGCGGCTGAACATCGTCGCCGCCCATCCCGGCTATCCCTGGACGGAGGAGCTGATCGCGGTCGCCCTCCACAAGGGCAACGTCTCGATCGACATCTCCGGCTGGGGGCCGAAATACTTCCCCGCCGCCCTCAAGCACGACATGCAGCGACGCCTGCAGGACAAGGTGATGTTCGGCTCCGACTACCCGGGCTGGTCGCCCGGCCAGACGCTGGACGAGTGGGAGATGCAGGGCCTGCGCCCGGGCATTGTGGACAAGCTCTTCCGCGACAACGCGCGCCGCATCCTCAACCTCGACGCCGCCGTCGCGAAGGCCGAGGCCGCCCGCGCCGCGCGCGAGGCCGCGACCTGACGAGGGGGGCAAGCGGGGGCGGATCCCGCTTCATCCGCCGCCCGCCCTGGCCTAGCCTCCTCCCCCACCCTCAAGGATGAGCGCCATGTCCCCCGCCCTCCCTCGCCGCGCCCTCCTCGCCGCCGCGGGCGCCGCGCTGGCCCTCCCGCACGCGATGGCGCAGCCCGCGTCGGGATCGCCCATAGGCATCATCGGCTCCGGCCGCCTCGGCGGCACGGTGGGCACCCTCTGGGCGAAGGCCGGGCACCCCGTCCTCTTCTCCTCGCGCAACCCGGACCGGCTGAAGGAGCTGGTGGAGGCCGCGGGGCCCAACGCCCGCGCCGGCACCCCCGCCGAGGCCGCCGCCTTCGGCGCGGCGCTGCTGATCGCGGTGCCCTACGGCGCGCTGGAGGCGGTCGGGCGCGACCTCGGCCCGGCGCTGGCCGGCAAGGTGGTGCTCGACGCCTGCAACGCGGTCGCCGCGCGCGACGGCGCCGTCGCGCAGGTCGCGGCGGAGCGCGGCATCGGCCTTACCTCCGCCTCCTTCCTGCCGGGCGCGCGCCTCGTGCGGGCCTTCAACACCCTCGGCTCGCGCGTGCTCGCCGAGCAGGCCCACCGCCCGGGCGCGCCCGTCGCTATTCCCCTCGCCGGCGACGACGCGGGCGCGCTGGAGGCCGCCTCCGCCCTCGTGCGCGACGCGGGCTTCGAGCCGGTGGTCGTCGGGCCCCTCGCGCGCGCCTCGGACTTCGCGATGGGCGCCCGCGGCTACGGCAAGGTCGTCCCCGCCGCGGAGCTGCGCGGGATCCTCGGCCTGCCGGGCTGAGGGGCCGCCCCGCCGCGCCTAGTGCAGCCGCGCGGCCTTGAGGAAGCGCTGCCGGTCGCCGGAGGCGACGGTGACCTCGAAGCGGTCTCCCTCCCGGTCCACCGTGAGCGGCACGTCCACCCCGGCCTCGCCGAGCGACCAGACCGCGCGGAAGAAGGCGGGCAGGTCGGCCACGGGCCGCTGCGCCACCGCCAGCACCAGGTCCCCCCGCCGCAGCCCCGCCCGCGCCGCCGGCCCGCGGGCGGCGGTGGAGAGGATGACGACCTGCCCCGCGTCGCCGCTGACCGAGAGCCCGAGCCAGGGCCGCGGCGGCCGGTCGGCGCGGCCGAGGGTGAGCATCTCGTCGAGGATGGGCGTCAGCAGGTCGACCGGCACGCTCATGTTGAGCACCCGCACCTGCCCGTCCCCGGCGTCGTGGCCGAGCTGGAGGGAGCCGATCCCGATCAGGCCGCCGTCCGGCCCGATGACCGCGCCGCCGCTCCAGCGGGGATGCGCGGGCGCCGTGAACAGCGCCTCGTCGAGAAGGTACTCCCAGTAGCCCGCGAACTCCTGCCGCGCGACGACCCGCCCGGCCAGCGCGCCCGCCCGCCCGCCCGCGCCGGCGAAGACGATGTCCGCGCCCACCGGCACCTCGGCCGGCGCGCCGAGCGCGAGCGGCGGCACGCCGAGCTTGCCGAGCGCCTGCACAAGCCCGAAGCCCGTCACCTGGTCGTAGCCGAGCACGTGGCCCGGCACGGCCCGCCCCTCCCCCGTCGTCAGCCAGACATCCTCCGCCTCGGTCACGAGGTAGCCGATGGTGAGGAGAAGCCCGCTCTCGCGGATCAGCACGGCGTTGCCGATGCGCTCCGTGCCCAGCGTGCCCGCGGTGAAGGCATCCTCGGGCACGCGCGCGCGCAGCGCGACCACGGCGGAGAGCGCGCGGTCGAGATCGTAGGGGTAGTCGCCCGCCCGCGGCTGCAGCGAGGGCGGCACGTCCCTGCCCTCCGGGCCTTCTGCTGGCGCCATTCTTCCCGCTCCCCGACGTTGCGCGCCCCCGGACCGCGCCCCGGCGGCGCCCCAGCCCGGCATCGGCCGGAATCCTGGGCGGAATCGCCGGGCGTGTCACCCGCGATGCCGTCCCCAAGGGGCCGAGCGGGGCGCAGGGCGGGAACGCGCCGCCCGCGGCCGCGAAGGCGGGCCCCGGCCCTCCTCAAGCGAGCGTGATCACCCCCGCGGAGAGCGCCGGGTCCCGGCACGGCGGTTGCTCCGCGCGGCCCATCCCGGCCCGCCCCGTTTGCCGCGAACCGCCCCGCGGGTAGAACCCGCCCACAGCCAGACCGGAGTTCCCCGAGTGGACCGCTTCTTCGAACTCGCCGCCCGCGGCACCACGCCCCGCCGGGAGGTGATCGCCGGCCTGACGACCTTCCTCACCATGGCCTACATCATCGTCGTCAACCCGCAAATCATGGCGACGACGGGCATCGACGCGGGGGCCGCCTTCGTTGCCACCTGCCTCGCCGCCGCGATCGGCTGCGCGCTGATGGCCTTCCTCGCGAACCTTCCCATCGCCCTCGCGCCGGGCATGGGGCTGAACGCCTACTTCGCCTTCGCGGTCGTCGCCGGCATGGGCATCCCCTGGCAGGTCGCGCTCGGCGCGGTGTTCCTCTCGGGCATCCTCTTCTTCCTCGTCTCGATCGCCGGCTTCCGGGAATGGCTCATCAACGGCATCCCGATGTCGCTGAAGCTCGGCATCGCCGCCGGCATCGGCTTCTTCCTCGGGCTGATCGGCCTCAAGAACCTCGGCCTCGTCGTCGGCAACCCGGCGACCCTCGTGGCGCTCGGCCCCGTCACCACCGGGCCGGTGCTGCTCGGCAGCGCGGGCTTCGTGCTCATCGCGGGGCTCGTCGCGCGGCGCGTGCCCGGCGCCATCCTCATCGGCATCGTCGCGACCGCGCTGGCCGGCATCCCCTTCGGCCTCACCACCCTCAACGGCGTCGTCTCCGCGCCGCCCTCCCTCGCGCCCACCTTCCTGCAGATGGACCTCCTCGGCGCGCTCAGCCTCGGCGCCGCGCAGGTGGTCGCCACCTTCTTCATGGTGGACCTGCTGGACAACGCGGGCACGCTCATCGCCACCACCCACCGCGCCGGCCTCATGCGCCCGGACGGCTCCGTGCCGCGCCTCGGCCGCGCGCTGATGGCTGACAGCGGCGGCGCCATGATCGGCGCCGTGCTCGGCACCTCGACCACCGTGAGCTACATCGAGAGCGCGGCCGGCATCCAGGCGGGCGGGCGCACGGGGCTGACGGCGCTCACCGTCGGCGTGCTCTTCCTCCTCGCCCTCTTCCTCGCGCCGCTCGCGACCGCCATCCCGGCCTTCGCGACCTCGCCGGCCCTCATCTTCGTGGCCTGCCTCATGGCGCATTCCCTGAAGGACCTCGCCTGGGACGACCCGACCGAGTACCTGCCGGCCATCCTCGGCGCGATGGCCATGCCCTTCACTTTCTCCATCGCGACGGGCATCGGCCTCGGCTTCATCGCCTACGCCGCCATCAAGGCCGTCGCCGGGCGGGCGGGCGACGTGCACGGCGCGGTCTGGCTGATCGCCGGGCTCTCGGCGCTGAAGTTCGCCTACGGCTGAGCCGGCGCGCCGCGTCCCCGCCGGGGGCGCGGCCCTACTCCGCCCCGCGCAGCGCCCGCCAGGCCGCGACGAAGCGGCGGGCCTGCACCCCCACCTCCTCCGCCGTCGCGCCGGGCTTGTAGAGGGCGGAGCCGAGGCCGAAGCCCGCCGCGCCGGCCGCGACGAACTCCGCCATCCCCTGCGGCACGATCCCGCCCACCGGCAGGAAGCGCGTGCCCCTGGGGAAGACGCTCAGCATCGCCTTCAGCACGCGCGGGTTCAGCAGCTCCGCGGGAAAGAGCTTCAGCGCGTCCGCCCCGCTCGCGAGCGCCGCGAAGCCCTCGGTCGCGGTCGAGACGCCGGGCACGCAGAGCAGCCCGGCCGCCTTCGCCGCGCGGATCACCGCGGGGTCGGCGTGCGGCATGACGACGATGCGCCCGCCGGCGGCCGCGACCTCCGCGACCCGCTCGGGCGCGGTCACGGTGCCGGCGCCGACCAGGACCTCCTCGCCGAACTCCCCGGCCAGCGCCCGGATGCTCTCGAGCGGGCGGGGCGAGTTCAGCGGCACCTCGATGATCGAGAAGCCGGCCTCGACCAGCGTGCGCCCGATCGGCAGCACCTCCTCCGGCGTCACGCCCCGCAGGATGGCGACCAGCGGCAGCCGGTCCATGTAGGATTGCAGGATCAAGGAAGGGTCTCCGCTCCAGCGGCCGGGCCGCGCGTCAGCCCCGCCCGTTCGGCAATGCGCCACAGGCCCGCCGCGGCGGTGTCGCCGGGCATCCCGGCCCCCGCCACGCCGAAGATCGCCAGCGCCGTCTCGTAGCGCGCGCAGAGGGCGGCGTCCCCGATCAGCGCGATCGAGCCGGCGTGCCCGGCCAGGCCGCCGCGCAGCTCGTCGCCGATCAGCAGGCCCGAGAGGTAGTCGAGGCTCGCCTCGGGCGGCAGCCCGCCCGTCAGCACGAGCGCGCGCGCCGAGAAGAGCAGCGGCGAGAGCGAGGCGCCCTCCGCGCGCAGCGCCGCGACGCCGCGGGCGAAGGCCTCGCGCGCCACGTCGTCCGGCGGCGGCGGGTCCTCCTCGCGCACGAAGCGGCCGAGGATGGAGTGGCGGCGCAGCACCGCGAAGAGCTCGCCGGTCATGTAGGTGTCGAAGCGCCGGATGCGGCCCTCCGCGACCTCCACCCACTTGGAATGCGTGCCGGGCAGGACGAGCAACCCGCCGCCGCCCTCCGGCAGCGCGCCGGCGATCTGCGTCTCCTCGCCGCGCATGACGTTCGGCGCGTCGCCCCGCTGCACGACGCCCGGCACGATGTGGAGCCCCGCGCCCGGCACGGGCACCAGCCCGCGCGCCAGCTCGTCGAGCCCCGCCGGCACGGGCGCGTAGGGCGCCTCGACCCAGCCCTGCGCGCTGCCGATCATCCCCGCCGCGATCGCCGGCAGGCCCGGCCAGCGCGCCCGCCAGTCGCCCGCGGCCTTCGCGAAGGCGCCGGCGAAGTCGCCGCCCTCCACCTGCATGATGCCGAGCGGCAGGCGGCGGGTGTCCAGCACCGCCCCCCCGTCCCCCAGCAGGTAGGAGCGCAGGGACGAGGTGCCCCAGTCGAGCGCGATCAGGCGCGGCGCGTCGTCGGTCAGGGCGGCCTCCAGGTGATGCGGCGCGGGACCTCGGCCCGGCTGGTAAGGTTAGGGCGCGCCGCCCTAGGCTGGAAGGCCCGGGCCCCGCCGATGGGGTCCCGGAACGACCCGCGCAGGAGCCCCGCATGCCCATGAAGGCCATCATCCCCGCCGGCTCCGGCAAGCCGATCGCGCCCTATTCCCCCGGCGCCATGGCGGACGGCGTGCTCTACGTCTCCGGCACCCTGCCCTTCGACCGCGACAACAACGTCGTCCATCCCGGCGACGCCGGCGCCCAGGCGCGGCACGTGCTGGAGCTCATCAAGTCCGTCGTCGAGGCCGCCGGCGGCACCATGGCCGACGTCACGATGAACCACATCTTCGTCACGGACTGGGCGAACTACGCGGCCGTGAACGCCGTCTACGCGGAGTACTTCCCGGGCGACAAGCCCGCCCGCTACTGCGTCCAGTGCGGCCTGGTGAAGCCCGAGGCGCTCGTCGAGATCGCGACCGTCGCGCATATCGGCCGATGAACTACGAGGTCACGGGCAAGCCCGGCGCGGAGGCGGTCGTCCTCTCCGCCGGCCTCGGCGGCGTCGCCGCCTTCTGGGCGCCGCAGCGCGCGGCGCTGGAGGAGCATTTCCGCGTCGTCGCCTTCGACCAGCGCGGCACCGGCCGCAACGCCGCCGACCTGCCGGAGGGCTACGCCATCGCCGACATGGCCGACGACGTGGCCGAGGTGCTGGACCGCGCCGGGATCGCGCGCGCCCACCTCGTCGGCCACGCCCTCGGCGGCCTCGTCGGGCTCGAGCTCGCCCGGCGCCACCCGGCGCGCCTCGGCCGCCTCGTCCTCGTGAACGCCTGGGCGAGGGTGGAGCCGCATTCCGAACGCTGCTTCGACATCCGCCTCGGCATCCTCGCGTCGCAGGGTCCCGCCGCCTATGTCGCGGCCCAGCCCCTCTTCCTGCACACCGCGCCCTACATGGCCTCGAACGCCGCCCGCCTCGACGCCGAGATCGCCCACGGCACCGCGCATTTCCAGGGGGAGCGAAATCTCCGCCTCCGCATCGCCGCGCTCCGCGCCTTCGACGCGCGCCCGGACCTCGCGCGCATCGCGGCGCCCACCCTCGTCACGGCGTCGCGCGACGACCTCCTCGTGCCCTGGACGGCCTCGGAGGCGCTGGCCGCGGGCCTGCCGGACGCCCGGCTGTGGATCGCCGAGACCGGCGGCCACGCCTTCACCGTCGAGCAACCCGAGGCCTTCAACCGGGCCGTCCTCGACTTCCTGGGAGCCCCCGCATGAGGACCATCCTGATCGCCGGCGCCTCCCGCGGCCTCGGGCGCGCGCTGGCGGAGGAATACCTGGCCCGCGGCTGGCACGTCGTCGCAACGGTCCGCGACCCGGCCGCGCTGCGCGACGCGCCGCCGGGTGCGCTGGAGGTGCACACGCTGGACACGACCGACTGGGCCGGGGTCGACGCCCTCGCCCGCCGCCTGGAGGGCCGCCGCCTGGACCTGCTCTTCGTCAACGCCGGCATCGCCGACGACAAGCGCCCCATCGGCGCGGTGGAGCCCGAGGTCTTCACCCGCCTCATGCTGACCAACGCCCTCGCGCCGCTGCGCCTGGTCGAGCGGCTCGTGCCGCTCGTGCCGCGGGAGGGCACCGTCGCGGTCATGTCCTCCGGCCTCGGCAGCGTCGCCGGCAACGGCTCCGGCGGCTGGGAGGCCTACCGGATGAGCAAGGCGGCGCTGAACACCGGCCTGAAGAGCCTCGCCATCCGCCGCGCCGCCGAGGGCCGCACCTACATCGCGGCCGCCCCCGGTTGGGTCCGCACCGACATGGGCGGCGAGGGCGCGGCGCTCTCGGTCGCGCAGAGCATCCCCCGCGTGGCGGAGATGCTGGAGGTCCGCCAGGGCACCGGCGGCGTCGCCTTCGTCAACTACGACGGGCAGGAGCTGCCCTGGTAGGCGCCCCTCAGCCCACCCCGGCGCGCCGAAGCTCCGCCGCCAGCCGCCCCGTGAGGAACAGCCAGGCCATCCGCAGGTCCGAGCCGAGCGACCAGAGCGGGTGGGTGAAGGTCGCGGGCCGGTTGCGCTCGACCAGCATGTGGCTCCCCCAGGCGAAGAGGTAGCCGCTCACCACCCCCGCCAGCACCAGCCAGCCCCGCCCCGAGAGCAGGCCGCCGAGGAGGAGCGCGACCCCGACCGCCGTGCCCGCGACGTGCACGGCGCGCGTCACCGGGCTCGCGTGCTCGCGCAGGTAGTGGGGCCAGAACTCGGCATAGCTCGAGAAGCGCTCGCTCATCGTCCTCTCCTCCCGGCGGCGCCCAACCCGGCGGGGCGCCCCTCTTGCGACGCGCGGGATTGACGGGCACGGGGTAAGGAGCAGCCTCCGGTCCCTCCCGTCCCCCATGCAAGCCCCCGCCGCCTTCCTTCCCTTCCGCCATCCTGCCTTCCGCACCCTCTGGCTCGCCACCCTGGTGAGCAACATCGGCGGCTGGATCCAGAGCACCGGGGCGGGGTGGCTGATGACCTCGCTCTCGCCCTCGCCGGTCATGGTGAGCCTCGTGCAGGTCGCCTCCCTCCTGCCGGTCTTCCTCTTCGCCCTGCCGGCGGGGGCGCTGGCGGACATCATGGACCGCAAGCGCTTCCTGCTGGGCACGCAGCTCTGGATCTTCGCCACCGCCCTCGTCCTCTGCGGCCTGACGGCGGCGGGGCTGCTCGGCCCCTGGGGCCTGCTCGCGCTCACCTTCTGCATCGGGATCGGGGCGGCCGCGAACTTCCCGGCCTTCGCCGCCACCACGCCCGAGCTCGTCCCGCGGGGCGACCTCGTGCAGGCGATCGTGCTCAACGCCATGGGCTTCAACCTCGCCCGCGCCATCGGCCCCGCGGTCGGCGGCGTGGTGCTGGGCTGGGCGGGGGCGCAGGTCGCCTTCGGCCTCAACGCCGCCTGCTTCCTCGTCCTCATCACCGCCCTCTTCCTCTGGAAGCGCGTGCCGGAGGTCGAGACGACGCCGAAGGAGCGGCTGCTGCCGGCCATCCAGAGCGGCGTGCGCTACGTCCTGGCCAGCCCCGTCATGCGCGGCGTCATCATCCGCTCCACCCTCGCCTTCTTCGCGGGCTCGGCCGTCTGGGGCCTGCTGCCGCTCATCGTGCGCTTCCGCCTCGGCCTCGGCCCGGCCGCCTTCGGGCTCATGCTCGGCGCCATGGGGGTGGGGGCGGTGGCCTGCAGCTTCTTCCTGCCGGCGCTGCGCAACCGCCTGTCGCGCTCGGACACGGTCGTCGCCTGCACCTGCGGGGTCGGCATCGCCATCATCCTGCTCGGCCTCTCCCGCCACTGGGCGCCGGCGGGCTTCTCCATGCTGCTCTACGGCGCGGCCTGGCTGGGGATGACCTCCACTCTCTCGGCCTCCTCGCAGCTCGCGGCGCGGCCCTGGGTCAGGGCGCGGGCCATCGGGCTGTTCCAGGTCTGCACCTTCGGGGCGCTGGCGCTCGGCTCGACGCTCGCCGGCATCGGCGGCGAGTTCATCGGCATCCCCGCCACCCTCCTCGCCTTCGGCGCCGCGAGCATCGCCCTCGCGCTCCTCACCCGCCACCTGCCGCTGGAGGCCGCCCCCGTCGCGCCCCCCGCCGCCCACCTGACCGAGCCCCTGCCGGAGGCGCCCGACCCCGACCTCCTCCCGGCGCTCCGGGGGGACGAGGGGCGGGTGCTGGAATCCGTCCGCTACGCCGTGCCCACCGCCTCGCGGAGCGCCTTCCTCGCGGCCATGGCGGAGGTGCGCGGCGTGCGGCTCCGCGCCGGTGCCATCGTCTGGCGCCTCTACGAGGACGTGGCCCATCCCGAGCGCTACGTGGAGCTCTGGGCCGTCGGCTCCTGGACGGACCACCTGCGCGAGCAGGCGCGGCTGAGCGAGGCCGACCACGCCATCCTCGCCGCCGCCGTCGCCTTCCAGATCGAGGGCACCCAGCCCGAGGCGGAGCGCTTCGTGCAGCTTCCGGTCTGAGGGACCGCGCGCAGGCTGACGGGGACGGCGGCCGCCTCAGGCCATCGCCAGCGCCTGGGCGAGGTCCGCCACCAGGTCGTCCGGGTGCTCGACTCCGATGGAGAGGCGGATGGTGGATTCCAGGACGCCCATGCGCTCCCGCACGGCGGCGGGCACGCCCGAATGGGTCATGCTCGCCGGCAGGCTCGCCAGGGATTCCGTGCCGCCCAGGCTGACCGCCAGCTTGAAGATCTGCAGCGCGTTGAGGAACCGGAACGCCGCCTCCTGGCCGCCCGCGATGTCGAAGGAGAAGGTCGAGCCCGCACCGGTCGACTGCGCCGCCGAAACCCGCGCGGCGGCCGAGCCCGGTGGGTTGAAGGGAAGGTAGTGCACCTTCGTGACCTTCGCGTGCTCGCGCAGGAATTCGGCCACGACGTGCGCGTTCCGGTCGGCGCGCTCCATGCGCAGGCTGAGCGTCTCGAGCGAGCGCCCGAGCATCCAGCAGGAATGCGCGTCGAGCTGCGTGCCGATCGCCCCGCGCAGCACCCGGATGGGCTTCATCACCGCGCGCGAGCCCATGGCGGCGCCGGCGATGAGGTCGGAATGGCCGCCCACGTACTTCGTCAGGCTGTAGAGCGAGACGTCCGCCCCGTGCTGGAGCGGGCGCTGGAACACCGGCCCGAGCATGGTGTTGTCGCAGGCGATCACCGGGACATGGCCCTGCCGCTCGCCGATGAGCGCGGCGACCCGTCGCATCACGGCCAGGTCCACCACGTTGTTGGTCGGGTTGGCAGGCGTCTCCACCAGGATCATCGAGACGCGGCCCTTGCGCAGGGCCCCTTCCGCCGCCGCCCGCACCACCGCCTCGTCCAGCCCGTCCTCGAAGCCCGCCGCGCCGATGCCGAAGGGAAGGAGGGTCTTGGTCAGCAGCGTTTCCGTGCCGCCGTAGAGCGGCTGCGAGTGGAGCACCACGTCGCCCGGGCGCATGTAGGCCAGCAGCATGGTCGAGATGGCCGACATGCCCGACGAGAACAGGGCGCAGTTCTCCGCCCCCTCGAACACCGCGAGCCGGTCCTCCACGATCTCGCTGTTGGGGTGGTTGAAGCGCGAGTAGACCAGCCCCGCGCTCTCGCCGGGCGGCAGCTCCTTCCGGCCCGACACCACGTCGAAGAAGTCGCGCCCGTCCTCGGCGGTGCGGAACACGAAGGTCGAGGTCAGGAAGACCGGCGGCTTCACCGCCCCCTCGGACAGGGCGGGGTCGTAGCCGTAGTTCATCATCTGCGTCTCGGGATGGAGCAGATGGTTGCCGATATGGGTTCTCTTGGAGTGCTTGGGCGTCGGCGTGGTCATGGCTTCCCCTTCCCCTGTTCAACGGCCGGCGCTCCAGCCTCCGGGATCGCCCTCCGTTGCGGTACCGCGCGGGAAGGTTCGAAGGCTCGGCATCGCCCGCACCCTGTCCCGGGCGGTCGCGCGAGCCCCGGCGGCCCCGCCCGGCGCCGGCGGCGAGGGCGTCGAGCCGTCCCCGCCGCGCCCTCTGGCTCACGCCAGCGGCGGCGTGACCCGCACCGAGAGGTCCGGCAGCCCCTGGATCTTGCAGAGCATGACGTCCCCGGCCACCACCGGCCCCACGTTCTCGGGCGTGCCGGAGTAGATGATGTCGCCCGCCTTCAGCTCGAAGGCCTCGGACAGCTTCGAGATCTGCTCGGCCACGCTCCAGATCATGTTCTTGAGGTCGGAGCTCTGCTTCACCGTCCCGTTCACCGCGAGCGAGATGGCGCCGTCCTTGAAGTGCCCGACGCGCTCGACCGGGTGGATCGGCCCGATGGGGGCGGAGCGGTCGAAGCTCTTGCCGATCTCCCAGGGCTTCTTCTCGTCGCCGAGCGCCCGCTGCAGGTCGCGCCGCGTCATATCGAGGCCCACCGCGTAGCCGTAGACATGGTCCAGCGCCCGGTCGATCGGGATGTTCCGCCCGCCCGACTTCAGCGCCGCCACCAGCTCCACCTCGTAGTGGTAGTTCCGCGTCAGCGGCGGGTAGGGATGGTCCCCGACCGTCCCCGGCGCGACGAACTGGATCGCGTCGGTCGGCTTCTGGAAGAAGAAGGGCGGCTCGCGGTTGGGGTCGGACCCCATCTCGCGCGCGTGGGCGGCGTAGTTGCGGCCGATGCAGTAGATGCGCCGCACCGGGAAGCGCATCTCGCTGCCGGCGACGGGAATGGTGGTCGGCGGCACCTCGAAGAGGGTGCGCGGCCCGCTCGCCACCTGCGCCGCGGCCTCGCCCGGCGCCGCCACCAGGGCGGCCCCCATCCCGGCGGCGCCCAGGGGAAGCGCGGCGCCCAGCACCGCCCGACGGTTCGTCGTCATGATCGTTCCTCCTCTTCGTTCCCAGCCCGGGCCCTGCCCCGGCCGCTCCCGGCCAAGCCTAGCACGCGCCCGCCGGCGGGCCAGCGCGCGCCCCGCCCGCCCGGGGCCATGCGGCCCGCTCAGCCCAGCAGCGCGGCGGAAACCTTCACCCCCCCGCCGGCATTCGCCTTCCCGAGCGCGGGACGCGTCCCAGATCGATCCCGCCCCGGTCAAACCAACCCAGGAGCCCGCCATGGCCAAGACCCAGTCCGACAAGCCCCGCCTCGAGACCCGGAACGACACGCCCGGCAACGCCAAGGCCGTCAGCATCGCCACCCTGAACGCCGTGCTGGCCGACACGATCGACGCCACCAACGCGACCCGCCAGGCCCACTGGAACGTCAAGGGCAGCCACTTCTACGGCCTGCACAAGATGTTCGAGGAGTTCTACGGCCTCCTCTCGGAGCAGTCGGACGAGCTGGCCGAGCGCGCCGTACAGCTCGGCGGCATCCCGGACGGCACCACCCAGGGGGTCGGCGCCCGCACGCGGATCTCGGCCTACGACGCGAACCTTCTCGACGGCCTCGACCACTGCCAGGCGCTGGCCGAGCGCTACGCCCAGCTCGCCAAGAACCTGCGCGAGGGCATCGACACCACCGACGAGGCCGGCGACGCCGACACCTCCGACCTGCTCACCCAGGTCTCCCGCGTCGTCGACAAGTCCCTCTGGATGATCGAGGCCCACCTGCAGGGCAAGAACTAGCGCAGGAACGGAGCCCGTCGCGGCCCTGAGGTAACACCCCCGCCGCCGCGGCCCGCAAGGGTTACGGCGGCGGTTGCATATGGCCCCCCGCATGGCTATTTTGGGCCAGGGGACCAGAACAAGTCATGAACGATCTCTTCGGCGGACGCCCCAAGGGCCTCGCCCCGCAATCCTACTCCGCGGCCGACATCGAGGTGCTGGAGGGGCTCGAGCCCGTTCGCCGCCGCCCCGGCATGTATATCGGCGGCACGGACGAGAACGCGCTCCACCACCTCGCCTCCGAGGTGATCGACAACGCCATGGACGAGGCGGTGGCCGGCCACGCCGACCGCATCGAGGTCACGCTTGAGCCCGACAACTGGCTGACGGTGCGCGACAACGGCCGCGGCATCCCGGTCGACCCCCACCCGAAGTTCCCCAAGCTCTCGGCGCTGGAGGTAATCCTCACCACCCTCCACTCCGGCGGCAAGTTCTCGGGCAAGGCCTACGACACCTCGGGCGGCCTGCACGGCGTCGGCTCCTCGGTCGTCAACGCCCTCTCCGAGCGCATGGACGTCGAGGTCGCGCGCGACCGGACCCTCTTCACCCAGAGCTACTCGCGCGGGAAACCGCTGGGCAAGCTGAAGAACGCGGGCCCCGTCCACAACCGCCGCGGCACCACCATCCGCTTCCGGCCGGACCCCGACATCTTCGGCAAGCAGCTGTTCCTCGCCCAGCGGCTCTACCGCTTCTGCCGGTCCAAGGCCTATCTCTACAAGGGCGTGGAGATCCGCTGGTCCTGCGACCCGCGCCTCATCAAGGACGAGACCCCCGCCCAGGCCACGCTGCACTTCCCGGGAGGGCTGACCGACTACCTGGCGGCGGCGATCGACGGAAAGCCCGCCGTCATCCCCACCCCCTGGGCGGGCGAGACGACCTTCCCGGGCGGCGCCGGCCGCGCGGAGTGGGCGGCCACCTGGCTCGAGCAGGGCGAGGGCTTCCTCTCGACCTACGCCAACACCATCCCGACCCCCCAGGGCGGCACCCACGAGGCCGGCTTCCGCGCGGCGCTGGTGAAGGGCCTGCGCGCCTATGGCGAACTCCGCAAGGAGAAGCGCGCGGCGACGGTGACGGCCGAGGACCTCTTCGGCGGCCTCGCCGGCATGGTCTCCGTCTTCGTGCGGGAACCCCAGTTCCAGGGCCAGACGAAGGACAAGCTCACCTCCCCCGAGGCCGCGCGCCTCGTCGAGGCGGGGCTGCGCGACCACTTCGACCACTGGCTGACCGGCGACACCCGCAACGCCGACAACCTCCTCTCCTGGGCGATCGAGCGCGCCGAGGAGCGCATCCGCCGCAAGGAGCAGAAGGACACCCCGCGCAAGACCGCGACGCGCCGGCTCCGCCTGCCCGGCAAGCTCGCCGACTGCTCCTCCGAGAACGCCGAGACGACCGAGCTCTTCCTCGTGGAGGGCGACAGCGCCGGCGGCTCCGCCAAGCAGGCGCGCGACCGCGTGACTCAGGCCGTGCTGCCGCTCCGCGGCAAGATCCTGAACGTGGCGTCGGCCAGCACCGAGAAGCTCCGCGGCAACCAGGAGCTGCGCGACCTCGTGGAGGCGCTCGGCTGCGGCATCGGCGACCGCTTCGACCTCGCCCGCCTCCGCTATGGCCGCATCATCGTCATGACGGACGCCGACGTGGACGGCGCGCACATCGCGGCCCTGCTGATGACCTTCTTCTACAAGGAGCTTCCGGCCCTGGTGCGGGAGGGCAAGGTCTTCCTCGCCCAGCCCCCGCTCTACCGCCTGCAGCACGGCGCGAAGTCGATCTACGCCCGCGACGACGCCGACCGCGAGCGCATCCTCAAGCGCGAGTTCAAGGCGAACCAGAAGGTCGAGGTCAGCCGCTTCAAGGGCCTCGGCGAGATGCCGCCGGCGTCGCTGAAGGAGACGACCATGGACCCGAAGAAGCGCACGCTCCTCCGCGTCGTCCTCCCCCCGGAGGCGCGGGCGGAAACCGCCGAGCTGATCGAGGCCCTGATGGGCCGCAAGCCGGAGCTCCGCTTCCGCTTCATCCAGGACAACGCCTCCAAGCTCGACGAGGCCGAGGTGGACGTCTGACCCGCCGCCCCTGAAGGCCCCCTTGCCCGCCCCCGGACCCGCGTCCATCCTCCCTCGAGAGGAACGGGCAAGAGGGTCGGGAACGATGCCGCAGGAAATGCGCGCGGAGGTGCTCGTGGTCGGCAGCGGGCCGGTGGGCATGACGCTGGCCATGGACCTCGCCTCCCGCGGGGTGGACGTCGTCGTCGCCGAGCGCCGCGCGCCCGGCGAGCCGCCCAACGTGAAGTGCAACCACGTCTCGGCCCGCTCCATGGAGGTGTTCCGCCGCCTCGGCGTCGCAACCGCCGTCCGGGACGCGGGCCTGCCGGCCGACTTCCCGAACGACTGCGCCTACCGCACCACCGCGACCGGCCTCGAGCTCTCCCGCATCCCCATCCCCTGCCGCCGCGACCGCTACACCGCGACCGGCGGCCCCGACACCTGGTGGCCCACCCCGGAGCCGCCGCACCGCATCAACCAGACCTTCCTCGAGCCCGTCCTCTTCGCCCACATGGCGGCCACCCCCGGCATCCGCGTGCTGAACCGGGTCGTCGTCGAGGAGTTCGCCGAGGACGCGGAGGGCGTCCGCGCCACCCTCGCCGGAGCCGAGGACGGGGATTGCTTCACCGTCCATTGCCGCTACATCGTCGGCTGCGACGGCGGCCGCTCCACCGTGCGCCGCGGCATGGGCGCGAAGCTCGAGGGCACGCCGGTCGTCCAGCGCGTCCAGTCCACCTTCATCCGCGCGCCCGACCTTATCGAGAGGATCGGCGAGCCCGCCTGGATGCTCCTCTCCCTCAACCCCCGCCGCTGCGGCACCGTCGTCGCCATCGACGGGCGGGAGGAGTGGCTCGTCCACAACCACCTGCACGAGCACGAGACGGAGTTCGACACCGTCGACCGGGACTGGGCCATCCGCACCATCCTCGGCGTCGGCCCGGACTTCCGGTACGAGGTGATCAGCCAGGAGGACTGGGTCGGCCGCCGCCTCGTCGCCGACCGCTTCCGGCAGGGCCGCGCCTTCCTCTGCGGCGACGCGGCCCATCTCTGGATCCCCTACGCCGGCTACGGGATGAACGCCGGCATCGCCGACGCCGTGAACCTCGCCTGGCAGCTCGCCGCCGTCCTGCGCGGCTGGGCCGGCGAGGCCATGCTCGACGCCTACGAGGCGGAGCGGCGCCCGATCACCGAGCAGGTCTCCCGCTTCGCCATGGGCCACGCCCTCGCCATGATGAGGCAGCGGGGCGGCGTCCCCGCCAACATCGAGGACCCCGGCCCCGAGGGTGACGCGGCCCGCGCACGCCTCGGGCAGGAGGCCTACGACCTCAACGTGCAGCAGTACTGCTGCGGCGGCCTCAACTTCGGCTACTTCTACCCGCAATCCCCGGTCATCGCGCATGACGGGGCGGAGCCGCCGCCCTACACCATGGCCGACTTCACCCCCTCCACCGTGCCGGGCTGCCGCACGCCGCATCTCTGGCTCGCGGACGGCCGCTCGCTGCTCGACGCCATGGGGCCGGGCTACACCCTCCTCCGCCTCGACCCCGCGCTCGACGCAAGTGGGCTGGAGGCGGCCGCGGCGCGGGCGGGCATGCCGCTGCGGGTGCTCGACCTCGACCCGGCGGCGGCCCGGGCGGCCGGCTACGACCACGCCCTCGTCCTCTCGCGCCCGGACTGGCACGTCGCCTGGCGCGGGAACGCCCCGCCCGCCGACCCGTCCGCGCTGGTCGACCGCCTGCGCGGCGCCGCCCCCGCCGCGCGCCGCCTGGCGGCCTGAGCCACCGGCGAAGAGGGAGCCCATGATGGACACGCCACGCCCCTGGCCGCGTCGCGCCGCCCTCGGCGCCCTCGGCGCCGCCCTCGCGGCCCCCCGCGCGCGGGCCCAGGGCGCCTTCCCCAGCCGCCCGATCCGCCTCGTCGTCACCTTCCCGCCGGGCGGGAGCAGCGACGTCATCGGCCGCATCCTCGCGCCCCGCGTGGAGGCCCGGCTCGGCCAGCCGCTGGTCATCGACAACCGCCCCGGCGCCGGCGGCAACATCGGCATGGACGCTGTGGCCAAGGCGGCGCCGGACGGGCACACGCTCGGCGTCGGCGCGGCGGGGGCGCTGGCGGTGAACCCCAGCCTCTACCCCTCCATGCCCTACGACGTCGCGCGCGACCTCGCGCCCGTCACCCTCCTTGCGGGCATCCCCTTCGTCCTCGTCGCCAGCCCGCGCCTCGGCCTCCGGACCCTGCCCGACCTCCTCGCCGCCGCCCGCGCCCGCCCCGGCGCGCTGACGGTCGCGCACGGCGGCAACGGCACGGCCATGCACCTCTCGACCGAGCTGCTGAACCAGATGGCGGGGCTGCGCACGGAGGGCGTGCCCTTCCGCGGCAGCGCGCCGGCGCTGACCGCGGCGGTGGCGGGGCAGACCGACCTCGCGATGGTCGACCTCACCTCCGTCAGCGGCCTCGCGGGCACCGATCAGGTCGCCCTTCTCGGCGTCACCACCGCGCGGCGCATCGCCGGCCTACCCGAGGTGCCGAGCTTCGCCGAGGCGGGCGTGCCCGGCTACGAATCGATCGGCTGGTTCGGCCTCGTCGCCCCCGCCCGCACGCCGCCCGCGGCCGTCGCGGCCCTCAACGCCGCCTTCACCGCGGCGCTCCGCGAGCCCGAGACCGTCTCGCGGCTCGAGGCCATCGGCATCCTCGCCCAGCCCGGCACGACCGAGGAGTTCGCCGCCTTCATCCGCGACGAGACGGCGAAATGGGCGGGCGTGATCCGCGCCGCCGGCACGAAGGTGGAATAGCGCGCCGCCGGCGTGACGGTGGAGCAGCGCGCCGCCTCAGGCCTTCGCGCGCTTCCCGCCGGCCCGCTTCTCCTTCTTCAGCCCCGCCAAGAAGGCCAGCACCGCCGCCTCCTCCGGCCGCAGCGCCTCGAGGTCGTCCCGCAGCTCCTCCTCTGCCCGCTCGGCCATCTCGAGCACGAGCTTGCCCTCCATGTAGCCGTCGAGCAGGTCGGGGTGGACGTAGCACTTGCGGCAGACGGTCGGCGTGTTCCCGAGCCGGGACGAGACCCGCTCGATCGCCGCCCGGATGTTGCGCTTGGCCGCCGCCTGGCTGTCGAAGGCCTCGAACTCGCGCAGCGCCAGCGCGGCCATCACCGTCCCGGCCCAGGTGCGGAAGTCCTTCGCGGTGATCTCGCGCCCCGAGACCTCCCGGAGGTAGTCGTTCACGTCGCCCGAGGTCACGTCGTGCAGCGTGCCGTCCTCCGCGGGATAGGCGAAGAGCTCCTGCCCCGGCAGGTCCTGGCACTCCCGCACCACGCGCGCGACGCGCCGGTCCTGCAGGCCGAGCTTCCAGGTCTTGCCGCTCTTGCCCTTGAAGGCGAAACGCATCGTCTCGCCCTTCACGGAGACGTGCCGATTGCGCAACGTGGTCAGCCCGAAGGAGCCGTTCTCCTTCGCGTAGTCGTCGTTGCCCACGCGGATAAGCGTCGTCTCGAGCAGGCGCACGACCGTCGCCAGCACCTTCTCCCGCGCCAGGTCGCGGCGCCGGAGGTCGGCCGCGACGCGCGCGCGGATGGCGGGCAGCGCTGCCGCGAACTCCGCCATGTGCTCGTACTTCGTCGCGTCACGCGTCTCGCGCCAGCGGGGATGGTAGCGGTACTGCTTGCGCCCGCGCGCGTCGCGACCCGTCGCCTGGATGTGCCCGTTGGCCTGCGGGCAGATCCAGACCTCCGCGTAGGCCGGCGGGATCGCGAGCGAGCGGATGCGCTCGAGCGTCGCCTCGTCGCGCACCGGCTTGCCCGCGGGGTCGCGGTAGGCGAAGCCATCGCCCTCGGGGTGGCGGGTGATGCCGGGCCGGGTGTCGTTCACGTAGCGCAGCCCGGCGGCCCGCGCGGCCTCCCGCGGCTCGACGATGGTCCCGGCCGCGGTGTCGTCGCGGTCGTCGGCAAGGCTGGCGCTGGTCATGGGCTCGGCTGTTTCCTCGGCCAGAATAAAGCCGCGGACCACCCCCCGGTTTCCGCCAAGGGGCCGCCGGTTTAACCGATTCGTATCGAAACCGGCGAATGCTGCGGGGAAACAAGGATCGATCCATGCCGCCGGACAACGCGCCCGAGACCCCCCCCAAGGATGGCCGCCTCGGCCGCCGCCTGCTCGTGCTTCGCCTCGCCGGCATCGGCACGGCCAGCGCGGCCCTGCCGGGCTGCCTCGCCGCCCCGCCCGGCTACCCCGCCGGCCCGGTCCTGGCCGCGACGGACGCAGACCCCTCGGACGGGGTCGGCCACGGCGGGCACCGCCGCGTCTACGCCCCGGGCCGCTCGGCCACCGACGCCGATCCCTCGGACGGCGTCGGCCAGGGCGGGTACCGCCGCCCCTACGCCACGGGGCGTGCGGGCACCGACGCCGATCCCTCCGACGGCGTCGGCCACGGCCGCTTCGGCCCCTCCCCCTCCTACCGCGGCCCCACGGACAACGACCCCTCGGACGGCCCGGGCCGCGGCCGCGGCACCTACCGCACGCCGTCCCGCCGCGCCGTCAGCGACAACGACCCGTCGGACGGCGTCGGTCGCGGCCGCGGCTGGCGCTGACCCTCCCGGGGCCCGCCCGATGCCGCCGACCCTGACCGAGTGGGCCTTCCGCCTGGCCTTCGCGCCCCTCGAGGTCGAGGACGCGCTGGCCCTCCGGGAGGGCACCGCCTGGCGCCACTTCCCCGCGGAGGCCCCGGACCGCTACCGCGACCTCTGCAGCGTCGCCGCGCTCGACGCCTATCTCGCGGCCGGCGCCCGCACGCCGCCCGTGACCATGGCCGACAGCGCCCGCAACGGCAGCGCCTCCGTCCCCGCGGAGGAGTTCGCGCGGGACGATGGCCGCATCGACCCCCACCGCCTTTTCCGCCGCTTCGACGCGGGGGCGACGCTCGTGGTCTCGCAGTTCCACGAGGCCCACCCGCCGCTCGCCCGCTTCTGCCGCGGGCTGGAGAAGTTCTTCCTCCACGCGGTGCAGGCGAACGTCTACCTCACCCCCGCCGGCGCGCAGGGCTTCAAGACGCATTTCGACACGCACGACGTCCTCGTCCTGCAGGTGAGCGGCGAGAAGCGCTGGCGCCTCCTCGCCGGCCAGCCCCTCCCGCTGCCCACGCGCCGCACCCCCTGGGACAGCGGCCTCTACGCCGCCGCCGGCGCGGCGGAGGAGGTCACGCTCCGCCCCGGCGACGCGCTCTACGTTCCCCGCGGCACCCTGCACGACGCCGCGGCGCAGCCGGCGGGCGAGCCCTCGCTGCACGTCACGATCGGCCTGCTGGAACCCTGCTGGGCCGACCTCCTGCACGACGCCGTCGACCTCCTGGAAGCCGAGCACCCCGCGCTGCGCCGCAGCCTCCGCAGCTGGCGCATCGGCGAGGCGGAGGGGCCGCTCGCCGACGCCGCCGCCGCCCTCGCGCCGCTCGCCGAGCCGGCGCTGATGGAGCGCGTCCTGCTCCGCTTCCTCGACCGCCTCTCCGCCGACCGGCCGGCCCTGTCCGGCCGCGGCCTCGTCGCCCCCTCGCCCGGGCCTGACGACCCTCTGCGCACGGCCGAGACCGTGCTCCACCACGTCGCCGCCGGGCCGGAGGGCGGCGCGGCGCTGCGCTGGGGCGGAGGCGCGATCCCCCTCTCGCCGGACGAGCTGGAATGGACGCAGCGGCTGGCCGAGGGCGCGACGCCCGCCTCGCTCAGCGAGGGCGCGCTGGCCTTCTGCCGGCGGCTGCACGCGGCCGGCCTGCTCGTCGCGCCGGCGGCCGCCCCGTCGCCGGCCTAGTTGCCGACGCGCCCCCAGGCGCGCTGGCCGTTCCGCGCTGGGCAGGCGCAGGCGTCGCCCGCCGCGAGCGGCCGGTCCAGCGGGCAGACATAGGCCCCCGCGTAGCAGGCCTGCCCCGCCGGGCGCGGCGCGGCATAGGCCGGGTAGGGCGGCGGATAGGGCGGGTAGGGCGCGGGATAGGCCGGGAAGGGCGGCGCGTAGTAGGCCGGCGGCGGGTAGGGATAGGGGTAGGCCGGGTAGACCGGGACGCCCACCCCGAAGCCCAGGAAGACGCCGCCCCGCGCCTCCGCCGGGCCGGCGGGGAGAAGCGCCGACGCCGCCAGCGCCGACGCCGCCAGCGCCGACGCGAGGAGGATGCGGCCGACCGTGCTCATCCCGTGGAGATAGGGCGCGCCCCGCGGCGCTTGAAGGGCCGCCTCAGCCGAGCCAGTCGCGCAGCAGCGCCGTGACGGCCCTCCGGCGTTTCCATGCTCGGCAGGTGCCCGCAGCCCGGCACGAGGTGGAGCGCGGCGCCCGGGATCCCCGCCGCGATCTCCCGCGCGAGCTCCGGCGGGGTGAGCACGTCCTCCTCTCCCGCCACGACGAGCGTCGGCACGGCGATCCCGGCGAGGTCGCCCCGCGAATCCGGCCGCCCGAGAATGGCCTCCTGCTGGCGCAGGAAGGCGTCCCGCCCCACCCGCTCCGCCATCGCCATCACCTCCGCCGCCAGCGGCCCGTTGAGGTTCGCGGGGTGGAGCAGGCGCGGCAGCAGCCGGGGCGTGACCCCGCGGAAGGCGCCGCGCCGCGTCAGCGCCATCAGCCCGCGCCGCTGCCGCGCCGCCTCCGGCGTGTCGGGGCGGGCGGAGGTGTCGAACAGCGCCAGCCGCTCCACCCGCGCCCCCGCCTGGCGCATCACCTCGAGGGCGACGTAGCCGCCCATCGACAGCCCCGCGAGCGCGAAGCGCCCGGGCATCGCCGCCACCGCCCGCGCCGCCATGGCGGCGAGGCTCGAATCGAGGGTGAGGTCGGCGACCACCGGCGCGGCCCGGTCGGCGAGGCCCTCCACCTGGTCGCGCCAGAGCCGGTCGTCGCAGAGCAGCCCCGGCAGGAGGAGAAGTGGCGTGCGGTCCATGACCCGTGCTAGTCACCCCTCCGGGGCCGCGCAACCGCCGCCTGCCGGCCGCGCGCCGCCCCCTCTCTCCTTGCATCCCGGCCGTTGCGGGCGCATATCGCGCGCGAGCGGCTGCGTGCCGTGCGTCCGCGCTGCGGGCGCGGCACGCCGGACCACCGGCTGGGCGCATCCGGCACGCCGCCCGCGCCCGACCCGAGGGCCCCCGGCCCGACATCGCGGCCAGGGCCCATCCGCCCGACTTTCGCCCCACCCGCCGCACCGGCCGATGGGGGCACAGGAACCCACGCTTGACCAACCCCGCGACCGACCACGACCAGACCCCCGCCGGCAACGCCTCCCCGCAGGACCGCGCGCCCGAGACGCAGCCCGAGGGCGGGGCCACCGGCTCGATCCAGGGCGCCGCCGACGGCGACCCGGTGGGCGAGGGCAGCGCCGCCGGCTTCGCCGCGGAGCCCGCCGCCTTCTCTTCGGCCGACCCCGTCGAGGCCCTCCCGGCCGCGCCCGAGGCGGCCACCGCCGAGGCGCCGGAGGGCACGCCCGACCCCGCCGCGGTCGACATCCGCGCGATGGAGATGGGCGAGGCCGCCGAGGCCGGCCGCGACGAGCCGGAGGCGTCCGACGAGGACGAGGAGGAGGACGACTCCGCCGAAGACGACGAGGACGAGGCGCCGGAGGACGACGAGGAGGACGGCACCCGCCCCGTCACCTTCGCCGATCTCGGCCTCTCCGACCCCATCCTCCAGGCCGTGGCCGAGGCCGGCTACGTCCACCCGACCCCGATCCAGGAGCAGGCGATCCCCGTCGTGCTCATGGGCCGCGACGTCCTCGGCTGCGCGCAGACCGGCACCGGCAAGACCGCCGGCTTCACCCTGCCGATGCTCGACATCCTCGCGGGCTCCCGCGCCAAGGCTCGCATGCCGCGGAGCCTCATCCTGGAGCCGACGCGCGAGCTGGCGCTGCAGGTCGCCGAGAACTTCGTGAAGTACGGCAAGCACCTCACGCTCACCCACGCGCTGCTCATCGGCGGCGAGAGCATGGACGAGCAGAAGGCGGTGCTCGAGAAGGGCGTGGACGTCCTCATCGCGACGCCGGGCCGCCTGCTCGACCTCTTCGACCGCGGCCGCATCCTGCTCGCGGACTGCAAGGTCCTCGTCATCGACGAGGCCGACCGCATGCTCGACATGGGCTTCATCCCGGACGTCGAGCGCATCGTCTCCATGCTGCCGAAGCTGCGCCAGACGCTGTTCTTCTCGGCGACCATGGCGCCCGAGATCCGCCGCCTGGCCGACGCCTTCCTGCAGAACCCGCGCGAGATCACCGTCTCCGCCCCGGCCTCGGTCGCGACCACCATCACGGCCGGCCTCGTCTGGGTGCAGGAGCGCGACAAGCGCGAGGCGCTGCGCCGCCTCATCAAGAGCCAGCAGGTGCAGAACGCGCTCATCTTCTGCAACCGCAAGGTCGACGTCGACATCCTCTACAAGAGCCTCAAGCGCCACGGCTTCAACGTCGGCGCGCTGCACGGCGACCTCGCGCAGTCCATGCGCTTCGCGACGCTCGAGCGCTTCAAGAACAACGAGCTCCAGCTCCTCGTCTGCTCGGACGTCGCGGCGCGCGGCATCGACATCGGCGGCCTGTCGCACGTCTTCAACTTCGACGTGCCCTTCCACGCCGAGGACTACGTCCACCGCATCGGCCGCACGGGCCGCGCCGGGCGCGAGGGCCACGCCTACACCCTCGCCACCGCCGACGAGGCGAAGGCGGTGGCGGCGGTGGAGACCCTGACGGGCCGTCCCATCCCGCCGATGACGATCGACGGCCTCGACCCCGTCTCCGCCGAGGAGATCCAGGAGGGGCTGAAGTCCTCCCGCGGCCGCGGACGCGGCGGCGCGCGCGGGGCCCGCGACGCCGGTCGCGGCGAGCGCGGCCGCGCCGAGCCGCGGCGCGAACGCGGCGGCGAGGCCGGGCGCGACCGCCCGCGCCGCGACGCCGCCCCCCGCCCTGCGCGCGAGGAGGCCGCGCGGCCGGCCCGCGAGGAGGAGCGCGCCCCCCGTGAGGCCGCCGCCCGCGAGGAGCGCGCGCCGCGCGAGGACCGCGCCCCCCGTGACGCCCGCGGCCCGCGCGAGGACCGCGGCCGCGGCCGCGAGGACCGTTCGCGCGACGACCGGCCACGCGACGACCGGCCCCGCGATGACCGGCCCCGCGATGACCGGCCCCGCGACGACCGGGAAGGCCGCCGCGAGGGCCGCTCCGGCGACCGCGTGCTCGACGAGGTGAACCGCGACGCCGGCCGCGAGTGGTCGCAGGAGGAGCGCGCCCGCGAGGAGCGCCCCCGCCGCGACGACCGCCCGCGCCGCGAGGCCTACCGCCACCGCCCCGACGACCTCGGCCCGCCCGTGGTCGGCTTCGGCGACGCGACCCCCGCCTTCATGCTCATCCCCGTGCCGCGCCCCCGCCGGCACGCCGACGAGGCCGAGGCGGCCTGACGATCCCGTGGGGAGGGGCACGCGCCCCTCCCCCGGCATGGCGCATCCCTGGCCCCTTGGGGCAGGATGAGCCGGGCAAGGATCGCTTACGCGAACGGCTAGAGAGGAACGCAGAGATGAACGTCGTCACCCAGGTCATGCCGGAGGCCCCGCAGGTCCGCGTCCAGAGCAAGATGGGCAGCTTCGTGTGGGACGACGCCCTCCTGCTGGAGGAGCAGCTCACCGAGGACGAGCGGATGATCCGCGACGCCGCGCGCGAGTTCTGCCAGTCCAAGCTCATGCCGCGCATCCTCATGGGCAACCGGCAGGAGCACTTCGACCGCGAGATCATGAACGAGTTCGGGGAGATGGGCTTCCTCGGCGCGACGCTGGACAGCCACGGCTGCGCGGGCGTCGGCTACGTCTCTTACGGCCTCATCTCGCGCGAGGTCGAGCGCGTGGACAGCGGCTACCGCTCCGCCTTCTCCGTGCAGTCCTCGCTCGTCATGTTCCCGATCCACGCCTTCGGCTCCGAGGAGCAGAAGGACAAGTTCCTGCCCAAGCTGCGCACCGGCGAGTGGGTCGGCTGCTTCGGGCTGACCGAGCCCGACGCCGGCTCCGACCCGAGCTCCATGCGCACCCGCGCGAAGAAGGTGGACGGCGGCTACCTTGTCTCCGGCTCGAAGACCTGGATCACCAACTCCCCCATCGCCGACGTCTTCGTGGTCTGGGCGAAGGATGACGAGGGACTGCTGCGCGGCTTCATCCTCGAGAAGGGCATGAAGGGACTCACGGCGCCGAAGATCGAGGGCAAGATGTCCCTCCGCGCCTCCACCACCGGCATGATCATGATGGACGAGGTCTTCGTGCCTGAGGAGAACCGCCTGCCGCACGTGAAGTCCCTCAACGGCCCCTTCTCCTGCCTCAACCGCGCCCGCTACGGCATCGCCTGGGGCGCGCTCGGCGCCGCCGAGTTCTGCTGGCACGCGGCCCGCGAGTACACGCTGAACCGCAAGATGTTCGGCAAGCCCCTCGCCCAGACGCAGCTTATCCAGAAGAAGCTCGCGGACATGCAGACCGAGATCACGCTCGGCCTGCAGGGCGTGCTGCGCCTCGGCCGCCTCTTCGACGAGCACAAGGCGGCGCCGGAGATGATCTCCCTCATGAAGCGCAACAACTGCGGCAAGGCGCTCGACATCGCCCGCGTGTCCCGCGACATGCACGGCGGCAACGGCATCGTCGACGAGTACCACGTCATCCGCCACGTCATGAACCTCGAGACGGTGAACACCTACGAGGGCACCCACGACGTGCACGCCCTCATCCTCGGCCGCGCCCAGACCGGCCTCAACGCCTTCGGCTGATCCCGCGAGGGACACGACCGGAAGGGGCGGCTCCTCGCGGGGCCGCCCCTTCTCTTTTCAGGGACACCCCATGCGCCTGACCATCGAGGCCATCGGCGCCGCCGGCGACGGCATCGCGCACGACGCGGCGCGCCGCCCCGTCTTCGTGCCCTTCACCCTGCCCGGCGAGGTGGTCGAGGCCGAGCCCGGCCCCGCCCGCGGCGAGGGCCGGGCCGCGACACTGTCAGCCGTCGAGACCCCCTCGCCCGACCGCGTCGTGCCGCCCTGCGCCCATTTCGGCACCTGCGGCGCCTGCGTCGTGCAGCACTGGGCGGACGCGCCCGTGGCCGCCTGGAAGGCCGCCCGCGTCGCCGAGGCCCTCGCCCGCGGCGGCTTCCCGGGCGTCGCGGTCGCGCCCGCCGCCGCCAGCCCGCCGAACAGCCGCCGCCGCGCCGACCTCGCCATCCGCCGCGGGGCGGAGGGCATCACCATCGGCTTCCACGCCCGCGGCGCGGCCGATCCCTTCGACATGCGGGAATGCCACGTCGTCGACCCCCGCATCCTCGCCCTCGTCGCGCCGCTCCGCGCGCTGATGACCCGCGTCGCCGCCCTCCACCGAGCGGGCTCGGCCATGGTGAACCTCCTCGACAGCGGCCCCGACCTCTGGCTCCGCACCGACGGCCCCCTCGCCGTGAAGGACCGCGCCACCCTCGCCGCCTTCGCGGGGCAGGCCGGGATCTCCCGCATCGCCTGGTCGCGCGAGGGAACCCGCGACGCGCCCGAGATCGCCGCCCAGGACGGCCCCGCCGCCGCGCTCCTCGCGGGCAACCTCATCCCCGTCGCCCCCGGCGCCTTCCTGCAGGCGACGCGGGAGGGCGAGGCGGCGATCGTCGCGGCCGTGCTGGACGGCCTGCCGCGCCGGATGCCCGGCAAGCCCCGCCTCATCGAGCTGCACGCCGGCTACGGCACCCTCTCCCTGCCGCTCTCCGCCCGCGGCCGGGTGGACGCCTACGAGGGGCTGCCCGAGGCGGTCGCCGCCCTCAACGCCGCCGCCGGCCGCGCGGGCGCGCGCATCAAGGCCACGCGGCGCGACCTCGCCCGCCAGCCCCTCCTGCCGGCCGAGCTGAACGGCGCCGCCGCCCTCGTGCTCGACCCGCCTTTCGCGGGGGCGGCGGAGCAGGCGGCCATCCTCGCCCGCTCCGCCATCCCGCGCGTCGTCTACGTCTCCTGCAACCCCGCGGCCCTCGCGCGCGACCTCGCCGCCTTCGCCCGCTCCCCCGGCTGGCGCGTCGAGCGCGCGGTCGCGATCGACCAGTTCCTCTGGTCCGCCGGGGTCGAGGCGGTGGTCACCCTCGCGCGCGGCCCTTGACCGCGGACGCGCCATCCAAAACTGTTGCCAACCGACAAGGGAACGCACCGATGGATCGACGCACGCTGATCGCGACCGGGCTCGCCGCGCCCGCCCTCCTGGCCACGGCCCGCGACGCCGCGGCCCAGGCGGCGCCCGCCCCGGCCCCGGCCGCGCCCCCCGGCCTCGCCCCGGCCCAGGCGCCTGGCTTCTACCGCTTCCGCGTCGGGCAGTCGCTCGTCACCATGGTGCATGACGGGCAGGCCGTCCGGCCGGACCCGACCCAGGGCTTCGTGCGCAACGCCTCGCCCGAGGAGGTCGCGGCCTCCATGCGCGCCCAGGGCCTCGACCCCGCGCGGCTGGTGAACCCCTTCACCGTGACCGTCCTCCGCACCCCCCGCGGCACGGTCATGTTCGACACCGGCAACGGCCCGCAGACCGCGGCCGACAGCCGCGTCGGCCAGCTCGGCGCGAACCTGGCCGCGGCCGGCATCGACGCCGGCTCGATCGACATGGTCGTCTTCACCCACTTCCACGGCGACCACGTCGGCGGGCTGCTCGACGGCGCCGGCAACGCGGCCTTCCCGCGCGCCCGCATCCTCGTGCCCGAGCGCGAATGGGCCTTCTGGATGGACGAGGCCCAGGCGAGCCGCGCGCCCGAGGCCATGCGCCCCGCCTTCGCCAACGTCCGCCGCCGCTTCGCCCCCTACGACGGCAAGGTCGAGCGCGTGGCGGACGGCGCCGAGATCCTGCCCGGCCTGCGCGCCATGGCGACCCCCGGCCACACGCCCGGGCACACCTCCTACCACCTGTCCGACGGCAGCGATCAGGCGATGATCCTCGGCGACCTCACCTCGCGCCCCGAGTTCAACCTGACCAACCCCGGCTGGCACGTCATCTTCGACATGGACCCGAACGGGGCCGAGGCCACGCGCCGCCGCGTCTTCGACCGCGTCGCCGCGGACCGGATCCGCTGCGCCGCCTACCACTGGTCCTTCCCCGCCAACGGCACGGTCGTGAAGGACGGGAACGGCTACCGCCTGGCGCCGGCGGAGTGGTCGAGCGTCCTCTGAACGCCGCGCCGCCGCGGGGCGCCCGCGCGGTCTCCCGCGGCGGTCGCCCCGGCCTTGACCGGCCGCGGCGCCGTCAGGCCGGCACCGGCTGGTGCAGGGCGACGATCTCCTCCGTCAGCCGCTCCACCGGCATCTCCGCCTCCACCGCGCCCGCCTGCATCGCGGCCTTCGGCATCCCGTAGATGAGGCAGCTCGCCTCGCTCTGCCCGTAGGTGCGCGCGCCCGCGCGCCGCATCTCGAGCAGCCCGGCCGCCCCGTCCCGCCCCATGCCCGTGAGAATGAGGCCGACGGCGTTGGCCCTCGCCACCCGCGCCACCGAGCCGAACAGCACGTCGACCGAGGGCCGGTGCCCCGAGACGGGCGGCCCGTCGTGCAGGCGGCAGGCGTAGTGCGCCCCGGTGCGCGCCAGCTCCAGGTGGCGCGAGCCCGGCGCGATGTAGACGTGCCCCGGCAGGATCCGCCGCCCGTCCGTGGCCTCGATCACCGTCACCGCGCACTGCGCGTCGAGCCGGCGCGCGAAGGACGAGGTGAAGCCCGCCGGCATGTGCTGGGTGACAAGAATCGCGGGCGCGCTCGCCGGGAGGCGGGTCAGCATGCGCTGCAGCGTCTCCACCCCGCCGGTCGACGCGCCGATCGCGACGACCCGCCCCGCCGTCGAGAGCCGCGGGTCCACCGTCAGCAACGACGGCGCCGCCGGCTCCTCCCGCCGCGCCCGCGGCCGGGCCTGGGCCGCGAGCTTGACCTTGGCGACGAGCTCCGCGCCGAGCTCC
>NZ_RCZP01000037.1 GCF_006438825.1 Muricoccus nepalensis
CGTCGGCGTCGCCGGGCGGATCGCGTCCGGCGCCGGCGCGGGCGGCAGGGGCAAGGGAAGCGCGGGCGCGGCCGCCGCCGGCGGCGGGGTCGGCGCCACCGGGCGGGCCGGCGCGGGCGTCGGGGTTGGCGCGGGCGCAGGCGTCGGCGCGGGCGTCGTCGCCGGCGTCGGCGGGGGCGGCGCCGCGGCCTGCGGCGGCGGTGTCGGCAGCGGCGGGCTCGGCGCCGGCGCGGCCGCTTGCTGGGGCGGCGTGGGCGCGGGGGTCGGCGCGGGGCTCGCCACCGGCGGGGGCGGCGGGGGCGCGAAGGGGATCGGCAGCGGCACCGGCACCGGCGGCGGCGCCGCGGCCGGCGCGGCGGCGGCCGGGTTGGGCGGGGGCGGCGGCGGCAGGGGCGTCGCCTCGGCCCGCGGCGGCGCGGGCGGCGTCGGCGCGGCGTCGGGGGTGGGCGCCGGCGGCGCGGGCGGCGCCGGCAGCGGGATCGGCTCCGGCGCCTCGGCGAGCTGCGGCACCTCGGGCACGACCACCTCGACGGGGATCGCCTCCTCCAGCGGCTCCGGGATCTTCCGGCCGGGCATCTCCGTCATCAGCAGCGCCGCCACCAGCGCGTGCAGCAGCACCGAGGCCGCCACCCAGTTCCGCAGGCGGCTCTCGGCGGTGCCGCCCTCCGCCCAGCCCGTCATGACCGTCGCCATGGGAGGTCCTATCGCGGCGCGGTGCCGGAGGGCGTGGCCGGGCGGCTCGTCGGGGCCGCGCCGGGGGCGGGCGCCGCGCCGCGCGCGGGCTGACCCGCCGGCTGCTCGGCCAGCAGCGCCACGCGCGAGAAGCCGGCCGAGGAGACGATGCCCATCACCTCCATGATCCGCCCGTAGGCGATGCTGCGGTCGCCGCGCACGAAGATGCGCCGCTCGGGCTGCCCCTGGGGCTGGTTCGCCATGATCGCCTGGAGCTGCGGCACGAGGTTCGCGGCCTCCACCTCCGTCTCCTGGAGGAAGATCTTGCCCTCCGGGTTCACCGTGACCGTCAGCGGCTCCTGCTCCTGGTTGAGGGCGGCCGCGTTCGTCTTGGGCAGGTCCACCGGCACGCCGACCGTCATCAGCGGCGCCGCCACCATGAAGATGATGAGCAGCACGAGCATCACGTCCACCATCGGCGTGACGTTGATCTCGGCCATCGGCCGGTGGCGGCGGCGCCCGCCGCGGCCCCCGCCCGTGTTCCCCCCGCCCGTGTTCATGGAGACGGCCATGGGATCAGACCTGTGCCGGCTGGCGGGGGCCGGAGGCCGGCGCCGCGGCCGGCGCCTCGTCCGCCTGGCGCGACAGGATCGCCCCGAACTCCGAGGAGAAGGCCTCGAGCCGCCCCGAGAAGCGCGAGAGGTCCACGTTGATCTTGTTGTAGGCGAGCACGGCCGGGATCGCGGCCACGAGGCCGATCGCCGTCGCGAAGAGCGCCTCCGCGATGCCCGGCGCCACGACCGCGAGGTTCGTGTTGTTCATGCCCGCGATGGCCGAGAAGGAGTTCATGATGCCCCAGACCGTCCCGAACAGCCCGATGAAGGGCCCGACCGACCCCACGGAGGCAAGGAAGGTCATCCACTTCTCGAGCCCGTCCATCTCGCGCCCGACGGCGACGTTCATGGCGCGCTCGGACCGCTCCTTCATGCCCGTCAGCGCCAGCACCCCGGTCGCGCCCGTCTCGGCGGAGCGCTGCCACTCCCGCATGCCCGCGCCGAAGACGGCGGCCATGGGGTGCGTCGGCCGCTCGCCGTCCGTGCGGTAGAGGTCCTCGAGGCTGCCGCCCGACCAGAACTTGTCCTCGAAGACGTCGGCCGCGCGGTTCACGCGGCGCATCGTGTTCCATTTCTCAAAGACGATCGCCCAGACCCAGACGCTGGCGATCAGCAGCCCGATCATGACGGACTTCACCACCCAGTCCGCCTGGAGGAACAGCCCCCAGAGCGAAAGGTCGTGCCCGGCCGCGGCCAGGTTCTGCGCAGTCACACCACCCACGGGCGGTCTCCTCATCCCCTCGCCCCAGACCGGGGCGCCAAACCTCAAACGCCCCCGGGGCGCCGACGGCCGCCTCCCCCCCGGGCACGGCCATCCCGCCCCCAGAAGGGCGGCAACCCCGCCCCCTCGGGGGCACCTCCCGGCGCCCCGAGGGGCGCCGCGCCGTCAAGCCCGCGGCGCGGGCCGCATCGCGGAGCGCCAGGGCTCCGGCAGGGCCACCGGCTTCAGCGCCTCCTGCGAGACGCAGACCAGCCCGACCTTCATCCGCGCCAGCACGCCCCCGTCCGCCCCCACCACGTCCTGCCCGACATCGACCGAGGCCGAGCCGGCCCGGAGGACCCGCGTCTCGACCACGATTTCGTCATCGAGGCGTGCGGGCCGCAAATACGCTACTTCGATGCGCCGCACCACAAGCAACGAACGGTGACGCTCCATCATAAGCTGATGCGGCAACCCAATGTCGCGCAACGATTCCGTCCGCGCCCGCTCGGCCCAGCGAAGGTAGTTGGCATGATAGGCCACGCCGCCCGCGTCGGTGTCCTCGAAATAGACGCGGAGGCGGTAGCGGTGGACGTCCATGGCCCGCGCCCTAGCGCCCTTCGCCCGCAACGACCAGGGGTTCCGGCCCCGCCGCCACGGCGCCCCCGGATTGCGGCCGGGGCGTGTCCCCGGCGCATCGCCCCGCCCCTCCGCAGGACGTGAACGCCCGCCGTCATTCCGCCTCAAAGAACAGCCGTGCGGGCCGTTATCCCCAAGAGGCCGGACGGGCCGGCCGCACGCGCTACGGGAGACGACGCATGTCCGCCATCAAGCAGGCCACCCTCGCTTTGGCCCTCCTCGCCGGCACCGCGCTGGGCGCCCAGGCCCAGACCAGCGGGGGGATGGGCAGCGGGACCGCCCCTTCCGGCACCCGGGCCGCCCCCGGCGCCACCGCCGCCCGCCCTGCCGCCCGGCCCGCGGCGCCCGCGGCCCCGCCCGCCCGCGCCGGCCACGACCCCGACAGCCTCGGCATGGGCGGCCGGACCGCCAACCCCGGCCTGGGCGGCGCCACGGGCATGAGCGGCACCACCGGCCGCGGCAACGCCATGCCGAGCAACTCGGACATTGGCACCGGCGCCGCCGGCCCCTCGGTCGCCGGCCGCTCCACCGCCCCCGGCAACTCCGCGCCCCAGACGCGCTGAGCCCCAGACGCGCTGAGCCCCACCGGCGCGCCGGCCCGGCCGGCCCCCCGGCCGGGCCGCGTCGCGCCTGGGATGGCGCGTCCTAAATGTCGGACTCGTCCAGCAGGTCGCCCTGCGCGGCCAGCGCGTTGCGGGGCGGCGTCATGCCGAGGTGCTTCCACCCCGGCAGCCCCAGCACCCGCCCGCGCTGCGTCCGCAGGATCAGCCCCTCCTGGATGAGGTAGGGCTCGATCACCTCCTCCAGCGTGTCCCGGCTCTCGGCCAGGGCCGCGGCCAGGGTCTCCACCCCCACCGGCCCGCCCCCGTGATGGTCGGCGAGGCGCCGCAGGTAGCGCCGGTCCATCGCGTCCAGCCCCAGCCGGTCCACCTCCAGCCGGTCGAGCGCCGAATCGGCCAGCGCCTTGTCCGCCGGCCGCCCCGCCACCGCCGCGAAGTCCCGGATGCGCCGCAGCAGCCGCCCCGCGATGCGCGGCGTGCCCCGCGCCCGCCGCGCGATCTCCCGCGCCCCGTCCGGCGTCAGCACGAAGCCGAGCTTCTGCGCCCCGCGCGCCACGATCAGCTCCAGCTCCTCCGGCGAGTAGAACTGCAGCCGCAGCGGGATGCCGAAGCGGTCGCGCAGCGGCGTCGCCAGCAGCCCCGCCCGCGTCGTCGCCCCCACCAGCGTGAAGGGCGGCAGATCGATCCGCACCGTCCGCGCCGCCGGCCCTTCGCCGATGATGAGGTCGAGCTGGAAGTCCTCCATCGCAGGGTAGAGCGTCTCCTCGATCGCCGGCTGCAGCCGGTGGATCTCGTCCACGAACAGCACGTCCCGCGGCTGCAGGTTCGTCAGGATCGCGGCCAGGTCACCCGCCCGCTGCAGCACGGGGCCGGAGGTCGCCCGGAACCCCACCCCCAGCTCCCGCGAGACGATCTGCGCGAGCGTCGTCTTGCCCAGCCCCGGCGGGCCGAACAGCAGCACGTGGTCCAGCGCGTCGCCCCGCGCGCGCGCCGCCTGCACGAAGACCGAGAGGTTCTCCCGCAGCGCCGGCTGCCCCGTGAAGTCGGACAGGGTCTGCGGCCGCAGCGTGGCCTCGGCCGCGTCCTCGTCCTGGCGGTTCCCCGCGGTGATGCGGTCCTGGTTCGAAGAGGCGCTCATCCCCGGAACATAGCGTGACCGCCCGCCGCTGTCGCCCCGCCGGATACGCCGCCAGGCGCACCGCCGGCGAGGCCTCGCCCCGCCGCCCGGCGCGCCCCGGCGGGACGCCGCTAGGCCGGGAGCTGGCGCGCGCTCCTCTCGCGCCCGCCGGTGGCGAACCAGCCGGCCCGGACCGGCATGCCGTCCAGGACCTGCCGGATCACGACGCCCGCCGCCACCGCCGCGAAGGGCGCGAGCAGCTCGAAGGTCACGGCCGGCAGCCCGAGCGGCCGCCACAGGGCGAGCAGCAGCTTCAGCACCATCCAGTGCGAGAGGAAGATCGTGAAGGCGTAGTCCCGCCCCCGGCGCGCGGCCCGCCGGTCGGCGGGCCAGAGATGAACGAGGGCGATCACCAGCCGCGCGAGAACGAGGTAGGTGGCCAGCGCTGCCCAGCTTCCCTCCCCGGCCTCCTCCGGGAACAGGGTGCAGAGGCCCACCAGGAGCACGGCCGCGCCCCCGAGCAGCGCCGCCTCCCGCCGGGAGCCCGGCCCGAAGCGGAAGAGGCTGTGCCACCCCATGCCGACGAGGAAGAAGAGCGGGATCGTGTTGCGGACGATCAGCGCCCCGCTCAGGTCGGTCCGGTAGTTCAGCACCGCGACCCCGATCGCGGCCGCGAGGGCGACGGGATGGGCGAGCCAGCGGCGCAGCGGCCCGAAGAGGACGAAGCAGATGAAGAGGTCGCGCAGGAAGTAGAGCGGCCCGTTCACCGGCGTCCCGTCCGCCGCGATCGTCATCTCGAGGAAGCGGTGCGCGTCGATGTTCCGCAGCAGCAGCCCAGGCACCGGCTGGGCGATCTCGTTGAGGGCGATGAAGGCAAGGCAGGGCAGCGTGTTCCAGAGCAGGAAGGGCACCACGAGGGAGCGCAGCTTCTTCTCGAGCACCGCCCGGTACGCGCCGCCGCCCTGCACGAAAAAGTAGCCGGAGAAGACGCTCAGCGTGGGCACGGCCATGCGCGTGACCGCGTTCACCGCGTGGGCGAGCAGGCCCGCCGCCTCCGCCTCGGGCAGGTTGTTGTAGAGCGAGAAGGAGTGATTGAAGACGACGCAGGTGATGAGCAGCAGGCGCCAGGCATCGATGCTGGCCGAAAGTCTCGTCGCAAGGGGCATCGCCGAAATCCGCCGGAGTTCGCTCCCTTCCCCCCGGCCGGACCGCCGGCGCCCCGCCGGCACGGGCCGCGCGGGCAAGTTCGAGCCGCCCTCATTCTCGTTGCAAAAACCTAACTAAAACTGTGCGGCCAGCGGTCCCGCCCCGCCTCAGCGCGGCGCCATCTCCTTCAGGCTCTCCCGGATCAGCGTGTTGAGGTCCGCCCCCTCTCCCAGCCGGTCGAGCACCCGCGTCACCACGCTCGCCGCCTCCGGCCGCCGCCAGCCGAGGTTCAGCAGCGCCGAGACCGCGTCCGCGGCCGGGCCCCGCTCGGGCACCGGCGCCGCGGGCACGGCGAAGGCGAGGTCGCCGGTCGGCATCCCCCCCACCTTCTCCCGCAGCTCGCTCAGCAGCCGGATCGCGAGCTTCGGCCCGACGCCCGGCGCCCGCGTCAGGCTCCCGCGGTCGCCGGCCAGGATCGCCCCCGCGAGGTCGCGCGGCGAGAGCGCCGAGAGCAGCCCGAGCGCCACCTTCGGCCCCACGCCCTGGATGCCCGTCAGCAGCCGGAACCAGTCGCGCTCCGCGGCATCGGCGAAGCCGTAGAGGGTGATCGCGTCCTCGCGCACCACCGTCTCGATCCAGAGCGTCCCCTTCGCGTCGGACGGCAGCGCCGCCACCGCGCGGGACGACGCCGCGACGAGATAGCCCACCCCGTTCACGTCGAGGATGCAGCCCCCCTCGTGCACGGAGTCGAGCCGCCCGGTCAGCTTGCCGATCATCGAAGCCCGCCGATCATGCCGGCGCATACCCCCGCGCGAGGGCGATCCGCGTCGACCGGTGGTTGGCGTGGCAGATCGCGATGGCCAGCGCGTCCGCCGCGTCCGCCCGCTTGATTACCGCCCCCGGCAGCAGCCGCCGCACCATGTCCTGCACCTGCACCTTGTCGGCGTGCCCCGTGCCCACAACGGCACGCTTGATCTCCATCGCCTGGTACTCGGCGACGATCACCCCCAGCAGCGCCGGCGCCAGCAGCACCACGCCCCGCGCCTGGCCGAGCTTCAGCGCAGCGCCCGGGTTCTTGTTGACATAGGTGTGCTCCACCGCCGCCTCGTCCGGCCGGTGCTCCTCGATGAGGAGCGAGAGCGCCCGGTGGATGATGCAGAGCCGCTCGGCCAGCGGCAGCTCCGCCTTCGTGCTCACCACCCCGTCGGCCAGGTGGCGCAGCCGCGACCCCGTGCTCTCCACCAGCCCCCAGCCCGTGTGCTGCAGGCCGGGATCGAGCCCGAGGATGCGGACCGAGCGGTTCAAGCCGTCAGCCGATCGAGCACGTCGTCCGGCACGTCGAAGTTCGCGTAGACCGACTGCACGTCGTCGTGGTCGTCGAGCGAATCCACCAGCTTCAGCACGCCGCGCGCGCTGTCCTCGTCGAGCGGCACGGTGGCGTTCGGCCGCCACTCCAGCTTCGCGCTCTCGGCCGGGCCCAGCGTCGCCTCCAGCGCGTCGCGCACGGCGAAGAGGTCCTCGACCGCGGTCCGGATCGCGTGCCCGTCCTCGTCGCTCTCCACATCCTGCGCGCCCGCCTCGATCGCGGCCTCGAGCACCGTGTCGGCGTCCCCCGCCGCGGGCGCGTAGCGCACCACCCCCTCGCGCTCGAACTGGAAGGCCACCGAGTTCGATTCGCCGAGCGCGCCGCCGTTCTTCGAGAACATCGAGCGCAGGTCGGACGCCGTGCGGTTGCGGTTGTCCGTCAGCGCCTCGACGATGATGGCGACGCCGTTCGGGCCGTACCCCTCGTAGCGCACCTCGTCGTAGTTCTCGGTGTCGGTGCCCTGGGCCACGCGCTTGATCGCGCGCTCCACCGTGTCGCGCGGCATGTTGGCCACCAGCGCCGCCTTCACCGCCGCGCGCAGGCGCGGGTTGTGCGCGGGGTCGGGCAGGCCCGACTTCGCGGAGACGGTGACCTCGCGGATCAGCTTGCCCCAGGCCTGGGCGCGCTTGGCGCTCTGCGCGGCCTTGCGGTGGGCGATGTTCTTGGCGTGGCTGTGGCCGGCCATCTCGGCGATCCTGTTCTCTCGCGGGCCCCTGGAAGGCGGCCCGGCACGGGGGTTGCAATCAATGGGAACCGTCTGGAAACCGCCCCGCCGGGACCCGGCCCGGGATCGCCCGGGAAGGCCCGCGCGGCGGGTCGGAAAGCCCCGATCATAGGGGCCGCCCGGCCCCGGCGCCACCCGCGCGCGGCGACTTCCGCGCGCCGCCCTTGCCCTTCCCGCGCCAGGCCTCACCATGGCGCCGCACCGGAGCCCCGCCATGGACGCCAACCCCGCCGCCAGCCCCTTCGACGTCGCCTCGCCCGAGGCGCTCGCCGCCCTCTACCCACCCCCGACCGAGCGCGCCGTGGCCAAGGTCGGCGACCGGCTGGAGGGGCGCAGCACCGCCTTCATCGCGAGCTCCCCCTTCTTCATCCTCTCCACCACCGGCCGGCACGGCCCCCACGCGACCCCGCGCGGCGACGCCCCGGGCTTCGCCACCCTCCTCGACGAGCGGACGCTGGCCCTGCCCGACCGCCGCGGCAACAACCGCCTCGACGCGCTGCGCGACGTGCTGGACGACCCCCGCGTCGCCCTCCTCTTCTTCGTGCCCGGCATCAACGAGACGCTCCGCGTCCACGGCACCGCCCGCATCACCACCGACCCGGCGCTGCGCGCGCGCCTGGCCATGGGCCGCGCCCTGCCGGCCACCGTCCTCCTCGTCGCCGTCACGGAGGTCTACATCCAGTGCCCCCGCGCGCTCCTGCGCGGCGGCCTCTGGTCCGGCACCCAGCGCCCGGACGCCGCGCCGACCGGCGGCGAGATGATCGCCGAGCACAGCCAGGGCCGCGTGGATCGTCGGGACTACGACGAGGTCGTGGCCCCCCGCTGCGCGGCCGAACTCTACTAGCTTGGACCCGCTCCGGATCAGCCACCGCCTGACCATCCCGGCCGAGGCCCTGGAGGAGAGCTTCATCGCCGCCTCCGGCCCGGGCGGGCAGAACGTCAACAAGGTCGCGACCGCCGTCCAGCTCCGCCTCGACACCGCCCGCGTGCCGGGGCTGACCGAGCCCGTCCTCGCCCGCCTCCGCGCGCTCGCCGGCCGCCGCATGACCGAGGAGGGCAGCCTCCTCCTCACCTCGCGGGAACACCGCACCCAGGACCGCAACCGCGAGGCCGCCCGCGCCCGCCTCGCCGCCCTCATCCGCGACGCCCTCGTCGTCCCCACCATCCGCCGCCCGACGCGCCCGACGAAGGGCAGCAAGGAAAGGCGCCTCGCGGCCAAGGGCGTGCGCGCGGGCATCAAGCAGAACCGCGGCCGCGTGCGGGAGGACTGACCCCCTTCACCCCCGCGTGAGGCGATGGCATGGAGAGATCTTCATGAAGAGAGGATCCCCATGACCGGCCACGGCCATGTCGACCACAGCGGCGAGAACAAGCGCGTCGCGCTGCTCATCGCCGTCCTCGCCCTCTGCCTCGCCCTCGCCGAGACCGGCGCCAAGAGCGCCCAGACCGAGGCGCTGTCCCGCAACGTCGAGGCCTCGAACCTCTGGGCCTTCTTCCAGGCCCGCACCATCCGCCAGACCACGCTCCGCACCGCCGCCGAGGCCGCCGCCATCGCGCCCCAGCCCGCCGAGGAGGACCGCCGGGCGGCGGCCGCCCGCCAGGTCGCCGCCTGGCAGGCCACCGCCCAGCGCTACGAGAGCGAGCCCTCCACCGGCGAGGGACGGCGCGAGCTGGCCGAGCGCGCCAAGGCCGCCGAGCGCACCCGCGACCGCTCCATGGCCGCCTACCACATGTACGAGTACGGCTCCGCCGCCTTCCAGGTCGCCATCGTCATCGCCTCCGCCAGCATCGTCACCGGCGTGCCGCTGCTGGCGCTGGGCGGCGCGATCCTCGGCGCCGTCGGCATCGCGCTCGCCGGCCTCGGCTTCCTCGCGCCCGAGCTGATCCACCTCTGACGCGACGGGCGGGGGAGGCGCACCCCCGCCCTCAGAACCCCGGCAGGACCGGCGAGAGCCGCCCGCCGACCCGCAGCGCCCCGATCCGCCGCGCCAGCCCCGTCGCGTCGTCGGTCTCGACCAGCACGCCGCAGAGCGTCGCCGGCCCCTCGGCGGGCGCGAGGCGCTCCGCCGGCACCTTCCGCCAGAAGCGGATCGAGGCCCCCGCCTTGGACATGCCGATCACGCTGTCGTAGTCGCCGCACATCCCGGCGTCCGAGATATAGGCCGTGCCGCCCTCCAGAACCTGGTGGTCGGCCGTCGGCACGTGGGTGTGCGTGCCCGCAATCAGGCTTGCCCGCCCGTCGAAGGAGTGCCCGAAGCCGAGCTTCTCGCTCGTCGCCTCCGCGTGGATGTCGACCACCACCGCCTGGACCGATCCCCCCGCCCCCATCGAGTGCCGCGCCAGCTCCGCCTGCGCCGCCCGGAAGGGGTCGTCCAGCGGCTCCATGAACAGCCGCCCCATCACCTGCACCACCAGCGCCCGGCGCCCGCCCGGCACCTCCACCACGGTCGCGCCCCGGCCCGGCGTGCCCGGCGGGTAGTTCATCGGCCGGATCAGCCGCGGCTCCCCCTCGATGTAGGGGATGATCTCCTTGCGGTCCCAGGCGTGGTTGCCCAGCGTCAGCACGTCCGCCCCCGCCGCCAGGAAGGCCCGGGCCATGTCGGGCGCGAGGCCGAAGCCGTGCGAGGCGTTCTCCGCGTTCAGCACCACGAGGTCCGCCGCCAGCTCCGCCCGCAGCCCCGGCAGCCGCTCCACCACGGCGTCCCGCCCGGACCGGCCCACCACGTCGCCCAGAAACAAGATCCTCAACCCACCATCCCCTCGCTCGCCCCTACCGGAAGCCCCTCACCGAAAGCGGAGAACGCCCGACTCGGTGGCCACGGCGTCCAGCGGGGCATCAAGTGGGCCCGCCGGCACCTCCTGCATCTCCTGGCAGGCGAAGGCCACCCCGAGCGTGCGGAGCCCCGGCAGCGCGGCCAGCGTGCGGTCGTAGTAGCCACCGCCATAGCCCAGCCGCCGCCCGGCGCGGTCGAAGGCCAGCAGCGGCACGATCACGAAGCCCGGCCGCGCCGCCGGCGCCGCCTCGGCGGGCTGGAGGGTGCCGAAGGGCCCCTTGTCCATCGCGTCCCCGAAGGCGAAGGCCCGGAAGTCGAGCGGCAGCCCGCGCTTGGGCGTACGGGGCAGGCAGAGGGGATGCCCCCGCCCGGCCAGGGCCCGCAGCAGCGGCCGCACGTCGATCTCGTGCCCCATCGGCCAGAACCCGGCCACCACCGCCCCCGCGGGCGGCGCCGCCTCGCGCAGCGCGTGGGCCGCCAGCGCCGGCCCCGCGCCCTCGGCGAGAGCCGAGGCGCGCCGCGCCTGCGCCTCCTCGCGCGCCACGATCTTGGCCGCGCGCAGCCGCGGGTCCTCGGCACTCATGCCGCCGGATGCCGTCTAAGGGGGGAGAGGTGCGGAGCCACCAGAACCGCTGGCGATTCGTCCTCCCAAGGCCTGCTAATGCAGGTGGGCACCAGGTACCCGGACCAGGGTCCGGACAGAGCCAGCTCCCGGAGGATGCTTATTGGCCCTGGGGATGATTTGCCTGGCGCGAAAGGCAGCCCCGCCCTCCCCATGTAGGACGGACCGCGCCCCCGCACCAGGGCAAGAGGGGGAATGCCGGCGCCTTCCGCGCGATTCACGCCGCGCTCCCCCGCCGCGCCTCAGCCCTTGCCGAGATCGGCCGCGATCCCCTCGATCCGCTCCGCCACCCGGGCCAGCCGCTCGGCCAGCTGCGGGTCCATCGCCGGGGCGGGCGCCGGCTCGGCCACATCGGCCGAAGAAGCACCGCCCGCGGAAGCCGCCGGCAAGGGCGCGACCGCGGTCACGGTGGGCGGCGAGGGCGGCGCCGGCGGCAGCCCGGCGCGGGCCTGGGCCACCTCCACCTTCAGGTCGTGCACCTCGTCGGCCAGCAGCAGGGCGGCCAGCAGCAGCAGACGCGGCTCGCCGTAGCTCCCGCCCATCGTCTTCACCGAGGCGACGCGGCGGTCCACCTCCGCCGCCAGCGCGATGAGATGCGCCTCCTGCCCGTCCTCGCAGGAGACCGGGTGGCTGTAGCCGCCGACGCGAACCGTGACCTGTCCCAAGACCTCAACCCTCCCCGGCGCCGCGCGGCGCGCCGGCAAGCGCGCCATGGCCCGCATCCCCGCCCTCGGCGCCGCGCCCGCCCGGCGCCGCCTCCTCGGGCTCCTCCTCGGCCAGGCCGAGATCGTCCAGCTCCACCACCTCGGCCCCGTCCGGCAGCGCGGCGCGGAGGCGTGCGATCGTCGCCTCCAGCCGGGCCGAGAGCGCGGCCACCTCCGCGGGCGGCACCCCCGCGGGCTCGGCCTCGGCCCGCAGGCGCGCGTCCCGCTCGCGCGCGACCTCCTGCGCCGCCGCCGCCAGCCGCTCCACCGCCGCCTCGAGCTTCCCGATCGCCCCTGCCAGGCCGTCAGACATGCCGCGCCACTCCTGCGTGCCCCTTCGCCCCCAGGGATCGTTCCGGGGACCCGTTCCGGGGATCGTTACGGCCCCATCCACCCCGCGGCGTACCAAGGGGAGCCCGGCCGTGCCAACCTTCCGCTGCAAACCCCGGCCGCCGCGCGGCTTCACACCCTGCAACCGTGATGGCTTTACGCATCGGTCCGCAAGAGGGTCAACCGTGACGCCCCCCGCGATTCGCTTCCGCTCGGCCGAGGACGCCGCCGCCGCCCTCGCCGCGGCGGAGGGTCTGGGGGCCGGCCTCCTCCTCCTCTCCGCCCCGGCCGCCGCCGCCTGGCCGGGGGCTGCCGTCGTCGCCGCCATGCTCGCCCGCGCCGCCGCCCGCCACCCCGGCACCCCCTTCCGCGCCGCGCTCGACTGCGGCAGCGCGCCCGGCCTCGCGCTCGACGCGCTCCGGCAGGGATGGCGACTGCTCGTGCTCGACGGCGCCCACCCCGCCTTCCCCGCCGTCCGGGCGGCGGCCGCCGAGGCGGGCGCGGACATCCTGCCCGCGGCCCCGCCCGCGCTCGACCTCGCCCGCCTCGACCTCCGGCGCGAGGCCGGCCGCGCCCTCCTCGCCCGCCACCTCCGGGGCGCCGCCGGCGAGGCCGGTCGCGTGACAGACACCGCGCCCTCGGTTAACTCCGGCGAGGACAAGAACCCACAACCCTGAAAAGGGAACCCTGAACCGGGGAAAGCGGAGGGAGCGACGCCGATGCAGCTGACGCCGAAGGTCCGGGACATCCTCTCCTGGTACGAGAGCGACAACCCCGGCACGAAGGGCAACCTCGCCCGCATCCTCATGCAGGGCCGCCTCGGCGGCACCGGGCGCATGGTCATCCTGCCCGTCGACCAGGGCTTCGAGCACGGCCCCGCCCGCTCCTTCGCCCCCAACCCCGCTGCCTACGACCCGCGCTACCACTTCGAGCTCGCGATCGAGGCCGGGCTGAACGCCTACGCCGCCCCGCTCGGCATGATCGAGGCCGGCGCCGCGAGTTTCGCGGGCGCCATCCCGACCATCCTGAAGGTGAACTCCTCCAACTCCCTCTCCGTCACCAAGGACCAGGCGGTGACGGGCTCGGTGTCGGACGCGCTCCGCCTTGGCTGCTCGGCCATCGGCTTCACCATCTACCCCGGCTCCGAGTACCAGTTCGAGATGATGGAGGAGCTGCGGGAGCTGGCGGAGGAGGCGAAGTCCGTCGGCCTCGCCGTCGTCGTCTGGAGCTACCCGCGCGGCCCGATGCTCGACAAGACCGGCGAGACCGCGCTCGACATCTGCGCCTACGCCGCGCACATGGCGGCCCTGATGGGCGCCCACATCATCAAGGTGAAGCCGCCGACCGAGGCCATCTTCCTCGACGCCGCCCGGAAGACCTACGAGAAGTCGCCCGTCCCCGACATCGCCGACCTCGCCGGCCGCATCCGCCACGTCGTCCAGGCCTGCTTCAACGGCCGCCGCCTCGTCGTCTTCTCGGGCGGCGAGGCTGGCACGGCGGAATCCATGACCGCCATGGCCCGTGGCATCCACCAGGGCGGCGGCAACGGCTCCATCATCGGCCGCAACACCTTCCAGCGCCCGAAGGCCGAGGCGCTGGCGCTGCTGTCCGACATCATCGAGACCTACAAGGCCGAGGCCTCGCAACACCCGGCCTGAGGGCGGCGGGCCCCGCGCCCGCCCCTTCCCGGCCCGAGCAGGAGACACCGGTTTGGCCGGAACGCCCCCACGGAACGCGCCGGCCGACGGTTGCCGCCTCTACCTCGTCACCCCGCCCCGCCTCGACCTCGCGGCCTTCCCCGACCTCCTCGCCCGCGCGCTCGACGCCGGGGACTGCGCCTGCCTGCAGCTCCGCCTGAAGGACGCGGGACGGGACGAGGTCTGCCGCGCGATCGACGCGCTCCGCCCCGTCGCCCAGTCCCGCGGCGTCGCCTTCCTCCTCAACGACGACGCGACGCTCGCCGCCGAGACCGGCTGTGACGGCGCCCATCTCGGCCAGGAGGACGGCGACCACGCCGCCGCCCGCGCCTTGCTCGGCGACGCGACGCTCGGCATCACCTGCCACGACAGCCGCCACCTCGCGATGCGCGCCGGCGAGATGGGCGCCGACTACGTCGCCTTCGGCGCCTTCTTCCCGACCTCCACGAAGGACGCGCAGCACCACGCCGGGACCGACCTGCTGGAGTGGTGGTCCTCGATCTTCGAGATCCCCTGCGTCGCCATTGGCGGCATCACCGCGGCGAACTGCGCCCCCCTCGTCGAGGCGGGCGCGGACTTCCTCGCCGTGGTCGGCGCTGTCTGGAACCACCCGGATGGCCCCGCGGAGGGCGTCCGCGCCATGAACGCGGCCATCGCCGCCGCGCCGCGGCCCGAGCGCTAGGGCGCCCGGCTCAGCGGGCCGGCATGCTCTGCGGGCGGGTGGACCCGGCCGGCGCGGTCGGCAGCGGCGCGGGAGCGGGCGCGCCGGGCGCTCCCTCCAGCACCGCGCCCCCGCCGGAATAGGCGCGGTCCGAGGAGGGCGTCGCCGGCCCCTGGTCGAGCGGCGGCCCGGGCGAGCGCCCGGTCGTGCTCACCCCGTCCGTCAGGTTCGCCCTCGCCGGCCTCTCTAAAGCGGGCAGGGCAACGAGCGCGAGCGCCGCCGCGAGGGGGAGGATCCGCATGGCTTGGCTCCGTATCGTTGCTGGTCCAGAAACGCGGGCCGCCCCGGCCCGGTTGCCGCACGGCCCCCACAGGCGAAACCTCCAGGGGCGAAACCCCCAAGGGCGAGCCCCCCGGAGAGACCCATGGACGAGCTGGCCTTCCTGACCGCCCTGCACCGCCCGGGCACGATCGTCGACGCCGGCGCGCACGAGGGGCTGCTAACCCTGCCGCTCGCCGCCCTGCCCGGCGCCCGGGTCATCGCCTTCGAGCCGCTGGCCGAGGCCCGCGCCGCCCTCGCCCGCGCCGCGGCCGGCCATCCCGGGATCACCCTCCGCCGCGAGGCAGTGGGCGACGCGCCCGGCACGCTGGAACTCTCCCTGCCCCTCCTCGACGGGGAGCCGCAGTGGCAATGGGCCAGCACCGCGAAGACCTACGCCGCCCACCGCTCCGACCGCGTCGCCGTCCGGCGCGAGAGCGTGCCCGTCGTCACCCTCGACAGCCTGGCGCTCGCGGACTGCACGGCCATCAAGATCGACGCCGAGGGCGCGGAGCTCGCCATCCTCCGCGGCGCCCGCGCGACCCTCGCCCGCTGCCGCCCGGTGCTCACCCTCGAGCTCGAGGAGCGCCACGCCGAGGGCTGCACCTGGTCCGTGCCCGCCTTCCTCGACGCGCTCGGCTACGAGACCGCCTTCGAGCACGGCGGCCGCTGGCAGCCCATGGCCGCGCTCGACCGCCCGACCATGCAGCGCGCCAGCCCCGACCCCTCCGTCTTCGAGGCGTCGGACCCCTACATCTTCAACTTCTACGCCTGGCCGGCGGAGCGCGCGGGGGAAGCCCGCGCGCTCCTGCCGAGGTAGCGAGCCCTAGCTCAGCCCTAGTTCAGCCCTGGGGCGCCGCCCCGGCCTCGCGCCCCGCCGCCTGGCCGCCGTCCAGCGCGCCGGAGGCGACCAGTTCGTGCGCCTCCGCCGCCTGGGCGTCGAGCGACTGCCGCAGCCCGGCCGCCAGCCCCAGCCGGTGCGCCAGCGCGTCGAGATAGGCGCGCTCCGCCGCCGTGTCCGGCTCCGCGACCAGGCGCGACGCCATGTAGATCTCGGCCTTCTGCGCGTCCGTCCGGGCCAGCGCCGCGATGGCCGCGGGGTCGGTCGGGGCGTCCATCGCCTGGAAGACGAAGCCCTTCGCCTCGGCGTCGAGGCCGAGCTTCTCCACCTCGCCGAAGATCCGGTCCCGCTCGTCGTTGTCCATGTGGCCGTCGGCCTTGGCCGCCGAGATCATCGCCTTGACGATGGAGAGCCCGAAGGGCTGGCCGTCGGCCGCCTCGACCTCCTCCTGCGCGAACTCCTTCGGGTCGGGCACGCGGCCCTGGGCGCCCACGGGCGCGCCCATCGGCGCCTTCCCCGCGCCGGCCCAGGGGCCGGAGGCCGGCGGCGCCGAGGGTGCCGTCGCGCCGCCCCGCGCCGCTTCCGGCACGCCCTGCGACTCCTGGAACTTCTGCCAGGCGCGGTAGGCCAGCGTGCCGAGCACGGCCATGCCGCCCATCTGCATCAGGCTGCCGCCGCCGCTCGGGCGCCGCCGCCCACCGAGCAGGGAGCCGAGCAGCCCGCCGGCCGCCGCCGTCCCCAGCCCGCCGCCGAGCATCCCGCCCAGCCCGCCGCCGAAGCCGCCACCGCCCATGCCGCCCGTGCCGGGGCTGCCGATGCCGCCGCCGAACAGCCCGCCGCCGCCCCGGTCGTCGTCCTGCGAGGGCGGCTGGACCGTGCCCGCGCGCCCGAGGCTGCCGATGCCGCCGCCGCCGAACAACCCGCCGCCGCCGCGGTCCTGGTCGCCCAAGCTGCCGATCGGCCCGCCGAAGATGCCGCCGCCGCCGCTGCTCCCGCCGCCGAGGCTGCCGATCCCGCCGCCCTTGCCGCCGAAGAGGCCGCCCAGCACGTCGCCCAGCGAGCCGCCGCCGCCGAGGCTGCCGATGCCGCCCCCGCCGCCGCTCCCGCTGCTTCCGCCGCCGAGGCTCCCGATCCCGCCCCCGCGCGAGCCGCCGCCGAGGAACCCTTCGAGCAACGAGCGTGTATCAACCATGTCAGCGTCCTCCGTTGGAACGCTCACAACGCAGCCCACCCGGAGTCGATGCGCCCGGCGGTCCGCCGGGGACCCTTCACGCGCCCGGATAGGGCCAGGCGCCGAGCCAGCGCACGCCGTCGAGCGAGGGCACCCCGGCCGCGAGCATCGCCAGCCGGTCGAAGCCCATCGCGATGCCCGAGACCGCCGGCATCCCCGCGTCCAGTGCCGCCAGGAAGTCCTCGTCCACGCCCCAGCCCTCGCCGTGCAGCGCCTCCCGCTCGGCGACGTCGCGGGCGAAGCGCGCGCGCTGCTCGGCGGCGTCGCGCAGCTCGTCGAAGGCGTTGCCCAGCTCCAGCCCGGCCGCGAAGACCTCGAAGCGGAGCGCGGCGCGCGGGTCGGCGGGGTCGCGCCGCGCGAGCGCCGCCTGGGGCGCCGGCCAATGGGTGAGGAAGCTCCCCCGCCCCCGGCCGAGGCAGGGCTCCACGTGCTCGAGCATGAGGTGGAAGAAGAGATCCTCCCAGCCCAGCCCCGCCGGCACCGCGAGCCCCGCCGCCCGCGCCGCCGCCGCCAGCGCCGCCCCGTCCCCCTCCGCCGTCGCGGGATCGACCGAGGCGAGCACGTCCACCCCCGCCCGCGCGAAGGCCTCGGCCACGCTCACCCGCTCGAAGGGCAGGGAGAGGTCGGTCTCCACCCCCGCATGCGCGACCCGCGGCGGCAGCACGGCGCGGAGGTAATCCTCCACCGCGTCCATCAGCCCCTCCATCCCCGCGCCCTCGAGATAGACCTCCAGCATCGTGAACTCCGGCGCGTGGCGCGGGGAGACCTCGCCGTTCCGCCAGACCCGCGCGATCTCGAAGACGCTCCCGGCGCCGCCCACCAGCAGCCGCTTGATCGCGAGCTCCGGCGAGGTGCGGAGCCAGAGGTCCCTCCCCTCCCCGCGCCCGAGATGCGGCTCGAAGCGGGAGCGGAAGGCGTGCAGGTGCACCTCCATCCCCGGCACGGGCACGAGGGCGGGGGTCTCCACCTCCATGCAGCCCCGCGCCTCCCAGAAGGCCCGCGTGTCGCGCATCAGCGCCGCGCGGCGCCGCAGCGCCGGCAGGCGCGCCCGCAGCGCCTCGGGATGCCAGGTTGGAAGCGGCTGGTGCGGCACCGCGGGGCCTCCGGAAGGGGGTGGGCTCGCCCGCTCCGTGACACATCGCCCCGGATGGGGCTACCAGCCCCGCCATGCCCGACGGCTCCCTCCCCCCCTCCCCCCCGGCCGGCGCCCCCGCCCGCCCGCTCCGCGACGCCGACGCCCTCGCCGCGGCCGGCCTCCTGCCCGCGGCCGGCCTGCCGGCGCTGCGCGCGGTCGCGGCCCGCTACGCCGTCTCCGTCACCCCCGCCATGGCCGCGCTGATCGACCCGGCCGACCCCGCGGACCCCATCGCCGCCCAGTACCTTCCCCACCCCGCCGAGCTGGAGGCGACCGCGCAGGAGCGGGAGGACCCCATCGCCGACGCCCCCCACACCCCCGTGAAGGGCGTCACCCACCGCTACCCCGACCGCGCGCTGCTCAAGCCCCTCCTGGCCTGCCCCGTCTACTGCCGCTTCTGCTTCCGGCGCGAACAGGTCGGCCCCGGCGGGGGCGTGCTGGACGAGGCGGAGCTGGAGGCGGCGCTCGACTGGTTCGCGGCCCACCCCGGCGTGCGCGAGGCCATCCTGACCGGCGGCGACCCCCTCATGCTCTCGCCCCGGCGCCTGCGGCACATCGTGGCCCGCCTCTCGGCCATGCCGCACATCGAGATCATCCGCCTCCACACCCGCGTCCCCGTCGCCGACCCCGCCCGCGTGACGGCGGCCATGGCGGAGGCGCTCGACACCGAGACCGCCCTCTTCCTCCTCCTCCACGCCAACCACGCCCGCGAGTTCACGCAGGACGCCCGCGCGGCCCTCCGCCGCCTCTCCCGCGCCGGCGTCGCGCTCCTCGGCCAGTCCGTGCTGCTGCGCGGCGTGAACGACAGCCCGGCCGCGATGGAGGCGCTCCTGCGCGCCATGCTCGCGAACCGCGTGAAGCCCTACTACCTCCACCAGCTCGACCGCGCCCCCGGCACCGCCCGCTTCGAGGTGCCGATCGCCGAGGGCCGCGCCCTCCTCGAGGGGCTCCGCGGCCGGGTCACGGGCCTCGCCTGGCCGACCTACGCGCTCGACCTGCCGGAGGGCCAGGGCAAGGCCCCGATCGGCCCCGACTTCGCCGAGCGGCGCGACGGCGGCTGGCAGGTCCGCGGCCCCCTCGGCGGCGACCACTTCCAGCCGGACGCCCCGCCCCCCGCCTGACCCCATCTTCCCCGGGCTGCCGCTTCCCTGGCGCCACGGCCGCGTGCAGACTTCCCCGAAACGAGCCGCCCCGCCAGGGGCCGCCCCCGGGAGGAACGCCCTTGCCCCTGATCACCCGCCGCGCCCTGGCGGCCCCCGCTCTCGCCACGCTCGCCGCCGGGGGCAGCGCCCGCGCCCAGGGCGCCTTCCCCTCCCGCCCCATCACCATGATCATCCCCTTCGCCCCCGGCGGCCCCACCGACATCGTCGGCCGCCTCCTGGCCGAGAGCATGTCGCGCGAGATCGGGCAGCCCGTCGTGGTGGAGAACACCACCGGCGCCGGCGGCACCCTCGGCGCCCAGCGCGTGGCCACCGCCCGGCCGGACGGCCACACCGTCCTGCTGCACCACATCGGCATGGGGGTGATCCCCACCATGTACCGCCGCCTGGCCTACGACCCCGTCGGCGGCTTCGAGCCGCTCGGCCTCGTGACGGAGGTGCCGATGACCCTCGTCGGCCGGAAGGACCTGCCGGCCGCGAACCTCGCCGACCTCGTGGCCCTCATGCGGTCGAGCGGGGACCGCTTCAACCTCGCCGACGCCGGCATCGGCTCCTCCTCCGCCCTCTGCGGCGCGCTGCTGGCCAACGCGATCGGCGCGAAGCCGACCGTCATCCCCTTCCGCGGCACGGGCCCGGCCATGCAGGAGATCCTCGGCGGCCGGGTGGACCTCCTCTGCGACCAGACGACGCAGACGACCGAGTACATCCGAGGCGGCGCCGTGAAGGTCTTCGCCACGCCGTCGCGCGCCCGCATCGCGACCCTGCCCGAGATCCCCACCACCGCCGAGGCCGGGCTGCCGGGCTTCGAGGTGACGGTCTGGCACGGCCTCTACGCCCCCCGCGGCACCCCGGCCCCGGTCCTCGCCCGCCTCACCGCCTCCCTCCAGGCCGCGCTCCGCGACCCGCGGGTGGTCCAGCGCTTCACCGAGATCGGCACCGCCCCCGTCCCGCAGGAGGACGCGACGCCCGAGGCCCACCGCCGCTTCTGGATGGCCGACATCGCCAAGTGGAAGCCGATCATCGAGGCGACGAACGGCTACGCGGACTGACGCGACAGGGCGCGCGGCGGCCCCCGTTCCCCCGCCGCCGCGCCCGGAGTCGTCCCCAGCGCCTCCCCCGTCCCGCACCGGTTCCTCACAGGGTTTTCCACAGGCTTGACACCGGAAAAACCCTTTACAAACAGGCCTCAACTACGCGGAGCAGAGGCCTACCCGCAGCTTTTTCCCGTAAATACGATCGCGTAACCGTGAGCCTCCTCCCGGCCCCTTCCGTCCCGCCGGGAGGACCCTGCCGCAACCCCCCGCCGGACCCCCGCCGGCGCCGGCACGGTTGCCAGGACCCCCGCCGCGCGTGTATGGCCCGCGCCCAATCCCGACTTCCCGCGCGCCCCCGGCGCGCTCCACCCAGCGCGCCGCCCGGCGCGCCCCACCGGCGCGCCCCGGCGCGCTCCACGCGACGCGCCCGACGGCGCGCCGGACGAACGAACAGGACGCCCCCCATGGCGAAGATGCAGGCCAACCAGATGCGCGCCGGCATGGTCATCGAGTTCGAGGGCCAGCGCTACACGATCCTGCGCCAGAACATCATGATCCCCGGCAAGGGGAACGCGATCATCCAGGTCGACATGCGCAACATCAAGACCGGCGCGAAGAAGGACCAGCGCTGGCGCACGGCCGACACGGTGGAGCGCCTGAACACCGAGGACAAGGAGTTCAACTACTCCTACGCCGACGGCGACAACATCGTGCTCATGGACCCTGAGACCTTCGAGCAGACGACCGTCCCCGCCGTCATCCTCGGCGACCGCCTGCCCTTCCTCGTCGAGAACATGACCGTCAACGTCCGCCTGATAGAGGGCGAGCCGGTGGCCATCGGCCTGCCCGATACCGTCGTGCTCGAGGTCGTCGAGGCCGATCCCGTCGTGAAGGGGCAGACCGCCTCCTCCTCCTACAAGCCCGCCGTGCTCTCGAACGGCGTGAAGGTCATGGTCCCTCCCTTCATCACCGCCGGCGAGAAGATCGTCGTCCGCACCGAGGACGCGACCTACCTGGAGCGGGCGAAGGGCTGAGCCACATGTCCGGCGCCCAGCCCTCCTCGCGACTCTCCCCCGCGATGACCGTGGTCATCAACGCCGCCCGCAAGGCCGGGCGGCGCCTGCTGCGCGACTTCGCGGAGGTGGAGAACCTGCAGGTCAGCGCGAAGGGGCCGGGCGACTTCGTCTCCCAGGCGGACCTCCGCGCCGAGGAGACGCTGCGGGACGAACTCCGCCGCGCCCGCCCCTCCTTCGCCTTCCTCATGGAGGAGAGCGGCGAGAGCGGCACGGAGGAGTGGGAGTGGCGCTGGGTGGTGGACCCGCTCGACGGCACCACCAACTTCCTCCACGGCATTCCCCAGTGGTGCATCTCGATCGGCATCGAGCACCGCCTCTCGCCCACCAGCACCGAGGTGGTCGCCGGCGTCATCTACAACCCCGCGACCGACGAGCTCTTCTGGGCCGAGAAGGGCCGCGGCGCCTTCCTCAACGACAAGCGCCTCCGCGTCTCCGGCCGGCGCGACCTGAACGCCGCCCTCTTCGCGACCGGCATCCCCTTCGCGAAGGTGCCGCACCGCGCGGAGTTCACCACGACGCTCGCCAGGCTCATGCCCCAGGTTGCCGGCATCCGCCGCTTCGGCTCGGCCGCGCTCGACCTCGCCTGGGTCGCCGCCGGCCGCTACGAGGGCTACTGGGAGCTCGGCCTCAACCGCTGGGACTGCGCGGCGGGGATCGTCATGGTCAAGGAGGCCGGCGGCTACGTCACCGGCCCCGGCGACGAGGACCCCTACGCCACCGGCAACGTCGTCGCCGGCAACCCCTTCCTGCACGGCAAGCTGCGGGAGGCCGTGGTCGAGGGCCTCTCCTACGTGGCCGGCCGCCGCGCGGGCGCTGAGCCGGGCCCGGCCTGAGCCGCCCCCGGCGTTCCGGAAATCCCGATTCCGCCGCTCTCGCCCCGCTTCCTTGCGCCGCGTATCTTTAATAAAGCATCCCCGCTGACCCGGATGTGACAGGGTGGCAATCCAGGACACACCACACCCCGGGCGGGCGTGGCGAGAAGGGGAGTACCGGATGAACACCTCCCCGCCGCCCCGCGCCGGCGAGTGGCCGCCCGAGCGGCCCGGCGAGGGCGCGCCGGCCGAGGGGCGCGAGGGCGACCCCCTGGCGCCCCCCGCCCCGCTCTCCATCGCCGCCGAGCCCGCCCCGCGCCCCCTCGCGGACAGCCTGCCGCCCGCGCTCGCGGCGGACGTGCAGGCCATCGGCCGCATCGAGGCGGTGCCCACCATCCTCGACGTCATCTGCCGGATGACGGGCATGCGCTTCGCCGCCGTCGCCCGCGTGACCGAGGAGCGCTGGGTCGCCTGCGAGACGCTCGACAAGGCCGGCCTCGGCCTCAAGCCCGGCGACGAGCTCGCGATCGCGACCACCTTCTGCCAGGGCATCGTCGAGACCGGCACGCCCGTGGTCTTCGGCAACGCCCCCGAGGACCCCGCCTACCGCGACCACCCCGTCCCCGCGCTGTATGGCTTCCAGAGCTACGTCTCGGTGCCCATCACGCTGCGCGACGGCCGCCGCTTCGGCACCCTCTGCGCCCTCGACCCGAGCCCGCGCCGCGTGGACGGCCCCGAGACGCTCGGCATGTTCCGCCTCTTCGCGGAGCTGATCGCGGCCCAGCTCGCCGCCGACGACGAGCTCCGCCGCGCGCGCGCCGAGCTGACGGAGCAGCGCGAGCTGGCCGTGCTGCGCGAGCAGTTCATCGCCGTCCTCGGCCACGACCTGCGCAACCCCGTCGCCTCCATCGCCTCCGGCGCGCGCCTCCTCGGCCGCTCCGTCACCGACGAGACCGGGCGCAAGGTCCTCGCCCTCATGCAGTCGAGCATCCTTCGCGTCGGCGGCCTCATCAACAACCTCATGGACTTCGCCCGCGCCCGCCTCGGCGAGGGGCTGGAGCTGGACCGGCGCGGCGCCGATCCCCTGGCGCCGGTCCTCGAGAGCACGATCGACGAGCTGCGCTCCATCCACCCCGGCCGCCAAATCGAGGCTCGCCTGGCCATCGACGAGCCCGTCCCGGCCGACGGCCCGCGCATCGCCCAGCTCCTCTCGAACCTCCTCGGCAACGCGCTGACCCACGGCGACGCCGCCTCCCCCGTCCGCATCGAGGCGACGACGGAGGGCGGCGTCTTCGAGCTCCGCGTCGCCAACGCCGGCCGGCCCATCCCGGCGGACGCCCTGCCCGGCCTCTTCCAGCCCTTCTTCCGCGGCAGCGTCCGCCCGAACCAGCAGGGCCTGGGCCTCGGCCTCTTCATCGCCTCCGAGATCGCCCGCGTGCACGGCGGCACGCTCGAGGCCGAATCGGGACCCTCGGAGACCCGCTTCACCTTCCGCATGCCGCTGCCCCCGCGGGACTGACCGGCCGCTGCCCCGATCCCGGTTCCCCGCCCCGGCCCTCCTTCAACGATTCATCCCTTCTGGGCTACCCTCGCCCCCGTGACCTTTCCCGACGCACGCCGCGCGGCCGCCACGGCCCTGGCCCTCCTCCTCGCCGCCCTGCCGGCCACGCGGCCGGCCGCCCTCCGCGCCCAGCCCGCCACGGCGGCGGGAACCGGGGCGACGGGAACCGCGGTGGCGGCCCCGGAGGCCGAGCCCGGCGAGCCCGCCGAGGCCCCGCCCGCGCCGGCCAGCCTCGCGACCGGCCCGCTGCGCGCGAACATCCCGGTCCTCCCCGACCTCCCCCTCGGCCCGGGCTTCGAGCGCCTGCCGATCGGCGGCTGGCGCCTCACCGGCCGGGCCGGCGGCGGCGAGGCCGACCACGCCTCGCGCCTGTCCATCGAGACCATCGGCCGCTACCTGGCCGAGGGCACCACGGGCCGCGTCACGGTGATCGCCCAGGTCGCGGGCCCGGCGGAGGACCCCTCCGTCGCCCGCCGCACGAGCCTCGCCCGCGCCGTGCTGGTGAAGTCCGCGCTCGTCGGCGGCGGCCTGCCGGGCACGCGCATCGACCTCCGCCCCATGGGCCGCACCGCCGAGGCGCGCGACGCCCTCGACATCATCGCGCCGCCCGCGCGCCCGGCCCGCGACGAGCCGCCCCCGCCCGCGCCCGAGCCCCCGCCCATCCCGCCCCCGCCCGCCGAGCCCGCGCCCCGCGCCGCCGCGCCCGCGCGCGGAAGCGCAGCCCGCCCGGGCGGCACCGGGGCGCCCGCGCGCGCCACCCCGGGGAACGCCACCCCGGGCGGCGCGGGCAGCGCCCGGCCCGGCGCGCCAGGAGGCCAGACCCCATGACCAACCCGACGCGCTACCTCCTGCGGATGGTGCTCTTCCTCGTCCTGGTGGCGCTCGTCGCCGGGATCCTCTTCGGGGAGCTCCAGCACGCCTTCGCGGTCAACCCCGTGCTGAACAGCCTCATCCTCGCGGTGCTGCTCCTCGGCATCGCCTGGTGCATCCGCCAGGTCCTGCTCCTGAAGCGCGAGGCAGACTGGCTGAACGCCTTCCGCTCGCCCCGCCCCGCCGGCGCCGCCGCCCCGCCGCCCCGCCTCCTCGCCCCCATGGCGTCGATGCTGGCCAGCCGCCGCTCGGACCACCTCTCCCTCTCGACCGGCGCCATGCGCGGCGTGCTCGACGGCATCGGCTCGCGCCTCGACGAGGACCGGGAGCTGTCCCGCTACATGACGGGCCTGCTCATCTTCCTCGGCCTGCTCGGCACCTTCTGGGGGCTGATCCTGACCATCGGCTCGGTCTCCGACGTCATCCAGAACATGTCGGTCGGCACGGGCGACGTGACGAACCTCTTCAACCAGCTCAAGTCCGGCCTCGCCCAGCCGCTCCAGGGCATGGGCGTCGCCTTCTCCTCCTCCATGCTCGGCCTCGCCGGCTCCATCGTGCTCGGCTTCCTCGACCTGACCGCGGGCCAGGCCCAGGCACGCTTCTACAACGAGCTCGAGGAATGGCTCGCCGGCATCACCCGCCTCTCCTCCGGCGTCCTCGGCAACGACGGCGCGGAGGGCGGCTCGGTGCCCGCCTACGTCCAGGCGCTGCTCGAGCAGACCGCCGAGAACCTCGAGGGCCTGCAGCGCATCCTCGCCCGCGGCGAGGAGCGCAGCGCCCATTCCGGCCGCGCGCTCGAGACGCTGACGGAGCGCCTCTCGGTGCTCACCGACCAGATGCGCGCCAACCAGGTCCTCATGCAGCGGGTCGCGGAGGCCCAGGCGAGCCTCGGCCCCATCCTCGCCCGCATGGCCGAGCCCGACGAGCACGACGCCGCCACCCGCGGCCACATGCGCAACGTGGAGCTCTACCTCGCCCGCCTGCTCGAGGAATCGGCCCAGGGCCGCGCCCAGTCGACCCAGGAGATCCGCTCCGAGATCAAGGTCCTCGCCCGCACCATCGCCGCCCTCGCCGAGGCCCCGCCGCAGTCATGAGCGCCCCGGCATGAGGCCCGCATGACCCCGCCGCAGGGCACGGCCAGCGCGCGCAGGCCCACCCCATGGCGCTAGGCAACGGCCGCCGCGGGCACCGCGAATCCGCCAACGCCTGGCCGGGCTACGTCGACGCGCTGGCCACGCTGCTCATCATCATCATCTTCGTCCTCCTCGTCTTCGTCCTCGCCCAGGGCTTCCTCTCCGTCGCCCTCTCGTCGCGCGACCGCGCGCTCGACCGGCTGAACCGGCAGGTGACGGAACTCGCCGAGCTCCTCTCGCTCGAGCGCGCGGGGAACGAGGAGCTGCGCGCCGGCCTCGGCCGCACGCGCGAGGAAGCCCGCGCCGCCGCCGCCGACCGCGACGCCGCCCGCCGCGACCTCCAGGGCCTGCGCGCCGAGGCCGCCCGCGCGGCCACCGCCCGCGACGCGCTGCGCGAGGAGCGCGACCGCCTCGCCGCCCGCCTCTCCGACGCCGACCTCGCCGCCCGCGGCAACGCGCAGCGCCTCGCAGGCCTCGAGACCCGCCTCGCCGAGGCGCTGGGCGGCCTCGACGCCGCCGGCAGCGACGCGGCCCGCACCGTCCGCGGCCTGACCGAGACCCGCCGCGCGCTCGCCGGCGAGGAGACCGCGCGCCAGGCCGCCGAGCGGGGCCTCGCCGAGACCCGCACCGCCCTCGAGGCCGCCCGGCGCGAGCTCGCGGCGCTGCGCGAGCAGGCGGCAAGCCTCGACCGCCAGGTCGCGGCCGACCGCGGCACCATCGAGGCCCGCCTCTCCGACATCACGCGGCTGAACGAGCAGGTCCGCGCCCTCGCCGCCCTCCGCGACCAGGCCGAGCAGCAGGCGCGGGACGCCCTCGCCCGCGCCGAGGCGCTGGACCGCCGCCGGGAGGGCGCCGAGGCCGGCGCCGCCGAGGCCAACCGCGCCCGCCAGGCCGCCGAGGCCACCGCGCTCCAGGCCAACCGCGCCCGCGAGGCCGCCGAGGCCGCGACGGTCGAGGCCAACCGCGCCCGCGGCGCCGCCGAGGCCCTCGCCGCCGAAGCCACCCGCGCCGCCCGCGCCGAGGCCGAGGCGCGCCGCGCGGCCGAGGCCCAGGTCGAAGCCGGCACCGGCGCCTACGCGCGCCTGTCGGACAGCGCCCGCGCCCAGGCCGCCCTCCTCACCCAGCAGCTCGACGCGCTGCGCGCGGAACTGCGCCGCGTCGCCGCCGCCCTCGACGCGCGCGAGGCGACGGACCGCGAGAAGGACACGCAGATCGCGGCCCTCGGCACGCGGCTGAACGCGGCGCTCGCCGCCCGGGTCGAGGAGCTCCAGCGCTACCGCTCGGACTTCTTCGGGCGGCTGCGCGAGGTGCTGGGCGACCGGCCGGAGCTCCGCATCGCCGGCGACCGCTTCGTCTTCCAGTCCGAGGTCCTCTTCCCCGCCGGCAGCGCCGACCTGTCGGACGCCGGGCGCGAGGAGATCGCGAAGGTCACCTCCCTCCTCCTCGACATCGCCCGCCGCATCCCCGAGGGCACGAACTGGGTGCTGCGCGTGGACGGCCACGCCGACAGCACGCCGATCCGCGGCAACCCGCGCTTCGCGAGCAACTGGGAGCTCTCCTCCGCCCGCGCGATCGCGGTGGCGCAGCTCATGATCCAGAACGGCCTGCCGCCCAACCGCGTCGCCGCGACGGCCTTCGGCGAGTTCCAGCCGATCGACACCGCCGACACCCCCGCCGCCCGCGCCCGCAACCGCCGGATCGAGCTGCGCCTGACGGACCGCTGAGCGCGGCGCGGCCCGCCGATCGTCTTAACCCTCGAACAACATGCGCGCCCCTATCCTGGCTCTCGGCGAGCCCGCCGGCGGCGACGTGCCGGAGCCCGCTCCCGCGCCGCGCCGGGGGAGCGCGCGGCCGCCCTGCCCGTCGTTCGCGCGCCGGGAGGTCGCGGGACCGGCAGCGGGGGATGGATCATGGGCGCGTTCTTCTGGGTCGATGACCGCAAGGCGGACCGGCTGGCCGATCCGGTCGGCACCATGAAGCGCTACTTCGCCGAGGCCGGCTTCCCGCGCGGCATCGAGGCGGCCACGAGCGGCGGGCTCTTCGTCTACTACCAGAAGATCGGCACGGACATCAGCAGCTTCCTGGACCTGGGCGGGGGCGACTTCGCCGCGGCGCTCGGGACGCTGATCTACCAGGGCGCGGTCGGCGCGCCCGCCGTCCGGTCGCTCCTCGAGCGAAGCCGCTCCACGAGCCTCGACCACGAGCTCCGCGCCTGCATGGGGCACTTCACCCTGATCACGAACCAGGGCGGGCAGCTCTGCATCCGGCGCGACCAGAACTCCTCCCACGAGGTCTACCACGACGCGGACGTCGCGGCGGTCAGCTCCTCCTTCCTCGCCATCGCGCGCTCGCTGAAGCGGCCGGCGGTCAGCGGGCACGAGGTCCTGGAATACGTCTTCAACGGCGTCACCTTCGGGACGGGAACGCCCGTCCGCGGCGTCCGCCGCCTGGACCTCGGCGAGACGCTGAGGCTCCCCGGGGCGACGGTGGAGAAGGCCGTGCAGGCCCTCTGCCCGCCGCCGATCCAGGGCAGCGCGGCCGACGTCGCGGAAGGCGTCTTCGCCGCCCTGGTCGAGCGCACGCGAACCGTCGCCGGCGTCTTCGGGACGAACGTCAACCAGGCCCTCTCCGGCGGCTACGACACCCGGCTCCTGCTCGCGCTGTTCCGGCACGTGGGGGTGGTGCCCCGGCTCTTCGTCTACGGCGGCAAGGACAGCACCGACGTCCGGATCGCGACGGCGATCGCGAAGGGCGAGGGCATTCCCCTCGAGCACCTCGACAAGTCGCTGCCGGACCTCGCCGACAAGGACCAGCTCGCGGAGGTCGTGAAGCGGAACTTCATCCTCTACGACGGGTTCAACCACCTCGGCCTGTTCGAGCACAACGCCGAGCACGAGATGCGCCTCGACCGGCACCGGAACGGCTCGTTGAACCTCCACGGCGGCGGCGGCGAGATCTTCCGGAACTTCTTCGGCCTTCCGGACCGCCGGGTATCGCCCGCCCAGGTGGTCTCGGCCTTCTTCAGCCAGTTCGACCCCTCGGTGTGCCGGGAGCCGCGGGACGTGCAGCGGTACCGGGAGGCCATGGAGGGAAAGATTGCGGACCTGCTGGGCACCAAGGAGCGGTTCCTCTCCCGCTACCAGGTGGAAGCCCTCTACCCCCACTTCCGCTGCCGGTCCTGGTTCGGGCGGGAGAACAGCATCAACGGGCGCTACGGCTACTCGCTCCTGCCCTTCTACGAGAGCCTGACGACGGACCTCGCGCTGCGCATCCCCGTCCGCCACAAGGACTTCGGCAACTTCCAGGGCCGGCTCATCCGCATGGCCGACGCGCGGCTGGCGGGCTATCCCTCGCAGTACGGGCACAGCTTCGAGGCGGACGCGCCGCTCCGGTACCGCGCGGCCAACCTGATCGGCCGCGCGAGGCCGGCCTTCGTCCGCCGGCGGATGTACCAGCTCAAGCGGAGCCTCCGCGCCCGCCCGCGGGGCGCCCGGCCGCCGGTGGCCGGCATGAGCACCCTCCTTCTCGCCGACTACCCCTACATGTCCCGCTACTTCCGGCTGGACCGGGTCGACGACCCCGTGCAGCACAACCGCATCGCCACGCTCGAGTACCTGTTCGGCCAGCTCGCGGCGGTGCCCTAGCGCGGCCCGTCGCCGGGCCACGCCCCAATCGGCCGCCTTCGGCGCGTCCCGGCCGATCGGCACCCCGCGCCGGCAAACGCCGGGCCGAGCCCGGCCGGACCGACCGCTGTGGGCGAGCCGTCCCGATCGCCCCGCCCCGGTCAGGCCGCCGGCGCGACGGTCGCCTCCCCCTGGCCGCTGCGGGCGAGCGCCGCCGCCACGAAGCCGTCCGCCTTCATCGCCTCGACGAAGCCGTGCAGCGCGGCCGCGCCCGCGGGATTGCCCCGCCGCAGCGCCATGGCCTGGCGGATCTCGAGGAAGCGGTCCGGCAGCACGCGGAGGTCGTCCCGCCCCGCCGCCGCCGCGGCCAGGGGCTGTCGGATGCCGGCCGCCACCTCCGCCCCGCCCGCGAGGAAGAGCGCGATCGCCTCGGCCGAGCTCGGGGCATGGACGAGGCGCGCCGCGCGCAGGCTGCGGCCGAGATGCAGGTCGTAGGCGCTGTTCTTCCCCGCCGCGATCCGCACGCCCTCCCGGTCCACCTCCGCCGCCGCGCGGAAGTCGCTCGACGCGGGGACGAGGTAGGTGCCCTCGATGACGACATAGGGCGCGGTGAAGTCGAGCTCGGCCGCGCGCGCCGGGTCGATGGCCAGGAAGCCGACGTCGCAGGCCCCGTCGCGGAGCGCGGCGAAGGCGGCCCCGGCCGTGTCGAAGGGCTCCAGCGCCGCCTCCACCCCGAGCCCCGCCGCGAGCGCCCGCGCGAGCTCCACCGACACGCCGCCGAGCGCCCCGTCCGCCGCGCGCTGCGCCAGCACGGGGTTGCCGAGGTTGATGGCCGCCCGCAGCCGCCCGGTGGGCGCCAGCACCGGGCGGAGTTCCGGGGTCACGTTGCTCATCCTGCCGTCCTGCCTCCTGCGCCCGGCCTTCGTCGGCGCGGGGCCGGAAGCCAGTGCACCAGACTCCCCGCCCGCACAATTCCGGCCCCGCCCCGCGGCAACCCGCCCCAGGAACAGCCCGACAGCGCACCTGCCGCCCCGGTTGCTGTTTTCTATCGCCATAGACTACACGCCCCCGGGCGGGGCCGGGACCCCGCGGGAGTGAGACGATGCCCGAGCGGACCATCGACGGCGCCTTCGGCCGCCGGCGCGTCACCGACCTTCACGCCGCGGCCGGGAGCGACCTGCCCCGGCTCCCCTGGGTCCACCGCGTGCTGCTGGAGAACGTCCTCCGCCAGGACGACCCCGCCGTGCGCGAGGCCGGGCGCGCCGCGATCCTCGGCTGGCTGGCGACGGGCACGAGCGAGGCGGAGATCCCCTTCTCGCCCGCCCGCATCCTCATGCACGACACCACCTGCGGCCCGGCGCTCGTCGACATCGCGGCCATGCGCGACGCCCTCGCGGAGGCCGGCGGCGACCCGCGGCGCCTCAACCCCGCCGTCCCCGTCGCGACCTCGACCGACCACTCCCTCGCGGTCGACGTCGCGGGCACCCCCGGCGCGCTCGGCGCCAACATGGCGCGCGAGATGGAGCGCAACGCCGAGCGCTACCGCTTCATGAAATGGGCCGCCAACACCGTCGACGGCTTCCGCGTCTTCCCGCCCGGCACGGGCATCATGCACACGATCAACCTCGAGCGCCTGGCCACCGTCGTGACCACGGAGGTGCGGGACGGCGTGGCCTGGGCGGTGCCGGACACGCTGGTGGGCACGGACAGCCACACGCCGATGGTCAACGGCATCGGCGTGCTCGGCTGGGGGGTCGGCGGCATCGAGGCGGAGGGCGTCATGTTCGGCGTGCCCGTCTCGCTCCGCGTGCCGGAGGTCCTCGGCGTGCGGCTGGCCGGCGCCCTGCCGGAGGGCACCTTCGCCACCGACCTCGCGCTCGCGGTCACCGAGCGCCTCCGCCAGGCCGGCGTCTCCGGCGAGTTCGTGGAGTTCTTCGGCCCCGGCATCGGCCACCTCACGGCCGGGCAGCGCGCCGTCGTCGCCAACATGGCGCCCGAGTACGGCGCCAGCACGGGCATGTTCCCGATCGACGCCCGCACCCTCGACTACCTCCGCCAGACCGGCCGCGCCGAGGCCGGCATCGCCCTCGTCGAGGCCTATGCCCGCGCCCAGGGCCTCTGGCACGACCCCGCGAACGCACCGCGCTACACGCGGGTGATCGAGCTGGACCTCGCCGCCCTCCGCCCGTCGCTGGCCGGGCCGCGCCGCCCGCAGGACCGGCTGGACACTGCGGCCGTGCCGGCCGCCCTCGCCACCCCGGCGCCCGGCGACGGCCCCCCGCCCGGCGCCAGCGGCATCCCCGCCGACGCCGTGGCCATCGCCGCCATCACCTCCTGCACCAACACCTCCGACTTCCCCCTCCTTGTGGCCGCCGGCCTCGTCGCCCGCCGCGCCCGCGCCCTCGGCCTCGCCGTGCCCGCCTGGGTGAAGACCTCCCTCACCCCCGGCTCGCCCTCGGCCGAGCGGCGCCTCCGCCGCGCCGGGCTGCTGGAGGACCTGGAGGCGATGGGCTTCGGCGTCGCCGGCTACGGCTGCGCCACCTGCATCGGCAATTCCGGCCCCCTCCTGCCCGCGGTGGCGGAGGCGATGGAGCGGGAGGGGCTGCGGCCCGTCGCGGTGCTCTCGGGCAACCGCAACTTCCCGGGCCGCGTGCACGCCGCCATCGAATCCGCGCTGCTCGCCTCGCCGCCCCTCGTCGTCGCCTACGCCGTCGCGGGCCGCGCCGGGATCGACGTCGCGCGGGACCCGCTGGCCACCGGCGCCGACGGCCGGCTGGTGCACCTCCGCGACCTCTGGCCCCGCGCCGCCGAGATCGATGCCGTCGCGTCGGGCGCGCTCGACCCCGCGGACATCGCCGCCGCCGGCGCCGAGGCCGACGCCTCCGCCGCCTGGGCCGAACTCGACGCGCCCGCCACCCCGCGCTTCCCCTGGGACCCCGCCTCCACCTACCTCCGCCGCCCGCCCTTCGTGACCTTCGGCCCCGCCGGGACGCCGGCCGGCACGCTCGACGCCCATCCCCTGATGGTGCTCGGCGACGACATCACCACCGACCACATCTCCCCCGCCGGCGCGATCGCGCCCGCCAGCGACGCGGCCGCCTGGCTGGTCGAGCGCGGCGAGGACGCCAGCGACCTCAACGTCTACGCCGCCCGCCGCGGCAACTGGGAGGTGATGCTGCGCGGCCTCTTCGTGAACCGCAGCGTGGTGAACCACCTCCGGCCGGGCCTGAAGGCCGGCCTCACCGTCTTCGCGCCGACCGGCGAGGTCCTGCCGGCCTGGCAGGCCGCCGCGCGCTACGCCGAGGCGGGGCTGCCCGTCGTCCTCCTTGCCGGGGAGCGCTACGGCACCGGCTCCTCGCGCGACTGGGCGGCCAAGGGCGCCCAGCTCCTCGGCGCCCGCGCCGTGCTGGCGAACTCCTTCGAGCGCATCCACCGCTCCAACCTCGTCGGCATGGGCGTGCTGCCGCTCCGCCTGCCGGAGGGATGGCGGCCGAAGGCGCTCGGCCTCCGCCCCGGCGACCGCCTCGCGATCGAGTGGAACCCCGCCGCCCTGGCCCCCCGGAGCGCGGTCGGCGTGACCCTGCACCGCGCGGCGACCGGCGAGCGGCTGTCCGGCACCGCCATCGCCCTGCTCGACACGGCGCGGGAGGTCGCGCTCATCCAGGCCGGCGGCATCATCCCGATGATCCTCCGCCGCGCCCTCGCGGCCGGCCGCGCTCCGGAGGCCGCCGCCGGCTGAGGCCCGCCATGCCCCGCCCGCCCGCCGCCCTCCTGCACCGCGCCCTCGCCCGCGCCATCGTCGAGCGGCTGCGCGCCGAACCCGACGCGGCGGCGGAGGCGCTGAGCGAGAACGGCCTCGCCCGGCGCCTCGGCACCTCCCGCTCCCCGGTCCGCGGCGCCCTGCGGCTCCTGCTGGAGGCCGGCGTCCTCGCCCGGCGGGAGGACGGGCGCCTCGCGCTGCGCCGCCTCCCGCCCGCCGGCGAGAACCTGCCCGGCGATCCCCTACCCGGGGAGAACCCGGCCACCCCCGCCCCCGCCGCGGCCGAGCGCCTCTACTGGCGCCTCGCCGCCGACCGCCTGGCCGGCGCCCTGCCGGACGTGGTGGGGGAGGCCGACCTCGCGCGCCGCTACGGCGCCTCCCGCGGGCCGGTCCACCGCGCGCTGCTGCAGGCCGCGGGGGAGGGCTGGGTCGAGCGCGCGCCCTCGGGCACCTGGCGCTTCCTCTCCCTCATCGACGGCGCCGCGAGCTACGACGAATCCTACCGCTTCCGCCGCGCCATCGAGCCCGCCGCCCTGCGGGACCCCGCCTTCCGCCTCCCCGCGCCCACCCTCGAGCGGCTGCGGCGGGAGCAGCGGGACCTGCTCGGCCGCGCCGGGGAGGCCGGCCCGCGCGAGGTCTTCGAGCTGAACTCGGGCTTCCACCTCGCCCTCGTCCAGGCCTCCAACAACCGCTTCCTCGCCGACGCCGCGCTCCGCCTCACGCGGCTCCGGCGGGTCGTCGGCTACGTCATCGCGCTCGACCAGGGCCGGCTGGCCGCGCAGTCCGCCGAGCACCTGGCCATCCTCGACCGGCTGGAGGCGGGCGACCGCGAGAGCGCCGCCCGGCTGCTCCTGCGCCACCTCGACGCCGGGCGCGCCTCCAAGGCGCGCCTCCTCGCCGACGCGCGGCTGAAGCTCGACGGCCTGGCCGCCGCGCCGGGCGACGGATGAGGGCGCGAAGCCCGGCTCAGATCAGCACGGCCTCGAAGGGCGGCAGCAGGTCCGGCGCCTCGAACTCCAGCACCCAGAGGTCGGGGTCCCGCTTCACCTGGCGCGCAACATAGGCGTCGGCCGCGGCGTCGTCGACCGGCGTGGCCCCGCTGCCCCGCATCCAGGCCGGCCGCCCCTCGGCGTCCCGCGTCTGCGAGAGCACCACGAGCCCCTCCCGCCCGCGCAGCACGCAGAGGATGCCCCCGCTGTCCGGGTCCCCCTTGCGCAGCACCGCCCCGGGCCGCCCCGCCAGGTCCCCCATCCGGATCGCCATGGAGGCCCAGAGCCCCGCCTTGATCCGCGCTTCCATCCCGCCGTCTCCTCCGCCGCCCCCGCTCCTGCCCCGCGGCGTCCCCTGCCGCAAGCCCGCCGCCGGAAGGCGGCCCAGGGCACGCGCCGGGGGGCGGCCCAGGGCACACGCCGGAAGGCGACCCAGGGCACGCGCCGGAAGGCGCGCCGCGGCCGCCGCGCCGGGGGCTTGCTGCCCGCGCCCCGTCGCGCCATTGAGGGCGCCTCACTCCATCCCCGGGAAGTCTCCCATGGCCACCACCCCCAAGCCGGACGCCGCGCCGCGGATGACCGAGGCCCAGCGCGCCTACGAGGCGAAGCGCGCCGCCAAGAACGGCATGAGCCTCGAGAAGTGGCTCGCCGCGAAGGAGAAGGAGCGCGAGGACGAGCGCCGCGCGGCCAGCGCCGACGCCGCCCGCCGCACCGCCGAGGTCGCCCCGCCGAAGAAGCCGACCCTCTTCCGCCGCCTCCTCGACCGCGCGCAGCAGCCTCTCAAGCCCTCCCGCTGACCGCCCCGCCGGCGCGCCCCGGCGCGCTCGTCGCCGCCCATGCCGACTGGTCGGCGCACCCGGCCAAGCGCTGGGTGAGCATCGCCCGGCGGGAGGGCGGCGCCTGGCGGGCGGAGGCGCCCCGCCCCGTCGGCGACCCCGCCGGCCTCGCCGCCGGCCTGCTCGCGGAGGGCGCCCCGGTCGCGATCGGCCTCGACCTCCCCCTCGGCCTGCCCCGCGCCTGGGCCGCCGCCCGGCCGGAGCCGGGCTTCCCCGCCTTCCTCCGCGCCCTGCCCGCCGATCCCGGCTTCCTGGAGGTGAACGAGGACCTCGCCACCGTCTCCGCGGCGCGCCCCTTCTACCCCCGGCTCGGCCGGCGCGGCATGACGCGCGCGGCGCACGCGGCGGCGCTCGGCCTCGCCGGCCCCGCCGACCTCTCCCGCCTCTGCGACCGCGCGACCGCCGAGCGCCCGGCCGGCGCCCCCCTCTTCTGGACGCTGGGCGCCAACCAGACCGGCAAGGCCGCCATCGCCGCCTGGCGGGACTGGATCGCGCCCGCGCTCGCCGCCGGCGCCCCGCTCCGCCTCTGGCCCTTCGAGGGGACGCTTGCCGCCCTCCTCGCCCCCGGCCGGGCCGTCCTCGCCGAGACCTACCCCGCCGAGGCCATGCGCCAGCTCGGCGTCCGCTTCCCCGGCAGCAAGCGCGACCGCGCCGCCCGCCGCGACGCCGCCCCCGCCCTCCGCCTCGCCATGGACCGCCTCGGCGTCGCGCCCGCCCCCGCGCTGCAAGCCGCGGTCGAGGACGGCTTCGGCGCCGACGTCGCCGGCGAGGACCGGGTGGACAGCCTGCTGGGCCTCCTCTGCGTCGTCTCGGTGCTCGACGGCGCCCGCCCCGACTTCATCCCCGTCGACCCCTGGGTCCGCCGCTGGGAGGGCTGGGTCCTCGGCCAGACCGCCCTTCCCCGGGCCCCTTGAAAACGGCGGGGCCGGGAACCATTTGTTACGTATCGGACGGCGCTTTCCGGTGGACCGGCGGCGCCCGCACGGGCCACGATGCGGCCCCGTCCCCGCCACAATCCGGCGCGAATCGGCGGCCAGCATGGCCATCCTCATGAGCTCCCGGAGGGCAAGTCGATGAAGTTCCGCAACCTCGTGCTGGGCGGCCTTGCCGCCGCCACCCTCATGGCCGCCGTCCCCGCCGAGGCCGGCTGGCACCGCCGTGGGCCGAGCGGCGGCGCGATCGCCGGCGGCATCATCGGCGGCCTGGCGCTCGGCGCCATCGCCGGCGCGGCCATCGCGGCGCCGCCGGCCTACTACCCGCCGCCGCCGCCCGTCTACTACGCCCCGCCCGCCTACTACGCGCCCCCGCCGCCGGCCTATTACGCGCCGCCGCCGCGCGTGTACTACGCGCCCCCGCCGCCGGCCTACTACGCCCCGGCGCCGACCTACTACCGCTACTGAGGATCAGGCGGCGGGGCGGTACTGCCCCGTCGCCTCCGCGGCCGAGCGCGCGAGCCCGACGAGAAGGTCCAGTACGGGCGTCGGCACCCCCGCCATCCGGGCCAGCGCCAGCGGCTGCACCAGCATCGCCTCCATCTCGATCGGCTTGCCCGCCTCCATGTCCTGCAGGATCGAGGGCTTGTGGGCCGTCGAGCGCGAGGCCGCGACCCGCGCCGCCGGGTCGACGTCGAGCGCAATCCCCAGCCCCCGCGCGATCGCCACCCCCTCCTCCAGCCCCGCCCGCGCCGCCTCCAGCGCCGCCGGGTCGCGCAGCGTCGCCGCCAGCCCCTGGCGCGAGAGAAGGCAGAGCGGCCCGTTCGACAGGTTCGAGACGAGCTTCGCCCAGACCTCGCGGCGGATGTCGGGCACGATGGGCGCCCCCATCCCCCCCGCCTCCAGCGCGGCGGCCAGCGCCCGCACCGGCTCGCCCACCGTGCCGTCCAGCCCCCCGAAGACGACGCGGCTCCGCTCGTTCTCCACCTCGATCCGCCCGGGCGCCGTGATGGTGCAGGCGGAATAGACCACGCCCCCCACCGTCCGCTCCACGCCGACCGCCGCCCGCACCGCGCCGCCGGGGTCGATCGCCGGCAGCGCCGTGCCGTCGAGCGGCCCGCCGTGCCGGTCGAAGTACCACCAGGGGATGCCGTTCATCACGAAGGCAACCGGCGTGCCCGCCCGACGCAGCGGCGCGATGCCCGCCGCCACCCCGGCCAGCTGGTGCCCCTTCACCGTCACCACCACCGCGTCCTGCGGGCCGAGCGCGGCAGGGTCGTCGCTCGCCGCCGGCCGCGCCTCGAAGGTCGCGTCCCGCGCCACGACCGTGATGCCCCGCTCGCGGATGGCCGCCAGCGTCGCGCCCCGCGCCACCACGCTCACCTCTGCGCCCCCGCGTGCCAGCCGCGCGGCCAGGTGCCCGCCGATGGCCCCCGCGCCGAAGACGCAGACCCTCACGCCAGCAACTCCAGCGCCGCCCGGCTCAGCGCCTGCACGCCGACGGGGATGCAGCCCTCGTCCGGCTGGTAGCCGGCGTTGTGCAGCTTGTCCGCCCGCCCCGGCGTGCCGGAGCCGATCCGGAGCTGCATGGCCGGGGCGAGCGCCGCAAACTCCGCGAAGTCCTCGCTCCCCATGCTCGCCACGCCCTCGCTCGGCGCGCGGCCGAACTGGGCGGAAACGGCCGCCACCACCCGCTCCAGCACGCCGTCGTCATTGACCAGCGGCGGCACCATGCGGCGGTAGTCGAGCGCCCCCTCCACCCGGAAGCCGAGCTCCAGCCCCCCCACGAGGCGCCGGATCGCGCCCTCCGCGACGTCGCGCGTCCCGGGGTCGAGCGTGCGCACCGTGCCCTTGAGTTGCACGCGCTCGGGAATGATGTTGTAGGTCGCGCCCCCCGTGAACATCCCGATCGTGACGACCGCGGGCTTCAGCGGGTCCACCTCGCGGCTCACCACCGTCTGCGCCTGGGCGACGAAATGGGCGGCGGCCACGATCGGGTCCACCGCGGATTCCGGGTGCGCCGCGTGGCCCGACTTCCCGCGCACCACGAGGTCGAAGCGGTCCGAGGCCGCGAGGCAGGCGCCGCGCGCGAAGCCCGTCTCCCCCACCGGCATGTCCGGGTGGTTGTGGAAGCCGAGCGCCATGTCGAAGCCCTCCGCTGCCCCGTCGGCGATCATCGCCGCCGCCCCCTGCAAGGTCTCCTCCGCCGGCTGGAACACGAGGGCAACCCGCCCGGCGAGCATCGGCGCGAGGTCGCGCAGCACCTCGGCCACGCCGAGCAGCGTCACGGTGTGGATGTCGTGCCCGCAGGCGTGCATCTTGCCGTCCACCGTGCTGGCGAAGGACAGCCCCGTCTCCTCGTGGATCGGCAGCGCGTCCATGTCGGCGCGGATCGCCAGCGTCGGCCCCGGCCGCCCGCCCTCGATCATCCCGAGCACGCCCGTCCGCCCCACCCCGGTGCGGTGCGGGATGCCGAGGCGCGCGAGCTCGCGCGCCACGATTCCGGCCGTCCGCACCTCCTCGAAGGCGAGCTCCGGGTGCGCGTGGATGTCGCGCCGGATGGCCGAGAGGCCGGGGGCGAGCGCCTCGGCGGCGTCCTGGATGCGGCGGGCGGGATCGTTGATTCTCATGCCCTTAGCGTCCGCCAGGGCGCGGCGTCCCGCAAGTATGTTGCGCCGCACCCTTAGGTGAAGAAGCATCCATGACAAGGCGTCAGCGAATCTGCCGCTTGTGGAGCCGCGCCGTGCCTCATAGTTTGCCCGGACTCTGAGTACGGGAGGCACGTCCGGGAAAAAGGGACGAGAGCACGCCAAGAATGGCGGCCGGCACCTTGGGTGGCGGCCGGCATCGGCATGACCCTCGCCCGAACCATCCCCGCGTCGCCCCCCGGCAGAAAGTAACCGACGAGGGCCAGCAAAGGGTGGAGCGTTCATGAAAGTCAGTCAAAAGGATCTCTGGGCCGGCGGCCTTCTCATGTTCCTGGCCTTCATCGGCCTGTGGATCAACGGCGGCATGCTCGGCCTCGGCCTCGAGCAGCACACCCTCGGCTCGGCCCGCCGCATGGGCCCCGGCTACATGCCGATGCTCGTCCTGTGGCTCCAGATGGCCCTCGGCGCCATCATCTTCGTCGCCGCCCTCCGCAACGGCCCGGATGACCTCGAGAGCTGGAAGAAGCTCGACTTCGTGACGCTCGCCGTCGGCGTCGCCGTCGCCCTGCTCATCTGGCGGGTGATGGAGGCCACCGGCTATAACACGAACTACATCCAGGTCGGCCTCGCCTGCCTCGTCGGCCTGCTCCTGCTGGCGATCTCGCCGGCCTGGCGCCCGCTCGGCATGGTGCTCGGCTCCTTCGCCATCTTCGGCCTCCTGCTCGAGCCGGCCGGGCTGATGATCTCGATCGTGGCGCTCTGCGTGATCTCCTCCGTCGCCGACCGCGAGCACACGCCGCTCGGCGTCGCTGGCATGAGCCTCTTTCTCTGCGTCCTCTGCTGGTTCGTCTTCATCTACGAGCTCGATATCCGGGTGCCGGTCTGGCCGGGTAGCTTCTGAACCGCCGGGCATAGGAAGGGCCAAGACACCATGGAATTGCTTCTCTCCAACCTCGCGCACGGCTTCGGCGTCGCTCTCACGCTGAACAACGTGCTCTTCGCGCTCCTCGGCGCGCTGATCGGCACGGCCATCGGCGTGCTGCCGGGCATCGGGCCGGTCGCCACCATCTCGCTGCTGCTGCCGATCACCTTCGGCCAGCCCGCCACCACCGCCATCATCATGCTCGCCGGCATCTACTACGGCGCGCAGTACGGCGGCTCGACCACCTCGATCCTGCTGAACCTGCCGGGCGAGGTCTCCTCGGTCGTCACCACGCTCGAGGGCTACAAGATGGCCCGCAACGGGCGGGCGGGCGCCGCGCTCACCATCGCGGCCGTCGGCTCCTTCATCGCGGGCAGCTTCTCCACCCTCCTCGTCGCGGCCTCCGGCCCGGCGCTGACCCAGGTGGCGCTCTCCTTCGGCCCGGCCGACTACTTCTCCCTCATGCTGCTCGGCCTCGTCATCTCGGCTGTGCTCGCGCAGGGCTCGGTGCTGAAGTCCATCGCCATGGTGGTGCTCGGCGTCACCCTCGGCCTCGTCGGCACCGACGTGCAGACCGGCCAGCAGCGCTTCACCTTCGGCGTGCCGGAGCTCTCCGACGGCCTCGGCTTCGTCTCGATCGCCATGGGCATCTTCGGCATCGGCGAGATCATTCTCAACCTCGAGCGCCCCGAGGCCCGCTCGGTCCTCTCGGGCAAGGTCGGCTCGCTGATGCTGACGCGGGCCGAAGCCAAGCGCTGCGTCGCCCCGGTGATCCGCGGCACCCTCCTCGGCTCGGTGCTCGGCATCCTCCCCGGCGGCGGCGCCTCCCTCGCCGCCTTCGGCTCCTACATGCTCGAGAGCAAGGTCTCCTCGCACCGCCACGAGTTCGGCACGGGCGCCATCGAGGGCGTGGCCGGTCCGGAATCGGCCAACAACGCGGCCGCCCAGACCTCCTTCATCCCGCTGCTCACCCTCGGCATCCCGGCCAACGCCGTCATGGCGCTCATGGTCGGCGCCCTCATCATCCAGGGCATCCAGCCGGGCCCGCGCATGGTCGAGGCCCAGCCCGACCTCTTCTGGGGCCTCATCTGCTCCATGTGGGTCGGCAACCTCATGCTGCTCGTCATCAACCTGCCGCTCATCGGCATGTGGGTGAAGCTGCTCCAGGTGCCCTACAAGTACCTCTACCCGGCGATCCTCGTCTTCTGCGCGATCGGCGTGTACTCGCTCAACAACTCGGTCTTCGACGTCTACCAGACCCTCTTCTTCGGCATCCTCGGCTACATCTTCTCGAAGCTGAAGATGGAGGCGGCGCCGCTCCTCATCGGCTTCGTGCTCGGCCCGATGATGGAGGAGCACCTCCGCCGCGCCATGCTGCTGTCCCGCGGCGACATCACCGTCTTCGTCGAGCGCCCGATCAGCGCGACGCTCCTCGGCATCGCCTTCATCGCGCTCGCCGCCATGCTCCTGCCGGGCCTCCGCTCGGGCAAGGACAAGGCCCTGGCCGAATAGGCCCGGTCCCGGCCGAGTAATCGATCGGCCACACTTATTGGTTGAAAGCCGCCCCGCTCCGCCGGGGCGGCTTTTCTTTCGTTCGCGCTTCCGTTACCGGTCGCGCGTTCTGAGCGAGGGCCCATGTCCGATCATCGCGTTGTTCCCGTCATCCTCTCCGGTGGCGTCGGCACCCGTTTGTGGCCCCTCTCGCGCGAGGGGTTCCCGAAGCAGTTCTGGCCGCTCGTCGGCAGCGCGACCATGCTGCAGGAGACCGTGGGCCGGGCCACCGGCCCGGGCTTCGAGCCCCCCATGATCATCTGCGCCGAGGCCCACCGCTTCCTCGTCGCCGAGCAGCTCCGCGAGGCCGGGATCGCCGGCGGCCGCATCGTGCTCGAGCCGGTGGCCCGCAACTCCGCCCCCGCCATCGCCGCCGCCGCAATCCTCGCCGCCGAGGAGAACCCGCACGCCCTCCTCTGGATCATGGCCGCCGACGCCGCGATCAAGGACCTGCCCGCGCTGCACGCGGCGCTGGCCCGCGCCGCCGCGGCCGCCGAGGCCGGCCACATCGTCGCCTTCGGCATGCGCCCCACCAGCCCCGAGACCGGCTTCGGCTACATGGAGGCCGGCGCGCCCCTGCCGGGCCTCGAGGGCGCCTCCGCCATCGCCTCCTTCGTCGAGAAGCCCGACGCGGCGCGGGCCGCCGAGTACCTGGCCGGCGGGCGCCACCTCTGGAACGCCGGCATGTTCGTCGCCCGCGCCAGCACCCTGCTCGCCGAGCTCGAGCGCCTGACGCCCGAGCTCGTCTCGGCCGTCCGCGCCTCGATCGAGGAATCCAAGCGCGACCTCGACTTCGTCCGCCTCGGCGCCTCCTTCGCGGAGGCCCCCTCCATCTCCATCGACTACGCGGTCATGGAGCGCACCGCCCACGCCGCGGTCGTCCCGGCCGACATGGGCTGGTCCGACGTCGGCTCCTGGGACGCGCTCTGGCAGGTCTCGCCCAAGGACGCCGCCGGCAACGCGACCCATGGCCCGACCTCGCTGGTGGACGCGAAGAACTGCTACGTCCGCTCGGAGGGCATCCTCACCACCGTCGTCGGCCTCGAGGACGTGGTCGTGGTGGCCACCGAGGACGCCGTGCTCGCGCTGCACCGCGACCGCGCGCAGGACGTGAAGAAGCTCGTCGACCAGCTTCGCGCCCAGAAGCGCCCGGAAGCCGGCGCCCACCGCCGCATGTACCGCCCCTGGGGCCACTACGAGGGCCTCATCCAGGGCGACCGCTTCCAGGTGAAGAAGATCCTCGTCCGCCCCGGCGAGAAGCTCTCCCTCCAGAAGCACTACCACCGCGCCGAGCACTGGGTGGTGGTGAACGGCACCGCCATCGTCGAGCGCGACGCCGAGCGCATCCTCCTGCGCGAGAACGAGTCCGTCTACCTGCCGCTGGGCTGCGTCCACCGGCTGGAGAACCCGGGCATGATCCCGCTCACCCTCATCGAGGTGCAGGCCGGCGCCTATCTCGGCGAGGACGACATCGTCCGCTTCGAGGACACCTACGGCCGGGCCTGAGGGCCCGCCTCCCCCCCGGCCCCGCTCTCCCGGCGCGCCCGTTGCGCGCCGGGGCGGCTACCCGAGGCCCCCTCCGGCGCCCAGACTGGCGCCATGCACACCCTCGAGATCACCCTCGCGCTGATGGCCGCCTGCGTGGTCTTCGCCGTCGTCGCCCGCCTCACCCGCGTGCCCTACGCCGCCGTCCTCGTCCTCGGCGGCATGGGGCTCGCCTTCGTGCCCGGCCTGCCCCAGGTGCGGCTCGACCCCGAGCTGGCCCTGGCCGCCTTCCTGCCGCCGCTCCTCCAGGCCAGCGCCTGGCGGACGGACTGGCGGCAGTTCCGGGCCTCCATCCGGCCGATCCTGCTGCTCGCCTTCGGCGCGGTCCTCTTCACCGCGGCCTGCGTCGCCGTCGTCGCCCGCCTCCTCCTGCCCGAGTTGCCCTGGGCGGCCGCGATCGCCCTCGGCGCCGTCGTCGCGCCGCCCGACGCCGTCGCCGCCGCCTCCGTCCTCAAGCGCCTCCCCCTCCCCCAGCGCGTGGTGACGGTGCTGGAGGGCGAGAGCCTGATGAACGACGCCTCCTCCCTCGTGCTCTTCCGCCTCGCGGTCTCCGCGCTCGCGGCCGGGAGCGTCTCGCCGGGCGTCGTCGCGCTCACCTTCCTCGGCGTCGGGCTCGGCGGCATGGCGGTCGGCTGGGCCGTCGCCTGGGGGGCCAGCCGCCTCGTCCCCCTCCTGAACGACACCTTGCTCGAGGTCGCCCTCACCTTCCTCACGGCCTACGCCGCCTATCTTGGGGCCGAGGCGCTCGGCGTCTCCGGCGTCATGGCCGTGGTGACCGGCGGCATCCTCCTCGTCCGCCGGCAGCGGAACCTCCTCAGCGCCCGCACCCGGACCGAGGCGCGGGCGACCTGGAGCTTCGTCGAGTTCGCCCTCACCAGCCTCGTCTTCATCCTCGTGGGCCTCCAGCTCAACGGCATCCTCGCCCGCCTCGGCGACTACCCGCTCGGCTTCCTCGCCCTCGCCGCGGGGGCGCTCTCGGTCACGCTCATCCTCTCCCGCCTCGCCTGGGTGATGCCGATCGCCCTCCTGCCGATCCTCCTCCCCTGGACCACCCCCGGCGACGGCCTCCCCCGCCCGCGCGAGGCCGCGGTGATCGGCTGGGCGGGGATGCGCGGCGTGGTCTCGCTCGCCACCGCCATCGCCCTCCCGCTCGAGACCCCCCACCGGGAGCTCCTCGTCTTCCTCGCCTTCACCGCCATCCTCTCCACCCTCGTCGTCCAGGGCACGACGCTCGGCTGGGTCATCGGGCGGCTGAAGGTCGCGCTGCCGAGCCGCGCCGGCATGGACCCGGAGGAGGCCGCCGCGCGCCGCCTCATGGCGCGGGCCGCGCTGGAGGAGGTGCAGCACCGGCTCGACAGCCCGCTCGACGGCGCCATCGCCCGCGACCTCGTGGGCGAGTTCCGGGACATCGACCGCGTCTATTCCGGCATCGCCGCCGGCGGCACCCAGGCGGAGATGCTTGCCCGCCTGCAGATCCGCCTCGCCGCCACCCGCAGCGCCCGCCGCGCCCTCATCGGGCACGAGGAGGAGAGCACCCTCTCCGAGGACATGCTGGCCGGCCTCCTCGCGGAAACCGACCACGAGGAGCTGCGCCTCATGCGCCAGATCGCCCAGGCCCGGTGAGGGGCGCCGCTAGCCCTTCAGCGCCGCCATCTCCGCCTTCGCGCCGAGCACCATGTTCGTCATGTCGCTGCCCATGGTGCCGAAGGTGAAGCCCATCCCGTGCATCCGCTTCACATAGGCCCCGGTCGTGCAGTGGATGCCGATGGCGAGCCCCTTGTCGGTCGCGGCCCGCACCAGCCGCTCGTACATGCGCAGCATCTCCGGCTCCTCGCGGTCCATGATCGGCGGCAGGATGCCGAAGGAGATGCCGAGGTCGCTCGGCCCGATGTAGATGCCGTCCACGCCCGGCACGTCGAGGATGGCGTCGAGGTTGTCCATCGCCTCCTTCGTCTCGATCATCGGCAGGCAGAGCACCTCGTCGTTCGCCTCGTAGAAGTAGCGCCCGGCCTCGGCGTACATCGCCGCCCGGATCGGCCCGTTGGAGCGCGTGCCCAGCGGCGGGTAGCGGCAGGCCGCGACGAAGGCCTCGGCCTGGGCGCGCGTGTTCACCATCGGGCAGATCAGCCCCTGCGCGCCGGCGTCGAGCAGCTTGCCGATGATCCCCGGCTCGTTCCACGGCACCCGCGCCATGGCGGTCGGCGAGGCCGCCGGACCCTTGCCCTGCATGCCCTGGAAGCACGCGACCGCCGACTGGTAGTCCTGCACCCCGTGCTGGAGGTCCACCGTCAGGCTGTCGAAGCCGAGGCCGGCCATCACCTCAGCCGAGAAGGCCGAGGGAAAGGCCAGCCACCCGTTCACCGTCTTCCGGCCAGCTTTCCAGGCATCCTTGAGCTTGTTCGCCACCCTCGTTCCTCCGCTGATCCCGGCCGCGCCCGGTCCCGGCGGGACTCCTCGGCGGCCTGCGGGCGCATCCTTCCCCCGTCCCCCCGCCGGCGCAATCCGGCCGGCCGCCGAAGGGCCCGGTCGCCCGCCGCCCTCAGCCGCCGCGGGCGGCGCCGGAGAGGAACTCGTAGCGCAGGCCGAGCAGCACCGAGTGGTCGCTGCCCGGCCCGGCCCAGCCCTCCCCCCGCCACGCGGAGGAGGCCGCGCGGCCGCCCCGCACGGCGGTGTCGGTCTCCTCCACCGCCACGCGCCGCGCGCCGGGCACGCCGAGGAAGCGGTACTCGAGGGTGAGGGAGAGCCCGGGCGCCGCCGCGACGGGAAAGGCCGCCCCGGCCACGGCCTGGTAGGCGAAGCGCGCCCCCGTGCCCTCCGCCCGCTGCCGGAAGGTCTGGTAGGCCCCGGACGCGACGCGGTCCGCGAGCCTCGTGTCGGACCGGTCGCTCAGCGGGTCGCTGCGGAGGAGGCCGATCCCCTCGACGGTGCCGCGGTCCCGGACCCACTGGACGCCCAGCCCGCCGCCGAGATAGGGCCGGACCCAGGGGAGGCCGGCATCGAGGTCGAGGAAGGCATTCGCCATGGCGCCGTGCCGTTGCCGGCTCGCCCGGCTGGACAGGCCGGACTGCCCATCCGCCAGGTCACGGTCCCGCGCGTCGTTTCGGCGATAGGCCCCCTCCAGCTCGAGGCGAAGCCCGTGGCCGACTGCGTGACCGAGGCTCCCGACGACCGCCGGCCCGGGGCGCCCGCCGGCCGACGGAGCGGCCCAGTCATCGGAGGCGAGGTTCACGCCCGCGCCGGCGCCGAGATAGAGGCCCTGCAGCGGCTGGGCCAGGGCGGAGCAGGACCACGCCGCGAAGGGGAGCGAGAGAAGAGGGCGGAGGCGCATCGGAGTCCCGGATCGTCGAAGGCCCCGATGATACCGCGCGCCGGCCGTTTAGAAACGAACTCGACACAATCCGCGGGCCCGCCCCGCAACCGAGAGGCCTCGCGTGGCCGTCCGGCACCGGGGTGTCCGTCCCGCGGGGATGGCTCTAACCTCCCCCCATGCCCCATCCCCCGCCGGACAGCCGGCCCGGCCCCGCCTGGCGCGTCGCCTCCGAGACCGCCCCCCTCCGCGAGGTCCTCGTCTGCGCGCCCGACCACTACCGCTGGATCCCCACCAACAGCATCGTCCGCCGCACCCTCGCCCGCGACGGCCAGCGCCCGGCCACCGCCCACCTCCAGGCCCAGCACGCCGAGCTCGTCCAGGCCATGGAGGAGGCGGGCGTCACCGTCCGCCGCGTCGCCCCGGAACCCCACCTCCCCTACATGGCCTACACGCGGGACAGCGTGGCGCTCACCCATCGCGGCCCCGTCCTCGGCCAGCTCGAGCGCCCGCAGCGCCGCGGGGAGTACGCCCCCCTGCTCGACTTCCACGCCGCCCACGGCTCGGACTTCTGGCGGAAGTCGAGCGCCGGCACGCTCGAGGGCGGCGACATCCACGTCATCCGCCCCGGCCTCGCCGCCATCGGCGCCTCCGGCGGCCGCACCGACCTCGCCGGCGCCGAGCAGCTCGCGGGCTGGCTGCGCGAGGACGGCTGGGAGGTCCGCGTCGAGGAGTTCGACGAGCACTTCCTCCACCTCGACGTCCTCTTCTGCATGGCGGCGGACGGCCTGGCCGTCGCCTGCGAAGACGTGCTCGACCCCGCCTTCCTCGCCTGGCTGCGCGGCCACGGCATCCGCACCCTCCCCGTGCCCTACCGCGACGCCATGAACCTCGGCTGCAACATCCTGGCCCTGGGCGAGGGGCGCGTGGTATCGGCCCAGGAAAGCACCGGCCTCAACGCGGCGCTCCGCGCCGAGGGGCTGACGGTCCTCGACCCCGCCCTCTCCCTCTTCACCGCCGGCGGCGGCGGCCCCCATTGCCTGACCTGCCCCCTGCTGCGCGACGACTGAACCGGAATCCCCCCATGACCGCCGAAACCCGCCCCGTCGACCACGTCATCGCCCAGGCCCGCGCCTTCCTGGGCGACCGCATCACCACCAACGCCGCCATCCGCGACCAGCACAGCCGCGGCGAGGACACGACCACCCCCGTCCAGCCCGACGCCGTCGCCTTCGCCGAGAGCACCGAGGAGGTCTCCCAGCTCCTCGCCCTCTGCCACCGCCACGGCGTGCCCGTCACCGCCTTCGGCGCCGGCACCAGCCTCGAGGGCCACGTCACCCCCGTCCGCGCCGGCATCACCCTCGACCTCTCCCGCATGACCACGATCCTCGAGGTCAGCCAGGAGGACATGGACTGCCTCGTCGAGCCCGGCGTGACCCGCCACCAGCTCAACGACCACCTGCGCGACCAGGGCATGTTCTTCCCCGTCGACCCCGGCAGCCACTGCACCCTCGGCGGCATGGTCGCGACCCGCGCCTCCGGCACCAACGCGGTCCGCTACGGCACCATCCGCGAGAACGTGATGGGCCTCGAGGTCGTCCTCGCCGACGGCCGCGTCATCAACACGGGTAGCCGCACCCGCAAGGCCGCGAACGGCTACGACCTGACCCGCCTCATCATCGGCAGCGAGGGCACGCTCGGCATCGTCACCAAGATCCGCCTCCGCCTCCAGGGCATCCCCGAGGCGACCTCGGCCGCCGTCGTCCAGTTCAACGACCTCAAGGGCTGCGTCGAGAGCGTCATCGCCGTCATGCAGCTCGGCGTCCCCGTCGCCCGGATCGAGCTGCTGGACCAGGCCCAGATGCGCGCCTGCATCGCCTACTCCAAGCTCGAGAACCTCGAGCCCCTGCCCACCCTCTTCCTCGAGTTCCACGGCACCGAGGCCGGCGTGCGCGAGCAGGCGGAATCGGTGCAGGCCATCACCACCGAGATGGGCGGCCTCGGCTTCGCCTGGGCGGCCGACCTCGAGACGCGGAACAAGCTCTGGACCGCCCGCCACAACGCCTATTGGGCGGCGCTGGCCAGCCAGGCGAACTCGCGGGCCATCACCACCGACATCTGCGTGCCCATCTCCCGCCTCGCCGAGGCCCTCCTCGGCGCGCAGGAGGACGTGGACGCCTCCGGCCTCTCCTGCCTGACCGTCGGCCATGTCGGCGACGGCAACTTCCACACCCTCATCCTCGTGGACCAGGACGACCCGACCGCGCTCGACCGCGCCTGGGCGCTCGACCGCAAGATCGTCGCCCGCGGCCTCTCCCTCGGCGGCACCTGCTCCGGGGAGCACGGGGTCGGCATCGGCAAGGCCGAGTTCCTCGAGACCGAGCACGGGCCGGAGGCGCTCGCCGTCATGCGCAGCATCAAGACGGCCCTCGACCCCAAGGGCATCCTCAACCCCGGCAAGATCTTCCGGAACTAGCCCCTTCCCAAGGAACCGACCCCCGCGCCCGCGAAGGCCGGGGGCGCGAGGACGTCCCGCATGGCCATCCCCGGCGCCGCCCCGGCGCCCGCGCACGACCCCGCCGCCCCGGCGGCGCCCGGCACCGCCCCGGCGCCGCAGCACGCGAGCGAGACCTCCCTCGCCTTCACCGCGCCGATCGTGGGCCTGGCCCTCGGCCACGTCCTGTCGAACATGGTCCGCACCCTGCCCGCCCTCACCGCGGACATGCTCGGCCACGACCTCGACGTCAGCCGCCAGGGCCTTGCCTCCCTCACGGGCGCCTACAACCTCGCCTTCGCCCTTGCCCAGGTGCCGATCGGCGTCGCGCTCGACCGCTTCGGGGTGCGCCGCGTCTCCCTCACCCTGCTCGCGATCATCGCGGCCGGGGCGGTGCTCGCGGCGCTCGCGGGCGGCGCCGCGGGCTTCCTCGTCGCCCAGGTGGTGCTCGGCCTCGGCTGCGCGGGGATGCTCATCTGCCCCGTCACCTACGCCGCCAAGAACCTCTCCCCCGCCCGCTTCGGCCTCTGGTCCGGCCTCATCCAGGCGCTCGGCAACTGCGGGATGCTGCTCTCCTCCAGCCCGCTGGCCCTCCTCGTGGACAGCGCGGGCTGGCGCGCGGGCTACCTCGTCTCGGCCGGCTTCGGCCTCGTGGTCATCGGCCTCGTCGCCCTGCTGGTGCACGACCGCCCCTCGGCCGACCGCAGCCGGAGCCTCGGGCGGGAGGCGCGGGAGGTCCTGCGCCTGGCCGCCGCCCGCCCGCTCCGGGGCGCGGCGCTGCTGGCCTTCTCCTCCTTCGCGGCGGTCATCGGCGTGCGCGGCCTCTGGGGCGGACCCTGGCTGATGGAGGCGAAGGCCCTCACGCGGGTCGAGGCCGGCAACGTCCTCCTCCTGGCGACCACGGCGCTGGTCATCGGCCCCGCCCTCTGGGGCATCGCCGACCGGCGCCTCGGCCACCGGCGCGCCCTCCTCATCATCGGGCATCTCGGCGCGGCCGCCTGCCTCGCCCTCGTGGCGCTGGGCGGTCCGGGCGGCCCCTTCGGCGCGCTGCCGACCTCCTGGGACGCGGCGATGCTGCTCGGCTTCGGGCTGACGATCTCCGCCCAGCCCCTCGTCTTCGCCCTCGCGCGCTCGGTCGTGCCGCCGGAGCAGACGGGCAAGGCGATGTCGGCGGTAAACCTCGCCTTCTTCGCCGGCGCGGCGATCCTTCAGGCGGCCTCGGGCCCGGTCGTCGCCGCGGGCGGCATCGGCTCGGGTCTGGTCTTCTTCGCGCTGGCCACCGCCATCAGCACGGGGCTCTTCGTCCTGCTCACCCGCCGTCCGGAATGACCGCGGCGGGCCCGGCGCCCCCTCGCGACGCCCGCCCGGCCAGGACCGCCCCTGGCCGAGGCCCGGCCGGAGACGCCCCCCGTCGAGACGCCCTAGTTGAGAATGAAGGACGCGGCCTCGTAGATGCCGTACCAGAGGGCGCCGCAGAGAACCGCGATCACGGCGATGCTCGTCCGCGGGTCGAAGCGGTCGCCCGAGGCGCGGTCGAGGTCCGCCGTCCGGGTCTTCAGGCCTGCGATCGAAGAAGACATCGTTTACTCCCTCACGGCATTGAGAGGACCATCTTCCCCCGAAAGCAATAAGGAATCGTGAAAGCCCGCGACTCTTTCGGGAAGCTTACGGCCGAGGCCTCCAAACCGGGCCCTCGGCCGCACCTCTTCAGCCGCCCAGCGCCCGGGTCAGCCCCGCCGCCGCCTCGGCCACCAGCGGCTTCACCCGCTCCACCTCGGGCCAGAGCCGCTCGTTCGACCCTGACAGGGTCAGCGCCCCGCAGAGGATCCGGCCGGGCTGGAAGACCGGCGCGGAGATGGCCGCGGCGTCGAGGTCGCGGCTGCCCTGGGTCGCGATGACGGGGTGCGCGCCCGGCGCCACCTCCGGCTCCGCCTCCACCGCCTCGGCCGAAGAGGGGTCCCAGATCGCGAAGACCCGCCCGGTCGCGGCGGCACCGAGCGGCATCATGTCGCCCGCCTGCACCGCCACCCGCAGCGTGCGCGGCGGCGCGGCGCGGTAGAGGCAGATCCGCCGCTGGTCGTCGAGCTTCACCCAGAAGGTCGCCCCCTGCCCCGTCGCCTCCGTCAGCGAGTCGAGCACCGGCGGCACCAGCGACTCGAGGCCCAGCCCGCGGGCGTAGAGGGAGCCCCAGTGGAGCAGCATCGGCCCCGGCGACCAGGAGCCGTCCGTGTTCCGCCGCACGCAGCAATGGCGCTCGAGCGAGGCCAGCAGCCGGAGGATGGTGCTCTTGTAGAGCCCCGTCCGCGCTGCCAGCACCCGCAGCGGCAGCGCGGTGTCGCCGGGGCGGAAGGCCCCGAGCACCGTCATCGCCCGCCCCACGGCCGCGACCCCCGAGGCCGTGGAGGGCGGCGACAGCAGCCTCCCGCGCGGCGGGGGCGCCTGGCGCGCCCGCGTCACCGCCGCTGCCGGCTGCGCGGGCACATCCGTCCGGATTATCGCCGCCGCACCGGTCAGCCCATTCGGATCCAAGGCATCGCTCCCGTTCAAGGCGCTCCTGCGCCGCTGTGTTGGCAGGTCCTCGCGCCCGCCGGAATGACGTGCCGGGCGCCTGCCCGCACAGGACCCGGCTCTGCCTTCTATAGCAGCCGCCCGATCGTTCACCCCACTATCGCCCATCGTTTAACATATGCAAAAGCAAATTCGTACCACGGGACGAAATCAAACACAGGTTTCGACTCATTCCGCAATAATAACGTCTCGCAAGCCCCATCCACGGAACACGAAACTGAACGGATCGGTTCAGCCGGCTTGCAGGGATCGCCGCCCTCCGCCACATGCGACGCATGACGCGTCGCACAAACCGCCCCGCCCGTCCCGGCGCCTCTCCCCTCCCGCTCGCGGCCGCGCTCGGCCTCCTCCTCGCCGCGTCGCTCGCCGCGCCCGGCCCGGCCCAGGCCCAGTTCGGCCCCCAGGGCCCGCCCGCGGTCGGCACCCAGGAGGCCGCCCGCCGCCCGGTGACCGAGAGCACCGAGTTCGTCGGCCGGGTCGAGGCAGTGCAGCGCGTCGACATCGCCGCCCGCATCACCGGCTTCCTCCAGGAGGTGGTGTTCCGCGAGGGCCAGGAGGTCAAGCGCGGCGACGTGCTCTACCGGATCGAGCGACAGACCTTCGAGGCCGAGGTCGCCCGCACGAACGCCAACATCGCCTCCGCCGAGGCCGAGCTGACCAACGCCCGCGTCGCCCTCTCCCGCGCGCAGGAGCTCCAGCGGAGCGGCGCCGGCACCCGCGTGACGCTCGACAACGCGACCGCCCAGGAGCGCACGGCCAACGCCCAGCTCCTCGCCGCCCGCGCCGCCGCCCGGTCCGCGGAGATCAACCTCAACTACACCGAGATCACCTCGCCCATCGACGGCAAGATCGGCCGGACGAACGTGACGATCGGCAACGTCGTCGGCCCCACCAGTGGCACGCTCGCCACCATCGTCAGCCAGGACCCGATGCGCGTCGCCTTCCCCGTCTCCCAGCGCCAGGCGCTGGAACTGCGGGACCGCTACGCCTCCCGGGGCGGCGCGGACGCGGTGCGCATCCGCTTCCGCACCACCGACGGCCGCCTCTCCCCCCAGATCGGCCGCGTCGACTTCATCGACAACCAGATCAACCGCGCAACCGACAGCATCCTCATCCGCGCCCGCGTCCCCAACCCGCCGACCGGGCCGGAGGGCGACCGCGACCTCATCGACGGCCAGTTCGTCAACGTCTACGTCGAGGGCGTGGAGCCGGTGCTCGCCATCACCATCCCCCGCGCCGCCGTCCTCCAGGACCAGCAGGGCAGCTACGTCTTCATCGTGGACAACGAGGGCAAGGCCCAGCGCCGCAACCTCCGCCTCGGCAAGAACACGCCGGAGGTCGCGGTGGTCGAGAGCGGCCTGAACCTCGGCGACAAGGTCATCGTGGAGGGCATCCAGCGCGTCCGCCCGGGCCAGCAGGTCAACGCCGCCCCCGTCGCCGCCAGCCCGGGCCAGCCCGGCGCGCCCGGCTCCTCCCCCGGCGGCGGCGCCCCCGCGGCCGGCGGCGCCACCTCGGGCAGCGCGGCCGGCGGCAGCCCGGCGG
>NZ_RCZP01000038.1 GCF_006438825.1 Muricoccus nepalensis
CCGGCGGCAGCCCGGCGGGCGCCGCGCCCGCGCCCAATGGCGGGGCCAACGGCGGCAACAGCCCCGCGAGCGGAGGCAACAGCCCCGCGAGCGCGGCGCCCGGCGGCGCGAACCAGGGCCGCGCCCAGGGCGCCCCCGACGGCGCCGGCGCCTCGCCGCCCGGCGCGCCCGCCGCCCCCGCCACCGGCAGCCCTGGCACCAGCCAGCCCGCCGCCGCCAACCCGCCCGCCAGCCAGTCCGGCACGGCCCGCTAGAGAGCCGGGTAGAGAACCATGATCTCCGGCACCTTCGTCGACCGCCCGCGGCTCGCGATCGTCATCGCGATCCTGACCCTCATCGCGGGCGCGATTTCGATGCTCCGCATCCCCGTCTCGCAGTTCCCGAACATCGTGCCCCCCCAGGTCTCCGTCACCGCGCGCTACCCCGGCGCCTCCGCGGCCGTGGTGGAATCGACCGTCGGCCAGGCGCTGGAAGGGCAGATCAACGGCGTCGACCGCATGATCTACATGCGCTCGAACTCCGCCAACGACGGCACCTACACGCTCAACGTCTCCTTCTCCCTCGGCACCGACCCGGACCTCGCGACCGTCAACGTCAACAACCGCGTCCAGGCGGCGCTCGCCCGCCTCCCCCAGGAGGTCCAGCGCACGGGCGTCGTCGTCCGCAAGCAGTCCTCCGCCGTCCTCATGTTCGGCTTCGTCTACTCCACGACGAACCTCGACCCGCTCTTCCTGTCGAACTACTTCACCATCAACATGCTCGACGACCTCGCCCGCGTGGGGGGCGTCGGCCAGGTGAACGTCTTCGGCGCGCAGGACTACTCCATGCGCATCTGGTTCGAGACGGACCGCCTCATCTCGCTCAACATGACGCCGCAGGACGTCATCGCGGCCATCCAGGCGCAGAACGTCCAGGCCGCCGTCGGGCGCCTCGGCGGCCGCCCCATCGGCGACGACCAGTCCTTCCAGATCAACCTCGAGACCAAGGGCCGCCTCACCACCCCCGAGGAATTCGGCAACATCGTCGTCCGCGCCAACCAGGACGGCTCGGTGCTCCGCGTGCGCGACGTCGCCCGCGTCGAGCTCGGCGCGGCCAACATGGACACCGAGAACCGCTTCAACGGCCAGCCCGCCATCGCCTTCGGCGTCTACCTCGCGCCGGGCGCCAACGCCGTCTCCGTCTCCACCGCCATGAAGCAGCAGCTCGAGCAGCTCAAGACCCGCTTCCCGGCCGGCGTGGACTACACCGTCTTCTACGACAGCTCGGACTTCGTGAACGAGACCATCCACGAGGTCATCAAGACGCTGCTCGAGGCCTTCGCCCTCGTCGTCATCGTCGTCTACCTCTTCCTCGGCTCCTGGCGCGCGACCATCATCCCGACCATCGCCGTCCCGGTCTCCCTCGTCGGCGCCTTCATCGTCCTCCTCGGCCTCGGCTACTCCGCCAACACCGTCTCGCTGCTGGCCATGGTGCTCGCCATCGGCATCGTGGTCGACGACGCCATCGTCGTCGTCGAGAACGTCGAGCGCGTGATGGCCGACCACCCGGAGATGACGCCCAAGGAGGCCACCAAGAAGGCGATGGACGAGATCACCGCGCCGATCATCGCCATCACCCTCGTCCTCCTCTCGGTCTTCGTCCCCATCGCCTTCATCCCGGGCCTCTCGGGCGAGCTGTTCCGCCAGTTCGCGGTGACGATCTCCGCCGCCATGGTCATCTCGGCCATCAACGCGCTCACCCTCTCCCCGGCGCTCTGCGGCATCATCCTCAAGCCCCACCACGGGCCCCGCCGCGGCCCCATCGGCTACGTGCTGCGCGGCATCGACTGGACGCGGGACTGCTACGCCGGCGGCGTGCGCCGCTTGGTCCGCGTCTCCTTCCTCTCCCTCCTGCTGACCGCGGGCTTCGGCTTCGGCATCTGGTCCATCAGCAAGATCACGCCGACGGGCTTCCTCCCCCAGGAGGACCAGGGCGCCTTCTTCGTCCAGGCCCAGCTGCCACCCGGCGCCAGCGTCTCCCGCACGCGCGAGGTGGTGCGCCAGATCGAGGAGATCGTCCGCCCCATCCCCTCCGTGCAGGGCACGCTCGGCATCGTCGGCTTCTCGCTCATCGACGGCGGCGCGCAGTCCAACTCCGCCTTCATGGTCATCCGCATGAAGCCCTTCGCGGACCGGGAAGGCGTGGCCAACTCCGTCCAGGCCGCCATCGGGCGCGTCTTCGGCACCACCCAGGGCATCCGCACCGCCAACGTCTTCGCCTTCAACCTGCCCCCCATCATCGGCCTCGGCACCGGCGGCGGCTTCGAGTACATCCTGCAGGACTACGAGGGGCGCGACATCAACGCGCTGGGCGCCGCCATGCTCGGCCTCATCGTGCCCGCCAACCAGGACCCGAACCTGACGGCGGTCTTCTCCACCTTCGCCGCCAACAACCCCTCCCTCTACCTGGAGGTCGACCGCGACAAGGCGCAGGCGCTCGGCGTCCCCATCGCCAACATCTTCTCCACCCTCCAGGCGGCGCTCGGCGGCATCTACGTCAACGACTTCAACCTCTACGGCCGCGTCTGGCAGGTGAACATCCAGGCCGAGGCCGCCGACCGCAACGACGTCGACGACATCTGGCGCATCCAGATCCGCAGCAACTCCGGCGAGATGGTGCCGCTGCGCGCGCTGGCCGACCTGCGCACCACCCTCGGCCCGCAGACGATCTTCCGCTACAACAACTACCGCGCCATCTCGATCAACGGCGCCCCCAAGCCCGGCATCTCCTCGGGCCAGGCGCTCGCCGCCATGGAGGCGCTGTCCAACCGCGTGCTCCCCAACGGCTACGGCTACGCCTGGACCGGCACCGCCTACCAGGAGAAGCTCGCCACGGGGCAGACGGCCTACATCCTCGCGCTCGCCGTCCTCTTCGCCTACCTCTTCCTCGTCGCCCTCTACGAGAGCTGGACGATCCCCATCCCCGTCCTCCTCTCCATCGCGGTCGGCGTGCTCGGCTCCTTCGTGGCCATCCTCCTCGCCAAGCTCTCGCTCGACATCTACGCCCAGATCGGCCTCGTCGTGCTCATCGCGCTGGCCGCCAAGAACGGCATCCTGATCATCGAGTTCGCGAAGGAGGCGCGCGAGCGCGGCATGCCCATCCGCGAGGCCGCGGCCGAGGGCGCGCGGCTGCGGTTCCGCGCGGTGATGATGACCTCGATCGCCTTCGTCCTCGGCCTCGTGCCCCTCATCACCGCCGAGGGCGCGGCCGCCGTCTCCCGCCGCGCGGTGGGCACGCCGGTCTTCGGCGGCATGCTCGCGGCCTCGCTCATCGGCATCTTCATGATCCCGATGCTCTACGTCGTCTTCCAGTCGACGCGGGAGCGCGTGAAGGGCTGGTTCGGCCACCGCCCGCGCGAGGCGGCGGCGACCCCCGCCCGCAGCCCCGCGGAGTAGCGCGTCGCCGGGCCGGCCTCCCCCCGGAGGCCCGGCCCGGCCGCCCCGCCAGGGCGCCCCCGGCCCGAACCAGGCCGCGCCGCCGGGGTGGCCCCCTTCCCGAGCCCCCGTCCCATCGCACATGATCCCCCGAACACCGCATCAGGAGGATCGCATCATGGCGAAGTTCGGGTTGAGCCAGCCGCTGCGCCGCATCGAGGATCCCCGCCTTCTCATCGGCGGCGGCCGCTACACCGACGACCTGACCGCCCACGGGGTCGCCACCGGGGCTGCCATCGGCACCATCCTCCGCTCCCCCCACGCCCACGCCCGCATCCTCTCGATCGACACGACAGCGGCCAAGGCCCTGCCCGGCGTGCTGGCCGTGCTGACGGCCGAGGACTGGAAGGCCGAGGGCCTGGGCGAGATCCCCTGCTCCGTCCCCATGAAGAACCGCGACGGCACCCCCCGCGGCAACACCCCCCGCGGCGCGCTCGCCGACGGCGTGGTCCGCCACGTCGGCGACCCCGTCGCCTTCATCGTCGCCGAGACGCACGAGGCCGCCCGCGACGCCGCGGAGGCCATCGAGGTCGACTACGAGACCCTCCCCTCCGCCACCGACCTCGCGACCGCGACGGCCCCCGGCCAGCCCCCGGTCTGGCCGGCGATCGCCGACAACACCGTCTTCGACTGGGAGACCGGCGACCGCGCCGAGACCGAGCGCCTCTTCGCGGAGGCCGCCCACGTCACGCGCCTGACCATCGTGAACAACCGCGTCGTCGTCGCCTCCATGGAGGGCCGGGCGGCGCTGGCCGAGTACGACCCCGCGACCGAGCGCTTCACGCTGCACGCGGGCACCCAGGGCTCCTGGCCGCTCAAGAGCACGCTCGCCGGCGCCACCTTCAAGATCGCGCCCGAGAAGATCCGCGTCGTCACCCACGACGTCGGCGGCGGCTTCGGGATGAAGATCTTCACCTACCCCGAATACGCCCTCTGCATGATGGCCGCCCGCCGCCTGCACCGCCCCGTCCGCTGGACGAGCGAGCGCACCGAGGCCTTCCTCTCCGACACCCACGGGCGCGACAACATCACGACGGGCGAGATCGCCCTCGACCGCGACGGCAAGTTCCTCGCGCTCCGCACCCGCAACATCGCGAACATGGGCGCCTATCTCTCGACCTACGGCCCCTTCATCCCGACGGCGGCCGGCACGAAGGTCCTCGCCAGCGTCTACGGCTTCCGCGCCATCCACGCGAACGTCATCGGCGTCGTCACCAACACCGTGCCGGTCGACGCCTACCGCGGCGCGGGCCGCCCGGAGTCGAACTACCTCGTCGAGCGCCTGATCGACGCCGCCGCCCGCGAGACCGGCATCGACCGGGTCGAGCTCCGCCGCCGCAACATGGTGCCCCCCTCGGCCATGCCGCACACCACGCCGGTCGGCCAGACCTACGACTCCGGCGACTTCAACCAGGTCCTCGACCACGCGCTCGCCGCCATCGACTGGCCGGGCTTCCCCGCCCGCCGCGCCGCCTCGGAAGCCCAGGGCAAGCGCCGCGGCATCGGCCTCGCCTACTACCTCGAGGCCACCGGCGGCTCGGACAGCGAGCGCGCCGAGGTCCGCTTCGCCGAGAACGGCACGGTCGAGGTCCTGGTGGGCACCCAGTCCACCGGCCAGGGCCACGAGACCGCCTACGCCATGATCACCGCCAACGAGCTCGGCATCCCCATCGAGAAGATCCGGATCGTCCAGGGCGATTCCGACGAGATCCCGACCGGCGGCGGCACCGGCGGCGCCCGCTCCCTCTACTCCGAGGGCACGGCCATCCTCGCCACCACCGCGACCGTCATCGACAAGGGCAAGCAGGCCGCCTCTGAGGCGCTCGAGGCCTCCCCGGGCGACATCGAGTTCTCGACCGGCCGATTCTCCATCGCCGGCACCGACCGCGGCATCGGCATCCTCGAGCTCGCCCAGGCCCAGCGCGCCCGCGCCGCCCGCGGCGAAACCGTGACGCTGCTCGACGCCGCCGAGGTCGCGGCCATCCCCGCCCACACCTTCCCCAACGGCTGCCACGTGGCCGAGGTCGAGGTGGACCCCGACACCGGCCACATCAACATCCCCCGCTACCTCGTGGTGGACGACGTCGGCCACGCGCTCAACCCGATGATCGTCATGGGCCAGGTCCATGGCGGCGTCGCCCAGGGCATCGGCCAGGCGATGCTGGAGCACACCGTCTACGACAAGGAGAGCGGCCAGCTCCTCTCCGCCTCCTTCATGGACTACGCGCTCCCCCGCGCCGGGGACCTCCCGCCCATCGAGGTCTCCCTCGTCGCCATCCCCTGCCTCACCAACCCGCTGGGCGTGAAGGGGGCCGGCGAGGCCGGGGCGGTGGGCTCGCCGCCCGCGCTGATGAACGCCCTCATCGACGCCCTCTCGAGCGACGGCATCACCCATCTCGACATGCCGGCGACGCCCGAGACGGTGTGGAAGGCCCTCGAGACCGCGCGGGCGGCCTGACCCCGAACGAGGGGCGCCGCTCCCGGATCCCCGGGGGGCGGCGCCCCTCCCCTCAGCGCGCCGCCACCTGCATCCCCCCGGACGCGGCGGCCGGCGCGCCGAGGAAGCGCATCGCCGTCACCCTGAACCCGTCCCCGCCCCAGGCGAGGTCGAAGGACACCCCCGAGGCCTCGTCCGGCGGCCCGTATTCCAGCCGGAAGGCCGCGAGCCCGAGCGGCCGCGCCGAGCGGAGGTGGGAGAGCGCGACCGGGCTCCCCTCGCCCCGACCGCCCCGCGCCCGCAGCGCCAGCCAGGCCGAGACCGCCTCCGGCCGCTCCCAGGAATCCGCCATCCGCTCCGCCATGCCCGAGAGGAAGCGCCGCGCGCCCGCGCCCCCCTCCTCCGGCACCTCCGCCCGCAGCGCGTCCCGAAGGCTCGCCAGCGCCGGCCCGGCGTCGAACTGCTCCATCAGCCCCGGCGCGTCCCCCCGGCCGAGCGGCGCCGAGAGCCGCGCCGCCAGCACCCAGGGAAGCGCCAGCCAGAGGCCGAGCAGCAGCAGCCCCGCCGCCAGCCCCGCCGCCACCGGCACCAGCATCCGCCCCCGCCGCCCCGCCCGGGCCAGCACCGCCGCCTCCCGCGGCCGCTCCGGCGCGCGCTGCGCCTGGCGGGCATCGTAGTCGGCCCAGACCTCGTCCCAGGCATCGGCCCGCTGCGCGGCGTTCATGGCATCTGTCCCATCAAACCGGGACAGGTACCGTTATTCGGCCCTCGTCCCTGTTTTTGAGACTGGACCCACGTATCTCACCAGCGCGTTAATGTCGCGCACGGTGAGACAACAACAAAACCGTGATACGCCGTCGCGCCCGCCGGAAGGGCCGCCTGCCGGAAGGGCCGCCCGTCCTCAGGCGAGGCGGGACAGCTCCGCCTCCAGCCGCCCCAGCGCGACGCCGAGCGCCGCCACCATCCCCGCCGCCTGCGCGTCCGGCCCAAGCGGCCGGTCCGGCGGCACCGGCGCCGTGCCCTGCACGCTGAACTGCGCCACCACCCGCGTGCCGAACTGGCTCGTCTCGCGCATCAGCACCGCGCTCATCGCCGCCACCGCCACCCCGCGCCCGAGGTCGACGTGCAGCGCCAGCAGCTCGCTCTCCATCACCAGGTCCGCGTTCCCCCGCGTCCCCGGCGCCAGCACGGCCGCGAAGGCGCCGGCGTCCACCAGCCAGCGCCGCAGCGCGGCCTCCGCCGCCTCGGCCGGGGGCGCGGTCCACTCCGCGTAGTACTCCACCGCCTCCGTCCCGTCCGCCCGGATGGAGCGGAGCCCCCGCCCGTCCAGCCCCGGCGCCGCCCGCGTCAGCCGCATGAGGATGGTCTTCGTCCCCCGCCGCCGCGCGACCCCCGCCGGCCGCACGGGGGCGAGCAGGTAGCGCCGCGGCTCCACGTAGGCCGGGCTGATCACCGAGCACCCGCCCAGCCCGAGGAGCGCCATCCCCGGCACCGCCAGAAGACCCCGTCGCCGCATCACCGCCTCCCCCTCGCCCAGTCCGGCACCGGCGGCGCCGGCGCCAGCAGCGACGCCGCCGGCGCCCGCCGCAACCCGTCCGTCGTCTCCCGCAGGCTGCCCGAGGCCGCCCGCAGGTCCCGCAGCGTCGGCGCCAGGTCGCCGTTGATGTCGCCCACCGTGTTCGTGACCGACCGCGCCGCCGCCTCCACCTGCGCGACGGCCGCCGGCAGCCGCTGCATGCCCTGCTGCAGCCGCTCCATCGCCGCGCTCGCGTTGCGCAGCGTCCCCCGCACCTCCGGCCCCGCGAGCAGCCCGCGCGCCTCGGCGATCGTGCCGCGCAGCTCCGTCGACAGCTCCGGCAGGTTGAGGTCGGCCACCGTCCGCTGCAGCGTCGCCAGCGTCTCCGTCGCCGCCTGCGCCGTGCGGGCGAGGTCCCCCTCGTTCACCTGCCGCCGCAGGTCCGCCAGCAGGCCGGACATGTCGCCCAGGATCTGCTCGATCGGCAGGTCGCTCACCCGCTGCGCCAGCGCCTCGGCCACCGAGGTCACCTGCGCCACCGTGCTCGGGATGGAGGGGATGACCGCGTACTCCGCCGTCCAGGGCGGCACCTCCGCGGGGAAGCGGTCCTTGTCCACGAAGTCGAGCTCGATGTAGCCCACCCCCGTGATGCCCGTCGTCGCCAGCCGCGCGCGCAGCCCGTTGTCGACGGCCTGCTGCACGTCCGGCGTGTCGCGCAGCCGCGTCAGGTCGAGCGCGAAGCGCACGATGACGCGCTGGTAGGCCGCGGTGAAGTTGTCCTTCGGCGGCGGGTAGGAGGTCGCGACGAGGTTGATCTCCGTCACCTGCCCGAGCTGCACGCCGCGGAACCGCACGGCGGCGCCGACATCCATCCCCGTCACGCTCTCGCGCACGTAGGTCTCGAAGGTCTGCGTCTTCCGCCCGAGCTTGCCCGCCGTGAAGAAGAGGACGAAGGCGAGCCCGAGCGCGAGGCCGACCAGGATGAGGACGCCGACGCGAAGGTAGAGCCGCCGGGACTGCGCGGGCATCAGGCCACCTCGCGCCGGAAGAAGCGCCGCACCGTGTCGTTCGGCGGCTCGTCCCGCAGGCGCCGCGGGTCGCCCTCGGCGATCATCCCCTGCGCCTCCTTGTCGAGCATGATGCAGCGGTCCCCGATCGCGAGGATCGACTGCAGCTCATGCGTCACCACGACGAAGGTCGTGCCGAGGTCGCGCGCCAGGTCCTTGATCAATTCGTCCAGCCCCGCCGAGGTCACGGGGTCCAGCCCCGCGCTCGGCTCGTCGAGAAACAGGATCGGCGGGTCGAGCGCCATGGCGCGCGCGATCCCCGCCCGCTTGGCCATGCCGCCCGAGATCTCCGCCGGCAGCCGCGCCTCCGCGTCCGACAGCCCGACCAGCCCGAGCTTCACCCGCGCCACGCTCTCGCGCGCCTCGCGCGGCAGGTCGGTATGGGCCTCGAGCGGCAGCATCACGTTCTCCAGCAGCGTCATCGAGCCGAACAGCGCGCCCGACTGCCACATCACGCCGAGTCGGCGCAGCAGGTTCCGCCGTGCCTCCCCCGTGGCGCTCGCAAGATGCCCGCCGAGGATCGTCACCTCCCCCGCGGTCGGCTCGAGGAGGCCGATCATCAGCTTCAGCAGCGTCGACTTGCCGCAGCCCGAGCCGCCGAGGATGACGAAGACCTCCCCCCGCGCGACGTCGAAGCTCACCTCCCGGAACAGCGTGCGCCCGCCGAAGCCCATGGCGACGCCCCGCACCTCGATCACCGCCTCGCCCGCCCCCTGCCCGGCCCCGGCGCGCGCGCCCCTCTCCATCACCGCGCTCATCACCACCCCAGCCGGAAGAACAGCACCGCGAAGATGCCGTCGAGAACCACCAGCGCCACGATCCCGCCCACCACGGCCGAGGTCGCGGCGTCGCCCACCGCCCGCGGCCCGCTGCCGGCCGAGAGCCCGGCCCGGCAGCCCAGCCCCGCGATCACCAGCCCGAAGACCGCGGCCTTGCCGAGCCCGCCGACGAGGTCCCCGAGGTTCACCCCCACCTGCAGCTGGTTCAGCACGAGCCGCACGGGAAAGCCGAGGCTCAGCATCACGCCCCCCATCCCCACCAGTCCCGCGAGGTCCATCAGCAGCGCGAGCACCGGCATCGCCACCGTCGCGGCCACCAGGCGCGGCAGCACCAGCAGCACCATGGGGTCGATCCCCATGATCCGCAGCGCGCTCACCTCCTCGTTCACCGTCATCGTGCCGAGCTCCGCCGCGTAGGCCGAGCCCGTCCGCCCCGCGAGCACCACCCCCGCCAGCAGCGGCCCGAGCTCGCGCAGCAGCGACAGCCCCACCAGCCGCGGGATGAAAATCTCCGCCCCGAACTGCCGCATCGGGATGGAGGACTGGAAGGCGAGGATCACACCGATCAGCACGCCGAGCAGCGCCACCAGCCCGAAGGCCCGCGTGCCGACCTCGTCGAGGTGCCGCAGCACGTCGGCCACCCGCAGGTCCCGCGGCCGCCGCGCGGCGTTCACCACCGTCGCCGCCGCCTCGCCGACGAAGGCGACCCCCTCGCCCGCGCTCCCGATCCGCCCGACGCCCCAGGCGCCGACCGAGCGCACCAGCCCGAGCCGCCGCGGCGCCGCCGCCGGCTTCGCGGGCGCCCGCACCGCGCCCCGCGACCGCTCCAGCACCGCCCCCACCGCGCGCGAGGCCCCCTCCACTGGCACCCCGCCGCCCGCGGCCTCCTGGGCCGCCATCACCAGCGCCGCCCCGCTCGTGTCCAGCACCGCGAGCCCCGAGAGGTCGATCCGCCCCGCCCCCTCGGCCGCCCGCAGCGCCTCCCGCCAGACCCGCCCGGCGGTCAGGCTCGTCAGCGCCCCGGAGAAGCGCAGCACCTCCCCCTCGCGCCGCACCGCCGGCGCGGCCGCCTCCCCGTCCGGTGTCGTCATCGCCGGGGCCGTCACGCCCGCGCGCCCGCGGCCGGGCGAAGCGCCGCCACCTCCCGCGCCGCCTCCGCCCCGCTTAGCCAAGCGCCTGCCAAAGTCCCGGCAAGGCTCGGGTGGCAGGCCTCGCCCGCCAGCCGCAGCCGCCCGCCCCCGACCGGCGCCGAGAGCGCCCGCCGCGCGCCGCCGCGGCTTGGCCGGGCCGCGGCGTAGGCCCCCCGCGCCCAGGGGTCCCGCCCCCAGGCCGACACCACCGCCCCCTCCCGCCGCAGCGCCCGGTCCGCCCGCGCCCCGTGCATCCGCCTGAGCTCGGAGAATGCGAACTCCACCATCGCCGCCTCGCCCGCCCGCGACAGCTCCCAGGCCAGCGACCCGCCCGCGAAGCCCTCGAGGTGCCCGCGCCCGAAGGGCCAGGCGACGAAGGTCATCGCCCGCTCCCCCTCCTCGAGCCGCCGCTCCATCCCCCCGAAGGCGGGCGTGTCCAGCCGGTCCGCCCCGGCCGCGGGCAGGCCGACCTTCTCCAGCAGCCCCATCGGCAGGTCGTGCGCCGCCTCCTCCACCGCCGCCGGCAGCGCGGGCGAGAAGGCGATGCCGCCCCCCGCCAGCACGCCCGTCGAGACCGTGACCACCGCGGCCCGCGCCTCCAGCGCGCCGAAATCCCCCTCCGCCCGCACCCGCTTCCCGCCCCAGTCGATCCGCGAGACCGGCGCGCCCAGCGTCACCGGCAGCCCCTCCGCCAGCGCCTCCAGAAGATGCCCGCAGCCCTCCCGCGGCAGCAGGTTCGTGCCGCTGAGCAGCGTCGCGAGGTAGTCGTCGAGGTCGATCGCCGACGCCTCGGCGGCCGCGATCACCGGCCCCTCCCAATGCGTCAGCGTCGCGTCCCAGAAGCCGCCGCGCGGCGCCGCCTCCGCCAGGCTCGGCGCCCGGCCGCCCTCGCGCGCGCGCGCGCGCGCGGCGGCGAGCCGCACCGCGATCCCCCAGTCCCGCTCCGCCCGCTCGTAATCCGCGGCCTCCGCCTCGCCCGCCCAATGGTCGCCCAGCCAGACCCGCGCGCTCCGCACCGCGTCGTGGTCGAACAGCGCGAGCCCCCGCGCCTCCGCCAGCGGCACCAGCGGGTTCGCCTGCGCCGCGTGCAGCCAGGTCGCGCCGAGGTCCATCGGGTGCCCGAGCGAGAGGTCCGTCCGCGCCCGCCCGCCGACCCGCCCCCGCGCCTCCAGCACCCGCACCGAGAGCCCGAGAGACATCGCCTCCCGCGCCGCCCCGAGGCCGGCCGCCCCGGCCCCCACCACCAGCAGATCAAGCTCGCCCACGTCCATGCCGTGCTAATGGGTCCTGCGCGCCGGGGTTGCCACCCTTGGACCGGCACTGTTTCATTCCGACGCAAGCGCCATCGTCGGTTGCGCCCCCTAGTCGAGCTTCACGCCGGACATCTCCACCAGCCGCTTCCAGGCCGGCGTCTCCCGCTCCACCTGGGCCGCCAGCGCCGCCGGGCTCTCGCTCAGCACCACGTCGTAGCCGAGCGGCCGCAGCCGCTCCACCAGCGCCGGGTCCGCCGCCGCCTGCCGCACCGCCGCCAGCAGCCGCTCCACCACCGGCGCGGGCGTGCCCGCCGGCAGCATCAGCGCGTTCCAGGACAGCAGGTCGAGCTCGCCGAGGCCGAGGTCCGCGAACTCCCCCATCCCCGGCACCTCCGGCGCGAAGTCCATCCGCGCGCGCGACGACACCGCCAGCGGCTTGAACTTGCCCGCCTGCACCTGCGGCATCAGCGCGGGCGTCACGTCGAACATCAGGTCGATCGTGCCCGACAGAAGGTCCGTGATGGCCGGCCCGCCGCCCCGGTAGGGCACGTGCAGGATGCGCGCCCCCGCCATGGCGTTGATCGCCTCGATGATGAGGTGCGACGAGGTCCCGGGGCCGGAGGAGCCCATCTTCACCCGGTCCGGGTTGGCCTTCGACCAGGCGATCAGCGCCCGGAAGTCCGTCCAGCCCCGCCGCGCCGCCTCCGCGGCGTTCACCACGCAGAGCAGCGCGCCCGAGGTGATCATCGTCAGCGGCTGCAGGTCGCGGGCGGGGTCGAAGGGCAGGCGCTCGTAGAGGGTGGGATAGGCGGTCAGCGTCACGCCCCCGATCACCCCGATCACCGTGCCGTCCGGGGCCCCCTTGGCCACCGCGTCGGTGCCCAGGATCCCCCCGGCCCCGCCCCGGTTCTCCACCACCACGTTCTGCCCCAGCGCCGGCCCCAGCCGCTCCGCCACCAGCCGCCCGAGCAGGTCGATCGCCCCGCCCGGCGGGAAGGGCACGATCACCCGCACCGCCCGCCCGCCCCCCACCGGCTGGGCCGCGGCCGGGCCCGCCGCCAGCGCGGCCAGCCCTCCGCCGAGGATATCGCCCAGAAGGTCCCGCCGTCCCTGCATCGCGCGCTCTCCCCGCCGCCGCCCCCTCGCGACAGCGCAAGCGGGCGCGGGCATCATGGCATCCCCAAGAGAACAAGGAACGCACCATGCCCGCCAACGGGGAATTCACCGGCCGCCGCGCCGTCGTCATGGGCGGCAGCCGCGGCATCGGCCGCTCCATCGCCCTCGCCCTCGCCGGAGCCGGCGCCGCCGTCTCGATCTGCGCCCGCGGCACCGGCCCGCTGGAGGCGACGCGGGCCGAGCTCGCGGCCCTCGGCGGCACCGTCCACGCCGCCCCCTGCGACCTCGCCGACGCCGCGGCCATCGAGGCCTTCGTGCCCGCCGCGGCGGCGGCGCTCGGCGGCATCGACGTCCTCGTGAACAACGCCTCCGGCTTCGGCCGCGCCGACGACGAGGAGAGCTGGGCCGCCTCCCTCTCGGTCGACGTCATGGCCGTGGTGCGCGCGAGCCGCGCCGCCCGCCCCTTCCTCGAGGCCTCCGGCGCCCGCGCCGCCGGCGGCGCCAGCATCGTCAACATCGCCTCGATCTCGGCCATGCGCGCCACCAAGCGCAACCCGCCCTACGCCGCGGTGAAGGCCGCCGTCATCCAGTACACCGCGAGCCAGGCCCGCGTCCTCGCGGCCCACGGCATCCGCGCCAACGCCGTCGCCCCCGGCTCGGTCGAGTTCCCCGGCGGCACCTGGGAGCGGCGCCGCACCGAGGACCCCGCCCTCTACGAGGCCACCCTCGCCTCCATCCCCTTCGGCCGCATGGGCCGCCCGGAGGAGATCGCCGAGGCCGTCCTCTTCCTCGCCTCCCCGCGCGCCGGCTGGATCACCGGCCAGAGCCTCGTGGTGGACGGCGGCCAGCTCCTCGGCGCCTAGGCGCCGGGCCGCCTGAGCAAAAAGGACACAGCGCGCCTGCTCATGCCTTCGGCACCCCCTGCCCAAGGCATGATCACGGAAACGTGTTTACGTATCATTAATTGTTTCGATAAAAGATAGATCAGCGGATCGTCATCGCGGGGCACCGTCAGGCCCCGCCGAGGCGGCCGGCGCGCGGCGGACGCCGCGGGCCGGGCTGCCGGCGAGAAGCTGGCCGAGAACGCCGGCCCGACAAGGAGCGAAACCGCGCCGACGCGCGACAGGAAAGGACCGCAAGCTGAGCGCCGAACCGGTCACCGACCCCAGGGGTGCCGATGCGATGCGCGCCGCGGCGCTCGTCATCATGCAGCTCGCCCTCTTCGCCGACGAGGAGGCGCATTCCGGCCTCCGGGGCCTCCTCACCAACCTCGCCGGCCTGATCGCGCCCGCCGAGGGCGGCTGATCCCCCTCCCGGCCGGAACCCTCCGGCCGGGCCTGTCCGATCCCGCGGCGGCGCCCCAGGCGGGCACCCCGGCGGCACCCCCGTGCCCGGTCGCCCCGCGAGCGGCCGCCCCGTGCGCGGCCGCTAGTCGAGCGTCGCGCCGGACTGCTCCACCAGCCCCTTCCACAGCGCGTCCTGCTGCGCGAGATAGGCCGCGTAGGCCGCCGGCGTCTCGTCGGATACCGGCGTGAAGCCGAGCGGCTCCAGCCGCGACCGGAAGTCGTCCGAGCCCACGACCTGCCGGATCGCCCCGTGCAGCCGCTCCACCACCGGTGCCGGCGTGCCCGTCGGCACGTTCACCGCGTACCAGCTCTGCATGTCGATGCCCGAGCCCGGCAGCAGCTCCTTCATGCCCGGCACGTCCCGGATCTCCGGCACGTAGGCCACGCGCTCCGCGCTGCCGACCGCCAGCGCCCGGAACCGCCCCTCGCGCACATGCGGCATTAGCGCCGGGATCACGTCGAACATCATGTCGATGTTGCCCGAGACGAGGTCCGAGATGGCCGGCCCGCCGCCGCGATAGGGCACGTGCGTGATGTCGATCCCCGCGGCCCGGCAGACCGAGGACAGCGTCAGGTGGCTCACCGTCCCCGTGCCCGACGATCCCATGGTGATCTTGCCCGGGTCCTTCTTCGCGGCCGCGACCAGGTCCGCGAAGCTCCGCCAGGGCCGCTGCGCGTTCACCACCAGCAGCACCGTCCCCGTCGTCACCCGCGTCACCGGCGCGAGATCCTTCACGGGGTCGATCGGCATGGAGCGGCGGTAGAGATACTTATTGGCCGCCATGATCGAGACCGAGCCGAGCAGCATCGTGTAGCCGTCCTTGTCGGACCGCGCGACGAACTCCGCCCCGATGTTCCCGCCCGCGCCGCCCCGGTTGTCCACCACCACCGTCTGCCCGAGAACCGGCTGCAGCCGTTCGGCCAGCAGCCGCCCCGTGATGTCCACCGCGCCGCCCGGCGCGAAGGGCACCACCACGCGCAGGGAACGGTTCGGGAAGGGCGCCTGCGCCCGCGCCGGCGCGGCCAGGAGGGCGGCGAGGGGCGCGGCCGCCGGGGCAGCGGCGGCTCCGACCAGGGTGCGGCGGCGAAGGGTCATGGGCGGGCGGTCTCCGGACGGTTGCGGCCCGCATGTCGCCCCGCAGGCCCGGCGGGGCAAGGCCCTCGCCCGGCGGGAGACCCCCGCCCGGCGGAGCAACGCCCATCCGGCAGGGCAGGCCCCTCGCCCGGCGGGGCAACCCCGCGCGCCCTCGCCCCTTCCTCCGGCGAACCCCGCGAGAACCCGCCCGTGACCCAGCCGCCCTTGCCCCAGCCGCCCGCCCCCGACGAACGCCCCTGCATCAAGATCTGCGAGCACGAGGACGCCACCGGCTGGTGCCTCGGCTGCGGCATGACGAAGCTTGAACGAAAGGCCTGGAAGCGCGCCCCCGCCTACCGCGCCACCATCCGCGCCTCCCTGCCCCCGCGCCTCGAGGCCCTCTCGGCCCAGGGCCACGTCACCGGCCCCGCGGCCGGCCGGCGCAAGCGCAAGGACGACTGACGCCCTTTGGCGCCCCTCGGCGCCCCCCGCCCTAGCGCCGCGCCGACAGCGCGTGGATGAGCACCGCCGCCGCCACCGAGACGTTCAGGCTCTCCACCCGCCCCGAGCCCGGCAGCGTCACCCGCGCGTCGCAGGCCGCCGCCACCGCCTCCGAGACCCCGGCCTCCTCGTTGCCGAGCACGAGGGCGACGCAGCCCGGCCGCGCCCCGCCCGCGAAGAGCCGCTCCGGCGCGACCCCCCCGGCCGCGACCGCCGCCACCGTCGCCACCCCCAGCCGCGGCAGCACCGCAAGCAGGTCCGGCGCCTGCCAGAGGCTCAGCACCTCGAGCCCCCCCTCGCTCGTCCGGAAGGCCGCGTCCGACAGCCCCGCCTGGCGCGGGTCGCCCGAGAGCACCATGCCGATGCAGCCGAAGAAGGCCGCCGAGCGCGCGATGGCGCCGAGGTTGTGCGGGTTCGACACCCCGTCCAGCACGGGCAGCACGGGCGCCACCCGCAGCGCGGGCGCCAGCGGCAGGGCCAGCACCGGCACCCGCCGCCGCGTCGCGACGGCCACGATCCCCCCGTGGTGGACCGTGCCCGCCACCCGCGCCAGCTCCTCCTCCCCCACCTCGCGGTAGGGCTTCCGCGCCGCCGCCATGGCCGCGCAGAAGGGATTCGCCTCCCGCCGGCGGGACGGCAGGTGAAACAGCCGCAGCACGTCCCGCGGCCGCCGCGCGAAGACGGCCGACACGGCGGCCAGGCCGCAGAGCCGGTCCGGCTCCGGCGGCCGCTTGGGCCGGACGGCGGAAGGGGGCGGCGCTGGTTCCATCCCCCGCATCCACACCGCTCCTCCGCGGGGGTCAAGCGCCCCGGCGGCCCGCGCCCGCCCTCACCCGGCGCCGGCCATCCCCGCCCGGGCCACTGCCGAGAGCGGCACCTCGAGCTCCGCCACCAGACCCCCCGCATGCCAGTGCAGGTCGAGCCGCCCGCCGAGCTGCCCCCGCACCACCGACTGCAGCACCCGCGACCCGAAGCCGCGCTGCGCCGGCGGCCCCGCGACCGGCGGCCCGCCCCGCTCCTCCCAGCGCAGCCGCAGCCGCCCCGCGCCCCCCTCCGGCGCCGCCCCCACGTCCCCTGCCACCTCCCAGGTCACCAGCACCCGCCCGCCCGGCGCGGAGAGCGCCCCGTGCTTCACCGCGTTCGTCGCCAGCTCGTGCGCCACCATCGCGAGCGGCTGGGTCGCGACCGGCGGCACGAGCACGGCCGGGCCCCGCAGCTCCGCCAGCGGCCCCTCCCCCTCGCGCGCGACGAAGGGCGCGAGCTCCGTCCGTAGCAGCGTCCCGAGACTTGCCCCCCGCCACTGGTCGGCCGCCAGCAGCGTCTGCGCCCGGGCCAGGGCCAGCACCCGCCCCTCGACCGAGGCCGCGAAGCTCTCCGCGTCCCGCCGCGGCGTCAGCCGCAGCGTCGCCTGCACGACCGAGAGCGCGTTCTTCGCCCGGTGGTCCACCTCCCGCGCCAGCAAGCGCAGCCGCGCCTCCCCGGCCTGGATCTCCGCCGTCCGCTCCTCCACCCGCTGCTCGAGCGTCGCGTTCGCGAGGTCCAGTGCCCGCGCCCGGCGCCGCGACAGCAGCGAGAGCGACAGCAGCGCCGCCGTCGCGCCCCCGGCCAGCACGCCATAGGCCACCAGCCGGTCCCGCCAGGGCGCCAGCACCGCCGACCGCGGCATCCCGTGCACGATGAAGGCCGGGTAGCCCTCGATCCGCCGCAGCACGTTCATCCGCTCCACCCCGTCGATGGGCGAGGTGCTGCCGAAGACCCGCCCCTCCACCCCCGAGGCCGCGGCGCGGCCGATCGGCCCGTCCGGGTCCAGCCGCGTGCCCGCCTCGGGGTCGATCGCCGGCCGGCGCGCCAGCAGCAGCCCGTCGTCCCGGAACAGGCTGATCGCGTCGAGCGGGTCGGAGGCCGCGCGGTCCCAGAACTGGATGAAGCTGCTCTGCCGCACCGCGGCCGCGATCACCCCCGCGAACTCGCCCCCCGGCCCGTTCCGGCGTAGCGAGAGGAAGAACAGCGTTTCGCCGCTCACCCGGCTGCGCAGCGGGGCGGCGACGTGCGGCTCGCCGCCCGGATGGTCCCGGTGCCAGCGGAAATAGGCCCGGTCGCTGAGGTCGATCCCGCGCGGCGGCGTCGCCCGGTCGGAATCCACCAGCGGCCGCCCGTCCGCCCCGATGACGGTGATGCCGAGGTCGTCGCCCGCGAAGCGCTTCAGCGCCGCCAGCCGCGCGTGGTACTGGCGCGGGCTCGCCAGGATGTCGCTGTCCGCGACCCCGCGCAGCCAGTCCTCCGTCGCGCCCAGCGCCAGCGCCTCGAAGCGGAACACGTTGCGCGCGTGCCCGGCCATGGTCTCGGCCGCGGCCAGCAGCTCCGCGTGCGCCGCCTGCAGCGTCCGCCGGTAGTCCTGCGCCGCGACGCCGAGGAAGACGAGCATCGGGAAGGCCACCGAGGCCAGGAGCAGCAGCTCCCCGACGACGCTCCGCCGCGCCGCTCCCGGCCCCGCTCCCTCCGCCGCCGGGCGGCTCTCGTCTCTCGGCATCATCCCCCCAAGGACGCGGCGCGGGCACCGCGGCAGCCAGGCCCCGCCCTCGCCGGACGCCGCCGCGCGCGCGGGCCCGTAGAGCAGCCCCTAGCCGATCGCGGCAACCCACTTCCAGAACCGAAGGCAAACCAGGGAACGAACGCCGCGCCGGCAAGGCTTCATGGCGCCCGGCGCGCCAAACCGATCGTTAAGCCCTCGGTGGGATCATGTAACGAAATCGCGATCATCGACGCGACCATCGACGGGGGCCAGGCCCATGGAAATCCGCTACGGCACCGACGGCAAGGGCTACGTCCTGCGCTACCAGCCCGGCGACCTCGTGCGCCTCCGCGTGAACGAGAGCGGCGACGGCGCCATGGGCCGCGCCGGCCAGTGGGGCAGCGTCATCACGGTGGGCGACGGCGGCACCTCGCTCGACATCCAGCTCGCCGGCTACTCCGAGGGCAAGAACTCCCCTCTCCAGCGCCTGATCGGCATCCCCCGCAGCATCGTCGTCCCCTGCAAGCCCGACGGCTCCCCGATGGAGCTGCCGAGCGGCCGCGCCCGTCGCGGCGACGGCGCCTCTGCCCTGGAAGCGAACCAGAACGTCGTCGTGAACACGACCGTCGCGCTCCCCGCCTGGGCGGCGGCGCTGGTGGTCGCGAGCTGCACCCTCATCCTCGTCGTCGCCGCCGCCATCGCCGCCAAGAACTTCGGCCCCTTCTGACCCCGCCGCCCCCTTCACCCCCCGCCCCCGTCCATGGCAGGGTCCGCCCACCAACGGCCCCACCAACGGCACGGGAGAGAACACATGGCCGGCGTCTTCTGGCACCTCGGCAACTGGTCGACCGAGGAGCCCAAGGTCCTCGGCCCCATGGACCACGCCTTCTGGCTTGGCTCCGTCATCTTCGACGGCGCGCGCGCCATCCGCGGCACCGTGCCCGACCTCGACCTGCACTGCCGCCGCTGCGTCCAGTCCGCCCGCAACATGCTCATGGAGCCCACCATGACCGCGGAGGCGATCGAGGAGCTCTGCCGCGAGGGCGTCCGCCGCATGCCGCCCGACGCCGAGCTCTACATCCGCCCGATGTTCTTCGTCCGCCGCGGGCTCGGCGCCGCCCAGCCCGACCCCGACAGCACCGAGTTCATCCTCTCCGTCTACGACGCCCCCCTGCCGCCCGCGACGGGCTTCACCGCCGTCACCGCCCCCTTCCGCCGCCCCGCCGCCGACATGGCGCCGACGGACAGCAAGGCCAGCGCCCTCTACCCCAACTCCGCCCGCGCGACGGCCTGGGCGAAGAAGCACGGCTTCGACATGGCGGTCGTGCTGGACGAGGCCGGCAACGTCGCCGAGTTCGCCTCCGCCAACATCATGATGGTCAAGGACGGCGTGGTGATGACGCCCGAGCCCAACGGCACCTTCCTCGCGGGCATCACCCGCGCCCGCATCATCGACCTGCTGCGCAAATCCGGCCGCGAGGTGCGGGAATGCACGGTCACCACCGCCATGCTCGACACCGCCGACGAGATCTTCGCGACGGGCAACTTCGGCAAGGTCCAGCCCTGCACCCGCTACGCCGAGAACCACATGCAGCCCGGCCCCGTCGCCGCCGAGGCCCGCCGCCTCTACTTCGACTGGGCCGAGGAGAGCCGCATCCTGCCCCGCGCGGCCTGAGCGCCCGGGGCGGCGCCTAGCCCTCCGCCGCGCCGAGGAAGCGCCGCCCCTCCGCCCGCACCCGCGCCCCCGCCTCGTCGTAGAGGAAGGGCAGCGTCGCGTAGCGCACCCCCCGCGTCACCCGTCCCGCCTCGTGGAGCAGCGAGCAGGAGAAGACCACCGCGCCCCCCGGCGGCGGCCGGTAGCGCCGCGGCCCGAACTCCGGGAAGAGGAGGTCGCCGCCCTCGAACCCCTCGTTCAGGTTGATGCTGACCGCGAAGCGCCGGTGCGCGGTGGCGCGCGTCGTGTTGTCGCGGTGCGCGCGGAAATGCCCGCCATCGGCCGCGTCGTAGCAGGCGACGATGTAGCGCTCGATCCGCGTCGCCCGGAATCCGAAGGCGCGCTCGATCTCCGGCAGCAGCCGCCGCGCCAGCCGCTCGCGCAGCCCGGCGCGCACCGCCTCGTCCTCGATGACGAGGTCCTTGCGCCGCTTGTGCCCGGCGTCGAGCACCGGCACCGTCCGCCCGCCCACCTCGCGCATGAAGCCGCTCTCCTGGCCGCCCCTCTCCTCGTAGAGGGCGACCAGCGCGCGGCAGAAATCCGGCTCCAGCACGCGCGGCAGCACCAGCACGGGCGCCGGCACCTCCATCCCCGCGTGCAGCCCCGGCGCCGGCAGCCCCGCCAGCAGGCCGAGCAGCCGCTCGATCGCGCCCACCGGCGCGGCCGCCAGCACGCGCAGCATCGGGTCCAGCAGCAGCGCGAAGGGCGTGTAGCCGCCCGCCCCGGCCGCCACCCAGGCGCCATAGGCCAGGCTCACCGCCCGGTCGTGGTCGCGGATCACGCGCAGGCCCGGCAGGGCGTCCGCCAGCGCCGGCGCCGCGTCGGCCGGGTCCGCCGTCACCGCGAAGGCGCAGGCCCGCGCGTCGTCCAGCAGCCCCGCCGCCCGCGCCCGCCCCAGCGCCGCCCAGGCCCCCGCCGAGGCCCCCGCCGAGGCCGGGTGCGACGCCGAGCCCAGGAAGGCGAGCACCACGTAGCGCCCCGCCACGCTGTGGAAGGCGTAGCGGGGATTGCTGTCGACCGCCGCGTGGAACATCGGCACCGGGTCGCCCGGCCGGAACCGCGCCGGGCCGGGCGCCGAACCCCGCGCCGGCTGCGGAAAGTCCTGCGGGGACGCCGCCCCCCGCGATTCGGTCTCGGCCATGCGCGCCCCGCCTCAAGAGGGCGCCACCGCTACCGCAACAAGCTTACGCCCGCCTGAACGCGCCCCTTACGCCTTCCGCCGCACCCGCAGCGGCGGCACGTCCGTCTCGCCCGCCAGCAGCTCCTCCAGCATCGCCCGGTCCGGCGTCCGCCCGTCCCGCGCCCGCAGCGCCCCGGCCGCGGAGGCGAAGCGCAGCGACTCCTCCATCCCCTGCCCCTCCGCCAGCGCCAGCGCGAAGGCGCCGTGGAACACGTCCCCCGCGCCCGTCGTGTTCGTGGCGTCCACCGGGAAGGCCGGCCGCCGCGCCGGCGCCTCCATCCCCGGCGCGAGCCAGAGCGTGCCCTTCTCCCCCAGCGTCACGGCGGCCAGCTTCAGCGGCCCCGCGGCCAGCGCCCGCGCCAGCCCCTCCTCGGGCGGAACCCCCGGCGCGAAGATCGAGAGGCCCGTCTTGGCGAAGATCGCGTGGTCCGTCAGCGGCACGAGCTGCCGCAGGATCCGCTCCTCGCTCTTCTCCGCGTCCATCGCGCTCGGCAGACCGATCTCCCGCGCCCGCCGGAACACGAGCTCCGCCGCCTCCGGCCAGCGCGGGTCGCAGAGCACCGCCCCGGCCTCCCCCAGCCGCTCCAGCGGCAGGGCGGAGGGGTCGCTCGACAGCCGCTCGCCGCGGTAGGTCACGATGCTCCGCTCCCCCACCTTGTCCACGATCACGGCCGAGAGCGGCGTCCGCGCCCCCTCGGCCATCACCAGGCCGGTGGCGTCCACCCCCTCGGCCTCGAGCGCCTGGCGCAGTTCCTCCCCCGCCTCGTCCCGCCCCACGCGCCCCCAGAACACCGCCCGCCCGCCGAGCCGCGCGACCGCGATCGCCGCGTTCGCCGCCAAGCCGCCGACGCTCAGCGCGTAGGACCGCGCGGTCGTCTTCGACGGCGGCGGCTCCACCTCGTCCACGCGGAAGGTATGGTCCGTCACCACCTGCCCCACGCAGACCACCAGCGCCCCCGCATCGTCCCCACCCGCCCCACCGGAAACGCCCCGACCCGCCATGCGCGACCCCTCTTCCCTGCCCGGCTGGCTCGCCGCGCGTGTCCTTCACATCCGGCCGGACGTCCTGGTCATCGACAAGCCCGCGGGCCTGCCCATCGACCCCGGCCGCCCGCCCGCCGCCACGCCCACCGCCCTGGCCGCCCGCCCCGGGCGGAACGCCCCCGGCGGCGGAGGGAACACCCCCCGCGGCAAAGGGCAGCCCGCCCGGGGAACCAAGCCCAGCCTCGCCGATTGGTTGCCCCTCCTCCAGCTCGGCCGCCGCCACCCGCCCCAGCCCGTTCACCGCCTGGACACGGACACCGCCGGCTGCCTCGTCCTCGGCCGCACCCGCCCCTCCCTCGGCCTCCTCGGCGCCCTCTTCGCGGACCGGCGGGCGGAGAAGACCTACTGGGCCGTCGTCGCCGGCCGCCCCAGGACGGCGGCCGGCACCCTCGACGCCCCCCTCCGCAAGGTCAGCACGCGGGAGGCCGGCTGGCGCATGGAGGCCCATCCCGAGGGCCAGCCCGCCCGCACCGCCTGGCGCCTCCTCGGGGGCGCCGAAACCGGGGAGGGCCCCCTCTCCTGGCTCGAGCTCCGCCCCGAGACCGGCCGCACGCACCAGCTCCGGGTCCATTGCGCGCTCCTCGGCTGCCCCATCCTCGGCGACCCCCTCTACGGCGCGGGGCGGGAAAGGGGCGGCCCGATGCACCTCCTCGCCCGCGCCATCGCCCTCCCCCTCGACCCGCCGCTCGCCGCCGAGGCTCCCGTGCCGCCCGAAATGGCCGCCGCCTTCGCCCGCTGCGGCGCGCCCCTGGCCGCGACGCCCCCCCGCCTCCCGCTCCCGCCCGATCCGTCCTAGCCTGCGCGCCGCACGTCCAGGCAAGGCCCCGAACCGCATGAATCTCGCCCGCTTCCCCCGCATCCGCCTCGGCCACCTGCCGACCCCGCTCGAGCCGATGGAGAACCTCTCCCGCCACCTCGCGGGCGAGATGACGGCCCCGGGCGGCGGCCCCAACCTCTGGGTGAAGCGCGACGACTGCACCGGCCTCTCCACCGGCGGCAACAAGACGCGCAAGCTCGAGTACCTGATGGCCGACGCCATGGCCCAGGGCGCCGACACGGTGATCACCCAGGGCGCCACCCAGTCCAACCACGCGCGCCAGACGGCCGCCGCCGCGGCGAAGCTCAACCTCGCCTGCCACATCCTCCTCGAGGACCGCACCGGCTACACCGACCCCGCCTACACCCAGTCCGCCAACGTCATGATGGACAAGCTCCACGGCGCCACCGTCTCCCGCCGCCCCGGCGGCGCCGACATGGCCGCCGAGATGGAGACCCTGGCCGGGACGCTCCGCGCCGAGGGCCGCCGCCCCTACGTCATCCCCGGCGGCGGCTCCAACCCGACCGGCGCCCTCGGCTATGTCGGCTGCGCGCTGGAACTCGTCGCCCAGGCCGCCGAGATGGGCCTGCGCATCGACCACGTCGTCCACGCGACGGGCAGCGCCGGCACCCAGGCCGGGCTGGTCGCCGGGCTCGTCGGCCTCAACAGCGCCATCCCCGTCCTCGGCATCGGCGTCCGCGCCCCGCGGGAGAAGCAGGAGGCCAACGTCCTCGCGCTCGCCACCCGCACCGCCGACCACCTCGGCCTCCCCGCCGGCACCGTCCGCGCCGAGCACGTCGTCGCCAACTGCGACTACGTCGGCCAGGGCTACGGCATCCCCACCCAGGGCATGGTCGACGCGGTGAAGCTCGTCGCCGAGAAGGAGGGCCTGCTGCTCGACCCCGTCTACTCCGGCAAGGGCATGGCGGGGCTGATCGACCTCGTCCGCCGCGGGCACTTCAAGGCCGGCGAGAACGTCGTCTTCATCCACACCGGCGGCGCCGTCGGCCTCTTCGGCTACCCCGACGCCTTCGACCTCCCCGCCGACGCGGCGGCCTGAGGGCCGGGCCATGGCCGACACCCTCCGCAACACCCTCCGCATCTGGGGCCGCCGGAACTCCGTCAACGTCCAGAAGGTCCTCTGGGGCGCTGGCGAGCTCGGCCTCCCCTTCGAGCGCCGCGAAGCCGGCATGGAGCACGGCGTGGTGGACACCCCCGCCTACCGCGCCATGAACCCCAACGGCCGCGTGCCCACCCTGGAGGACGGCGAGGTCGTCCTCTGGGAATCGAACTCGATCCTGCGCTACCTCGCCCTCAAGTCCCTCGAGGCCGCGCCCGACGGCCCGGCCGCCCGCCTCTACCCCGCCGGCGCCGCCCCCCGCGCGCGGGTCGAGCGCTGGCTGGACTGGACCCTCTCCACCCTCCAGCCCGCCGAGCGGAACCTCTTCTGGGGCATGGTCCGCACCCCCGTGGAGCGGCGCGACCACAAGGCCATCATCGCCTCCTTCGAGGCGACGGCGGCGCTCTGGGCGATCGTGGAGGCCCAGCTCGGCCACGGCATGCCCTATGTCGAGGGGCCGGACCTCACCCTCGCCGACATCGTCCTCGGCGCCTACGCCCGCCGCTGGTTCGGCATCGACATGCCCGGCGGCCCCGCCATCCCCCGCGTCGAGGCCTGGTACGCCCGCCTGGAGGAACGCCCCGCCTTCCAGGAGCACATCGCGCCGCCGATGAGCTGACCGCGCCGCCGCCGCCGCCCGCGGGCACGGGCACGTCCGGCGCGACGGCCCCCGCCGCCTCGCCTGACCGCCCCCTCGCGGGAACGTGCCCGCGCCCCGCCCGCCCGCGTGCGACCCTTGCTCCCGGCCCACCCCGCGAGGCGACATGACGGACAACGGCCCCGCCTCACCCGCCCCCGGCACCCCTCCCCCGGAGAGCCCCGCCCCCTGGCCCCCGCCCTCCCTCCTCGAGAGGGCGGGCGTCGGCCGCGGCGGGCGGCTGGTCGCGGCCGTCCTGATCGTGCTCCTCGCGCCCCTCTGGCTGCCCCTCTACTTCCTGGCCATCGGCGTCGCGGCGAAGCTCCTGCCGCGCCTGCGCGACGCCGCGCGGCTGGAGGAGGCCTGGAGCACCCTCCGCTCCCGCCCCGGACGACGGGACTCCGCCCCCTAGCCGGTCCGCGAGCCCCCTGGCTGCACGCCCCCGGAAACCGCGCTAGCCTCCGCCCCTGCATCGGAGGGGGAACCGCATGGGCCGCGCGTACAAGGTGGTGGACGCCTTCTCGTCCCGTCCCTTCCTCGGCAACCCCGTCGCCGTGGTCCTCGACGCCGAGGGCCTGGACGCCGCCGCCATGCAGGCCCTCGCCCGCTGGACCAACCTTTCCGAGACGACCTTCGTCCTCCCGCCGACCGCGCCCGGGGCCGACTACCGCCTGCGCATCTTCACGCCCCGCGCCGAGCTCCCCTTCGCCGGGCACCCCACCCTCGGCACCGCCCACGCGATGCTGGAGGCCGGCCGCGCGACGCCTCGCGCCGGCCGCCTCGTCCAGGAATGCGGCGTCGGCCTCGTCGGCCTTTCCGTGGAGGGCGAGGGCCCGGCGCGGCGCCTGACCCTCGACCTGCCGCCCGCCCGGGTCACGCCCCTGCCCCCCGCCGAGGCCGCGGCGCTCGAGGCCCTCCTCGGCCACCCCCTCGACCCCCGCGCCACCCCCGCCATCGTGGACATCGGCGCCGTCTGGGCCGTGGCTCCGCTCGCCGACGCCGCCGCCGTGCTGCGCCTCGAGCCCGACCTCGCCCGCTCGGCCGCCTTCGAGCGGCGCCACGGCCTCACCGGCGTCACCGTCTTCGGCCCGCGCGGCGCGGAGGCCGGGAAGGACGGCGCCATCGAGGTCCGCTCCTTCGCCCCCTCCTCCGGGATCGAGGAAGACCCGGTCTGCGGCAGCGGCAACGGCGCCGTGGCCGTGTTCCGGCGGGAGGCCGGCCTGCTGCCGCCGGGCGGCGCCGCCTACCAGGCCACCCAGGGCCGCCGCGTCGGCCGGGACGGGCAGGTGGCGGTGCGCGTGGACGCCGAGGGCCGGGTGAGCCTCGGCGGCGCCTGCGTCACCTGCGTCGACGGCACCCTCGCCGCCTGAGCCCCCCGCCGCCGCCCTACTCCGCCCCCCTACTCCACCCCGGGCACCCCGCCCACCCGCACCGGCGCGCTCGCCGCCGCCCCGGCCGCGTCCACCACCGTCACCCGATAGAAGCCCGGCCCCGGCGGCACCCAGCCCGCCTCCCGCCGCGCGCCGCCGGCCGCCACCGGCACCCCGTCCACGAGGAAGACGAGCGGCCGCTGCCCCCCCACCGCGCGGATCGTCACCGCCCCCTCGCCGATCACCGCCCCGGCCGGCGGGAACAGCAGCCGCAGCCCGTCCACGACGCCCGCCCGCGCCACCGCGCGCTCTCCCGCCTCCCCCGGCCGCGGCGCCGGGGGCAGCAGCGCGAAGACCCGCGCGAGCACCGGCAGCGCCGTCCCCCGCCCGGTCGCCCCCGGGATCGCCGTCCCGTCCGGCCGCCCCACCCAGACCCCCGCGACGTGCCGCGCGTCGAACCCCACCGCCCAGGCGTCCCGCCCGCCCCAGGAGGTCCCGGTCTTCCAGGCCACCCCCGCCGGCCCGCCGCCCGGGAAGCCCTGCACGAGGATCCCCGCCACCGCCTCCGCCGCCCCGGCCCGCAGCACCGGCGCCGCGCCCTCACCCCCTGGCCCGGCCGGCAGCACCCGCAGCGCCCCCGCCCGCCCGCGGTCGCCGATCGCCGCCGTCACCCCCACCAGCTCCCGCAGCGTGATCCCCACCCCCCCAAGCGCCAGCGGCAGCGCCGGCCCCGTGCCCGGCGGCAGCCGCGGCACCGCGCCCAGCGCCTTCAGGGCGGAGGCGAAGCGCAGCGGCCCCAGCGCCTCCATCAGCGCCACCGCCGGCAGGTTCAGCGACCCCCGCAACGCCTCCGCCGCCGTCACCCGGCCGGAGAAGCCCCGCGCGTAGTTCTCGGGCGCCCAGTCCCCGAAATGCCGCGGCAGGTCCTCCATCACCGTCCCCGGTGCGGCGAGCCCGCGGTCGAAGGCCATGGCGTAGAGCAGCGGCTTGAGCGCCGAGCCCGGCGAGCGCACCGCGCGCGTCAGGTCCATCGCGCCGGCCCGCCCCTCCGCCAGCCAGTCCCCGCCCACCAGCGCCCGCACCTCCCGCGTCCGCAGGTCGGCCACGACCACGGCCACCGACCCCCGCGCGGGCAGCCCGGCCAGCACCGCCGCCGCCACCCCCTCCACCCCCCGCTGCAGCCCGGCGTCCAGCGAGGTCCGCACCACCCCGGCCGACGCGCCCGCCATCGGCCCGCCCGCCACCTCCCGCGCGAGGTGCGGCGCGAGCCCCGGCATGGCCCGCCGCGCCCAGGGCACCGCGCCATCGCCCGCCCGCCCCGCCTCCGCCCGCGCCGCCTCCCGCTCCGCCACCGGCAGCGCGGCCGCCCCCCGCCGCCGCAGCACCGCGTCCCGCGCCGCCAGCGCCGCGGCGGGGTGCCGGTCCGGCCGCAGCGCCTCCGGGCGGCGCGGCACGGCGACCAGCAGCGCCGCCTCCGCCACCCCCACCCGCTCCACCGGCCGCCCGAACCAGGCGAGCGACCCCGCCCGCACCCCCTCCAGGTTCCCCCCCATGGGCGCGAGCGTCAGCCAGGCCCGCAGCACGCCCGCCTTGCCCAGCCGCCACTCGAGCTGCACGGCGCGGGCAGCCTCGATCGCCTTGCTCCGCAGCGTCCGCGGCCGCGGCTCCAGCAGCCGCGCCGCCTGCATCGAGATCGTGGAGGCCCCCGAGACCACCCGCCCCGCCCGCAGCCCGCCCAGCGCCGCCCGCGCGACCGCCAGCGGGTCCACCCCGGGGTGCCACCGGAAGCGCCGGTCCTCCGCCGCCACCAGCAGGTCCACCAGCGCCCGCGGCACCTCCTCCGCCGAGACGGGCAGCCGCCAGACGCCCCCCGGCGCCGGCAGGGCCGAGAGCACGCGCCCCTCCCGGTCCACCACCACCCGCCCGACCGCCTCCAGCCGCGACAGGTCCGGCGGCAGGGCCCGGTCGAGCGCGAGCAGCGCGCCCGCGAGAGCGACGATCCCCCCCGCGAGCCCGAGCAGCCCCCGCGCCCAGCGGCGGCCCCGCAGCAACGCCGGCACGCCCCTAGCCCGGCACGCGCCCCCGGATCGCGTTCGCCCGCGCCTCCCACCCGACGCCCCCGCCCGGCAGCGGCGAGAGCCGCGCCCGCACCCCCTCGCGCAGCCGCGCCGCCTCCGCGGGGCCGAGGCGCGACAGGGGCTGCGACACGCTCCCCGACATCCGCGCCGTCTCGAGATAGGCGTCGACGTCATCGAAGCGCTGCGAGACCCGGATCTCCCGCCCCGCCACGCCGACCAGCCCCGCCCCTTCCCAGAGCGCCCGCAGCGCCTCGGCGCGCGAGGCCTCCACGCTCGGCGGCAGCGGCGGCTCGATCCCCATCTCCCGCAGCGCCGCCTGCACGGGGCCGTAGGGGAAGCCGCCCCCCAGCATGTCCCAGGCATAGGCCGCGACCAGCCCGCCCGGCCGCACCACCCGCGCCATCTCCGCCACCCCCCGCGCCGGCTCCGGCACGAAGAAGATCACCAGCGCCATCACCGCCGCGTCGAACCGCCCGTCGGCGAAGGGCAGCGCCATCGCGTCGCCCGTCGAGAACCGCGCCGGCCCCGCCGCCCGCCCCCGCGCGAAGGCGACCTGCGCCGCCGAGGGGTCGATCCCCTCCGCCTCCGCCGGCGCGCAGCGCTCCGCGACCAGCGCCGTGAAGGCCCCGCTCCCGCAGCCGACATCCACCCAGCCGAGCCCCGGCGCCGGCGCCAGCCAGTCGAGGAAGACCTCCCCCGCCAGGCGGCTCCAGACCCCCATGGAGCGCTCGTAGGCGCCGCCGTCCTCGAACCGGATCGCGCTCTCGGCCATCGCTTCCTCCCGCACCGGCCCCGGACGCCCGCGCGCCGCGGGGGACCGCCGGCAGCGTCGCGCAGCCGCGCCGCCCCTGCAAAGCCTTCCGCGCGTCCCGCCCCAACACCCGCCCCCGCATCTCGGCCCTGGCACCCCGCCCCGCGCGCGCCTATCTTCCCCCCCATGACGCCCCCGGACATGCACCCCGCCGCATCGTCCCCGCCGAAGCCGGCGAAGGCGCCCCCGCGCGCCACCCGCCTCCGCCCGCCGGCCCAGCCATCCCCCGGCGCGGAGGGCGGCCGCCCCCCGGCCGCGCGGGAGCGCGCCGCCCGCGTCACCTTCGGCAGCGCGACCGTCACCACCCGCCGCCCCACCCGCGCCGAGGCCGAGCGGGCCGTCGAGGCCAGCACCGAGGCGCTCCGCCGCGCCGGCGAGCGACTCGCCCGCCCCGGCATCCGCCTGCCCGCCCGCAAGGACGTCCCCCTCTTCCAGGCCGACCCCGAGAACCCCGGCCGCTTCCTCCGCACCCTCAACGGCCGGACCGAGCGCGGCGTCCTCGAGGGCGGGCGCTTCACCGTCACGGACTGACCGCGCCGCTTGGCCTCCCTCCGCGCCGCGACCGAGCTCGTCCGCCTCGCCCAGGCCCGGACGAGGAAGCCCCTCGCCGTCGTCCTCGCGGGCCACAACGGCTCCGGCAAGTCCACCCTCTGGTACCGCCACCTCGCCGACCGGCTGCAGCTCCCGCTGGTCAACGCCGACCGGCTGATGCTCTCCATCCTCCCCGAGCCCGGCCCGGACGGCCACCTCACCCCCTGGGCCGCGGCGCTGCGCGACACCGACCGCGGCTGGATGGCGGTGGCCCAGCAGGGCGTGCAGGCCTTCGTCGCCCAGGCCATGGGCGCGAAGGTCCCCTTCGCCATGGAGACCGTCTTCTCCCACTGGCAGCCGCGCCCCGACGGCACGATCGCCTCCAAGGTCGACCTCGTCCGCGACATGCAGCGCGCCGGCTACTTCGTGCTCCTCCTCTTCGTCGGCCTCGACAGCCCGGAGCTCTCCATCCTCCGCGTCCAGACCCGCGTTGCCGGGGGCGGCCACGGCATCGACGAGGAGACGCTGCGCCGCCGCTTCCCCCGCACCCGCCGTGCGGTGGCCGAGGCCATCCGGGTCGCCGACGCCGCCATCCTCGCCGACAACAGCCGCGGGCCCCGCCAGGCATTCACCGTCTGCCGCGTCCAGCTCGGCGCCGCCGGCCTCTACGACATCCGCGACGCCGGCCCGCCCCCCGCCCCCATCGCCGCCTGGCTCCCCGCGGTCAGCCCGCCGGCCTGACCCGCCCGCGTCACCCGCGCATCACCCCCGGGGCGCCCGCCGCAGCGCCCGCACATGCCCCGCGTGCCAGGCCGCATACCCCGTCCCCACATGCGCCAGCCGGTCCCGCAGCACGAGATGCGCGTCCCGCAGCCGGTGGAAGGGGATGAAGGGGTAGAGGTGGTGCTCCGCGTGGAAGGGCATCTCCCACATCAGCAGCCGCACCGGCGCCGCCGTCAGCATCGTCCGCGTGTTGGTCAGCCCGTTCGCGTCCTCGGTGCAGCCCGTGTGCTCCGTCAGCAGGTAAAGCCGCAGCAGCGGCTGCCCGAGAAGCTGTGGCCCCACCCAGAGCAGCAGCACCCAGGACCAGCCGAAAGCCAGCCCCGCGGCCACCGCCAGCCCGACCGTCAGCGCCGACCCCGCCCGGATGCTCGCCACCACCCGCGGCGCCGCGGCCGGGTGCACGAAGGGATAGGCCGAGAGGTCCCCCCGCCACCCCCGCGCCCAGACCAGGAGCTGCGCCCGCCAATAGGGCAGCCCCGCCACCCGCAGCAGGTAGGCCGGAAGGGTCCCCGGCGGCGGCGGAGACAACTCCGGGTCGTGCTCCGGGTCCTGCGTGTGCTTGTGATGGGCGAGGTGGAAGGCCTGGTAGAAGTGCCAGTTCCGCAGCGCCGGCAGCGCCGCCAGCCACCCCACCACCGCGTTCGCGCGGCGGGACTTGAAGGCCGTGTAGTGGCAGGTCTCGTGCAGCGGCGCGAAGAGCGCGGCCTGCACCACGCCAGCCAGCACCATCGCCGGCACCACCAGCCACGGGGGCGAGGCCGCGACCAGCGCCCCGCTCGCCGCCACCAGCCCGAGATGCAGCGCCGCCCGCGCCGTCCCGCGCGCGTCGGAGCGCGCGCCGAGATGCATCATCTCCCGCGGCTTCGGCGCCGCCCCCGTCGCGCTCATCGCGCCCTCCATCGCTGCCGCGGGGACGCCAAGCAAGCGCCGCGCCGCCCCCTCCTCATGGCGCCGGCGCCACCACGACCCGCCCCGTGTTCTGCCGCGCGAAGACCCCCGGCCGGTACATGTCCCGCGCCTCCGCCCCCGGCAGCTCGAAGCGCCCCGCCGTCACCGCGCGCAGCCGCACCGCGAAGCGCGCGACGGGCGCCTCGGGCGTCAGCACTGCCGCCGCCGCGAAGCGGTCGTCGAGCGCCGGGAAGGACTCCGCCGCCGTCAGCTCGCCGAGGAACGCCATCCCCGGCACCGCCCCCTCCGGCAGCCGCCCGACGATCTCCCACCCCGCCGGCAGCCCCTGCTGGATCATTGCCCGGTGCGTCTCCCCCGTCTCCGCCCGCGCCTCCACCTGCATGAGGAACACCTGGTTCTGCCGCAGCGCGTCGAGGTTCAGCGCCGTGCCGTCCGGGTTGAAGAAGCGCCGCGCCACCCGCATCCCCGCCCGCCCCGCCGGCGGCGCCACGACCGGCAGCCCCGTGACGGAGACCGACTGCGCGACCGCCCGCTCCCCGAGGTTGCGCGCCTCCGCCCGCCCCTCCACCGCCGCCGAGACCACCGGCGCCGGCCTCAGCGCCCGCCCGCCGAGCGAGACGCTGACCGGCCGCCCGTCGCGCCCGAGCGCGCCGGCCAGCAGCACCCCCCAGGCCGCCTCCTGCGTCGAGGCCGCCTCGGGCGTCAGCTCCGGCCCGGGCACCCGCCCGACCGCCTCCGCCACCCGCCCCGCCAGCACCCCGCTCTCTTTCAACAGCAGCGCGACCGCCAGGCTGTCCCGCGCCGCGCTCCCGTAGTCCTCGTGCCAGGGCCGGCGCGCCGGGGCCGCCAGCGCTTGCGCGAAGGCCTCCTCCGCCCGCGCCGCGTCCCCCATCCGCGCGAGGGCCGCGCCGAGCTGCGCCTTGGCCAGCGGCGTCGGCAGCCGCTCCAGCTCCTCGAACAGCCGCCGCGCCGCGCCCGGCAGCCCGCGCCCCGCCAAGGCCAGCGCGTGCAGCCGATAAGCCTGCACCGCCCGCTCGAGCGGCTCCGAGACCGCGCCGTTGTCCGCCTCCTCCCGCAGGTTCCGCAGCAGGGCCTCGAGCGGCGCCTCCGGCACCGTCACGCCCGCCGCGCGCGCCCGCAGCAGCGCCTCCGCGGCATAGGCCGTCACGAAGCCGTCCGCCTCCCCGCTGGCGCTCCAGAGCCCGAGCGCCCCGTCGTAGCGCTGCTTGTCGAGAAGCTGCGCGACCGCGCGCTGCATCCCCTCCGCCCGCGCGGGCTCCGCCTCGAACCCCACCAGCGAGAGCAGCCGGCTCGCCGACTGCTCCGCGCAGAGGAAGGGGAAGTCGACATTCGCCCGCATCAGCGCCGCGGGATCGTAGCGCACCGGCTGCCCCCAGCTCGCCCGCACCACCGCCGTGCCCGGGACGAAGCGCGACAGGTCCGGCGCCACCGCCAGCGCGCCGCCCGCCGGCAGCGAGGCCGTCACGACCTCCCGCGCCAGCGGCCGGGGGGAGCGGACCGTGATCCGGCTCTCGTGCACCGCCGCGTAGCCGCCGGGCCCGCTGACCGAGACCCGCACCACCCCCTCCCCCGCCCCGGTCGCCCGGAGCGTGGCGAAGGGCAGCGCCCGCTGCCCCGGCGCCAGCTCCCCGCCGAGCGAGGCGCCCCCGTCCACCGCCAGCGGCCCCTCCGCCGTCACCGCCGCCCGCACGCCGCCCGCGCCGAGGTCGAGGTTGTGCAGCAGCACCGGCAGCCGTGCCTCGTCCCCCGGCGCGAGGAAGCGCGGCAGCAGCGCCTCCGCCACCACGGGGTCGCGCACCGTCACCGCCCGCGCGCCCGAGCCCACCCGCTCCCCGGACCAGGCGACGGCCATCAGCCGCAGCTCCCCGTTGAAGTCCGGCAGGTCGATCGGCACCACCGCCCGCCCATCCGCCCCCAGCGCGACGACGCCCGAGAACAGCGCCACGATCCGCTGCGGCGGCTGCACGCCCGCCGTGTCGAAGTTGTCGTCGCCGCCCTGGCGCAGCACCGCCGGCTCCCCCTCCGCCGGCGCGATCAGCCGCCCGTAGTCGTCGCGGATGTCGAGCCCGAGCCGCCGCCGCCCGAGGAAATGCGCGGCCGGGTCCGGCGAGGCGAAGCGCGTGAGCCGCAGGATGCCCTCGTCCACCGCCGCCAGCGTCAGCCAGGCCGGCCCCGCCGCACCCATGACCCGCACCGGCACCTCCGCCCGCCCGCGCGGCCGCAGCAGCGCCTCCCCCTCCAGGGCCACCTCCAGCCGCCGCGCCGCGGGGTCCAGCCCCACCCAGGCCAGCCCCAGCGCCCGCCGCGGCCCCGCGCTCGCCGTATCGCCGGGCCGGAACACCGTCACCGCCACCCAGGCCCCGGCGCCCCAGCCGGCCTCCACCGGCACCTCCAGCTCCGCGCCCCCCGCCGGCACCTCCACCTCCCGCACCGAGAGCACCCGGTCCGTCAGCACGGCGACGCTCGCCCGCCCCGCGAAGGGCGGGCTCACCCGCAGCCGCGCCACCTCGCCGGCGGCAAAGGCCCGCCGGTCCGCCGCCACGTCCACCTTGTCCGGCACCGCCGGGTCGTCCGAGCCCGTCCAGCCCGCCCGGAAGCGGATCGAGGCGATCGCGAGCCCGCCGGGCTGCGACACCTCCAGCCGGTAGCGCCCGAAGCCCACCCGCCGCGCGAAGCGGCCCGGCGCGCCCGGCGCCACGGCCAGCGCCGCCTCGTCCACCGCCTCGTCCCGCCACACCGTCTCGTAGCGCGCGGCACCCCCCACCACGGCCATCCGCCAGGACGGGCGCTCCCGCACCAGCCGCATCCGCAGCGTCCCCGCCAGCGCCTCGCCGGTCGGCGAGACGAGCGCCGCCTCCACCACCGCCTCCGCCCCGTCGTCCACGCTCCCGTCCCGGAAGGCCGGCCGCAGCGCGACGAAGGGGGAGGCGGACCGCACCGGCACCGTCGCCGCCGCCTTGCTGCCCCGCCCGCCCGGCTCGGCCATGGTCACGGTCACCTCCGCCCGCAGCGGGCGCGAGGCGTCCGGCAGGTTCGGCAGCGCCAGCGCGACCGAGCCCCGCCCCGCCGCGTCCGTCTCCCCGATCTCGAAGGCCTGCAGCCCCCCGTCGAAGGGCTCCTCCGCCAACCCGAAGCGCCACCCCTTCCAGGCCTCGAACGGCTCCGGATCGACCGCCAGCCGCATCTCCGCGCTCCCGGTCAGCCCCGCCCCCGGCGCGCCGTAGAGGAAGCGCGCCCCCACCGGCAGCACCAGCGGCGCCCCGGCCGAGAGCGGCCCCGGCGCCGGCCCCGCCGTCACCTCCAGCCGCTCCGGCACGAAGGCGTCGACCTGGAAGGCGATGCTCGCGACCGGCGGCCGGTTCGGGTCGGTCAGCGCCTCGATCGTCCAGCCCCCCGCCGGCGCCCCGGGCGAAATCGTGGGCGACCACAGCACCACCCCCTCCGGCCCCCGCTCCGGCACCGCCTCCAGCGCCACCTGCCCGTTCGGCCGCCGCAGCCGCAGCCGGATCGGCAGCTCCACCACCCGCCCCGCGGCATCCCGCGGCAGCACCGAGAGCCGCACCGTCTCGCCCGGCCGGTAGACCCCGCGGTCGAGCCAAAGGAAGGCGTCCACCGGCCCCGGCCAGGCCCGCCCCGTCACCCCCCGGTCCGAGAGGTCGAAGGAGGCCGCCTCGAGGTCGAGCGAGACGAGGTCCTCCCCCGCCTGCGCGTGCAGCGCGACGGGCGCGACGCCCCCCTCGCCCCGCAGCAACGGCCCCACGAAGCGCGCGAGCCCCGCCGCGTCCGTCTCCGCCTCCCCCAGCACGTCGTTGTTCCGCGCCACCAGCGAAACCCGCACCCCCGCCCGCGGCCGCGCGTCCCCGAGGCCCCGCGCCTGCACCGCCAGCCCCTCCGCCCCCCGCCAGGCCGTGAGGCCAAGGTCCGTCGCCATCACCGGCAGCGCCGCCGCCTCGCCCCCCCGCCCCTCCGCCGCGTTGCGCGCAACGAGCACGAAGAGCCCGGGCCCGGAGCCCGTCAGCGCGTCGGGCAGCGGCAGCGCCACCCGCTGCGTCGCGTTGCGCCGGAAGCCCGGCACCTCCGCGCTCCCCTCCCAGACCACCCGCCCCCGCGTCTCCGGCAGCTCCTCCGCGAGGTAGCCGTTCATCGCGCTGCCCAGCCGGACGTCGCGCGTCAGCGGGACGAGGTTCCGCTCGCTCACCCGCACCAGGCGCAGCGAGAGCCGCTCCACGTTGGTCGTCGCCACCGTCACCCGCGGCGCCGCGCCCCGCGGCAGGAGGAAGGCGCCCCCCTCGAAGGCGATGCGCGACGCCCGGTCGGGCATCGAGACCTCCACCGGCAGGTCGGCGCGGAGATTCGCCCCGTCCTCGCCCGGCAGCCCCGCCCGCAGCACCAGCCGCGTCCGCCGCCCCCAGGGCAGCCCCGCGACGCAGAGCCCGTCGGCCTCCCGCGTCACCGCCAGGCCCGGAAGCGGCGGCTCCGCCCGCACCCAGTCCTCCGGCTGCCAGCGACCGCCCGCCTGCGGGGCCACGGTGAAGGAAAGGCAGGCCCGCGCCGGCTCGGCCTCGGGCTCCGTCCGCACCGCCCGCAGCAGCATCCCCGCCGCGCGCCGCACCTCCGCCAGCTGCGCCCGCGCGCCCGCGTCCCCCGGCAGCCGCTCGGCCACCGCCTCCAGCACGCCGATCGCCAGCGCCCAGCGCTCCTGCGCCCGCAGCGCGTCCGCCATCAGCCGCAGCGAGGGCACCTCGGCCGCCCCGGCCTCCACGGAATCGAAGTTCCGCCGCGCCGCGAAGAGCGCCCGCGCGGGATCGGGCGGCACCCGCGCCATCTGCGCCCGCGCCAGCGACAGCCACATCTCCGGCCGGGCCGCGCCCATGCCCAGACGCTCCTCCCAGGCCGCGGCGGCCGCGGCGGCGTCGCCCCGCGCCTCCGCCTGCCCCGCCCGCGCCTCCGCCGCCGCCCGCTGCTGCGGCGTCCCCCCCGCCGGGAAGCGCCGCGCGAGCCCCGAGGCGTAGCGCGACGCCTCGGCCGAAAGCCCGGGCAGCCCGAAATCCTGCGCCGCCCCCGGCCCGGGCGCCCCCAGCAGGGCCAGCAGCACCGCCAGGAAACCGATCGCGCGCATGGAACCATCCGAGGGCTGTCTGCCCGCGACCCTGGCACAGCCCCCGCCCCGTTTCACCGCCCGCCCCCCGGCGCCGCCTACCGGAACGGCCCTTCCCCATCGTCATCACGCAATCGTTACAACGGCGCCCGCAACCATTGCCTAGCGTCACCCCCGCACGAACCGGGAGAACGGCCATGCGCCGTCCACGCCACGCGCGCCCGATCCTTCCGGCGCTCCTGCTCACGGCCCTCCTCGCGGCCCTCTCCCCGCGCTCCCCGGCCCAGGCCCAGGCCCAAACCCCGCCGCCCGACCCCGACCTCCTCGCCCGCGGCCGCTACCTCGGCGAGACCGTCGCCTTCTGCGGCGGCTGCCACCACGCCTTCGGCCCGCGCATGCAGCCCATCGCCGGCATGGAGCTCGCCGGCGGCCGCGTCTTCGCCGAGCGCGGCATGCGCGCCGTCGCCCCCAACATCACCCAGGACCGCGAGACCGGCATCGGCGACTGGACCGACGCGCAGATCGCCGCCGCCATCCGCGAGGGCCACCGCCCCGACGGCTCCCTCATCGGCCCGCCCATGCCCGTCGAATCCTACCGCGGCATCGCCGACCGCGACCTTGCCGCCCTCGTCGCCTGGCTCCGCACCGTGCCCCCGGTGCGCCACGCGGTCGCCGAGCGCTCCGCCTACCCCTTCGCCCTCAGCCCGCACGGCGGCCCCGTGGCGAGCGTCGCGCCGCCCGAGGACACCCCCGTCGCGCGCGGCCGCTACATCGCCGTCAACCTCGCCCACTGCATGGACTGCCACTCCGCCCAGCTCTCCGAGGGCCGCGCGGACCCCAACGGCCGCGGCGCCCGCGGCCTCGTGCTGGAGGGGCCCTGGGGCGTGGTCCAGGCCGCCAACCTCAGCAGCCACCCCGAGCACGGCATCGGCCGCCGCACCGACGAGCAGGTGATCGCCGCCATCACCCGCGGCGTCGCCGCCGACGGCCGCCCCCTCGCCGCCCCCATGGGCGCCCGCGCGCCCGTCTGGGCAGGCATGACCCCCGGCGACCTCGGGGACGTCCTCGCCTACCTCCGCTCCCTGCCGCCCCAGGACTGAGCCGCCCGGAAACCGGCGCCGGAAACCAACTCTGGGCGACGCGAGTTGCCCCGCCGCCCCTTCCGGACGATCCGCATGCTCGCCTCCTTCCTCATCGGCCTCGTCGGCGGCCAGCGCGCCCTGACGCCGCTGGCCGCCGTCTCCCTCGCCGCCGCCCGCGGCGCGCTCCCGCCCGGCAACGGGGCGCCCTCCCTCCTCGCCAGCCCCCTGGCCGCGGCCGGCGCCCTCGCCCTCGCCGCCGCCGAGCTGGCCGGCGACAAGATGCGCACAGCCCCCGACCGCATCGTCCCGGTCGGCCTCGCCGCGCGCTTCGCCACCTCGGCCATCGCCGGCGCCGCCCTCGCCCCGCGCCGGCAGCGCTGGCTCGCCGCCGCGCTGGGCGGCACCACCGCGGTGCTCGCCTCCTACCCCGGCTGGCGCGCCCGCATCGCCGCCATCCCCCGCCACGGCCAGACGCGGACCGGCCTCGTCGAGGACGCCCTCGTCATCCTCGCCGCCGCCGCCATCCTGCGGGCCTTCCGCCGCCCCGCCTGACGCCGGGGCCCCGGCGACCGGCCCTCAGCGAGCGGCCCCGCCCCCCGCCCCGTGCCCCGAGGCCGCCGCCCCCGCGTCCCGCGCCAGCCGCCCCGCGATCGGCGCGGCCAGCAGCGGCGGCAGCGCCGCGCCGAGGAAGGCCATGGCGAAGTCCGGCACCCCCGGCGCCGCCCGCCCCGCCAGCGCCGCCGAGGCCGCGAGCCACGACGCCCCCCAGGTCACGCCGAGCGCCATGGAGAGCTGCTGCGCCGTCCCCGCGATGGAGGTCGCCGCTGAGAGCTTCCCCCCGGGCACGTCCACGTAGCTCATGGCGTTCGACGCCGTGAACTGCAGGCTCCGCGCCAGCCCCCCCGCCGCCAGCACGACGAAGACCGCGGCCAGCGGCCAGGACGGGTCGAAGGCCGCGCAGGCCGCGAGCGTCGCCGCCACCACCACCGCGTTCCACATGAGCACGTTGCGGAACCCGAAGCGCCGCAGCGCCATCGTCGTCATCGGCTTCATCAGGAAGGCGCCGAGCGCGGTGGCCAGCGTCACCATCCCCGACACCGTCGCCGAGGCCCCGAAGCCGAGCTGCAGAAACAGCGGCAGCAGGAAGGGCGCCGCCCCCGCCCCCACCCGGAAGAGGCTCCCCGCCCCTACCCCCACCGCGAAGGTCGGGATCGAGAACAGCCCGAGGTCCAGCGCCGGGTGCGGCGCCCGCCGCGCCCAGCGCACGGCGGCCCAGCCGAGCGCGGCGCCGATCGCGAAGCCGAGCACCGGCAGCCATTCCGCGACAACGCCCCGCCCCACCGTCTCCGCCCCGAACATGAGGCAGGCGAGCGAGGCCCCGATCAGCGTCACCCCCACCAGGTCGAGCCGCGGCGGCCGCGCCTCGTCGGAGGCCGGCACGAAGCGCCAGACCATCAGCAGCCCGATCGCCGCGATCGGCAGGTTGATCCAGAACACCGCCCGCCAGGACACGTTGTCCGTCAGCAGCCCGCCCACCGGCGGCCCGAGGATCGGCCCGAGCAGCCCCGGCATGGACAGCCAGGTCGTCGCCCGCACCATCTCCTCCGGCCGGATCCGCCGCATCAGCAGCAGCCGCGCGACCGGCACCATCATCGCGCCGCCCACCCCCTGCAGCACCCGCGCCGCCACCAGCTCCCCGAGCCCGCGCGACAGCCCGCACAGCATCGAGGCGAAGGCGAAGACCGCGATCGCCACCATGAAGACCCGCTTCGCGCCGTAGCGGTCCGCGACCCAGCCCGAGACCGGGATGAACACCGTCAGCGCCACGAGGTAGGAGGTGATCGCCGCCGAGAGATGCAGCGGCTCCGTCCCCAGCTCCCGCGCCATGGTCGGCAGCGCCGTCGCGATGACGCTCGAGTCGAGGTTCTGCATCAGCAGGGCCGAGGCCACGATCACCGCCACCAGCCGCGTGTTCGTCGGCGGCCGCGGCACCGCCCCCGGGCCGCCCGCCGCGGCCACGCCCTCCGCCGCGTCCAACCCCGAAACCGCCACCCCGCCGCCCCCGCGCGCCGCCCGGCCACCGGGCCGCGCCTCAACAGGGTCCGTATTGCGCCCGCCCCGCCCCGCGGGAAACCCTGCGCGGCGGGGCGGGCGCCAAAAACCCCGCCCCGGCGGGCTCGGCCTCAGGCCCCGAAGCCGCCGTCGATCGTGTGCATCGCGCCCGTGACGAAGCCCGCCTCCGGCCCCGCGAGATAGGCCACCATCGCCGCCACCTCCTCCGGCCGCCCGTGCCGCCGGATGGGCATGAGGCCGTAGAGCATGTCCCGCAGCGGCCCGTCCGCCGGGTTCATGTCGGTGTCCAACGGCCCCGGCTGCACCGCGTTCACCGTGATCCCCCGCGGCCCCAGGTCTCGCGCCAGGCCGCGCACCATCCCCTGCACCGCCGACTTCGTCGCCGCGTAGGCCGCGACCCCCGGGAACCCCGCCCGGTCCCCGTTGACCGAGCCGATCACGAGGATCCGCCCGCCGTCGGGCATCCGCCGCGCCGCCTCCACCGCCGCGTGATAGGGCGCGTGGACGTTGACCCGGAACATCCGGTCCACCACGTCCGGGTCCATCTCCAGCGGGTCGCCCAACAGCGCGACGCCGGCGTTCACCACCAGCACGTCGAGCGGCCCGCTGTCGCGCACCCGCGCGATCACCGCGTCCCGGTCCGCGCTGTCCGTCCGCTCCGCCGCGGCGCCGGTCTCCGCCGCCAGCCGCTCCGCCGCCTCCCGGGAGCCGGCGTAGGTGAAGGTCACCGCCGCCCCCTCCGCCACCAGGCGCCGCACGATCGCCGCCCCGATCCCCCGGCTTCCGCCGAGCACCAGCGCGCGCTTTCCACCTAGTCCAGCCATAGGCCCTCTCCTTGATCTCGGATGTAGTGGGCGCTACATAAACCGCCCGCCCGACCCGTCAAGGCATTTTGTATTCATGACTACAAATTTGCCGAGCCCCCCATCGCGCCAGCCGCAACGCCTCCGGGGACGCCCGCGCAAGTTCGACCCCGACGCCGCCGTCGCCACCGCCCAGCGCCTCTTCCAGGCGAGGGGCTACGACGCGCTCGGCGTCGCCGACCTCACCGAGGCGCTCGGCATCAACCCGCCGAGCTTCTACGCGGCCTTCGGCAGCAAGGCCGGCCTCTTCGCCCGCGTGCTGGAGCGCTACAGCCGCTGCGACGGCCTGCCGCTCGACGCCCTCCTCGACCCCCGCCGCCCCGTGGGCGAGGCCCTCGCCGCCCTCCTCGAGGAAGCCGCCCGCCGCTACGCCGCCGGCGCCGCCGACCCGGGCGCGGCGGACCCCGGCGCCGCCGGCTGCCTCGTGATCGAGGGCCAGCGCTGCAACGACCCTGCCGCCCGCGACGCCGCCGCTGCCCTCAACGCCACGGCGGTCGGGGCCATCCACGCCTTCGTCGCCGCCCGCCACCCCGACAAGGCCGACACCCTCACCGACTACGCGGTCGCCGTCCTCACCGGCCTCTCCACCGCCGCCCGCGCCGGCCAGGGCCGCGAGCGCCTGCTCGCCACCGCCGCCCTCGCCGCCGCCGCCGTCCGCGCCGCCCTCGCGACCTGACCGCCCCTCCCGCGACCGACATCCGCGCCGCGCGCAACCCCGCCCCCCGCCCGCCCGGCATGTCTTGCAACCGCCCGACCGCGCGCGCATTTTCGGCCCATGGACCAGTCCGCCGGGGAATCCCGCCGCATCCCCCTCCACGCGCCCGAGGACTTCGAGGGCATGCGACGCGCCGGCCGCCTCGCGGCCGAGTGCCTGGACATGATCGCCCCCCACGTCCGCCCCGGCGTGACCACCGGCGCCCTCGACCAACTCTGCCACGACTTCATGGTCGAGCGCGGCGCCACCCCGGCCACGCTGGGCTACCGCGGCTACACGAAGTCCTCCTGCATCAGCATCAACCACGTCGTCTGCCACGGCATCCCCGGCGACCGCGTGATCGCCGACGGCGACATCCTCAACATCGACGTGACGCCCCTCCTCGACGGCTGGCACGGCGACACCTCGCGCATGTACGTGGCCGGCACCGCCTCCACCAAGGCGCGCCTGCTGATGGACGTCACCTACGAGAGCCTCCTGCGCGGCATCGCGGCCGTCCGCCCCGGCAACACGCTCGGCGACATCGGCCACGCCATCCAGAGCTACGTCGAGAAGCACCGCTTCTCCGTCGTGCGCGACTTCTGCGGCCACGGCGTCGGCCGCAAGTTCCACGCGCCGCCGAACATCCTCCACTTTGGCCGCCCGGGCGAAGGCCCCGTCCTCAAGCCCGGCATGTTCTTCACGATCGAGCCCATGGTGAACGCCGGCCGCCCCGAGGTGAAGGTGCTCGACGACGGCTGGACGGCCGTCACGCGCGACCGCTCCCTCTCCGCCCAGTTCGAGCACATGGTCGGCGTGACCGAGACCGGCTGCGAGGTCTTCACCCTCTCCCCCGCCGGCCTGCACAAGCCCCCCTACGCGGCGTGAGCGCCGAGCTCCCGCCCCGCCTCGCCGAGGGCTACCGCGGCTTCCGCCACACCCGCTTCCGCCGCGAGCGCGACCACTACGCCCGCCTTGCGGAGGCCGGGCAGCAGCCCGACACGCTGATGATCGCCTGCGTCGACAGCCGCGTCGCCCCCGAGGTCGTCTTCGACGCCGACCCCGGCGAGATGATCGTCGTCCGCAACGTCGCCAACCTCGTGCCGCCCTACCAGCCCGACGCGAACTACCACGGCACCTCGGCCGCCATCGAGTTCGCCGTCCGCCAGCTCAAGGTCCGCCACATCGTCGTCTGCGGCCACGCCTCCTGCGGCGGCATCAACGCCTTCCGCCAGAACCACCTCGGCGACGTGGACATCCGCGACGGCGACTTCGTGGCCCGCTGGATGGAGATCGCCGCCCCCGCCACCCGCCTGGCGCTGACCTGCGACGGCGTGGACCCGCTGCAGGACCAGACCGCGATGGAGCGCGCGGCCATCCGACAGTCGCTGGCCAACCTCCGCACCTTCCCCTGGCTCGCCGCCCGCGAGGCCGCGGGCGACCTCACGCTCCATGGCCTCTGGTTCGACGTCGCCGACGGCACCCTCTGCGTCCTCGACGAGGCGAGCGGCAACTTCGCCGCCCTCGCGGACTAGCGCCGCCCCCTCACTCCCGGTGCTCGGCCTCGATCGCGTCCAGCACCGCCTCCGGCGAGACGTCCCGCCCCACCTCCTGCATCTCCGGGTCCCCCGCGACCCGGATCTCCAGCCGCTCGGCGATCGCCACCACCACCTCCGACAGCTTCGTCAGCTCGTGCTCGGCCAGAAGGCTGATCTGCAGGTCGAGGTCCGCCCGCTTGTCCGCCGCCGCCGACATCCGGTTCTGGCTGATCAGCACGAAGGTCGAGAGGAAGATCGCCTCCACCGAGGCGGCCATCGCCAGGATCACGAAGGAGGGGTCGAAGCGCGGCACCCAGGGCACGGCGCCGAGGTTCGCAAGGATCCAGGCCCCGTAGAGCGCGAGGTGCAGGTAGACGAAGCGCATGCTGCCGGTGAAGGCGGTGATCGCCGCCGCCACCCGCTCCTCCCGCGTCGCCGCCGCCAACTCCGCCTGGCGCCGCTCCTCCAGCGCCCGGATGTTGCGCCGGAGCGAGCCGCTCAGCGTCGCCGGGTCCATCCTCGGAAGGGTCGGCGTGCGGGTGGGCGTGCTGGCCGCCATCGTCCATCTCTCCTCGCCCGGATCGGGCCCGCGGCCTCATGCCCCATCGGGCACCAGGCCGGCTTGATCCCTGTTAACGTCCTCCTAACCCATCCGGTCGACGCTCCGGGACCGATGCCCCGACGCGCCCCACCCCCCGGACGCCAGCCGCCCCCGCGCAACCCGCCCGCGCCGTCCGAAACACGCCCCTCCCCCGTGGACAACCGCGCGACCGCCCCACATTCTCCCATGAACCGTAACGGAGAGACTCCTTTGCCCCGCCGCCGTGGCCTTGAGGAAGCGAGCGGCGGCTTCGACCTCCTGCCGGAGACACAGGGCCTCTCGCGCCCTCCGCGCGCGCGCCGCACCCCGCCCGCGCCGTCCGACGCGCAGGCCGATCCCTGCGCCGACCCCGACGCCAACTCCCGGGCCGAAACCGACACCCCCGCGAAATCCCCGGCCGCGCGCAAGCCCGCTGAGGCCGCGCCCGCCGGCCCCGAGGGCCACCGCGCCCGCCTCCGCGCCAAGCTCCTCCGCGCCGGCCCCGACGCGCTCGCCGACTACGAGCTGCTCGAGATGCTCCTCTTCCTCGCCCTGCCGCGCGTGGACACCAAGCCCCACGCCCGCCGCCTCCTCGCCCGCTTCGGCAGCTTCGCCGGCGCTGTCGCCGCGCGCGAGGCCGACCTGCGCGCCGTGGAGGGCATCGGCGAGGCCGCCGTCGCCGCCCTCCTCCTCGTCCAGGCCGCCGCCCTCAAGCTCCTCGCCGCCGAGGTGCGCGACGAGCCCGTGCTCAACAACCCCGACCGCCTCATTGCCTACCTCTCCGCGGCCATGGCGCGCGCGCCGGTGGAGCAGTTCCGCGTCCTCTTCCTCGACAGCCGCAACCGCCTCATCGCCGACGAGGTCCTCGCCCACGGCACGGTCAACCACGCCCCCGTCTACCCGCGCGAGGTCATCAAGCGCGCGCTCGAGCTCGGCGCCACCGCCCTCATCCTCGTCCACAACCACCCGAGCGGCGACCCCACGCCGTCGCTCGCCGACATCGAGATGACGCGCGAGATCCGCGCGGGCGCCGCCACCCTCTCCATCGTCGTCCACGACCACCTGATCATCGGCAACGGCCGCCACGTCTCCTTCCGCCGCGAGGGGCTCCTCTAACCGTTACGCTGACGGCATTGACCAGCCCCGGAGGCGCCCCCACCCTTCCACCATGCGCGCCCTCTCCGCCGTGGTCCTCCCCGCCCTGCTCCTCGCCGCGGCGCCGGGCCTCGCCCAGCTCGTGCCCGACCCCGGCAAGCCCGCCCCGGCCGGCCCGCGCGGCGCCCCGCCGCCCACCGCCGCGCCTCCGGGCCAGATTCCGGGCCAGATTCCGGGCCAGATCCCCGGCCAGCCCCCCGGCCTCGCCGGCAAGCCCCCGCCGCTCTACGACCTGCCGGACCCCGCGCCCGCCCGCCCCGGCCCGCCCTCGGCGCCCCCCTCGGGCGCCCAGCCGGGCAGCGACCCCGCCCCGCGCCCGCCCGCCGGCAAGCCCCCGCCGCTGGCCCCCGGCGAGCGCCCCGGCGCCCCGCAGCGCGAGGTCTCCTCCGGCACCGGCTTCATCATCGGCGACCGCCAGGCGCTGACCAACGACCACGTCGTGCGCGACTGCCGCTCCATCCGCGCCCGCAACGCGGAGGGCCGCGACATCCCCGTCACCGTCCGCGTGCGCGACGCCAACCGCGACCTCGCCCTCCTCGAGTTCCGCGAGGCCGCCGGCCCGCCGCTGACCTTCCGCAGCGGCCCCGACGTGCGGCGCGGCGAGGCGGTGATGACCTACGGCTTCCCGCTCGCCGGCATGCTCGCCTCGGGCCCGACGCTCACCACCGGCGACGTCTCGGCGCTCGCCGGCCTCGCCGACAACCGCATGCACTTCCAGATCAGCGCGCCCGTGCAGCCCGGCAACTCCGGCGGCCCGCTGCTCGACCTCGCGGGAAACGTGGTCGGCATCATCACGAGCAAGCTCAACGCCCAGCGCGTGGCCCAGCGCATCGGCGACATCCCGCAGAACGTGAACTTCGCGGTGAAGGGAGAGGAGGTCCTCGGCTTCCTCCGCGAGAACCGCGTCCGCCCCCGCACCGCCAGCAGCGGCGCCCCGCACACGGCCGTGGAGGTCGGCGAGGCCGTCCACCCCTCCGTCCTCTTCCTCCGCTGCCTCGGCTAGGCGCGCCCCTCAGCCCCGCCGCGCCGCGGCGGCCACCTCCTGGGTAAAGGCGCGGGCATCGGCAACCGGCGCCCCGCGCCGCGGCATCGTCACCTGCACCCGCAGGAAGCGCCCGGCCACCACGCCGACGCAGACTTGCCGCTCCACCTGGTTCCGCCCGAAGGTGCCCGTCAGCAGCGCGCAGGACAGGTCCCCGCCCGGAACCGCCAGCGGCGAGCGGGACGCAACGGCGAGCTGCCGCCCCGTCCGGTCGAAGGGCAGCGCCGTCGCCTCCGAGACCGCGCGCTCCGCCTCCGGCCCGAGATCCGCCGGCTCCACCGCGGGCCGGCCGAGGTCGTAGAGGAAGACCTGCGCCACGGCCACGCGCCGCGCCGTCGCGTACTCCACCACCTTCCCCGCGCCGGGGTCCTCGGGCGCCACGTCCTGCACCCCGAAGCGGTCGAACCCCGCGGCCTGCGCCGGCAGCCGCGCCAGCACGGCCTCCGCCGGCGCGCGGGTGGAGGGCGCCGCCGGCCCCTCCGGCACCGCGCAGCCCGCGAGCGCGATCAGCGCCGCGCCCGCCAGCCCGAGCAGGCCCCCGGCGGGGCGGAAGCCCTCGCTCCCGGCGGGGCGAAAGCTCATCCCCTCAGTGCGCCGCGGCATTGTGCGGCGCCGGCAGCGGCAGGCCGAGGTTCAGCGTGGCGTTGGAGATCACCAGCCCCTCCCAGAGCAGCTCGAGCCCGATATAGGCGATGAGCGCCACGCCGAGGTAGGCGATCCACTTGTAGCGATCGAGCACCCGCGCCAGCAGCCCGCCGAGAAGCCCCATCATCACGATGGAGATCGCGAGGCCGACGATCAGCAGCGTCACGTTCGACCGCGCGACGGCGGCGACCGCGAGCACGTTGTCGAGGCTCATCGACACGTCCGCGACGATGATCTGCCACAGCGCCGCCATCAGCGTCTTGTCGTGGTGCGCGTGCCCCTCGGTCTCCTCCTCCTTGGCCGACTTGCGCAGTTCGATGAGGAAGTTGACGGCGATGTAGAGCAGCGCGAGGCCGCCCACGATGTCGATCCACCAGAGCGCGAGAAGCTGCTGCGCGATGAGCGAGAAGACGATCCGCAGCACCGCCGCCGCCGCGATGCCGAAGAGCACCGCCTTGTTCCGCTGGCTCTCCGGCAGCCCCGCCGCCGCGAGGCCGATCACCACCGCGTTGTCGCCCGACAGGATGATGTTGAGCCACATGATCTCTAGGAGCTGCGGCAGCGCACCGGTGATCTCTTCCATGAACCTCTCCACGCGCGGGCAACGCGGCCCGCAGCGCCGGGGGGCGCGCGGGCCGGGGCCTCTCGTTGACTAGGGCCCTTGGGCGATCGCCGCCCGCAAGGCAGTGGCCCGCCGCCGCGGGACGCTCCCGCGCGGCACGGGCCGGCGCGGCGGAACCTAGATCAGCCGACCCGCGGGGCAAAGCAACCGAAGGGCGCCGCGCGGGCGCCCCCCGGCCTCATGGATGAACTGTAACCAGGGCGTCATGTCCCCGGCCGTCCCGCCTCCCCGCCCCGCGTCGCGCCCCGCACGAGGTCGGTGATGAAGGCCACCACCGCCGAGAAGACCACGATCTGCAGGATCGTCGCCCCCACCCAGAGCCAGGCCGGGAAGGTCCCGGGCAGCGCGAGGTAGCCGAGCGGCAGCAGCAGGTAGGCGTAGGCGTCCGGCACCTTCTGCGTCACCTCGTGCGTGCCCGACAGGATCATGTCGGCCGCGACGTAGAGGATGATCAGCAGCCCGATCCAGGCGATCCAGCGGTACTGCTCGAGCAGCCGCGCGATGAAGTTCGCGGCCACCCCCATCAGCACGACCGAGATCGCGAGCCCGACGATGAGCACCTCGAGGTGGTCCTTCGCCGCGCCGGCCACCGCCAGCACGTTGTCGAGGCTCATGGAGATGTCGGCGACGAGGATCTGCACGATCGCCTGGCGCAGCGTCTTCTTCCGCGGCCCCGCCTCCGCCGCCTCGCCGTCGGCCAGCGCGGCCGGCGCGTGCGCGCCGTGGTCCTCCGCGTGCCCGTGCGGGCGCCGCAGCTCGCGGAACATCTTCCAGCACACCCAGAGCAGCAGCACGCCGCCCGCGAGCGTGATGCCGACGATCGCGAGAAGCTGCGTCGTGATGGCCGCGAAGCCGATGCGCATGATCGTCGCGGCGCCGATCCCCCAGAGGATCGCCTTGCGCCGCTGCTCCGCCGGCAGCCCCGCCGCCGCCATGCCGACCACGATGGCGTTGTCGCCGGCCAGAACAAGGTCGATCAGAAGGACCTGCCCGAGGGCGATCAACCAATCCGCTCCCATCGCCGCTGCGTCTCCCATCCGCCCCGTCGCGGGCGCGGTCCCGAGTGATGCGCCCGCCAGCCCGGCCCGCCGGACCGGCAACGCGCCGGCCGCGCCCTCGCGGCCTGCCGGGAGCACCGCCCCGGCAGGCCGCGCTTAAACAATTCGCAATGCCACGGCAACACTCGATGCCCGCCCCGCCCCGCCCGCCGCGGCGAGGTTGACGCCGGGACGCCCCCCGGATACCGGCCGCCCTCGCCCCGCCGCCCCCAAACCCCGCCCCAAGCCCCGCCCGCAAGCCCCGCCAGGAACGCCCCGATGGTCCCGCGCTACACCCGCCCCGAGATGGCCGCCATCTGGTCCCCCGAGGCCCGCTTCCGCATCTGGTTCGAGATCGAGGCGCTCGCCGCCGAGGCCATGGCCGAGGGCGGCACCATCCCCGCCGAATCCGCGCGCGCCATCCGGCGCGAGGGCGACGCCCGCATCGCCGCCATGACCGAGGCCGACCTAGCCCGCATCGACGAGATCGAGCGCGTCACCCGCCACGACGTCATCGCCTTCCTCACCTGGCTCGGCGAGACCCGCCCCGACGGCTCCGGCATGGGCGAGCACGCCCGCTTCATGCACCAGGGCATGACGAGCTCCGACGTGCTGGACACCGCGCTCAACCTCCAGCTCGTCCGCGCCGCCGACCTGCTGCTCGCCGACCTCGACGCGCTGCTGGCCGCGCTCCGCCGCCGCGCCGAGGAGCACGCGCTGACCCCCACCATCGGCCGCTCCCACGGCATCCACGCCGAGCCCACCACCTTCGGCCTCAAGCTCGCCGGCCACTGGGCCGAGTTCGCGCGCGGAAGGAAGCGCCTCCTCGCCGCCCGCGAGGAAGTGGCGACGGCCGCCGTCTCCGGCCCTGTCGGCACCTTCGCCTCCGTCACCCCGGCCGTGGAGGCGCACGTGGCCGCGAAGCTCGGCCTCCGCCCCGAGCCCGTCTCCTCCCAGGTCATCCCGCGCGACCGCCACGCCGCCTATTTCTGCGCGCTGTCCGTCATCGCGAGCAGCCTCGAGCGCCTGGCCACCGAGGTCCGCCACCTCCAGCGCAGCGAGGTGCGCGAGGCCGAGGAGTACTTCCACCCGGGCCAGAAGGGCTCCTCCGCGATGCCCCACAAGCGCAACCCCGTGCTGTCGGAGAACCTCACCGGCCTCGCCCGCCTCGTCCGCGGCTACGCCATGCCGGCGCTCGAGAACGTCGCCCTCTGGCACGAGCGCGACATCAGCCACAGCAGCGTCGAGCGCGTGATCGGCCCCGACGCCACCATCGCCCTCGACTTCGCCCTCACCCGCGCGGCCGGCATGGTTGACAAGCTCACGGTCTACCCCGACCGCATGCGCGCCAACCTCGAGAGCCTCGGCGGCGTCGTCCACAGCGGCAAGGTCCTCCTCGCCCTCACCCAGGCCGGCATGTCGCGGGAAGACAGCTACGCGACCGTCCAGCGCTCGGCCATGGCCACCTGGGAGAACCTCGGCCAGCCCGGCGGCCGCAGCTTCCGCGACAACCTCCTCCAGGACCCCGCCGTCACCCGCCTCATCGCCCCCGCCGACCTCGACGGCGTCATGGACCCGGCCCGCGACTTCACCCATGTCCGGGACACCCTCGCCCGCGTCTTCGCGGAAGCGTGAAGCCCGGCCGCCGCAATGCGGCGCCCCCCGCCACCGTTCTGCCGGGAAGCGAGCCCAACGTCGCGCCGATCCCGCCAGAAGGGCGGCGCAGGAAGGAGGCCGGAACCATGACCGAACCCACCCGCAACCGCTCCCGCCCGGCCGCCGCCCCGCGGCCCGGCGCCGCGGCCCTCGGCGCCCTCGCCCTGCTCGGGGCCGCCGCCCTGGTGGCGCCCGCCGCGGCGGCGCCCGCGGCCCTGCCCGCGCCGGCCGCGCTAACGGCCACGCCGGTCCAGTACTACTACGTCCCGCCGCCCCGTTATTACGGCCCGCCGCCGCCCCCGCCGCCCGCCTACTACCGCCCGCGCTACTGGCACCGGCCGCCGCCGGTCTACTACGCGCCGGTCCCGCCGCCCCCGCCCCGCTACTACGCGCCGCGCCCGGGCTACGGCTACTACCGCTACTGACCGCGCCGCCCCGGCGGGCGGACCTCCCCCGGGAGGGCCGCCCGCCGGCATTGACCCGGCGGCCCGCCGCCGGGACACTCCGGCCGTGATCAACCGGCCGCCGCGCAGCTCTCTCGCCACCGCCCTCGGCCTCGCGCTCGGCACCGCCCTGGCCCTCGCCCCCCCGGCCGGCCGGGCCCAGCCCGCCATGCCCCCCGCCGGCGAGGCCCCCGACCCGGCCCCGCCCGCCCCCCTCCCCAGCTTCACCCCCGCCGCCGCTCCCTCCGATCCCGGCGCCTCAACGGCCTGCCCCCCGCCCGCGTCCCTCTCCGGAGCGGAAGCACCCCCCGACGCCCTCGCCGCGGCCCTCTGCGCCGACCCCGCCGCCCGCCTCGCGGACCGCCGCCGCGCCCAGGCCTACCGCGTCCTCCACGACCAGCTCCCCCCCGCCCAGAAGCCCGGCCTCGAGGCCGACGCGCGCTCCTTCGCGGCCTTCCTCGCGGCCACCTGCGCCCGCGAGGGCCCGGACGCCGCCTGCCTCGCCCGCGCCCACGCGGCCAAGCGCGAGGACCTGCGCCGCTGGCTCCTGCCCGAGGCCCGCGAGGAGGCGGACCGCGACCCCGCCGAGGCCGAGGCCCTCGACCGCCGCCTCGCCGCCCGCGGCATCCCCGCCGAGCCCCCGGCCCGCCGCCGCGAGGCCATCGCCGCCCTCCAGCGCGCCGCCGGCCTCCCCCCCAGCGGCTTCCTCGACGCCCGCACCGCCGCCGCCGCCGAGCCCCCGCGCCCCGCGCCCGCCCCGGCCCCCGGCCTGCCCGCCGGCGCCTTCTGGTCCCCGGCCCTCCCCGCCCTGCTGCAGGAGAGCTACGCCCTCACGACCTGCGCCGAGCCCACCCTCACCTGGCTCGGCCGCGGCCTCCTCCTCGGCGGCCGGCCCCTGCCCGGCGAGTCCGGCTACGAGATCTACGGCCACGAGGGCCCGCAGGGGGACCAGGTCTTCCTCGTCCCCCGCGGCGGCACCCCGCGCGTCGTCGAGGTCCGGCGCGACGGCACCCTCCGCCTCTCCGGCACCATCCCCCCGGCGCTGGCCGAGCGCGGCGTCACCCCCGAGACCGCGCTCCAACGCTGCGAGGCCGCGCCCGCCCCGGTCCCCCCGCCCGCCCGCACCCGCCCCGGCGGCGAGAGCCGCGCCCCCGCCCCGCGCGC
>NZ_RCZP01000039.1 GCF_006438825.1 Muricoccus nepalensis
ATGGGCTCGGGGGCGCACTCAGCGGATTGCGCGTCGCACAGCGTCGCCCAGTCGTGGTCGCGCCCCTCCTGCATCGTGACCGCACCGCCGGTGTTGCGGGCGACGATCACCGCCTTGACGGTCGGGCAGGAGCGGAGCGCCTCGTCGGCGTTGGCCTTCAGCGGCACGGTGCGCCCGCCGCGGCGGCCCTCGTCGGCGGTAATCAGCAGSGTGCTCTCGCAGTCCTGCATGCGGCTGGCGAGGCTGTCGGGGGAGAAGCCGCCGAAGATGATGGAGTGCACGGCGCCCAGGCGCGCGCAGGCGAGCATGGCCACCGCCGCCTCGACGATCATGGGCAGGTAGATGGACACCCGGTCGCCGCGCCGGACGCCGAGCGCCTTCATGGCGTTGGCCAGCCGGCAGACGCGGGCGAGCAGGTCGCGGTAGGTGACGCGCGCGTCCGCGTTCGGGTCGTCGCCCTCCCAGAGGATCGCCACCTGGTCGCCGCGCCCGCCCTCCACGTGCCGGTCGAGGCAGCTCTCGCTGATGTTGAGCACGCCGTCCTCGAACCAGCGGATCGAGACGTCGCCCTCGAAGCTCGTGTTCTTGATGCGACGAGGCGCCCGCATCCAGGCGATCCGCCCCATCTCGCGACGCCAGAACCCCTCCGGGTCCCGACCCGCCTCCTCCACCATCGCACGACGCCGCGCCTCGTCCACCCGCGAACCAGCGGCGATCTCAGGCTTCACGTCGAAAATTTGTACTGGCATTTCGATCCTTCCCGCGCACTCAAGCCGCTCTGATACCGGCGCGCCTATGTCCTGACACATCGTCAGCTGGTCCCTGCCTTGCAGACACGGCTTCAGTCCTTCGCCTGTGGCGGGTCTGGACGGATCGGAACATCTGCTCGGCAGTATGAGACGGCGCAAGGCAGCGATGCTTGACGCACTCGCTGCTCACCCCGTTTCAACGGAGGCGGGAGGTTCAGCATCGCGGCTGATGCAACAGCCGAAGCATCTATGCTGTGGCTTTGTTCGCGCCAACTCGCCTGATATTTGGGTATCACACCGTTGCTCGTCCCTGGACATGCAAAGGCGCATAGCCAATGACCGAAGTAGCGCTGCGCCTGCAGCGAAATAAGTGATTGCGCATGTTGCGTGCCCTGCTCCCGTGCTTCTCAACGAGCCAATCGCCCGCTCCACTCAGCTTCAACCCCGTACTGTCCACCCGCCGGTGGTTGGGGCGGGTGCTCGACAGGGACTGTGGCAGGGTGTGTTGCACCGGTCGGCTTGGCGATGCGCCCGAGGTAGGATGGTAGGGAACGATGCCCTGCCATCCTCGAAGGGACCTGAGCTTGCCTTTCAAGGCGAATGCCGACGGCCGCCATCGCATTCCTAAGCAGCGGTTCCGGGCGACGAACTGGAGCGGGTACGACGCTGCTCTGCGCGGGCGCGGTAGTTTGACGATCTGGTTCACGGAAGCGGCGATCTCAGCTTGGAAGGCAGAACCTCGGACCACGAGGGGCGGGCAGCCGCGATACTCCTTCCTGGCGATCACCACGGCCCTGACCTTGCGCACGGTGTTCCGCTTGGCTCTCTGCCAGACCGAGGGCCTGATTGGCTCCATCCTCGCCCTGCTCGGTCTCGATCTGGCCGTACCGGACCACTCCACGCTCAGTCGCCGGGCCGAGACACTCGAGATGCCGCGGCCTTACCCCGGCAGCTGCCCTGTGCACCTACTGGTGGATAGCACGGGGCTGCAGCTGTGCGGGCCTGGGGAGTGGCTGGTCGAGAAGCACAGGAGCAGGACGCGCCGGTCGTGGCGCAAGCTGCACGTCGGCGTGGACGCCGACACCGGGCGGATCGTCGCGTCTACCCTGACGGCAAGCGACGTTGTTGACGCCTCGCAGGTTGGGCCTTTGCTCGACCAGGTTGTGGACCCAATCGCTTCGATCGCCGCCGATGGGGCTTACGACCAGGACGCCGTCTACTGTGAGGTGGTGGCGCGGCATCCCGCAGCTACCGTGATCGTTCCGCCCCGCTCCAGTGCGGTGCCGAGCGCCACGGCCGAGACGGCGCCAACCCAGCGGGACCAACATCTTCAGGCCATCGCGAAACATGGGCGCATGGGCTGGCAGAAGGCCTCGGGCTATAACTGGCGTGCTCTGGTCGAGGCAGACATCAGCAGGTTCAAGCGGGTCATCGGTAGCGCGCTGCGTTCGCGCACCGACGACCGCCGTGCGACCGAGATGGCCGTCGCTGTGGGTGTGCTGAACCGCATGCTTGAGCTTGGACGTCCGGAGTATGTCCGCATCACGTGACCGAAATGCTCCTGGGGCTCACTGCGCTTGCAAGCCGATCCTTACAACGCAGTCCCTCCAAGCCCTCGATTCGTGCAACAGGGTCGCTACTCGAACTATGACCTGGAGTTGCGTTCCGCTTGGTTGGAACGCTTCGACACTGAACCCAACCTTCTTCGTCCACGTCCACGTCCACGTCCACGTCCACGTCCACGTCCAACTGACGGCCGTGCCCTTGTTGCAGCGGCTACTCAGCCAGATCGCGCCGGATTCGGCGTAGCTGCTCCATTGCCGCATGAAGATCGCGCTGAGCCACCTGCACGTCGCCGCGGGCAAGAGCCCTGGCGCAATCGTCCAGGGTGCTTCCAAGCAGATCTCGAATGGCATTGGCAGCTTGTTCGATGGAGTTCATTGTACACGCTAGTACCACATTGTCTTGCGTGCGTCAGGCCTCCGCTTAGCTCCTGATCCCGCTTCCTCGGCCTAATCAGGATTGCGGCTTGATCCCCGCGCTCACTTGCCTTGCGAACCCGTGGCGAGGGCGGAGACGCTGAGGCCGTTCTCGGCGTTGGACACGTCCCAGATGAAGCTGAAGTTGGTCCGCCGCTTGACCTCCGTGATCAGGGTCACCACGCCGTAGGAGTTGATTCTGCCCAGGTCCACAAGGTCCTGCTCCTCGAGCGCTGCATCTCGAGATGCCGGCATGCTTCACCAATACAAGGTTTACAAATGCGCTCACCCCTGAGTTCGTCCGTCTCAATCCTAAGCGTTCCCGTACCCTGCCCGATCAGAGCAACACCAAATAAAGTCAGTGAGGATCGTTCTTGACAGCAGCTTTGCTGAACCGGAAGCTCCGATTGCTGAAGCGAGCCACGCATGAATTGGTGAGGAAGGTCGCCGAGGCGGTGGCCTGAGGGGGCCTGCCGACGGGATGGGAGCAGCGGGCGGAATGCATGCGCGTCACCCGGGCCGTCCGGTTCGTGAGATCCGCATGCGAAGGATTATGACGAACCCAGAGACCGCTTCTTGCGGAGGTTACCGGGCGGTGTGCTCTAGTAAGGTTCTGTAATTAGCTACCTCCAGCCGTGACTTGGCGTCCGTGTCCTGTCGACCTCGTTTGGGAAGCAAAGCCAGAAAGGGCTGAAGACATGGCGTTTGCGTCGAGTTCCGTGGCCGAGCGCCCGTTCGCACCTGCAACAACGGCCGGAGACGTATCGACCATCGTGTACCGCAGCCGCGCCGTAGCGCCCCTTTCCGATCAAGATCTACAGCGTCTCATGCGAACGGCACAGGCGCGCAACGGACGCGAAGGCATCACCGGCGTGGTCCTCTACGATGAACGCCAGTTCTTCCAGTGGCTCGAAGGGCCGGAAGAGGGCGTCAAGCGAGTGATGGGATCGATCCAGAACGACCGCCGGCACACCGATCTCGAGGTGCTCACCCACTACGCATCGCCGACGCGCCGTTTCAGCGGTTGGGACATGAAGCTTGCTGCGCGAGGGGCCAATCCTGCCCTCTGGCAGAGCGACGTCCTTGAACCGCCGCGCGCGATCATCGACGACCTGCGCCGCCGGCCCGCTTCCGCTCCAAGTCTTCTGGCAAAGCTGATGCCGCTGCCGGTCGCCGCAGGCGACAGCCCACTCGCCACGTCACTGGCGGGTAAGCCGCTCGGCAACACCACCGTGTCAATTCTGAAGGACGTGCTGCTGAAGACGGTTATTCCGTTGCTGCATCACCACGAACCGGCTGCGGCAGATGCCGAGGACGTGCCGGTGAACCCTCGTGCGGCCGAACTCGCAGAACTCCTGGTGGCGTCGGATCAGGCAGCGTCGCTGAGCCTGATAAGAGAGCTGCGCGGCAAGGACGTTGAAGGCCGGCACCTCTTCGCGCCCCTGTTCGAGCCCGCGGCTCGGGCGCTGGGTGACCTATGGGGTGATGATTTCTGCAGCGAGGTCGAGGTGACGCTTGGCCTCTGCCGCATACAGACCGCAGTCCGGCTGCTCGGTGCCGATACCCGCCGGTCGGTGGTGAGTAGTGTACAACCGAAGGTCCTTATTGTGCCTGCGCCGGGCGAGCTGCATCAGCTCGTGGCGGTGCTCGACTCTGAGTGGCTGTGGAGCGAGGGGTGGTCGCCGCAGTCTGAGTTCCCTGCCACCGATCGGGCTCTGGGAGATCTCCTGTCAGCAAGCTGGATCGACGTTCTCGACCTGTCGTTGAGCGCAGCGTTCCGGCGCAAGGATAGCTTGGTGCGTCTGACCGAGACCATCAAACAGGCACGCCGAGCCTCGCTCAATCCAGCGCTTCTGGTGCTCGTCGGTGGCCGGACTTTTGTCGAGGTGGAAGGTGTCGGCACGGCGGTCGGCGCAGATATTGTCAGCCGCACGTCGCTGAACGTTGACCGTTACATGGTGCAGGGCATGAAGACAGTCGGCGAGGGACTTCATTGCACGGAACAGTGTGAAGACGCAGTCGGCTAGCGGCAGTTCTATGGTCACGCGACCCGAAGCTCGATCGTCGCCCAGAGATCATCCGGAACCAGGGATTCGCCATGCACCTCAGAACGCTCAGGAACCCGTTTTGTTAGGTGTTTGGTCTGTTGAAATGCTTATACCGCTTCGGCGAGGAGCATGAGGTTGTGTGTGAAGACGCGGAGGGCGAGTTCGCGGGCTTGGGACGCATCACCCCGCGCGGTCAGGGATGAACCGCGGTGAGCTTCGGCCAGGCGCGTTGCCGGTGGCCCTCGCCTCCGCGCCGCAGCCCGAAGCTGGCTCTCTCTGGCGCCCGCACTGTTCACTCCAGACAGCTCCAGCGAGCTCCTGGCTGCTATGGGAGCTTCAACGCCCCTACCGAGGCCCCAGCTTAGAGTTGTCCGTGTCTCTCCACTTCGTGGCAGAAGGATGAAGGGTATTCAGTGGCCCCGAATCGAGATGCTCGAGGATACGCTTTAGTGCCGCGATGTTGTTTTCGTCTTCGGCGCTCTCGAGCGCCTCCTGCAACACCGCGCGGATGTCGTCGGCTCCGACCCGCTCCATCTCCCAGTTCGGGTACAGGCGCTCGCGCTTCTCCACACCCCGGTTCAGTGTGACGATGTCGTAATGGCGCGGGTCGCCATGAAGGCTCGCGATCAGGTTCTCCACCTGGGCAGGCGGCCCCTCGATCCACTGGAAGAAGACGCCGCTGCCAAAAACCATCACCCCGGTGATGTCGCGGTCGACATTGCGGCGCTGAGACCGCTCAATGATGCGGTCGACCTCGATATCGTCCACGCCTTCGGCGGCCCGACTGCAGTATACGAAAGTGTCTAGAGTGGGCGCAGTGTGGTCGAATTCTGCGTCGCCTGGAAAGCCGGGTTCGTCGAACATAGGTCGGTTCGCCTTGTCTATGCCGGGCAGGCTGTGCCATCCGGTGGGCCAACGTACGGTTAGCGCATCCTTGTCATTCGTGTAAGGACGCACTGGAGTTCCATTCTGGTCCTGGCTTCGTGCGAGCGGCCGCTTCGGCGCAAGTGTCGGATGGGGCTGAAAGGCATGGAATGGGGCACAGAGTGGATCGGCATTAGGCATTCTGATGATAACCGGGATCCGCAACGTCTGCTCCGATCGCCGGCGCCGTCAACGCTCGACCATGGCCCTGATCTCCACCCACATCCCCACTCTGCCCGACACTCAGAGGAGCGCACGCACGAACACAGGACGGCTTCAGCCGCGCCGCAGCGTGCGGTCCTCGCCAGGCGCGTACGATGAAGTCACAGCAGGAAAGCTTCGGTCTCCCACATTCCACGGCTGAAATACGACACCTCTGGGGGCTTGTCGTCCGCCCATAGAACGCGCAGCACCATTGTCCGCGCATGCCAGACGTCGAGCCCGTAGAGCAGATCCGAAGTTGTGTGCTGCCGCTCGAGGGCGTGGCGATAGCCGGGCGATGAACCCTCGCCCGAGTTCAATTCGTTGAACGGCGTCCAATGTTCAATAGCCCAAACACCGGTTCGCAGTACCACCAACCGGACGGTGTCTCTCTGTAGCTCAAGTGCACCGCGCTCGCGCACAAGCGGCAGCAAATGGTCACGGATCGCCAGCGCCGCTCCGTCACCCGATGAAACGAGCATCAAGGCCATCTTTGTCCCCCCCCACGGTGAGAACGGTTGCCGGGATGAGGAAGACCTACCTCTCCCGCTTGCTTTCTCCTTGTAAAAATAGGGAGAGGCTCCTAGGGTGTTGGCACTCCCCGGGGTAGAGTGCCAAGCTGTTGACCGGCTTGCGACACGAGATCGGGCAAGCAGACCAGTCACGGCTGGTTCGAGAAAGACCTTTCTTATGCACTTCCGCCCATTGCACGACCGTGTCGTCGTTCGCCGCATCGAGGCCGAGGCAATATCCTCGGGCGGGATCATCATCCCTGACACGGTTCAGGACAAGCCGCAGCAGGGGGAAGTCGTCGCCGCTGGCCCTGGCCTCGCAGACGAGAAGGGCGTGCTCCGAGCGTTGGATGTAAAGCCCGGCGATCGCGTGCTCTTCGGTAAGTGGTCTGGCACGGAGGTCAAGGTCGAGGGCGAGGACCTTCTGATCATGAAGGAGTCCGATCTGCTGGGCGTGCTTGATGGCGCCCCTGCCGTGCTCCGCAAGGCCGCTTGAAACCCACCTTCGCAATACCGATCCGATCAGTTTAGCAGGATACCAGACCCATGCCCGCCAAAGATGTTCGTTTCGGCGAAGACGCGCGTAAGCGCATGCTGCGCGGCGTTAATACTCTTTCAGACGCCGTGAAGGTCACCTTGGGGCCGAAGGGCCGCAACGTGGTTCTCGACAAGAGCTATGGCGCTCCTCGCATTACGAAGGACGGTGTCAGCGTCGCCAAAGAGATCGAACTGGCTGACAAGTTCGAGAATATGGGTGCGCAAATGCTGCGCGAGGTGGCTTCGAAGACGAACGATGTTGCTGGAGACGGCACAACAACCGCCATCGTGCTCGGTCAGGCGATCGTTCGCGAGGGTTTAAAGGCTGTCGCCGCCGGGATGAACCCGATGGATCTTAAGCGTGGTGTTGACCTTGGTGTGACAGCCGTCGTCGCCGAGTTGGCGGCGCGCACTAGGACGATCACGACGAAGGCCGAGACGGCACAGGTCGGTACGATCTCTGCCAATGGTGAGCGCGAAATCGGCGAGATGATTGCCCTTGCGATGGAGAAGGTTGGCAAGGAAGGGGTCATCACGATCGAAGAGGCCAAGAGCATCGAGACAGAGCTCGAGGTGGTCGACGGCATGCAGTTCGACCGCGGCTACCTCTCCCCCTACTTCATCACCAACGCCGAGAAGATGATCGTCGACCTGGATAACCCTTACATCCTAATCCACGAGAAGAAGCTTTCGCAGTTGCAGGCATTGCTGCCGCTGCTCGAGGCTGTTGTCCAATCGGCGCGCCCACTGCTCATCATCGCAGAGGACATCGAGGGGGAGACGCTTGCAACACTGGTGGTCAACAAGCTGCGCGGAGGGCTGAAGGTCGCCGCCGTCAAGGCTCCGGGCTTCGGTGACCGCCGCAAGGCCATGCTGGAAGACATCGCGGCACTCACCGGAGGCGAAGTCATCGCAGAGGACCTCGGCATCAAACTTGAGAACGTCACCCTTGCCCAGCTCGGTACGGCTCGGAACGTGCGGATTGAAAAGGAGAGCACAACGATCGTTGATGGCGCCGGTGATAAAGCGACCATCGTGTCTCGCATCGGCCAGATCAAGGCGCAAATCGAGGAGACGACCTCGGATTACGACCGTGAGAAGCTGCAAGAGCGTCTCGCTAAGCTGGCGGGCGGCGTTGCGGTAATTCGTGTCGGTGGATCCACCGAGGTTGAGGTAAAGGAACGTAAGGACCGGGTCGATGACGCACTCCACGCAACCCGTGCGGCGGTGGAGGAAGGGATTGTTCCAGGGGGTGGCGTCGCCCTTGCCCGCGCTGGCTCCGTCCTTGCTGCCCTAAATCCGGCGAACAGTGACCAGCGCTTTGGCATCGAAATCGTGCGACGGGCGGTGCGCACACCGCTGCGCCAGATTGCCGAGAACGCCGGAGAGGATGGTGCGGTGGTCGCCGGTAAGGTGCTGGAGAATGCCGATTACGCCTTTGGCTACGACGCGCAGACCGGCACCTATACGGACCTGGTCGCGGCGGGTGTCATCGATCCGACAAAAGTCGTCCGTGCCGCGCTCCAGCATGCAGCATCGGTGGCCGGGCTGCTGATCACCACCGAGGCCATGGTCGGCGAAGCTACCGATAGGCTGGGCCAAGCTTGGGGGGTCTCAGGCTCAGTCGACGACTAGACGCCTAGCCGACCTTGTCACGCGGCAAGGTCGGCACTCCCTTTTGCAAGGCTTGTCTATTGGCGTGCCTACTGGCTCTTGCGAGCTAGTGTGCGCCATGTTTTGCCTCGCCGACATCAGTGAGAGCGTAGTTCTCCCCATGTTGCGTTCCATACGCCGTAGGGATCCACGATAACGAGCGGTGCCTGGAGTTGCTGGGACTTCCTGATGCCATCGTTGATCGCTGCTTCGGCTGGGCGGCACACAAGCCCCGGACCTGTTGGAAGATCGCCGGGCGGCGGAGCTTCTCGTTTCAAATCGGGTGCCACCACGACACCGATCAATGCTCCTCCGTCGGCCTCTGACAGGTAAACAGCTACCTCTGTAGGCAATGCTTGATCGCGGCCCCCAAAAATTCCCTGTCCCAACACGGCACTTCTCCTTGCCGGCAAATGCCAGCAGAGCAGCCTATCAACCTGACAGGACAAAGCGTCTCAACTCCGAGTGTTTCGCCCACAGGCAGGGGCAGCGCCTTGGGTGACGCCCGCAGAGCGGAGGACGCGAAGACCTACACAGGGCGCTCAGATCAGCGGAGTGTGCTTTTCAGGGCCTCCGTAGAAGCAGTAACTGCAGACCTCCTTCCGATGCTGCGCGAGTGACATGCCCCCGTAGAAGCGGTCCGCAGGTTATCTGGTCCGGTCGTTGTTTTGAGAAGGCTGAGTATGGGCCCGAGGAGGACGCATAAGCCCGAGGAGACGGTGGCCAATCTCCGGCATGTCGAGGTGCTGACAGCGCAGGGCAAGCCGGCGGCGGAGGCGGTGCCGATCCAGGCGGGGACGATGCGGCGCTGGGTCTTGCCCGCGTGGGCGGCCGCATTGCGGCCAAAATGCACGCGACACCGCTGCCATGTGGCCCTGAGCACCCTGGCGACGGTGGCTTTAAGGCCCTCGTGAGCGTCGGAGATGACGAGCTTGACGCCGCGCAGCCCTCGACGGGCTATGCCGCGGAGGAACTCCGTCCGGAAGGTCTCCGCCTCGGAGGCGCCCACCGCCATGCCGAGCACCTCGCGTCTGCCGTCGCTGTTCACGCCCACCGCAATGGTGACCGCCACCGAGACGATCCGGCCCGCCTCCCTGACCTTCACGTAGGTCGCATCGAGCCAGAGATACGGCCAGTCGCCCTCGATTGGCCTGCTCAGGAAGTCCTGCACCCGCCCGTCGATCTCGCCGCAAAGGCGGCTCACCTGGCTCTTGCTGATCCCCTCCATCCCCATGGCGCGGACCAGGTCGTCCACCGAGCGGGTGGAGATGCCTTGGACGTAGGCCTCTTGGATCACCACCGTGAGCGCCTTCTCCGCCAGCCGCCGGGGCTCCAGGAAAGCCGGGGAGTAGGAGCCGCGCCGAAGCTTCGGGATACTGAGCTCCACCGTTCCGGCCCGGCCCGGGTCTGCCAGTCCCGCTCCCGATAGCCGTTCCGCTGGTTCACCCGCTCAGGGCTGCACTCGCCATGGCCAGCACCGCAAGCCCCTTCCGCATCCAGCTCCATCAGCCGATGAGCGGCAGAGCCGATCATCTCATGCAGAAACGTCGCGTCGGAGCCCTTCTCCAAAAGCTCGCGAGGGGCAATCCTCTCGTCGGTCATCGTGGCCTCCAAGGTTCAGGTCAGGTCTCGACAACCCAACCCTACCGAGGGTCACCACGATGGCCGCCCTAACCCGGGCGGCGCCTCCTACACCACCAACGGCGACACGACCCAGCGCTCGCGCTATATGACGCTGGAGACCATCGGCGCCGTGAGCGACACTGCCTTCGTCAGCCTACCCGCCGCGGCAGCCTGACACGGCGGCTCAGCCCGCCGAGGAGCACCGCTCCTACACCACGCCGCGTGGCACGATCGCCGCGCTTCGCCACAGCTGCTGCACGATCCTCACCGATGCTGTATCGCGTGCTGAAACTGGCGGAGTTTTCCGCGCGATCAGGAACAACTTTGGTCGGATTGTTGCGCCAGAGATCGCCGGGGGAGGCGCACAGCGCGACGTGTGCGGAGCATCAGCGGATCGGGTGGAGTGCCACTGCACCAGCGGAGAACCCTGACGGTAGGGAGCTTTATCTGTTCCTTCGGCACGAACCGGAACCGTGACGTTCAGATGGCTCCTGCAAGATGCCCACAGAGCTGTCCCCGGGGAATGTGGATAACTCGTCCTTGTCTCCAGGATGGTGGATGCCACCTTGGGGCATTGGCAAGTGCGAAGCTCCACCTGGAGCAGATCTGGCCGGTTTGCTTCCCCCGTTTTCAAGATCGAGCTCAAGAGATGTCTGACTGGCGACGTGACCGTAAATCCCGCAAGCGCGGATCCGATGATGACATGTCCTCGGACGCCGGCTGGGCGGCGCCTAGCTATGCACCACCTGAACGCCAGGCTTATTCACGGCAGCCCTCCACCTCGTCAGATCCGGAGTTTGGCGCGGTGGTGAAGAGGTTCGATGCCGAGCGAGGCTTTGGCTTCGTCTCACTGGACGGCAGCTCCGGTGACGCCTTCCTGCATATCAGGATCCTCCAGCAGGCTGGCGCCGATGCGGTGACCCCGGGCACTCGGCTCAGGGTGAGGGTGGGTGGAGGTGAGCGGGGGCCGCAGGTTACCGAAGTGCTTGAGGTTGGAAGTATAGAGGCGGCGAGGTCTCGCGAGCCTCGGGCCGCACTGGGCTCCCCGACGCAGCAGATTGGCCAAGGTGAGGAAGTCCGCGGCACGGTGAAGTGGTACAATGCCGAGAAGGGCTTCGGCTTCATCACACGAGACGACGGGGAAAAGGACGTGTTCGTGCACGCCACAGCTCTGGAACGGAGCGGCTTAGGACCACTCACAGAAGGTCAGGTGGTGACCATGCAGGTGGTGCAAGGAAAGCGGGGCCTGGAGGCAAGCACCGTCAAGTAGTCACACTCATCCCCTTGTTCCAGTTAGGGGTGCTGTCAGAAATCTCGTGTGTGTTTGGGCATTGTGGGGCGATGTGTTTCCCCATGCCTCGATGCAAAGAGCCTCGGATGCCGGATGCTGTTCTGGACCAGTTGCTGGCAGCTCGGATGCCCGAACGGCTTTCGACCAGGGCGGCCTGCTGGATGAGCTCAAGAGGGCCTTCGCCGAGCGGGTGCCGAACGCGGAGATGGACCACCACCTGGCTGGCGAGGCTGGGGAGGGCAACCGCCGGAACAGGCACGGTCGCAAGTCGGTGGTGACCGACACCGGGTGGATCGCGCGAGGTGCCCCGGGGCCGGCCGGCGAGCTTCGATCCGCAGCTCATCGCCAAGTAGCAACGCCGCTTCCCCGGCTTTGATGAACAGCGGTCTCGATGTACGCGCCCGGCATGAGCTCCCGCGAGAACACGGGGCACCTGCGCGACCCGTATGGCATCGAGGTCTCGCCGGACCTGATCAGCGCAGTGACGGACGCGGTGCTGGAGGACGTCACCGTCTGGCAGGCCCGGCCGCTGGAACCGGCTCGGGGCACTGCCCCAAGCCGCTGGTGTGCGTCGATGCGCTTAGGGTCAAGATCAAGGACGAAGGGTTGGTCCGCAACAAGGCCGTGCACATCGCCCTCAGCGTACGGGCCGACAGGGGCAAGAAGACCCTCGGCCTCTGGCTCGAGCAGAACGAGGGCGCCAAGTTCTGGCTCCAGGTGATGAACGAGCTCAAGAACCGTGGTGTCGCGGTTTGTGGCAGTGCCCCCAAACCCTGCTGGCCGTCGTCGATGGGCTGAATGGCTTTCCTGATGCCATCCTGGCTGTGTTCCCGGAGGCGAGCGTGCAGACCTGTGCCCGAAGAAGCTGCAGACGCGGTCGAACAGCTTCGACAGCTTGCGCATGTGGCCGACGACGGAGTGTCACCCCCTCTCGCCGGCGCTGACCGTCGAAGCAGTGTCACTCGACGCCCATCACCAAGCCTTCGATGTCGTGCTTCTGAGTGACGGGTACGAGCTCGTCGACGATCCGGCAGACAAGGTGGTCGCGCACGGATCCCGGCAGGGTATCGTGGTAGTCCTGCGTGACCATCAGGTCATGCAGGGCAGCGTGGCCGGCACCGGGGGCGTCCACGCCGAGCACCAGAACCGGGCGCGAGATCGGCGAGAGGTGCGTGGTGCCACGGTGCATCGTCACCGCCGAGCGGCAGGAGATGTCGCCCATCTGGGGGTATTTGCGCACGGCCCTTTCGGCGAACTGCGGCCAGACTTCCTGAGGCGGGAACATCTCGTGCTTCCATTCGCGCCCGTCTAACCATTGCGTGCCGGGCGCGACCTCGAATGGGCCCATGTCCGAAGTCACATCGACGCCCGTAAGGTTGAAGGCTAGCGAGGTGATCCGGCGCTGCCCGTAGGTCTCGGGAGGGGAGGGGAAGTCCCGGTGCCAGGGCTGGTTCTTGGCGCCCTGGAAGGGGGTGTCGAAGCCGATCTCGACAATCTCGTATCGCGGACCGAGAACCGCCTCGCATAAGCCCGTAACCCATGGGTGCGTCACGAGGTCTACGAAGCCACTGAAGTCCTGCGGGTGGATCTCGACGTACCAGCGCCGGGGACCTCGGCCGACCGCGCCGCCCGGGCGCTGAATTGCCGCCCAGAAAGCGGTCATCATGTCCTCACGCATCCGCTCGGCCCACTCGCGGGAGAAAGCGCCTTTCAGGCCGGTGATGCCATCCTGGTAGAGGGTGTCTACATGGCCGACGGTGTCCTGGCTTTGGAGGAACTCGTTGGAGGTCATTCGCGACTGGCTCGTCACGGCGGGCTCCTACGGCGGAACCATCATGGGTCCGCACCATACTGCTCCTACAGCGTACACGCTTTTGGCTGTACCTTCACTACAAGTGGGTAGTGTCTCTGTTTAGAAATACGTCCAGCGGAATCGAAGCCACGCGATGTCGGACTGTGGAGAGCCCATCCAGTGCCAACGTCTCTAGCGGCCCCGTCCTGCCCCATCATCTCTCACGGGGGGGTAAGTTGGCCTTGCTGCGGAACGCCTCCATGTCGCGCTCCAACACAATTCGTGCCCGTTCCGGGCGACCTTGTCTCAGGGGTTCGAACTGCTTGCCCCGAAGCTGGTTGTACTGCGCGAAGAAACCTTCGATCTTGCGCAGGAGATAGCCAGGGAGATCCTCGACCGTTTTGATGTGTTCGTGGGTGTGTGCATGGGTCGCTGCCGCAATCAGCCGGTCGTTGCGAATGCGCTCCATCCCGCTCTTGCTGCTCAGCTTCGATCACGCCAAGAAGCCTCACAGTTAACAAGCATCCAACCACCACTGGGACATCCAGTAGGATCAGCACGTCAACGGGGTCGCCATCCTCACCCAGGGTGGAGGGGATGAAGCCAAAGCTGTAGGGGAACGACATACCCTCGGAGAGCACGCCACCCAGCCGGAAAGCGCCCCACCGGTCGTCGTAATTGTACTTGTTTCGACTTCCCTTCGGGGTTTCCACGACGGCCATGATCTCCCCCGTTTCCGGGTCAAAGGTCGGAAGCTGGAACAAGTTGTTGATGGTCTTCGTTTGGTCCGACATGGGCCGCGTTCCTGACCCGGAAGAATGCAACACATCGAGTGGGAGTAGCGCTAGTTTCCTGCCTCGCACATGACCGGACATCCTGGCGTGGGGCGCTGGTGGCGTCGGGATGGACCGGACCCTCGCTCCCAGCATCGGCGGCGCTAGTTCTCGTGTGGACTTGAAGGAGACCGAAAGAGCCGCCGTGAGGGCGTCAGTCCACCGCCGCTTTGGCCTGCACCTTATCGAAGAGGTGTTGGTGCAAAAACTGCGAGGCAGGCGCGATTGCCTTTTGACGTAACGGAGTTGCACTGCCTCATCGGAGCTCCGCTGGCCAGCGTTGCGGAGCGGCGCCTCTGAACGCCGGTCCCTTCGACCACTTGCCCGTTTGGTGCGTTGCACCCTTACCAAAAGAACAGCACTAGGTTCCGTGTGAGAAGGAAAGACGACCATGGCCGAGAAGACCCTTGCTGATGCCTTTCACGAGACCCTCAAGGACGTTTACTACGCCGAGAAGCAGTCGGTACGGGGACTGAAGAAGTCCGCCAAGGCCGCGCGCTCTCCCGAGTTGAAGGACGCTTTTACAAAGCATGCCGAGGAGAGTGCCGTTCAGGTCGAGCGCTTGGTCCGCGTGTTCGAGATCATCGGCAAGCCGCCTCGCGCAAAGACCTGCGAGGCAATGCAGGGCCTGATTGCAGAGATGGAGAAGGACCTGGAGGATTTCGGTGGCACTGAGGCGGCGGACGACGTGCTGATCGGCTGTGCGCAGGCCATTGAGCACTACGAGATCGCCCGCTACGGCCTGCTCAAGACCTGGGCGCGCAAGCTTGGCCATGAGGATGCAGAGGAGCTTCTGGAGGAGACCCTGGACGAGGAGAAGCGCACGGACGCCCTGCTCAGCGAGATAGCCGAGGGCCTCGATGCACCTGACGAGGGTAGCGAGGGTGAAGAGGTGGAGGAGGTGCAGAAGGCGCCCCGGCGCGCTGCCGCCAAGCCGCCAGCATCCAAGTCGCGGGCAACGGCGAGGGCCTGAGGTCCCGCCTGCCATAAGGATCTCGTACCTTGCTCGGTGACAGGCACCTCTTCGACGGGTCGAAGGGGTTCCCGGCCGGTTCTCGTGGTCCTGACCCCTGAAACTGGTCCGGCGGGAGCGCAAGTTTTTCGGGCACTGTAAGCCCCCGAGGAGGGGGGCGGTGCCATGAAGCAGAAACGGTACACGGACGAACAGATCGCCTTTGCCCTGAGGCAGGCGGAGAGCGGCACGGCAGTAGCCGAGATCTGCCGCAAGCTCGGGATCTCGGAGCCGACGTTCTACCGGTGGAAGAAGCAGTTCGCCGGGATGGGCACGGTGGAGATCCGGCGGCTGAAGCAGCTTGAGGAGGAGAACGCCAAGCTCAAGCGACTGGTCGCCGACCTTAGCCTCGACAAGACGATGCTGCAGGAGGTGCTGCGAAAAAAATGGTGAGGCCCGCGCTGCGCCGCGAGGTGGTGGCTGTGCTGCTTGGCAGCTACCGGATCAGCGAGCGTCGGGCCTGCTCGGCGACGGGGTTCCATCGATCTGCGCAGCGCTACCGGTCCCGGCGTGACCCGCAGGTCGAACTGCGCATGCGTCTGCGCGATCTGGCTGCCGTGAGGGTCCGGTACGGCTACCGTCGCCTGCATGTGCTGCTGCGGCGCGAGGGGTAGCCGGTGAACCATAAGCGCGTCCACCGGCTCTACGCCGAGGAAGGGCTGTCGATCCGCACCACGCTGCCCCGCCGCAAGCGGGCCTGGCGCTACCGGCAAGGGCGGCCGGGCGCGACGGTGCCGAACGAGATCTGGGCGATGGACTTCATGTCGGACCAGCTGTTCGACGGGCGCCCGATCCGGATCCTGACGGTGGTGGACATCCATACGCGAGAGGGGCTCTCAGCGCATCCGAGAGCCAACTTCAGGGCAGCGCAGGTGGTCGAGGTTCTGGATCAGCTCGTGCGGCTCCGGGGCAAGCCGAAGAGCCTGAGGGTTGATAATGGGCCGGAGTTCGCCGGTCGCCTGCTCGACCACTGGGCCTACCTGAACGGGGTCGAGATCGACTTCTCGCGCCCCGGTAAACCCACAGACAACGCGTTTATCGAGGCGTTCAACGCCCGCCTCCGGGCCGAGTGCCTGAACGCCTCGTGGTTCCTGTCCCTGGCCGATGCCCGGGCCCGCATCGAGGAATGGAGGTGCCACTATAACCAGGAGAGACCCCACTCGGCGCTCGGGAACTTGACCCCGAACGCCTTCGCTAACCAAGCTCAACCAGCCCGAGAACTTGCATAGAGCCCGGACCAGAGTTGGGGCGCAGACCAAGGCCATGCTCCACTAAAAATCGGCCTGGGCCACCTCGTGGGGGCTGGTCACTGACGCCAACCGACCTTGGTGCATGGATCAGATCTGAGTCCAAAGTAGGGTAGGATAGGGCCAGAGCGCCCCACTGATCGATAGGGGACACCGCCCTTGCCCTTCAAGGTGAACAAGGACCGGCGCCACCGGATCCCGCGGCAGCGGCATCGGGTCACGAACTGGCCCGCGTATGAGGCGGGCCTTCGTGCTCGTGGCAGCCTGACGGTGTGGTTTACTGAGGAGGCCATGGAGGGGTGGCGGGCGGCGCCCCGGACCAACCGCGGCGGGCAGCGGTCCTATTCGGACTTGGCGATCGCCACTGCGCTGACCTTGCGTGCCGTGTTCCATCTAGCGCTGCGCCAGACGGCGGGCCTGATCGCTTCGGTCCTGCGGCTGCTTGGCCTGGACCTTCCCGTGCCCGACCACACAACCTTGAGCCGCCGTGCGGAGACGCTCGAGGTGCCGCGTGCACGTGGCGGGCAAGCGCCCGTGCACCTGCTGGTGGACAGCACGGGATTGAGGCTCTGCGGGCCTGGCGAGTGGCTCACCGAGAAGCACGGGACACGACGACGCTGGTCGTGGCGCAAACTGCACTTTGCCACCGACGCCGACACGGGGCGCATCGTCGCCTCGGTACTGACGGGCCACGATGCCGATGATGGCGGGCAAGTTGGTCTGCTGCTCGAGAGCGTGGAGGGATCCGTCGCGTCCTTCACCGCTGATGGGGCTTACGACCGTGACGACGTCTATGCCGAAGTCACGGCCTGTCACCCAGAGGCGGAGGTCATCGTGCCACCGCGGTCCAGCGCCGTGCCAAGCGCGTCAGCTGAGACTGATCCAACAGCGCGTGATCAACACCTGCAGACCATTGCCGAGCGCGGCCGCATGGGCTGGCAGAGAGCGTCTGGCTACAACTGGCGTGCCCTGGTCGAGGCTGACGTGTCGCGCTGGAAACGCGTCATTGGGGATGGCCTACGCTCGCAAATGGACGGACGGCAAGCAACCGAGATGGTCCTCGCCGCCGAGGTGCTGAACCGCATGTTGGACCTGGGTCGCCCGGAGTACGTGCGCACCACCTGATTGTCAGGGCCATTGGGAGAGATGTGTCCAACGCTCCGATCGATGCAACAAAGCCGCTGCGCGGGCGGGCGCGGGCGCTGGCGGCGATCCTGGCGCGGGCGGGGGCGCGGCCGCTCGCGCTCAAGGTCACGGCCGACGGGCAGCCCGGCCATCCCCTCTACATCGCCAGCGACACCGAGCCCCGTCTCTGGGAGCCGCCCTCAGCCTGACCTGCGGTTGGTGAAGCGCGCGTTGCCGAGCCCCGTGCCGATCGTCAGCACGCCCCAGCGCTCCACGTCCGTCATGTTCGGGATCTCGCTCAGCCCCTGCAGCACGGCGTCGTTGTGCATGATGACGACGGTGGGGTGGCCGCCGATCTCCGGGATGGCCTCGGCGATCGCGCTCGGCAGGTGGAAGCGGCTGCTCTCCCAGTTGCCCGGAAGGTTCTGGCCGCCGCGGTCGATCGAGCCGTCCTCGCGGATGATGCCGGGGCAGCCGATGCCGATGAAGGGCGCGAGGGAGCGGTGCTTGCCCTCGGCGAGGTCGATCATCCCGCGCAGCATGGCGACGATCCGCGCCACCGCCTCCTCGCGGGTCGGTTCGTCGTCGCGGTGGCGCCACAGTTCCAGTCCCACGACCTTGGCGGCGCCGAGGTCCGGCGCCTTCTTGAGGTTGAGGTCCACGAGCCCCGCGCGGATGTTGGTGCCGCCGATGTCCACCGCCAGCAGGCTGTCATGGCCGGAGAAGACCCAGCTCGGCGCGAGCTGCGCGGCGCCGATCAGCGCGGCCTCATCGGGCTCGTGGGTGATCGGCACCAGATCGACGCCGAGGCCCTCGGCCTTCAGCAGCAGCGAGGCGCGGGCGATGGCGAGCTTGCCGATCCGGCTGCCGCTCAGCCCGCCGCCGACGACGATGCGCTGCGTGTCCTTCCAGCCCTTGTGGCGCAGGAAGCGGCGGGTGACGGTCGCGAATTCCTGGGCGAACTCCTCGAGCACCCCATGGATGAGCGCCGCCGCCTCCGGCCGCTCGTCGGCCAGCAGCTTCTCGAGGCGCCGGTTGGAGACCTCCTCGGTCTCCGTGTCGCCCAGCGGGTCCTCGTCGCCGAGCTTGTGCAGCCGCTCCCGCCAGTCGTCGAGAATGGCGCGGAAGGCGCGCTTGCTCGCGCGGTCGCCGACGAAGCCGTCCTTGTCGCGGAGCTCCGCGTTGTAGGCGTCGAGGATGACGTGGGGCAGTTGAGACGACGCGTGGCCCGTCGTGGGCGGCGCGATGGCCTGGTCGGGCATGCGGCGGCTCCCCTTCTACGGGGAAGGAACGCCGGCGCCGCGCGGTGGTTCAGCGCCGCGCCTTATCCGCCGCGGCGCCGCACGGCCAGGCTGGCCGCCGCCAGCATCGCCGCCGCGCCGCCGTAGACGAGCAGCGCCGGCAGCAGGGGGAAGAGGATGCCCGCCAGCAGCGGCCCGGCGCCCGCGCCGATGTCGCGCCAGGTCGCCTGCCGCGCCAGCGCCGGAACCCGCGCCCCACCCGGGTTCTCGGCCGCGACGATCGGCCCGGCCAGCGGCTGCACGATGGCCCGCAGCAGCACGGTGCCCAGCGCGCCCACCCAGAGCAGTGCGCCCCCGAGCCCGAGCAGCAGCAGCCCGCCCGCCGAGCCGAGGGAGAGCAGCACGAGCGCCCGCCGGGCCCCCCACTGCCCCGCCAGCCGCCCGGCCAGCGGGGAAAGGAGGATCTCGGCGGCGTAGCGCAGGGCGAGCGCACCCCCGGCCGCGAGCGTCGCCCCCTGCGGCAGCGCCTCCGCCGCCAGCACCGCCAGGCCGATGATGAAGATCCCGTCCATCGCCAGGCCGAAGGTGAAGGCCCAGAGGTCGAGCGCGCCCGGCAGGCTGAAGCGCGGCCCCGCGCCCGCCCGCCCCTCCGGCGCGACCGGCAGGCGGGCGGCGAAGAGGATGGCGGGCAGGGAGACGAGGCCGAGCGCGAGGAAGACCGCCCGCGGCCCCGCCCATTCCGCGAGCAACGCCCCGCCGGCGAGGCCGATCATCGGCCCTGCCGCGACGATGGAGCGCGACCAGCCGCTGCGCCGCTCGGCCCCCTCCGCCCGGGCGGTCGGCAGCGCCTGGACCGCGATGTTCATCGCGGCATAGGCCAGGCCCCAGAGCAGCCGCGCCGCGAGCAGCGCCCAGACGCCGGACAGCACGGCGTAGCCCGTGGTCGCCAGCGCCGCCGCAGCGGCCGCGACGGTGCAGGCGGCGCGCGGCCCCCGCTCGGCGTAGACGCGCGCGATCCAGCCGTAGCCCGCGATCCGCACCAGCCGGTTGGCCGCCAGCAGCAGCCCCGCCTCAGGCAGGGTGACGCCGAAGACCGCGGCGTGCAGCGGCAGCAGGAGGTAGAGCACCGTGTCGCCCGGCAGGGTGAGGGCGAGGGTGAGGGCGGAGTTCCGCGTGTCCCGGTCGGCCCGGCCCGGGGAGGGCTCGCCGGCGGGCGTCACGGGCGGGTCGGCGGGGTGGTGTCTCCCGGGCCGAGCGCGCGGGTCATCAGCACGGTGTCGAGCCACATCCCGTGCTTCCAGCCGATGGAGGGGATGACCCCCGCGTGGCGGAAGCCGAGCGCCTCGTGCAGGCGGATCGAGGGGGCGTTGGCGGAGTCGCCGATCACCGCGACCATCAGCCGGAAGTCCGCCGCCTCGCAGCGTGCGATCAGCGCCGCCAGCAGCGCGCGGCCCGCCCCGCCGCGGGCGGCGTCCGGCGCGACATAAACCGAGTTCTCCACCGTGTGCCGGTAGGCCGGGCGCGGGCGGTAGGCCGAGGCGTAGGCGTAGCCGAGCACCGCGCCGGCCCCGTCCACCGCGACGAGGTGGGGGTAGCCGCCTGAGAGGATCGCCTCCCGCCGCCCGGCCATCTCGGCATCGGAGGGCGGGGAGAGCTCGAAGGAGGCGCGGCCGGTCCTCACCCAATGGGCGTAGATCGCGGCGATGGCGGGGACGTCGCCGGGCTGGCTGTCGCGGATGACGGGCGCGGTCATGCGACCCTCATGCAGCGCCGGGCGGCGTGCCGCAAGCCGCTCAGCCCGCGGCCGTCCCCTCGCGCACCGCCTTCCGCAACGGCACCTTCTGGAGCTTGCCGGTGGAGGTCTTGGGCACCTCCTGGAAGACGACCCGCTTGGGCACCTTGAAGCCGGCCAGCAGGCCGCGGGCATGGGCGATCAGCTCCGCCTCCGTCGCCAGCGCGTCGGGCTTCAGCTCCACGAAGGCCCAGGGCACCTCGCCCCATTTCTCGTCGGGCGCGGCGACCACGGCGGCCACCGCGACGGCCGGGTGCTTGTAGAGCGCGTCCTCCACCTCGATGGAGGAGATGTTCTCGCCGCCGGAGATGATGATGTCCTTCGCCCGGTCCTTGAGCTGCACGTAGCCGTCGGTGTGCTTCACGCCGAGGTCGCCGGTGCGGAACCAGCCGCCGGCGAAGGCCTTCCGGGTCGCCGCCTCGTCCTTGAGGTAGCCCTTCATCACGGTGTTCCCGCGCATGGCCACCTCGCCCATCGTCACGCCGTCGGCAGGGACGGGGTTGTCGTTGGCGTCGAGCACGTCGAAGGCCTCGAGCGTCACGTAGCGCACGCCCTGGCGCGCCATCAGCGCCGCGCGCTCGGGGGCAGGGAGGGCGTCGTGCTCGGCGTGCCACTCGTTCACCACGGAGGGGCCGTAGCACTCGGTCAGCCCGTAGATGTGGCGCACGGTGACGCCGGCCTCGTCGGCCGCGGCCAGCACCGCCTCCGGCGGGGAGGCGCCGGCCACGCCGTAGACGAGCCCCGTGCCCGGCACGCGCGCGGGGTCGTTGACCAGCATCTGGAGGACGATCGGCGCGCCGCACATGTGGGTCACGCCGTGCGCGGTGATCCTCTCCCACATCGCGGGGCCGCGCACGGCGCGGAGGCAGACATGCGTGCCCGAGACCGCGGCGACCGCCCAGGGGAAGCACCAACCGTTGCAGTGGAACATCGGAAGGGTCCAGAGATAGACCGGCGCCGGGCCGATGCCGCAGGCCAGCAGGTCGCCGATCGCGCCGAGATAGGCGCCGCGGTGGTGGTAGACCACGCCCTTCGGCCGTCCCGTGGTGCCGGAGGTGTAGTTCAGCGCGATGGCGTCCCACTCGTCACCGGGAGGCTCCCAGGCGTAGGCGGCGTCTCCGGAGGCGACGAAGGCGTCGTAGTCCTCGCCGCCCGCCGTGTGGGGGAAGGGGGCCTCCGGGTCGTCCACCTCGAAGACGAAGGGCTTCACCGTCGCGATCTCCAGCGCGCGGGCGAGGACCGGGGCGAACTCGCGGTCCACCACCACCGCGCGCGCCTCCCCGTGGTCGAGGATGTAGGCGATGGTGTCGGCGTCGAGGCGGATGTTGATCGTGTTCAGCACGGCGCCCGTCATCGGCACGCCGTTGTGGCACTCGATCATCGCCGGCGTGTTCGGCAGGATCGCCGCGACGGTGTCGCCGCGCCCGATGCCGCGCGCGGCGAGCGCGGAGGCGAGGCGCACGCAGCGGTCGCGGTGCTCGCGCCAGGTCATGCGCTGCGCCCCGTGGATGACGGCGACGCGGTCCGGGAAGACCGCCGCCGCGCGCTCGACGAAGAGCAGCGGGGTGAGGGCGCGGTGGTTGGCGGGGTCGCGCGGCAGGGCGTCGTAGGCGGCCTTAGCCGAGAGCGGCGCGGGCTCTCCCTCCCGGGGCAGGGTGTCCATCAGCGGTGCCTCCATTCGGGCGTGCGGCGCGCGAGGAAGGCGCCGATGCCCTCGGCCGCGTCCTCCGCGAGAAGGTTGTCGACCATGGCGGCGGCGGCCACCTCGTAGGCCTCGGCCAGCGGCAGCCCCGCCTGCCGGTGGAAGGTCCGCTTGCCGAGCCGGACCGCGAGGGCGGAGCGCGCGGCGATGCGGGCGGCGAGCGCCTGCGCCTCCTCCCGCAGGCTCGCCGCCGGCACCACGCGGTTCACGAGGCCGATCCGCCGGGCCTCCTCCGCCCCGATGGGCTCGGCCGTCAGCAGCATCTCCATCGCCGCCTTGCGCGGCACGGCGCGCGAGAGCGCGACGGCGGGGGTGGAGCAGAAGAGGCCGATGTCCACGCCCGGCGTGCAGAAGCGCGCGGCGTCGGAGGCCACGACGAGGTCGCAGGCGGCGGCGAGCTGGCACCCGGCGGCGGTGGCAAGGCCCCCCACCGCGGCGACCACGGGCTGGGGCAGGGCGGGGAGGGAGCCCATGACGGCGGCGCAGCGCGCCATCGCGTCGGCGAAGAAGGCGCGCCCGCCGTCGGCATCCGCGAAGCGCGCGGTGATCTCCTTCAGGTCGTGCCCCGCGCAGAAGACCGGGCCGGCGGCCGCGATGACGACGCAGCGCACCGCGGCGTCGTCCGCGATGGCGGCGAGCTCCACCGCGAGGGCGTCGAGCAGCGCGACGGAGAGGCCGTTGCGCGCCGCGGGGCGGTTGAGGACGAGGGTCGCGACCGCGTCGCGGTCCTCGCGGACCAGGATCGGCGCAACGGTCCCGGCAGTGCCGTCCGGCATGGTTCCTCCCCTTCTCCGGCGGGCCGCAGATTGGGATGCGGCGGGCCGCCTGCGCAAGACCCGTCACGGCCGCGATCCGAGGCGGGGTGCCGCCCATGAGAAAGGGCGCCGGGATCCCTCCCGGCGCCCTTCCCCGTTCCTGGCGGGCGGTGTCAGGCCCGCGCGTTGGTGCCGGATTCCTCGGCCTCGAAGATGTCGCGGTCCTTCGTCTCCGGGATGAAGAGGGCGCCGATCACGACCGTCACGAGCGCGATCACCACGGGGTACCAGAGCCCGAAATAGGTGTCGCCGGTCTGCGCCACCATGGCCAGCGAGGTCGCCGGCAGCAGCCCGCCGAACCAGCCGTTGCCGATGTGGTAGGGCAGCGACATGGAGGTGTAGCGGATGCGCGTCGGGAAGAGCTCCACCAGCGCGGCCGCGATCGGGCCGTAGACCATGGTCACGTAGATCACGAGGATGGTCAGCACCCCGATCAGCACCGCCGGCTGCTCGCGGAAGATGTCGAAGGGACCGGACATCTTCACGACCGTCGGGTTGGACGCCGCCGGGTAGCCGGCCGCGGTCAGCGCCGCGGAGAGCTGCTGCTGGAAGGTCGGGTCGGTCGCGACGATCGGCGCCGCATCCTTGATGCGGACCGCGGTCGCGGCCGCCCCGCCGCTGTTGGGCAGCGCCTCGACGCTGTACTTCACCGAGGCGCGCGCGAGGGCGGCCTTGGCGATGTCGCAGGGCTGGGTGAAGCGCGCCGTGCCGACCGGGTTGAACTGGAAGGAGCAGCTCGCGGGGTCGGTCAGCACCGTCACCGGGATGGTCTGCTGCGCCTGGTGCAACGCCGGGTTGGCCTCCGCCGTCAGCAGCTTGAAGAGCGGGAAGTAGGTCAGCGCGGCCAGCAGGCAGCCGCCGAGGATGATCGGCTTGCGGCCGACCTTGTCCGACAGCCAGCCGAAGAAGACGAAGAAGCCCGAGCCCAGCAGCAGCGACCAGGCGATGAGCAGGTTCGTCGTCGGGCCATCCACCTTGGCGATCGAGCCGAGGAAGAACAGCGCGTAGAACTGGCCGGTGTACCAGACGACCGCCTGGCCCATGGTGAGGCCGAGCAGCGCGAGCAGCGCCCACTTGGCGTTCCGCCACTGGCCGAAGGCCTCCGACAGCGGCGCCTTGGAGCCGGTGCCCTCGGTCTTCATCTTCTGGAAGGCCGGGCTCTCGTGCAGCGTCGAGCGGATCCAGACGGAGATGCCGAGCAGCACGACCGAGAGCAGGAAGGGGATGCGCCAGCCCCAGGCCGCGAACTCGGCCTCGCCGGTCCAGGTGCGGACGCCCAGGATGACCAGCAGCGAGAGGAAGAGGCCCGCCGTCGCCGTCACCTGGATGAAGGAGGTGTAGAAGCCGCGGCGGCCGTTGGGCGCGTGCTCGGCCACGTAGGTCGCGGCGCCGCCGTACTCGCCGCCCAGTGCCAGGCCCTGGAGGCAGCGCAGCACGATGAGCAGGATCGGCGCGAGGATGCCGATCGTGTCCGACCCGGGCAGCAGACCGACGATGAAGGTCGAGGCGCCCATGATCAGGATGGTCACGAGGAAGGTGTACTTGCGCCCGACGAGGTCGCCGATGCGGCCGAAGACGAGCGCGCCGAAGGGCCGCACGAGGAAGCCGGCCGCGAAGGTGAGCAGCGCGAAGATGTTGCGCGTGCCCTCGGGGTACTGGCTGAAGAAGTGGGTGCCGATCAGGCCGGCGAGGCTGCCGTAGAGATAGAAGTCATACCACTCGAAGACGGTTCCGAGCGAGGAGCCAAGGATGACCTTGCGCTCCTCCTTGCTCATGGGTCGCTGCTTCTCGGCAGCGGCCGCGGTTGAATAGGCTGTACTCATGCTTCTCGGACCCTGCTTTCCCCCCCGGGGCGCGACGTTCCCCGGACTTCTCGATGAATCCCCCGCGCAGGTCCCGAACCGGGGGCACCGCGCGGCGGGGCCGCCCGTCGCGGCGGGCAGCCGACAATACGATACCGCGCCGAATCAACGGTCGGCCAGCGTCCAATTAACGACACGGCAATCATCTACAAGACTGTGATGAAAATGATGCAAGGAACATCAAAGGATTTGCGCGCCGACTCGTCCGAGCGCGCCGAAGCCCGCGCTGATCCGGCCGTCCGCGTCCGGCGCGATCGGTTCCGAAAGTCCGGCCACCACCAGCAGCGCCCCCGCGGGCAGCCCGCCGAGGCGGCGGGCGGCGGCGGCGGCCGCGAGGAAGGCGCTCGACGCGTCGGTACGTCGCGCGCCGGCGGCGGTCTCGATCATCACGCCGTCCGCCGGCGGCGGCGCGGCAGGGCCGGCGACGACCATCCCGAGCCCGGCCAGGTCCGCGGCGCGCAGGGCCGCCGCGGCGGGCGCGGTGGTGAAGCGGCTGCCGGCGACGTCGAGGGCGGGGTGGACGGCCGAGAGGACCGGCGGCGCCGTCTCCCCCTCCTCCAGCGGCTCGGCGAGCACCGCGACCAGCGCGGCCGTCGCGACGGGGTGGCGCACGCCGAGGACGCTTGCCCCGTCCGGCAGGAGGCGCCCTCCCACCATCGGCCCGGCGAGGCCGCCGAGCGTGCGCAGGCCGCAGGGGGCGAGGCCCAGTTCGGCGAGCGCGAGCAGCGCGGCCCGCTCCCCCTCGGCGCGGCTCCGAGGCGCGGCGTCCGCCGAAAGGGGCGCGAGGGGGCTGCCGGTGGCGATGGCCTCGGCGAGCCATCCGGCGGCGCGGTCGGCGCGGGTGCGGCGGGGCACTAGCGAAGGGTCTCCTCCTCGGTGAAGCCGCCGGCGGGCGGCGCCTCCAGCGAGAGGCCGGGCTCGGCCGCGACGGTGCCGCCGTAGAGCTTCTCCGGCAGCCAGGTCACCAGCTCCGGCACGAAGTACATGACGACCATCGTCGCGACGACGATGTAGATGAAGGGCATGACGCCCGCGAAGATGTCCTCCAGCCGGACGTGCTTCGGCGCGACCCCCTTGAGGTAGAAGGTGGCCATCGCGACCGGCGGCGAGAGGAAGGAGGTCTGCAGGTTGAGCGCGATCATCACCCCGAAGAAGAGGGGCGAGACGCCGAAGTCGTCCAGCAGCGGCAGGAAGATCGGCACGAAGATGACGATGATCTCCGTCCACTCCAGCGGCCAGCCGAGCACGAAGATGATCGCCTGGGCGAGGATCATGAAGGTGAAGGAGTTCAGCGGCAGCGACTTCACGAACTCCTCGACCACCGACTGGCCGCCCAGATAGCCGAAGACCGAGGAGAAGATGTAGGAGCCGACGAAGAGCCAGCAGACCATCGCCGAGGTTCGCGCCGTCAGGAACACGCTCTCCCGCAGCTTGGCCCAGGTGAAGGCGCGGTACACGATCGCGAGGATGATGGAGCCGAGGCTGCCCATGGCGGCCGCCTCGCTCGGCGTGGCCAGGCCGAGCAGGATGGCGCCGAGCACCGAGGCGATCAGCAGCGCCAGCGGCACGAAGGACGAGACGAGCGCCCAGGCGACCTTGGCGAAGGGGATGTTGCGCTGCTCCCGCGGCAGCGGGGGCGCCAGTTGCGGCTTCAGCATCGCCAGGATGATGACGTAGAGCATGTAGCAGAGGGCCAGCGTGACGCCCGGGATGAAAGCGGCGGCGTAGAGCTGCACGACCGAGACCCCGGCGGTCGCGCCGTAGAGGATGAGCATGATCGAGGGCGGGATGAGGATGCCCAGGCAACCGCCGGCGCAGGTGACGCCGGCCGCCAGCCGCACGTCGTAGCCGGCCTTCAGCATGGCGGGGAAGGCGAGCAGCCCCATCAGCGTCACCACCGCGCCGACGATGCCCGTCGCGGTCGCGAAGAGCGCGCAGGTGGCCAGCGTCGCGATGGCGAGGCTGCCGGGAAGGCCGCCCGCGGCCATCTGCAACGAGCGGAACAGGCGCTCGAGGATGTTCGCGCGCTCGATCACGTAGCCCATGAACACGAAGAGCGGCACGGAGATGAGCACGTCGTTCGACATGACCGCGTAGGTGCGCTGCACCAGCAGGTCGAAGATGCGGTCGCCCATGCCGAGGTAGCCGAAGAAGAGGCCCATCGCCATGAGGGTGAAGGCGATGGGGAAGCCGAGCAGGATGAAGCCCAGGAACAGGGCGAGCATCGTCAGGCCGAGGGCGGGGTCGCTCATGGTCGGGCGTCTTCTCGCGCGGGATCGGGGTTGGGGCAGCGCGGGCTCAGCGCCCGTCCTGCTGGTCGCCGGCGCGCTCGCGCCGGGCGGCCTCGGCGGGCGGGGAGAGGCCGGTGCCGCCGCCGATGGCGGCGGCCAGCGCCTCGGCGCCCATGGTCTCGGCCTGGGCGAGGATGATCTGGTCCAGCTCCTCCACGTCCGACAGCCGCTTCGGCCAGCGGCCCTCCCGGATGCACTGGACGCAGCGCACCAGTTCCACTAGCCCCTGCAGCAGCAGCAGGACGCCGACCAGCGGGATGAGGAACTTGAAGGGCCAGATCACGGGCCCCGACGGCGAGAACATCGAGCGCTCGTTCTGCCGCAGGCTCTCCTCGAAGAAGTGCCAGCCGGAGATCATGAAGGCGAAGATCGCGGGGAAGAAGAACAGCAGGTAGAGGACGAGGTCGAGCCAGCCCTGGCGCGGCTCCGAGAGTTTCCGGTAGAGGAAATCCCCGCGCACATGCCCGTTGCGCGACAGCGCGTAGGCGCCGGCCATCATGAACAGCGTGCCGTAGAGCATGTAGGTGACGTCGTAGCCCCAGGTGGTCGGCGCCCGGAACACGTAGCGGGCCACGACCTCGTAGGTGACGACGCCGGTGAGCCCCACGATGCACCAGGCGAAGGTCTGGCCAACGAGGGTCGAGAGCCGGTCGATGCCCAGCAGGATGCGCTGCATGAGGTCCCCTTGCGCCGCGGCCGGCCGGCGGGGCGCGGGCCCCGCCGGCGCGGATCAGCGGCTGGCGAAGAAGTGGTTGTAGGCGGCGACCTGGCTGGCCTCGTAGCGAAGGAAGAAGTTGCCCACGCGCCGGCACCACTCGCGCTGGCTGTCGCAGACCTTCTTGAAGAAGGGGCCGTTGGAGGGGCTCGAGTTGTCGCCCTCCAGCCGCACGATCACGTTGTTCCAGGCGGCGAGCTGCGCGTCGAGGATGGCGCGGGGCAGGGGGCGCGCCTGCACGCCCTGGCGCTGGGTCATCTCCAGCAGGTCCTTGGAGTAGCGGTCCTGCAGCTTCCACGACATGTCGGCCGAGGCGGCCTCGGCGGAGTGGCGGATGATGGCCTGCAGCTCGGCCGGCAGGCTCTCGTACTTGCCCTTGTTGAACAGGATCTCGAAGCTCTCCACCCGCTGGTGGTAGCTCTGGAGCATGTAGGTCTTGGCGACGTCGGGGAAGCCGAGGACGCGGTCGGAGGAGGGGTTGTTGAACTCCGCCCCGTCGATCACGCCGCGCTCGAGGGCCGGCACGATCTCCCCGCCCGGCAGCGAGACCACCGCCGCCCCCATCTCCGCCATGAGGTCGGCGGCCAGGCCGACGGTGCGGTACTTCAGGCCACGGATCTGGTCGATCCGCTCGATCGGCTGCTTGAACCAGCCGAAGGGCTGGGTGGGCATGGGGCCGGAGAGGAAGCCGACGACGTTGACCTTCAGGATCTCGCCGAGAAGCTCCTTGTAAAGCGCCTCGCCCCCGCCGTGATAGAACCAGCCGAGCATCTGGTTGGCGTCGCCGAACCAGGGGGGCGCGGTGCCGAACAGGGAGAAGGCCTTGTTCTTGCCGAACCAGTAGGCGACCACGCCGTGGCCGCCGTCGAGCGTGCCGGCGTGCACGGCGTCCAGCACCTGGAAGGCGCCGACGACCGACCCGGCGGCCAGCAGCTCGACCCGCAGGCGGCCGCCGGCCATGCGGTTCACTCGCTCGACGTAGTCCTGGGCGAACTCATGGAAGATGTCGCGCTGGGGCCAGGTGGACTGGAAGCGCAGCGTGGTGGTCTGGGCCCGGCTGACGCCCGGCGTCGCGAGCACGGCCGTTGCGGTCGCGCCGACGGCCGCCGCGCGCAGCAGGCCACGGCGGCCCGCCTTTTCCTTCTCGGACATGAGAAACCTTCCCTGCTGGTCGGCCTCTGGCGGGCCGGCTCACCGGGAAGGCTGCGATAATTCTAACGATTCGGCAACCCGTTTCTGCCGGGTAACCTCTTCGGGCGGCGCTACTTCTCGACGAAGGCCTTCTCGATGACGAAATGGCCGGGCTCGTGCTGGCTGCCCTCCCTCATCCCCATCGCCTCGAGCCGGGCGCGCGCGTCAGCCAGCATTTCCGGGGATCCGCAGAGCATCACCCGGTCGTTCTCGGGGGACATCGGGGGCAGGCCGAGGTCGGCGTAGACCTTGCCGCTGTCCATCAGCTCCGTGATCCGCCCGCGCGTCGGGAACTCCTCGCGCGTGACGCTCGGGTAATAAACGAGCTTCTCCGCGACCATGTCGCCAAGGAATTCGTTCCTCGGCAGTTCCTTCGTGATGTAGTCGCGGTAGGCGAGCTCCTCCACCTGCCGCACCGTGTGGGTCACGATGATCCGCTCGAAGCGGTCATAGGCCGCGGGCTCCCGGATCAGCGCCATGAAGGGCGCGAGGCCCGTGCCGGTCGAGAGGAACCAAAGGTTCCGGCCGGGCAGCAGGTTGTCGAGGAGCAGCGTGCCCACGGGCTTGCGCCCGATCAGCACCTCGTCCCCCTTCACGATGTTCTGGAGGCGGGAGGTCAGGGGCCCGTCCTGCACCTTGATGGAGAGGAACTCGAGCGTCTCCTCCCAGGGCGGCGAGGCCATGGAATAGGCGCGCACGAGCGGCTTGCCGTTCACCATCAGCCCGATCATCGCGAACTGCCCGGCCTCGAAGCGGAAGCCCGGGTCGCGGGTGCAGCGGAAGGAGAAGAGCCGGTCGGTCCAGTGGCGGACCTCCAGCACCGTCTCGGTCAGGAAGGCGGTCATGGCGGGGCGTGTGGGATCGGCGGTCGGCATGGCGGGACCGTATGGGGTGGAGGCGCGGCTTGTGCAATGCGGTAACCGCCCCTCCTTGAGGCGCGGGCCCGCTCCCGGCAGCATCGCAGCCATGCCCGACACGCCCCCCCTCGGCCCCGAGCTCGATCCCACGCCCCGCCCGCTGCCGCCCCGCGTGCCGCACGAGGGGCGCAGCGTCGTGCTGGAGCCGCTCCACACGGGCCACGCGCCAGAGCTCTGGTCCGCCGCCCGGTCGCCCGGCGCCGAGGCGGGCTGGGCCTATCTGGGCTACGGGCCCTTCGCCGACGAGGACGCCATGCGCCGCCACGTCGCCGCCTTCGCCGCCCAGCACGACCCCATGGCCTGGGCCGTCCGACCGCGCCGGAGCGGCACGGCCGACGGCTGGCTGACGCTGATGGAGATCGCCCCCGCCGACGCGGCAATCGAGCTCGGCCACATCTGGTTCTCGCCCCGGATGCAGCGCAGCCGCGCGGCGACGGAGGCCATGTTCCTCCTCATGCGGCACGCCATGGACGATCTCGGCTACCGGCGCCTCGTCTGGAAGTGCCACGCGCTCAACGCCCCCTCCCGTGCCGCGGCCAGCCGGCTGGGCTTCCGCTACGAGGGCACGCTGCGCGCCATCAAGGTCATCAAGGGGCGCCTGCGCGACACAGCCCAGTTCTCCCTCCTCGCGGAGGAGTGGCCGGCCCGGCGGGACGCCATCGCGGCTTGGCTGGCGGACGCGAACTGGGACGAGGCCGGGCGGCCCCGCGCCTCCCTCGCCCGCGCCGCGCTCCCGCCGCTCCCCTGGATCAACCCGGCGGGATAGAGGGCCGCCGGCCGGCCCCCCTCCCGCCCAGGGGGATCAGCGGCGCAGCCCCGCGACCCTCGCGACCTTGGCGACCAGCCGCCCGCCCTGCTGCACGAGGCCGCGCCGCGCCCGGGCCAGCTCGGCCGTGCGGGCCTCGAGCTCGGCGAGCAACCCCTCGGCCACCCGGGTCCGGTCGACCAGCTCCGCCTGCAGCCGCTCGGCCACCCCGGTCCGCTGCACCAGCTCCGCCTGCAGCCCTTCCGCCATCTCGGTCCGGCGCAGCAGTTCCGCCTGCGCCGCCTCCGCCAGACCGGCCTGGCGGAGCATCTCCGCCTGGAGCTGCTCGGCGACCTCAGTCCGGTCGGTCAGCTCCTGCCGGGTCGCCACCAGGTCCTCGGTGCGCGCGGCGAGCTCCTGCTGGAGCCCCTCCGCGACCTCGGTGCGGGCCACGAGCTCCGCCCGCGTGCGCACCAGCTCCTCCGTGCGGGCGACCAGCTCCGCCCTCGCGCCGGCCAGCTCCCCGCCCGCCGGCGCGTCGGCTGCGGGCGCCGCCCCCGGCAGGGCGAGCGGCTGCAGCGAGCGGCTGCGGCGAAGCTCGACGTCGTAGTGCACGAGGTCCTGGATGAAGCGGACCTGCGAGGCGCGTCGGAAGGCGGGCTCGCCCTTGCCGGGCAGGTGGGCCGCGACCGCGAAGCTGATCCTCTTCGAGAAGACGATCCGCCGGCGCTCTCGGAACTCCGCCAGCAGCAGGAAGGCGTAGTGCTCGAGCCCGTCCAGGCACTCGTAGAGATGGACGCCGAGATAGTCCTCGACCTCGCGCCGGAACAGGACCTCGCCGGGGGAGACGCCGGCGCATTCCAGCAGCCCGGCGACCGGCAGCGGGGCGAAGGCGTTCAGCGTGCGGCTGTTGTTGTACTCCGCGTTCGCCTTGCCGCTGTGCGCCGCCGCCGCCTTCGGATCGTTCTCGAGCGCGCGCTTGAGCGTCGTGACGTGGTCCCTGTACCAGACCTCGTTCGGGGCGGCGAAGATCAGGTAGCCGTGGTCGATCGCCCGCGTGATCTCGTGGACCATGCGCCCCTCGGGCACGATCCGCGTGCCCTTGCGGGTGAACATGGCGTAGGGGAACACCCGCGACGCCACGCCGTCCCCCCGCGCCTCGAGGAAGAGGCGGACCGCGTCGCCGATCTTCGCGTCGCAGGCGACGGCGAGGGTGATGTTCCGCTCCGCCTGGCGCCGGACGTTCTCGAGGACGTTGTCGAGCGCGGTCTTCTGGGCATGGCCGAAGGCAGGCGCGTCGATCACGTAGATCGCCAGCACGGCCTCGTCGCCCCGGGCGTAGAGCGCCTCGGCGACGGCCTGGCGGCGCTCCTCGTGGCGGTCGAAGATGCGCTGGAGCTGCGTCTCGAGCGCGAACTTCTCGCGGAAGACCTCCTGCGCCCGCCGGGCGAGCGCGAGCGCCGCCTCCGGGTTCGCCACGATCCAGTCGTACTTCTCCATGATCTGGCGGAAGGTGTCGGCCGGGTCGTTCGTGTTGTAGTCGATGAAGAGCGCCGCGTCGCCGAAGTGCTCCTGCACGAAGGGGTTGTCGTCGGCGATGATCACCGCGCCGCCGGCGCAGGCCTCGTAGAGCCGCGTGGTCGCCATGCCCGAGCGGCGGTGGTCGTCGGAGGAGATGACGAGCACGATGCCGCAGTCGTTGATCTCCTTGACGATGGAGAAGCCGTCGAAGGGAATGGGGCCCTGGTAGGCCTCGAAGCCCTCCCAGGCGCGGATGCCGCCCCACTCCGCCACCTTGTCGGGGCCGAAGAACTTGATCTTGCCGGTCTTGTCGAGGAGGTGCAGCAGCCCCTCATGCCGGTGCCCGCCCTGGTAGACGACCTTCTCCCAATTCATGCCGCAGTAGAACAGCGTCGGCTTCGCCAGGTTCGGCGGCATCATCGCGTCGAGCGGGAAGGAGGTGTAGAGCTCCGACATCCCCTCCAGCCGGCGCGGGCTGTTGTCGAGGACCGAGCGCAGGTGGCTTTCGATGCGGCCCGAGCCGGCGGTCAGGTAGTCGTCGAAGGAGACGTAGTTCTCGGCCGAGCGCGCGTAGGTCGGCACGCCCGTCGGGATCTCCGGCGGGTTCCAGAGCGTGAAGTAGTAGAAGGTGTCGAGCAGCTTCGGCAGGTCGTAGTGGATGGAGATGGCGAACTCGAGCGTCCGCGGGTCCACCACGTTGCCCGTCTGCTCCTGCATCCGCGTGAGGAGGTAGCCGTTGCGCGAGATCAGCACCGGCTCGGCGCCGATGTTCTCTGCCGCCCGCACCATGCGCAGGACGAGCTCGAACTCCGCGCACTTGCTGCCGGGCCAGGGGGAGACGATCGCGAAGCGCTTCTTCCCGGCGCCGGGAAGCACCGGCTCGTGCCGCTGCACGTTGCCGACGCCCGGCACGTAGCTCAGGCGCGCGAAGCGCTCGTGGTCCGCGGGGCCGATGTTGTGGCAGAAGGCGTCGAGCGGCCCGACCGAGACGGGGCCGGGCACGGGCAGCGGCAGGTCGGCCGTGACGCCGGCGTATTGCTCGGCGAAGCGGAGCACGCCGCGGCGCAGCTTCTCGAAGACCGCGATCCGCTCGGCCTCGCTCCCGTCGTCGTCCTGGTGGAGGGCGGAGAAGCCGCCGTCGCGCTCGACGACCTTCAGGACGCTGCCATGGGGCGCCGAGAACATCATCTCGAGGAGGACGATGGCCAGGTTGCCGTTCAGCACGCTCTCCTCGGGCATTCCCCGGTTGAGGGCGTAGCTGAGGATCTCGACGCCGGTCGCCTCGTGCTTGTGCGTGCCGAAGTAGAGGCCGAGGGCGTTCAGCTCGGCCCCCGCCAGCTTGCAGACGCGGGCGAGGCTCCGGAGCAGCGTGCCCTTCCAGCCGAGGTCGACCACGCCCACCTTGCGCCCGAGCAGGCCCTCGCTCCCGAAGTAGCGGAGGAGGACGTCGCGCTCCTTCGCGCCCTCGACCAGGAGCAGCTTGCGGTGCGCCTTGAAGAAGAACCGGATGTCGTCGAGCTGCTCGGCGGTCGTCACCGGCTCGTCCTGGTTCGGGAACTCCGCCGCGAAGGCCTCCTCGAGCGCGGGCGCGTCGAGGGCGAGCTGCTGGAGGAAGTCCCGGTAGGTCCATGGCGCGTGGTGGCCGGAGATGAAGAGGTCGTTCGCGACGAGGGAGAGGAAGTCCCCGTCCACCTCCTTCAGGGCCGCCAGCAGGTAGCAGCGGCGGGACGCGAAGAGGTAGCGGGCCGACATGCCCGGGTACAGGCGCTCGAACACCTCCCGGAACAGGAAGCCGTCGCGCGCGAGGAAGAAGACCCCCTCGAGGCCCTTCTCGTCGCATCGCTCCTTGATCCAGGCGGCGAAGCCGCAGGCGATGAGGCCGCCATAGGTGAAGCCGAACCGCTCCCAGTAGTCGGCCCCGGGGTTCGCCATGTTCTCGTGCGCCACCAGCCCCTTCAGCAGGGAGGTGGCCGGCGAGCTCGCGTAGGGCTCGCGCGCGAGGCGCTCGAAGAGGGGCGCCTCCGCCATGCCCCCGGCGACCTCGAGCGCGGAGACGTAGTGAAAGGCCCGCAGCCCCGCCTTGAGCGGCATGAGGTAGTCGGAGTGGTGGTTGTCGCCGACATGGAGGATGCGGTCCGACGCCGCGCCGGTGAAGGCAGAGATGTCGGCGAACATCGCGCCCGTCGCCTTCGGGTTATGCGTGTGCGAGGACAGGAAGAGCTTCTCGTAGCCCTGGTAGCCCGCGTTCCCGACGATCTTCTCGATGACGGCGAGGGGAAGATACATGTCGGAGGCAAGGACGATCCTCTTTCCGCACTCGAGCGCGTGCTGGTAGAGGCCAAACATGAAGTCGTCGCGGCGGCAGGTGAGAAGCTCCTGCCGGATCTCCACCTCCTTCAGCCGCTGCATGTCGGCCGGGAGATGCGCGTAGATGTCGTCCAGCGTGACTTCCTGGCGGCCCTGCAGGCGCCCCTCGTCGCGTGCCTTGAACTCCGCCTGCGAGCGGAGGGCGGCGAAGTTCTTCGCCTTCGCGCCGAGCTCGATATGCTTGAACAGATCGGTCGGCTTCTCGTAAACGCGCCAGATCAGCGTCTCGAAGATATCGAAGGACACGACGTCGACCTGATCAATGGCCTGCTCGAGTTCTTTCCGAAGCAGAGCAAAGGCGCGCTGAATCATCGAGAGTTTTTCCATAATCAATGCGGAGTGCTTGCGGCCGGCGGCCGCCCGACCTGCCGCGGGCTCTTAGTGCAACTTTCCGTGTCTGGAAACCGCGATCTTGGCCCGGCCCTGAGCCGGCGACCGGTCACCCTAGGTCGTGGCAAAGGAGGAGGGCCCCGGCACAAGGCCGGCCGCTACGCGGTAGCAGGGATAGCCAGGCCCGGGCGGAACGGGCAGGGGGGAGGCGCGGACAGGCCGTGACCGCGGATCGAGGGCGGCGGGACCGCTTGGCCCGCAACGGGCAGCGGGAAAGACGAGGCAGCGTTCGTCCCGGTTTTTGAACGATGCTTCCAGATTGCCGCAACTTTACGCAAATTTGAGAATGTGTTATATTATATAAATAGATTTCCTTTTTCATCCCTCTCTTACCGCGACGTGATTGGCGAGGTAACCCGCATGCTTGCTCAAGTTCTTATCTACGGAGAGAGCCAAGCGAACGCCATTTGCGGTCACCTCGCCGAGGCCCAGCAGCGTGGCGGGCAGCCCCAGGCGGAATTCCACTTCTGCGACGTCAACGCCCCGGACGGCGAGGAAACCCTGCTTGGGCGGCTCGGCGCTATGGACGGCCTCGTGCTCCAGGTGGGCCTCGACGGTCCCCTGACCGGACGGGGCGCGATCCGTCTTCTCCGCCAGGTCCGCGCGAAGCGGCTCGTCGTGATCCCCATGGCGGCCTCGACCCTGCTGTGGCCCCTCGACGCCGCCGACCCCGGGCTGATCCCCGGCCCGTCGCGGCTGCGCGGCGACGCCTTCCTGCGGGACTACCTCCTGGGGGGCGGCGAGCCCGGCGGGGCAGCCGCGGCCTACCTGGCGGCCGAGGTCCCGGAAATGGTCGACCTCGACGCGCGCCGCGCGGCGGAGGCCGAGGCCTGGCGGGAGCTCGACCGCCTGACCGACGTGCCCCTGGCCGCGCTCGTCGAGGCCAACCTCTCGTCCCGCCGTCTCTTCCACTCCGTCTACGCGCCGGCGAACCTTCTTCTCCGGCCGATCGTCGACGCCCTCATCCAGGCCTTCGACCTCGGCGAGGAGACGGCCCACGCCTCCCGGCGGATCTTCGGGGAGGGCGAGGTCATGGGGCCGGCGCTCCCGGTCCATCCCGCCGTCCTCTCGCACCACGGCATCGCCTGGCCGGAGGCCGAGCCGGCCGGCCAGCGGGCGGTCTTCGAGGCCTGGGCGGGCCTCTACGCCCGGTCCCATGCCGGCGCCGCGCCGCCCCCGCCCGCGGAGGCCGCCCCGCCGCCCCCGGGAACGGCGGAGGAGGCCGGGCTCCTGCTGAAGATGGCCGACCTGAAGGTCAACCCGGTGGAGACGCCGTCCCGGGCCTTCCTGAACGCCTGCGCCCGCCACTTCAACGAATCGAAGGCGCAGCTCTTCCAGGACGTGTTCGTCCTCCAGTCCCTCGGCTGGCGGCGCGACGGCTTCTTCGTCGAGTTCGGGGCGACCGACGGGCTGACCATCAGCAACACCCACATGCTGGAGAAGGCCTATGGTTGGCGGGGCATCCTCGCCGAGCCCTTCCCCTTCTGGCACGAGGCGCTGGCACGGAACCGGGGCTGCATCATCGAGCACCGCTGCGTCTGGTCCGCCACGGGCGAGCGCCTGCCCTTCGCCGGTGCCGCGGAGTTCCCGGAATACGCCACCATCGCGGCCTTCAAGGACGCCGACATGCACAAGGAGATCCGCGAGAGCGCCGGGGCGACCTTCGAGGTGGAGACCGTCTCGCTGAACGATCTCCTGCGGGAGCACGGCGCCCCCCCGGACTTCGACTACCTCTCCGTGGACACGGAGGGGAGCGAGCTCGAAATCCTGCGCGGCCTGGACTTCGGCGCCTACCGCCCGAAGGTCATCACCGTCGAGCACAACCACAACGAGGGCCAGCGCGAGGAGCTTCGGCGGCACCTGGCGGCGGCCGGCTACGGCCGGAAGCTGGAGGAGCTCAGCCAGTGGGACGACTGGTACGTCCACGAGGGCTGAGGCGCCCCGCCCGCGCCCCCACCGGGGCGCGGAGCGCGGCAAGGCCAGGCAACGGCCCTCCGTGAAGGCCTCCGCCCCAGGCGGTGGCCAGGGCATGCGCGCGGCCTGGACGCCGGTCCGCCTGGGGCCGCAGCCGCCGTCCCGAGGCTGCCGGGGGGAGCGCCCAAAGGCGGCCAACCCGGCCGCGCGGGCGCCAGCCGGTCGATTCGAACCCGTGTCAACGGCACTTCGCCGCCAGCAGCCGGGCGGGCGCCACAAGTTCCCGTGAATACTTCGCCGTTTCTTCGTTTTTTCACAGTAGCTTGAAGGATCCCGCGCCGTTAAGCGCTTCGCAATCGTATCGTATCAGTTGCATAACTGATCCATCCGGTGGGCTGCTCCCGCGCGTCGATCATTAGGGTTCTGCAAATGGCACAGATCGTTGGAACAAGCGCCAACAACGCGTTGACGGGGACGATCGCCGACGACACCTTCCTGGCGTCGAACGGAAGCGACACGATCGACGGCGGCGGCGGCTACAACGAGATCAGCTACGCCGGGCAGACCTACGCCATCCAGCTGACCGTCTCCGCCTCGGCCTACAGCGGCACCGTCGTGAAGGCCGGCATCGGGACCGACACCTACGTCGACATTCAGCGTATCATCGGCGGCTCGGGCAACGACATCCTCACGGGCACCGCCGACACCACCGCCGGTCTGCCCTATGCCGTCACCCTCATCGGTGGCCCCGGCGACGACCGGATCGACGGCCGGAGCAGCCTCCTGAACCTCGTCTCCTACCGGGATGCCACCGGCGGCGTCACCATCAACCTCACGGCCGGCACGGCGTCCGGCGGCGGGCGCGGCAACGATACCCTCGTCGGCGTGCGCCGCGTGGCCGGCTCCTCCTTCGATGACCTCGTCTCTGGCGGCAGCGGGGACGACTTCTTCGACGCCACGACCGGCAACGACATCTACTTCGGCGGCCCCGGCTTCAACACCGTCTCCTACACCACCACCTCCGCGGGGATCATCGGCTACGTCTCGAGCATCGAGACCGGCCTCTTCGAGCTGCCCGAGCTCATCGTCCTCAAGCCCAACACTACCCAGGACCTCATCTGGGACGTCAACAGCATCCGCGGGACCGACTTCAACGACGTCCTGATCGGCACGAACGCCGCCTACAGCTGGTACAGCGTCAACCTTCGCGGCGGCGCCGGGAACGACACGATCAACGGCCAGGGCAGCATCCTCAACCGCGCCGACTACGCGGGCGCCTCCTCCGCCGTCTACGCCGACCTCGCCACGGGCGTCGCCTCGGACGGCGACGGCGGGACCGACACGCTGGTGAACGTCCGCAGCCTCGGCGCCTCCGACTTCAACGACACCCTCCTCGGCGGCGCGAGCGGCGACGTCTTCCGCGTGGGCAGCGCCGGGCAGCACTTCATCGACGGGCGCGGCGGGCTGAACACAGTCGTGTTCAGCGGGACGGAGTCCGTCACCATCGACCTCGGCACCACGCCGATCGGGCCCGGGCAGGGCTACGGCGGCGGGCTGTTCAAGGCGGCCGGGTCCGACAGCCTCTACAACCTCAACGGCGCCACCGGCGGCGCCGGCAACGACACGATCTACGGAACGCCCAGCGACGACCAGCTGAGCGGCGGCCAGGGCAACAACCGGATCGACGGGCGCGACGGGCAGGACACCTACCGCGCCGGCTCCTACAGCGGGACCGCGCCGACCGCGGGCGCCTTCATCAACCTCGGCAACGGGATCAACGGCGCCGCCACCAACGCCTGGGGCGGGACCGACACCCTCATCTCGATCGAGCACGCCCGCGGCACCCAGTTCGCGGACACGATCATCGGCGCCGTGAACGGGTCGCTCGTCTCCTACATCGAGGGGGCCGGCGGGACGGACACCCTCCGCGCGCCGGTGGCGGGCACGCTGGTCACGGCGGACTACGCGAACAGCCTCTCCGGGGTGGCGGTCCGCCTCAACATCGGCCTCACCAGCGACGACGGCTGGTTCGGCGGCATGGACACCCTCGTCAACATCGACCACGTCCGCGGCTCGGCCTTCGCCGACCTGCTGCAGGGCAACGACGGGGCGAACCGCATCGAGGGCGGGGACGGGGACGACGTGATCTTCTCCCTGGGCGGGGACGACCTCATCCTCGCCGGCGCGGGCAACGACAACGTGCTCGCGGGACTGGGCAACGACACGATCGCCGGCGGCGACGGGAACGACCAGATCAACGGCCAGGACGGCAACGACAACATCGGCGGCGGCGCCGGCGACGACGGGATCGACGGCGGCGCCGGCGACGACACGATCGCGCTTGGCGACGGCGACGACATCGTCGTGGCGGGCTTCGGCAACGATGTCGTCTACGGCGAGGCCGGCCGCGACCTCCTCTTCGGGCAGGACGGCAACGACACCCTGGCCGGCGGCATCGGCAACGACGTCCTCTTCGGCGAGAACGGCGACGACCTCCTTATCGGTGAGGACGGCGACGACAACCTCAACGGCGTGGCCGGGCGGGACTCGATCTTCGGCGGCGCCGGCAACGACTCCATTACCGGCGGCGCGGACGACGACCTCCTCGTCGGCGAGGGCGGCGACGACCTCATCTACGGGCAGGACGGGATCGACATCCTCTACGGGCGGGAGGGCAACGACACCCTCGCCGGCGGGGCCGGCAACGACATCATCCTGGGTGAGGACGGCAACGACTACCTCGACGGCGAGGACGGCGCGGACAACCTCAGCGGCGCGGCCGGGAACGACACGCTGCTCGGCGGCGCGGGCAACGACTCCATCACGGGCGGCATCGGCGACGACCTCGTGATCGCCGGCTACGACGACGACCTCGTCTTCGGCGAGGAGGGGAACGACGTCGTCTACGCCCAGGACGGCAACGACACCCTCGCGGGCGGCACGGGGGGCGACGCTCTCTTTGGCGAGAACGGCGACGACGTCCTCTACGGCGAGGATGGCATCGACCGCCTCACCGGCGGGGCGGGCCGGGACAGCCTCTACGGCGGCGCCGACAACGACATCCTCTCCGGCGGCACCGAGGACGACTTCCTCAGCGGCGACGACGGCGACGACGATCTCTCCGGCGACGCCGGCGCCGACAACCTCACCGGCGGCAACGGCAACGACACGCTCTTCGGCGGCAGCGAGGCCGACACGCTGAACGGCGACGCCGGCAACGACTCCCTGTCCGGCGGCTCGGGCGACGACATCCTCTTCGGCGGAATCGGCAACGACGCCCTCTTCGGCGACGAGGGCATCGACCGCCTCGTCGGCGGCGCGGGCAACGACCAGCTCACCGGCGGCGTCGGCAACGACCTGTTCATCTTCGGGACCGGCTTCGGGGCGGACGTGATCACCGACTTCGGCCGCGCGGCGGGCAACCGCGACCAGATCCAGTTTCAGACCGGGACCTTCGCCAACTTGTTGGCCGTCCAGAACGCGAGCCAGGACGTGGGCGGGAACGTCGTGATCACCTTCTCCGGCACCGACACCCTCACGCTGGTCGGCATCACGAAGGCCTCGCTCTCGAGCGCGGACTTCATCTTCGGGGGCTGAACGGGGCGTCGCCCGGCGGGGTTCCGCCGGGCGGCGTGATGGAGGGTCGGGGCCGCGTCCCGGGCGGCGCGGCCTTGCCCCTCGGCCACCGCGCACGATCTGCCCGCCATGCCCGACACGCCGAACCTTCCCCTGCCCAGCCCGGCCCGGATCCTCGGCCCGGCCGGGCTCATCCCCTTCGCCGGCCTGGCCCTGCTCGCCGCCCTCTCGCCGTCATGGCGGCCGCTGCTGCTTGTGGCGCTGCTCGCCTACGGCGCCACCATCGCGGCCTTCCTGGGCGCGGTGCACTGGGGCTTGGCCCTGCGCCCCGCGCCCGGCGAGGAGGGGGCGGCCTGGGGGCGGATCGGGCTCGGGGTGGTGCCCTCCCTCCTCGCCTGGGTCGCGCTGCTGGTTCCGCTGCGGTCGGGGCTGGTCTCGCTGGCCGCGATCCTCGTGGCGACGGCCGCGGTCGAGACCCTGGCCACCCGGCGCGGCCTGCTTCCCGCCGCCTATCTCCGCCTGCGCTGGGTCCTCAGCCTCGGCGCCGGCGCCTGCCTGCTGGTCGGCGCCGCGCTGGCCTGACCGCCCCCGGTTGGACAGGACGCCGCCGCTGCCGCAGCATCCGCCCGCGCAGCAAGGGGGAGTCCGCATGGCGGCCGAGGGTTTGACGGAGGCGGAGCGCCTCAGCGGCTTCATGCCCGGCCCCCGCGCCGCGCTCGCCTCCGGCACGGGGCCGCTGGACGGCCTCACCTTCGCCGCCAAGGACCTCTACGACGTCGCCGGCGCGCCCACCACCTACGGCAACCCCGACTGGGCCCGCACCCACCCCGTGCCGGCCGCGACCGCGACCGCCGTGCTCGCCCTCGCCGAGGCCGGGGCGCGCTTCGTCGGCAAGACGAAGACCGTGGAGCTCGCCTTCGGCATGGCCGGCGAGAACATCTGGTACGGCACGCCCCTTAACCCCCGCGCGCCCGGCCGCTTTCCCGGCGGCTCCTCCTGCGGCAGCGCCTCGGCGGTGGCCTTGGGCGAGGCTGACATCGCGCTCGGCTCCGACACGGGCGGCTCGGTCCGCATCCCCGCCTCCTACTGCGGCATCTTCGGCATCCGGCCCACCTGGGGCGCGGTGTCGCTCGTCGGCGCGCGGGCGCTCGCGCCCTCCTACGACACGGCCGGCTGGTTCGCCGCCCGCGCCTCCGTCCTCCGGCGCGCGGGCGAGGCGCTGCTGCCCGAGGGCGGGGAGGGGCCCCTCGGCCCCCTCCTCCTGGTCGGCGAGGCCTGGGACAACGCCGACCCCGCCGTGGCCGCGGCGCTCCGCCCGGCGGCCGGCGCGCTGGAATCGCTGCTCGGCCCCGCCCTGTCCGTCTCCCTCGTGCCGGAGGGGCTGCCGGCCCTCTACGAGGCCTATCGCCGCGCCCAGGCGGAGGAGGCCTGGGCCACGCTCGGCGACTGGATCACCGCGACCTCCCCCGCCTTCGGCCCGGGCGTCGGCGAGCGATTCGCGATGTCGCGCGACCTGCCGCCCGGCCTCGGCGCCGCCGGCCGCGCCTTCCGCCAGGGCTTCCGCCGCCGCCTCCTGGGACTGCTCGGGGGAGGCGCCGTCCTCGCCTACCCGACCTCGCCCCTCATCTCCCCGCCGCTCGAGGCCAGCCAGGCCGAGCAGCTTCGCGTGCGCGAGCGGACGATCGGCGTCACCGCCATCTCCGGCCTCGCGGGGCTGCCCGAGGTCTCCATCCCCGCGGCGCAGGCGGAGGGCGCCCCGGTCGGACTCTCGATCCTCGCGGCACCGGGACGGGACCGGGCGCTGCTGGCCCTGGCCGAGCGGCTTGCCGCGGCCCTCGAACTTTCCACGTAGGCAACATTTTTCCGGCGGGGTGTTCCCTTCCTCGCCCGATCTGCTCTAGGCACGACGCATGCCCATCCGCGACGCCACGCCCGACGACGCCCCCGCCATCGCCGCGATCTACGCCCACCACGTGCTGCACGGCACCGGCACCTTCGAGGAGGCCCCGCCCGCCCCGGAGGAGGTTGCGGCCCGCCTCGCCCGCATCCAGGCCGCCGGCCACGCCTGGCTGGTCGTCGAGGAGGGCGGGACGGTCCTCGGCTATGGGTACTACGCCAATTTCCATCCCCGCTCCGCCTACCGGCACACGGTCGAGAACTCGATCTACGTGCGCGACGACGTGCGCGGGCAGGGCGTGGGCAAGGCGCTGGTGGCGGAGCTGCTCACGCGCGCGGAGGCCGCAGGCTTCCGCCAGATGGTGGCGGTGATCGGCGATTCGGAGAATGTCGGCTCGATCGGCCTGCACCTCTCGCTCGGCTTCAAGCAGACCGGCCTGCTGCGCGCCGTCGGGCTGAAGTTCGGCCGCTGGGTGGACGTGGTCTACATGCAGAAGGCCCTCGGCGAGGGCGAGCGCACCCTGCCGGCCTAGCGGCGGGGCGGGCCCCGCCCGCGCTCACCCCAGCGCCGCCTGTTCCCGTCCCCAGCGGGCGCGCCGGCGGGCGACGTCCTCGACGGGAACGCTCATCTGGGCGCCGACCTGCTCGTCCGTCATGCCCGCGCGGAGAAGGCTGCACATGACGTGCTCGCCCAGCACCGAGAGCGGGCCGGTGGGGTTGCGGCCCTCGCGGTAGGCGAGGTGGTCGTCCGTCTCCTCCATGAACTCGAGGTAGTAGGGGTTGAGGCTCTCCGGCAGGGCCTTGTAGGCCACGACGTCGCCGTACCGCCACCGGGTGAGGGCGCTGCGCATGGCCCAGTAGCTCTCCTTCAGGCTGTCCTTGAAGGTCTTCACGGGGTGCCAGAGGTAGTTCCGCTTGAGCCGGAACACGGGCCACTTCAGGGGGCGGTAGACGAAGCTGCCGGGGTAGTAGGAGGGCTCGAGAAGGGTGTTGCTGTAGAAGTGGGTCCGCCGGTAGCGCGGCGTGAAGGCGCCGGCGCCGCCGATGTCCTCCAGGAGGAGGCCGGCATTGTGCAGGATCGTCGGCCAGGTCACCTCCAGGTGCCCGGACCACCCCTCGCGATAGGCCGCGTCCATGGTCTCCATCGCCCGCCGGCTCGCGCGGAAGACCGGCATGAAGGCGCCCATGCGCTGCTCCCAGCGGAATCCCGGCACCACCGCGCTCGGGCCCTCGGGGGTGCCGAACTTGAACCAGATCCACCAGTCCGGATCGGCCGCCGCGCTGCGGATCGTGGTCGTGAGAAGGTCGGCCTTGCTGTTCTCGAAGGCCGCGAAGAAGGTTTCCCAGCGGCCGCTGAAGCGCACGTCGTACTCGATGTACCAGTAGCGCTCGTAGTTCGGGTGCTGCCGGTAGAAATGCAGCACCGGGAGGTCGGTATGGCCCCCCGAGTGGAAGATCCACTCCGGTCCGCCCGCCGACTTCGCGGGGTATTCGGGCGTGCGGATCTCCGTCGTGGTCACGAAGTGCAGGGGGGTGTTGCGCAGGAACCGGGGCCGCTTCGCCCCCGGGGGCGCGTGCATGAGCCAGACGGCCGTGATGTGCGGCGGGCAGGCACGGCGAAGGGCCTGGAACTGCCGGACGATGCCGGGGGTGACGAGATGGGACGTGAACAGGACGACCGTGGGAACGGTCTCAGGAGCCGCGGATTCGAGCATGAAACCATCTCTTTCCGCATCAAACAGGCATGAAAGCGGAGATTCAATACAGTATCAGATTTTGCGCGGCGCGAAATCGGGATTCTAGCACACGCTCCCGGGCCGCCCGCCCGGGGCCTCCGGGCGGTAGCGGCTGGAGGCCATGGGGTCCTCCTTGAGCGTCCGGGCCAGGGCCGCGCGGGCGTCCTCGCCGGGAACCAGGGCCACCACACGGTCGAACCAGGGCGCCTGGCCCTTCACCCGCGCCAGGAACAGCCGGTCGAGCGCCGCGGCCAGCGGCGGGCGCCCGCCGCAGCAGGTGCAGGCCTGGGGATGAGAGGAAAGGTAGAGGTCAAAGCTCGCCACCGCGACTGCGCCCGCCGGCATCTCCGGCGGCGGCGCCTCCGCCAGCACCGCGGCGCCGGGGCGCGCGGCCAGGGCAGCGCGCATCGCCGCCTCGTCGGCCACCGGCAGGACGGGAATGCGGCCATCGGCGAAGACAGGCATGGCGGGTTGCTCCTTCAAGATAGACATAAAGATATCGTTATGTCATGATCAAGGCTATGGACGACATCCTGGCCCAGCTCCGCGCCGCCGCCGAGCCCACGCGCCTCCGCCTCCTCGCCCTCTGCGCGCGGGGGGCGCTCTGCGTGACCGACCTCTGCGCGGCCCTCGGCCAGTCCCAGCCCCGGCTGTCCCGCCATCTCAAGCTGCTGGTGGAGGCGGGGTTGCTGGACCGCATGCCGGAGGGGCCGAACGTCTACTTCTCCCTCTCGCCCCGCGGCGGCCTGGCCCACGCCATCCTCGCCCGCCTGCCCGAGGACGACCCCCTGCTGGCCGCCGACCGCCGCCTCGCCGCGCGCCTCGGCGCCGAGCGCGCGCGCGCGGCGTCGGAAGCCTTCCAGAACGCCGGCGCCGACTGGGACGAGATGCGCGCCCTCGGCCTGCCCGCCCCCGCCGTCGAGGCGGCGCTCCGCGACGCCCTGCCGCCCCGCATCGCCCGCCTGCTCGACATCGGCGCCGGCACCGGGCAGCTCCTCGAGCTCGTGGCGGACCGCTGCGACAACGCGCTCGGCGTCGATGCCAGCCGCGACATGCTGGCGCTGGCCCGCGGCCGCCTGGCCGAGCGCGGCCTCGCGTCCCGCTGCGCCGTCCGCCAGGCCGACATGTACCGGCTCCCCTTCGCCGACGCCTCCTTCGACGCCGTGACGCTCCAGATGGTGCTCCACTACGCCGAGGACCCCGCCGCCGCCCTCGCCGAGGCCGCCCGCGTCCTCTCGCCCGAGGGCGCGCTGCTGGTCGTGGACCTCGCCCCCCACGCCAGGGCCGACCTCATGGAGCGCCACGCCCACCGCTGGCCCGGCTTCGACGACGCCCAGCTCGCGGGCTGGCTCGGCGCCGCCGGCTGCTCCCTCTCGCCTCCCGTTGACGTGCCCGGCCCCCTGAACGTCCGCCTCTGGTCCGCGCATCGCGCGACCGCGGCCCAGCCCGCCTGAGAGAACGCCCCATGCCCCGACCGCACCTCCTCGACGCGCTGCGCGACCGTGTCCTCCTCTGCGACGGCGCGATGGGCAGCCGCGTCCAGGCGCTCACCCTCGATATCGAGAAGGACTACTGGGGGCAGGAGAACTGCACCGAGATCCTCAACCTGTCCCGCCCCGACATGGTGCGCGACATCCACCGCGGCTACTTCGAGGCCGGCGCCGACATGGTGCTGACGAACACCTTCGGCGGCAGCCCCGTCACGCTCGGCGAGTTCGACCTGACGGCGCGCACGCACGAGATCAACAAGCGCGCGGTGGAGCTCGCGCGCGAGGCCGCCGAGGGCTTCTCGGACGGGCGCCCGCGCTGGGTGATCGGCGACATCGGCCCGGGCACGCGCCTGCCGAGCCTCGGCCACATCGCCTACGACACGCTGGAGGCCGCGCTGTTCGGGCAGTGCCAGGGGCTGATCGCGGGCGGCTGCGACGCCATCCTGACCGAGACGAACCAGGACACGCTCTTCATCAAGGCCGCGGTCAACGCCGCCAAGCGCGCGATCGCCGAGGCCGGCGCCGACATCCCCATCTTCGTGCAGGTGACGGTGGAGACGACCGGCACGCTGCTCGTCGGCCCCGACATCGCGGCGGCGGCCACGGTGGTGGACGCGCTCGACGTGCCGCTGATCGGCCTCAACTGCGCGACGGGGCCGCAGGAGATGGCCGAGCACGTCCGCTGGCTCTCGCAGAACTGGCGCGGCCTTCTTTCGGTCCAGCCCAACGCCGGCCTGCCGGAACTGGTGGACGGCCACACCCACTACCCGCTCGGCGCCGCCGAGATGGCGAGCTGGATGGAGCGCTTCGTCACCGAGGACGGGCTGAACCTCATCGGCGGGTGCTGCGGCACCTCCATCCCGCACATCCAGGCGCTGGACGCGATGCTGCGGCGCCTCGGCGGCGCGAAGGCCCGCCCGGCGCCGGTCGCGCGCAAGCCCGTCTGGGTGCCCTCCGTCGCCAGCCTCTACGGCGCGACGGCGCTCCGCCAGGAGAACGCCTACTTCTCCATCGGCGAGCGCTGCAACGCCAACGGGTCGAAGGTGTGGCGGCAGCGTCAGGAGGCGCATGACTGGGACGGCTGCGTGGCCATCGGGCGCGAGCAGGTCTCGGAAGGCTCCAACTCGCTCGACATCTGCACCGCCTTCGTCGGGCGCGACGAGGTGGCGGAGATGAACGAGGTCGTCACGCGCTTCACGAGCAGCGTGAACGCCCCCCTCGTCATCGATTCCACCGAGACGCCGGTGATCGAGGCGGCGCTGAAGCTGCACGGCGGCAAGCCCATCATCAACTCGATCAACTTCGAGGACGGGGAGGGCCACGCGCGGGACCGCCTGGTGCTGGCGAAGAAGTTCGGCGCGGCCGTCATCGCGCTGACCATCGACGAGGTCGGCATGGCCAAGACCGCGGAGGACAAGCTCCGCATCGCCGAGCGCCTGGTGAGCTTCGCCTGCGACAAGCACGGCCTGCCGCAGTCCGACCTCATGATCGACCCGCTGACCTTCACCATCGCGACCGGCAACGAGGACGACCGCAAGCTCGGCCTCTGGACGCTGGAGGGCATCCGGATGATCCGGGAGCGCTTCCCGGACATCCAGATCATCCTCGGCCTGTCCAACATCTCCTTCGGCCTCAACCCCGCCGCGCGGCACGTCCTGAACAGCGTCTTCCTCGACCACGCGGTCCGCGCGGGCATGACGGGGGCGATCGTCCACGTCTCCAAGATCAAGCCGCTTCACCTCATCCCCGAGGAGGAGGTGCGCGTCGCCGAGGACCTCATCTTCGACCGCCGCGCGGAGGGCTACGACCCCCTCCAGAAGCTGCTCGAGATCTTCTCCGGCCGGAAGGCCGCCGACACCGCCAAGCGCGCCAAGGCCGAGACGGTGGAGGGGCGCCTCAAGGACCGCATCGTGGACGGCGACCGCAAGGGGCTGGACGACGAGCTAGCGGACGCGCTGGCGCGGGGGATCGAGCCCTTAACCATCATCAACGACATCCTGCTCGACGGCATGAAGGTCGTGGGCGAGCTCTTCGGCGCCGGCAAGATGCAGCTTCCCTTCGTGCTGCAGTCCGCCGAGACGATGAAGGCGGCCGTCGCCTATCTCGAGCCGCACATGGTCAAGGTGGAGGGCCAGGAGAAGGGCACGATCGTGCTCGGCACGGTCAAGGGCGACGTGCATGACATCGGCAAGAACCTCGTCGACATCATCCTGACGAACAACGGCTACAAGGTCGTCAACCTCGGCATCAAGGTGCCGCTGGCCGACATCGTCACCGCCGCCCGCGAGCACAAGGCGCACGCCATCGGCATGTCCGGCCTGCTGGTGAAGTCCACGGTGGTGATGCGCGAGAACCTGGAGGAGATGTCGCGCCAGGGCGTCGACATCCCCGTCATGCTCGGCGGCGCGGCGCTGACGCGGAACTACGTCGAGGACGACTGCGTGAAGGCCTATGCCTGCGGGCGCGTGGCCTACGCGCGGGACGCCTTCGACGGGCTGCACCTGATGGACCGCGTCATGGGCAACGGCTTCGACGACTACCTGGCCGCCCTCCAGGCCAAGCGCTCCGGCAAGGGCCGCAGCGAGCGCCGCACGCTCGGCGTGGCCGACGCCCGCGGCTTCGCCCCCGTCGAGATCGGCTACGCGCAGACCCGCCGCCGGCGCGAGACCGCCAGCGAGCCCGTCCCCGTGCCGCCCTTCTGGGGCGCCAAGGTGATCGAGGCCCCGCCCAAGGCCATCGTTCCCTTCATCAACGAGCGCAGCCTCTACCAATTCCAGTGGGGCTTCCGGAAGCAGGGGCGGAGCCTCGAGGACTTCATCGGCTGGGCGAAGCAGGAGCTGCGTCCCGTGCTGCGGCGGATGCTGGCGATCGCGGAGGAGGGCGAGATCCTCCGGCCCCAGGCCATCTACGGCTACTGGAAATGCGCGGGGCAGGGAAACGACCTCGTGCTCTTCGAGGAGGACGGCGCGACCGAGGCCGCCCGCTTCACCCTGCCGCGCCAGCCCAAGGCCGATGGCGATTGCATCGCCGATTTCGTGCGTGACATCGACGACGGGCCGGCGGCACGAGACGTCATCGGCCTGCAGGTCGTCACCGTCGGCCAGAAGGCGAGCGACATGGCGCGCGAGTGGTTCGAGGATAACCGCTACCAGGACTACCTCTACCTCCACGGCCTCTCGGTGGAGATGGCCGAGGGCATGGCGGAGTACGTCCACAAGCGGATTCGTGCCGAATGGGGCTTCGCCGGCGAGGACGCCCGGGACATGGAGAAGATGCTCTCCCAGGGCTACCGCGGCGGCCGGTATTCGTTCGGTTACCCGGCCTGCCCGAAGCTGGAGGACCAGGAGCCGCTGCTCCGCCTGTTGAAGGCGGAACGGGTGGGAGTCACGATCTCCGACGAATGGCAACTCCACCCGGAGCAATCCACCTCCGCGATCGTGCTGCACCACCCGCGGGCGAAGTACTTCTCGGTCTAGGGGCGGGCGGGCTATGTCGGGGCGGATGAGCCCGCCCCGATGACCCCCTCCCGATGAAGTCGGCCGAACGCACCGCCTGGACGAGCCTCGGCGTCGGCCTCACCGTGCTCGCCCTCAAGGGCGCGGCCTGGTGGCTGACCGGCAGCACGGCGCTCTTCGCGGACATGCTGGAGACGGTGGTGAACGTCGCCGCCGCCACGGCCGCGTTGGCCGCCGTGCGCTACTCCGCCATGCCGGCCGACGACAACCACCCCTACGGCCACGCCAAGGTCGAGTACTTCTCGGCGGTGCTGGAGGGGGCGCTGATCCTCGTCGCGGCCTCGATGATCCTGCAGGAGGCCTACCAGGCTTGGTTCCAGCTGCGCCCGCCCGACCAGCCGGCGCTCGGCCTCGCCCTCTCGGCGGTGGCGACGGCCATCAACGCGAGCTGGGCCACCATCCTCCGCCGGCGGGGCAAGCGCCTCGGCTCGCCGGCGCTGGTGGCCGATTCCCACTACCTCATGTCGGACGTGGTGACCTCGGCGGGGGTGATCATCGGCGTCGGGCTGGTCACCGTCACCGGGATCCTCTGGCTCGACCCCCTGCTGGCCGCGGCAACGGCCGTGATGATCCTCTTCTCCGGCGCCCGCCTCTTGCGGGAGAGCGTGGGCGGGCTGATGGACGAGGCGGTGCAGGCCGACGACCTCACCAACATCCGCGGCCTCGTCTCCACCCAGGCCGAGGGCGCGATCGAGGCCCACGACCTCCGCACCCGCCGCGCCGGGCGCATCACCTTCGTCGAGTTCCACCTCGTCGTCCCCGGCGCCATGCCGGTGGCCGAGGCGCACGTCATCTGCGACCGGATCGAGGCGGCGCTGAAGGAGGCGCTCGGCAGCGCCGTCATCACCATCCACGTCGAGCCCGAGGGGAAGGCGAAGCACAGCGGGGTCGTCGTCCTGTGAACCGCCCCTGAGGCCCCGGCCTTGAGCGCCGCCGCCGGGGGCCCGGCCGTGCCCCGCGCCACGCCCGCCTGGCGCCCCCGCCGCCGCCGGCAGCGCGCCCGGACCTGGCCCTGGTGGCTGGCGGCCGCCCTGCACGGCGCGGCGCTGGCCGCCATCCTCGTGAACCTCTCGCCGCCCCGCCTGCCCGAGCCCCCGGTGGTCGAGGGAACCCCGCTGGTCTGGGAAGGCCCGGTCGGCGCCGCCGAAGGGGCGCCCGAGCTCGCCGAGCAGGCCGCCCCGGCGACCGAGGCGAGCACCCCCCCGCCCAGGACCGACGCGCCCCCGGCCGAGGCCCCGCCCGAGCCGCCGCCCGAGGCGCCCGCCGCGGCACCGGCCGATCCCCCCGCCCCGGCGGAGCCGCTGGCCGCCGCGCCCGCCCCGGCCGAGGCCGCGACGGAGCCCCCCGCCGAGGCACCCCGCCCCGAGCCGCCGCCGGTCCCGCC
>NZ_RCZP01000004.1 GCF_006438825.1 Muricoccus nepalensis
CCGAGGCGCGCGAGGCCGCCCGCGCCGCCCGTGCCCGCGAGGCGGGCGCCCGGGACGCGGCGCAGCGCGAGCGCGCCGCCCAGGACAGGGCTGCCCAGGAGCGCGCCGCCCGCGACCTGCGCGAGGCCGACCGGGCCGCCGAGCGCGCGCGGGCCAGCCTGGAGGACGCCCGCGAGCGGGCCCGCGAGGCCGCGACGACCACCCGCCCCACCCGCTCCGCCCCCGTCGCCGGCACGGTCCAGCGCGACTTCGGCGAGGGCGGCGCGAACGGCCAGACCTGGTCCGCGAGCCCCGGCGCGCGGGTGGTCAGCCCCTGCGGCGGCCGGGTCGTCTTCGCCGGGCCGTTCCGTTCCTACGGACGGATGTTGATTGTCGATTGCGGCGGCGGATACCATTTCGTCCTGGCCGGTCTCGACCGGCTGGACGCGGAGCCCGGGCAGCGCGTTCTGGCGGGCGAGGCGGTGGGAACACTTGGTAACCCCGGGGGATCTGGCGGGGGCCGCGCGTCGCTCTACCTTGAATTGCGGCGCGCCGGCCAGCCGGTGGACCCTGGGAACTGGACGAGCCGCGGCTAGGACCCCGGCCCCGGCGCATGCCGGGATCGGGGACGGGTCGGTAACCGTTGGGCAAGGCGCCCCGCGGCAATATGAAGGAGCCGCCGCGGCGCGCCGCGGCAGAAAGGGTGTCTGACCGATGCAAAATGCTGCCGGACCGTCGGACACGCCACCGGTTCCGCAAGGACTGGCCCCGCAAGGACCGGCTCCGCAAGGACCCGCGCCGGCGAAGCGGACGCGCCTGCGGATCCTGGGCCCGGTCGCCGCCGCCTTCACCGCGGGCGTGGTGATCGGCCCCGTGGTCGCGGCCTGGGCCCAGGACGGGTCCCGGGCCGAGACCTACCGCCTGCTGAACCTCTTCGGCGATGTCTTCGAGCGCGTGCGCGCCGAGTACGTGGAGCCCGTCAACGACCGCGACGTGATCGAGAACGCGATCAACGGGATGCTCCAGGGCCTCGACCCCCACTCCTCCTACATGAACCTCCGCAGCTTCCGGGACATGCAGGTCCAGACCCGCGGCGAGTTCGGCGGCCTCGGGATCGAGGTCAGCCAGGAGGCGGGCTACGTGAAGGTGATCTCGCCGATCGACGAGACCCCCGCGGCGCGGGCCGGCGTGAAGCCCGGCGACCTCATCACCCACATCAACAACACCACCACCCAGGGCCTGACCCTGCAGGAGGCGGTGGACCAGATGCGGGGCGAGCGCGGCAGCAGCATCCGCCTGACCATCCGCCGCGAGGGCACGGCCACCCCGATCGAGATCTCCCTCACCCGCGACGTGATCCGCCCGCAGGTGGTCCGCGCGCGGCTGGAGGGCGGCGACGTCGCCTATATCCGCCTCACCTCCTTCAACGAGCAGACCGAGGTCGGCCTGCGCCGGGCGCTCGCCAACCTGCGGACGCAGTCGCGGGACGGGCTGAAGGGCCTCGTGCTCGACCTCCGCAACAACCCCGGCGGCCTGCTCGACCAGGCCATCCAGGTCTCGGACGACTTCCTCGACCAGGGCGAGATCGTCTCCACCCGCGCCCGCCGCCCCGAGGACGCGCAGCGCTGGAACGCGCGCGCGGGCGACATCGCCCAGGGGCTGCCGGTCGTCGTGCTGGTCAACGCCGGCTCGGCCTCCGCCTCCGAGATCGTGGCGGGGGCGCTGCAGGACCACCGGCGCGCGATCGTCATGGGGGTCAAGAGCTTCGGCAAGGGCTCGGTGCAGACCGTCATGCCGCTGCCGGGCAACGGCGCCATCCGGCTGACCACGGCGCGCTACTACACGCCGTCGGGCCGCTCCATCCAGGCGACGGGCATCGAGCCCGACATCGAGGTGCTCGCCCAGCGCGAGGACGCCGTCCAGAACCGCGAGCGCGACCGGGAGGCCGACCTGCGGCGGGCGCTGCGCAACGACAACGGTGGCACCGCCGGCGCGGCGACCGGCGTGAACGCCCGCCCGCCCGCGCCCCTGCCGCCGCTGAACCTGCCGGCCGGCGCGGTGGACCGCGTGCAGCGCCTGCCGGCCGAGGGCGCCCCCGCCTTCGACCCGACGAAGCCCGAGACCGACCACCAGCTCCAGCAGGCGGTCGGGCTGCTGCGGACCATCGCGGCCAACCCGCCGCAGCGCCGCGCCAGCCGCTGAGCGCACCCATGGGGGATGGGGGGACGCCGTAGGCCACGCATGAGGGCACTCGGCGTCTTCTGGCTGGCCGTGCTGGCCCTGCTCGGCGCGGGCGCCGCCGTCCTGCACGGACTGGGGCCGCCGGAGGGCGGCATCCCGCCCGGCCTGGTGCGCGCGCCCGAGCCGTCCGCCGCCACGGCGGAAGCGCCGGCGCCCGCCCCGGAACCCGCTCCCGAGCCCCCCGCCGCGCGTGCCGAGGCCGCGCCGCCGGCACCGGCCACCCCGACTGCCGAGCCCCCCGCGGCCCGCCCGGCGGAGCCGCCGGCCGCGCCCGACGCGGCAGCCCTGGTGGCCCTGCCCAGCGCGCCGGAGCCCCCGCCCCTGCCCAGCGCCGCCCGCCGCGCCGAGGCGCCGCCCGACCGTCCCATCCCGCTTCCAGACCCCGCCCTGCAGGAGCCCTCGCGCTACGGCCCCGTGCCGAAGCTCGGGCCGGAGGGCCGCACCTCCATCCGCGCCTATGGCCGCCCCTTCGACCGCGGCGAGACCCGCCCGCGCGTGGCGCTGGTGGTGGGCAACCTCGGCCTCTCCGCCTCGCTCTCCGAGGAGGCGATCGGGCGCCTGCCGCCGGCGACTGGCCTTGCCTTCTCCCCCTACGCGCCCCGCCCCGACCCCCTGCTGGAGCGCGCCCGCCTGCGCGGCATGGAGGTGCTAACGGCCATCCCGATGGAGCCCGCCAACTACCCCGCCAACGACCCCGGCGACCGCGCGCTGCTGACCACCCTGCCGGCCTCGGAGAACGGCGATCGCCTCGCCTGGATCATGTCGCGCATCGGCGGGCAGGTGGGGGCCATCGGCGCCCTCGGCCCCATGCGGGGGGAGCGCTTTGCGGCGTTGCCCGAATCGATCGGCGGCGTGCAGGACGTGCTGCGGGAGCGGGGGCTCCTCTACATCGACCCCCGCCCGGGCGCCCCCTCTCCCGGCCGCGCCTGGGGCCGGAGCGTGGACGTGGTGGTGGACGAGCCCGCCACCCGCGGCGAGATCGACCGACGCCTGGCCGACCTCGAGCGGCTGGCGCGGGAGAAGGGCTCGGCGCTGGGCCTGGCCGCCGACGTCTCGCCCGTGCTGGTGGACCGCGTCGCCGCCTGGGCGGCCGGGCTGGAGGCGCGGGGCGTGGTCATGGCCCCTGTCACCGCCCTCATCCGACGCCCCGAGGAGATCCCCCGCTAGGATGAGCCCGCTGCCGTTGCGCCCGAATGTCGGCGCCTGCCTGTTCAACCGCGACGGCCTCGTCCTCGTCGCCCGCCGCGCCGACCAGCCGGCGGGCGAGGCGGCCGCGGGCGCCTGGCAGCTTCCCCAGGGCGGGCTTGACCCCGGCGAGGACCCGGAGGCGGCCGTGCTGCGCGAGCTGTCCGAGGAGATCGGCACGCGCAACGCCCGGGTGATAGGCCGGATGGGGGAGTGGCTCGACTACGACCTGCCGGCCCATCTCGTCGGCAAGGCGCTCGGGGGCCGCTTCCGGGGGCAGACGCAGATGTGGTTCGCGCTGCGCTTCCTCGGCGAGGACGCCGAGATCCGGCTCGACGCCGACGCGCACCGGGAGTTCGACGCCTGGCGCTGGGCGCCGCTGGCCGAGCTGCCGGCCCTCGCCGTGGCCTTCCGCCGCCCGATCTACGAGCGGCTCGCGCGGGACTTCGCGCCCTACGCGGTGCCCGGCGCCTGATCAGGCATTCGCGAAGGCGCGGGCCATGGCGCGCCACATCGCCTTGCGGTTGTAGTCGCCATCCAGCGGCAGGCCGCGGTGCCGCTTGCCGTCGCGCCGCGCGACCGCCGGCTCGGTGACGAGCCAGGAGTACCGGTCCACCAGGCCCCAGGTGAGGAAGGTCCGCACCCCGCCCGCGATGGCCGCCTCCAGGAAGGCGGCGGCGCGCTCGGCCACCAGCTGGTCCCGCGCCGGCTCGTCCTCCGGCACGGCCGGGCCCTCGCGGATGTCGAGCTCCGTGACGATCACCGAGAGGCCCTCCGCCCGCAGCGCGCCCACGAAGCCCGTGAAGACCGGGACGCTGAAGGGGCGGAGCATCTGCAGGTGCGCCTGGATGCCGACCGCGTCGATCGGCACCCGGCGCCGGACCATGCCGCGGACGAGCGAGAGCAGGCGGCGCCGCTTCTCCTCGGCCCAGGGCGTGTCCTCCTCCACGCCGTACTCGTTCAGCACGAGACGAAGCGTGGGGTCCTGCTCGCGGGCCAGGCGGAAGGCCGTGTCGATGTAGGAGGGACCGAGGGCGCGGAGGAAGGGCGTGTCGCGCAGTTCCCCCTCGGCCTGGGGCGTGTCGCTGCCGGGCGCGTCGGCCACGGCCTCGTTCACCACGTCCCAGTCGCGGATCCGCAGCCGGGTGGTGGCGAGGACGCGCGCGACGTGGGCGGCCATGACGGCGCGCGCGCGGGCCGGCCCCTCCGCGACCGCCTCCCGCGCCCAGGCGGGGAAGGCCTCGTGCCAGACGAGCGCGTGCCCGCGGGTGGGGCGGCCGCGCGGCGTGCCCCAGTCGAGGATGGCGTCGAGGAGGGCGAAGTCGAAGGCGCCCTCCCGCGGCTGCAGGACGGACCACTTGGCCTCGAACTCCGGCACCAGCAGCCCGGCCTCCCGCTCGAAGGCGGCGGCGTAGGACGGGTCCGTGGCGAGAAGCCCGCCCTGCACCGCCGCGCCGAAGGTGAAGCCCTTCGCGCGCGCGATCGCGTGCAGCCCGGCCTCCGGTGCCGGCTGCGCGCGGGCGCGCCCCGCCAGGGCCGCGCCGAGCCCCGCGCCGAGGAAAGGGCGTCGGAAGACCGGCGGCACGCTCAGGCGGCGCGGCGGGCCGGGGCGTTCTCGTTCGCGGCGCCCGCGGCCTGGGCGTACTTGCTCCGGCGCCACTGCAGCAGCTTCCAGGCGCCCTTGGCCGCGAGGTCCGAGAGGCGCCCGCGCGGCTCCAGCCCGATGGACTTGAAGATCATGCCCATGCCGCGCTCGATGTGGCGGAATCGGTAGTAGGACATCGACCGCCCCATGTAGCCGCGCATGCAGCGGTCGTGGTCGTAGGGCAGAGTCGCCGGCTCGTTGCCGCAGTGATAGGCGAAGGCGAGCTCGTCGTCCTCGGACTCGCCGATCCGCCCGGCCGCGACCCGCAGGCGCTGCGGGAAGGAGAGCTTCTCCCGCGCGAGGTAGCGCTTCATGTGGTCGTAGAAGAGCTTGAAGTGCCGGTACTCGTCGGCCGCGATCAGGCGGCAGACCTGGCGGAGGACCGGCTCCTCCGTGCTCTCGCCGAGCGCCGTGTAGTAGGAGGAGGTGCCCGTCTCCACCATGCAGCGCGCGATCAGCTCCCCTGTGCGCGAGCCGCGGATGGAGGCGTCGGCCTTCACGTCGATCTTGTAGCCGGCGCGGTAGCGGGCGAAGGCCTCGTCGAAGGACCAGCCGGGATCGGCCATCTCCGCCCAGCGGCCGAGGGCGTCGCCGTGCTGGACCTCCTCCACCGCCCAGTTGTCGGCGGCCTGGCGGAAGTCGGGATCGCCGGTGAAGACGTTGTTGAGGTAGATCGCGTAGTCCACCCCGTTCTTCTCGACGAGCGCCGCGGCCTTCACGAGCGACAGGATGCCGGGATCGACCTTCGAGGGGTCGAAGGCGTCCCAGGCGATCTGGTCGAGGGTCCAGTGCTTCATCGATCGGTGGCCTCGCGCAAGGGAAGGGCGTGCGGTCCCATTTGCCGGTCCGGGGGGGCCGCTTTCAAGCCCCGCGGGCATCTTATCGGACGCCGGCCGCGCTCGCCGGCGCGTCCCTCCTCCGTTGGCCCGCGGTGGAGCCAAGGATCGACGGGCTGATCCTCGGCAGCGGCTTCCTCCGGACATGGCGGTGGGCGCCGGCTGGCGGAACGGAAAATGCCCGCGCACCATCCGGATGCGCGGGCAAACCATGCCTCGGAAATTTTCGCGGTGGGCACCGCGGACGACAAGTTGGGCTAGGAAATCCGCCGCTTCGTCCGCGGGCTCCGCTAGGCCGCCTGGGCGGCGTCCTGCATCGCGCGGGCGGCCATCAGCCGGTCGCTCGCGCGATCCCGGATCTCCGGGGCGTCGTTGGCGGCGGCGGCCAGCGCGGCCTCCGCCTCCGTCACGCGCTGCGCGGCCGTGGTGCGGGAGAGCGAGGCGAGCGGCGTCGCCTCGTCCGCCAGCACCGTCACGCGGCCCGGCGTGATCTCGGCGAAGCCACCCATGATGAACAGGCTCTCCGTCTCGCGCCCGCCCTCGGTCACGCGGATGACGCCGCCCCGGAGGGCGACGATCATCGGCGCGTGGCCGGGCAGCACGCCCATCTCGCCCTCATAGGCCGGGATGACCGCCATCTCGACGGGGCGCGAGAGGAGCAGGCGCTCCGGGCTCACCAGCTCGAGGTCGAAGGTGGCCATGGGATCAGGCCGAGACCTTGAGGGTGTCGGCCTTCTTCACGGCCTCCTCGATGGTGCCGACCATGTAGAAGGCGGCCTCGGGGAGGTGGTCGTAGTCGCCGGCCACGATGCCCGCGAAGGAGCGGATCGTGTCCTCGAGCTTCACGAAGACGCCCGGCGTGCCCGTGAAGACCTCGGCCACGTGGAAGGGCTGGGAGAGGAAGCGCTGGATCTTGCGCGCGCGCGCCACGACCAGCTTGTCCTCCTCGGACAGCTCGTCCATGCCCAGGATCGCGATGATGTCCTGCAGCGACTTGTAGGTCTGCAGGATGCGCTGCGTCTCGCGGGCCACGCGGTAGTGCTCCTCGCCCACCACGCGCGGGTCGAGGGCGCGGGAGGTGGAGTCCAGCGGGTCCACGGCGGGGAAGATGCCGAGCTCGGCGATGGAGCGGTTGAGCACCGTCGTCGCGTCAAGGTGCGCGAAGGAGGTGGCCGGCGCCGGGTCGGTCAGGTCGTCCGCGGGGACGTAGATCGCCTGCACCGAGGTGATCGAGCCCTTCTTGGTCGAGGTGATCCGCTCCTGCAGCGCGCCCATGTCGGTAGCCAGCGTCGGCTGGTAGCCCACCGCGGAGGGGATGCGGCCCAGCAGCGCCGACACCTCGGCGCCCGCCTGGGTGAAGCGGAAGATGTTGTCGATGAAGAAGAGCACGTCCTGGCCCTGCTCGTCGCGGAAGTACTCCGCCATCGAGAGACCCGAGAGGGCGACGCGGGCGCGGGCGCCCGGCGGCTCGTTCATCTGGCCGTAGACGAGCGCGACCTTCGAGCCGGCGGTGTCGCTCTCGCCGAGCTTGATGACGCCGGCGTCGATCATCTCGTGGTAGAGGTCGTTGCCCTCGCGCGTGCGCTCGCCGACACCGGCGAAGACCGACACGCCGCCATGGCCCTTGGCGATGTTGTTGATCAGCTCCTGGATCGTCACCGTCTTGCCGACGCCGGCGCCGCCGAAGAGGCCGATCTTGCCGCCCTTGGAGTAGGGCGCGAGGAGGTCGATCACCTTGATGCCGGTGACGAGAACCTCGGCACTCGTCGACTGGTCCTCGAAGGAGGGGGCGGCGCGGTGGATCGTGTAGGTCTTGTCGTGCGGGACGGGGCCGCGCTCGTCGATCGGCTCGCCGATGACGTTCACGATGCGGCCAAGCGTGCCCTCGCCGACGGGCACGGAGATGCCCTTGCCCTGGTCCACCACCTCGGAGCCGCGGACGAGGCCGTCCGTGGTGTCCATGGCGATGGCGCGCACGGTGCGCTCGCCGAGGTGCTGCGCGACCTCGAGCACGAGGGTGCGGTCGCCGATCTGGGTGGTGAGCGCGTTGAGGATCTGCGGCAGCTCGGCGGGGAACTGCACGTCCACCACGGCGCCGAGCACCTGGGTGACCTTGCCGACGTTGTTCTTCATGGCATTGGTTCCTTCAGACAGCCTCGGCACCGGAGATGATCTCGATCAGCTCCCGGGTGATGTTGGCCTGTCGCGTGCGGTTGTAGTTGAGCGTCAGCCTGTTGATCATGTCGCCGGCGTTGCGGGTGGCGTTGTCCATCGCGGTCATCTGGCTTCCGTAGAAGCCGGCCGCGCTTTCCAGCAGCGCGCGGTAGATCTGGATGGCGAGGTTCTTCGGCAGCAGCGCCGAGAGAAGCTCTTCCTCGCCCGGCTCGTACTCGTAGAGCGCCTGGGAACCCTCGGCCGTGCCGGGGTCGTTCGCGGGAAGCGGCGCCGGGATCAGGCGCTGCTCGCTCGCCACCTGGCTGATGACGCTCTGGAAGCGGTTGTAGACCAGCGAGCAGACGTCGAACTCGCCCGCCTCGAGCATCGCGGTGATGCGGGTGGCGATCTCGTCGGCCTGCTCGAAGCCGATGCGCTTGACGTTGGCGTAGCTGATCTCGCCCACCACGCGGCTGGCGAACTCGCGCTTGAGGTAGGTCGCGCCCTTGCGGCCCACGGTCAGCAGCTTCACCGTCTTGCCCTCGGCCTCCAGCGCGCGGATGCGGGCGCGCGCGAAGCGGCCGGCATTCGTGTTGAAGGCGCCCGAGAGCCCGCGCTCGGCGGTGACGACGATCAGGAGGTGGACCTGGTCGCGCCCCGTGCCGATGAGCATCCTCGGCGCGTCGGGGCTGCCCACCACGGCCGCGCCCAGGGAGGCGAGCATGCGCTCCATCCGCTGGGCGTAGGGCCGCGCCGCCTCGGCCTGCGCCTGGGCACGGCGCAGCTTGGCGGCGGCGACCATCTTCATCGCCTGCGTGATCTTGCGGGTCGACTTCACGCTGTTGATGCGACCGCGCAGGTCCTTGAGGCTGGCCATGGGGGTGCTCCGCTACTCCCGGGTCAGCCGAAGGACTTGGCGAAGCCGTCGAGGAAGCCGGCTAGGGCCTTGTCGTTTTCGCCCGTGATCTGGCCGCTGGTGCGGATGCTCTCCAGGATCTCCGGCTTGGCCGCCTTCAGCTCGCCCAGCATGCGGCGCTCGAACTCGCCCACCTGGTTCACGGGCACCTTGTCCAGGTAGCCGCGCGTGCCGGCGAAGATCGACACCACCTGCTCCTCGACCGGCACCGGTGCGTACTGGGGCTGCTTCAGCAGCTCGGTCAGCCGCGCGCCGCGGGCGAGCAGCGCCTGGGTGGAGGCGTCGAGGTCGGAGGCGAACTGCGCGAAGGCCGCCATCTCGCGGTACTGCGCCAGCTCGAGCTTGATCTTGCCGGCGACCTGCTTCATCGCCTTGATCTGGGCGGCGGAGCCGACGCGGGACACTGAGAGGCCGACGTTCACGGCCGGGCGGATGCCGCGGAAGAACAGCTCGGTCTCGAGGAAGATCTGCCCGTCGGTGATCGAGATCACGTTCGTCGGGATATAGGCGGACACGTCGCCCGCCTGCGTCTCGATCACGGGAAGCGCGGTCAGCGAGCCGAGGCCGGCCTCCTCGCCCATCTTCGCCGCGCGCTCGAGCAGGCGGGAGTGCAGGTAGAAGACGTCGCCCGGATAGGCCTCGCGGCCCGGCGGGCGGCGCAGCAGGAGGGACATCTGGCGGTAGGCGACGGCCTGCTTGGAGAGGTCGTCGTAGAAGATGACCGCGTGCATGCCGTTGTCGCGGAAGTACTCGCCCATGGTGCAGCCCGTGTAGGGCGCGAGGAACTGCATGGGCGCGGGGTCGGAGGCCGTGGCCGCCACGACGATGGAGTACTCCATCGCGCCGCGCTCCTCGAGGGTGCGGACGAGCTGGGCGACGGTGGAGCGCTTCTGGCCGATCGCGACGTAAATGCAATAGAGCTTCTTGCTCTCGTCGGTGCCGGCGTTGATCGTCTTCTGGTTGAGGATCGTGTCGATGATGACGGCGGTCTTGCCGGTCTGACGGTCGCCGATCACCAGCTCGCGCTGGCCGCGGCCGATCGGGATCAGGCTGTCGATCGCCTTGATGCCGGTCTGCATCGGCTCGTGCACGGACTTGCGGGGAATGATCCCCGGCGCCTTCACCTCGACGCGGCTCCGCGTCACGTCGACCAGCGGGCCCTTGCCGTCGATCGGGTTGCCCAGGCCGTCGACCACGCGGCCGAGCAGGCCGCGGCCCACCGGCACGTCCACGATGGTGCCCGTGCGGGAGACCGTGTCGCCCTCGCGGATGCGCGTGTCGTCGCCGAAGATCACGACGCCGACGTTGTCGCTCTCGAGGTTCAGCGCCATGCCGCGCACGCCGGCGGAGGGGAACTCCACCATCTCGCCGGCCATGACGTTCTGCAGGCCGTAGCAACGGGCGATGCCGTCGCCGACCGTCAGCACGGTGCCCACCTCGGCCACGTTGGCGTCGGTGTCGAAGCCAGCGATCTGCTGCTTCAGGATGTCCGAAATCTCTGCGGGACGAATGTCCATGGTCAGGCGGCCCCCTTCATGGCGTAGCTCAGGCGCTGGAGCCTGGACTTGATGGATGTGTCGTAGAGGCGGGACCCGATCTTGACGATCAGGCCGCCCAGGATGGACGGGTCCACTGTCTCGGACAGGCGGACGTTCGAGTACCCGGCCTCGGTGAGGCGGGCGGCGATCTGGGTGCGCTGGGTGTTGCTCAGCGGGTGGGCGGTGATCACCTCCGCCGCCTGCTGGCCACGCTGCTCGGCGAGCAGCGTGTCGAAGGCCGACAGCACCTGCGGCAGGATGGCGAGGCGCCGGTTGGCGATCATCACGCCGAGGAGGTTGCGCACGTCGCCCGAGACGCCCGCGCGGTCGAGCACGGAGAAGGTGGCGTTGCGCTGGGCCACGGCGTCCAGGCGCGGGTCGGCGATGAAGGCGCGGAAGCCGGGATCGTCGCGGGCGAGGGTCGCGAGGTTCTCGACGTCGGTCGCGACGGCGTCCACCGTCTTCTTGTCCTTGGCCAGGTCCAGCAGGGCGAGCGCGTAGCGCTGGGCCGCACCGCCGATCTGCGGCGCGGAAGTCTGGACGTTGGCGGCTGCTTCGGAGGCCACTGGCAATCCCGTTCGAGGGTTGGTGAAGACCCGGCGGCCCGTTGCGGTCCCGTCCCGGGGAGGCGTAGCGGGCCTGCGCGAAGGCCCCGGGGAATCCCCCGGGCGTCGGCGCGCGCCCCTTAACACGGTGCAATGCGGGGCGGCAACCGCCCTGCGCCCGCGCCATGCGCGCCGCGCCGCCCTTCTATGGGGACGCCGACCGGCCAGGGGAAGCCGCCGAAGGAGGGCGCCGATGGAACCTTGGGCGGGTCTGCCGCGCTCTATGCTGGACCGGTAACGCCGCGGGTCGCGGCGCGATCCCGGCCCACACGAGAGCCTCGACAGGAGGAGCCAGCGATGGACAAGGACCGCACGGACCAGAAGCAGGACAAGGAAACCGGCGACTGGGTGTCCGACCTCAGGCCCGGCGCCACCGCCGACGCCAAGGTGGACAAGGGCGTCGAGGACACCTTTCCGGCCTCCGACCCCGCCCCCAAGACCGGCGCCACGGGCTTCATCTCGCCCAGCGGCAAGGACACGGCGAAGGCCGCCGATCAGGGGCAGGGCCAGCCCGGCACGACCGCCGGCGGCAAGCCCTGATCCCATGGGCGCGCGCGTCGGGCCCGGGCGGCCGGAAGGCGATGAGGCCCGCGAGGGTCCGGGCTGGAAGCCCGGTCTCCAGCCCGGGACCGGGCGCGGGTCGGAGCTGGACGAGGGGCTGAAGGACGGGGAGGTCACCGACCCCGCCCTTCGCTCCCCCCTCCCCGGCTTCGTCGATCAGGCGGACGCGGTCGAGGAGGCGATCGAGGGCTCGGGCGTGTCGGAGGCCCGCAACGCCGTCGAGGACCTGCCGCGGCAGGGCTGAGGCGCCCGCCGGTCAGGCCCAGCGGCGCCCCATCAACGACTCACATCAACGAAGCGTGATCGCCGGGCGGATGCGGTCGAAGGCGGCCTGAGGCACCCCGCCCTTGCTCACGAGTTCCTCCGGCCGCGCGTAGGGCCGGCCCCGGATGATGGCGTCGGCCCGCGCGTCGCCGATCCCGGGCAGCGTGCTCACCATGTCCCGCTTCGTCGCCGTGTTGACGTTCACTTGGACAGTCGTGATGCGGCCCCGCAGGTCGCTGATCACGGAGGCGGGCACGCTCGCCTTCGAGACCACCTCCTCCGCTGAGCGGTAGGGCCGGTGGGTGACGATGGCGGCCGCCCGCGAGGGACCGATGCCCGGCAGGAGCTGCAGTTCCTCGACGGTGGCGAGGTTGAGGTCGATGGCCGCCTGCCCCGGTGCCGGCGGGCCGAGCGTGCGGGGCGGCGGGGGCGCCGGGCGGACGGCCTGCCCCGGCTGGCCGCCGGGCGCGTTGCCCGGCGTCCCGTAGGGCGATCCCTGCGTCCCGCCCTGGCCACCGCCCGGAGTCCCCCCCTGGGGCATCTGCGCCCCGGCCGGCAGGGCCAGGGCAGGCAGGGCCAGCAGGCCGAGGAGCAGGCCCTTCGTCAGAAACCGCATCGGTCACCCTTTCGATCTTCCACACAGGCCGGCCGTGGGCCTTCCTCCCCTCAGGCTAGGAGCGGCGCGCGGCGCGGCGAAGGGGGTTCCGCGGGGTCGGCGATCACTTAAAGGAAGCTGACGGGATCCACGTCCACCTGCACGCGCACGGCGTTGGGCACCTCCACCCGCGACAGCCACTCCCGCAGCAGCGGCTGCACCGCCACGTCCCGCCGCGCCTTCAGTAGCAGCCGGCGCCGGTGCCGGCCGCGCAGCATCGACAGCGGCGCGGGGGCCGGGCCGAGGACCTGCACCCCCTCCCCGCCCGGCGCCGCGAGGCCGAGGTCGCGCGCCACGCGGTCCGCCGCGCGCTCGTCCTCCGAGCTGACGATCAGCGCCGCAAGGCGCCCGAAGGGCGGCCAGCCGCCGGGGCGCCGCGCCTCCGCCTCCTCCGCCATGAAGGCCTCGAGGTTGCCGGAGACGAGCGCCTGCATGACGGGGTGGTCGGGGTTCCAGGATTGCAGCAGCACCCGCCCGGGGCTTTCCGCACGGCCGGCGCGGCCGGAGACCTGGTGGAGAAGCTGCACCGTCCGCTCCGCCGCCCGCAGGTCCCCGCCCGCGAGGCCGAGGTCGGCGTCCACGACGCCCACGAGCGTCAGGTGCGCGAAGTGCCAGCCCTTGGCGACGATCTGCGTGCCGATGAGGAGGTCCACCTCCCGGTCCTGGATCATCCGCGCGGCCTCGGCCGCCGCGGCGGGGCCGGGGATGGTGTCGGAGGCCATGACGAGGCGCCGCGCGTCGGGGAAGAGGACGGAGGCCTCCTCCTGCACCCGCTCCACGCCTGGCCCGATGGCCGTCAGGCTGCCCTCGGCGCCGCATTCCGGGCAGTGCGGAGGAATGGGCTCGGCATGGCCGCAGTGGTGGCACTGCAGCCGCCGCTGCGCGCGGTGCTCCACCAGCCAGGCCGTGCAGTTCGGGCAGCGGATGCGGTGGCCGCAGGCGCGGCAGAGTGTCATCGGCGCGTAGCCGCGGCGGTTGAGGAACAGCATCGCCTGCTCCCCCCGCGCCAGGGTCTCGGTGATCGCCTCGATCAGGGGCGGCGAGATGAAGCGGCCGCGCTCGGGCGGGACCTTGCGCAGGTCCAGCACCGTCACCTCCGGCAGCCCGGCGCTGCCATGGCGGCGTGGCAGGTTCTGGGCGGCGTAGCGGCCCTGCTCCGCGTTGGTCAGCGTCTCCAGGCTCGGTGTCGCGGACACGAGGACGCAGGTGGCGCCCGCCATGCGCGCCCGCACCACGGCCATGTCGCGGGCGTGGTAGATGACGCCGTCCTCCTGCTTGAAGGCGGTCTCGTGCTCCTCGTCGACGATGATGAGGCCGAGGTCCGGGAAGGGCAGGAAGAGGGCGCTGCGGGCGCCCACCAGCACCGGCGCCTCCCCGTCGGCCACGGCCCGCCAGGTGGCGCGGCGCAGGCGGCCGGAGAGCTCGGAGTGCCAGATGGCGGGGGCGCAGCCGAAGCGCTCCTTGAAGCGGTCCAGCCATTGGGAGGAGAGCGCGATCTCCGGCAGCAGCACCAGTGCCTGTCGCCCCTGCCGCAGGCACTCGGCCACGGCGTCCAGGTAGACCTCCGTCTTGCCCGAGCCGGTGACACCCGCCAGCAGCGTCACGCCGAAGGCGCGCGTGGCAACGGAGGCGCGCAGCCCCGCCGCCGCCGTCTCCTGCTCCTCCGCGAGGGACGGGCCGGGATGGTCCGGGTCCGGCCGCGCGAAGCTGCGGGGGCGCGGGAGGAGGGCGGGCTCGATCAGCCCCTGGTCGGCCAGGCCGCGCAGCACGCCGGTCGAGACCTCGGCCTCGTCGGCGATGTCGGCGCCGGCGCGGGGCTCGCCGGGCTCCATCACGTCCAGCACGCGGCGGCGCTGGGGGGTCAGGCGGTAGCCGGGCGCGCCGCCCTGGGCGAGCTCGCCCGCGGCCGAGAGCTTCCACCCCGCCTGCTGCCCCGCCGGCTCCAGCGCGGCGGGCACGGACATGGCCATGCGCAGCACCGCGCCCGGCGGCGCGAGGGTATAGGCCGAGACCCACTCGACGAAGCGGCGCAGGCTCTCCCTCATGGGCGGCGCGGGCAGCACGCCGAGGATGTCCCTCAGCCGCCCCTCGGCCAGCCCCGCGTCGGGCTCGCCGTCCCAGACCACGCCCAGCAGCTCCCGCCCCCCCAGCGGGACCGCGACAAAGCTGCCCGGCTCCGGCAGCGGGGTGCCGACCGGCACGCGGTAGTCGTAGGCGCCGCCCCCCGCGCCATCGAGCGGAATGGGCAGCAGCACGCGCACGCGGCGGGACGGCGGCCCGGCCGGCGCCGCGCGCCGCTTGCCCTTCGCGGTGGCGGGCGGGGCGGCGACAAGGCCGTCCCCGAACAATCCGCCATCGGGAGTTGCACCCTTGCTGCTGGACTCCACCCCGGTCATCGCTATTGATCCGCCCTCGACGACCGTGAAACGCCGCCCGCGGCACCCAGGACCCGTATCATGAAATTCTTCGTGGACACCGCCGAAGTCTCCGAGATCCGCGCCCTCGCCGAGAGCGGGCTGCTCGACGGCGTCACCACCAACCCCTCCCTGATCGCCAAGTCCGGCCGCCCGATGGCCGAGGTGATCAAGGAGATCTGCGACATCACCCCCGGCCCCGTCTCCGCCGAGGTCACCGCCACCGATTACGACGGCATGATGCGCGAGGGCGAGCACCTCGGGCGCATCGCGGGGAACGTCGTCATCAAGCTGCCGCTGACCGAGGCGGGGCTGCGCGCATGCAAACATATGGTGAACAACGGGGTCATGGTCAACGTGACCCTCTGCTTCTCCGCGGCCCAGGCGCTGCTCGCGGCCAAGGCCGGCGCCACCTACATCTCCCCCTTCGTCGGGCGGCTGGACGATATCGGCCAGGACGGCATGACGCTGATCGCGGACACCGTGCAGATCTACAAGAACTACGACGCGATCCGGACCGAGGTGCTGGTCGCCTCCATCCGCCACCCCATCCACCTCATCCAGGCCGCGAAGATGGGCGCGCACGTCGCCACCCTGCCGCCCTCGGTGATCAAGTCGCTCTACAAGCACCCGCTGACGGACCGCGGTCTGGAGAGCTTCCTGGCGGACTGGAAGAAGACGGGCCAGTCGATCCTCTGACCGGGACGCCGCCGCAGCCGGGGGCAGCCTCCCCGGCCGTCAGGCCGCCGGCCCGGGCACCGGCACCAGCCCGTGGCGCCGCATGACCTCGCCCATCCGGGCCGGGTCCGGCGCGCCGCCCGCGACCAGGGCCGCCAGTTCCTGGAAATAGCCCGGCCCGAGCACGCCCGGGGTGAGGATGCAGAGGCAGGTCGCCGCCTCCTCCGTGCTGTTCTGGAAGCCGTGCACGGCGCCGCGCGGGATGAAGAGGGACTCGCCGGGACCGAGGTCGACCTCGCGGCCCGCCAGCGTCCAGCGGGTCACGCCCGAGAGGCCGAGGATCGTTTCGTCCCAGCTCTCGTGGTAATGCGGCACGGGCATCCGGGCGTTCGGCTGGATCGTCATCTCGAAGAGGCCGAGCGCGCCGCCCGTCCCCTCCTTCGTCTGCCGGAACCGCAGTTCCAGGCCGCCGAGCCGGATGGTGTCCACGCGTGGCCTCCTTCGGTTGAACGGCCCGGCGGGTCAATCCGGGCCAGGCGATGACGGGCGCGGCCCGGGCTAGAGCGGGGGCTTCAGCAGCGTCGCCCGCCCGCCATGGGCCGCGGACCAGCCGATCGGGTCCGCGAGGAACCGCTCCAGCAGCGCCCGGTCCTCCGCCGGCAGCGCTCCCTCCCCCCCGGCGTCCAGGACGTCGCGCCAGCTCGCCAGCGCGACGAGGTTCAGCCCCAGCTTCTCCATCCGCTCGGCGCCGCCCGGAAAGGTGCCGTGCCGGAAGAGGCAGAGCGCGTCCTCCACCACCGCCCCCGCCGAGCGAAGCCCGCGGGCGAAGGCGACCTTGCTGCCGCCGTCGGTCATCAGGTCGTCCACCAGCAGCACCCGCATCCCCTCGACCGGCCCGCCCTCCACCTGGGCGTTGCGGCCGATGCCCAAGGGGCGCTTGCGGACGTAGCGGAGCGGCAGGTCCAGCGCCTCGGCCATCCAGGCGGCCCAGGGGATGCCGGCGGTCTCCGCCCCCGCGATCGCCTCCGGCGGCGCGACGAAGGCGGCGCGGACCGCCTCCACCGCCAGCGCGGTCGCGGCCCGGCGCAGGCGGGGCTCGCCCACCAGCAGCCGGCAGTCGACATAGGCGGGGCTGGCCCAGCCGGCGGCGAGGATGAAGGGCTGGCCGTGGCTGACGCGGACGGCGCCGCCCTCCAGCAGCAGGCGCGCCAGGGCGGCGCCGCTCACGCCGCGGCCTCCCGCAGGCTGCGCTCGAGAAGCTCGGCGCCGATGAGGAAGTCCTCCATCTCCATGGCCTCCGCGGGGTTGTGGGAGCCGTGCTGGTTGCGGACGAAGATCATCGCGCTCGGGATTCCCGCCTGCGCGAAGACCGCGGCGTCGTGGCCGGCGCCGCTCGGGATGGGCTCGTCGGGCAGGCCCATGGCGCGCAGCCCCGCGCGCAGCCGCTCGATCCAGCCCTCGTCCATTTGGGCGGGCGCGGAGTCCAGCCGCCGGTCGAGGCGGAACTCCACCCCCCGCTCCTCCCCGATCCCCGCGCATTCCGAGAGGAAGAGGTCGTAGAAGGCCTCCAGCGTCTCGATGCTCTGGCTGCGCGCCTCCATGGAGAAGCGCAGCCGGCCGGGGATGCGCGCCAGCGCGTGCTCGGCGGGGTCCGTGCCGATGATGCCGGAGGTCACCACCAGGTCCCGCCCGCGCTCGAGCAGGGTCCGCCAGTGGCGGTCGAGCCGCGTGATCAGCTCGGCGGTGGCGAAGACCGCGTCGTGGCGCAGCCAGCGCGGGATGGTGCCGGAATGCCCGGCCTCGCCGAGGCACTCGATGGCGCGGTGGCGGATGTTGCCCCGGATGCCCGTGACGATGGCCACCGGCAGGTTGCGCGCGACGAGCACCGGCCCCTGCTCGATATGGATCTCGAGCCAGGCGGCGAGGCTGGCGGGGTCCAGCAGCCGCTCCCCCCGCGCCACGCGCCCGACGTCCACGCCCGCCTCCCGCATGCAGTCGGCCAGCGGACGGCCGGTGACGACGTGGGGCGTCGCCAGGTCCTCGGCCGAGAGGCGGCCGAAGAGGGCAGCGGAGCCCATGTAGGCGCGCCCGAACCAGGCGCTCTCCTCCCCCCGCAGGGCGTAGAGCGCGATGCCCCGCCGCGGCGCGAAGCCCTCCGCCCGGAAGCGCGAGAGCGCCATGAGGCCCGCGACCACCCCCGCCGCCCCGTCGAAGTTCCCGCCCTGGGGCACGGAATCGAGGTGCGAGCCGCAGGCGATGACCGGCAGGGAGGGATCGCTTCCCGGCAGGGTGACGACGAGGTTGGCGCCGGCGTCCCGATGCGTCCCCAGCCCCCCGGCGCGGGCCTCGGCTTCCACGATGTCGAGCGCGAGGGACTCGCCCGCGCCGTAGCTCTCCCGCGTGATGCCGACGCCGTCGCCCGTGGCCTCGCGCAGCCGCTCGAACACTCGCTCGGCGAGCGCGCGGCCCGCCGGGGGGGCCAGCGTCGCGCTCACGGCCCGGGCTCCAGGGACGCAACCTCCGCCCACTCGATCTCGGCCTCGTCCGCCTCCTCCCGCCGGATGGCGCCGGTGAGGTCCGCGACGCGCGCGATGCCGCGCCCGGCGCAGAAGCGGGCGAGGCCCTCGATCACCGCCTCCATGGCGCCAGGATGGAGGAAGGTCGCGGTGCCGACCTGAACGGCCGTGGCGCCGGCCACCATGTACTCCGCCGCGTCCTCGGCCGTGGCGATGCCGCCGCAGCCGATGACGGGCAGGCGGACGGCGCGGGCGCACTGGTAGACCTGGCGCAGCACGATTGGCTTGATCGCGGGGCCCGAGAGCCCGCCCATCACGTTGCCCAGCCGCGGGCGGAAGGTGGCGAGGTCCACGGACATGGCGAGGATGGTGTTGGCCACCACCAGCGCGTCCGCCCCCGCGGCCTCGGCGGCGCGGGCGACCTCCGGCACGTCGCCCGTGTTGGGCGTGAGCTTCGCCCAGAGCGGAAGCGCCGTCGCGGCGCGCAGCCGTCGGATCACGGCCTCCGTCGATTCCGCCCGCATGGCGAAGGCGCGGCCGTCCTCCTCGATGTTGGGGCAGGAGATGTTCGCCTCGATGGCGGCCACGCCGGGCACCGAGACCTCGGCCGCCAGCGCCGCGAAGCCCTCGGCCGTCGGCGCGGAGATGCTCACCACGAGCGGCGGCGCGAAGGCCCGCAGCGCCGGCAGCGTGTGCTCGAGGAAATAGGGCACGCCCTTGGAGGGGATGCCGATCGCGTTCAGCATCCCGCCGGGCGTTTCCGCCACGCGGGGCAGCGGGTTGCCGGCGCGGAGCTCCCGCGTGATCGTCTTGGTCACCAGCGCGCCGAGCGCGTCGAGGTCGGCGGCGAGCGCCAGCCCCTCGGCGAAGGTGCCCGAGGCCGGCATCACGGGGTTGGCGAGCACGAGGTCGCCGATCCGCACGCTCATCTCGGTCATGCCGCCCTCCTCAGGCCACCGCCTCCCGCATGTCGAAGACCGGGCCGTCCCAGCAGACCCGCTTGTGGACGATGCCGCCATCCTCGTTGAAGTCGCGCACGCAACAGAAACACATGCCCAGCCCGCAGGCCATCTGCTGCTCCAGCGCCACCTGGCCGGGAATGCCGAATTCCCGGCCCAGCCGCTGCTGCACCCGCAGCAGCCGCGCGGAGCCGCAGGTGAGGAAGGCGTCCGCCGCCCCCTCCGCGACCAGGCCGCGCAGCAGGCGCTCGACATGGGCCGGGCCGCTCGTGCCCTCCTGGTCCGTCACCGTGATCACGCGGGCGCCCTCCGCCCGGAACAGGTCCTCCGACACCACGAGCTCCGGCCGGCGGGCGCTGAGGACCGCGGTGACGCCGATACCCGCCGCCCGCGCCGCCCGCGCGATCGGCGCCAGCGTCGCGAGCCCCGCGCCGCGCCCGACCGCCACCACGGACCGCCAGGCGGGGTCGAGCGAGAAGCCGTGGCCGAGCGGGCCCAGGATGTCGAGCGCCTCCCCCGCCGCCAGGGTCGCGAGCCCCCGCGTGCCCGCGCCGGTCACCTTGTAGAGGAACTCCACCGTGTCCCCCGCGGGATCGGCGCCGTAGAGGCTCATTGGCCGCCGCAGGAAGGGCGCCTCGCCGGGCGGCGCCGGGCAGAGGAGCTGGAAGAACTGCCCCGGCCGCGCGCCGGAGGCCGGGGCGCCGGCGCGCAGCACGAGGTGCCGGTACTCGGCGTTCAGCGGCGCGTGCGAGAGCACCTCGGCGCGGAGGGCGGCGACGGGGCGCGGGGAGGGATCGGCCATGGGGCGTCCTTGCGGGAGGCCCCATTTCAGCGCGCCGCGCCGGCCCGCAGAAGCCCCCCCCGCGCGGCGCCGCGCGGGGCGGCGCGCCCAGGGGGCCGAGCGAGGATTCGCCCTTCCCGCCCCGCCCTGGCAAAATGGGGCGGATGACCTTTCCAGCCCCGCAGACGGAGGATGGCCGCGAGGCCGAGGCGGCCCGGGTGGCGGCCTATCTCGCCGCCCATCCCGGCTTCCTCGCCGAGCGGCCCGCCCTCTACCGCGCCCTCCACCCGCCCCGGCGCGTGCACGGGGAGACGCTGGCGGACCACATGGCCGCGCTCCTCGTCGCCGCGCGGGCGGAGACGGGATTGGTCGCGGACGCGGCGCGGCTCGGCCTCGACCTCACCATCCGCTCGGCCACCGCCATCGCGGCGCTGATCGGGGCGGCGGACGTGCTCGGCGTCGTCGCCGCGGAGTGGCCGGCGCTGCTCGGCCTCGAATGCGCGTCGCTGGCCGCCGAGGAGGCCCCCTCCCCCGGCCTCCGCGACCTTCCCGCGGGGAGCGTCGCGCGGCTGACCGAGGGGCGGGAGGTGCTGATGCGCGACCACCCGCCCGAGGCCGCGATCCTCCACGGCGAGGCCCACGCCCTCGTCGTCCGGGACGCCCTGGTGCGCCTCCCCGGCGCGCGGCCGCGCCTCCTCGTCCTCGGCGCGCGGGAGGCCGGGCGCCTGCCCGCGCGGGGCGCCACCGCCTCGCTCCGGCTGCTCGCCCAGGCGCTCGCCCGCGCCCTCGACGGGACGGCCCGGGCCCGGCCGTGATCGCGCCGCTCGCGGCCCGCGAGGCCTTCCTCGACTGGCTCGCGCGCGAGCGTCGCGCCAGCCCGGAGACGGTGGAGGCCTACGGGCGCGACGTCGCCGACCTCCTCGCCTTCCTCTCGGCCCATCACGGGGGCGAGCCGGACCTGGCGGCGCTGCGGCTCGCGGACCTCCGCGCCTTCCTCGCCTACCGGGCGGGGCTCGGCATCGGCGCCGCCTCCCGCGCGCGGCAGCTCTCGGCCCTCAAGACCTTCCTCCGCTTCCTCGTCCGCCGGCACGGGCTGGCGCCGCTGCCGCTGGGCGGGCTGAGCGGGCCGCGCCGCAAGCCGCCCGTGCCCCGCGCCCTGACCGAGGACCAGGCCCGCATCGCGACGCTCGACAGCGCGGAGGACAGCCCGGCCCTCGCCGCGCGGAACACGGCGCTCTTCACGCTTCTCTACGGCTGCGGCCTGCGCATCTCGGAGGCGCTGTCCCTCAACATGCGGGACGCTCCCCGCGCCGGGCTGGGCCTGCGCGTGCTCGGCAAGGGGGGCAAGGAGCGGATCGTGCCCGTGCTGCCGGCGGTGGAGGCCGCCGTGGAGGAATGGCTCCGCCACCGCGGCCCCGCGACCCCCGACGCCCCGCTCTTCACCGGCGCGAAGGGCGGGCGGCTGGACCCGGCGGTCGCCCAGCGGGCGCTGCGCGACCTCCGGCGCCTGGCGGGCCTGCCGGAGCACGCGACGCCCCACGCGCTGCGCCACTCCTTCGCGACCCACCTCCTCGGCGGCGGCGCGGACCTCCGGGCGATCCAGGAGCTGCTCGGCCATGCCAGCCTCTCCACCACCCAGCGCTACACGGGGGTGGACCAGGCGGGGCTGCTCGAGACCTGGCGGCGGGCGCACCCGCGGGCGGACTAGGCGCCGCTTCCCTCCGCCCGCCCGCTCCCCGATACTCCCGGCAACGAAAAAACCCGGGAGGACACCTCGTGAGACTCACCCGCCGCCGCGCCCTCGGCCTGGGCGCCGCCCTCGCCCTTCCGCTGCCCGCCCTCGCCCAGCGCGGCTTCCCCGACAAGGCCATCCGCATGCTCGTGCCCTGGGCGCCGGGCGGGACGACCGACGTGCAGATGCGCGCCGTCTGCGAGCAGGCCGGGCGGCGCCTCGGGCAGTCCGTGATCGTGGAGAACAAGTCCGGCGCCGGCGGCATCCTCGGCGCCCAGGCGCTGCTGAACGAGCGGCCGGACGGCTACACCCTCTCGCAGATGCCGATCAGCGTCTTCCGCGTGCCCTTCATGAGCCCGCGCCCGCCCTTCGACCCGCTGGCGGACTTCACCTACGTCTCGCACCTCACGGGCTACCTCTTCGGCGTGGTGGTGCGGGCCGACGCGCCCTGGGCGGACTTCAACGCCTTCCTGGCGGACGCGAAGGCCAATCCCGGCAAGTTCAACTACGGCACGCCCGGCGTCGGCACCTCGCTGCACATCACCATGGAGCAGGTCGCGACGAAGCGGGACCTGAGCTGGGTCCATGTGCCCTTCCGCGGCGTCTCCGAGAACATGCAGGCGCTGCTCGGCGGCCAGATCCACGCGACGGCCGACAGCTCCGGCTGGGGGCCGCTGGTGGAGGAGGGGCGGCTGCGCCTCCTCGTCACCTGGGGGCCGGAGCGCGCCAAGCGCTTCCCCGCGGTGCCGACCCTGAAGGAGCTCGGCCTGGATATCGTCTCCACCTCCCCCTACGGCGTCGCCGGGCCCAAGGGGATGGACCCCGCCGTCGTGCGGGTGCTGGACGCCGCCTTCCGGGGCGCGGTGGCCGATCCCGCGCACATGGCGGTGCTGGACAAGTTCGACATGCCGCCGATGCCCATGGGTCCGGAGGAGTACACCGCCTTCGTCCGCCGGCAGGTGGAGGAGGAATCGGCGATGATCCGGCGCATGGGGCTGCGGATGTAGCGCCGCAGCCCCCGGCCGCTCAGCGCCCGGCGCCTCAGCCCTGGCGGGCCTTCGCCGCGGCCTCGTTCAGCCCCGCCATCGTCTCGTCGAAGCGGCCCCCCGCCTCGGCGAAGCGAAGCGGGCGGACGCGCTCCACCAGGATCTCCCGCGGCGTGGGCTGCCCGGCGAAGAGCGCCATCACCTCGTCGATAAAGGCGTCGAGCGGCATGTAGCCGGGACGGCTCTCCTGGCCCGGCGTCAGCCCGGTCTGCACCCCCGGGGGCGCGAGCTCGATCACCTCCACCCGGCCCTTCAGCGCCTCCCGCAGGGAGAGGGTGTAGGAGTGGATGGCCGCCTTGGTCGCGTTGTAGGTCGGCGTCGCGACCAGCGGCACGAAGGCGAGGCCCGAGGTCACGTTGACGATGGCGGCGTCCGGCCGCGCGGCCAGGTGCTCGACCAGCGCGTCGACGAGGCGGATGGGGCCGAGGAGGTTGGTGGCGACCGTCGCCTCCGCGTCCGCGAGGTCGCGCGCGCGGTCCAGCGCCTCGAAGCGCATGATCCCCGCGTTGTTGACGAGGATGTTCACCCCGGGGTGCTCGGCCAGCAGCCGCCGCGCGAAGTCCGCGACGCCCGCCGCGCTCTCCACGTCGAGCTCGATCGCGTGCATGCCCGGCCGCCCCGCGATCGTGCCCTCCAGCGCCTCCCGCCGCCGGCCGGCGACGATCACGGTGTTGCCGAGGTCGTGGAAGCGCCGCGCCAGCGCCGCGCCGATGCCGGAGCCGCCGCCGGTGATCAGGATGGTGTTGCCGGTCTGCCTCATGATCCTGCTCCTTTGTCTTGGGAGCCCCCTACCTAGTCCCCTACTCTCGGCAGGAAAGAAGGCACCCGGAATATCCATACTTACCGAAAGGAGAGCGCCCCATGCCCCGCCTGCCCTTCACCGCGCCGACGATCCAGCGCGCCCGCCGCATCGCCGAGACCGCCCCGCCCGCCGAGTGCGACCCGCGGGTGGAGGCGCTGGTCAACGAGCTGATCGGGCGGGTGGCGGACAAGTGGACGATGATCGCGCTCGAGGTCCTGGCCGAGCACGGCGAGATGCGGTTCACCGGGCTCTCGCGCGCCATGCCCGGGATCAGCCAGAAGATGCTGACCCAGACCCTCCGCGGGATGGAGCGGGACGGCATGGTGACGCGCACCGTGCACGCCGTCGTCCCGCCGCGGGTCGACTACCGGCTGACGGAGCTCGGCGCGGGCCTCGGCGCCGCCTTCTGCGGCGTGTGGCTCTGGGCGGAGGAGAACCTGGCGCGGGTCGAGGCCTCGCGGGCGGCCTTCGACGCGCGGGCGGCGCGGCCGGCGCCGGCCGCGGCGGGCCAGCCCCCTCACCGCGGCGCCCAGACCGCGCGCCGCACCCCCATCGCCGTCACCAGCCCGTAGGCGGTGATGCCGAGCGCGACGGCGAGGAACTGCCCGTCTAGCCCCATGCCCAGCACGTCCCCCAGCAGCCAGCCGCCGCCGACCGCGACCGCGATCCGCGATACCCCCGCCGCCATCGGCCAGCCCATCCGCCCCGCCCCCTGGGAGGCGAAGTAGAGCGCCATGCCGAGGCCGAAGCCCCCGAAGGCGAGGCCCGTGTAGGAGAGCGCCCGCTTCGCGACCGCGATCACCGCGGGGTCGGCGCTGAAGAAGCCCGCGAAGGCCCCGGGCGCGGCCGCGACGAGGAGGCCGATCGCCCCCGTGACCGCCAGCGCCATCGCCCCGCCCGTCCAGGCGAGCCGGAGCGCCATATCCCACCGCCCCGCGCCCACGGCCCGGCCGACGAGCGCGGTGAGGGCGGAGCCGACGCCGAAGGCGATGGGGATCATCAGGAACTCGAGCCGAGCCGAGATGCCGTAGGCCGCGACGGCCGCCGCCCCGTGCGAGGCGAGGCGCGCGGTGACGAGGATGGTCGTGAGGTTCGCCACCCCCGCCAGCGCGCTCGCCACCAGCCCGACCGAGAGGATGCGCCAGAACATGGCCGCCGAGGGCCGCACCCGCAGCGTGGGCCGGAACCCCGCCCGCCCCCGCAGCACCGCAACCCCCATGACGAGGGTGCAGGCGAGGAAGGAGGCCCCCATCGCGGCGCCGATGCCGGGCAGCCCCATGCCCAGCGGCTCCGCCAGTGCCCAGGCGAGCGGCGGGTAGGCGGCCCAGGTGACGAGCAGCACCCGCGCCGCCAGCGCGTGCTGCCCGCCGCCACGCAGCACCGAGGCGAGGGTGTTGGCGAGCCAGACCGGCACCGCGCCGAGGCCGAAGAGCCACATCGCGTAGGGCGCCGCCGCCTCGGCGGCCGTGGCGCCCCCGATGGCGCCGAGCACCGCCCGCGGGAAGACCGCGAGCAGCACGGCGAAGGCGCCCCCGGCCGCCACCGCGATCAGCACCGCGTGCAGCACGAGGGCCGAGGCCTCCTCCCGCCGCCCGGCGCCGAGCGCCCGCGCGGTGGCGGAGGAGACGCCGCCGCCCATGGCGCCCGCCGACATCTGCTGCATGAGAAGGCTGAAGGGCAGCACCACCGACCAGCCCGCCAGCGCCGCGGTGCCCTGGCGGGCCGCGAGCCAGGTCTCGGCAATCTGCGCCGCGACCTGCAGGACGGCGCTGAGGGCGGTGGGGGCGGCGAGGCCGAGGATCTGCCGCGCGGCGGAGGGCGCCGGGAGCGCCGCGGCGAGGGTGTCAGCCACGGGCCGCCTCCATCCCGTCGGTCATCCCGGCGAGCGCGAGGCGCCGGCGCATGGCCTCGCCCGCGCCGGGGCCGGGCAGCAGCCGAACCTCCTCCGGCCGCAGCGGCGCGCCGCCGGGGCCGCGGGGCGGCTCGGCCACCACCTCCTCCCCCGTCGCGGCGTCGACGAGGCGCACCACCGGCCCCTCCGGCGCCATCCAGCGGTCGCTCCAGGCCTTGAGGGCGAGGAAGGCGGGGAAGAAGTCGCGGCCCTTCTCCGTCAGCCGGTAGGAGTGGCGGGCGCCCTCGGGCACGCGCTCCAGCACCCCATGCTCCACGAGCTTGGCCAGGCGCGCGCTGAGGATGTTGGAGGCGATGCCGAGATGGGCCGCGAACTCGTCGAAGCGGGTGGTGCCGTAGAAGGCCTCCCGCATCACGAGGATGGCCCATCGCTCGCCGAGCACCTCCATGGAGCGGGCGATGGGGCAGCGCATCCGCGAGAAATCGGTGCGGGGCATGGCGGGCTCCGGTTGGCTTGCAGGATGCAAGCCGATTCGCTTGCACGATGCAAGCTAATCCGCCGCGCCGTTCCTCACGCCCAGCACCGTGACCGGCCGCCCGCCCGGCCCCTCCACCTCGTCTCCGGCCTCCGCGCCCTCCAGCGCCACGGCCAGCGGCGCGCGCCAGCCGATGAGGCCCGCGGCCGGGTCCGCCTCATCCTCGCCGACAATCCGAAGCCGGCGCGGCGCGGGGCCGAGGCCGGCGACGGTCACCCAGGAGCCGAAGCCCACCGCGCTTCCCTCCGGCGGCGGGGTGGGCTGGGCGCTCGCGCGGCGCTGCTGCCAGTAGTGGAGGTCCCGCCGCTGCAGCGGGTCGGGCGCCTCCAAGGCCCGCAGCGCCGCGAGCGCCGCCTCGATCCGGGCCAGGCCCTCGGGCGTCACGGGATTGGGGCCGGGCGGCACGGGGCGCTCGGCCGGGGGCTCGGGCGGCTCGCTGCCGTCGGGCTCGCGGACGAAGGCGCGGCTCATGGCACCCTCAGCCCCGGCCGATGGCCCGCCGCAGCCCGGCGCCCCAGCCGGCGAAGCGGGCGGCGGTGGAGGCTTCCAGCGCCTCGATGCGGGAGACCATGCCCGGCCAGCGCCCCTCCACCCAGGCCCAGCGGTTGGCCGCCCAGAGGTGCTGGTCGCGCAGCACGAAGACGCCGAGCGCGAGGAAGAGGAAGCCCTGCAGGAAGGGCAGCACCAGCCCCAGCACGCCGAGCACGATGAAGAACCAGCCGAGCGCCTTGCGCTTCGGCCGGGGGTTCAGCGTGACATAGGGGGGGCGGGCCTGGTCCATCGCCCGCCACATGGCCCGCACGCCCCGCGGATCAAGCGCGGCGCGCGGTCTCGTCAGAACGGGCCGTCAGATGTGGATGGGGCGGCCGTCCACGGCGAGCGCGGCCTCCTTCACGGATTCGCTCAGCGTCGGGTGGGCGTGGCAGATGCGGGCCACGTCCTCGGCGCTGGCACCGAACTCGATGGCGGTCACCATCTCCGCGATCAGGTGGCCGGCGTCCGGGCCGAGGATATGCGCGCCGAGCACGCGGTCCGTCGTCTTGTCCGCGAGGATCTTCACGAAGCCGTCCGTGTCGCCCATGGCCCGCGCCCGGCCGTTGGCGGTGAAGGGGAACTTGCCGGACTTGTAGGCGGTGCCGGCCGCCTTCAGCTCCTCCTCCGTCGCGCCGACCGAGGCCACCTCGGGCCAGGTGTAGACGATGCCGGGGATGGCGCCGTAGTTCACGTGGCCGTGCTGGCCGGCCAGGATCTCGGCGACCGCGACCCCCTCGTCCTCGGCCTTGTGGGCGAGCATCGCGCCCGCGATCACGTCGCCGATGGCGTAGATGCCGGGCACGTTCGTCGCGAACTGCGCGTCGGTCTTCACCCGCCCGCGCTCGTCGAGCGCGACGCCGACGGCCTCGAGGCCGAGCTCCGCGACATAGGGGCGGCGGCCGATGGCGACGAGCACGGCGTCGGCCTCGATCGACTGCGCCTCGCCGCCCTTGGCAGGCTCGACCGTGAGCGTCACGCCGGCGTTGCCCTGCGTCGCGCCCGTCACCTTGTGGCCGAGCTTGAACTGGAAGCCCTGCTTGACGAGCACGCGCTCGAAGTTCTTCGCGATCTCGTTGTCCATGCCCGGCAGCAGGCGGTCGAAGAACTCGATCACCGTCACCTCCGAGCCGAGGCGCCGCCAGACGCTGCCCAGCTCGAGCCCGATCACGCCGCCGCCGATGACGACGAGGTGCTTCGGCACGCTCTCGAACTCCAGCGCGCCGGTGGAGGTGACGATGCGCTTCTCGTCGACCTCGACGCCCTTGAGCGGCACGCTCTCGCTGCCGGTCGCGATGACGATGTTCTTTGTCTCGTAGGTCTCGCCGGCCACCTCGACCTTGCCGGGCGCCGTGATCCTCCCCGCGCCCTTCAGCCAGGTGACCTTGTTCTTGCGGAAGAGGAACTCGACGCCCTTCACGTTGGCCGAGACCACCTCGCCCTTGCGCGCCTGCATGCGGGCGAGGTCGAGCTTGATGCCTTCCACCGTGATGCCGTGGTCGGCGAACTTGTGGGCGATCTCCTCGAAGTTCTCGGAGGACTGGAGGAGGGCCTTGGAGGGGATGCAGCCGATGTTGAGGCAGGTGCCGCCGAGCGTCTCCCGCTTCTCCACGCAGGCCACCTTCATGCCGAGCTGGGCGGCCCGGATGGCGCAGACATAGCCGCCGGGGCCGGAGCCGATGACGATGAGGTCGAAGGTGTCGGGCATGCGGGCTCGTCCTGCTGTGGTCTCGGGGCGATGATCTTGCAGGGCAGGTAGCAGGCCCGGGGCCTCGCTTGAAGGGCACACGCGCGCTCGACGACGGTCGGGGCAGGGTTGTCCGTGCCGCAACCCGGCGCGGCGGAGGATCGCGGGACGCGCCGCCCGACCCCCGCGCCGGGCGAAGCGGCCGGCAAACCGGGCGCCGCGGCGTCAGCGGGGCGGGCGGTGCCGTGACGCCCCGCCGACCGGAGGCGCCACGCGCGCGGCGATGCCGTCCAGCAGCAGGTGCGGCAGGGTGAGCGCCGCCAGCCCCTGCAGCGTCAGCGCGAGCAGGCGCTCCGGCGGGGCGCCGGGGAAGAACGGCCACAGGGCCGCGCCGATCAGCAGGGTGAGCGCGGTCACCGGCAGGGAACGCCACAGGGCCTCGCCCGTGCTCCTCACCCGTGGCGCGCGGCGGGGGTCGGCGGCGAGGGACGCCGTGTGCCGGGGCGCGTGCAGGCCGACGAAGTAGAGGGCAAAGCCCGCCAGGGGCGGCAGGGCCGCGAAGGCGAGGCCGAGCAGCAACCCCTCCACCGCCACGGGCCACCGTCCCGCCGCGATCATCCGCGCCACCGCGAAGGGCGCGAGCACGGCCCAGGCCAGGGCGGCGGCCTGGAGCCAGGGGGGGATGGCCGGCATCGGGGCGAGCATCGCCGCCTCGAAGACCCGCGCGGTCGCGGCGGGGTGCAGGAGCACGGGCAGGGCGATCGACAGGCCCCCGCGCACCAGGAGTTCCAGCGGGCGGCCCGGCCCGGCGTCCTCCTCCCCGAAATGAAGCACCGAGGCCGCCAGGAAGCCGGCCAGCACCGCCTCCGGCGCCGCGCGCCAGGCCAGCAGCACGGCGGCGGAGAGGGAGAGATAGGGCACGGCGAAGGCGAGGAACCACGCCCGGCCGAAGCGGGGCCGCAGCAGCGGGCGCGCGACCTCTCCGTCCAGGGCACCGTGGGGAATGCCGAGGAGGAGGACGACCGCCAGCGTGGCGGTCCAGGCGAGCGGGCGCGGCATCAGGGCCGTCGCCCCCAGCAGTCCGGCCACGGCAAGGAGCAGCGGCAGCGGCAGCGGCAGCCCCGGGTTCCCCCCGGCCGTGGGCGGCGCGGCGGGCGGGAGCGGCAGCGCGGCACCGGGCCCCGCGCCCGGGAAGGGGCTCGGCCAGCCCGGCATCGCCGCCCGCCCTCAGCCCACCCTTGCCGCCGGCGCGCGGGAGGCCGCGTGGGGCATGGCGGCGACGGTACGCGGCTCCTCGAGGCTGGTCCGGGCGGAGGCGCCCTGAGCCACGTCGGCCTTCGCGATCTTCCCGTGCTCGCTGGTGGCGAGGAGGCCGTAGGCGACCTTGGCGATCAGGTCGACGACGGCGAAGGCCGCGACGGAGGCGGTGGAGCCGATGTAGCGGAGCCCCTCCGGGTCGATCAGGAGAAGGACGGGGTAGACGAGCCACACGACCGAGAGGATCACCGCGCTGCGCCGGTAGGTGGCCCGCACGTCCTCGCGCTGGTGCGACGCCTCGGCGAGCAGAGGTCCCCAGATGAGGTAGTAGACCGGGAGAAAGGCCCCACAGGAGATCGCGAACCAGGTCCACTTGATCCAGGGGACGGTGGAGAGCCCGAAGAAGAGGGCCGTCACGATCATGAGCACGTCGGAGAGGACGATCCCGACGAGCAGCCCCGGCCGGCGCACGCCCGCGTGCATGGCCGTCAGGGACAGGGCGATCAGCAGGATCGGCGTGGTGAAGAGCCAGTCGATGTAGCGCGCGAAGTAGAAGTCGTACCCGGAACCGGCGCCCGGCACCCCGGACGGGAGGACGATGCTCCCCTGCCCCACTGCCATCGCGAAGTAGGAGCAGGCGGCGATGATCGGCACGATGCCGTGCAGGATGGTCGCCATGCCCTCCCTGGGCGTCCGGCTGCCCCCCGTGAGGAGGATGAGGGCCGCGCCGGCGGACATGCCGGCGACGCCTATCCAGAGCCAGAATTGATCGTTCATCGGTGGTCGGTGCCTCGGTTACGGTTCTCTCCGCCGCCAGGGCGAGAACGGGGTAAGTTCCCCCGGCAAAGGCCGGTTTCGCGAAGCGAAATTAACTAAAGCAAGATGGAGAAGATTAAATTCGGCTGCCATCCGGCGACCGGTCGGGGACGGTGCCCCGGCGCCCGCCGCGCTACAGGCGGGCCAGCGGGTAGATGGCGCGGTGCCCGCCCTCGACCGCCATGACGTGGCAATCCACCCCGTAGACCCGGGCGAGCCGCTCCCGCGTCAGCACCTCCGCCACCGGCCCGGCGTGGATGGGGGCGCCCTCCTCCAGCATCAGGGCCGTGTCGGCGTAGCGGGTGGCGAGGTTGAGGTCGTGCAGGACCATCACCGTCGCCATGCCGGCCTGCCGCGTGTGGGCGCGAACCAGCTCCAGCAGGTGAAGCTGGTTCGCCAGGTCCAGCGCCGAGGTCGGCTCGTCCAGCAGCAGCACGCGCGGGCGGCGGACGAGGGCGAGGGCCAGGGCCACCATCTGCCGCTGCCCGCCCGACATCTCCGCGGGCGTGCGGCGGGCGAGCGGCTGCAGGCCCAGCAGGTCCAGCATCGCCTCGGCCCGGCGCAGGCTCTCGCGCGGGGCGGCCCAGGCGAAGGCGCCGCCGTTCTGCGCGAGCAGCAGCAGGTCGAAGACGGTGAGCCGCGCCGAGACCTGCGCGACCCCCTGCGCCACGTAGCCGATGCGCCGGCTGCGCTCCGCGGGGCCGAGGGCGGCGAGGTCCGCGCCCTCGAGCCGGATCGCGCCCGTGACCGGCAGCAGCCCCGCCAGCCCGCGCACGAGGGAGGTCTTGCCCGCCCCATTCCGGCCGAGGATGGCAAGGCACTCCCCCGCCGCGACCGCGCAGGACACCCCCCGCACCGCCTGGAAGCGCCCGATGCGGACGCCGAGGCCCTCGACCGAGAGAAGGCTCATCGCACCGCCCGCCGCTGGCCGTGGAGGATCTGCATGAGGAAGACCGGCAGGCCCAGCAGCGAGGTGATCATCCCGATCGGCAGCACCGCGCCGGGCAGGATGAGCTTGCTGGCGAGCGAGGCGAGGACGAGCACCAGCAGCCCGCAGGCGGCCGTGACCACGAGGGAGAAGCGCTGGTCCTCCCCCACCAGGAGCCGCGCCATGTGCGGCGCGACCAGCCCGACGAAGCCCACCACCCCGATGGTGGCGGTGGCCGAGGCCGCGAGCAGGGCCGCGGCCACCAGCATGGCGAAGCGCAGCCGCTCCACCCGGATGCCGAGCACCACCGCGCCGTCCCCGAAGCCGCGCAGCGCCGTCAGCGCCCAGGCGCGGGCGAGCAGCACCGGCAGCACCAGGGCGAGGATCGCCGCGTTGATCGCCACCTTCGTCCAGGTCGCCTTCAGCAGCGAGCCGAGCAGCCAGAAGATGAGCGACTGAAGCTGGTTCACGTCCGCCATGTACTGCGCGACCGCGAGGAGGGCCGAGAAGGCGAAGTGCACGGCGATGCCGAGCAGCGTCACCGTCTCCACCCCCATCCCCGTGCGGCGCGCGAGCAGGGTGACGAGCACGACCGTCGCCAGCGCGAAGAGGAAGGCGTTGGCCGAGATGAACAGCTCGGGCGGCAGCCAGTCGGCGGCGGGCCCGAGGATGGAGGAGCCGAAGACGATCGCGAGCGCCGCCCCGAAGCCGGCGGCGGAGGAGATGCCCAGCGTGAAGGGCTCGGCCAGCGGGTTGTTCAGCACCGTCTGCATCAGCGTGCCCGCGAGCGCGAGGGCGATGCCGGCCAGCGCCGCGGTGAAGGTGATGGGCATGCGGAGCTCCCACAGCACCACCCGCACCGTGGGGTCGGCCGTGCCGGGGGAGAGCAGCCCCTCCATCACCTCGCCCGGCGAGAGCGTGCCGGAGCCGATCGCGAGGTCGGCCAGCATGGCCGCGAGGCCGGCCAGCAGCAGCGCGCCCAGCAGCACCGCCCGCCCGGTGACGGAACGTCGGTAGTCGCGGACCGCCGCGCCCTCCTCGCCCGCCGCCTCCGGCCGGGGAAGGGCCCCCTGGACCGCGCCCAGCTCCGACGACACCCGCGCCTACCCGCCGACGCGCGGCGCGGAGGCGGAGACGAGGAAGGGCGAGGGCGGGATGCGGGTGAAGCGGGCGAGGATGGTGCGGAAGGTCTCGTCCGGGTCGAGGCCGGCGAGTTGCCGGGGGTGGAAGGCCTTCGCCAGCGCCTCGAGGCCCACGACGTTGAAGGCGTGGTTGTAGAAGCCGTGCCAAACCCCGAGCACCCGCCCCTCCCGTGCCGCCTCGAGCAGGGCGAAGCCCGGCCGCTCCTCGAGCCGGGCGAGCCCGGCCAGGGCCGCCGGCGCCTCGGCCCCGTAGCCGAACGGAACCGCCACGGCGCCGCGCGCGCGCCAGTTGGCGCCGGTCATGACGTAGACCTCCGGCCGGCGGGCGATGACCGTCTCCATCGTCACCTCGCCGGAGGCGCCGGGGACGAGGTCGGCGCCGATGTTGTGGCCGCCGGCGGCCTCCACCAGCGGCCCCCAGCCCACCCGGCCCTGGGTGAAGCAGCGGGCCTCGGGCCCGCCCTGCCCCGCCCGCGTCTCGACGAAGACGTTCGGGCGGTGGCCGCTGGCGGCGATGCCGGCCTCGACGCGGGCGACGCGCTCCCGGGCGAAGGCCGCGTAGTCCGCGGCCTCGGCCTCGCGGTCCAGCGCCTGGCCGAGGAGCTCGACCGAGCGGATGGCGTTCGGGACGGGGTCGGCAAAGCTGTCCACGACCAGCAGCGGGATGTTGAGCTGGGCCAGCCGGCGGTCCACCCCGGCCTCGCGGAGGGAGCCCAGCGCGCGCTGCTCGGCCACGACGAGTTGCGGCCGGGCGGTGATGAGCTGCTCGGCGTTCACCTGGCCGTTGTCGCCGAAGCCCATGTCGGGAATGCCGGCGGCCTTCGGCCAGGCGGCGCGCAGCACGGCCCAGAAGCCGGCGTCGTCGCGGCTGGGAATGTTGTTCCAGAGCACCACCCGCTGGAAGGGGTCCTCCCGGTCCAGCAGGGCGAGGATGGCGATGTTGCGCCCGTCCTGGAGGGCGACGCGCTCGGGCCGGCGGGCGATGGTCACTTCCCGCCCCGCCGCGTCCGTCAGCGTGACGGGGTACTGCGTGGCCTGGGCCGGGGCGGCGAAGGCCAGGAGCGGGAGCAGCGCCGCGACGGCGAGGCGACGAAGGGAGGGCATGGGCATCGGGTCATCCTGCGGGCCGGCACCCCTTTCAGGCTCACTGCGAATGATTTGCAATATAAGATACTGTCATGCCAGGGTCATGGCCGGGACATGCAACCCGAAGCCCTGCCCCGAACGCGAAGCGCGCCGGAGGGTCCCCCCTCCGGCGCGCCCAGCCCGCGGAATGCGCGGCGATCAGAGCCCGAGCAGCAGCCGCCGCGCGTCCTCCACGCCCTCCTTCACGCGCACGAGGAAGGACACCGCCTCCTTCCCGTCCACGATTCGGTGGTCGTAGGAGAGGGCGATGTACATCATCGGGCGCACCTCGACCTTGCCGCCCACGACCATCGCCCGCTCCTTGATCGCGTGCATCCCGAGGATGCCGGACTGGGGCGGGTTGAGGATCGGGGTGGACATCAGGCTGCCGTAGATGCCGCCGTTGGTGATGGTGAAACTGCCGCCCGCCATCTCCTCGAGCTTGAGCTGGCCGTCGCGCACGCGCTTGCCGAAGTCGCCGATCGCCTTCTCGACGCCCGCGAAGGACAGGTCCTGCGCGTTGCGGATGACCGGCACCACGAGGCCCGAGGGGCCGCCGACCGCAATGCCCATGTTGACGAAGTTCTTGTAGACGACCTCGTCGCCGTCGATCTCGGCGTTCACCGCCGGGAACTCCTGCAGCGCCGCGACGCAAGCCTTCACGAAGAAGGACATGAAGCCGAGCTTCACGCCGTGCTTCTTCTCGAAGGCGTCCTTGTACTCGGACCGCAGCGCCATCGCGTTGCCCATGTCCACCTCGTTGAAGGTGGTGAGCATGGCCGCGGTGTTCTGCGCCTCCTTCAGGCGGCGGGCGATGGTGATGCGGAGGCGCGTCATCTTGACGCGCTCCTCGCCCTCGCCGGTCGCGCGCGGGGCCTTGGCGGCGGGCGCGGCGGCGGCGGGAGCCGGGCGGGAGAGGAACTCCAGCACGTCGCCCTTGGCGATGCGGCCGTCCTTGGCGCTGCCCTGGCCGATCTGCTCGGCCGAGACGCCCTTGTCCGCCATCATCTTCGCCGCCGCGGGAAGCGGGGCGTGGGAGGTGGCGCTGGTGGGCTCCGCGCCGCCGGGGCGGGAGACGGGGCCGGCCACGGGGCGCGGCTCCTCCACCTTCGGGCCGGAGGGGGCGGCCGGCGCCGGGGCCGGCGCGGCGGGGGCCGCCGCCTTGGGCGCCGCGGCCACGCCGCTGCCGGCGCCGAGCGTGCCGAGCAGGCCGCCGACCTCGACCTCGGCGCCCTCGTCGGCCGCGATGCTCTCGATCGTGCCGGCGGAGGGGGCGTTCACCTCCACCGTCACCTTGTCAGTCTCCAGCTCGACCAGCGGCTCGTCGGCGGCCACCGATTCGCCGGCCTTCTTCAGCCAGCGGGCCACCGTGGCCGTCGTCACGCTCTCGCCCAGTGTGGGCACCAGGATCTCGGTCATCGTCTTTCCTCTGCCAAGGTCCGGCTCAGCTCAACCCGAGCGCCTGGCGAACGAGCGCTTCCTGCTGCTGCGCGTGCACCTTGGCAAGCCCCGTCGCGGGACTGGCCGCCGCGGGACGCCCGACATAGCCCGGCCGGCGCGCCTTTCCGCCGACCTGAAGCAGCACCTCCTCGATCTTGCGGTCGACGAACTGCCAGCCGCCCATGTTCTCCGGCTCCTCCTGGCACCAGACCACCTCGGCCTGGCTGTAGGGGGCCAGGACCTTCGGCAGGGAGATGCGCGGGAAGGGGTAGAGCTGCTCCATCCGGACGATGGCCACGTCCTTCACGCCCTTGTCCCGGCGCTCCTGCAGCAGGTCGTAGTAGACCTTGCCGGTGCAGATCACGACGCGCTTCACCTGATCGGGCGTGACCAGCTCGTCCGTCTCGGGGATGACCACCTGGAAGCGGCTGCCCGGCCCGAACTCGGAGAGGGCGGAGACCGCCAGCTTGTGCCGCAGGAGCGACTTCGGCGTCATCAGGATCAGCGGCTTGCGGTAGTTCGCCCGGAGCTGGCGGCGCAGCGCGTGGAAGTAGTTCGCGGGGGTGGTGATGTTCGCCACCCGCATGTTCCGCTCCGCGCAAAGCTGGAGGTAGCGCTCGAGCCGCGCGGAGGAATGCTCCGGCCCCTGCCCCTCGTAGCCGTGCGGCAGCAGCATCACGAGGCCCGACATGCGCAGCCACTTCGTCTCGGCCGAGGCGATGAACTGGTCAATGATGACCTGCGCGCCGTTCGCGAAGTCGCCGAACTGGCCCTCCCAGAGCACGAGCGTGTTCGGGTCGGCCAGCGAGTAGCCGTAGTCGAAGCCGAGGACGCCGAACTCGGAGAGAAGGGAGTTGAAGGCCTCGAGCCGCTTCTGCCCCTCGCGGATGTTGTTGAGGGGCACGTACTCGGCCTGCGTCTGCTGGTCGATCAGGTAGGCGTGGCGCTGGGAGAAGGTGCCGCGCTGCACGTCCTCGCCGGAGATGCGGACGCGGTGGCCCTCCACCAGCAGGGAGCCGATGGCCAGCGCCTCGCCGGTCGCCCAGTCGATGCCCTCGCCCGTGTCGATCGCCTGCCGCTTGGCCTCGAGCTGGCGCAGGATCTTCGGGTTGGCCCCGAAGCCCTCCGGCACGCGGGAGAGGGCGGCGCCGACCTCGCGCAGCACCTCGGGCTCGACCGCCGTGTCAGTCTCGGCCTCGGGCTCGTCGTTGCCAGCGGCCTTGAGGCCGGACCAATGGCCCTCCAGCCAGTCGGCCTTATTCGGCTTGAAGGCCTGGCTGGCCTGGAAGGCCTCGTCCATCTTCGCGAAGAAGGCGTCCTGGATGGCCTTCGCCTCGGCCTCGGGCACCGCGCCCTCGGCGGCGAGGCGCTGCGCGTACTTCGTGCGCGTCGTCGGCGTCTCCTTGATGCGGGCGTACATCAGGGGCTGGGTGAAGGCGGGCTCGTCGCTCTCGTTGTGGCCGTGGCGGCGGTAGCAGACGATGTCGAGGACGATATCGGCTGAGAACTTCAGCCGGTACTCGGTCGCCAGCCGCGCGCAGAAGACCACCGCCTCGGGGTCGTCGCCATTCACGTGCAGGATCGGCGCCTGCACCGACTTCGCAACGTCCGTGCAGTAGAGGCCCGAATAGGCGTGGGCCGGCGTGGTGGTGAAGCCGATCTGGTTGTTCGTCACGACGTGGATCGTGCCGCCCACGCGGTAGCCGATGAGCTGGCTCATCGCCATCGTCTCGTAGACCACGCCCTGGCCCGCGAAGGCGGCGTCGCCGTGCAGCAGGATCGCCATGACGGAGTGGCGGCCCTTGGTGTCGCCGGCCATGTCCTGGCGGGCGCGCACCTTGCCGATCACCACGGGGTCCACCGCCTCGAGGTGCGAGGGGTTGGGCTGGAGCGAGAGGTGGACCTGCCGCCCCTCGATCTCGACGTCGGTCGAGGTGCCCAGGTGGTACTTCACGTCGCCCGAGCCCTGCACGTCCTCGGCGTGGCCCGCGCCCTTGAACTCCGCGAAGACCTGGGTGAAGGACTTCTTCACCACGTTCACCAGCGTGGACAGGCGGCCGCGGTGCGCCATGCCGATGGCGATCTCGTTCACGCCGCCCTTGGCGGCCTCGGCGATGATCGACTGCAGCGCGGGGATGGTCGATTCGCCGCCCTCGAGGCCGAAGCGCTTCGTGCCGACGAACTTCCGCGCGCAATAGGCCTCGAAACCCTCGGCCTCGGTCAGTTGCTGCAGGATGGTGCGCTTGCCGTCCTTGTCGAAGGCGGCCTTCCAGGGCGCGCCCTCGATGCGCTGCTGGATCCAGGACTTCTGCTCGGGGTCCTGGATGTGCATGAACTCGACGCCGATCGGGCCGCAGTAGCTGGCCTTCACGATCGAGAGGATCTCGCGCAGCGTCGCCGTCTCGCGGCCGAGGACCTTATCGATGAAGATCGGCCGGTCCATGTCGGCCTCGGTGAAGCCGTAGGTGCCGGGGTCCAGCTCCGGGTGCGGCTTCTTCTTCTGCAGGCCCAGCGGGTCGAGGTCGGCCTCAAGGTGGCCGCGCACGCGGTAGGCGCGGATGAGCATCAGCGCGCGGAGCGAGTCCAGCACCTGCTGCTTCGACACCTCGGGGGCGGCGGCCAGCTTGGCGGCCGCGGCGGGGGCGGAGGGCGCGGCCCCCTTGCCGCCCTTCGCGGGGGCAGGCGCCTCGGGCTCGGGCGCGAAGCCGCCGCGCGGGCGGGGCGCCCAGGAGGCGCCGGCCGCGTCGCCGAGCACGGCGCGCGCGTCGTCGTTCAGCGCGGCGAAGAGCTCCTGGAAGGACGGGTCCACGCTGTCCGGGGCCTGCACCCAGCGGGCGTAGAGGTCCGCGAGGAAGGCGGCGTTCGCCCCCGTCATCGCGCTGGCTAGGATGTCCACTCCGGGCATGATCTTCCGCTTTTCCGGTTCTGGTCTGGGGGTCTGGGCGAGGGGTCTAGAGGGCGAAGGGGGCAGGTCTGTGGCGGCCCGCGAGGAGCCGGGGCGGTCGGCGCGGCGGCGGCGTCCCCCGCCCGCGCGCAACTTCTGGACCTGTTCCCGTTGCCATTCCGTTGCTCTCCCGGCGCAGACCGGGCCTCCCGCGCATCAATTGGGCCGCGCCGCGCCGCTTGTCACCCGTCTTACCGGCATGACAGGTCGGCGCAAGGCGGGTTGATAAACCTTCGGGGCCGGGCGGGCCGGAGGGCGGAGCGGCGTTCGGTGGGCTCGCGCAACTTGCGGGAGCGGACCGCAAGGACCCACTCGCCCCGGAGGACGCCGCTGGCATAATGCGGCCCATGGGCCAGAACATGCCGCCGCGCGCCAGGGCACGAATCGGCCGCCGGTCCGGACCCGCCGGCCCGGAGGCGGCCCGCGGCGCGGGGGGATCGGCGCCGCGCCCGCGCCCGGGGGATCGACAGGGAAGCCTCGTTTCTTGCAGCCGACAAAAATCAGAAGAACAGGCATGAACGCATCCATGACGCTGCCACAGCCGGACGGCGCGCCGGCCCTGCCCGAGAGGCCCGAGCCGCGCGGCGGCCCGGGGGCCGCGGGCCGCAACCTCCTCTTCCTGCGCGAGGAGGAGCTGCGCCTCGCTCAGGACCTCCTCTTCTTCGGCTACCGGGACTTCACGGCCGGGCCGGACGCCATCCTGGCGGAGCTCGGCATGGGCCGCGCGCACCACCGGGTGCTGCACTTCCTCGGCCGCCGCCCGGGGCTGACGGTCGGCGAGCTGCTGGGGATCCTCGCCATCACCAAGCAGTCCCTCGCCCGGGTGCTGACGCCGCTGATGGCCCAGGGCTACGTCGCCCAGAGCCCCGGCCGCGCCGACCGGCGCCAGCGCCACCTCTCCCTCACCCCCCAGGGCGAGGCGCTGGAGCGCCGCCTCTTCGAGCGCCAGCGCGAGACCGTCACCCGCGCCTACCGCGAGGCCGGCCCCGCCGCGGTGGAGGGCTTCCGCCACGTCATGCGCGGGCTGATGGGCCCCGAGGCGCGGCGCGGGCTCGAGCGGCTGGGCGCGCGCGGGGAGCCCGCCGCGCCGGCCGCCGCGATCGCGCCCGGCCCCGGCAAGGGCAAGGCCCCTTGAGCGAGGCCGCGCACCTCCTGGTGGTGGACGACGACGCCCGCCTCCGCTCCCTCCTGCAGCGCTTCCTGGCGGAGCAGGGCTTCCGCGTCACCGCCGCCGCCGACGCCGCCGCCGCCCGCCAGGCGCTGGAGGGGATGGAGTTCGACCTCATGGTGCTCGACGTCATGATGCCCGGCGAGACCGGGCTGAACCTGACCGAGAGCCTCCGCCGCGCCGGCCAGGACGTGCCCATCCTGATGCTGACCGCCGCCGGCGAGCCCGACGACCGCATCGCGGGCTTCGAGCACGGCGCCGACGACTACCTCGCCAAGCCCTTCGACCCGCGGGAGCTGGCGCTGCGCATCCGCACCATCCTCAAGCGCGCCGCCCCGCCCTCCTCCACCCCCCTGCCCCCGGTGCAGCTCGGCCTGCGCTGGTTCGACCCCGAGCGGGGCGAGCTCCGCGGCCCCGAGGGCGTCACGCGGCTCACCGGCGGCGAGGCGTCGCTGCTGGTCGCCCTGGCCCGCCGGGGCGGCGAGGTGCTCTCACGCGAGGAGATCGCGGCCGCCATGGGATCGCCCGAGGCCGGGGAGCGCGCGGTGGACGTGACGGTCACCCGGCTGCGGCGCAAGATCGAGCCCGACCCGCGCGAGCCGCGCTTCCTGCACACGGTGCGCCACAAGGGCTATGTCCTGCGCCCCGGCTCCTGAGGCGAAGGCCCGGACAGGGCATCGGGACGACAGACCGAGGAGGGCCGCGATGGCACCCGACAGCGGCGCGGCGGAGATCGGCGAGCGGGAGGACGGCCGGGCGCCCCCCGGCGCGGCCGGGCGCCCGGGCCTTCGGCGCGGCCCCGGCTCCCTCTCCCTGGCCGACCACCCCGCGGAGGAGGAGGGGCGCCCCGGCTGCGCCCCGCCCGCCTGGACCCGGCGCCGGCGGCGCCTGCGCGGCTTCTTCACGGCGGCGCTCCGCCCCTTTGTCCCGCGCGGGCTGCTGGCGCGGGCGCTGCTGATCGTGCTCGTGCCGCTGGTGGTGACCCAGGGCATCGCCCTCCAGCTCTTCTACGGCACCCATCTCGACGTCATCTCGCGGCGGCTGGCGGCGGGGGTCGCGGGGGACGTGGGCATGGTGGTGGAGCTTCTCTCCCGCTACCCCGTGCAGGACGAGCGCGGCTGGATCTTCCGCGAGGCCGCCTGGCGGCTCGACCTGTCCCTCGCCTTCGAGCCCGGCGCGGCGCTGGGCCCGCCCGCCCTCCGCCCGGCCAGCCTGCCGCTGCTGCCGCTGGAGGAGGACCTCGACCACGCGCTGCGCGAGCGGCTGCGCCTGCCCTTCGACACGGACTGGCAGAGCGACCCGCGCAGCGTGATCATCCGGGTGGGCCTGCCCGACGGCGTCCTGCACGTCGAGGCGCCGCGGAAGCGCCTCTTCTCCGGCACGCTTTACCTGTTCGTCATCTGGCTCGTCGGCGCCTCGCTGCTCCTCTTCGCGGCGGCGGCGCTGTTCATGAAGAACCAGGTGCGCGCGCTGCGCCGGCTGGCCGCGGCGGCGGAGGCCTTCGGCAAGGGGCGCGAGACCGGGCCGATCAAGCCCGAGGGCGCGATCGAGGTCCGCCAGGCCGGCGCCGCCTTCAACGGCATGCGCGCCAACATCCGCCGCTTCGTGACCCAGCGGACGGAGCTCCTCGCCGGGATCAGCCACGACCTCCGCACCCCCCTCACCCGCCTCCGCCTGGGCCTGGCCATGCTGCCGGCCGGCGCCGAGGAGGACGCGGCGGCCATGGCGCAGGACGTGGAGGAGATGGAGCGGATGATCGCCTCCTACCTCGCCTTCGCCCGCGGCGAGGTGCTGGAGGCGGCGGAGCGGACCGACCTCGTCGGCCTCGTGCGCGACATGGTCTCGCGCGTGCCGGGCGAGGGGTCGCAGGTGGTGGTGCACGAGGTCCCGCCCTCCCTCACCCTGCCGCTGCGGGCCGACGCGCTGCGGCGCTGCCTCGGCAACCTGCTCGACAACGCGCGCCGCCACGCGGGCCTCGTCGCCATCTCCGTGCGGCCGACGCCGGGCTGGGCGGAGGTGATCGTGGACGACGACGGCCCGGGCATCCCGGCGGCGGCGCGGGAGGGGGCCTTCAAGCCCTTCGCCAGCTTCTCGACCGGCGGCACCGGCCTCGGCCTCGCCATCGCCCGCGACATCGCCCGCGCCCATGGCGGCGAGATCGCGCTCGGGGAGAGCCCGATGGGGGGCCTGCGCGCCGTGGTCCGCCTGCCCATGTAGCGCCCTGCGCAACCGTGAGGCCCCCCGCGCATGGACAGGGGCGCGGCCGCGGCCCATCTCGGGCGGCGACGCGACGGGCGGCGGGGCCAACCACGGGGCCGATAACGGGGCCAGCGACGGGGATGACGTGATGGACAGGGCCGCAATCGACATCGGCGCCGAGGTGGCGGAACCCACCCCCTCTCCGGCGGAGCTCTGGGCGGCGCTGCGCGCGGAGGCCGCGGAGGCGGCGGCCGCCGAGCCCGTGCTGCGCGGCCTAATGGAGCTCGCGATCGTCCGCCACGCCGCCCCCCTTCCCGCCCTCGCCGCCCTCCTCGCGGGGCGCCTGGCCGAGCCGCTGATGCCGGCCGAGCGGCTGGAGGACCTCGTGCGCGAGGCCGGCCCGGACTTCCTCCACCTCGCGGTCGCAGACATGGCGGCCACCCGCCGGCGCGACCCCGCGGCGCGCGGCTGGCTCCCGACCTTCCTCTACTACAAGGGCTTCCACGCCCTCTCCTGGCACCGGGTGGCGCACGGGCTGTGGCGGGACGGGCGCCACGAGCTCGCGCGCTACCTGCAGAACCGCGGCTCGCTCGTCTTCGGGGTGGACATCCACCCCGCCGTGCCGGTCGGCCGGGGGGTCTTCATCGACCACGCGACCGGCGTCGTCATCGGCGAGACCGCCTCGATCGGCAACGACGTCTCCATCCTCCAGGGCGTCACCCTGGGCGGCACGGGCAAGCAGCGGGGCGACCGCCACCCGAAGGTGCGCGACGGCGTGCTGCTGGCGGCCGGCGCCAAGGTGCTCGGCAACATCGTCGTCGGGCGCGGGGCGAAGGTGGGGGCGGGCAGCGTGGTCCTGGCGGACGTGCCGCCCTGCGCGACGGTCGCCGGGGTCCCGGCGAGGGTCGTGGGGTGGTGCCGGGACGCCGTTCCGGCCCTGGCGATGGACCAGAGCCTACCAGGAGGCAACTAGACTTCACATTACCGAGAATTCACGAGGCCTTGATCAGATGTTACGGCATGATACTCGGACCTTAGGGGAATGAGGGGCCACAATGCGTTGGATTCTGGGTAGCTTTTTCGTCGTCGCCTTCGCCAGCCTGGCGAGCACGGGCCACGCGGTGTCGCCGGGCGCCGTGACGACCTCCGTCGAGTCCGCCCGCGAGGTGGCCTCCGTCACGCAGGACGTCGCCAGCCGTCGCCACCGCCGTCACGTTCGTCACCGCCGCGCCGTCACGCGCTGAGCGGCCTTCCCGGAGCATCGCCCTGGGCCGATCGGAAAAGGGGCCCGGCGGGAAACCGCCGGGCCCTTTCTCGTTTCCCTCAAAGAACGTCTTGCCGCCTCCGTCCCGTCCTGGCTCAATCACGGGCTCGCGATGGATGGAGAGCAACGAATGCGCTGGCCCCTGACGACGGCCCTTGGCCTGGCGGTGCTCCTCGCCGCGGCGGCGCCCCGCGCGGCGGGCGCCCTCCCCATCGGCCCGCTGGCCGCGATCGCGGCGGACGAAGCTAGGCCCCTCGCCGAGCCCGTGCGCGGCGGCTACCGGGCCGGTTACCGGATGCACCTGCGGAGCAGCCTTCGCGGCGGCTGGTCGCGCCGCTACGGAACCATCCGCCGCTACCCCCGCACGCCCCGCTGGCTGCAGTGAGGGGCGCGCCTCCGCTCAGACGTTGAAGCGGAAGAGCAGTACGTCGCCGTCGCGCACGACGTATTCCTTGCCCTCCACCCGCATCTTCCCGGCCTCCTTCGCGCCCTGCTCGCCGCCCAGTGCCACGAAGTCGTCGTAGGCGATGGTCTCGCAGGCGATGAAGCCGCGCTCGAAGTCGTTGTGGATGACCGCGGCGGCCTGGGGGGCCTTGGTGCCCTTGGTGATGGTCCAGGCCCGCGCTTCCTTCGGGCCGACCGTGAAGTAGGTGATCAGGCCCAGCAGGCCGTAGCCGGCGCGGATGATGCGGTCGAGGCCGCTGTCGGGCAGGCCGAGGCTCTCGAGGAACTCCGCGCGGTCGGCCTCGCCCATCTGGCTGATCTCCGCCTCGATGGCGGCCGAGACGATCACGGCCCGCGCCCCCTCGGCCTTGGCCCGCGCCTCCACCGCCGCGGAATGGGCGTTGCCCGTCGCAGCCGATCCCTCCTCGACGTTGCAGACGTAGAGCACGGGCTTGGTGGTCATGAGCTGGAGGCGGGCGGCCGCGGCCTCCTCGCCCTTGGGCACGGCGGTGCGGGCGGGCTTGCCGGCGGCGAGCGCGGCCACGATCGGCTCGGCCAGCGCCACGAAGGCCGCGCTCTCCTTGTCGCCGTTCTTCGCCTTCTTCTGCGCGGCGACGAGGCGCTTCTCGAGGCTCTCGAGGTCGGAGAGCATGAGCTCCGTCTCGACCGTCTCGGCGTCGCGCACCGGGTCCACGCTGCCCTCGACATGGGTGATGTCGCCGTCCTCGAAGCAGCGGAGGACGTGGACGATGGCGTCCACCTCGCGGATGTTCGCGAGGAACTGGTTCCCCAGCCCCTCCCCGCGCGAGGCGCCGCGGACGAGCCCCGCGATGTCCACGAACTCGAGGCTCGTCGGCACCTTCTTGGCGGACTTGCCGATCCGCGCCAGCTCGTCCAGCCGCGGGTCGGGCACGCCGACGCGGCCCACGTTCGGCTCGATCGTGCAGAAGGGGTAGTTGGCGGCCTGGGCGGCGGCCGTCTGGGTCAGGGCGTTGAAGAGGGTGGACTTGCCGACGTTGGGCAGGCCCACGATGCCGCAGTTGAAGCCCATGGTGGCCGGTGTTCCGTGGTTCGGGGAGGGTCGCGCCCCCTTACGCCGGGGCGGCGGGTCGGCGCTAGCCCCGGCCGGTCATGCCTGGGTCCCCCGCCCGGCGCCCCGCGCCGGGGCGGTCAGCCCTGGGTCAGCAGCGCGACCTTCGTCATGAACTCCTCGCCCTTTCCCTCCGCGAGCAGCGGCGCGGCGTCGGCCACCGCGTCGAGCAGGCGGTCGAGCCACTCGGCGTCGACCTTCGCGAAGTTGCCGAGGACGTGGCCGTGGACGCGGTCCTTGTGGCCGGGGTGGCCGATGCCGAGGCGGACGCGCCCGAAATCCGGGCTGCCGAAGGCGCGCTGCATGTCGCGCAGCCCGTTATGACCCGCAGCCCCCCCGCCCCGCTTCACCCGCACCTTGCCCGGCGCCAGGTCCAGCTCGTCGTGGAAGGCGGTGATGTCGGGCAGCGGGATCTTGTGGAAGGCGGCGGCGGGCTGAACGGAATTGCCGCTGTCGTTCATGTAGGTGTGGGGCTTCAGCAGGATGATCCGCTGCCCGGCGATCCCCCCTTCCGACACCTCGCCCTTGAAGCGGCTGCGCCAGGGGGCGAAGCGATGGCGGGCGGCAATGCGCTCGACCGCCATGAAGCCGATGTTGTGCCGCTGGCGGGCGTGCTCCGCGCCCGGATTGCCCAGCCCGACCCAGAGCAGCATGGCGTGCTTCCCCAAACGAAAGGGGCGCCCCGCTTCCGCGGGCGCGCCCCAGATAGGCGGAGGGTGGGGCCGGGACGATCCCGGCCCCGCGCCTCACTTCTTCTTCGCGGGGGCCTTGGCGGCCGCGGCGGAGGCGGCCGGCTTGGCCGCGCCCTTGCCGCCCTTGCCCTTGGCGGGCTCGGCGGCCGGCGCCGGGGCGGCGATCACCACCTCGGCCTCGGCGACCGTCGGCGGCGCCACGGTCAGCACCACGAAGTCGCGGTCGAGCGTCGGCACGGCGCCCTGCTGGTCCTTCACCGCGGACCAGCGGATGGTGTCGCCGATCTCGGCGGCCGAGAGGTCCACCTCGAAGCGCTCGGGCACGTTGTCGGGGTCGGCCAGCACCTCGAGGTCGCGGCGGACGAGGTTGGCGACGCCGCCGGCCTTGATGCCCGGGGAGACGTCCTCGCCCAGCAGCAGCACCGGCACGCGCACGCGGATCTTCTGCCCGGCGGCGAGCCGCTGGAAGTCGACGTGGATCGGCTGGTCGGAGACAGGGTGGAACTGCACGTCGCGCATCAGGCAGCGCTCCGTCGGGCCGCCGGCCACCGCCACCTCGTAGAGGTGGGACTGCCAGCCGCCCTTGTGCAGCTCCTTCATCACGTCGCGCGGGTCGAGGGCGAGGAGGGTCGCCTCCTGCTTCGCGCCGTAGATCACTGCGGGGACAGAGCCCCCACGCCGGGTCGCGCGCGCCGCCCCCTTACCGGCCCGCTCGCGCGCCGCGGCCTCGATCCGAATGGTCTGGACCATTGCCACAAATTCCTTCGCACGTTGGGTTTGAACGGCTCGCGCTGCCATCAGGGCGCGCGAACAGGCGCCGGCCTCCAGGGGTGCCGGCGCGCCGGGGGGATTAGCGGGGGGCGGCGGAAGAAGCAAGGCCGGGGATGCGCCCCCGGCCCGGATCACGCCCCCGATCAGGCCTCCACGGGGACCTTCACCTCGGTCATCCAGCCGTGCGGGTCGGGCGCCCGGCCGTACTGGATGGCGACGATGGCGTCGTAGAGCTTCCTCGTCAGCTCCCCGGTCCGGCCGCCGCCGACGGTGATCTTCTCGCCCTTGTAGCCGAGCTCCCCCACCGGCGAGACGACGGCCGCGGTGCCCGTGCCCCACATCTCCGTCAGGGTCCCGTCCCGCCCAGCCGCCATCACCTCCTCGATGGAGACGCGACGCTCGTTCACCGGCACGCCCCAGTCCCGGAGAAGGGTGAGGATGGAGTTGCGGGTCACGCCGTCGAGGATGGTGCCGGCCAGCGGGGGCGTGATCACCTCGTCGCCGATCCGCATCATGATGTTCATGGTGCCGACCTCGTCGATCCAGCGCCGCTCCACGCCGTCGAGCCAGAGCACCTGGGTGTAGCCGGCGCGCTCCGCCTCCTGCTGGGCGGAGAGGGAGGCGGCGTAGTTGGCGGCGGTCTTCGCCTCGCCCAGCCCGCCCTGCACGGCGCGGACGTGCTTGTCGGTGGCCAGGATCCGCACGGGCTTCACGCCCTCCTTGTAGTAGGAGCCGACGGGCGAGCAGATGACGAAGTAGGTGTAGCGGCTGGCGGGGTGCACGCCGAGCATCACCTCCGTCGCGATCACGGTCGGGCGGATGTAGAGCGACGTGCCGGGCGCGCGCGGCACCCAGTCGTGGTCGGCCGCCACCACCGCCTCAAAGGAGCGGCGGATCAGGTCCTCGTCCATCGTCGGGATGCAGAGGGCGGCGCAGGACTTGTTCAGGCGCTTCGCGTGCCGCTCGGCCCGGAACAGGCGCACCGCGCCGTCGGCGCCGCGGAAGGCCTTCAGCCCGTCGAACACCGCCTGGCCGTAGTGCAGGACGGAGGTCGCGGGGTCCATCGGGATCGGCGCGTAGGGGACGACGCGCGGGTCATGCCAGCCGCGCCCCTCCTCATAGTTCATCATGAACATGTGGTCCGTCAGGACCTTGCCGAAGGTGAGCGAGGTGTCGTCGGGCCGGGAGAGCGGCGCCTGGGTGCGGGTGAAGGAGATATCCATGGTCATGGCGCCACCGCTCGCAATATTGTTGCTCAGAAGCCGATCCTAGCGCAACGTGAAGGCAGACGGAAATCGCGGGCACGCATCCCACCCATGTGCATCCGTCAGGGACCATGACCTAACTCAGTGGCCGGAGGAGAGGCCCGCCCCCTCCCGGTGATAGGCGCCCAGGCGCTCGACCATGGTGGCGGAGGCGTCGTTCAGCCCGGCCACCTCCACCGCCACGCCCTGGTGGCGGAGCTTCAGCACCACCCGGTCCAGCGCGCCGATGGCCGTGATGTCCCAGAAATGCGCGGCGGTGAGGTCGATCACCACGCGCTCCACCCCCTCGCGGAAGTCGAAAGCGTCGTGGAAGGCGCCGGCGGTGGCGAAGAAGATCTGCCCGCCGACGCGGTAGGTCCGGGTGGCGCCCTCGAGCGAGGAGGTGACGGAGAAGGCGCGCGTCACCTTCTGGGCGAAGAGCAAGCCGCTGAGGACCACGCCCACGAGCACCCCCTCGGCCAGGTTGCCGGTCGCGACCGTGACCGCCACGGTCGCCAGCATCACGAAGCTGGAGCCGCGCGGGTTGGTCCGCAACGCGGCGATCGAGCCCCAGCGGAAGGTGCTGACCGAGACGAAGATCATCACCGCCACTAGCGCCGCCATCGGGATCCGCCGCACCCATTCCCCGAGGACGAGGATCAGGAAGAGCAGGAAGGCCCCCGCCCAGAGCGAGGAGAGCCGCCCCCGCCCGCCGGAGGTCACGTTGATGACGGACTGGCCGATCATGGCGCAGCCCGCCATCCCCCCGAACAGGCCAGAGGCGATGTTGGCCAGCCCCTGCCCCCGGCACTCCCGGTTCTTGTCGCTGGCCGTGTCCGTCATCTCGTCCACGATGGCCGCCGTCATCATCGATTCCAGCAGCCCGACCATCGCGATGGTGACCGAGTAGGGAAGGATGATCCGCAGCGTCTCGAAAGTCAGGGGAACCTGGGGCAGCAGGAAACGGGGCAGCTCGGAGGGAAGCTCGCCCATGTTGCCGACGTTGCGCAGGTCCAGCCCGAGCCACACGGCCAGCGCGGTGCCGAGCACGATGGTCACCAGCGGCGCGGGAACGGCCCGGGTCACGCGCGGCAGCAGGTAGATGATCGCGAGCCCGCCCGCGACCATGGCGTAGAAGACCGGCCCCGCGCCCACGAATTCCGGCAGTTGCGCGAGGAAGATGAGGATGGCCAGCGCGTTGACGAAGCCAGTGATCACCGAGCCCGAGACGAAGCGCATGAGGTCGCCGAGCCGGAGGTAGCCGGCGCCGATCTGGAGCAGCCCGGTCAGCAGGGTCGCGGCCAGGAGGTAATCCAGCCCGTGGTCGCGGACGAGCGTCACCATCACCAGCGCCGTGGCGCCGGTGGCGGCCGAGATCATCGCCGGCCGGCCGCCCGCGATCGCCGTCACGACCGCGATGCAGAAGGACGCGTAAAGACCCACCTTCGGGTCCACCCCCGCGATGATGGAGAAGGCGATCGCCTCCGGAATCAGGGCGAGGGCGACCACGGTCCCGGCGAGTAGGTCACGCGTGACATTGGGCGACCACTCGGAGAGGGCGCGTCGGGCGGTTTTCATGGCGTATTCTCAGGGGCACGGCGCAAGGCGCGGGCGAGCAGGAGTGGACGGGTTCCGCGGCGGGGCCGCGCGGCCCCGGCTCAGGGCGGAGCGTTCCGCCGGGCGATAAGGATCCTGTTCACCCCCGCCGCTTGGCAGGCATCACGCCCCAACGCAACACGCCGCCGGGTGGACCCCGGCGGCGTGCGCATCAACCCGGCGTGTGGGTCGCCTCAGGCGGCGATGGCCTTGACCATCGTCGAGCCCAGCGCGGCCGGGCTGTCGGCCACGAAGACGCCGGCGCTGCGCATCGCGTCCATCTTCGCCTCGGCCGTGTCCTTGCCGCCGGAGATGACGGCGCCGGCATGGCCCATGCGGCGGCCCGGGGGGGCCGTGGCGCCGGCGATGAAGCCGACGACGGGCTTGTAGTTCGCGCTGCCCGGCTTGTTCTCGCGCCCCAGGAACTCGGCCGCGATGATCTCGGACTGGCCGCCGATCTCGCCGATCATGACGATCTGCTTCGTCTCGGGGTCAGCCAGGAACATCTCCAGCACCTCCTGGAAGTCCGTGCCCTTCACGGGGTCGCCGCCGATGCCGACGCAGGTGGACTGGCCGAGGCCCGCCGCCGTCGTCTGCGCCACCGCCTCGTAGGTCAGCGTGCCCGAGCGGGACACGATGCCGACCGAGCCGCGCTTGTGGATGTGGCCGGGCATGATGCCGATCTTGCAGGCTTCCGGCGTGATCACGCCCGGGCAGTTCGGCCCGATGAGGCGGGACTTGGAGCCGGAGAGCGCGCGCTTGACCTTGATCATGTCGATCACCGGGATGCCCTCGGTGATGCAGATGATCAGCGGAAGCTCCGCCGCGATCGCCTCCAGGATGGAGTCGGCCGCGAAGGGCGGCGGCACGTAGATGACGGAGGCGTCGGCGCCGGTGGCCTCGACGCACTCGGCCACCGTGTCGAAGACCGGCAGGTTGAGGTGCTTCTGCCCGCCCTTGCCCGGCGTCACGCCGCCCACGTAGTTCGTGCCGTAGGCGATGCCCTGCTCAGCGTGGAAGGTGCCCTGGGCCCCGGTGAAGCCCTGGGTCATGACCTTGGTGTGGCGGTCAACGAGAACGGACATGATCAGGCCGCCTTCTTCACGGCGTCCACCACCTTCTGGGCGGCGTCGGCAAGGTTGTCGGCCGGGATGATGGCCAAGCCGCTCTCGGCAAGGATCTTCTTGCCGAGGTCCACGTTCGTGCCCTCCAGGCGCACCACAAGCGGCACCTTCAGCGTCAGCGCCTTGGAGGCCTCGACGATGCCGTTGGCGATCATGTCGCACTTGGCGATGCCGCCGAAGATGTTCACCAGGATCGCCTTGACGTTGACGTCGGAGGTGATGATCCGGAAGGCCTCGGTCACGCGCTCCGCGTTGGCGGTGCCGCCGACGTCGAGGAAGTTCGCGGGGGACGAGCCGTAGAGCTTGATGATGTCCATCGTGGCCATCGCCAGGCCCGCGCCGTTCACCATGCAGCCGATCTCGCCGTCGAGGGCGACGTAGTTGAGGTCGTTCTTGACCGCGTCGAGCTCCTTCGGGTCCATCTCGCTGTCGTCGCGCAACGCCTCGATGTCCTTGTGGCGGAACAGGGCGTTGTCGTCGAAGGACACCTTGGCGTCGAGCGCGACCACGTCGCCCGCGCCGGTCACAACCAGCGGGTTGATCTCGACGATGGCCATGTCGAGGTTCACGAAGGCGTCGTACATCGCCGACACGAACTTGGTGAAGACGCCGACCTGCTTGCCCTCGAGGCCCAGCCCGAAGGCGAGCTTGCGGGCGGCCCAGGGGTAGAGGCCCGACGCCGGGTCGACCGCGACCTTGAGGATCTTCTCGGGGTGGTTCTCGGCCACCTCCTCGATCTCCATGCCGCCCTCGGTCGAGGCCATCACGGTGATGCGGGAGGTCTCGCGGTCCACCAGCAGCGAGAGGTAGAGCTCGCGCTTGATGTCGCAGCCGGCCTCCACGTAGACCTGGTTCACCACCTTGCCCTCGGGCCCGGTCTGCTTGGTGACGAGCGTGTGGCCGATCATGGCCGCCGCCGCCTCCTTCGCCGCCTCGGGCTTGACGACGCGCACGCCGCCCTTGCCGTTGGGGTCGTCGGTGAAGCGGCCGGCGCCGCGGCCGCCGGCGTGGATCTGGCTCTTCACCACCACCACGGGGCCGGGCAGCTTCTTCGCCGCCGCCTCGGCCTCCTCGGGGGTGCGGGCCACGTAGCCGTCGAGCACCGTCACGCCGTAGCGCTTCAGCAGCTCCTTGCCCTGGTATTCATGGATGTTCATGCGGGTCCCGCCTTCCTGACACAGAAAGGGCCGGGGTTGCCCCCGGCCCGCATTCTCAGACGCCGAGAGCCTTAAAGTCCTCGACGAGCTTCTTCACGGCGTCGCAGGACTTGTCGAAGGCGGCCTTCTCGCTCTCGGTGAACTGCACCTCGACGATCTTCTCGACGCCGCCGGCGCCGATCACCACGGGCACGCCGACGTAGAAGTCGTTCAGCCCATACTCGCCGTTCAGCATCACCGCGCAGGGCAGGACGCGCTTCTTGTCCTTGAGGTAGCTCTCGGCCATGGCGATGGCGGAGGCCGCCGGCGCGTAGAAGGCCGAGCCCTTCTCGAGCAGCTTCACGATCTCGCCGCCACCGTTCGCCGTGCGGTTGACGATCGCGTCGATCTTCTCCTGCGTCGTCCAGCCCATCTTGATGAGGTCGGGCACGGGGATGCCGGCGACGGTGGAGTAGCGCGTCAGCGGCACCATGGTGTCGCCGTGGCCGCCGAGCACGAAGGCCGTCACGTCCTCGACCGAGACGTTGAACTCCTGCGCCAGGAAGAGGCGGAAGCGGGCGCTGTCGAGCACGCCGGCCATGCCGACCACCATGTGCGCGGGCAGGCCGGACTTCTGCTGCAGCGCCCAGACCATGACGTCGAGCGGGTTGGTGATGCAGATGACGAAGGCGTTCGGGGCGTACTGCTTGATGCCCTCGGCCACCTGGCCCATCACGCCCGCGTTCTTCGTCAGCAGGTCGTCGCGGCTCATGCCGGGCATGCGCGGGAAGCCGGCGGTGACGATGATGACGTCCGCGCCCGCGATCGCCGCGTAGTCGGACCCGCCGGACATGGCGCTGTCGAAGTCGTCGACCGGGCTGGACTGCATGATGTCCAGCGCCTTGCCGGCCGCTACCCCCCCGAAGACGTCGAAGAGCACGACGTCGCCGAGCTCCTTCAGCCCGATCAGGTGGGCGAGCGTGCCGCCGATGTTGCCGGCGCCGATGAGCGCGATCTTCTTGCGGGCCATGGGGTTTCCTTCGCGGAGGAGTCTCGCGACTGCGAGAAAGGCGCGCAGGCATTAGACCCGGACGCCCGGAGGGGCAAGGCGCGGCAAGGCAGGGCCGCAACGGAAAGGGGCGGGGCGCCCCTCGGCACCCCGCCCCTCCCCAACCCCGGGTTGTTCCCGGGCGCTACATCGGCATGCAGCGGAAGGTGTCGACATGGCCGCTGGCGAGCACGGCCATGGTCCCGGCGGGGCAGTCCATCTGCTCGCCGTCGGCGGCGGGCAGGCCGGCGTGCCAGGCGCCCCGGCGAACGGCGCGGCCCTCGTCCGCGCCCTCGGCGCGGGCGCTCGTGTAGGCTGCCTTGGCGTACTTGCCGCCGCGGGCCGGCACGGTGGCCGCCGCGGCCGGGGCGGCGGAGAGGAGGCTCACGAAGCGGAGCCCCATGCGGCCCTGGCCGCCCATCGTCGCCGGGCGGCGGTCGGCGTAGCGCAGCGCCTGGGCGCGCCCGCTGCCGCGGACGGCGAAGGCCGGGCGGCGGGCGGGCGCGGCCTCTGCGGCCCGCGGCCCGCGCGGCGCCGTGGCGCGGGCGGCGGCGGGACGCGCGGCGGCCGGGCGGGCCGCCTTGCCGGCGGAACGCGCCTCCTGGCGGCTCCCCGCGGCGTCGGCGGGCTGCACGGACGCGAGCGCGACGACCGCGCCGAGCGCGATGGCAAAGGAACGCAGCATGAAAAATCTCCCCCTATGGCCCCTTCCCCGGATCCCCACCCGGCGCCCTGCCCCCTCAGGCGCGCGCCGGGCAATTCCGGGACGGGGCCGTTACGTCAGATGCGGCAAGGCCAGGTATTCCTGGCTCTGCATTTCCATGAGGCGGGAGGCGGTGCGCTGGAAGATCGCCGCCCCCTCGCCCTTCTCGTAGAGCTGGTCGGGCACGGCCTCGGCCGAGGCGACCAGCTTGCAGCGGTGCTCATAGAGCGCGTCGATGAGCGTCACGAAGCGGCGGGCCCGGTCGTAGTTCTCCGGGCCCAGCCGCGGCACGCCGTCCAGCACGAGCGTGTGGAAGTGGGTGGCCATGGCCAGGAAGTCCGCGGCGCCGAGATAGGCGCCGCAGAGGGTGTCGAAGTCCGCCCGCGCCACGCCCCGGTGGGCCTGCGGCACCTCGACCTTCCGGCCCAGCACCGTCAGCGTGCAGGGGCCGGCATTCGCGACGCCGCTCAGCTCGCGGAACGCGGCGTCGAGCGCGCGGTCGGCGCGGCCGCCGAGGGGCGTGTGCCAGGTCGGCAGCCCCCGGATGCGGTCGCGCCGGTAATCCTGAAGCGCCGAGAGCTGGAGAACCTCGAGCCGCTTCTGGATCATGGCGATGAAGGGCAGGAAGGCATCGCGCCCCGGCTTGCCCTTGAAGAGATCCGCCGGCGCGGTGTTGGAGGTGGCGACCACCACCACGCCGCGGGCGAAGAGCGCCTCGAACAGCCGCCCGAGGAGCATGGCGTCCACGATGTCGTGAACCTGGAACTCGTCGAAGCAGAGCAGCGCGGCCTCGGCCACGATCCGGTCGGCGAGCGGCGGGATCGGGTCGGCCGCGTCGCCATGGGTCCGGCGCCACTGGTGGATGCGGCGGTGGCAGGCCTGCATGAAGGCGTGGAAGTGCTCGCGGCGCTTCCGCGGCACGTCCGCCGTCTCGAAGAAGAGGTCCATCAGCATGGACTTGCCGCGCCCGACCTCGCCGACGAGGTAGAGGCCGAGGGGCGGGCCGTCGGGCTGGTCGTCCACGGGCTTGCGGCGGAAGAACCGGGCGAGGAGCCCGGGCTCCTCCTTTGCCTCGGGGTGCGGGTCGTAGCCGCGCAGCCGCCGCCAGAGGTCCTGCAGCGTCTCGGCCGCGCGCGCCTGGGCGGGGTCCGCGCGCAGGGCGCCCGCCGCCACGCGGGCGCGGTAGAGGGGGAGCGGGCCCTTCGAGACATCCGCCGAGAGGATGGCTTCGGCGGGGGCTGGTGCGGTCGTGGTGCCGTCCATGGGCGGCCGGTCTAGCCCGGTCCCGGGCGGCTCGCAATGTCGGGAGTTATGTTACCACCGCGGTTCCGTCCCGCGCGCGCAACCAATCGACCCTGGGAAGGTCGCCCCGCAAGCCCCTGTCCGGGCTGCGAAGCCCACTGGCGGGAAGGCACGAAAAACCCCGCCGGACAGACCCGGCGGGGCCTTCCTCGCGCCGGCGCCCCGCGCCGGGCGCGGCCGTTCAGCCCGCCTGGAACTGCTTCATCGCGTCCATGTGGTTCATGGAGGTCTTGGCCTTGTCGCCCTCGACCGAGGCGACGGCGGAGAGGGGCAGGTAGTGGTGCTGGCCGTCGGTGCTGTCCTTGCGGGTCAGCTTGATCCGGTCGCCCTCGACATGGTCGACCACGCCGACATGGTTCCCGCAGGACCCCACGACTTCCATGTGCTCCTTGATCTGCGATGCGTCGATCATGCGCGTCCTCCTTAACCCATGTGGTTGTGGTCGGGAGAACGCGGGCCGGGCGGAAGGGATGCAACGCCCTCAGTCGGCCGTGATGCCGGCCGCCTGGATCACCGGGGCCCAGCGCGCCCGCTCGGCCGCGATGAAGCGGCCGAAGGCATCGCCGGGCATCGGGTAGGGCATCGCCCCCTCCCGCGCGAGGCTGGAGACGAGCTCCGGGGAGCCCAGGCTCTCGAGGATGGCGGCCTCCAGCCGCGCGCGGACCGGCTCGGGCGTGCCGCGGGGCACGAGGATCCCGTACCAGGCGGTGGCGCGGTAGCCGGGAATGGTCTCGGCGACGGTCGGCACACCCGGCATGGAGGGGAGGCGCCGGTCGTCCGTCACGGCCAGGGCGCGGAGGACGCCGCCCTCCACCAGGCCGGCGACGGAGGGCAGGGTGCTGATCATGGCCGCGACCGTCCCCGCCGCCACGTCGGTCAGGCCCGGGGCGGCGCCGCGGAAGGGGACGTGCGTCGCCTCCACCCCCGCCTGCTGGAGCAGCAGCGCCATGGCGAGGTGCCCCGCCGACCCGTTGCCGGGGGAGGCGTAGTTCATCCCGCCCCGCTTCTCCCGCGCCTCCGCGATCAGGGCGGGCAGCGTCGCGGCCGGCGTCGCGGGGCCGGCGACGAGCACCAGCGGCGTCTCCGCCACCATGGCCACCGGGTCTAGCGCCGCTTGCGGGTTCACCTTCAGGTTCCGGCCAAAGAGGGTGGGGTTCACCGCGATCGGGCCCTGGTTGCCCATGAGCAGCGTGTGCCCGTCCGGCCGCGACCCCGCGACCAGCTCGGTGGCGAGGTTGCCGCCGGCGCCGGGGCGGTTCTCCACCACGACGGGCTGGCCGAGCGCGGCGTTCAGCCGGGTGCCCAGCGCCCGGGCGACGGCGTCCGTCCCGCCGCCGGGCGTGTAGGGAAGGACCAGGCGGAGGGGACGGTCGGGCCAGGCGCCCTGGGCCTGGGGCTGGGCCTGGGCGGCAAGCGGCGCGGCCGCGAGGGCGGCCAGGAGGGAGCGGCGCGGGACGGGCATGGGACGGCCTCCGGGACGGTCATCGTCGGCCCCGAAGGGAGCGGAAACGGGCGGGCGGCGCAACGCGGGTCCGCCCCGCGCGCGTCAGAGCCCCGCGCCCCCGTCCAGCGCGATCGCCTGCCCCGTGACGTTCCCCGCCGCCGGCGAGAGGAGATAGGCGGCCATCTCCGCCACCTCCTCGGCCGCGGTGATGCGGCGCGTCGGCGTGCCGGCCGCGGCCTCGGCGGCGGTCATGCCGAGCTCCGCCCAGCGCGCGCGCGCCATCTCCGTGTCCACCCAGCCCGGGCAGAGGGCGTTCACCGTGATCCCGCGCGGGGCGAGCCGCAGGGCGAGGGCGCGCATCAGCCCGATCACCCCGTGCTTGGCGGCGGAATAGGCCACTTGGTCCGGCACCGCCCGCAGCCCCAGCACGGAGGCGAGGAAGACGATGCGCCCCTCCCCGTCCGGCAGGACCGGTGCCGCGGCCTCCGCGCAGCGCCAGGCGCCGTCGAGGTTGGAGGCCATGATGCGGCGCCAGTGCTCCTCGTCCGGGGAGGCGGGGTCGCCGCCCGCAACGCCGGCGGCCAGGATCACCGCGCCGACCGGCCCCGCCGCGGCGAAGAGGGCGCGCACCGAGGCGGGGTCGGTCACGTCGCCGGGGAGGTAGCGGATGCCCGGCGGCAGCGGCCCCTCCGGGGGGCGGCGCGCGGCCGCGACCACGGCCCGCTCGCGGGAGGCGAGGAGCCGCGCGCAGGCCAGCCCGATCCCCCGCGTGCCGCCGGTGACGAGGACGGCGCTCACGCCGCGGTGGTCCCGCCGTCCACGGGCATGACGATGCCCGTGACGAAGCTCGCGTGATCGGAGAGGAGGAAGGCGACCACCGCCGCGATCTCGCGCGGGTCGGCGAAGCGGCGCTGGGGCACGGCCTCGGTGTAGACCGCGTCGCTCGCCGGGCCGGAGCCGCTGCGGGCGGCGAGGTCGGCGATGACGGCGCGCAGCATGGGCGTGTCCGTGCTGCCGGGCGCGATGGCGTTGAAGCGCACGCCCCGCGTCGCGAAGTCGAGCGCCGCCGAGCGCGTCATTTGCGCGAGCGCCGCCTTGGAGGCGCCATAGGCCGCCGAGGCCGGCTTGCCGATCAGCGCCTGGTCGGAGGCGATGTTCACGACCGCGCCGCCGCGCTCCAGCAGGTGCGGCAGCGCCGCCTGCATCACCGCGAAGGGAGCCAGCCAGTTGACGCGCATGATCCGCTCCGCCTCGGCCAGCGGGGTGTCGAGCAGGGTGCCGATCATCGTGTCGCCGGCGTTGTTCACCAGCAGGTCCAGCCCGCCCATCCGCGTCGCCGCCGCCTCCACCGCGGGCGCGATCCGGTCGATCGCCGCCAGGTCGTGCTCCGGCCGGTCCAGCCCCTCGACCACGACGCCGGAGGCCTCCAGCGCCGCCACGATGGCCCGCCCGATCCCCCCGCGATGCCCGGTGACGAGGGCGCGCTTGCCCGCGAGGCCGGTCTGCGCCAGGCCGGTCTGGGTGAGGTCCGGGGTGCCGGAAGAGCTCTTTTCCATCCTGATCGGATGGCACCGCATCCCCGCCCCGGCAAGGGTGTTCCCTTCCCGTCAGGGGAGGGCGCGCCGCATGGACGATTCGGGGGACGAGGGCTTCATGGAGCGCGCCATCGCCCAGGCCGAGGCCGGGCTGGCCGGGGGCCAGGCGCCCTTCGGGGCCCTGGTGGTGGACGCCGCCGGCGCGGTGCTGGGCGAGGGGCACAACCGCGTCCGCGCCGACCGCGACCCTTCCGCCCACGGGGAGGTGGTGGCCATCCGCGCGGCCCTCCGGCGCCTCGACAGCGGCCGGCTGCCGCCCGGCACCACCCTCTACACGAGCTGCGAGCCCTGCCTGATGTGCGCGGTCGTCATCGCGCAGCTCGGCATCGGGCGCGTGGTCTACGCCGCGCGGGGGACGGACGTGCCGGGGGCGAAGCGGCTGCTGGACGCCGACCTCTCCCAGGCGGCCCCCTGGATCCGCGCCCAGCCCGGCTGGACCCCGGTCGCGCTGCGCGGCGACCTCCTGCGGGAGCGGGCGCTGCGCTGCATGGCCGCCTTCGACTGGGGGTAGGCCCCGCCCTCTCCCGCGTGGCGCGGTTTGCCCCCATCTTGCGGGCCTCATGGCCATCCCCCCCAGCATCCCCCGCGCCGCCCTCGTCACCGGGGGGGCGAAGCGGATCGGCCGCGCGATCGCCCTCGCCCTCGCGGCCGAGGGCTTCGACATCGCCATCCACCACGGCCGCAGCGCGGCGGAAGCGGAGGAGACGGCGGCGGCCATCCGCGCCCTCGGCCGGCGGGCCGCGACGCTGCGGGCCGATCTCGGGCGGGAGGCGGAGGTGGAATCCCTCCTCCCCGACGCCACCGCGCGTCTCGGCCCCATCGGCGTCCTAGTGAACAACGCCTCCCGCTTCGAGCGCGACGAGTGGGACAGCGCCACCCGCGAGAGTTGGGACGCCCATCTCGAGCCCAACCTCCGCGCTCCCTTCGTGCTGACCCAGGCCATGGCCCTCGCCCTGCCCGACGGGGCGGAGGGCGCGGTGGTGAACATGCTCGACCAGCGCGTGCTGTCCCTCACCCCGCACTTCGTCAGCTACACCGTCTCCAAGGCCGGGCTCTGGGCGCTGACGCAGTCGCTCGCGCTCGCGCTCGCGCCGCGCGTCCGGGTGAACGGCATCGGCCCCGGCCCCACCGTCGCCAGCACCCGGCAGACCGAGGAGCAGTTCCGGGCGCAGTGCGAGAGCACCCCGCTGCGCCGCGGCTCGAGCCCGGAGGAGGTGGCGCGGGCGGTGGTCGCGCTTCTCTCCCTCCCCTCCGTCACGGGGCAGGTCCTCGCGCTCGACAGCGGCCAGCACCTCCAGTGGTCGCCCGCCCGCGCGGCGGAAGGGCCCGAGGAATGACATCCTACATTCCCGACGCCGCCCGCGGGCTGCGCCGCGTCTTCGTGCGCGACCTCACGGTTCAGGCGCGCCTCGGCGTCTACCCGCGGGAGGAGGCGGCGCCGCAGCGCGTGGTCATCGGGATCGAGCTTCTCGTCGCCGACGACGCGGCCCCGGCCGGCGTCGGGCCCGACCGGCTGGAGCGCGTGGTGGACTACGCGGCCGTCGCCGAGCGCGCGCGGAGCGTCGCCACCAACGGCCACACGCGCCTCGCCGAGACGCTCGCCGAGCGCATCGCGGTGGCCTGCCTGGAGGACCCGCGCGTCGAATCCGCGCGCGTGACGGTGGAGAAGCCGGACATCATGCCCCATGTCGGAGCGGTCGGCGTGAGCGTCGAGCGGCGGCGGGCCTGAGCCCTCGCGAAGGCCTCAACTCGCCTCCTTGTCAACGCCCTACCCACGAAGTGACGAAATTCATCCCCCGCGCGAAAGAACCCTCGGGTTACTCGCGCATGACGGGTAAACCTCACAATGTGAACGAAGCATGAATGCCGGATCGGAAGCTAAAGGCTGCAAAATCAGTATCTTGCTTCCATGCCCACGAAATAGGCAGACGCTTCGGGAGGCCTTGTGGCACGGCCCTCCGCGCATGATCGGACGCCTCTCTCCACAAGGTTATCCACAGCTTCGGGGGACAACCGGAATGCCGCCCCTGGAAACCCAACGGAAACAAGCCTGATGGCCTTCTCGAACGAGCAGACCACCCCCGTGGCCCCGATGGAGGGGCGGGCCGTCATCGAGACGGCGCTGGCCACCCTGCCCTTCTCGCCGGGGGTCTACCGGATGCTCGACGCCAAGGGGGACGCCCTCTACGTCGGCAAGGCGCGCAGCCTGAAGAAGCGCGTCTACGCCTATACCCAGGTCCACAAGTTGCCCGACCGGCTCAAGCGCATGGTCTTCGAGACCCGGCACCTCGAGGTGATCACCACCGCCTCCGAGGCCGAGGCGCTGCTGCTGGAGGCCAACCTGATCAAGCGGCTGCGGCCGCGCTACAACATCGTGCTGCGGGACGACAAGTCGTATCCCTGGCTGGTGATCACGGAAGATCATCCTTATCCGCAGATCACGAAGCACCGCGGCGAGCGCCGCAAGGGCGCCTCCTACTGGGGGCCCTTCGCCAGCGTCTGGGCGGTGAACCAGACGCTGACGGCGCTCCAGCGCGTCTTCCTGCTGCGCTCCTGCCGCGACACGGTCTTCGACAGCCGCTCCCGCCCCTGCCTCCTCCACCAGATCCGCCGCTGCTCCGCCCCCTGCGTCGAGCGCGTCTCGAAGGAGGAGTACGGGGAGCTCGTGCGCGAGGCCGTGCAGTTCCTCTCGGGCGAGACGCCCTCCATCCAGAAGCGCCTCGCCAAGGAGATGGAGGAGGCCGCCGAGCGCCTCGAGTTCGAGCGCGCGGCCGCCATCCGCGACCGCATCCGCGGCCTCACCCACGTCCAGGGGCGGGACCGCATCAACATGGAGAACGTGGGCGACGCCGACGTGGTCGCGCTGCACCAGGCGGCGGGCCAGGCCTGCGTGCAGGTCTTCTTCTTCCGCGGCGGGCGGAACAACGGCAACCGCCCCTTCTTCCTCTCGGGCATGCGGGCGGACGCGGAGCCGGCGGAGGTCATCACCGCCTTCCTTGGCCAGCTCTACGACGACCTGCCGCCGCCCCCCCTCGTCCTCGTCTCGCACGAGCTGCCGGAGGCGGCGCTGATCGCCGAGGCCCTGGCGCTGCGCTCCGACCGGAAGGTGGAGGTCCATTACCCGAGGCGCGGCGACAAGCGCTCGGCGGTGGAGCACGCCCAGACGAACGCGCGCGAGGCGCTCGAGCGCAAGCTGGCCGAGGGCGCCGCCCAGGGCGAGCTGCTGGAGGGGGTCGCGAAGGTCTTCGACCTGCCCTCCACGCCCGAGCGGATCGAGATCTACGACAACAGCCACATCCAGGGCACCAACGCCTACGGCGTCATGGTCGTGGCCGGGCCCTCAGGCTTCCTCAAGAACGCCTACCGCAAGTTCTCCATCCGCGGCGAGGGCGCGGGGGCGCCGAAGGGCAAGCGCGGCAAGGCGGACGCGACGGACCGCGGGCCGGCGCCCGCCGATGCCTCGGGCGTCGAGCCGCTGGCGGGCGAGGATGTGGAGGTGCTGGCGCACGATGCGGCCGCTCGCGCCGCGCCGCGCACCACGGGTGCTCCCCGCGGCGGAGGAGCTAACGCTCCCCGCGCCGGAGGAGCTGGCGCTCCCCGGGGGGGAGACGACTTCGCGATGATGCGGGAGGTCTTCGAGCGCCGCTTCGGCCGCGCCCTGAAGGAGGACCCCGAGCGCGAGAGCGGCACCTGGCCGGACTTGGTGCTGATCGACGGCGGCATCGGCCAGCTCAGCGCGGCGCGGGACATCCTGACGGAGATGGGCGTGCACGACGTGCCGCTGGTGGCCGTCGCCAAGGGGCCGGACCGCGACGCCGGGCGGGAATGGTTCCACCGGACGGGCATGGAGCCCATCCAGCTCCCGCCGCGCGACCCCGTCCTCTACTACCTCCAGCGCCTGCGGGACGAGGCGCACCGCTTCGCCATCACCACGCACCGGGCCGGCCGGTCGAAGTCCCTCATCAAGAGCGAGCTGGACGAGATCCCCGGAGTCGGCACGGCCATCAAGCGGGCGCTGCTGAACCACTTCGGCTCGGCCCGCGGCGTGCGGAACGCGGCGCTGGAGGACCTGCAGAACTCCCCCGGCATCGGCCCCGCCGTCGCCAAGCGGATCTACGAGCACTTCCACCCCGGCACCACCGGCCCGCTGGAGGCGGCGAAGCCGCGGGGGCGGAAGGCCGGGCCCGCGAAGGCCGCCGTCGCCATCCTGGCGGAGCCGCCGGAGGAGGGGGCCGACCCGCCCGAGCCCCCCTCCCCGCCCCTTCGCGCGCCGGACGCCCTGGGGCACGAGGCGGAGGGTTGATCCCGCCCCTCGTTTCCCGCGGCGCGGTTCTGGGCTAGGGGTTGCGGCAAGGAGTTGCGTATGCCCACGGACCTGCCGAACCTGCTCACGCTCTCCCGCATCGCGGCCATCCCGCTGCTGGTGGCCTTGATGTTCCTGGGCTCCCCGCTCGGCGACATCCTCGCCTGCGCGGTCTTCTCGGCGGCGGCGGTGACGGACTACTTCGACGGCAAGATCGCGCGCGAGCGGGGCTCGCTGAGCGCCTTCGGGCGGATGCTGGACCCGATCGCGGACAAGCTGCTCGTGGGCGCCGCGCTGATGCTGCTGGCCGGGCTCGGGCGCCTCTCGCTCCTCGGCCTGCTGCCCGCCATCGTCATCATGCTGCGCGAGATCCTCGTCTCCGGCCTCCGCGAGTACCTCGCGGGCCTGCGCGTCGGGCTGCCCGTCACGCGGCTGGCGAAGTGGAAGACGGGCTTCCAGATGGGCTCCATTGGCACCATCGTGGCGGGCGACAGCGGCGCCTCGGCCATCGGGCTCGATTTCCTGCCGGTCTCCTGGCTCGGCGAGGCCGGGCTCTGGGTGGCGGCGGGGCTCACCCTCTGGACGGGCTGGGACTACATGACCGCCGGCATGCGCCACGCGGCGGCCGAGGACATGGCCCGGGCGGTGGCCCAGGGCGCCAAGGCCGGCCTCGGCGCGGGCGGGCGGCCCGGCGGAACGGCCGGGTAGCAAGCCGGGCGCGCCGCGCGCAATGTGGAAACCATCCTGCCCCATGATGGCATCGAATCGGGACGGCCCGCCGCGGCGGGCGATCGGAAGAGGACCCTCCATGAACCTCCATCGCCGGGGCCGCGCGGCCGGCCCGCTGGTCCTGCTGCCCGTGCTTCTCCTGGCAGCCTGCACCCCCGAGATCGACTGGGCGCCCTTCGGCCGCACCGACCCGATCGGCGCGCCGGACAGCCTGACCGTGCGCCGCGTGATGGGCGCCGAGATGGACGTGCCGCCCCTCCTGTCCGAGCCCGGCGACATGTGGCCGGCCCAGGAGGCGCCCCGCGCCACGCTGCAGAACCCCGACGCGGTGTCGGACCAGGGCCAGCAGCCCTCGGGCATCCTCGAGCGCGCCCGCGCGCGCGGCAACCCGCCGCCGCCGCCCCGCCTGCAGAGCGAGCAGTCCGGCCCCTACGTGCCCCCGGAGGCCGCGCCCAACCCCCGCGCGCCCGTGCCCGGCACCCGCCGCCGCGGCAGCTCCGCCGAGGCCCTGCCGCCGCTCGACCCCGTGCCCGTGCCGCGCGAGGGCGTGCCGCGCGGCGAGCCCCCCACCCCGCCCGCGCGCCTCGGCGGCAACCGGATCGTGCCCGTGCCCGGCGGCCCGCCCGCGACCATCACCGGGCCGACCGGCGGCATCACCACCTACACCCAGCCCGGCGGCGCCAGCGGCACGGCCATTCAGCAGCCGGGCTCCACCACGCTGTTCGGGCCGACGGGCGGCGTGACGGTCGTGCCGACGCCCTGATGCGCGTCCTCTACTTCGCCTGGCTCCGCCAGCGGACCGGCGCCGGCGAGGAGGAGGTCTCCCCGCCGGCCGAGGTCGCGGATGTCGGCGGGCTGATGCGCTGGCTCGCCGCGCGCTCCCCCGGCCACGCCGCCGCCTTCGCCGACCCGGCGCAGGTGCGGGCCGCGGTCAACCAGGAGTTCTGCGGCCCCGAGCACCCGGTGGCGCCCGGGGACGAGGTCGCCTTTTTCCCGCCGGTGACGGGCGGATGACGCCCACGGTCCGCGTGCAGGAGGCCGGCTTCGACCTCGCGGCCGAGACCGCGGCGCTCTCGGCCGGGCGCACGGATGTCGGGGGCATCGCGAGCTTCGTCGGCCTCTGCCGCGCCGATGACGGGCTGGAGGCCCTCGTCCTCGAGCACTACCCGGGCATGACCGAGCGGGCCATCGCGGGCATCGCGGCCCAGGCCGCGTCCCGCTGGCCGCTGACGGGCTGCACCGTCGTCCACCGCATCGGCCGCATCCAGCCCGGGGAGGCAATCGTCCTCGTCCTCGCCGCCAGCCGCCACCGCATGGCGGCGCTGGAGGCCTGCGCCTTCCTGATCGACTGGCTCAAGACCGGCGCCCCCTTCTGGAAGCGGGAGGAGTTCGCGGACGGCGCCGGGCGCTGGGTCGAGGCCCGGGCGGAGGACGAGGCGCGGGCGAAGGGCTGGGGTTGATCGCGAAGGCCCTCGCCCTGGCCGCGGGCGGGCTGATGCTCGCCTGGCCCGCCTTCCTGAACGGCTACCCCCTGCTGTTCAGCGACAGCGGCGCCTTCCTGCACCAGACGCTCGGCCCGCTGATGATCTGGGACAAGCCCTGGGTCTACGGGCCGCTGATCCTGCCGCTGCATTGGCACCGCAGCCTCTGGCCGGTGGTGCTGGCCCAGGGGCTGGTCCTGTCGCACCTCCTCTGGCTCCTCGCCCGCGGCTTCGGCGCCGGCGCAGGAGGGGGCGCGGCGCCGGGCCCGCACCTGCTGCTCTGCCTGGTGGTCGCGGCGCTGACGGCCGCGCCCTTTTCGGCCGCGCTGGTTATGCCGGACGTGCTGACGCCCGTGGCCGTGCTCTGCGCGCTCCTGCTCGCCTTCGCCCGCCCCTCCCTCTCGCGCGCGGAGGCCGCCTGGCTGGCCGGGCTGGGGGCGCTCGCGACGGCCGCGCACCTGTCGAACCTGCCGGTGATGGGCGCGCTGGCGGTGGTGGCGCTGCTGGCGGGCGGGCGGGCGGCCGGGCGCGTCGCGCTGCCGCTCGCGGCCGCCGTCGCGCTGCTGCTCCTCACCAACCTCGGGGGCCACGGGCGCCTCGCCCTCTCGCCCTACGGCGCGACCTTCCTCCTCGCGCGGCTGGTCGCGAACGGGCCGGCGCTGCGCACGATCGAGGCGGCCTGCCCGGCGGCGGGCTGGACCCTCTGCGCCGCGAGCGGCCGGCTGGCGCCCTACGGGCCCGGGGCCTGCCGCGACGGGTCCTGCCCGCCCGGGATCCTCGCAAGCGACGTCTTCCTGTGGCACCCCGACAGCCCCGTGAACCGCGACGAGGCCGGTTGCCCCCGTGACTTCGGCGGCCGCGCCCTGGCGGGCGAGGCCGGGGCGATCATCCGCGCGACCCTGGCGCGGGAGCCCCTGGCCGTGGCGCTCGGCGCGGTCCGGGACACCCTGGCGCAGCTCGGCGCCAACGGGGTCGGCGACACGCTCGGCCTGCAGGGCCTGGAAGGGCCGCTCGCCGCACGCGTCTCGGCCTTCGGCCCGGCGGAGCTGGCGCGGTTCCGGGCGGGCGCGCAGTGGCGGGAGGCGCTGGCCGGGCGGGTGGCGCCGGTCCTCTGGGTGCAGGGGCCGGTCCTGGCCCTCGCCGCGGCGGGCCTCGCGCTGCTCGGCTGGCGCGGGCGGCGGGACCGGGCGGCGCTCGGCCTCGCGCTCGGCCTCGGCACCGCCGTGCTCGCCAACGCCTTCGCCACGGGGACGCTGAGCGGCCCGCACGACCGCTACGGCGCGCGGCTGGCCTGGGTCCTCGTGGCGGGGGCGGTGGTGCTGGCCGGGCGGCCGCGCCTCAGCGGCGGAGGCAGGCCATGCGCGGGCGCGGGTTCCGCGGCAGCGGGGGCTGCCGCCCCGCCCCCGGCCGCAGGAAGCGCCGCGCCTCCGCCGCGCCCCCGATGAGCAGCGCGGGCTGCAGGCCGGGCGCGCAGAGGCCCGCAAGGCCCCGCATCATCGGCAGGGGCACGGCGCCGCCCCGTCCCCAGGCGGCGCCGAGGCGCGCGAGCGCCACCCGGCGGCTGTAGGCGGCGCCCCGCTCGGGCTCGCCGGAATGGTAGCGCCCGATCGCCTCGCCCCAGTCGGGCGAGCCGGCGCGGAGGCGGTTGAGGAAGCGCGCGGCGTAGCGGGCGTTCGTCGCGGGGTCGAAGGCGGCCTCGAGGCCGGGGAAGGCGTCGGGGTGGTGCAGCAGGTTCACCTGCAGGCAGCCGACGTCGATCGAGCGCACCCCGCGCGCCTGCAGGGCCGCGACCGCCGCGACGGCCGCGGCCTTGCTGGGCGCCGTGCCGCCCTCCCCCTCCGCGTTCCAGCTCCAGGGCCAGGGCTCGGGCCGGCCGGAGGGCGAGGCGCGCCCGGCCTCGACGAGGGCGATGGCGCCGAGCAGGCCGGGAGGAAGTCCCGAGCCCGGCTCCACCGCGGCGATGGCGGCCCGGCAGGCCGACCAGTCCCCGCCGTCCTGGGCGCGCGCCGGGGCCGCGGGCGCCAGCAGCAGGGCGAGGGCGGCGCCGAGCAGGGCGCGGACGGAGGGGCGCATCCGCCGCAGGTCGCCCGCGGCGTCCCGGATGGTCAAGCAGGTCGCTTGGATGTGGCCGCTACTCGGTCGCGGCGTCGGCGGCCGCCTCGGCGCGGCGGTTGGCGCGGCCGCTGGCCTCGTCGGCGGCCTCGGCGGCCATGGCCAGGCGGGCGCGCTGCTCGCAGGTGGCGCGGATCTCGTCCAGCTCCTCCTCCGTCAGGTGCTCGATGCCGATGAAGGCGTTGCCGGCCGCGCTGGTGCGGATCAGCTCGTCGAGCTTCGCCTGGATGGCCGCGCCGTCCCGGTTCTGGGTGTTCTGGATGAGGAAGACCATCAGGAAGGTCACGACCGTCGTGCCCGTGTTGATGATCAGCTGCCAGGTGTCGGAGAAGCCGAAGAAGGGGCCGGACAGCGCCCAGACGATCACCACGCCAACGCAGACCACGAAGGTGATCGGGCGGCCCGTCGCGTGGGCCACGCGGCTCGCGGCCGTGTTGAAGAATTTGTTGAAGTTCATCGGGAAGGTCTCATGCCGGGACGCCCCCAAGGGGGCCGGGACGGCCCGTGGTGCTCGTTACGGAAGTAGGGCCGGCGGCGGGGGCGGGACAAGGGAGGGCGGCCCGGGTGACCCGGAATTCATGCGGGGCCGGGATGGCCGGCGGCCCGGCCCATCGCCGCCCTCGCGCGCAACCCGGCCGCCATCCCGGGCGATAGGCCCGGAGGAACCTTCCGGGCGCGGCGGCCTCGCCGCCCGTCCCGCGCGGTTCGGAAGCCCGGAGGGACCCATGCACGCCAAGATCACCGTCCACGCCAGCCCCGCTCGCCTCTTCGCCTGGCTGTCCGACCCCCGGAACGCCCGCTTCTGGTTCGCCCATCTCCGCCACGACGCCGACGAGGTACCGGACCCGGGGCTCAGCGCCGACGAGGGCGCGCGCACCGTCCGCTGGACCGCCGCCCCGGCCGGGGAAATGGCGGTGACCGACCCCGCGACGCGCGACGCCGGGGTGGCCGACCTCTCCCTCACCTTCGCCGAGGGCGGGCACGTGAACGAGCCGCCGGTGGAGGAGACGAGCCCGAACGACGACCCGACCAACGCCGGCAACGCGCTGCGCAGCATCAAGAGCCACGTCGAGAACGCCGAGGGCGGCGACCCCGACATGCACACGCCCGGCATCGTCTCGCGCCAGGCGGTGGAGGAGGCGGACCGGGAGATCGCGGCGGACCCGGAGCACGGCGGCACGCCGCACCGGCGCCCCGCCTCCTGAGGCTCAGCCCGCGGCCGGGCGCTCGGACAGCAGCTTCCAGACGCCGTCCCCGGCCGCGACCAGCCGGTCGCCCACGTGGATCGTGCCGCGCACGAAGGCGACGGAATGGGCGAGGCGCAGCACCTCGCCCCGCGCCTCCAGGAACTCTCCGGGCCGGGCGGCGGAGAGGAACTGCGTGTTGAGCTGCATCGTCACGCCCGGCCGCCGCCCCGTCGCGTGGGAGACGGTGATGCCGAGCGTGTTGTCGAGGAGCGTGACCAGCATCCCCCCGTGGACGATGCCGTGGCCGTTGGCGTGCCGCTCGTCGGCCAGCACGCCATAGGCCCAGCCATCCCCCCCCGGCCGCGACCAGAGCGGGCCGGTGAGGCCGGTGAAGCCCTGGGGCGGGCGGGGAGACCAGCCCTCGGCGGCCGGGTCGGCGCTCACGCCGCCGCTTTCTCGTCGAGGGCCGCGAAGCTGCCGCCCTCCTCCGCCAGCCGGACGAGCAGGGCGGCGGGCCGCAGGCTCTCGTCGCCCGAGGCTTGCGCGAAGTCGCGCAGGCGGGCGACGATCCGCGGCAGGCCGAGGCTGTCCGCGTGGAACATCGGCCCGCCCGTGCCGGCGGGCCAGCCGTAGCCGTTCAGCCAGACGGTATCGATGTCCCCGGCGCGGGCGGCGATGCCCTCCTCCAGGATGCGGGCGCCCTCGTTGATCATGGGGTAGAGCAGGCGCTCGAGGATCTCCTCCGGCGGGATGGCGCGGCGGGTGACGCCCTGCTCGGCCGAGACGCGCTCGATCACCGCGCGCACCTCGGGGTCGGGCACGCCCGTGCGGCCGTCGCCGGCGTAGTCGTAGTAGCCGCGCTTCGTCTTCTGGCCGAGGCGCCCGGCCTCCACCAGCGCGTCCGCCACCGGGGATTTCTTGCCGCTGGCCTGGCGGATGCGCCAGCCGATGTCGAGGCCGGCGAGGTCGGTCATGGCGAAGGGGCCCATGCGGAAGCCGAAGGCGTTCAGCGCCGCGTCCACCTCCTCGGGCATGGCGCCCTCGATCAGCAGCCGGTCGGCCTGGGCGGTGCGGCGGGCGAGCATGCGGTTGCCGATGAAGCCGTAGCAGACGCCGGACACCACCGGCACCTTCGCCAGCTTGCGACCGACCTCGACAGCCGTCGCCAGCGCGTCGGGCGCGGTCTCCCTGCCGCGCACGACCTCGAGCAGCTTCATGACGTTGGCCGGGGAGAAGAAGTGCATCCCCAGCACGTCCCCGGGGCGGCTCGTGCTCGCCGCGATCTCGTCCACGTCGAGGTAGGAGGTGTTGGTGGCCAGCACCGCGCCGGGCTTGGCGATCCCCTGCAGCTTGCCGAAAATTTCCTTCTTGAGGCCCATCTCCTCGAAGACGGCCTCCACCACCACGTCCGCCCCGGCGGCGGCCTCGAGGCCGACCTTGCCCTCGATGAGGCCCATCCGCTTGCCGCGGGCCTCCTCGGTCAGGCTGCCGCGCTTGACGGAGGTGGCGTAGTTGCCGGCCACGCGCTCGAGGCCGCGCTGGAGGTTCTCCTCGCTCGTCTCGATCAGCGTCACGGGGATGCCGGCGTTGGCGAAGCTCATGGCGATGCCGCCGCCCATGGTGCCGCCGCCGATGACGGCCGCGCGCGCGACCGGGCGGGGCTGGGTGCCCTTGGGCAGGCCGGGGATGCGGGCGGCCGCGCGCTCGGCGAAGAAGACGTGGCGCAGCGCCTTGCTGCGGGGGTCGTCGCGCAGGCGGATGAAGTGGGCGCGCTCGATCGCCATGCCCTCGTCGAAAGGCTTGTCGAAGGCGGCGCGGACGGCGTCGATGCAGGCGGCGATGCTCGGGTTTTCCGCGCCCTTCTTCGCCATGGCGCCGGCCGCGGCCTCGAAGGCGTCGCGGTCGCCGAGGTTGGTGGCGGCGCTGGCAGCGGCGGGCCGGGCGCCCCCGGCCAGGCGCAGCGCCAGCGCCTTGGCGGCGGCCAGCGCGTCCTCGGCCACCTCGTCGAGGATGCCGAGCGACTGGGCCTCCTTGGCGGAGATCGGGTCGCCCGAGGTCATCAGCTTGAGGGCGGGCACGGCGCCGATGAGGCGGGGCAGGCGCTGCGTGCCGCCGGCGCCGGGAAGGATGCCGAGCTTCACCTCGGGCAGGCCGAGCTTCGCGGACGGCGTGGCCACGCGGGCGTGGCAACCGAGCGCCACCTCCAGCCCGCCGCCCAGCGCCGCGCCGTTGATGGCCGCGACCACGGGCTTGGAGGTGGCCTCCACCGAGGCGATGGCGTCCGGCAGGGTCGGCGGCACGGGGGGCTTGCCGAACTCGGTGATGTCGGCGCCGGCGATGAAGGTGCGGCCCTCCGCCGTCACCACGATGGCGCGGACCGAGGAATCGGCGTCCGCCGCCTCCACCGCGCGGACGAGGCCGCCGCGCACGGCCGCACTAAGCGCGTTGACCGGCGGGTTGGCGATGCGGACGATCGCGACGCCGTCCTCGACGGTGCTCGTGACCGGGTTGCTGGTGACCGGTTCCTGCTGGGCCATTGACCGGCTCCTTTTCCTGGCAAGCGCCTGATTTGGCGCGAAAATCACGTTTCCCAACGCGCGCGAGGAAAGAGCCGCGGGGGCGCCGCGTCAAGCGGAGGGGGCCGCGGCGGGGCCGCCCGGCCGGGATCGCGCGCCTTCGTGACGGCTTGTTGCAGGGGCGCGCGCGGCCCTTCCCGCCCCCGCGATCCCGCCCCATCTGCCCGTCATGGCTGCCGGGGTTTCCCGGCAATTCCAGCGCGGGCCGCGACGCGCTAAGGTTCCGGCACCGAACGCCCAATGCCGGGCCAAGAACGCCGGGAAACCCTCCCCTGACCACCCCCGCGCCGCTCCTGCATCGCTTCGCCAATCCCGGCCGCTTCCTGCGGGCGACGGCGCGGCTCATGCCCTGGCTCTGGGGCCTCTCGCTCGGCGTGCTGCTGCCGGCGGTGGCCTGGGCGCTGCTGGCCTCCCCGGCCGACTGGCAGCAGGGGGAGACGGTGCGGATCATGTACGTCCACGTCCCCATGGCCTGGCTGGCCATGGCCGGCTACTCGGGCCTAGCCCTCGCCTCCGTCCTCGCCCTCGTCTGGAAGCACCCGCTGGCCGACCTCGCGGCGCGGGAGCTCTCGCCGATCGGCGCGGTCGCGACAGCGCTCTGCCTGGCCACGGGCAGCCTCTGGGGCCGGCCGATGTGGGGGACCTGGTGGGCCTGGGACGCGCGGATGACCTCGGTGCTCGTGCTGTTCTTCCTCTGGGTCGGCCACGCCGCCCTCACCCGCGCCTTCGAGGACGAGGAGCGCGGCGCCCGCGCGGGGGCGATCCTCGCGCTGGTCGGCGTCGTGAATCTGCCGGTCGTGAAGTTCTCGGTGGACTGGTGGAACACGCTGCACCAGCCGGCCAGCGTGGCCCGGCTGGCGGCGCCGGGGATGCACGTCTCGATGCTCGGGCCGCTGCTGGCCTGCGCGACCGGTTTCTCGCTTCTCTTCGCCACCCTCGTCCTCGCCCGCGTCCGGGCGGCGGTGATGGAGCGGCGGGTGGAGGCGCTGGAGCTCGCCCGCGCCCGCGAGGCCGACCGGGCGCCGGGCCTGGCGGTGCCCGCGTGAGGACCGGACGATGAGCCACTGGATGAGCGTCGCCGTCGCCTGGGGGCTGGCGGCGGTGGGCTTCGGGGGGCTGGCGCTGGGCGCGGCCCTCCGCCACCGCAACGCCGCCCGGCGCCTGCGGGAACTGGAGCGCGCGCGATGAGTGCCACCACCACCTCCGGCCCCACCTCCTCCGGCCCCCGGCGGGGCCTCGGCGTCGCGGCGTCGCGCCGGCGCCGGCGGATGCTCGTGCTGCTGCTCTGCGCGCTCGGGATCGGCGCCGCGGCGGCGCTGGCGCTGACGGCCTTCCGCGACAACCTCGTCTTCTTCCGCTCGCCGTCCGACATCGTCTCCATGGCCGCGCCGGACGGGCGCGCCTTCCGCCTGGGCGGGCTGGTGGAGCCGGGCAGCGTGGTGCGGGAGGGCGCGGAGGCGCGCTTCCGCGTGACCGACGGGGCGCACGCCGTCGCCGTCACCTACCGCGGCGTGCTGCCCGACCTCTTCCGCGAGGGACAGGGCGTGGTGACGCTCGGCCGGATGCGCCCGGACGGCACCTTCGCCGCCTCCGAGGTGCTGGCGCGGCACGACGAGACCTACATGCCGCCCGAGGTCATGGACGCCCTCAAGCGCAGCGGCCACTGGAACCCCGAGCAGGGCGCGGCGCCGCCGGCGCGGGAGTGGAACACGATGACGCCCGCGGAAACGCCGGCGACGAGGACCGGCGGATGATCCCCGAGCTCGGCCACTTCGCCCTCGCCCTCGCGCTGGCGCTCTCCCTCGTGCAGGCGGTGCTGCCGCTCTGGGGCGCGCAGCGGGGCGACGCCCGGCTGATGGCGGCAGGCCCGGGCCTCGCCGCCGGGGTGCTGCTCTCGGTGGGATCGGCCTTCGGCGCCCTGCTCTGGGCCTTCGCGGAGAACGACACGACGGTCTCGAACGTCGTGCAGAACAGCCATTCCGCCAAGCCGATGCTCTACAAGCTGGCGGGCGCCTGGGGGAACCACGAGGGCTCCATGGTGCTCTGGGTGCTCATCCTCGCGCTCTGCGGCGCCGCCGTCGCGGGCTTCGGGCGCGGGCTGCCGGGCGCGCTGCGGGCGCGGGTGCTGGCGGTGCTCGGGATGATCGGCGCGGGCTTCCTCGCCTTCATCCTCGTCACCTCCAACCCCTTCAACCGGGTCTGGCCGCCGGCGGTGGACGGCCAGGGGCTGAACCCGGTGCTGCAGGACCCCGGCCTCGCCTTCCACCCGCCGCTTCTCTACCTCGGCTACGTCGGCACGGCCGTGACCTTCGCCTTCGCCATCGCCGCCCTCATCGAGGGGCGGGTGGACGCCGCCTGGGGGCGCTGGGTGCGGCCCTGGGCGCTGGCGTCCTGGTCGTTCCTCACGCTCGGCATCGCGCTGGGGTCGTGGTGGGCCTATTATGAGCTCGGCTGGGGCGGCTACTGGTTCTGGGACCCCGTCGAGAACGCCTCCCTCCTCCCCTGGCTCGCGGGCTGCGCGCTGCTGCACTCGGCCATCGTGGTGGAGAAGCGGGAGGCGCTGAAGACCTGGTCGGTGCTGCTGGCCATCCTCGCCTTCTCCATGTCGCTGCTCGGCACCTTCCTCGTGCGCTCGGGCGTGCTGAACTCCGTCCACGCCTTCGCCAACGACCCGGAGCGCGGCGTGTTCATCCTCGCGCTGCTGGGGCTGACGGTGGGCGGCGCCTTCGTGCTGTTTGCCTGGCGGGCGCCCTCCCTCTCGCCGACCGGCCTCTTCGCGCCGATCTCGCGTGAGGGGGCGCTGGTGCTGAACAACCTCCTTCTCTGCACGATCGCGGCGGTGGTGCTGGCGGGCACGCTCTACCCGATGTTCGCGGACCTCATGCTGAAGGCGAAGATCTCGGTCGGCCCCCCCTTCTACCAGGCGACGGTCTTCCCGCTCGCCCTGCCGCTGATCCTGGCCATGGCCGCGGGGCCGCTGATGGCCTGGAAGCGCGCGCGCCCCTGGCCGGTGCTGCAGCGGCTGTGGTGGGCGGGTCTGGTCGCGCTCGGCGCCATCGTGACCGTCTGGCTCGTCCGGGGCGAGCCGATCCTGCCCGCGCTCGGCTTCGGCGCGGCGGCCTGGCTGATCGTCGGCGCGCTGACGGACGTGTCGGAGCGCATCGCGCTCTTCTCCCGCCCGCGCGCGGCGCTGGCCCGCGCCCGCGGCCTGCCGCGCTCGGCCTGGGGTGGAGCGGTGTCGCACGCGGGCTTCGGCATCACCCTGCTGGGCATGGCCGGGATGGGGCTGGCGAGCGAGCGGCTGGCGGCGGTGCGGCCCGGGGAGAGCGTCTCGCTCGGCGGCTACGAGTGGAAGCTGGAGGGCGTGCGCGACGTTGTCGGCCCCAACTGGGCGGGCCGACGGGCGACCGTGACGGTGACGCACAACGGCGCCCCCGTGACGGTGCTGGAGCCGGAGAAGCGCAACTTCCCCCTCGCGCGCCAGAGCACGACCGAGGCCGCCATCCACACCACCGTCGCCTCCGACCTCTACGCCGTCATGGGCGACGAGGAGAACGGCACGGCGACGCTGCGCCTGCACTACAACCCGCTGGCGCCCTGGATCTGGCTCGGCGGCGCCATCATGGCGCTCGGCGGCGGGCTCTCCCTCTCGGACCGCCGGGCGCGGGTGGGCGCGCCGAGCCGGCGGGCGGCCGCGGGGGCGAAGGCGTGAGCGGGACGGGGCTGGAGAAGGCGCCGCCGGACGCGGCGGACGAGCCCGGCGGGGTGCGGCCGCCGCTCGGCCGCCGGGTGCTGGTCTGGGCGCCGCTCGGCCTCGCCGTGGGCGGGGGCCTCGGCTTCTGGGCCATGCTGCGGGGCATGCGGGACGGCTCCTACGACCCGCGCGGCGTGCCCTCGGCCCTCGTCGGCAAGCCGGCGCCGGCGCTCGCCCTTCCCGCCGTGCCGGGCCTGGCCGTGCCGGGCTTCGGGCCGGAGGCGCTGGCGGCGGGCGGGCCGGTGCTGCTCAACTTCTGGGCCTCCTGGTGCGTGCCCTGCGTCGTGGAGCACCCCCAGCTCGTCGCGCTGCAGCGGCGGGGCGTGCGGTTGCTCGGCGTGAACTACAAGGACAAGCCGGCGGACGCCGCGCGCTTCCTCGCGCAGCACGGCAACCCCTTCGCGGGGATGGTCGCGGACACCGACGGGCGCGCGGGCATCGAGTACGGCCTCTACGGCGTGCCCGAGACCTACCTCCTGGACGGGCGCGGCACCGTGCGCTGGCGCTGGGCGGGGCCGCTGATGCCCGACACCCTCTCGGCCGAGCTGGAGCCGCTGCTGCGGCGCTACGCGTGAGGGCGGCCCTCTTCGCGATCCTGCTGCTGGCGCCGGGCTGGGCGATGGCGGTCGGCCGCCCCGCGGAAATGCTGCCCGACCCCGCCGCCGAGGCGCGCGCGCAGGAGATCGGGCGCGAGCTGCGCTGCATGGTCTGCCAGAACCAGTCGATCGAGGACAGCGAGGCCGACCTCGCGCGCGACCTGCGCCGCCTCGTGCGCGAGCGGGTGGCCACGGGCGAGCCGAGCGAGAAGGTCGTGAACTACATCCACGAGCGCTACGGCGACTTCGTGCTCCTCCGCCCGCCGCTGAACCTCGTGACGGCGCCGCTCTGGGGCGTGCCGGTGCTGGTGCTGGGGGGCGGTGCCCTCGCGCTGCTGCTGATGCGCCGCCGCGCCGCGGCGCGCCCCGGCCCCGCGCCGCTGAGCGAGGCCGAGCGCGCGCGGCTGGCCGCGCTGGAGAACGATCCTTGACCTGGCTTCTCGCGGCGGCCCTGGCGCTGGCGGCGCTGCTGCCGCTTGCCTGGACCGTCTGGCGCCCCGCGCGCGTGACCGACCGCCACTCCGCCGACCGTGCCCTCTACCGCGCCCAGCTCGCGGAGCTGGAGCGGGACAAGGCGCTCGGCCGGCTGGACGAGACGGCCTATTCCGCGGCGCTGCTCGAGGTGCAGCGGCGCCTCCTCTCGGTGCCCGAGCCGCAGGCGGCGCGGTCGGGCGGGCGCGGGCCGCTGCTCGCGGGGCTGGTGGCGGTGCCGGTGCTCGCCTTCGCGGTCTATTTCCTCAACGGCGATCCCGACATGCCCTCGGCCACCTTCTCGGAGCGGCGGGACGCGGCGGCGCGGGACGACGCGCTGCTCGCCCAGCTCCGCGCGCGGCTGGTGGCGCTGCCGCCCGGCAGCCCCGCGGCGCGGCAGGGCTGGCTGCTGATGGCCGACGCCCAGCGCAACCGCGGCCGGCCGCAGGAGGCGGCGGCGGCCTATGTGGAGATCCTGCGCACCGGCTTCGACCCCGAGGTCGCGGCGCAGCTCGCCCAGGTGCTGATCGAGGCGAAGCAGTTCGACCAGGCCGCCTCCTTCCTGGCGGACGGGCTGCGGCTGGCGCCGGAGCATGTCGGGCTGCGCTACCTCGCGGGGCTGGTGGAGGCCCAGGCCGGGCGGCCGGAGCGGGCGCGGGAGGCCTGGACCGCGCTGCTCTCCTCCGCGCCCGAGGACGCGCCCTGGAAGACCATGGTGCAGCGGCGCATGGAGGCGCTGCCGTGAGCGGGACGGGACTGGCGGCGCTGGAGGCGCGGCTGCGGCGGGACCTCGAGCTCCTCGAGCTGCCCGCCAAGCCCTGGGTGCCGGAGCGGCGGGCCGAGGGTCAGCCCGTGCTGGACGTCGCCATCGTGGGCGCGGGCATGGCGGGGCTGGCGGCCGCGGCGGCGCTGCGGCTCGACGGGGTGGAGCGCGTGCAGGTCCTCGACCGCGCGCCCGAGGGCCGGGAGGGTCCCTGGGTCACCTACGCACGGATGGAGACGCTGCGCTCGCCGAAGGGGCTGGCGGGGCCCGCGCTCGGCCTGCCCTCCCTCACCTTCCGCGCCTTCTTCGAGGCGCAGCACGGCGCCGCCGCCTGGGACGCGCTCGGGAAGATCCCGCGGGCGCTGTGGATGGACTACCTCACCTGGTACCGCCGCGCGATGGCGCTGCCCGTGCGCAACGGCGTGGAGGTCGCCCTCATCCGCCCGCGCGAGGACGGGCTGCTCGCGCTCGACCTCGCGGGCGGGGAGAGCCTTCTCTGCCGCCGCGTCGTGCTGGCGAGCGGGCGGGACGGGCTCGGGAGCCACTTCGTGCCCGGCATGGCGCGGGGCGTGGACCGCCGCTTCTGGGCGCACTCGCGGGAGGCGATCAACTTCGCGGCGCTGCGCGGCAAGCGGGTGGGCGTGGTCGGCGCGGGGGCGTCCGCCATGGACAACGCGGCGACGGCGCTCGAGGCCGGCGCGGGGGCGCTGCACCTCTTCGTCCGCCGCCCGGCGCTGCCGCGGGTGAACAAGTTCACGGGCATCGGCAGCCAGGGCGTGGTGCACGGCTTCGCCGCCCTGCCCGACGAGTGGAAATGGCGCTTCCTGCACCACGCGGGCGCCGCGCAGACGCCGCCGCCGCGGGACAGCACGCTCCGCGTCTCCCGCCACCCGCAGGCCCGCCTGCACCTTGCCTGCCCCGTGACGGGGCTGCGCGAGGCGGGCGGCGGGATCGTGGTCGAGACGCCGCAAGGCGGGTTCGCGCTCGACTTCCTCATCTTCGCGACGGGCTTCCGCGTGGCGCTGGAGGAGCGGCCGGAGCTGGCCCTGCTCGCCCCGCATATCCGCCTCTGGCGCGACCGCTTCCCCTCGCCCGCGGGGCAGGAGAGCGAGGAGCTGGCGACCTCGCCCGATCTCGCCCCGGATTTCTCCTTCCAGGAGAAGCGGCCCGGCGAGTGCCCGGCGCTGGCCCGCGTCCACGCCTTCAACTACCCGGCGACGCTCAGCCACGGGAAGCTGACGGGCGACATCCCCGCCATCTCGGCCGGCGCTCAGCGGCTGTCGCGCGCCATCGCGGCCGCGCTGTTCGTCGAGGACCGGGAGGCGCATTTCGAGCGGCTGGTGGCCTATGACACGCCCGAGCTGCTCGGCGACGAGTGGCCGGAGAGGGAGGCGGCGGAATGACGCGGGACGACCTGCCAGAGGATCTGGTCGAGGACATGCTGGGCATCGCGCCGGGCTCGCCGCTCGCGGCGCTGCGGGCGCGCCGGCCGGAGGCGCGGCGGCACGCCGAGGGCGCCTACCGCGAGCTGCTGATGCCCGAGGACCCCGGCAACGTCTCGCACGCCGAGCGCGCGGCGCTGGCGCTGCGGGTGGCGCTGCGCGAGGGCGACCGGGCGCTGGCCGCCCGCTACCGCGCGCTGCTGGAGGCGGCGGGCGGCGAGGAGGCGGCCATGCTCGCCGAGGACCTGACGGACGGGATGATGGAGGGCCGCCTGCCCGCGCTGTTGCGCTACGCCGACATGGTCGCGGCCAGGCCCGCGACGGTCGGCCAGGACACGATCGACGCGCTCTCGGCCATGGGGCTGACGCCGCGCGACATCGTGGCGGTCACGCAGCTCGTCGCCTTCGTGCCCTACCAGGTGCGGCTGATGGCCGGGCTGCGCGCGATGCAGGGGGAGGGCGCCGCATGAGCCGCTTCACGATGGAGGAGGTGGGCTGGACGCCGCGTCTCCCGCCCGTCGAGGCCGAGACGGCCACCCCCGCGCAGCTGGCCGCGCTGGAGGCCTGTCCGCCGGCGCAGCGGCGCTCCACCTACTTCCTCACCCTCGCCCAGGACCCCGCCTCGCTCGGCGAGCGGGGCGCGCTGTTCAACAGCGTGATGTACGCGCCGCGCGGGCTGCCCCGGGCGGACCGGGAGTTCTCGACCGCCGTCGTCTCCATGGCGAACGGCTGCGTCTACTGCACCTCCGTCCACGCCCGGCGCTTCGCGGAGCTGTCGAAGCAGGCGGAGGCGATGCAGCGCGTGCTGGACGAGGGGCACGCGGTGGAGACCGACCCGCGGCGCCGCGCGATCGCCGACTTCAGCGAGAGGCTGACGCTCACGCCCGGCGCCGTGACGGCGGCCGACCTCGCGCCGCTGCGCGCGGTCGGGATGGACGACATCGAGGTGCTGGACCTCGTCCACTCCGTCGCGATGTTCGCCAACGCGAACCGGCTGATGCAGTCCCTGGGCGAGACGGAGAAGTAGGCCGCCTCCCCTAGTCATTCCGCGCGCCCGAGGCCCGCACCAGGGCCGCGTGGCTCTCGATCTCCGCGTGCAGGAAGCTCGCCAGCCGCTCCGGCGTGCCGCCGAGGGTGGCCATGCCCGCCTGCTCGAAGCGGGCGCGCGCCTCGGGGTCGTTGAGGACCTCGTTCGCGAGGGCGTTCAGGCGCGCGACGAGGGCGGGCTCCGTGCCCTTGGGAAGGAACAGCCCGAACCAGGTGCCGAAGACGAGGCCGGGCATGCCGAGCTCCGCCGTGGTCGGCACCTCCGGCAGCTGCGGCGCGCGCTCGGGCGAGAGGACGGCGATGGGCGTGACCGCGCCCGCGCGCACCTGGGGCGCGACGCCCGTGATGAGGTTGAACATCGCCTGGATGCGCCCCGACAGCAGGTCCGTCACCGCCGCCGCCGGCGCGGTGTAGGGCACGTGGGTCATCTGCGCGCCGGTGAGCGACTTGTAGAGCTCCCCCGCCAGGTGCATCGACGAGCCGTTGCCGGTGGAGCCGAAGTTGATGCCGTTCGGGTGGGCGCGGGCGTAGGCGCCGAACTCCTCCAGCGTGCGCGGGCCGAGCTCCTTGTTCACGACGAGCACGTTGGGGACGTTGCCGACGAGAACCACCGGCTCGAAGTCCCGCTCGGGGTCGAAGGCGAGGTCCTTGTAGAGGGCGGGGTTGGTGGCCATCGTGCCCGCCCAGGACCAGAGGATGGTGTAGCCGTCCGGCGCCGCCCGCGCGCCGGCCAGCGCCCCGATGTTGCCGTTGGCGCCGCCGCGGTTGTCGACGAGCACGCGCTGGTTGACCCGCTTCTCCAGCTCCTGCGCAAAGACGCGGGCCAGCGTGTCCGCCGTGCCGCCGCCGCCGGGCGCGGGGACGATGATGCGGACCGGGCGGTTGGGCCAGGGACTCGCCACGGAGGACGCCGGGCCTTGGGCGGGAGCCTGCGCCCGTGCCGCGGCGGAGACGCCCAGGAGAGCGGGGAGGAGGAGGGCGCGGCGACGCGGAAGGGTCATGTCTCGGGGGCTCGTCTGGCGGCTCGCGGAAGGATGAGCGGGAGATTAAGGGGGATCGGGCCCTCCCCGGGAAGCGAAACCGGTCGCCGGCCGAGGGAACGGGCGGCGGTCTTCCGCCGCCGACGCAGCCCTGAACGGCGCGGCGATCAGACGCCCGTGGGGAAGATCCGGGAAACGCTGGCTGTGACCGCGAGGAACTGGGCCGCGTTGTAGGCCATGCCGCCCCAGTGGAGCCGCCGCAGCCGGCGCAGCGCCGTGGCGTCGCCGGCGTCCCGCACGCGGAGCGCGGCGTCGATCCTCACCAGGAACCAGCGCCGCGCGGCGACCGCGAGGGCGGCGACCGTGCCGATGCCGGCGGCGACGAGCGGCCGGCTGGCCAGCAGGAAGGCCAGCGCGGCCACGCCGCAGGTCCCGCCCACGAGCAGGAAGTGGACGTTGAACAGCCCGCGCAGCAGCCAGGTGACGACGGGGTCGCTGAAGGGCCGGAGCAGGAAGGTCAGGGACGTCACGAGGAAGTACAGCATGGGCCCGAGCAGCACGATGGTGGCCAGCAAGGCAAAGCCGTTCGGCGTCATGGCGCGCTTCCGTCCCTCCTGTCGGGGTCGCAAAGGTGGCATAGGCGGCAGGCCCTTGCACCACCGGTTTCCGGCGGAGCGGGGCCGCGGGGAATGGTCTCGGGGCGGGACGATGCGGGGCGGAGGAGCGGGGCGATGCGGCTGAGCGTTCTGGGCGCGGGGGCGGTCGGCCCCGCCGCGGCGGTGCTGGCGGCCTCGCGCGGGCACGCGGTGACGATCTGGTCGCCCTCCGGCCGCGGCACGGCGGGGATCGAGGGCGGGATGGAGGCGGAGGGCGCGGTGCGCGGGTGGTTCCCGCTGCGCGTCGCGGCCGGGCTCGCGGAGGCCCTTGACGACGCAGAGGCCGCGCTGCTCGCGGTGCCCGCCTATGCCTTCCCCGACCTGCTCCCGCGGATCGCGCGGGCGCTGCCGCCCGGCCTGCCCCTGCTGATCGCGCCCGCTGCCTCCCTCGCGCCGCTCGCGCTCGACGGCCTGCTGGCGGCGCGCGGGGCACCGGCCGTGCGGGCGGCGATCGGGGCCATGGCGACCACCCCCGTCACCGCCCGGCGCCGGGCGCCCGGGCGCGTCTTCGTCGCGACGGTGCGGGCGGCGGTGGACGTGGCGGCGGTGCCCTCGGCGGCCGCGGCGTCGATGGGCGCGCTGGCGACCGCGCTGTTCGGCCACGCGAGCCCGGCGGCGCCCAGCGCGCTCGGCGCCGGCATCGCCAACGCCAACCCGATCATCCACGCCGTGCTCGCGCTCACCAACGTCACGCGGATCGAGCGGGCGGAGGAGTGGCCGCAATACGGGCTGATGACCCCGGCCGCCTGCCGGATGATGGAGGCCCTGGCGCGGGAGCGCGCGGCCCTGGCCGCCCTCTTCGGCACGCCCGTGCTGGATCTGGAGGAATCGCTGCACCGGGCGAACGGCGTTCCCCTCGGCCCCCTGGCGGAAATGGCGGCCCGCATCGCCGAGACGCGCGGCGCGGTGGCGGGCCCGGCCGCGATGGAGACGCGCTACGTGACGGAGGACGTGCCCTACGGGCTGGCGTTCTACCTCTGGCTCGCGCGCGGGCAGGGCCTAGCCATGCCGGTGACGGAGGCGGTGGTGACCGCGCTGGAGGCGCTCTGGGGCCGGGACCTCCGGCGCAACCCGCTGCTGGACGGGCTCGACCCGGGCGCGATCGCGGAGGCGCTGGACGCGGGCTACGGCCGGGGCTGACCGGCCTCAGTCGAGCCGGATGTCGAGCGGCGCGGCGACGCGGGTCCAGCGCTCCAGGTCGTCGCGCAGCAGGGCGCCGAAGGCGGCGCCGTCCGCGCCGTTGGGGGTGGCGCCGAGCACGTCGAGGCGCGAGCGGACGAGGTCGGTCCCAAGCGCCTCGCGGAAGGCCTCCGCAAGGCGCGCGACGACGGGCGCAGGGGTGCGGGTGGGGGCTTCGATGCCGGTCCAGATGCTCGCCTCGAAGCCCGGCACGCCGGCCTCGATGAGGGTGGGGATGTCGGGGGTGGCGGGGAAGCGCTCCCGGGAGGTCACGGCCAGCACCTTGAACTGCGCGCCCCCGGCGGCGAGGACCGAGGGGACGGAGACGAACATGGCCGCGATCCGCCCGGCCGCGAGGTCGTTGAAGGCCCCCGCCGCGCCCCGGTAGGGAACGTGCTCGAGGTTCAGGCGCTCGCGGGCCTTCAGGTCCTCCATGATGAGGTGGGTGTTCGTGCCGATGCCCGTGGAGGCGTAGGGCAGCGGCTGCCGGGCCTCCCGCGCCAGGCGGAGCAGCCCCTGGGCGTCCGCGACGCCGAGCCCCGGCGCGGCGAGGAGGGCGACCGGGCTGTCGCTGAGGTGGATCACGGGCGCGAAGTCCGCGAGGGGGTCGTAGGGCAGGCGGCGGCCGATGGCCTTGGCGATGGTGAGCTGCCCGGCGGTGGCGAGGAGCAGCGTCAGCCCGTCCGGCGCCGCGCGCGCGACCGCCTCCGCCCCCAGCACGCCGCCGGCGCCGGCGCGGTTCTCGACCACCACCGTCTGCCCGAGGATGGGTCCGGCCGCCTGGGCGAGCAGGCGCCCCAGCACGTCCTGCGAGCCGCCGGGGGCGAAGGGCACGACGAGGCGGAGCGGCCCGTCCGGCGTCCAGCGGCCCTGGGCGCGCGCGGCCGCCGGGAGGAGGGCGGCGAGGGAGAGGAGGGCGCGGCGCTGCATCGGGGTCGGTCCTTCGGGCTCGCCGGCGTAGCGCCGCGCGGCCTCAGGCGGCAAGCCGGCGCAGGGCGGCGCGGAAGCGGGCGGCGACGGCGTCGCGGGCGCGGTGCCGGCCCTCGCTCACCAGCGCCTCGCCGGCGACGACCGTCGTGCGGACGGGGCTCGACTGGCCGGAGAAGACCCAGGCGTCCAGCAGGGCGTCCCCCGCGTGCGGCACGAGGGTGGGGTGCGCGTCGTCCAGCTCCACCAGGTCGCAGCGGGCGCCGGGCGCGATGGTGCCGAGGGGCGCGCCCGCGGCCCGGGCGCCGCCCTGCAGCACCGCGTCCAGCAGGGCGCGGCCGGGATGGGGCGAGGCGCCGTCCGCCGCGACGCTGCGCGAGAGGAGGCGCAGGCGCTGGGAGAACTCGAGCTGCCGCAGCTCCTCGCGCGGGGCGGTGCCGACATGGGAGTCCGTGCCGATGGCGATGGCGCCACCCGCGCCGGCAAAGGTGGGGAGGTCGAAGGTGCCGTCGCCGAGCGAGGCCTCGGTGGTCGGGCAGAGCCCCGCCACCGCGCCGCTGCGGGCGAGGCCGCGGCTCTCCGCCTCCGTCAGGTGGGTGGCGTGGATGACGCACCAGCGGGCGTCGACCGGCGCGTTGGCCAGCAGCCACTCCACCGGGCGCGCGCGGGTGGCCGCGAGGCATTCCTCGACCTCGCGCGGCTGCTCGGCGGCGTGGATGTGGATGGGGCCGGGATGGTCAGCGAAATGCGCGAGCATCGCCGGCGTCACGGCGCGCAGCGAGTGCGGGGCGATGCCGAGGCGGGCGTGCGGCAGGTCGCGCATCGCCGCGGCGCAGCGGGCGAGGATGGCCTCGAAGCCGTCGAGGTCGTTCAGGAAGGGGCGCTGCCCCGGCCCGGGCTCGGCGCCGAAGATGCCGCCGTGGCGGTAGAGGCTGGGCAGTAGCGTGAGGCCGATGCCCGTCTCCCGCGCGGCCGCAAGGTGGCGGAGCGCCATCTCCGCGCGGTCGGCGTAGGGCGTGCCGTCGGGCCGGTGGTGCAGGTAGTGGAACTCGGCGAGGTGGGTGAAGCCGTGCTCGAGGCACTCGACGTGCAGCTGGGCCGCGACGGCCTCGGCGTCGTCGGGGGTGAGGCGGGCGACGAAGCGGTACATCGTCTCCCGCCAGGTCCAGAAGCTGTCCTGCCCAGCGGGAGAGCGGCGCTCCGCGGCGCCGGCCATGGCGCGCTGGAAGGCGTGGGAGTGGATGTTCGGGACACCCGGGATGACGTGGCCGGGCAGGCGCGCGGCGCCCTCCGGCGGGGCGGTGCCGGGCGTGGCGGCGGCGATGGTGCCGGCGGCGTCCGCGGTGATCGTGACGTCGCGCGCCCAGCCGCTGGGCAGCAGGGCCCGGGCCGCGTGGAAGACGGTCATGCGCCGGGCGTCACCGGCGTGGCGGGCTCGGGCGCCCAGGCGACGCGCTGGAGGTAGGTGGCGAGGAAGCGGCGCAGGCGCGGCTCCGCGGCGTCGCGGAACACGGAGCGCGCCGGGCCGTCCACCAGCACCTTGCCGTGGTCGAGGAAGACGGCGCGGCTCGCCACCGAGGCGACGAAGCCCATCTCGTGCGAGACGACGAGCATGGTCAGCCCCGTCTCCGCGAGGCCGCGGATGACGTCGAGCACCTCCGTCGTGAGCTCGGGGTCGAGGCTCGCGGTCGGCTCGTCGAAGAGGATGAGATGGGGTTCCACCGCCAGCGTCCGCGCGATGGCGACGCGCTGCTGCTGGCCGCCCGAGAGCTGCGCGGGGCGGCGGTCAGCGAGCTTGAGCAGGCCGACGCGGTCGAGCATCGCCCGGGCGCGATCCGCCGCCTCCGCGCGCGACTTCTTCCGCGCGAGCCGCAGGGCGAGGGCCACGTTCTCCTGCGCCGTCAGGTGCGGCCAGAGGTTGAACTGCTGGAAGACCATGCCGACGATGCCGTCGCCCGGCGCGGGCACGCGGCCCTCCACCAGCACGCGGCCGCCCGTCAGCGGGTCGAGGCCGGCGATGCAGCGGAGCAGCGAGGACTTGCCGGAGCCGCTCGGGCCGATCAGCCCGACGACCTCGCCTTTCTCCACGGAAAGGTCGATGCCCGCGAGGATCTGCGTGTCGCCGACGCGGCGCTCCAGCCGCTCGGCGAGGAGGAAGGGTTGCGTCATCACTGGGTCCTCACGCGGTGCCGAGGGTGGCGCGGGCGATGCCCCGCTCCAGCCGGCGCGCGCCGTAGGCGGTGAGCTCCACCAGCAGCCAGTAGCTGAGCGCGAGCGCCGTCATGGTCTGGGCGAAGGCGAAGGTGGCGCTGCCGACGCCCGAGACAGTGAAGGTGAGCTCGGGCACGGTGATGATGGAGAGGATGGCGGTCTCCTTGATGAGGATCACCGCGAGGTTGGCGAGCGCCGGCAGCACGGAGAGCGCCATCTCCGGCAGCAGGATGCGGGTGATGGTCTGGCGCGTGGTCAGGCCGAGCAGCCGCGCGGCCTCGGTGTGGCCGGGCGGGATGGCCGCGAAGCCGCCGCGGAAGACCTCGCTGAAATAGGCGGCCGCGTAGACCGAGAGGGCGAGCCAGCCCGCGAGGATCGGCGTCAGGTCGAGCCCGATGAAGGGGCCGCCGTAGTAGAGCAGGAAGGCCTGCACCACGAAGGGCACGCCGCGCACGATCTCCACCAGCGCGAGCAGCAGGCCGTTGACCGGGCGCGGGCCGAAGTGCCGGGCGCAGGCGACCAGCACCCCGGCGACGAGGCCGGTGGCGACGGAGGCGAGCCAGATGCCGACCGTGAGCGGCAGGCCACGCGCCACCGCCCACAGGGTTTCGGCCGCGATGCTCACGCGCGCCGCCGGTCGCGGAAGGCCGCCATGATCGTGAAGTTGATGACGAGGTAGATGGCGCCGCAGAGGGCGTAGGACTGCAGCGGCATGAAGGTGCTCGACGCCAGGGCCTGCGAGGTGCGCGTGAGTTCGAGGATGCCGACGAGGGAGATGAGGGAGGAGGCCTTGAGGATCATGATCGCCTCCCCGACGAGGGCCGGCCGCATGGCCGCGGCCGCGATGGGCAGGCGGATGCGGAGGAAGGCCTGGCTGCGGGTGAGGCCGAGCAGGCGCGCGGCCTCCACCGTGCCGGGCGGGACGAGGGCGAGGCCGCCGCGCAGGATCTCGGCCGCGTAGGCGGCGCAGCAGAGGGCGAGCGTGCCGACGGCCGCGACGATGGCAGGGATGTCGAGCCCGAGGAAGGGCAGCGCGTAGTAGGCGAGCAGGAGCTGCACGAGCAGCGGCACGCCGCGGAAGAAGCTGATGTAGAGGGCGGCGAAGACGCGGGGGCCGCGCGCGCGCGCGGTGGAGGCGGCCGCGATGGCCGCCCCCGTCGCGAAGCCGAGCGCGATGGCGGCGAGCGACACCGCCACCGTGGCCACCGCGCCGCGCAGCAGCGCGGGCAGGGCCTCCTCGATGAAGGCCCAGTCCATGTCAGACGTCCATTCTAGACGGTGGGCGCGGGCACGGTGTCGGGCGTGTCGAAGGCCTGGCCGAACCACTTCGTCTGCAGGGCGCCGAGGCGGCCGTCGTTGCGCATCTTCACGATGGCGGCGTCCACGGCGTCGAGCAGGGGCGCGGAATCCGCGTCCTTGCGGCCGATATAGCCGAAGTACGACGTCGCGCCGAAGGGCGGCTGCACCACCGCGAAGACGTTCGGCCGCTGCTTCGCGACGTAGGCGATGTTGGGCAGCGAGTTGGCCACCGCCACGACGCGCCCGGCCGCGAGGTCGGCATAGGCCTCGGAAAAGGACTGGTACTCCCGGATCGGCGGGGTGGTGCCGGGCAGGGTCGCGACGAAGGCCTGGAACTGGGCGAGCTGGGCGGTGGCCGTCGCGCAGCCGAGCTGCTTGCCCGCGATATCCTGCGGCTTGGTGATGCTGGACTCGTTCGCGCGCTTGAGCAGGGCCACGGTCGCCTCGGCCACGGGCACGGTGAAGCGGTAGCGCTCCGAGCGGGCCTTGGTGATGGTGGCGGGGCCGCCGACGAGGTCGTAGCGGCTGGCCTCCAGCCCCGGCAGCACGGCGGGCCAGGGCAGGTCCTGAAAGGTGATCTTCACGGCGAGCTCCTTGCCGACCTCGGCGAAGAGCTCCGCGTTCAGGCCCACCTGCTTGCCGCCCTCGGTGAAGTCGAAGGGCGCGAAGTGCATCTCGGTGGCGATGACCAGCTCGCCGGCGCGCTTGGCCTTCTCGAGGTTGTTGGCGGCGGCGCGGCGGATGGTGGCCGCGGCCAGACCGGTGCCGAGGGTGGCGGCGCCAAGGCCGCGGCGGGTGAGTGTCATCGGGGGGCTCCTTCTCTGGGCCAGGGCGCCTGGCGGCGGGTCGTTGCAGGACGGGATGGTGAGGGAGAGAGGCGGTCGGAGCCAAGGGCGCCGAGCTTGACATGACAGGTCATGGACGCAAGCATTCCCCCGGCGGCAAGGCAAGACCCCTTGCGGGCCCTGGCGGGGACGACGCGCATGGACGGAAACACCTCTCTTCCCGTGATCGACGTTTCGGGGTTGGCCGCGGGTTCAGCAAGCGCCGTGCCGGCCGTCGCGGCCGCGATCCGCGAGGCCTGCACCGGGCCGGGCTTCTTCTACGTCTCGGGCCACGGCGTGCCGGAGCCGGTGATCGCCGCCGCCGTCGCGGCCGCGCGCGACTTCTTCCACCTTCCCCAGGAGACCAAGGCGCGGGTGCGCGCCAACGCGCGCCACCGCGGCTGGCACGCCATGGGCGGCGCGCTGATGGAGGGCGCGAAGCACGCGGACCGGAAGGAGTTCTTCTCGATTGGGCTCGAGCTTCCCGAGGACGACCCCGCGGTGCTGGCGGGCGAGCCGCTGCGCGGCCCGAACCAGTGGCCGGACTTCGCGCCCGCGCTGCGGCCGGCCATGGGCGCCTATTACGACGCCATGCTGGCGCTCGGCGCGCGGCTGACGCGGGCGGTGGCGGTGAGCCTCGGGCTGGAGCCGGGCTTCTTCGAGCCGCGCTACCGCAAGCCGCTGCAGCGGACGCAGGCGATCTTCTACCCGCCGCAGGAGGTGGGCGCGGAGGAGGAGGTCTTCGGCGTCGCGCCGCACACGGATTTCGGCCTTCTCACGCTGCTCTGGCAGGACGACAACGGCGGGCTGCAGGTGCGGGAGCGGCGCAGCGGCGGCTGGATCGACGCCCCTCCCCTGCCCGGCACCTTCGTCGTGAACGTGGGCGACCTGCTGGGGCGCTGGAGCAACGACCGCTTCGCCTCCACGCCGCACCGGGTGGTGAACCGGAGCGGGCGGGAGCGGATGTCCATCGCGACCTTCCACGACCCCGACTTCGGCGCGCTGATCGACCCGCGGGAGCTCGGCACACCGGACGGCGAGGCGCGCTACGAGCCGATCACGGCGGGGCGGCACATCCTCAACCGCTTCGACCAGGCCTTCGGCTACCGCAAGACAGTCGCGCCGGCGGGCTGACGCGGTGCCGGACGGCGGCGCGCCGCAGCCGCGCTACGCGGCGGTGAAGGAGTTCGTCCTCTCCCGCATCGCCTCGGGCGAGTGGGCGGCGAACGCGCGCATCCCGAGCGAGAACGAGCTGGGGCCGATGCTCGGCGTGTCGCGCATCACCGTGAACCGCGCCTTCGCGGAGCTGGCGCGGGAGGGGCGGCTGCGGAAGGTGCCGGGGGTCGGGACCTTCGTGGCCGCGGACCTCGACGGCAACAAGCCGCGCACGGGGCTGACGAGCATCGAGAGCATCGCGGAGGAGATCCGCGGGCGCGGGATGGCCTGGTCCTGCGAGGTGCTGGCGCTCGGCGCGGCCACGCTGACGGAGGAAGCGGCGGACGCGCTGGGCCTGCCGCGCGGCGGGCGCGTGCCGGCCTCGATCGTGCTGCACAAGGGCGACCTGCTGCCGATCCAGCTCGAGGAGCGCTTCATCCGCCCGGGCTACGCGCCCGGCTACGAGGCCCAGGATTTCTCCGCGCGCACCACCTACGACTTCCTGCGCGAGGTCGGCAAGGTGACGGAGATGGAGCAGGCGGTGACCGCCATCCTGCCCCTCGACGAGATCGCGCGGCTGCTGGAGGTGGGGCCGCGCGACCCCTGCCTGGTGATCCGCCGACGCACCTTCCGCCACGGCGAGGCCACGACCTTCTCGCGCCTGACCCAGCCCGCCAGCCGCTTCGAGCTCTCCGGACGCTACCGGATGCAGGACGGGCCGGGCGGCCACTACAGCCTTCGGGGAACCGCATGAGCGACAACGCCCGCTTCCGCAACGCGCCCGCCATCCGCGCCGCGCGGGGAAGCCAGCTCTCCGCGCGCCACTGGGTGACGGAGGCGCCGCTGCGCATGCTGATGAACAACCTCGACGACGAGGTGGCGGAGAACCCGGGCGCGCTGGTGGTCTATGGCGGGATCGGCCGCGCGGCGCGGGACTGGCGCAGCTACGAGATGATCGTCGACGTGCTGCGGCGGCTGGAGGATACGCAGACGCTGCTGGTGCAGTCCGGCAAGCCTGTCGGCGTCTTCGAGACGCACGCGGACGCGCCGCGGGTGCTGATCGCCAACTCCAACATCGTGCCGGCCTGGGCGACCTGGGAGAAGTTCAACGCGCTCGATCGCGCGGGGCTGATGATGTACGGCCAGATGACGGCGGGGTCCTGGATCTACATCGGGTCGCAGGGGATCGTGCAGGGGACCTACGAGACCTTCGCCGAGGCCGGGCGGCAGCATTTCGGCGGCGATCTCGCGGGGCGCTGGATCCTGACGGGGGGGCTCGGCGGCATGGGCGGGGCGCAGCCGCTGGCCGGCGTCTTTGCGGGGGCCTCGGTGCTGGCGGTGGAGTGCCAGCCCAGCCGCATCGAGAAGCGGCTGGAGACGCGCTATCTCGACCACCGGGCGGACGACCTGGACACGGCGCTGGCGATGATCCGGCGCGCTTGTGACGAGCGGCGCGCGATCAGCGTGGGGCTGCTGGGCAACGCCGCGGAGGTCTTCCCGGAGCTTGTGCGGCGCGGCGTGGTGCCGGACATCGTGACGGACCAGACGAGCGCGCACGATCCCTCCAACGGCTACCTGCCCGCGGGGTGGACGCTGGACGAGTGGCACGCGAAGCGGGAGAGCGACCCGCGCGCGGTGGCGGCGGCGGCGAAGCGGAGCATGGTGGCGCATGTCCGGGCCATGCTGGACTTCAAGCGCATGGGCGCGGTGGTCATGGACTACGGCAACAACATTCGGCAGATGGCGAAGGACGAGGGGCTGGCGGAGGCCTTCGACTTCCCGGGCTTCGTCCCGGCCTATATCCGGCCGCTGTTCTGCCGCGGCATCGGGCCCTACCGCTGGGCGGCGCTGTCGGGCGATCCCGAGGATATCCGCAAGACCGACGCCAAGGTGCGGGAGGTGATCCCGGACGACCCGCATTTGCACCGCTGGCTCGACATGGCCCAGGCGCGCATCGCCTTCCAGGGGCTGCCCGCACGCATCTGCTGGGTGGGGCTCGGGGACCGGCACCGGCTGGGGCTCGCCTTCAACGAGATGGTGGCGCGCGGCGAGTTGTCCGCGCCGGTGGTGATCGGGCGGGACCACCTCGATTCCGGCTCCGTCGCCTCGCCGAACCGGGAGACGGAGGCGATGCTCGACGGGTCGGACGCGGTGTCGGACTGGCCGCTGTTGAACGCGCTGCTGAACACGGCCTCGGGCGCCACCTGGGTCTCGCTGCACCACGGCGGCGGCGTGGGCATGGGCTACTCGCAGCACGCGGGGATGGTGATCGTGGCGGACGGCACGCCGGACGCGGCGCGGCGTCTGCGGCGGGTGCTCTGGAACGACCCGGCGACGGGCGTGATGCGCCACGCGGACGCGGGCTACGAGGCCGCCAAGGAATGGGCGCGGGAGAAGGGGCTGGACCTGCCGATGGTGGGGCGGTGATCGCCCCGGGCGGGGCGACGCTCGCCGCGCTTCGGGCGGTGATGGAGGGTGGGCCGCTCGCGCTCGCGGAGGGCTGGCGCGCGTCGGTGCGGGCCAGCCATTCGGCGCTCGCCGCGCGGCTCGGGGCCGGCGAGGTGATGTACGGGGTGAACACCGGCTTCGGCAAGCTGGCGGGCACGCGCATCGCGCCCGACGACCTCGTGCGGCTGCAGCTCAACCTCGTGCGCAGCCACGCCTCGGGCGTGGGCGAGCCGCTGCCGCGGCCGGTCGTGCGACTGGTGCTCGCGCTGAAGGCGCTCTCGCTCGCGCGGGGCGCGTCGGGCGTGCGGGAGGAGACGGTGGAGGCGCTGCTGCGGCTGCTGGAGGCCGATGCGCTGCCGGTGATCCCGGCGCGTGGGTCGGTGGGCGCTTCGGGGGACCTCGCGCCGCTCGCACATCTCTCGATGGTGCTCATCGGCGAGGGCCAGGCGGAGGTCGGGGGGCGGGTGGTCGGCGGGGCGGAGGCGCTGGCGCAGGTCGGGCTCGCGCCGCTGCCGCTGGGGCCGAAGGAGGGGCTCGCGCTGCTGAACGGCACGCAGGTCTCGACGGCCATCGCGCTGCTCGGGTTGTTCCAGGCGCGGGACCTCTTCGCCACCGCGCTGGTGGCGGGGGCGATGAGCACGGAGGGCGTGCGCGGCTCCGACACGCCCTTCGATCCGCGCATCCACGCGCTGCGCGGGCAGCCCGGACAGATCCGGGCGGCGGCGGCGCTGCGGGGGCTGATGGCGGGCAGCGCGATCCGGGAGAGCCACCGCACCGGCGACCCGCGTGTGCAGGACCCCTACTCCATCCGCTGCCAGCCGCAGGTGATGGGCGCCGTCCTCGACACGCTCGACCATGTGGCGGCGGTGCTGGAGCGCGAGGCGAACGCGGTGACGGACAACCCGCTGGTTACGGCGGAGGGCGAGGTGCTGTCGGGCGGGAACTTCCACGCGGAGCCGGTGGCGCTGGCGGCCGACCATCTCGCGCTGGTGCTGGCCGAGATCGGCGCGCTGTCGGAGCGGCGGATCGCGCTGCTGACCGATCCCGCGCTCTCGGGGCTGCCGGCCTTCCTCGTGCGGGACGGCGGGCTGAACTCGGGCTTCATGATCGCGCAGGTGACGGCGGCGGCGCTGGCGAGCGAGGGGAAGTCGCTCGCCCATCCCCGCAGCGTGGACAGCCTGCCGACCTCGGCCAACCAGGAGGACCATGTGAGCATGGCCACCGGGGCGGCGCTACGGCTGCTGCCGATGGCGGGGAACCTGCGGGACATTCTGGCTATCGAGTTGCTGGCGGCGAGCCAGGCGGTGGAGTTTCACCGGCCGTTGCGATCCTCCGTGCCGCTGGAGGCGGCGCACGCGCTCGTGCGGGGCGTGGCGGCGGCCTGGGAGGCGGATCGCTTCATGGCGCCGGACATCGCGGCCGTCGCGGCGCTGGTGGCGGCGGGGCGCTTCGCGGCGCTGGCCGATGGCTGAGTTCGACCGGGTCTGGGTGGGGGCGGATTTCCTCACCATGACGGACGGGCTGGGTGTGCTGCGGGACGGCGCGCTGGCCGCGAAGGAGGGGCGCATCGCCTGGGTGGGTCCGCGCGCCGCGCTGCCCGCGCATTCGGCGCCGGTCGTCGATTGCGGCGGCGCCTGGGTGATGCCGGGGCTGGTGGACTGCCACACGCACCTGGTGTTCGGGGGCAACCGCGCGGCCGAGTTCGAGCGGCGGCTGGCGGGCGCGACCTACGAGGAGATCGCGCGGGAGGGCGGCGGCATCCTCTCCACCGTGCGGGCCACGCGCGCGGCGACGGAGGAGGAGCTAGTGGCGGGCGCCCTCCCCCGGCTCGACGCGCTGCTGGCCGAGGGCGTGACGACAGTGGAGGTGAAGTCGGGCTACGGGCTCGAGCTCGAGGCGGAGCGGCGGATGCTGCGCGCGGCGCGGGCGCTGGGGCGGGAGCGCCGCGTGTCGGTGGCGACGAGCTTCCTCGGCGCGCACGCGGTGCCGCCCGAATACAGGGGGCGGCAGGGGGACTACGCGGCGGCGGTGGCCGGCATGGTCGCGCCGCTGGCCGCGGAGGGGCTGGTGGACGCGGTGGACGCCTTCCTCGAGCGCATCGCCTTCACGCCGGCGGAGACGGAGGCAGTGTTCCGTGCGGCGCGCGCCGCCGAGCTGCCGGTGAAGCTGCACGCGGACCAGCTGAGCGACGGGGGGGGCGCGGCGCTCGCGGCGCGGTTTGGTGCGCTCTCGGCGGACCACCTGGAGCACGCCTCGTCGGCGGGGCTGGCCGCGATGGCGGCGGCGGGGACGGTCGCGGTGCTGCTGCCGGGGGCGACCTACTTCATCCGGGAGGAGCGGGTGCCGGACGTCGCGGCGATGCGCGCGGCCGGGCTGCGGATGGCGGTCGCGACGGACATGAACCCGGGCTCCTCGCCGGCGCGCTCGCTGCTGCTGATGCTGAACATGGCCTGCACGCTCTACCGGCTGACCGTGGAGGAGGCGCTGCTCGGGGTGACGCGGCACGCGGCGGCGGCGCTCGGCCTCGCGGACCGCGGCGCGCTGGCGCCGGGGATGCGCTGCGACCTCGCGATCTTCCGCGTCGGCTCGCCGGCGGAGCTCCCCTACTGGATGGGCGGCAATCCCCTCGCCGGACGGGTGGTGGCCGGGCAGGACGCCTGAGCGGGCGGCTTGCCAGCCGCGCGCCCCGTCCCTCTCATGCCGGCGGGAGGGCGCATGATCGACAAGCTCGGGTTCCTCGTCGCCCTCGCGCGGGAGGGGAACTTCCGGCGCGCGGCGGAGGCCTGCGGCGTCGCGCAGCCGACGCTCTCCGCCGGGATCAAGGCGCTGGAGGCGGAGCTCGGCGCGCTGCTCGTGCACCGTTCCTCGCGCTATCTCGGGTTGACGCCGGAGGGGGAGAAGGCGGTCGCCTGGGGGCAGCGGATGCTGCGCGACGCGCGGGCGATGCGCCAGGACCTGCAGGCGGCGCGCGGCGGGCTCGCCGGGCACCTGCGGGTGGCGGTGATCCCGACGGCGCTCGCGCTGGTGCCCCACCTCACCCTCGCCTGCCGCCGCCGGCACCCGGGGATGCGCTTCACCATCCTGTCGCAGACCTCGGCCGCGATCCTCGAGATGCTCGAAGCCTTCGAGGCGGACGCGGGCATCACCTACATTGGTAACGAGCCGCTCGGGCGCCTGCGGAGCCTGCCCCTGTCGACCGAGCGCTACCGGCTGGTCGTGCCGCCGGGCTCGGCCTTCGCCGGCCGGCCCTCCGTGGCCTGGGCGGAGCTGGCGGGCCAGCCGCTGTGCCTGCTGACGCCCGACATGCAGAACCGCCGCATCATGGACGGGCTGATGATGAGCGCGGGGGTGGAGCCGGCGGCCACGGTGGAGTCCAACTCCATCGTCGCCCTCATCGCGCATGTCCGCAGCGGGGCGTGGATGACGGTGCTGCCCGAGAGCCTGGCGAACACGCTTGGCACGGCCTCGGGGCTGCCGGCCATCCCGCTGGTCGCGCCGGAGGCCGCCTATGGGATCGGGCTGGTGGTGCCGCGGCTCGACCCGGTCCCGCCGCTGACTGCGGCCCTATTGGCGGCGGCGCAGGAGCTGGGGGATGGGCAGGCCGCGTCTTGATCGGGTTTTGCTATCGCAGCACGGCCGTGAGCGCTTGATGCGGCGGTGGATGATCCGCAGGATGGATCGTCCAAGAAAAGAGTTCCTCCCGACGCATGCAGGGCCCGAGCGCCACCCTTTCCCATCCGGCCGTCGCGGCGCCTCCCTGGGACGAGGCCCTCGCCGCCGGGATCATCCGCGAGCTGGCGGGGCTCGAGGGCGCGCTGCTGCCGATCCTCCACGCCCTGCAGGAGCGCTTCGGCTGGGTCCCGCGGGAGGCGGTGCCTCTGGTGGCGGAGGCGCTCAACCTCTCCCGCGCGGAGGTGCACGGCGTCGTCACCTTCTACCATGATTTCCGAGCCAGCCCGCCCGGGCGCCACGTCCTGAAGCTCTGCCGCGCCGAGGCCTGCCAGGCGATGGGGGCGGAGGCGCTGGCGGAGGGGTTCATGCGGCGGCACGGCCTCGCCTGGCACGGGACCACGGGGGATGGCGGCCTGACGCTGGAGCCGGTCTTCTGCCTCGGCCTCTGCGCCTGCGCGCCGGCGGCGCTGCTCGACGGGGAGCCGCTCGCGCGGCTCGACGACGCGCTCCTCGACGGGCTGGTGGAAGGGGCGCGGGCGTGATGCGCGTCTTCCTGCCGAAGGACGCGGCCGCGCTGGCGCTGGGGGCGGAGGCGGTGCTGCGCGCGCTGCGGGAGGCGGCGGCGCGGCGCGGCGTGGCGCTGGAGGTCGTGCGGACGGGATCGCGCGGGGCCGTCTGGCTGGAGCCGCTGGTGGAGCTGGAGACGCCGGCCGGGCGGATCGGCTACGGGCCGGTGCGGGCGGGCGACGCGGCGGGGTTGCTGGAGGCTTGGCTCGACGAGGACGGCGCGCACCCGCTGCGGATCGGGCCGCCGGAGAGCCATCCCTGGTTCGCGGGGCAGACGCGGCTGACCTTCGGGCGCTGCGGGGTCGTCGATCCGGAATCCGTCGAGGACTACGCGGCGCACGGGGGCTTCGCGGGGCTGTTGCGGGCGCTGTCGATCGGCGGCGAGGCGATCGTCGACGCGGTGAAGCTCTCGGGGCTGCGCGGGCGCGGCGGTGCGGGCTTTCCCACGGGGATCAAGTGGAACACCGTGCGGCTCGCCGAGGCCGACCGGAAGTACGTGGTCTGCAACGCGGACGAGGGCGACAGCGGCACCTTCGCGGACCGGATGCTGATGGAGGGCGACCCCTTCCTCCTCATCGAGGGGATGGCGATCGCGGGCGTCGCGGTCGGGGCCACGAAGGGCTACGTCTACGTGCGTTCGGAATACCCGCAGGCGGTGCGGGCGATGCGGACGGCGATCCTCGCGGCGCGGTGGGCGGGATGGCTGGGGGAGGATGTCGCGGGCTCCGGCCAGGCCTTCGACCTGGAGGTGCGGGTCGGCGCCGGCGCCTATATCTGCGGCGAGGAGACGGCGCTGCTGAACTCGCTGGAGGGCAAGCGCGGCGTGGTGCGCGCCAAGCCGCCGCTGCCGGCGGTCGAGGGGCTGTTCGGCCGGCCGACGGTGGTGAACAACGTGCTCTCCCTCGCCGCCGTGCCCTGGATCCTCGCGCACGGGGCCGAGGCCTATGCGGGCTTCGGCAGCGGGCGCTCGCTCGGGACGCTCGCGGTGCAGATCGCGGGGAACGTGCGACGCGGCGGGCTGGTGGAGATCCCCTTTGGCCTGCCGCTGCGCGACGTGGTGGAGGGATGGGGCGGCGGCACCGCGACGGGGCGGCCGTTCCGCGCGGTGCAGGTGGGCGGGCCGCTGGGAGCCTACTTCCCCGAGGCGCTGCTCGACACGCCGCTGGACTACGAGGCCTTCGCGCGCGCGGGCGGGCTGCTCGGCCATGGCGGCGTGACGGTCTTCGATGACCGCGTGGACCTGTCGCGCCAGGCGCGCTTCGCCTTCGAGTTCTGCGCGGCCGAGAGCTGCGGCAAGTGCACGCCGTGCCGCATCGGCGCCGTGCGCGGCGCGGAGGTGATCGACCGCATCACCACCGGGGTGGACGTGGCGCGGAACCTCGCCGTGCTGGACGACCTGCTGGAGCTGATGACCGACGCCTCGCTCTGCGCGATGGGCGGGCTGACGCCCATCCCGGTCGGCAGCGCGCTGAAGCATTTCCCCGAGGATTTCGATGCCGCCCGCGGCCTGTCCCGGGCGGCGGAGTGAGGGAGCGGGACGCATGCCCCTGATCCAGGAAACCGATTTCGGCACCCCGATCCGCCTGGCCGAGGGCACGGTGACGCTCACCATCGACGGGCAGGCGGTGGCGGTGCCGAAGGGCACGTCCGTGATGGCGGCGGCAATGACGCTGGGCACGACGGTGCTGCGCCTCTGCGCGACCGACAGCCTGGAGCCCTTCGGCTCCTGCCGCCTCTGCCTCGTGCAGATCGAGGGGCGGCGGGGCTTCCCGGCCTCCTGCACCACGCCCGCCGAGGCCGGGATGGTCGTGCACACGCAGAACGAGGCGATCGCGAAGCGCCGGCGGGGCGTGATGGAGCTCTACATCTCCGACCACCCGCTGGACTGCCTGACGTGCTCGGCGAACGGCGACTGCGAGCTGCAGGACATGGCGGGCGCGGTCGGTCTGCGGGAGGTGCGCTACGGCCATGAAGGCGCGAACCACCTCGATGCGCCGAAGGACGAGAGCAATCCCTACTTCACCTTCGAGGCCTCGAAATGCATCGCCTGCTCGCGGTGCATCCGGGCCTGCGAGGAGGTGCAGGGGACCTTTGCGCTGACGATGGAGGGGCGCGGCTTCGATTCCAAGGTGTCGCCGGGCGGCACGGACTTCATGGGTTCGGAATGCGTCTCCTGCGGCGCCTGCGTCCAGGCCTGCCCGACGGCGACGCTGAACGAGAAGTCGGTGGTGGCGCTCGGCACGCCCGAGCACTCGGTGGTGACGACCTGCGCCTATTGCGGCGTCGGCTGCTCCTTCAAGGCGGAGATGAAGGGCGACCGGCTGGTCCGCATGGTGCCCTACAAGGACGGCAAGGCGAACGAGGGCCATTCCTGCGTGAAGGGGCGCTTCGCCTTCGGCTACGCGACCCACAAGGACCGCATCACGACGCCGATGATCCGGGCGCGGATCACCGATCCCTGGCGGGAGGTGAGCTGGGAGGAGGCGGTGCGGCACGCGGCCTCCGAGCTGCGGCGCATCCAGCGGGAGCACGGGGTGGACGCGATCGGCGGCATCACCTCCTCGCGCTGCACGAACGAGGAGACCTTCCTCGTGCAGAAGATGATCCGCGGCGCCTTCGGCAACAACAACGTCGACACCTGCGCGCGGGTCTGCCACTCGCCCACGGGGTACGGGCTGAAGACGACGCTCGGGACCTCGGCAGGGACGCAGGACTTCGCCTCCGTGGCAGAGGCGGACGTGATCCTCGTCATCGGCGCGAACCCGACGGACGGGCACCCGGTCTTCGCCTCCCGCATGAAGCGGCGGCTGCGCGAGGGGGCGCGGCTGATCGTCGTGGATCCGCGGCGGATCGACCTCGTCCGCACGCCGCATGTGCGGGCGGACCACCACCTGGCGCTGCGGCCGGGGACGAACGTGGCGCTGCTCAACGCCCTGGCGCATGTCGTGGTGACGGAGGGGCTGGTCGCGGAGGGCTATGTCCGGGAGCGCTGCGACCTCGACGCCTTCGAGGACTGGGCCCGCTTCGTCGCGGAGGCGCGGAACGCGCCGGAGGCGGTGGAGGCGGTCACGGGGGTGCCGGCGCGGGCCGTGCGGGAGGCGGCGCGGCTCTACGCCTCCGGGGGCGCGGCGGCGATCTACTACGGGCTGGGCGTGACGGAGCACAGCCAGGGCTCGACCGCCGTGATGGCCATGGCGAACCTGGCGATGGCGACGGGGAACATCGGCCGGCCCGGCGCGGGGGTGAACCCGCTGCGGGGGCAGAACAACGTGCAGGGGGCCTGCGACATGGGCTCCTTCCCGCACGAGTTCTCCGGCTATCGCCACGTGGCCGACGACGCGGTGCGGGAGAGCTTCGAGACGTCCTGGGGCGTGCCGCTCTCGCCGGAGCCGGGCCTGCGCATCCCGAACATGCTCGACGAGGCCGTGGCGGGTCGCTTCCGGGGGCTCTTCGTGCAGGGCGAGGACATCGCGCAGTCCGATCCCGACACGAAGCACGTGACCGCGGGGCTGGCGGCCATGGAATGCGTCATCGTGCAGGACCTCTTCCTCAACGAGACCGCGAAATACGCGCATGTCTTCCTGCCCGGCTCCTCCTTCCTCGAGAAGGACGGGACCTTCACCAACGCGGAGCGGCGCATCAACCGCGTGCGCCGCGTGATGGCGCCGCTCGGCGGGCTGGCGGACTGGGAAGGGGTGATGGCGCTCTCCAACGCGCTCGGCTTCCCCATGGACTACCGCCATCCCGGCGAGATCATGGACGAGATCGCGCGGCTGACGCCGACCTTCGCGGGCGTGTCCTACGCCAAGCTGGACGAGGTCGGCTCGCTGCAGTGGCCCTGCAACGAGGAGGCGCCGCTGGGCACGCCGACGATGCACGTGGACCGCTTCGTGCGCGGCAAGGGGCGGTTCATGGTCACGGAGTTCGTGCCGACGGAGGAGCGCACGGGGGTGAACTTCCCGCTGATCCTCACCACCGGGCGCATCCTGTCGCAGTACAACGTGGGCGCGCAGACGCGGCGGACGGAGAACAGCCGCTGGCACGCGGAGGACGTGCTGGAGATCCATCCCTTCGACGCGGAGCTGCGGGGCATCCGGGACGGCGAGCTGGTCTCGCTGGAGAGCCGGTCCGGCGACATCGCGCTGCGCGCGCACGTGAGCGAGAGGATGCAGCCCGGGGTCGTCTACACCACCTTCCACCATGCCTCGACCGGGGCCAACGTCATCACGACCGATTACTCCGACTGGGCGACGAACTGCCCGGAGTACAAGGTGACGGCGGTCCAGGTCCGCCGCACCAACGGCCCCTCGGCCTGGCAGGCGGCGTTCGCGGAGGGCGAGGCGACGATGAAGCGGATCGAGGCGAGGCAGGATGCTCCCGCGGCCGAGTAGCCGGCTGGCCGAGGCGCTGGTCGTCGGGGCCGACGGGGCCGGCCGGGCCATCCAGCGCCCGGTGCCGGAGGAGGTGCCGGTCAGCCTCGTCTACTCCAGCGTTCCCTTCGCGGTGATGATGCTGACGCCGGGCGACCTCGAGGACTTCGCCTATGGCTTCAGCCTGACGGAGGGCGTCGTCGCCGACGCGGCGGGCATCCGCGAGGTGGCGATCTCGGCGGAGGAGCGGGGGCTGCGCCTCGACATCCGGCTCGCGCCCTCCGACCTCACGGCGCATCTCTCGCGGCGGCGGTCCATCGCGGGGCGGACGGGCTGCGGGCTCTGTGGGATCGAGGAGCTGGACCAGATGCCGCGGGCCGCGCGCCCCGAGGCACCCGCGCCGGCGATCGACGTCGCGGCGATCCGGCGGGCGCTGGCCTCGCTCGAGGCCTCGCAGCCGCTGAACGACGAGACGCGCGCGGTCCACGCCGCCGCCTTCGCGGCCGCGGACGGCACGCTGGTCGCCGTGCGGGAGGATGTCGGGCGGCACAACGCGCTCGACAAGCTGGCCGGCGCGCTGATGCGGGGGGGCGTCGCGACGGGCGCGGGCTTCGTCGTGGTGACGAGCCGCTGCTCCTTCGAGCTGGTGGAGAAGACCGCCTCGATCGGCGCGCGCACGCTCGTCGCGATCTCGGCGCCGACCGCCCTGGCTCTGGACCGCGCCCGCGCGCTCGACATGAACCTCGTGGCCGTCGCGCGGCGGGACACGGTCGCGGTCTTCCACGGGATGGACCGCGTGACGGAGGCGCTGCGCGCGTGAGCGGGGAGGAGGAACGGCTGGCGCGGATGGCGAACCAGATGGCGGATTTCTTCCGCGCCTATCCGGCGGAGGAGGCGCGCGCCGGCATCCGGGACCACATCGAGGCCTTCTGGACGCGGCGCATGCGGGATGCGTTGCTGGCGATGGTTGAGCGCCGGTGGACCGGGCTCGACCCGCTCGTGGCCGGGGCCTTCGCCGGGCGCTCACTCGGCGAGAGCCCGGTGCGGCGGGAGACGGGCGGACCAGAGGAGGTCGGCCCGATGGGGAGCGACGCCGGGTGAGCGCGGCGCTTTTTCCCGCGCCGCTCCTGGCCGATCCCCTCTCTCGCCTCCACATCCCGGCCGGCATCAGCGAGGAGCAGCCATGAAGATCACCTGGTTCGGGCATTCGGCCTTTCGGCTGGAATTCGGCTCGTCGGTCGTTCTCATCGATCCCTTCCTGACCGGCAACGCCACCTTCGGCGGCACGGTGGCGGAGGCGTCGCGCGGGGCCACGCATGTCGTGGTGACGCACGGGCACGCGGACCATGTCGGCGACACCGTGGCGATCGCGAAGGCCACGGGGGCGAAGCTCGTGACCGGCTTCGAGCTGTGCCAGTATCTCGGCCGCCAGGGCGTCGAGGCGACGGACCCGATGAACACCGGCGGCACGACGGACCAGGGCGAGTTCACGGTGTCACTCACCATCGCCTTCCACTCCTCCGCGGAGATGGACGCGAACGGCGTGCTGCACAATCTCGGCCTGCCGAACGGGGTGGTGGTCGCGCCGAAGGCCGGCCTGGGGCCAGTGGTCTACCACATGGGCGACACGGAGGTGTTCTCCGACATGGCGCTCATCGGCGAGCTCCACCGCCCGACGGTGGCGATGGTGCCGATGGGGGATCGCTTCACGATGGGCGCGCGCGGCGCGGCGCTGGCGATGCGGCGCTTCCTGCCGGAGGTGCCGGTGGTCATCCCCTGCCACTACCGCACCTTCCCGCCACTGGCGCAGTCGCCGGATGCCTTCCTGACGGAGATGGGCGACCAGGCCGGGCGCGTGCGGGTGCCGGCGGTCGGCGAGGCCTTCGAGGTCTGAGGGCGGCGCGCGGCCGCCCTTCAGCGGCCGCGCGCGCGCGGGTCGAGCGCGTCGCGCAGCCCGTCGCCGAGCAGGTTGATGGCGAGCACGACGAGGAAGATGGCGAGGCCCGGGTAGATCGCCATCCAGGGCGCCTGGGTGAGGAAGCGCTGCGCCGCGTTCAGCATCGATCCCCAGGAGGGGTTCGGCGGCTGCTGGCCGAGGCCGAGGAAGGAGAGCGAGGCCTCGGCGATGATGGCCTCGGCGATGGCGAGCGTCGCCTGCACGAGCAGCGGCGGGACGATGTTCGGCAGGACATGCGCGAGGGCGATCCGCCAGGGCGGGTTGCCGAGCGCGCGGGCGGCCTCCACCCATTCGGTCGATTTCGCCTCCATGGCCATGCCGCGCGCGAGGCGCACGAAGATGGGGCTGGCGGAGATGGCGATGGCGAGCATCGCGTTCTCCAGCGCGGGGCCGAGGAAGGCGGCCAGCGCGATGGCGAGGATGAGGAAGGGCACCGAGAGCATCGCGTCGGTGACGCGGGAGATGAAGGTGTCCACCCACCCGCCCGCGAGGCCGGCGAGCAGGCCGAAGGGCACGCCGAGGGTCAGCGCCGCCGTGACGGAGAGGCCGCCGGCGAGCAGCGAGGCGCGGGCACCCCAGAGGACGCGCGAGAGCACGTCGCGCCCGTTCTCGTCGGTGCCGAACAGGTGAAGCTCGGAAGGCGGCTTGCGGATGCGCGACCAGGAGGTCGCGACGGGGTCGAAGGGCGCGATCCAGGGGGCGAGCGCCGCGGCAAGGACGAAGGCGAGGACGACCACCAGGCCCGCGACCGCGAGCCGGTGGCGGAGGAAGCGGCGGAGCGCGCGCCGGCCGGGGCTCTCCGCGCGCGGGACGGCGCTGGCCGCGGTCGCGCTCATGCGGCGCGAAGCCTCGGGTTGATGGCCATGTAGAGGAGGTCGCCCAGGAGGGAGAGACTGACGAAGATGACGGCGGTGACGACGACGACGCCCTGCACCACCGGGTAGTCGCGGTTGAACACGGCGTCCACGATCAGCTTGCCGAAGCCGGGGATGGAGAAGATCTGCTCGGTCAGCACGGCGCCCGCGAGAAGCCGGCCGAGCTCAATCGTGCCGAGGGTCACGACGGGGATGAGGGCGTTGCGCAGGGCGTGCCTGTTGACGACGACGCGCTCGGGCAGGCCCTTCGCGCGGGCGGTGCGGACGTAGTCCTGGCCGAGCGCGCCGATCATGGCGGCGCGGGTGTGGCGCATGAAGACGCCGGCGATGCCGCCGCCGAGCACGAAGGCGGGCATGATGGTGGTGGCGAGCGACTGCCGCCAGTCCTCCGTCAGCGGCACGTAGCCCGAGGGCGGCAGCCAGCCGAGCTGCACGCTGAAGAAGAGGATCATCATGATGCCGAGCCAGAAGTTCGGCGTGGAGATGCCGGCGAGGGCGACGCCGTTGGCCACCCAGTCCGCGGGGCGGTCGCGGTAGGTGGCGGAGACGATGCCGGCGGGCACGCCGATCGCGACCGAGATCACGAAGGCCATGAGGCCGAGCTGGAGCGTGACCGGCAGCTTCTCGAGGATGAGCGCGCCCACGGGCTGGCGGATGCGCCAGGAGAAGCCGAGGTCGCCGTGCAGCAGGCGCCAGAGCCAGGCGCCGTACTGCTCCCAGATCGGGCGGTCGAGCAGGAGCTCGGCGCGAATCTCGGCCAGCACCTGCGGGTCGCCGCGCTCCTCGCCCGCCATGATGATGGCGGGGTCGCCGGGCATGAGCTGCTGCAGGGCGAAGATGAGGACCGAGAGGATCAGCAGGGTCGGGATGATCTGCCCGAGCCGGCGGAGGAGCCATCCCCACATCGTCTAGCGGAGCCGCACGCCCTGGAGGCGGATGAGGCCGTCCGGGAGGAGGGCGAGACCCTGCAGGCGGGCCGCGTAGGCCATGATGACCTTCGGGTGCCAGAGGTAGAGGCGCGCGCGGTCCGTGGTGAGCGCGATGCGGAAGGCCTCGGCGTAGAGGGCGCGCCGCTTGTCGGGTTCGCTCTCGGTGCGGGTCTGGTCAAGCAGCGCGTCTACCTCGGGGTTCGCGTACTTGCCGTCGTTCTGCGCGCCGCGGCTGTGGAGGAAGGTCCAGACGTTGCCGTCGGGGTCGGGACGGCCGGACCAGGCGATGAGATAGGCCTGGAAGTCGCCGCGCACACCGGCGGCGAGGGAGGAGGCGAACTCGGTCGCGACGATGCGGAGGTCGAAGCCCGCCTCGCCCACCATCGACTGCATGACCTCCGCCGCCTGGCGCGTCTCGGGGCTGTTCGGGACCATCAGGTCGACGGTGACCGGCGTGCGGACCCCGGCCTCGCGCAGGAGGGCCTTCGCGCGCTCCACGTCGCGGGCCGCCGGGCGCAGCTCGCGCACGTGCATCGGGGAGGCCGGGGGGATGGGCTGCGCGGTGGGGGTGTGCAGGCCCTCGTAGACGACGCCGATGAGCGCCTCGCGGTCGATCGCGAGGTCGAAGGCCTCGCGCAGGCGGCGGTCCTGGCCCATGGGCGTGGCCGCGCGGGGGCCGTTGCCGATGTTGAAGATGAGGTTCCAGTAGCCGAGCCCCTCCACGGTGGAGAGCGCGAGCCGGCGGTCGCGGCGGATGGCGGGGACGTCGCTCGGGCTGGTGACCTCGATCAGCTCCAGCGTGCCGGACTGCAGGTTCGCCAGCCGGGCGGTGCTGTCGGTGATGGGCTGGAAGGTCACGCGGTTGAAGTGGATGCTCGCCGCGTTCCAGTAGGCGGGGAAGCGCTCGAGCACGATGCGGTCCTGCGCGATGCGCTCGACGAAGCGGAAGGGGCCGGCGCAGACGGGGCGGGCGCCGAAGTCGCGGCCCGCGGCCTCGGCGGCCTTCGGGGAGACGATCATGCCGGAGCGGTCGGTGAGCTGGCTGAGGAAGGGCGAGGAGGGCTGCTTGAGGCGGAGCCGCACGGTCGTGGGGTCCACCACCTCCACTGTCTCGAGGTCGGTGATCTCGCCGCGGCGGAAGCTGCCCTGCATCGTCAGGTGGCGGAGGAGGGAGTAGCGCACGGCCTCGGCGTCCATGCGCTCGCCGTCGTGGAAGGTCACGCCGTCCCGCAGCGTGATCAGGAGGGTCTTCGGGTCCTCCCAGCGATAGCCGGTGGCGAGCTGGGGGACGATCTCGAGCTTGTCGTTGATGTCGAAGAGCTTGTCGCAGAGGCTGGCGAAGACGATGCGCCCGACGAAGGAGCGCGCCAGGGTCGGGTCCATGATGTCCGGGTCCTCGCGCAGGCCGATGCGGAGGTTGGGCCGGTCCTGCGCGTGGGCCGCGCCGGCGAGGAGCGCGGCCGCGACGGCCAGGGGCGCGAGGAGGCGGGCGGTCATGCGGCGGTTCCAGTCCGGCTCGGGGGGGCGAAGAAGGCTTGCAGGCGGGCCAGGCGCTCGCCGCCCGACGGGGGCACGGCGGCGGGCAGCGGGGGGAGCGCGTCCTGGAAGTGGCAGGCGGCGCGATGGGCCGGCGTAGGGGCGGTCGCGCCCGCGGCGAGCGGCGGGTCCACCTCGCGGCAGACCGGCTGGGCATGCGGGCAGCGCGTGTGGAAGCGGCAGGCGGCGGGCGGCGAGATGGGACTCGGCAGGTCGCCCTGCAGGGGCGGGCCCTTGGGGCCGGCGCCGGGGACGGAGGCGAGGAGCGCGCGGGTGTAGGGGTGGCGCGGCGCGGCGAAGAGGTCGCCCGCGGGCCCCTCCTCCACGACGCGGCCGAGATACATGACGACGACGCGGTCCGCGACGTGGCGCACCACCGCGAGGTCGTGGCTGATGAGCACGAAGGCGAGGCGGAACTCGCGGATGAGGTCCTGCAGGAGGTTGATGACCTGCGCCTGCACGGAGACGTCGAGCGCGCTGACGGGCTCGTCGCCGATGACGAGGCGGGGGCCGCTGGCCAGCGCGCGGGCGATGGCGATGCGCTGGCGCTGGCCGCCGGAGAACTCGTGCGGCCAGCGGTCGGCGTGCTCCGGGCGGAGGCCGACGCGGGCGAGGAGCTCCGCGACCCGGTCGCGCTCCGCCGCGCGCGGCACGAGGCGGTGGAGGCGCAACGGCTCGGCCACGGCCTGGCCGACGGTCATGCGCGGGTCGAGGCTCGCGTAGGGGTCCTGGAAGATCATGCCCATGTGCCGGCGCTGGCGGCGCAGCGCGGCGGCGGGCATGGCGCGGAGGTCGAGGCCGGCGAAGCGGACGCTGCCCGCGTCCAGCTCCTCCAGGCGGAGCGCCAGGCGGCCGAGGGTGGACTTGCCGCAGCCGCTCTCGCCGACGACGGCCAGCACCTCGCCCTCCATGACGGAGAGGGAGACGCCGTCCACCGCCCGCACGGCGCCGCGGCGGCGGCCGAGCGCGTCGCGCACGGGGAAGTGGCGGGTGACGCCGTCGAGCTGAAGCAGGGGCGCGTCGCTCACGCGGCCACCAGGAGCTGGTCGAGAGGCGCGCGGTGGCAGGCGGCGCGGTGGCCGGGGGCGACCTCAAGGAGGGGCGGCGCGGTGTCGCAGACCGCGACGCGAAAGGGGCAGCGGGTCTTGAAGCGGCAGCCCGCGGGCGGGTCAGCGAGGTCGGGCACGGTGCCCTCCACGGTGGCGAGCCGCGTGCCGCGCGGGCCGTCGAGGCGGGGCGCGGCGCCGAGCAGGCCGACGGTGTAGGGGTGCTGCGGCGTGGCGAGGACGCGCGCGGCGGGCCCCGTCTCGGCGACGCGGCCGGCGTACATCACCACGACCTCGTCCGCGTGGTCGGCCACCACGCCGAGGTCGTGGGTGATGAGCAGGACGGCGGCGCCGGTCTCGCCGCGCATGTCGTCAAGGAGGGCGAGGATCTGCGCCTGCACGGTGACGTCGAGGGCGGTGGTGGGCTCGTCCGCGATCAGCACGCGGGGGCGGCAGGCGAGCGCCATCGCGATCATCACGCGCTGGCGCATCCCGCCCGAGAGCTGGTGCGGGTACTGCCGGGCGCGGCGCGCGGCCTCGGGAATGCGGACGGCCTCCAGCATCGCGACGGCGGCGGCCTGGGCGCGGGCGCGGTCCAGGCCCTGGTGCAGGCGGAGCGCCTCCGCCACCTGGTCGCCCGCGGTGAAGACGGGGTTGAGGCTCGTCATCGGCTCCTGGAAGATCATCGCGAGATCGGCGCCGCGGAGCTTGCGGCGTTCCTCGGGGGGCAATTCCGCGATCTCGCGGCCTTCCAGGCGGATCGCACCCTCCACCGCGGCGTTCGGCGGCAGCAGGCCCATGATGGCGAGCGAGGCGACGGACTTGCCGCAGCCGCTCTCGCCCACCAGCGCGACCGTGCGGCCCGGCGGGAGGGCGAAAGAGATGCCGTCGAGCACGCGCAGCGGGCCGCGCTCGGTGGCGAAGGTGACGGCGAGGTCGCGGACCTCGAGGGCCTGCATGGGGGTGCTCTCCGCCGCGGTGAGGGGCGTCATCCCGGGAGGTTCGGGGACGGAGCCCCGTGGCAGCAAGCCCCGTGCCAGGCGGTCACGCGGTGTTGCCCGCGGGAGCGGAGGCGGCGAGCAGTCGGAGGAGGTCGCGCTTCACGTCCATGACGTGCCGCTTCGTGAAGCGCGCGGCCTCCTCGGCGGCGCCGCGGCGGCATAGGGCGAGAAGCTCCGCGTGCTCCGCCTTCGCGCGCTCCGTCCCCCCGGCGACGGCGAGCTGCAGGCGGGTGTAGCGGTCGGTGTTGGCGAGGAGGGCGCGGACGAGCGCGAGGGTCTGCGGCCGCGCGGCGGGGCGGTAGAGGGCGAGGTGGTACTCCGTGTTCAGCTCGCCCCAGGCGTTCAGGTCGGCGCGGTCGATCGCGGCGGAGTAGTCGGACAGCACGCGCTCGGCCTCCACGAAGTCGGGCGCGGCCATGCGCGGGACGGCGCGGCGCATGAGGTCGGGCTCGAGCATGGCGCGGAGGTCGAACAGCTCCGCAATCTCCTCGGTGGAAAGGGTGCTGACCACGGCGCCGCGGTGCGGGTGGATGGTGACGAGCCCCTCGGCCGCGAGCTGTCGGAAGGATTCGCGGAGCGGGATGCGGCTGATGCCGAATTCCTCCGCCAGCGCGTCCTGGCGCAGCGCCTCGCCGGCGCGGAAGCCGCCGGCCAGGATGCGGCGGCGAAGCTCCTCGGTCGCGGATTCCACGACGGTCTGGCGGCGGATGCCGCGCGGCGCGCGCTCCGCCATCAGGCCGCCTTGTAGCGGCGCTGGACGAAGGCGCTGGAGGCCGCCGTCAGCGTGAGGGTCGTGATCATCAGGATGAAGGCGATGGCCGCGGCAAAGGGCCAGTTGTTGTTCACGGCGTACTCCCGGAACAGCATCGGCGCCATCATCTGGAAGCGCGCGCCGCCGAGCAGCAGCGGCGTGGCGTAGGCGTTCATCGCCAGGATGAAAACGAGCACCGCGCCCGTGGCGATGCCCGGCAGCGCGAGCGGCAGCACGACGTGGAGGAAGCGGCGCGGGCCGTCGGCGCCGAGGCTGTCGGCGGCCTCCTCGACGCGGGCGTCGATGCCCTCGATCACGCTCTGCAGCGTCAGCACCATGTAGGGCAGGTTGATGGAGAGGATGCCGAGCACGACGGCGAAGGGCGTGTAGAGGAGGGCCACGCTGCTGCCGGGCGAGAGGGCGGCGGCGGCGCTGTCCAGCAGGCCGCCGCGGCCGAGCACGCCCATCCAGCCGAGGGCGCGCACGGTGCTGCCGATGAAGAGCGGCAGGATGACGAGCAGCACGCCCGCCGACTTCCAGCGGCTCTGCGAGCGCGCGAGGCGATAGGCGATGGGGAAGCCGAAGAGGAGGCAGAGGGCGGTGGTGAGGAGCGCGATCCAGAGGGTGGTCCAGAGCACGCCCGTGTAGAAGGGGTCCACGAGGAAGCGCGCGTAGTTCTCCGGCGTCAGCGCCTCGACCATGAACTGCGTGCGGTCGTAGCGGTTGAGGCTCGTGCGAGCGAGAAGGAGGAGCGGCGCCACCAGCGCGCCCATCACGAGCAGCGTGGCGGGCCCGACGAGCAGGCCCGCCGTCAGGCCGCGGGGCCTCGCGCTCATCGCCCGTCCAGGAGGCGGCGCCACCAGTCGTTCAGGTCGTCGCGCGCGGCGGCGAGCTTCGCGTAGTCGGGCGCGACGAGCTTCGGGCGCGGCTCGGGAAGCGCCAGGCGCTGCGCAACCTCGCCCTCCAACGTCGCCTCGGCGTTGGTGGGCAGGTAGCCCATGCTGTCGGCGAAGCCGCGCTGGGCCGCGGGCTCGAGCATAGCGTTGAGGTAGGCGAAGGCGGCGGCCTTGTTCGGCGCGTTCTTCGGCACGCCCATGGAGGAGACGTAGACGACGCTTCCCTCCTGCGGGAAGGAGCCGCGCACTGCGACGCCGGCTTTCTGCCAGAAGATGACACGCGCCTGCCAGACCGGGCCGACGTCGATCTCGCCGGAGCGCAGCGCGGGCGCGAAGGCGTCGGTGACGGTGTAGGTCTTGTTGCCATCGCGCACGAGCTTCTCGAGCTCAGGCTTTACGGCCTGCAGGTTCATGGCGTCCCCGGTCTTCTGCAGGGCGGCGGCCATGACGATGTAGGTGAAGCTGTTGTCGAGCAGGCCGACCTTGCCCTTGAAGCGATCCGCCATGAGGTCGGCGAAGGTGGTGGGCGGCGCCTGGACGCGCTCGGTGTTGTAGATGAAGACCTGCGGGCTGAAGATGTGCGGCAGGGCGTAGTTGTTGCGCAGCTCGGGCACGACGTGCCGCATGTTCGGCACCTTCGTCTCGTCCAGCGGCTCCAGCAGCCCGGCCTCGTTCAGGTCGTAGCAGGAGGGGGCCTGGGCGCAGATGATGTCCACGTTGCCGCGCGGCAGGCGGCGCTGGGCGATGAGCTTGGCGATGCGCGCGGGCTCCGTGCCCACGTCCTGCGTCACCTCGATGTTCTTCGGGCCGAGGATCGGCTTGTCGATGTTGCTGCCGAGCAGCCCCGCGTAGTCGCCGCCCCAGGTGCTGACGACCACGCGGCCGCCGGTCTGGGCGCGGGCCACGTGCGGCATGAAGGGGAGCGAGGCGGCCGCGGCCCCGAGGCCGAGGAGGTGACGACGCGAGGCGCGCTCGATCATGGGGGGCTTCCCGTTTCCTGGAGGTTCATGCGGCGATGGGGGTGCGGAGCGCGAGCGGTGCGCCCGCGGAATCGAAGAGCCGCTCGCTCGCCAGGTCCCAGGCGATGCCGGCGCGGTCCCCCGCGGCGTGGCGGCGCCCGCCGCCGCCATCCGTTGGGTCGTGCAGGATCAGGCGCGTGCCGTCCGGCAGGGCGAGCAGGTACTCGACATGGGCGCCGACATAGGTGGCGTCCTCGACGAGGACCGTGGCGCGCGCCTCGGCGGCCTCCGGTGGCGCGAGCCGCACGCGCTCGGGGCGGATCGCGAGCGTCGCGGTGCCGGGGGCGTAGTGGCCGGCCAGGCGGAGGGCGCCGCCGCCGGGCAGCGCGAGGGCGTCGCCCGCGACGGTGCCGGCGATCAGGTTGCTGTGGCCGATGAAGCGGGCGACGAAGGGGTTGGCGGGGCGCTCGTAGAGCTCCTCCTGCGTGCCGACCTGCTGCACGGTGCCCTCGTTCATCACGACGAGACGGTCCGCCATGGTCATCGCCTCGTCCTGGTCGTGCGTGACCATGAGGGCGGTGAGGCCCGCCGCGCGCTGCAACCCGCGGATCTCCCGCGCCACCTGCTGGCGGAGGTTGGCGTCGAGGTTGGAGAGCGGCTCGTCCAGCAGCAGCACCTTCGGGCGGATGGCCAGCGCCCGCGCGAGGGCCACGCGCTGCTGCTGCCCGCCCGAGAGCTGGCGCGGGTAGCGGTCGGCCATGGCGGTGAGCTTCACCATCTCCAGCGTCTCGGCCAGCCGTGCCTCGGTCTCGGCGCGCGGCAGGCGGCGCATGCGCAGGCCGAAGATGACGTTCGCCGCGACCGTCATGTGCGGAAAGAGGGCGTAGCTCTGGAACACCATGCCCATCTCGCGCCGGTGCGGCGGCAGGCCCGCGTAGTCGCGGCCCTCGAGCAGGATGCGGCCCTCGCTCGCCTCGATGAAGCCGGCGACCATGCGGAGCGTCGTCGTCTTGCCGCAGCCGGAAGGGCCGAGGAGGACGACCATCTCGCCCTGGCGCACGTCGAGGTCCACGCCGCGCACGGCGGTGGTGGCGCCGAAGCGCTTCGTCAGGCCGGCGATGCGGAGATAGGGTTCGCTCATCAGACGATGCGGCTCAGCTTCACGTAGCGGTCCAGCAGGATCAGCAGCCCGGCGATGACAAGCGTCTGCACCATCACCACGGCGGCGACCAGCGGATCGACCCGGTATTCCAGGTATTGCAGGATCGAGATCGGCAGGGTCATCACGCCGGGGCTGATGAGGAAGAGCGTCAGCTCGATGTTCTCGAAGGACACGATGAAGGCGAAGAGGGCGGCGGCGACGATGCCCTGGCGCATCATCGGCAGCGTCACGCGCCAGAGCACCGAGAGGGGCGAGGCGCCGAGGTTGGCTGCGGCCTCCTCCACCGAGCGGTCGAGGCCGATGAGGTTGGCGACGCAGAGCCGCACCACCCATGGCGTGGTGATGAGGAGATGGGCGAGGACGAGCACGAGGTCCGAGCCGATGAGCGGCGCCTCGGTCGCGATCTCCGCCTCCACCACCAGCACGTAGATCGAGAGGCCGATGACGACGCCGGGCACGGTGAGCGGCGAGAGAAGCAGCACGTTCAGCGCGCCGCGCCCGGGGAAGCGGTGGCGGACGAGGGCGAGGCTGGCGGGGATGCCGATCAGCAGGCTGCCGGCCGTCGCCATGGCGGCGATGCGGAGGCTGGTGCCGAGCGAGGTGCCGAAGCGCGGGAACTCCATGATCCGCGCGTACCAGGCGGTGCTGTAGCCGCTGGGCGGGAAGATCACGACGGCGTCGCGGAAGAGGCTGATATAGGCGGTCATCACCAGCGGCATCGCCATGACGAAGACGCCAGCGCCGATCAGCACCCAGACCAGGGCGCCCGATGCCGTCCAACCCCGCCGCGCCGCGGTGCCTGCCAAGCCCTCTCTCCGCCCTGCCTCGGTCGTGCAGCATGCAAAGGGCAAGCCAGCCGGGCTGTCAATTGGATAAAATGTCCCCTATAGCCGTGGCGCCGCTTCGGGGAGGATGAGGGGGATGCAGGGGATCGAGACGCCGGTGCCGCCGGGCAACCACACCTTCTCGTGCATCGACGGGCACACCTGCGGGAACCCCGTCCGCCTCGTGACCGGCGGCGCGCCGCACCTGCGGGGGGCCACGATGAGCGAGCGGCGGCAGGACTTCCTCGCGCATCACGACTGGGTGCGCCGCTCCCTCATGTTCGAGCCGCGCGGGCACAGCGTCATGTCCGGCTCCATCCTCTACCCGCCGACGCGCGACGACTGCGACGTCGCGATCCTCTTCATCGAGGTCTCGGGCTGCCTGCCGATGTGCGGGCACGGGACGATCGGCACGGTGACCATGGCGATCGAGAACGGCCTCGCCCGCCCAGCGCGGGAGGGGGAGCTCCGCCTCGACGTCCCGGCCGGGCGCATCGTCGCGACCTACGAGCGCCGCGGCGAGCACGTGGACAGCGTCCGCATCCGCAACATCGCCTCCTTCCTCGCCCTGCCCGAGGTGGAGGTGGAGATGCCGGGCATGGGGCGGCTGCGGGTGGACATCGCCTATGGCGGGAACTTCTACGCGATCGTGGAGCCGCAACCTGGTTTCGCGGGGCTGGAGAGCCTCTCGGCCGACGACGTGCTGCGGCTCAGCCCCGAGCTGCGGCGACGGCTGAATGCGGTGGTCGAGGTCGTGCATCCCGACGACCGCACCATCGCCGGCGTCAGCCACGTCATGTGGACGGGCAAGCCGCGCGATCCCCGCGCCCACGCGCGCAACGCGGTGTTCTACGGCGACCGCGCGGTGGACCGCTCGCCCTGCGGCACCGGGACCTCCGCGCGCATGGCGCAGCTCGCCGCGCGCGGGACGCTTTCCGTCGGCGAGGAGTTCATCCACGAGAGCATCATCGGCACGCTCTTCGACGGGCGGGTGGAGGACCGGGCGGTGGTGGGCAACCACGAGGCCATCGTGCCGAGCATCGCGGGCTGGGCGCGCACCCACGGCATCAACACCCTCTTCGTGAACGAGCGCGACCCGCTGCGCGCGGGCTTCCTCGTGTGAGCGGGGCGGCGCCCATCGCGGTGATCGGCGCCGGCGTCGTCGGCGTCGCCTGCGCGCGCGCCCTCCAGCGGGCGGGGCTGCCGGTGCTGCTCGTCGATCCCGCGCCGCCGGGCTCGCTCTGCTCCGCGGGGAACGCGGGGCATATCGCGATCGAGGCGGTGAGCCCGCTGTCGCGCCCGGGCGTGCTGGCGGGGGTGCCGCGGATGCTGACGAGCCCCGCCGGGCCGCTGACGCTTCGCGCGCGGGGGGTGCCGTCCCTGCTGCCCTGGATGCTGCGCTTCGCCGCGGCCTCGCGCCCGTCGCGCGTGCGGGCGGGCACGGCGGCGCTGGCGGCGCTGCTCGGCACGGCGGCGGCGGACTGGCGGGCGGCGCTCGACGCCCCGGACCTCGCGCCGTTGCTGCGCCGGGAAGGGGCGGTGGCCGTGACCGAGACGCCGGCCGGCCTCGCCGCCGCGAGGCGGGAGGCCGCGGTCATGTCGGCCCATGGCGTCCGGGTCGAGGCGCTGGAGCCGGGCGAGGTGGCGGAGCTGGTCCCCGCCCTCGTCGCGCCCGTCACGGGCGGGCAGTTCTTCCCCGACGCCATGCACGCGGTGAACCCGCAGCGCCTCGTGCGCGACCTCGGGGCGCGCTTCGCGGCCGAGGGCGGCGCCGTGCTCGCGCAGCCCGCGACGGGCTTCGCGCGGGAGGGCGGGCGCGTCACGGCGCTGCGGACGGCGGCGGGCGAGACGCCGGTGGCGGGCGTGGTGCTGGCCGCGGGGCTCGCGAGCGCGGCGCTCGCGCCGGGGCTGGGCCTCGCCCTGCCCCTCACCGCCGAGCGCGGCTACCACGCCATGCTGCCGGCGGAGGCGGCTGCCCTCCCCTGCCCCGTCTCCTTCGCCGAGCGCGGCTTTATCGCGACGCCGATGGAGCACGGGCTGCGCCTGGCCGGCACGGTGGAGCTGGGCGCGGGCGGGCGGGCGCCCGACTGGTCGCGGGCCGACATCCTCGTCCGCCACGCGCGGGACCTGTTCGGGGGAGCGCCGGAGGCGGCCTCGCGCTGGACGGGGGACCGGCCGACCCTGCCGGACTACCTCCCGGCCATCGGCCGCGCGCCGGGGCTCGCGAACGCCGTGGTGGCGACGGGCCACCAGCATCTCGGCCTGACGCTCGCGGCCGTCACGGCCCGGATCGTCGCGGCGCTGGTCGCGGGCGGCGATCCTGGTCTCGACCTCCGCCCCTTCGACCCCGCGCGCTTCGCCCGCGCCCGACCCGAGAGGACCTGACGGCCATGCCCGGCTTCACCACCCGCCCCGAGCTGCGCGGCACCTTCGGGGCCGTCTCCTCCACCCACTGGCTCGCCTCCTCGGTCGGGATGGGGGTGCTGGAGCGCGGCGGGAACGCCTTCGACGCCGCGACCGCCGCGGCCTTCGTGCTCCAGGTGGTGGAGCCCCACCTGAACGGGCCGGGCGGCGACGCGCCGATCATCGCCTGCCCGGCGGGGGCCGCGGAGCCGGTGGTGATCTGCGGCCAGGGGCCCTCCCCGGCGGCGGCCACGATGGAGCGGATGCTCGGGCTGGGCTTGGACCTCGTGCCCGGCTCCGGCCTGCTGCCGGCCTGCGTGCCCGGGGCCTTCGGCGCCTGGATGACCCTCCTGCGCGACCACGGGACGATGCCGCTGCGGGAGGTGCTGGCCCCCGCCATCGCCTACGCGCGCGACGGGCACCCACTGGTGCCGCGCATCCCCGCCGCCATCGCCGCGGTGAGGGACCTTTTCGAGACGCACTGGCCGACCTCCGCCGCGATCTGGCTGCCGGGCGGGAAGGTGCCGGACGAGAACCGGCTGTTCCGCAACCCCGCGCTCGCCGCGACCTACGAGCGCCTTCTGGCCGCGTCCGAGGGCGCGGGGTCGCGGGAGGCGGCGATCGGGCGCGCGCTCGATTACTGGTACCGCGGCCCCATCGCCGAGGCGGTGGACCGCTACTACCGCGAGGCGGAGGTCTGGGACGTCTCCGGCCGCCGCAACCGCGGGCTGCTGACGGGGCAGGACATGGCGGCGTGGGAGGTTCCGGTGGAGCGGCCCATCAGCGCCGACTACGGCCGCTATCGCGTCTTCAAGTGCGGGGCCTGGAGCCAGGGGCCCTCCTTCCTGCAGGCGCTGGGCATCCTCTCGGGCCTCGGGCTGGACGGGATGGACCCGGTGGGGCCGGACTTCGTCCACGCGACGGCCGAGGCCATCAAGCTCGCCTTCGCGGACCGGGACTGCTGGTACGGCGACAGCGCGCCGGTGCCGCTGGAGGCGCTGCTGTCGCCCGCCTACGCGGCCGAGCGGCGGGCGCTGATCGGGGGCGAGGCCTCCCACGAGTTCCGGCCCGGCCGCCCCGACGGGCGGGCGCCGGTGCTGCCGCCGCTGCGCGCGGCCGGCACGCTGACGGAGCCGCGCGTCGGCACCGGCGAGCCGACGGTCGCGAAGGAGGACGCGCGGGCCCGCGAGGGCGAGGCGCTGACGACCGCGGGCGGCACGCACCGCGGCGACACCTGCCATGTCGACGTGGTGGATCGCTGGGGCAACATGGTGGCGGCGACCCCTTCGGGCGGCTGGCTGCAATCGAGCCCGGCGGTGCCCGGCCTCGGCTTCGCGCTCACCGTGCGCGGGCAGATGTTCTGGCTCCGGCCGGGCCTCGCCTCCTCCATGGCGCCGCGGGTGCGGCCGCGGACCACACTGACGCCGAGCTTCGCCTTTCGGGACGGGAAGCCCTACCTTGCCTTCGGCACGCCCGGCGGCGACCAGCAGGAGCAGTGGTCGCTGCTGCTCTTCCTCCACCACGTCCACCACGGGATGAACCTGCAGGAGGCGATCGACGCCCCCGCCTTCCACACGGACCACGCCCCCTCCTCCTTCTGGCCGCGCGAGACCGCGCACGGGACGCTGACGCTGGAGAGCCGCTTCCCCGGGGCCACCGTCGCGGAGCTTCGCCGGCGCGGGCACGCGGTGACGGAGGGCGGGCCCTGGTCGGAGGGCCGGCTTTCCGCCTGCGCGCGAGAGGCGGAAGGGGAGACGCATGTCGTCAAGGCCGCGGCCAATCCGCGGGGCATGCAGGGTTACGCGGTCGCGCGGTAAGAGGAAGACAACGGATGACGTCCTACCTGTTCACCAACGGCGGTTTCCTCGAGCCCGGCGCGACCGCGCTGCGGGGCGGGGTGGAGGTCCTCGTCGAGGACGGGCGCGTGCGGGAGGTCTCGGACAAGCCGATCGCCTCCGCCGCGGCCACCCGGATCAACCTGCGGGGCCGCACCCTCATGCCCGGCCTCGTGGACGCGCACGTGCACGTCATCGCGGCCATGGTGAACCTCGCGGAGAACGCGGCGCAGCCCTCCTCGCTCGCGATGATGCGAGCGGCGCTGGTGATGGAGGGGATGCTGATGCGCGGCTTCACCACCGTGCGCGACCTCGGCGGCGCGGAGCCGGGCATCGCCGTCGCCGTGGAGGAGGGGCTGATCGACGGGCCGCGCGTGGTGCCCTGCGGCAAGGCGCTGGGGCAGACGGGCGGGCACTCGGACTTCCGCCAGCGCTCCGACGACCGGGAGGGGGTCTTCGCCAACCGCGTGGGCTCGCTCGGCCGCATCTGCGACGGGGTGGACGCGGTGCGCCGCGCCGCGCGGGAGGAGATCAAGTCCGGCGCGCGCTTCATCAAGATCATGGCGAACGGCGGCGTTGCCTCGCCGAACGACCCGATCCACGCCCTCGGCTTCTCGCGCGACGAGATCCGGGCGGCGGTGGAGGAGGCGGAGAACGCCGGCACCTATGTCGCGGCGCATCTCTACACGGACAAGGCGATCCGCCGCGCGGTGGAGTGCGGCGTCCACTCGCTCGAGCACTGCAACCTCATCCAGGCCGAGACGGCGGAGCTGGCGGTGAAGGCGGGCGCGATCGCCTGCCCGACCCTCGTCGCCTACGAGGGGCTGGCGATGGAGGGCAAGGCGCTCGGCCTCGGGCCGGAATCGGTCGCCAAGATCGAGACGGTGCGGACGGCGGGACTCGAATCCCTCGACATCATGCGACGCGCGGGCCTGCCCATGGCCTATGGGTCGGACCTGCTGGGCGGGCTGCACAAGTACCAGTCCATGGAGTTCGAGATCCGCGCCCGCGTGCTGCCGGTGCACGAGGTCATCGATTCCGCCCTCACCCTCGCGGCCCGGCTCTGCCAGATGGAGGGGGAGATCGGCGTGCTGGCCCCGGGCGCGCGGGCGGACCTGCTGGTGGTGGAGGGCAACCCGCTGGAGGACCTCTCCGTCCTCGCCAACCAGGGCGCTGCGATGCGGGCGATCATGCGGGACGGGCGGTTCTTCAAGAACGAGCTCAACTAGCGCCCCGGGGAACCGCCCCAGAGGATGACCCCGGCGCCCGCGAGGCACAGCGCGGTGCCGCCGAGGTCCCAGGCGTCGGGCACCCGCCCCTCCACCGCCCAGAGCCAGGCGAGGGAGGCGGCGACGTAGATCCCGCCATAGGCGGCGAAGGCCCGGCCGGCGGCCGAGGCCTCGGAGAGGGTCAGCAGCAGGGCGAAGGCGGCGAGCGAGAGGGCGCCGGGCAGCAGCACCCAGGCCGGCCAGCCCAGCCGCCGCCATCCCCAGACCGCGAAGCAGCCGCCGATCTCGGCGAGCGCGGCCAGCGCGTAAACAGCCACCGTTCCCATGGCCGCCAGCTTGCCACGCCACCCCCTCCGACCCCAATTGCGGGCCATGAAGCGATTCTGGGAACAAGCCGCCGTCCAGCCCGTGGACCAGGGCTGGGGCATCGCCCTCGACGGCCGCCCGCTGCGCCTGCCGGGCGGCACCACCCTCCACCTGCCGAGCCGCCCGCTCGCCGAGGCGGTGGCCGCGGAGTGGGACAGCGCCGGCGGCGGCAAGGGCCGCGAGATGTCGATGGAGGAGGTGCCGCTCACCCGCCTCGTCGGCACGGCGGTGGACCGGATCGCGCCCAACCCGGCGCCGAGCGCCGCCGCCATCGCCGAGTACGGGGAGAGCGACCTTCTCTGCTACCGCGCCGAGGACCGGCGCCTGGCGGCGCTCCAGGCAGAGGCCTGGCAGCCGATCCTCGACTGGGCGGCGCTGCAGCACGACGCGCCGCTGCGGGTGACGACGGGCATCGTCCACGTGGCCCAGCCCCCGGACTCGCTGCGCGCGCTCCACGCGGCGGTGGCGGCGCACTCGGCCTTCGGGCTCTCGGCGCTGGGCATCGCGGTGCCGGCCATGGGCAGCCTGGTGCTGGGGCTGGCGCTCTCGGCCGGGCGGATCGACGCGGCGGAGGCGCACCGGCTGGCGATGATCGACGAAACCTACCAGGAGTCCTTCTGGGGCACGGATGCCGAGGCCGAGGCGCGTCGGGTGCGGATCGCGGCGGACATCGCGCTCGCGGCAAGGCTGCTGGAACTCTCCCGGTGACGCCGCGCCTGCTGCGCATCCGGGGGCGCGTGCAGGGCGTGGGCTACCGCGACTGGCTGGTCGGGGAGGCGCGCGGGGCCGGGCTCAGCGGCTGGGTGCGCAACCGGGCCGACGGCTCTGTGGAGGCGCTGCTCGCCGGCGGGGAGGACGCGGTCGGCGCCGTGCTGCTCGCGGCCCGCCGGGGCCCGCCGGCGGCGCGGGTGGAGGCGATCGAGGAGAGCTTCGGCCCCCTGCCGGAGGAACCGGGCTTCCACAAGCGCCCGACCCTCTGACGGGCATCCGCCGCTCGCGGCCGGCGTTCCCTTTGCTGGAACCGAGGAGCCGATCATGAGCGACAAGCCAGACCCCTCCCCCGAGCCCGCCGAGAAGGCGAACCACACCGAGGGCGGCGCGCCCACCGACGAGGCGCATGAGGAGGCGGGCGACGGCACCCTCTCGGGCTCCGTGCCGGCCGGGCTGAGCTCGCGGGAGCTGCGGGACCTGGCCAAGGGCGGCAAGACCGACGACGGCGGGACGGGCTGACGGGCTAGCGGAGGCAGTCCAGCAGGGGGCCGAGCTGGCCCACCCGCCGCTCGATGACGGCGGCGCGGCGCAGGACGTGCGGCGCGGGCCGCGAGGCCGACCAGTTCAGCGGGCTCGGCAGCACGGCGGCCAGGCGCGCGGCCTCCCTCGGCGTGAGGGCGGCGGCGGGCTTGCCAAAATGGGCGCGCGCCGCGGCCTCGGCGCCGTAGAGGCCGGGGCCGAACTCCACGATGTTGAGATAAACCTCCATGACCCGCCGCTTGGGCCAGAGGAGGGCGACCTGGGGCGTCAGCCAGGCCTCGATGGCTTTCCGCAGGGGATCCCGGCCGGGCCAGAGCATCAGGTTCTTGGCGGTCTGCATGGTGACCGTGCTGGCCCCGCGCGGCCGCTCCCCGCGCCACCAGGCCCCGGCCTCCTCGCGAAGGGCGCCGAGATCGAAGCCGAGGGGTTCCCGGCAGAAGAGGTTGTCCTCCGCCGCGACGACCGACTCGGCCAGGGCGGGGGCGATGGAGGAGAGGGGCACCCAGTCCCGCTCCCAGCCGTGGCCCTGCGCCGAGCGGATCAGCATCAGGGGCGTGGCGGGCACGGGGGCGAAGCGGAAGGTGCCGATCAGCAGCGGCGGGGCGAGCAGGAGGGCCAGCGCCGCCCGCGCCAACCCGCGCCGCCACCCCGGCCGCCTGGCCGGCCGATCCGAGGGCCCCGATCGCTCCATGCCGGGGTGCTGGCGGTGCCGGAGGGTTCCGTCAAGCGGCACCGGAGCGCCGCATCTCGTGGCTTCCGGGTATCATCGCCTCCGAAACGGTACGGCCCGGACGGTCGCCATGCCTTTCATCTTGCACCGCAGCACGAATCGCCCCATCTTGCATCCCGCGCCCGGCCTCATGCCGTGGCCACGCCCCGGCCGCGTGAGACGGCCGCCCCGCGCAATGATGCGCGCGGCCCTGACCGGGGCGTCAGACCTTCCGATACCCTTGGATGCGACCGGACACGCGGGGCGCCTCCACCCGCCCTTGGCGGCCCGGGATGGGCTGCCCCGATTGGAATCCATGACCCAGTTCAACGAACTCGGCCTCGCCGCGCCGCTGCTGCGCGCGCTTGAGGAAGAGGGCTACACCACCCCCACCCCGATCCAGGCCCAGGCCATTCCGGCGGCTCTCTCGGGCCGGGACGTGCTCGGCATCGCCCAGACCGGCACGGGCAAGACGGCGGCCTTCGCGCTGCCGATCCTGAACCACATCGCCAACAACCCGCGCCGCATGCCCGCCGGCACCTGCCGGGTGCTCATCCTCTCGCCCACGCGCGAGCTCGCCTCGCAGATCCATGAGAGCGTGCGCGCCTATGGCCGCCACATCCGGCCGCGCACCGCCATCATCTTCGGCGGCGTGCCGGAGAACCCGCAGAAGCGGGCGATGTCCACGGGCGTCGACATCCTGATCGCGACGCCGGGCCGGCTGATGGACCTCATCAACCAGCGCGCCGTGCGGCTCGACGGGATCGAGGTGCTGGTGCTGGACGAGGCCGACCAGATGCTCGACCGCGGCTTCTGGCCCCAGATCCGCAAGCTGGCGGCGATGCTGCCGCGCCAGCGGCACACGATGTTCTTCTCGGCGACCATGCCGGACGACATCGCCAAGCTGGCCAAGGAGCTGATGCCCGACCCCGTGCGCGTGGAGGTGACGCCCGTCGCCACCACGGCGGAGCGGGTGAACCAGCGCGTGATCCACACCCGCGCCGACGGCAAGCGCGCCATCCTGGCCGACCTGCTGCGCGGCGAGACGGTGGGCCGCGCCCTCGTGTTCAGCCGCACCAAGCACGGCGCGGACCGCATCGTGAAGCAGCTCGAGCAGGACGGCCTGGCCGCCGGCGCCATCCACGGCAACAAGAGCCAGGGCCAGCGCGAGCGGGCGCTCGACGCCTTCAAGCGCGGCACGGCGCCGATCCTGGTCGCGACCGACATCGCCGCCCGCGGCATCGACGTGGACGGGGTGACGCACGTCATCCAGTACGACCTGCCGGAGGTTCCCGAGACCTACGTCCACCGCATCGGCCGCACGGCCCGCGCGGGCGCCTCGGGCGAGGCGGTGGCGCTGGTGGCGCCGGACGAGGTCGCCTATCTCCGCGCCGTCGAGAAGCTGACGCGCCAGCAGGTGCCGGCCGAGGGCGACATCCCGACCGGCCCCGTGCCGCGCCCGCCCTCCCGCCAGCAGCAGCGCGGCCCGCGCCGCGACGGCGGCGGCTTCGGCGGCGCTGGCCGCGGGGCGCCGCCGCGCCAGGGCCAGGGGCGTCCCGGCGGCGGGCAGTCCCAGGGTCGTCCGGGCGGCCAGGGCCGCCCCGGCGGCACTGGCCAGCGCCGGCCGGAGACGGTGGGGGGCGACCGCAAGGACCGCTCCTGGCGCGAGAGCGACTTCCGCGACGGCCGCTGAGCCGCCCGCGAACCGGTGAAGGGCGCCCCTCGGGGCGCCCTTTTTCGTTCAGGGGAGGCGTTGCAGCTCCGGCCCGGCCGCGTGCTCCAGCATCCGGCGGGCGACCTCGCTCTCGCTGAGGACGACGTGGTCGGCGCCGAGCTTCGACAGGTGCTCGGCCGCGGCGTCCGAATGGGCGCGGGCGGTGATCTCCAGCGCCGGGTTCAGGGCACGGGCCTGCTCCACCACCTGCCCGGCCTCGAAGGCCTCGGGCACCGTCACGAAGAGGCGCCGCGCCTTGGGCAGGGCCGCGGCCGCCAGCACCTCGGGGTCGGCGGCGTTGCCGAGCACGGTGGGCAGGCCGTCCGCGCGGGCGAGCGCGGCGGTGGTCTCGGCGTCCTCGAAGACGAGGACCGGGCGGCCGGCCCCGAGCAGCCCGGCGACGACGCGCGACCCGACGCGGCCGTAGCCGACGACGACATCGTGGTCCTCCATGCCCAGGTGGTCCTCGAGGTTGGCGTCGGGCCCGGCCGGCGGGAGCTCCGCCAGGACGGGGGCGGGCGCGGCGGCGGGCTCGGGGATGGGCTCGGGCGCGGGCGGGGCGGGCGGCGGCTCGGGGGCCGGGCGCGCGGCGGGGCGGGCCGCGACCGCCGCGCGGCGCTTCTCCACGAGCGCGAAGAGGAAGGGGTTGATCAGGATCGACAGGATCGCCCCGGCCAGGACGAGGTCCCTCCCCTCCGGCGGCAGCAGGCCGAGCGCGCCGCCGAGGCCGGCCAGGATGAAGGAGAACTCGCCGATCTGCGCGAGGCTGGCCGAGATGGTCAGCGCCGTGGAGGAGGGGTGACCGAAGGCGCGCACGATGACGAAGGCGGCCGCCGACTTGCCGATGACGATGATGCCGAGCACGGCCAGCACCGCGAGCGGGGCGGTGAGGAGGATGCCCGGGTTGAAGAGCATGCCGACCGAGACGAAGAACAGCACCGCGAAGGCGTCGCGCAGCGGCATCGCCTCCTCCGCCGCGCGCTGGGAGAGCTGGCTCTCGCCCATCATCATGCCCGCGAAGAAGGCGCCGAGCGCGAAGGAGACGCCGAACATCTCGGAGGCGAGGAAGGCGACGCCGAGCGCGATGGCGTAGACCGCCAGCCGGAACAGCTCGCGCGAGCCGGTATGGGCGGCCTCGTGCATGATCCAGGGAATGGCCCGGCGGCCGGCCACCAGCATGATGGCGACGAAGGCCGCGACCTTGCCGAGGGTGATAGCGAGGGTGAGGGCGAGGTCGCCGATCGAGAGCGACGCGGAGCCCTTGAGCACCGGGGCGAGGGCGGGGAGCAGCACGAGGGCGAGGACCATGGCGAGGTCCTCCACGATCAGCCAGCCGATGGCGATGCGGCCGCGCTCCGTCTCCGCGATGCGGCGCTCCTGCAGCGCGCGGATGAGCACCACGGTGGAGGCGACCGAGAGCGACAGGCCGAAGACCAGCCCGCCGCCGATCCCCCAGTTGAACAGCCAGCCCAGCCCCATGCCCAGCAGCGTCGCCACCAGGATCTGCGCGATCGCGCCGGGCAGGGCGATGGCGCGGACGGCGATCAGGTCCTTGAGGGAGAAGTGCAGGCCCACCGCGAACATGAGCAGGATGACGCCGATCTCGGCGAGCTGGTTCGCCAGGTCCTGGTCCGCGACGTAGCCGGGCGTGAAGGGCCCGACCACGACGCCGGCCAGGAGGTATCCGACGAGCGGCGACACCCGCAGGCGATGGGCCAGCATCCCGAAGACGAAGGCCAGGAGGAGGCCGACGGCGATGATGGCGATGAGCGGGGTGTGGTGCTCGGGCAATGGGGCATCCTGTTCTGGGGTCTGCGGGGGGATTACAGGCCCGTCATCCCCGCGGCCACAGACAAGCCCGTGACGACGCGGGGCGGGGACGGGCGCGCGGGGGCGAGGGTTCCGCGCTAGCCGAAGACCTCCGGCCAGGCGGCGCGGAGGGCGGAATCGACCTCCTCCATGGTGGCGGTGATGCCGAGCGCGTGCAGGCTGGTGACGCCGTGGCCGCTGATGCCGCAGGGGACGATGCCGCCGAAGTGGGAGAGGTCGGGCTCCACGTTGAGCGCGATGCCGTGCCAGGAGACCCAGCGCGAGACGCGGACGCCGATGGCGCCGATCTTGGACTCGGTGCCGGCCGCGCGGTCCTCCACCCAGATGCCGACCCGGCCCTCGCGCCGCTCGCCCCGCACGTTGAAGCGGTCGAGCGCGCGGATCATCCACTCCTCGAGCCCGTGGACATAGGCGCGCACGTCGCGCGCGGGGACGGTGCCGTGCGGGCGCGAGAGGTCGAGCATGACGTAGGCGGTGCGCTGGCCGGGGCCGTGATAGGTCCACTGGCCGCCGCGCCCGGCCTCGTAGGTGGGGAAGCGGCCGTCGAGCAGGCTCTCGGCGCGGGCGGAGGTGCCGGCGGTGTAGCTCGGGGGGTGCTCGACCAGCCAGACAGCCTCGCCGGCGGTCCCGGCGCGGATTCCGGCCACCCGCCCCTCCATCGCGGCCAGCGCCTCGGGCACGGGAACGCGATTTTCGGCAATGAGCCACGAAATCGGTGGGATTGTCGCCTCGACCCCCGTTGCCGCCTCCGCGCTCATCGGTTATAGCCCGCCGCCTGCCTGCGGTCATGGCGGAATGGTAGACGCGCCAGCTTGAGGTGCTGGTGGGGGAAACCCCGTGGAAGTTCGAATCTTCTTGACCGCACCAGCGCCCTCCTCGTTCGGGACGGGCGCTCCCCCGGCGCCCCGAGGCGCCATGTAGCGCGGCGCGGCCGCGGCTCCCAGGGGGCCGGTTGCCCGGCCCGCCCTTTCCCCCTCAGGCGCTCTCGCGGTTCTCCGGCCGGCGGTTCACCATGCCCGTGCCGTTGCAGGCGATGCAGGGCTTGCCGATCAGCTCGCCCGCGCCCTCGCATTCCGGGCAGACGACCTCGTCCGTGCCCGGCGTCCCCGCGGGGGCCTCGTCGCCGGGGCGCATGATGCGCTTGCTGCCGCCTGGCTCCGCCATCGTCGCCTCCTTTTCGGATACAGGGGGCGAACGCGGGGCGGGGGTGCCGGTTCCCGGCTGGCGCCCGGCCCGCCGCGGCGCCATAACGGGGCGATGGACGAGGATTTCCGCAAGGCCGCGCTCGACTACCACCGGCTGCCGAGGCCGGGGAAGCTGAGCATCGAGCCGACGAAGCGCATGGCCACCCAGCGCGACCTGGGCCTGGCCTATTCCCCCGGCGTCGCCGCGGCCTGCATGGAGATCGCGGGCGATCCCTCCAAGGCCTACGACTACACGACCCGCGGCAACATGGTCGCGGTGATCACCAACGGCACGGCGGTGCTCGGGCTCGGCGCCATTGGCGCTCTGGCGTCGAAGCCGGTGATGGAGGGCAAGGCGGTCCTCTTCAAGAAGTTCGCGAACATCGATTCCATCGACATCGAGGTGGAGGAGCGCGACCCCGAGAAGTTCATCGAGGCCGTGGCGGTGCTGGAGCCCTCCTTCGGCGCCATCAACCTCGAGGACATCAAGGCGCCGGAGTGCTTCGAGATCGAGCGCTCGCTGCGCGCGCGGATGAAGATCCCGGTCTTCCACGACGACCAGCACGGCACGGCGATCATCGTGGCGGCGGCCGTGCGGAACGGGCTGCTGCTGCAGGGCAAGCAGATCGCGGACGCGAAGATCGTGACTTCCGGCGGCGGCGCGGCGGCGCTGGCCTGCCTCGACCTGCTCGTCGCCATGGGCGCGCGGCGGGAGAACATCACGGTCTGCGACATCGAGGGCGTGGTCTACGAGGGGCGCGAGGTCCTGATGGACCCCTACAAGTCCCGCTACGCCCGGGCGACCAACGCCCGCACGCTGGCGGACGCGCTGCCGGACGCGGACGTCTTCCTGGGGCTTTCCGCGCCGCGGGTGCTGAAAGCGGAGTGGCTGCCGGGGATGGCGCCGAGCCCGCTGATCCTGGCGCTGGCCAATCCCGAGCCCGAGATCCTGCCCGAGGCCGTGCGCGCGGCGCGGCCGGACGCGATCGTGGCCACGGGGCGCTCGGACTACCCGAACCAGGTCAACAACGTCCTCTGCTTCCCCTTCATCTTCCGGGGCGCGCTCGATGCCGGGGCGACCACGATCAACGAGGAGATGAAGGTGGCGGCCGTGGAAGCCATCGCCCGGCTCGCGCGCGCGGAGGCGAGCGAGGTGGTGGTGGCGGCCTATGGCGGGCAGGCGCCGATCTTCGGGGCCGACTACATCATCCCCAAGCCCTTCGACCCGCGGCTCATCCTCGAGATCGCGCCGGCCGTGGCGCGGGCCGCGATGGATTCGGGCGTCGCCACCCGCCCCATCGCCGATTTCGGTGCCTACCGGCGGGAGCTGGAGCGCTTCGTCTTCCGCTCGGGCGACCTCATGCGCCCGGTCTTCGCCGCCGCCCGCAACGCCGGCCACCGCATCGCCTACGGCGAGGGCGAGGACGAGCGGACGCTGCGCGCGGTGCAGACCGTGCTCGACGAGGGCATCGCCGAGCCGGTGCTGATCGGCCGCCGCGAGGTGATCGTCGACAAGGTCCGGCGCATGGGGCTGCGCATGGACCTCGAGGGCAGCGTGACGGTGGTCGACCCCGGCGCGGACGCCGAGATCGCCGAGGCGCTACTCCCCCGCTACCAGGACAAGGTCGGGCGCCGGGGCATCCCGCCCGACGCGGCCGCCCGCGCGCTGCGCACGCGCCCCACGGTCGCCGCCACCATGCTGCTCGAGACCGGCCGCGTGGACGCGGCCATCGTGGGCGGCACGGGCGAGTGGATGACGCACTGGCACCAGGCCTTCGACATCGTCGGCAAGCGGCCGGGGGTGGGGCGCGTCTACGCGATGACCGGCGTGATCCTGCCGGCCGGCGCGCTGTTCTTCGTCGACACCCACCTGCTGGTGGAGCCGGACGCCGAGCAGGTGGCGGAGATGACGCATCTTGCCGCCGAGCAGGTGCGCGCCTTCGGGGCCGTGCCGCGGGTGGCGCTGCTGTCCCACTCCTCCTTCGGCGCCTCGGACGCGCCTTCGGCCCGGAAGATGCGCCACGCGCTGCGCCTCATCCAGGAGCGCGACCCCTCGCTGGAGGTGGACGGCGAGATGCACGCCGACGCGGCGCTCGAGCCCGCCATCCGCGACCGCGCCATCAAGGGCGGGCGGCTGACGGGCTCGGCGAACCTCCTCGTCTTCCCGAACCTCGATTCCGCGAACATCGCCTACAACCTGCTCAAGGCGGCGGCGGACGGGCTGCAGCTCGGGCCGATGCTGCTCGGCATGAACAAGCCCGTGCACGTGATGGTGCCGACCACCACGGCGCGGGGCATCGTGAACCTCTCGGCCCTGGCCGCCACGCAGCCGGGCTGAGGGCGGCGCCCGGCGGGGGCGCTCAGCGGCCGGGAGGGGTCGCCGTCGCCGTGAGGTTCAGCTCGCGCACGGCCTGGTCCGGGGGCATGCCGGCGAAGCCCATGGCCTGGAGGAAGGCGACGGGCTTGGCCGGGCGGATCGCCAGCTCGATCGTGCCGAGGTCGCGGGCGAAGCTCGCGAAGGCCTCCCGCACGCGGGTGACGCCCGGTGCCTCCTTGCCGCGGCCGGCGCCGGGCAGCGGGGTGCGCAGCGCCATCGTGGCGTAGCGCTCGCGGAGCTGGCGCTCGGGCACGCGCTCCTCGGCGGCCTGGCGGGCGACGAGGGCGCGCAGCAGGCCCTGGTCGGCGTAGCGAAGGCTCATCGACGCCACGGCCCAGTTCGAGACGAGGGCCAGGGGGTCGTCGGTCGCGGGCTGGCCGGGGACGGGCACGTCGAAGCCGCGGATATCCATCGTCGTGCCGAAGCGGCCCATGCCGTCGGCCTGGATGAAGAAGTGCTCGATCACCAGCCGCCCCTCCTTGCGGGTCAGGCGCGTGTCCACGCCGAGGCCGCCCTGGATGCCCTTGAAGCCCAGCGAATCGAGCATCGCGCCGCCGTATTCGGGGGGAAGGTCGAGCCGGAGGCCCTCCACGCCCAGGCGGCCGACCTCGACGCCCGGCGCCGCCGCGTCCCAGGTGTTGAGGCCGCGGATGGCGGCGATGCTCAGGACCGGCGTGCCGCCGAGCGCGAGGGCGATGCCCTCGATCGCCGCCGACTGGTCCTGGCCGGGCGCGCCCTGGGGCGGGTTGAGGTTGTGGGCGATGGCGTAGGCGGTGTCGCGCAGCGCGACGCCGCCGAAGCCGATGCGGGCGACCTCCGCGGCGAAGGGGCCGCTGTTGGGCGCGTCGCCCTGCACGGCCAGCCCCGCCATCGCGAGGGTGGCCAGGCGCCCCTCGCCCCAGCCGTCGAGCTGGGTGCGGCCGAGGCGGAAGGCGACGTTCTCCTTCTCCACCGCGACCTCGGCGCCCTCGATCAGGGCGCTGTCCGCGGCCAGGACCCAGGGGTCGAAGGGCTGGCCGAAGCGGGGCAGTGCGGCGCCGGCCAGGCGGGCGCGGGCGAGGCCGATCCGCGTCTCGCCCTCGCGCCGGTCGACGAAGCGAAGGCCCTCGATCGCCGCCTCGCGCAGGGTGCCGGGGGCGTAGCCGGCGACCTGCATCCGGGCGAGTTCGGCCACGGCGACGCCGGGGGTCTCGACGCGCAGCTCCTCGCCCACCGCGGCCTCGATCGCGGCGCCGGACCAGTCGACCGCGGGGCCGTCCGCCCGCGTCGGGAGGGAGAGGGCGGAGAAGGCGAGGCGGACCGCGGTCGCGACCATGGGGCGGGGGCCGCCGTCGGGGTCCGGCGCCTCAACCCGCACCCCGTTCAGCAGCGCGCGGCCCACGCCGTCCGCCCGGAGGTCGTCGAGGGTGGCGTCGACCACGGTCATTCGCTCCGCGCCGCGGCGGATGGTGACGCCCTGCAGCACCGCGCGGCCGCTGACGGGGTCGATGGTGCGGCTGGTCCACTCCAGGGCGCCGTCGGGGCCGAGGCCGGCGCGAATCCGGGCGGCGGCGGCGTCGAAGCGGCGCTCCCCCTCGGCCTGGGCCAGGACGCCGGCGGTGAGGGCGCCGAGGGCCACGGGCAGGGCCAGGCAGGTGGCGAGCAGAAGGGGGCGGCGGCGCATGGGGCGGCGGTCTCCGAAGGTGGCGAAAGGCTAGGCGATGCCCCCTCGTCGCGCCACTCGTCCCGCGCGTTTCCCGCGCCGGGGGAACCCCCTCTGTTCCGCCGCCCGGGGGACGCACCATGTTCAGGCCATGGCCAAGCCGCCCGTGCCCGCTCCCCCCCTCTCCGCCCCCGCCGGGAGCGCCGTCTCGGCCTTCCTCCAGCGGGCGGCGGGCCTGCCGGCCCTGCGCGCCGCCCCCTCCCCGGCGCGGCTGATCTTCGCGGTGGACGCGACGGCCAGCCGCCAGCCGACCTGGGACCGCGCCTGCCACGTCCAGGCCGAGATGTTCGCGGCGACGGCGGGGCGGCTGACCGTGAGCCTGGCCTTCTATCGCGGCCACGGGGAGTTCCTGGCTTCCCCCTTCCTGGCCGAGCCGGCGGCGCTGGCCGCGCGGATGACGGGCGTGGACTGCCGGGGCGGGCACACGCAGATCCTGCGCCTGCTGCGCCACGCCGAGGCCGAGGCGGCCCGCGCGCGGCTGCACGCCCTCGTCTTCGTGGGCGACGCGGTGGAGGAGGAGCCCGACCCGATCTGGGCCGCCGCCAGCCGGCTCGGCGCGCGGGGGGTGCCCGCCTTCGTCTTCCAGGAGGGCGACGACCCCGGCGCGCAGGCCGTGCTGCGGGGCATCGCCCGGCGCTCCGGGGGCGCCTGGGCGCCCTTCGACCACCGCAGCCCGCGCGCGCTGGCCGACCTGCTGCGCGGCGCGGCCGCCTACGCCGCGGGCGGGCGGGAGGCGCTGGCGCGGCTGCCGGGCGCGGGCGGGCTACTGGCGCAGCTCCCGGCGCCGGGGGCGGGCCGATGATCTGGCTGGCCGCGGGGGCGATCCTGCTGCTCCTGGCCGCGGGCGGGCTGCGGGCCTTCAGCGCGGCGAGCGTCGGGCAGGTGAAGACCGTGCTGGCGGGCACGGCCGCGGCGCTCGGCCTCGTGGTGGTCGCGGTCGTGCTCGTCGCGGGGCGGGCGGGGCAGCTGTTCTGGGCCCTGGCCCTGTTCGGGCCCATGGCCTGGCGCTGGTGGAAGGCGCGGCAGCCGCCCGGCGGCTTCGGGGGCGCGGCGCCCGACCTGGTGGAGACGGCGATGCTGTCGATGCGCCTCGACCCCGCCTCCGGCACCCTGTCGGGCCGGGTGCTGCGCGGGCGCTGGGCGGGGCGGGACCTGGCGGAGCTGGACCTGGCCGCGTTGCGGGCGCTCCGGGCCGAGGCGGCGGCGGACGATCCCGAGAGCGTGCCGCTGGTGGAGGCCTGGCTCGACCGCTCCCAGCCCGGCTGGCGCGAGGCGGACGGGGAGGCGCCGGCCGGGCCCGACGCGCCGCCGCGGGCGGAGGCGCTGGCGATCCTCGGCCTGTCGGAAGGGGCGACGGAGGCGGAGATCCGGGCCGCCCACGCGCGGCTGATGCGCGCGGCCCATCCCGACGCCGGCGGGTCGGACTGGCTGGCTGCCCGGCTGAACGCCGCCCGCGACGCCCTGCTGGGCTGAGGGCCATGGCATTCCCAACCCCGGCACGCCGTGGCACATCAGGGCCCATGAGATACAGGAGGGATACAAGCCCGTGCTGAAGCCATTGAAAAAGGCGGTCCTGCCCGTCGCCGGCCTGGGCACGCGCTTCCTGCCGGCCACCAAGGCGCTGGCCAAGGAAATGCTGCCGATCGTGGACAAGCCCCTCATCCAGTATGCGGTGGAGGAGGCCCGGGCGGCCGGCATCGAGCAGTTCTGCTTCATCACAGGGCGCGGCAAGACCGCCATCGTCGAGCACTTCGACGTGGCCTACGAGCTTGAGCGGACGCTGGCCGAACGCAACAAGAACGCCCTGCTCGAGGACCTGCGGGCGGCGGCGCTGGAGCCGGGCTCCATCACCACGGTGCGCCAGCAGGTGCCCATGGGGCTCGGCCACGCGATCTGGTGCGCGCGGAGCTTCATCGGCGACGACCCCTTCGCCATCCTGCTGCCCGACGACCTCATGCAGTGCGAGGTCTCCTGCACGAAGCAGCTCGCCGACGCCTACCTGGAGACTGGCGGCAACGTCGTCGCCATCGAGGAGGTGCCGATGGAGCGCGTCAACAAGTACGGCGTGCTCGACGTGGCCGAGGACAAGGGGCGGCTCGTCTCGGTGAAGGGGCTGGTGGAGAAGCCGAAGGTCGAGGACGCGCCGTCGAACCTCACCATCATCGGCCGCTACGTCCTCATGCCCGAGGTGATCGGCTTCCTTTCGGAGATGGAGAAGGGCGCGGGCGGGGAGGTGCAGCTCACCGACAGCATGGCGAAGCTGATCGGCACCCAGCCCTTCCATGGGCTCCGCTACCAGGGCCGACGCTTCGACTGCGGCGACAAGGCGGGCTTCCTTGAGGCGCAAATCGCCTTCGCGCTGAAGCGGCCCGACCTGGCCGCGGCCGTGCGGGCCTTCCTGCCGCGCTACATGGCCTGAGGCCGGCGGGCCGGCTCCGGCCGGTCAGTTCCCCGGACCGAAACGGGCGGCGGCCCGTCGATTGGCCTTGATCGATTCGATGGCTTTTTGAACACAGCTTGAGGATCGCGGGGTCGCTCGTATCGACCCCGCGGGGTCGGGACGATAAGGAAGGGCCGCCGCAACGCCCCCCTTTCCGGGGCTGGACTGAGGATTCGCATGCGCGTCGCAATGATTGGGGCCGGCTATGTCGGGCTTGTCTCGGGGGCCTGCTTCGCGGAGTTCGGCGTCGATGTCTGCGTGGTCGACACCGAGGTCTCCAAGGTCGAGGCGCTGCGCGCCGGCCGGATTCCCATCTACGAGCCCGGGCTGGACCGGCTGGTGGAGGAGAACGCGCGGGACGGCCGGCTGAGCTTCACGACCGACCTGGCCGAGGCCATCACGGGCGCGGACGCGGTCTTCCTCGCGGTCGGCACGCCGTCGCGCCGCGGCGACGGGCACGCGGACCTCTCCTACGTGTTCGCCGCCGCCGAGCAGGTGGCGCGGGCGGCCAAGGGGCCGCTGGTGCTGGTGACGAAGTCCACCGTGCCGGTCGGCACCGGGCGCAAGATCAAGGAGATCCTGCGCAAGGTGCGGCCCGACCTCGAGATCGACGTCGCCTCCAACCCGGAGTTCCTGCGCGAGGGCAACGCAATCGGCGACTTCATGCGGCCGGACCGCGTGGTGATCGGCGCCGAGAGCGAGCGCGCCTTCGCGGTGCTGCGCCGCCTCTACCGCCCGCTCTACCTCATCGAGACGCCCATCGTGCAGACCGGGCTCGAGACGGCGGAGTTGATCAAGTACGCGGCCAACGCCTTCCTGGCCGTGAAGATCACCTTCATCAACCAGATGGCCGACCTCTGCGAGAAGGCCGGGGCGGACGTGCACGACGTGGCCCGCGGCATGGGGCTGGACGGGCGCATCGGGCGGAAGTTCCTCCACGCGGGGCCGGGCTATGGCGGCTCCTGCTTCCCGAAGGACACGCTGGCGCTGGCCCGCACTGCGCAGGAGCTCGGCGCGCCCGTCACGATCGTCGAGCAGACGATCGCGGCGAACGACGCCCGCAAGGAGGCCATGGCGGCGCGCGTGATCGCGGCGCTGGGCGGTGCGGCCCAGGGCAAGACCGTCGCGGTGCTCGGCCTGACCTTCAAGCCCGAGACGGACGACATGCGCGACGCGCCCTCCCTCGTGGTGGTGCCGCGGCTGGCGGAGGCGGGCGCCACCATCCGCACCTACGACCCGCAGCCCGGCCACGCGCGGCAGATGATGCCGGCGGGCGTGCATTTCGCGGACACCGCGCTCGGCGCGGTGGAGGGCGCGGACGCGGTGGTGCTACTGACGGAGTGGAACGAGTTCCGCGCCCTCTCGCCCCAGAAGATCAAGGCGGCGATGAAGGGGGACGTGGTGCTCGACCTGCGCAACGCCTGGGACCCGGCGAGCTTCCGCGAGGCTGGTCTCACCTATCAATCCATCGGACGACAGTAGGGCGCCCCCGCCATGACCGGCTTCAGCCACCGCTTCGACCCGACCAGCCTGCGCGAGTATGACATCCGCGGCGTGGTCGGGAAAACCCTCTCCGGGGAGGACGCCTTCGCCATCGGGCGCGTCTTCGGCACCATCGTCTCGCGCAAGGGCGGCCGGAAGGTCGCGGTCGGCTATGACGGGCGCCTCTCCTCCCCGATGCTGGAGGAGCGGCTGGTCGCGGGGCTCATGGCCTCGGGCATGGAGGTGATCCGCATCGGCTGCGGGCCGACGCCGATGCTCTACTTCGCCTCCTATCACTTCAAGACCGACGGCGCCGTGATGGTGACGGGCAGCCACAACCCGCCCGACTACAACGGCTTCAAGTCGATGATCGGCAAGAAGCCGTTCTTCGGGAAGGATATCCAGGACCTCGGCGCCATGGCCGCCTCCGGCGACGTGGTGGAGGAGGCCCAGGGGTCGTCGAGCAACGTCGACATTTCCGAGGACTACGTCGCGCGGCTGATGCAGGACTACGACGGCGGCGAGCGCGCGCTGAAGGTGGTCTGGGACCCTGGCAACGGCTCGGGCGCGGAGATCACCAAGATGCTGGCGGCGCGCCTGCCCGGCCAGCACACCGTGATTAACGGCGAGATCGACGGCAACTTCCCGGCGCATCACCCCGATCCCACGGTGGCGAAGAACCTCGAGCAGATCATCGCGGAGGTGGCGAAGCAGGGCGCGGACCTCGGCATCGCCTTCGACGGCGACGCGGACCGCATCGGCGTGGTCGACAACGACGGCAACATCCTGTTCGGCGACCAGCTTCTCGTGGTGCTGGCGCGCGACGTGCTGAAGAGCAAGCCGGGCGGCACGATCATCGCCGACGTGAAGGCGAGCCAGGTGCTGTTCGACGAGGTCGCCAAGGCCGGTGGCACGCCGCTGATGTGGAAGACGGGCCACTCCCTCATCAAGTCCAAGATGGCGGAGACGGGCGCGCCGCTGGCCGGCGAGATGTCGGGCCACATCTTCTTCGCGGACAAGTGGTACGGCTTCGACGACGCGCCCTACTCCGCGGTGCGGCTGCTCGGGATCGTGGCCCGCATGACGGAGACGCTCTCCCAGGTCCGGGACGCCATGCCGAAGGTGATCAACACGCCCGAGCTTCGCTTCGACTGCTCCGAGGAGCGGAAGTTCGTGGTGGTGCAGGAGGTCAAGGACCGCCTGGCCGCCGAGGGCGCCAAGGTGCAGGACGTGGACGGCGTGCGCGTGCTGACCGAGGACGGCTGGTGGCTGCTGCGCGCCTCCAACACCCAGGCCGTGCTGGTGGCCCGCGCGGAGGCCGGCAGCCCCGAGGGGCTCGAGCGCCTCAAGGGCATGATCGCGACGCAGCTGGAGGCCAGCGGCCTGGCGGCGCCGGACTTCACCGGGGAGAACGCGGGGCACTGATCCCGGTCTTCCTCTACGGCACCCTGCTCGACCGGCGCACCCTCGCGCGCCGGTCGGGCGACGCCGCGCTGGCGCGCTCGATGCGGCCGGCGGTGCTACCGGGGCAGGCGCGCGTCTTCTTCCGCGGTACCCCCTACCCCACCCTGCTTGCCCGGCCCGGCGCGCGGGTGGAGGGGGCGCTCGTCCGCCCCTCCCTGGACGCGCTGGCCGCGCTGCGGCGCTACGAGGGTCCCTGCTACCGGCTGTGCCCCGTTCGCGTGCGGGCCCGGCGTGGTTGGTGCCGGGCACGGGCCTGGGTGGTGCCGCGCTGGATGGCCTCCCGCGAGCCCTGGCCGCGGCGGGCCTGACGCCCGGGCCCGGCCGGGCTAGAAAGGCGCCGACGACGGAGCGCCCGAGGCCATGCTGCAATCCCCGCCTGCCGAACCCGGAATGCGCGAGGAGGAGGTCGATACCCCCGCCCTCCTGATCGACCTCGACGCCTTCGAGTCGAACCTCGACGCCATGGCGGCGCGGCTGGCCGGCACGGGGGCGAAGCTGCGGGCGCACGCCAAGACGCACAAGTCCGCGGCCATCGCGCACCAGCAGATGCGGCGCGGCGCCGTCGGGCAGTGCGTGCAGAAGGTGGCGGAGGCCGAGGCGCTGGCCTGGGGGGGCGTGCCGGACATCCTCGTCTCGAACCAGGTGGTGGACCCGCGGAAGCTGCGGCGGCTGGCGGCGCTCTCGGGACTCGCCAAGGTGGCGGTCTGCGCCGACGACCCCGCGGGGATCGACACCATGGCGGCGGTCGCCGAGGCGGCCGGGCGGCGGATGGAGGTGCTGGTCGAGATCGATGTCGGCGCCGGGCGCTGCGGCGTGGACCCCGGGCCAGAGGCGGTGGCGCTGGCCGAGCGGGTCGCGGCCTCGCCGCACCTGATCTTCGGAGGGCTGCAGGCCTATCACGGCAGCGCGCAGCACCGGCGCACGGTGGAGGAGCGGCGCGCCGCCATCGCTTACGCGGCGGACGGGGTGCGGCGCACGGTGGAGCAGCTTCGCCAGCGCGGCCTGCCCTGCCCCATCGTCGGCGGGGCCGGCACGGGGACCTACGAGCTCGAGCTCGAGGCCGGGCTCTGGACCGAGATCCAGGCGGGATCCTACGCCTTCATGGACGCCGACTACGCCGCCAACGGCGCGCCACCGCCCTTCCGGCAGAGCCTCTTCGTGCTCGCCCAGGTGATGTCGGCGCCAAGGGATGGGGTGGCGGTGCTCGACGCCGGGCACAAGGCCGTGGCGGTCGATTCGGGTCTTCCCCTGGTGTGGGAGCGGCCGGGGCTTCGCTACGCCGGCGCCTCCGACGAGCACGGGGCACTCGCGGTGGAGGGGGGCGCGCGGCCGCGGCTCGGGGAGCGCATCCGGCTGGTGCCGGGGCACTGCGACCCGACGGTGGATCGCTACGACTGGTATGTGGGCGTCCGTGGCGGGCGGGTGGAATGCCTCTGGCCGGTCTCGGCGCGGGGCGGGATGGCCTGAACGACGAAGGGGGCCGGCGAACCGGCCCCCTTGTTCCAAAACAGCGCGGGCGGCTCAGCGCCGCTTGGGCTTGGCGGGCGCGCGCGCCGGCGCCACGGGACGCCGCGCCGGGGAGGTCACGCGGACGAGGCCGCCGCCGTCGCCCTGCTCCACGACCCGGCGGGTCCGGGAGGCGCCGGCGCGGGCGGCCGTGCGGGCAGTGAGCGGGCGGAGCTCGGCGCGGGCGGCGGCCGCGGCGGACCGGCCGCGGGCCTCCGGCGAGAGGGGCCGCGCCACGCGCATCGACACCTGGCGAATGGCCGAGCGCGGCGCCTCGATCGTGGCCGCGCGGGCGCGGGCGAAGATCAGGGGGGTCCGGGCGAGGGCGATCGCCGCGTCCGGCACCCGGGCCGGGGGCGCGACGCCGAGTCGGGAGAAGCCGTCGTCGAGAAGCATGGCCGCGTGCCGGTCGCGCTCGGCCCAGGAGGCGCCGCCGAAGACGGAGACGAAGACCCGCTGGCCCCCGCGCTGGGCCGAGACGACGTTGTTGAAGCCGGAGGCGTTGATGAAGCCGGTCTTCACCCCGTCCACGCCGTCGTACTCGCCGAGCATGCGGTTGTGGTTGCGGAAGGCGTAGCTGCCGGCGCGGACAGTTGCGTTGCCGAAGTAGTGCCAGCGCTCGGGGAAATCGAGGTAGAGGCGACGGCCGAGGGTGGCCATGTCGCGGGCCGTGGTGGTCTGGTCCCAGTCCGGCAGGCCGGAGGCGTTGCGGAAGGTGGTGCTGGTCATGCCGAGCTGGCGGGCCCGCATGGTCATCATCTGGGCGAAGCGGTCCTCGGTCCCGCCCAGGGCCTCCCCGACGGCGACGGCCACGTCGTTGGCCGACTTCATCGTCAGGGCGTAGATAGCGACCTCCACCGGGATGGTCATGCCCGGGGGCACGCCCAGCTTGGAGGGCATGCGGCTGTTGGCCTCCTCGCTGATGTAGATCCTGCTGTCCATCGTCATGCGGCCCTCCCGCATGGCGTCGAACAGCATGTAGAGGGTCATCATCTTGGTGAGCGAGGCGGGGTAGCGCGGGGCGTCGGGGCTGGCGCCGCCGAGCGGCTGCCCGGTGCGGCCGTCCATGACGAAGGAGGAGTAGCGCTCGCTGCCGATCTGGGCGGCGGCGGGCTGGGCCGCCAGGAGCGCCGGGAGGAGGGCGGCCAGCCATCGGGCGCGCGACGCGGCCCGCAGGGCCGTTATTCCGGCCGCGCAACGCCGCCAGCCGCGCCAGGCGGCCAGACCGTCAACCATGTAGAACCCCCCAATGAACGAACCCGCCCCCGCGGGTTCCGGTAGCCCCGAGCCCTCTCGGGCACCGGTGCGCAGCCCCCCAGCCGCGCCGGGGGCAACGATACGGTGCGGGCGAGACGAATGTCTATTGTTCGTGGTTAAAAAATCCCTCAACGGGCGGAAATCGCTCGTTTTCCCCGACTCCCGGAGAGTTCAGCACGGAAGGGGCCGCACCGGGTGGACGCCGGGAAGGGTTTTATGCTGCGCTGCAAAAAAGTGCTGGACGAGGCCGCATCGGATTGTTAGAAGCCGTTTTGTTGCAGCGCAGCAAAGCCATGGCCCCGATCATGGCCTGCCTCTTCAGATCCAGGAGATGAGACCATGGCCAACGAGGCCCCCAAGATTGCCCGCATCGCGAGCGAGACCGTGAACACCGCCACCGCCGCCGCCGATGCCGGCCTGAACAAGACGACGCAGATGGCCGATGCCGGCGCGGCCCAGATCCGCACCGCCATGGAGCGCAGCATGGAGCAGGCCAGCAAGGCCGCCGAGGGCAGCATGAAGGCCGCCCAGGACTTCGCCGAGTTCTCGCGCGGCAACGTCGAGACCCTGACGCAGGTCACCCAGACCTGGATGACCGGCACGCAGGAGATCACCCGCCAGGCCTTCGCCCTGATGCAGGGCCTGGCCGACCACGCCCTCGAGGGCGCCCGCGCCCTTTCCGGCGTGAAGAGCCTCAAGGAGGCCGCCGAGATCCAGGCGACCTACGCCCGTGGCGGCATGGAGAAGGTGATGTCCGAGACGGCGAAGCTGCAGGAGGCCTCCTTCCGCCTCGTCGAGCAGGTCGCCACCCCGGTGACGCAGCGCGTGTCCCAGGCCGTCGAGCGCGCGACCAAGCCGCTCGCCGCCTGATCGCGACGGACCATCGGTGATCCGGCGCGGGGATACCCGCCGCCGGGCATCGCGGAACGCGGGGCCTCGCCCGCCTGCTCCCCCGGGGCAGGCGGGCGGGGCCCTTCGCGTTCCGGGCCGCCGGTTGCAAGCCCTGGCATGGGCCGGCGCGCGGCCCCATATTCTTAAAAGGCGTCGAGAGCCTTCACCTCGGGCGCCACGATCCGATATCCTTTCCTCAGACAATTCCAGCGCGGCGGACCGGCATTCCCTTGGCAAGGCCGTGATCCGTGAGACCATGGCGGGGCGATGAGCAAGCAGGACAAGCGCCCGAGAGGCACCCCAGGCCCCACCTCCGGGGACCCCGGTCAGGGCGGGCCCGACAAGGACGGGAACGGCCCCCAGCGCCCGGCCGGGCCGCCGGGCAACGGCGGGGCGGGCGGCGGCGAGGGGCCGGCGACCGGCGTGGTGGTGAAGGCGCGTCCCCGGACCCGCAAGCCCACCATGTACAAGGTCCTGATGCTGAACGACGACTACACGCCGATGGAGTTCGTCGTTCACGTCCTCGAAAGGTTCTTCCAGAAGAATCGGGACGAGGCGACGAAGATCATGCTCCACGTCCACCGGCGCGGGGTGGGGGTCTGCGGGGTCTTCACCTATGAGGTCGCCGAAACAAAGGTGACCCAGGTCATGGACCTGGCCCGGCAGAACCAGCATCCTCTTCAGTGCACGATCGAGAAGGAATGAGCTTGCGTTTCCGGGCCCCGATCGAAGGCACTGATACACGGCGTAACCCACACCTCCCCTCGGCGTTCGAGGGAAGGACCACAATATTCAACCCATCGACTTCTTGCGTACGGCCGTCCCAAGCGTCGCGCCCAGGTGGGCGCTCTGCCGGGAGATCCCGGCGGCCGTTGAGACAGGGGAGCGTCGAACGACATGCTGTCCCGTAACCTAGAACAGACGCTCCACCGCGCCCTTGGCCTCGCCAGCGAGCGCCGGCACGAGTACGCGACGCTGGAGCACCTGCTCCTCAGCCTTGCCGAAGACTCGGACGCGACCACCGTCCTCCGCGCCTGCGGGGTGGACGTGGACAAGCTCAAGCGCGACCTGGCGGAGTTCCTCGACAAGGACCTCGCGGGCCTCGTGACCGACCGCGGGGGCGATCCCAAGCCGACCGCCGGCTTCCAGCGGGTGGTCCAGCGGGCCGCCATCCATGTCCAGTCCTCCGGGCGGGACGAGGTGACCGGCGCCAACGTGCTGGTGGCCCTCTTCTCCGAGCGCGAGAGCCACGCGGTCTACTTCCTGCAGCTGCAGGACATGACGCGGCTGGACGCGGTGAACTTCATCTCCCATGGCATCGCCAAGGCGCCCGGCCGCAGCACCACCCGCCCCGTGCAGGGCAACGCGGGCAAGGACGGCGACGAGGGCGGCGAGAGCCGCGGCGGCGAGGAGCGGCGTGAGGGCGGCGCGAAGCGGGGCGGCGACGCGCTGTCCAACTACTGCGTCAACCTCAACAAGAAGGCCGGCCAGGGCAAGATCGACCCGCTGATCGGGCGCGCCGACGAGATCGAGCGCACGATCCAGATCCTCTGCCGCCGGACGAAGAACAACCCGCTCTACGTGGGCGACCCGGGCGTGGGCAAGACCGCCATCGCCGAGGGCCTGGCCAAGCGGATCATCGAGGAGGACGTGCCGGAGGTCCTGCTCAAGTCCACGATCTACGCGCTGGACATGGGCTCGCTCCTCGCCGGCACGCGCTACCGTGGTGACTTCGAGGAGCGGCTGAAGGCCGTCGTCAACGAGCTGGAGCAGCAGCCCGGCGCGATCCTGTTCATCGACGAGATCCACACGGTGATCGGCGCGGGAGCGACCTCGGGCGGGGCGATGGACGCGTCGAACCTGCTGAAGCCGGCGCTGGCCCAGGGCACGCTGCGCTGCATCGGCTCCACGACCTACAAGGAGTACCGGCAGCACTTCGAGAAGGACCGGGCGCTCGTCCGGCGCTTCCAGAAAATCGACGTGAACGAGCCGAACGTCGAGGACGCGGTGAAGATCCTCACCGGCCTGAAGACGAACTACGAGAAGCACCACAAGGTGAAGTACACGCCGGAGGCCATCCGCGGCGCGGTGGAGCTCTCGGTGAAGTACATCCACGACCGCAAGCTCCCGGACAAGGCGATCGACGTGATCGACGAGGTCGGCGCTTCCCGGATGCTGCTGCCCGAGAACAAGCGCCGCAAGACGGTGACGCTGAAGGACGTGGAGGACATCGTCGCGAAGATCGCGCGCATTCCCCCCAAGTCCGTCTCGACCGACGACAAGGAGGTGCTCAAGAACCTCGAGCGCGACCTGCGGTCGATGGTCTTCGGGCAGGACAAGGCGATCGAGACGCTCTCGGCGGCGATCAAGCTGTCCCGCGCGGGGCTGCGCGACGCGGAGAAGCCGATCGGCAACTACCTGTTCTCCGGCCCCACGGGCGTCGGCAAGACGGAGGTGGCCAAGCAGCTCTCCAAGACGCTCGGCATCGAGCTGATCCGCTTCGACATGTCCGAGTACATGGAGCGGCACAGCATCAGCCGGCTGATCGGCGCGCCCCCGGGCTATGTGGGCTTCGACCAGGGCGGCCTGCTGACGGACAGCATCGACCAGCACCCGCACGCGGTGCTCCTGCTCGACGAGATCGAGAAGGCGCACCAAGATCTCTACAACATCCTGTTGCAGGTGATGGACCACGGGAAACTGACCGACCACAACGGCAAGACGGTCGATTTCCGCAACGTCATCCTCATCATGACAACGAACGCCGGCGCGGCCGACATGGCGAAGCCCGCCATCGGCTTCGGCAGCAGCGTCCGCGTCGGCGAGGACGAGGAGGCGATCAAGCGGATGTTCACTCCGGAGTTCCGGAACCGCTTGGACGCTGTGGTGCCCTTCGCCGGGCTGACGCAGGAGATCGTCGGCAACGTGGTCGAGAAGTTCGTGATGCAGCTGGAGGCCCAGCTCGCGGATCGGAACGTGACCATCGAGCTGTCCTCCTCCGCCAAGGAGTGGCTCGCCGAGCGCGGCTACGACCCCCTGTACGGCGCACGGCCGCTGGCCCGCGTCATCCAGGAATACGTCAAGAAGCCGCTCGCCGAGGAGCTTCTCTTCGGCAAGCTGGTGAAGGGCGGGGCCGTGAAGGTCGGCTTTAAGGACGGCGCGCTGACCTTCGACATCGCCGAGGCGCCGCCGCCGGCGCTGCCGAAGCCGGACGAGGGCTCGGGTGACGGCGAGTCCGAGCGGGAGCCCGAGGCGGCGAACTAGCCCTGGGCCTTGTGACCTGACGGGGGAGCGGACGGGATCGTCCGCTCCCCTTTTTCGTGCCCTCAGGCCGGGTAGGACGGGACGCGGGCGCGCAGCCAGGCGCGGATGTCCGCCAGCACCGGGGCGCCCTCCAGACCGAGGGCGCGCACCGGCGCGGCGAGGGCGGCGACGATCCCGATGTGGCTCACGCCGGAGTAGAGCCTCTCCTCCACGGGGATGCCGTGGGCGCGGGCGAGGGCGGCGAAGCGGGTGGTCTGCTCCGGCCGCACGGTGGTGTCCGCGAGGCCGTGCAGCAGGAGGAGGGGCGGCGTGCCGCGCAGGGCGGCCTCGTCCAGCGGGGCGACGCGGGCCCGGGCGCCGGGGGCGGCCGCGAAGATGCCGGAGGGGTCGTCCGCCGGCCCGAAGTCGAAGGGGCAGGCGAGGCCGATGCCGCCGGCGAGGGTGTCGCGCGCCGGGCCGAGCCAACGCGGGTCGGCGGTCAGCGCCATCGCGTTGAAGGCGCCGGCGGAGTGCCCGGCGAGGATCACGGGCCGGTTAAGGCCGGGGCCGGCGCGGATGGCGCGGACGGCGGCGGCGCCGTCCTCCAGGAAGGCGGGCCAGCGGACCTCGGGGAAGAGGCGGTAGTCGGGGACGGCGACGAGGGCGCCGGCCGAGGCGAGGGCGCGCGCCGCGAAGTCGTAGTCGCCGCGCGACCCGCTGCGCCAGCCGCCGCCGTAGAAGAAGACGACCAGCGGGGTGCCCGGCGCCGCGCCCGCGGGGGTGTAGAGGTCGTAGCGGGCCCGCTCGCCCGGGCCGTAGGGAAGCCCCGTCTGGCGGAGGATGCCGCCGGAGGGTGTCAGGCCGTTCGCGAGGTCGAGCGGGGAGCAGCCGGCGGCCAGGGCGGCGCCGGCGAGGGAGAGGAGGCGGCGGGGGATCATCACCGGCGCAACGCGCCGTCCCGCCCGCTCGTTGCGGGCGGGGATCGGCGTGACGCGGGTGGCTAGGGGCGGTCGCGCAGGGTGTCGCGCATCCGGGCGGCGTCGGCGGCCGAAACGGGCGGGGCCGCGTTGCCCCAGGCGTTGCGGATGTAGGTGGTCACCGCCGCCGTCTCGTCGTCGTTCAGGCGCCAGCCGAAGGCGGGCATGGCGGGCGAGGTCGGCGCGTGCGGGCTGTAGGCGGCGCGCACGCCCTGGAGGACGACGCGGAGCAGCGTCTCGCTTCCCTCCTGCTGCACCACCTGGCTGCCGGCGAGGCGCGGGAACATCCGGGCGACCCCCTCCCCGCTCCGGGTGTGGCAGGCGCCGCAGCGGTCGACGTAGATTGCCTCGCCCGTGCGCATCTGCGGGTTGTCGGCGGCCAGCGCCGTCCGGGCGGGGGCGACCGGCGCGGCGGTGGGCGGCGCTTTGAGGTAGGCGGCGATGGCGCGGAGGTCGGGCTCGGTCATGGCGCTGGTGGAGTATTCCACGACCTCCGCCATGGGGCCGGAGGCAGCGCTGCGGGCGTTGCGGCCCTTCTGGAGGTACTCGACGATCTCGTCCGCGCTCCAGGCGCCGAGGCCGGTGCGCTCGTCGCCGGTCAGGTTGGTGGCGAACCAGCCCTGCAGCGGCCCGCCCGCGAAGCGCCGGCTGTCGCGGTCGGCGCCGGCGAGGTTCTTGGGCGTGTGGCAGGCGCCGCAATGGCCGGGTCCCTCGACGAGGTAGGCGCCGCGGTTCCACTCGGCGGAGCGGTTGGGGTCGGGTCGGAACTCGCCGGGCTCGAAGAAGAGGGCGTTCCAGGCGAGCATCGAGGCGCGGATGTTCAGCGGGAAGGGCAGGCTGTTCCGGTCCACCGCGTTGCTGACCGGTTCCAGCGTGTTGAGGTAGGCGAAGATCGCGTCGGTGTCCTCGCGCGGCATGCGCGTGAAGTAGTTGTAGGGGAAGGCCGGGTAGAGGCGCGCGCCGTTGGGCCGGATGCCCTCGTGCATGGCGCGGTAGAAGCTGTCGGCTGACCAGGTGCCGATACCCGTCGCGCGGTCGGGCGTGATGTTCGGGGTCACGATGTTGCCGAAGGGCGTCTCGATCGGACGGCCGCCGACGAAGCCCTGCGAGCCCTGGTGGTTGCCACTGGTGGACATGTGGCAGGCCACGCAGTCGCCCAGCGTCACGAGGTAGCGGCCGCGCTCCACCTGGTCGAAGTTGTCGGGCGCGGCACGGGCGGGCGCGGTGGCCAGGAGGGCGGCCGCGGCGAGGGCGGCGAGGAGGGGCGCGCGCATCAGGCCTGCACCAGCGGCTGGCCGGGGTTCTTCAGGTACTGGCCCTTGATCGCGTCCGCCGCGTAGTAGGCGAGCGCGCCGACCGTGCCCGTGGGGTTGTAGCCGGCGTTCTGCGGAAAGGCGGAGGCGCCGAGGACGAAGACGTTGGGCACGTCCCAGGTCTGCTGGAACTTGTTCACGGCGGAGGTGCGGGGATTGTCGCCCATGATGGCGCCGCCGGTGTTGTGCGTGGTCTGGTAGGGCACGACGCTCCAGGGGCCTTTCTTCGGGCTCGCCACGATATGCTTCGCGCCCATGGCGCGCATGATCGGCACCATCTTCTCCGTGACGTAGGCCGACATGCGCTCCTCGTTGGGCTTAAAGTCGAAGGTCATGCGCAGGAGCGGGCGGCCGAGGCGATCCTTGTAGGTGGGGTCGAGGTCCAGGTAGCAGTCGCGGTAGGACATGACGCTGCCCTGGCTGCCCACGTTCGTGCTCGTGTTGTAGTTGTCGCGCGTTGCCTTCTTCCAGGCGCTGCCCCAGCGCGGCGTGCCCGGCGGCACGGGGCGGGCGGAGATCGGGCGGGCGTGGAAGGTGGTGCCGTTGATGTTGGCGCCGCCGACGAAGTTCAGGCCCGTGTGGTCGAAGGCGTCGCCCTGGTAGTCGTCGCAGGTCATGCCGAGCGCGCCGGCGCCGGCCCAGCTGTTGAACAGCTTGTCGTCGAAGAAGCCGTTGACGGAGGAGTTGGCCTGGTAGGCGTAGTTCTTTCCGACCACGCCCTCGCCGGTGCTGACGTCGTAGGGCTTGCCGATGCCCGAGTAGAGCAGCAGGCGCACGTTCCAGAGCTGGTAGGCCGCGAGGATCACGAGATCCGCCGGCTGCTCCCATTCCTGGCCCTGGGCGTCGATGTAGGTGACGCCCGTCGCGGTCTTGCCGTCGGGGCTCATCAGCACGCGCATCACCTCGCATTCCGTGCGCGCCTCGAAGCCGGGGTGGCGCATGAGCACGGGCAGGATGGTCGTCTGCGGGCTGGACTTGGAGTAGTTGGCGCAGCCGAAGCGCTCGCAGAAGCCGCAATAGGTGCAGGGCGCCTGCGTGACGCCGAGCGGGTTGGTGTAGGCCTGCGACATGTTCGCGGCGGGCAGCGGGAAGGGATGCATCCCGAGCTCGGTCGTGGCCTTGGTGAAGAGGTCCTGGTTGAGCTGCATCTTGAGCGGCGGCGTGGGGTAGCCGCGCTGGCGCCAGCCCTCGAAGGGGTTCCCGCCGGGCTGGATCTGGCCCTTGATGTTGCCGGCCTGGCCCGCGATGCCGCAGAGATACTCGAACTTGTCGTAGTAGGGCTCGAGTTCGTCGTAGCCGATGCCCCAGTCCTGGATCATGTGGTTCTCGGGGAAGATCCCCTCGCCATAGCGTTCCTTGTAGTGGCTGCGGATGTTAAGGTCGCTCGGCAGGAAGCGCCAGGTGTGGCCGTTCCAGTGCACGCCGGAGCCGCCGACGCCGTTGCCCGGCAGGAAGCTGCCCCAGCGTCGGATCGGCAGCGCGGTCTGGTCCGGTGTGTTGCGGGCCGTGACCGTGTCCTGCGAGGGGCGGACGAAGAGCTCGTTGCGGATGGCGTAGCGCAGCTCGTCCGGCGCCGTGCCGATGTTGAAGTCGCTGGCGGTGTCGCGCCAGGGGCCGCGCTCCAGCGCAACCACCTGCAGGCCGGCCTGGCAGAGCTCGTAGCCCATGATGGCGCCGGTCCAGCCGAGGCCGACGATCACCACGTCCTTGCGGGGAAGGCGGCGCATCAGCCGCGCGCCCCGACGCGGCGCCATTCGGGTCGGCCGAGAAGGCTGACCGGCGGCATCGTGTAGCGCGTGCCGGTCTTGGCGAGCACGTCGCGGTAGTCGTAGCGCGTGCCGGGGAAGCCGATGAGTTTCCAAGCGACCATGTCGCGGTTCCCTCCGTAGATCGGGTCGGCGAAGAACCCTTCCATGGTGTTGTTGTGGATGAGGTCGAAGATCTCGCCCCCGTTGAACTCGGGCGAGTTCGCCTCGCGCTTCTCGAGCGCGGTGAGGAGGCGGTCGAGCTCCTCCGGGGAGAGCTGCGGGACCTTCCGGCCGCCGAAGTTGCGCGCGACATGGGCGGCGAGGCCGGCGAGGCCCTTGCGGTAGGCCTGCGCGGGCGTGAGCGGGGACTGGAAGCCCTGGGTGGGCAGCGGGTTCGGCGGGAAGGGTCCCTGCATGTAGACCCCGTCGGCGCGGCCGTAGGGGCCGGCGAGCTGGCGGTCGATAAAGACGGCGCAACCGGCCTCCTTCCCGCCCGGGCCGAGCTCGTCAGCGGGGATCAGGCGGTCGACGATCGCCTCGATGGCCGCGCCCTCGTCGGCGGTGAGGAAGAGCCAGGGGCCGGGGCGCGCCTCCGGGGGCGGGTAGACCTCGTTGCTGGTCCAGGGCAGACCCTCGATCGTGCGGGCGGTGGCGGTGCCAACCAGGCCCATGAGGGCGGTGGTCGCGAAGAGAAAGCGGCGGCGCGTGCCGCGCGGGGTGGTCATCAGCAGGCCCTCGGCGCGGATCGGATGCCGCGTCAGGGCTCAAATGCCGGGAAGCATCATGGTTGCTGCCGATGCAGGGCGATCTTCGTTGAAAAGCGGTAACCTGCCCTTCCCGGCGTCAGGCGAGCGCGTCCCGCGCGCGGAGGAGGGCGGCGCGGGCGGCGGTGCCGACGGTCGGGAACTGCAGGTCGAGCCCCTCCATGGCGCCCGCCACCGCTTCGGCCACCAGCAGGCGGGCGAGCCACTTGCGGTCGGCGGGGATGACGTACCAGGGGGCGTGCGGGGCGGCGGTGGCGCGGATGGCGCTCTCGTAGGCGGACAGGTAGTCGGCGCGGCGGGCGCGGACGGCGAGGTCGCCCTCCTCGAACTTCCAGTTCTTCGCGGGCTCGTCGATCCGGGCGAGCAGCCGCTGGCGCTGCTCCTCCGCGCCGACATGGAGGAAGAACTTCAGGATCAGCACGCCCTGGCGCGCGAGGTAGCGCTCGTGCGCCGCGATGTCCTCCAGCCGCTCCGCCCAGATCTGCGGGCCGAGGAGGGTGGTCGGCAGCGGCGCCGCCTGGAGGATGGAGGGCTGCACGCGCGGGACGAGCACCTCCTCGTACCAAGAGCGGTTGTGCACGCCGATGCGCCCGCGTCGCGGCATGGCGACGGCGTGGCGCCAGAGGAAGTCGTGGGAGCGTTCCAGCGTGCTCGGGGCGGCGAAGGACTCCACCTGCACGCCCTGCGGGTTCACGCCGGAGAAGACGTGCTTGATGGCGCCGTCCTTCCCGGCGGCGTCCAGCGCCTGGAAGATGCAGAGCGCGGACCAGCGGGCGTCGGCGAAGAGGCGCTCCTGCTGGTCGGAAAGGCGGGCGACGGCCTTCTCCAGCGCCCTCACGCCCTCGGCCTTGTCGAGGCCGGTGTCGCCGTCCTCGTCGGTGCGGTGGGCCTCGAGCGAGAAGGAGGCGCCGTCGGTGACGCGGCAGGCGGCGAGGAGGCGGCGGAGGGGCTCGGCGGTCACGGCGGTCATCCCGGGCGGTGTTCAGGCCCCGAACGCGCGAGCGCGGCGATCGGACGCGTCAGGGGGGGCTGAGCACCACGCTGACCGGGCAGTGGTCCGAGAGACGGGCGCGCCATTCCGGCCCGCGCTCGGCGTAGACAAGGACGCGGAGGCTGCCCTCGGCCATCCAGCCGCGGGCGGGGCCGCCGAGGAGGATGTGGTCGACGAAGGGGCGCCCGCCCCAGCAGGGGTTGGAGCGGCCGGCGGTGGCGCGGGTCAGCGGGGCGGCGCGCTCGAGCATCGGGAGGATGACGGGGTCGCGGTCGAAGCGGCGGTTGAAGTCGCCCGCCAGCGCGAAGGCCTCGCCGGCCGCGCGGCGCTCCTCGATCCAGCCCGCGAGGATCTCGGCCTGCCGCGCGATGCTCTCGCATGGCCGCCCGCTGTCCCCGGCCTCCCGGCAGCCGGCGTTGAGGTGGAGGGAGAGGACGCGGAGCCGCGAGGCCCCCTGCCCCACCGTCACGTCCACGCCGCGCCGGAGCGAGAAGCGGCCGCCCGGGTGCAGGTCGAGGGCGGCGAGGTCCTCGTTCTGCTCGGCCGGCAGGCCGCGGCGGACGGCGACGCCGGCGCGCTGCACGTCGCGCTCCCGGGGGAAGAAGAAGTGCCAGCGGGCGGGGTCGAGGACCAGGGCCGCCGCCTCGGGGCCGTCCACCTCCTGGATGGCGATGACGTCGGCGGCGAGGCGGTCGGCGTAGGCGCGGAGGCGGGCGAGGTCCTCGGGGGAGCGCTGCGGGACGTCGCGGGGAAGGTCGGGGTCGCCGGCCGGGCGGGTCGTCAGCCAGGCGAGGTTCCAGGTGGCGAGCTTCAGCTCCGCGGCGGCGGCCGGGGCGGCGAGGAGCAGGAGGGCGAGGAGCGCGCGGAGCATGGGCGTCCTTACACCAGGGCGGGCGCGGGGTCTGCCGCGGGGATGGCGGCGAGCGGGCGGGCGCCGCAGGCGAGGAGGTGGTCGGCGACCGCGTCCATCTCCGCGGCGGCCCGCGTGGGGTCGTGCCAGGGATCGCCGGCGGGGCTGCCGCGCGGGACCCAGATGACGGTCTCGTAGCGGGCGCGCGTCAGCAGCACGCGGTAGGTGTTGAGGGTGAAGGCCCGATCGGTAGGGTTGCGCACGGTGTTCCAGCGCGCGCCCGAGAGGCTCCGCATCGTCCAGCCGCCCGCCCCGCGTAGCAGGTCACCGCCCCAGGCGAGGCCGACCTGGTCGAGTTCGAGGCCCTGGCAGTCGTACTCGGTGGCGTAGGTCTCCAGGGCGTCGGAGGCGCGGATGTCCGGCCAGCGGTCGAGGAACCAGTGGGGGATGTCAGCGGCCTGGACGCCGAGCCCTTCCGCCCGCAGGCGGCGCGCGCCGGAGGAGGCGACGAGGCCGGCGCGGCGCAGCCCGCGGGAGAGGGCGCGCAGGGCGCCGCGGAGGGAGGCGAGGTCGCGGGTCATGAAGTAGGGCACGCCGGCGGGCCCGCGCGCGATGCGAGCGGCCGTCTCCACCTCGCCGGCGAGGACCGCGTCGACCCAGGGGGCGCCCTGGGGATCGCGGACGGAGCGCAGGGGGACGGTGAGGTCGAGATCGGGGTCAAGGGTCAGCCAGGGGCGTGGCCCCTCCGCCAGGCGCTGGGCGGCGAGGGGCGCCGAGAGCGTGCGCGGGGCGGCGAAGGCCGCCCAGCCCGGCGAGGCCTCGATGACCCGCCCCCACTCGGCCAGGCCGGCCTCGCCCGTGTTGATCTCCTGCCCGTTGCCGATGAGCGCGACGATGACGGACCAGCCGGCGTGGCGCGCCATGATCGCCAGCGTGTGCGCGGGCTCGCTGTCCGTCAGCTTGCTCGCGCCACGGCGCTGAGACGGCTTGGTGGCCTGCGCGCGGTCCCAGGCGCGCTGCGCCTCGTCGAAGACGATGACGCGGGTGTCGGGGACCTGATTGGGCGTCTCGACGTAGTGCTCCAGGAAGCGGTGCACGTTCTGCAGCGCCGTGACGGCGTCGCGCCGCGCGCCGCGGCCCGGCCGGCTCTCCGCGGCGCGGCGGGCCAGGCTCTCGCGGAGGACGGCCACGAGCGGGGCGTTGCCGGTCAGGAAGGCGGCGCCGTCGTCGCGCAGGCGGCCGTAGACGATGTTCAGGCCGCAGAGCGTCTTGCCGGCGCCCGGGATGCCCGTGACGAAGACGACCGCGTGCCTTGATCCGGCCCGGGCCGCGTCGATGGCGCGCCCCACGGCCTCGGTGGTGCGGGTGAGGTTGGCGGCGTCGGCGCGGGCGGAGACCATCTCGGCGCTGCGGTGGCGGTCGAAGAGCATGGTCGCGGCCTCGAGCACGTTGGGGACGGGGCGGTAGGGCGCGTCGAGCCAGGCGGCGTGGTCGAGGGGACGCGGCGGGGGGCCGATGGCGGCCTGGATGGCCCGCAGCGTGTCGGCGAGGCCGGCCGCGTTGGTGGGGATGGTCGGCGGGACGCCGGTCCAGATCAGGGGCGGCGCGAAGGGGGCCGGCGGGGCCGCGGTCGCGACGAGGATCGGGACGATGGGCAGGTCCCGGCACCCCGCGTGGAAGTCGCGCAGGTCCAGCGCGTAGTCCTCGGCCTGGCGGCGGTCGGCGGGGAGGTATCCGGTCGCGCCGTCCTTCATCTCCAGGACCAGCACGGCGCGGTCGGTAAGGATCACGCAATCGGCGCGCTTCTCGAGGCGGAGAAGGTCGTACTCGAGCATGACCGTCCAGCCCGCGCATTCCGGCCCGGCGAGGGCGGCCTGCAGCAGGCGGGCGGTCGCGAGCCAGGCGGCGCGCTGGGCGAGCTCCACCGTCGCGTGGCGGGCGGTCTGGGCGTAGGCGAGGCGCGCGGCGACGTCCTCGGGCGCGAGCGCCCGCAGCGCGGGGACGCGGAGGGTGAGCCAGGGCCTCATGGGTCCCTCCGGGTCGGCCAGGTGGCGAGGAGCATGCTGGCGAGGAGCAGGACGAAGCCGAGGGCGTGGGTCGCCGTCGGCGTCTCGCCCAGGAAGAGGATGGCGGCCGCGGCGGCGGTGGCGGGCAGGAAGGCGGTGAAGACGCCCGCCGTGCCGGCGGGGGCGCGGCGCAGCCCGCCGTACCAGAGGAGGAGCGAGAGGACGCTCGCGGTAACGGCGTGGAAGAGCAGGAGGCCGAGCAGCCAGGGATCGGCCAGGCGCGCGGCGGCGCCGGCCTGGGGGAGCCAGGCCGGCAGGAGGAGGAGGGCCGAGAAGGCCTGCATGCCGAGGCTCGCGCTCAGCAGCGGCAGGGCGCCCGAGGCGCGCTTGGCGAGGAGGACGTAGGCGGCCTCGCCGCAGACGCCGAGGAGGACCAGCCCGTTGCCGAGGGCGCTGCCGCCGGCCGCGCCACCGCGCGCGAGGACGATGGCGCCCATGCCGCCCGCGGCGAGCGCCACCGCCGCCCAGCCGCGCGGCGCGATGCGCTCGCCGAGCCAGAGGGCGCTGCCGAGGGCGATGACCGCGGGAAGCGTGGCGAGGACGAGGCCGCCTTCCAGCGCCGTGGTCAGGCGAAGGCCGGCGAGGAGCGCGACGTTGTAGAGGACGGTGCCCGCGGCGGCCTGGAGGAAGAGGTTCAGGAGCACCCCCCTGCCCGGCCAACGCCGGCCGTCGCGCCAGAGGGCGAGCGGGAGGAGCACCGCGCAGGCGACGAGGCAGCGCAGGCCGAGGATCAGCGGGATGGGCAGCGCGCCGGCCAGGGACTTGGCCACGACCACGTTGGCGCCGGTGAGCACCATCGACCCCGCGAGCTGCGCGTAGGCGCCCAGCATTAGGTACGGGGCATCAAGAAGGGGGCATCAGCGGCGGGTCACGCCGCCTCGTCGTCCCGGCGGTAGGGCGAGAGGGCGTCGAGCTCGGCGATCTCGGCCTCCATCACCGCGCGCTCCTGCACGAGCGAGTCCGCCACCGCGCGGCGCAGGCCGGCATGGGCGATGAGGTGGGCGGAGTAGGTGGGCACGGGGCGGTAGCCGCGCTGGATCTTGTGCTCGCCCTGGGCGCCGGCCTCCACGCGCTTCAGCCCGTGCGCGATCGCGAAGTCGAGGGCCTGGTAGTAGCAGAGCTCGAAGTGGAGGAAGGGCGCCTCGACCAGGCTGCCCCAGTTGCGGCCGTAGAGGGCGTCGCGGCCCATGAGGTTCAGCGCGCCGGCGACGGGCACCCCGTCCCGCTCGGCCACCATCAGCACGACCTTGTCGCCCATCCGCTCGCCCATGAGGGGCCAGAAGCGGGCGGTGAGGTAGGCGCTGCCCCATTTCCGGTCGGTGGTGCTGCGGTAGAACTTGTGGAAGAGGCGCCAGGTCTCGGGGGTGATCTCGGGGCCGCGGAGGACGCGCATGGTCAGCCCCGCGGACTGGGCGTCGCGCCGCTCCCGCCGGATGGACTTGCGCTTGCGCGACGACAGGGCGCCGAGGAAGTCGTCGAAGCTGCCGTAGCCCTCGTTGGTCCAGTGGAACTGCACGCCCAGGCGCTGCAGCCAGCCGGCCTCGCCGAGGTCGTCCCATTCGTCCCGCGTGCAGAAGGTGACGTGGCAGGAGGAGAGCTTCAGCGCCTCCGTCGCCTGGGCCATGGCGCTGGCGAGGGCGGAATGGGGGATGCCGCTGCCCGGCCGCGTCATCAGCCGCGGGCCCGGCACGGGGGAGAAGGGCACGGCCACCTGGAACTTCGGGTAGTAGTCGCCGCCCGCGTTCTCGAAGGCGCGGGCCCAGCCGTGGTCGAAGACGTACTCGCCGTAGGAATGGCCCTTCACGTAGGCGGGCGCGACGGCGACGAGCGCGCCCGCCGCGTCGCGCAGCGCCAGGTGCTGCGGCAGCCAGCCGGTGCGCGGGCCGGTGCAGCCCGATTCCTCCATGGAGAGGAGGAAGGCGTGGGAGGTGAAGGGATTGCCCGTGGGGTCGCAGGCGTCCCAGTCCGCCGCGGGGATGTCGGCGATGCGGGGGTGAAGGGAGAGGGTCAGCTCAGAGGGCATGGGGGCGCATGTGCGGCGCGCGGGGCCGGGTGCAAGCGCCGGCTCAACCGGGGGTGCCGGATTCGGCGCGGGCGAAGGCGCCGAAGTCGGCGACGGCCTCGACGGCCGCGATGGCGCCGTCGCGGACGGTCCAGACGTGCAGGAAGGGCACCGTGCCGGCGCGGCCCTCGGCGTCGCGGGCGTCGTAGGCGCCGCTGGCGAGGAGCCGTCCGTCCACGAGGGGGACGAAACGGTCCACCGCGATCTTCCAGTGGGGGAAGCGGCGCCGGAGCGTGGGGAAGAAGACCTCCGCCACCTCGGCCCGCCCGCGCCACTCCGTGCGGGGGACGGGGTAGCCGGGGGAGACGCGCCAGCGGACGTCCTCGGCCAGCAGGCTGTGGTCGCCGCTCTCCATCCAGCGGCGGAGCAGGGCCTCCGCCGCCTCCGAGGCCGTCACGCGATCTCGAAGACGGCCTCGACCTCCACCGCGGCGTCGCCGGGCAGGGAGGGGACGCCGATGGTGGTGCGGGCGTGGCGGCCGGCGTCGTCGAAGACAGCGACCGCCATGTCGGAGGCGCCGTTCATCACCTGGGCGTGCTGGGTAAATTCCGGCCCCGCCGCGATGAAGCCGCCGAGCCGGACCACGCGGACGACCCGGTCGAGGCTGCCGAGCGCGGCGAAGGCCTGGGCGAGGACGTTGATGAAGCAGAGCTGCGCCGCCTCCTGCCCCATCTCGATCGGCACGCCGGCGCCGAGCTTGCCGGTGTAGGCAATCTTGCCCTCGCGCATCGGCACCTGGCCGGAGACGAAGAGGAGGTCGCCGGTGATCACGGCGGGCACGTAGTTCGCGATGGGCTTCGCGGCCTCGGGCAGCGAGACGCCGAGCTCGGCGAGGCGCGCGGCGATGCGGCCGGGATCGGCGTCGGGGATCGACTGGGCCATGGCCTAGCCCACCAGCCGCAGCGCGCGGCGGCGGGCGGCCGGCGCGGGGGCGGAGGGAAGGTCGGGCAGGAGGGGAAGCTGCTGGGCGGCGGTGCCGAGGTGGTCGCCGCCGCACTCCTCCTCGGTCGGGTCCGGCAGGATGCGGCCGCCGAGGTGGTCGAGCGCCAGGCGCCGGAAGGCCCAGTCGAGCACCGAGGAGGCGCGGTGGATGGCCGGGTCGCCCTCCACGACGCCGGCCGGGCCGAAGCGGGTATAGGCGAAGGCCTGCACGTACTCGTCGAGCGGCACGCCGGAGGCGAGGCCGACGGTGACGGAGTGGCAGAGGGCGTCCACCACGCCGCGGAAGGCGGCGCCGTCCTTCGCGAGGGTGAGGGAGATCTCCTCGAGTCCCTCGGCGCCCTCCATCGTGCGGAGGGTGACGCGGTGGCCGCCGATGCCGACCTTCCACACGGCGCCGCGGCCGTGCGCCGGTGCGGGGCGCGGCTTCGCCACGGGGCGCGGGGCCTGGGCGGGGGCCGCGACGGCGGGGGCGGCGGCGTGCAGCCAGGGGCGGAGCGCGGCCTCCATGGCAGCGCGGGACTCGGGGCCGCGGGGGGCCAGGAGCCGAGCGGCGTCCTCGCCGGCGAGGAGGGCGGCGCGGGTCGGGATCTCCGCCACGCCGCCGTCCTCCGTGGAAACGAGGCGGGTGGGTGCCGCGGCCGGGGCGAGGCCGCCGGTCTCGGCGCCGAGCAGGGCCTCCACCGCGTCCGGGGGCGAGAGGGCGACGATCGCCGCGTGGCGCAGCCCGGGCGCGCCGGCGGCCTCGTCCAGCGCGGCGCGGACGGCCTCAACGAGGCCGGCGACCGGGAGCGAGGCGGGCGGCGCGGGCCAGTTCAGGGCGAGGGGGAAGCGGGCGCCGAGGCTCTCCGCCAGCCGGCCCGAGGCGGCTTCCGCGGCCCCCCGGGTGAGGGCGGCGACGGCCACGGCGACGTCGCGGCCCTCCGGCGAGTCGTAGTCGAGTCGAAGGGCGGCCAGCAGCCCCGCGAGGTCCGCGAAGCCGAGGCGCAGGCGCGTGGCCTTGGCGCCGCCGAGGATCTCCAGCGCCAGGACGCCCGTGCGGACGGCGGCGGCGTAGCCCGCGGCGGCGAAGCCGTCCTCCTCCAGGAAGGCCGGCAGGTTGAGGACGAAGCGGGGCTCGGCCTTGGAGTCGCCCGCCCAGGTACCGGCGCCGGGGGCGCCGCGGCGGGCGAGGAGAAGGCCGCGGAGCGCGGTGGCGAGGGACTCGGCGGCCGCGGCGTCCGCGAGGAGGCCGAGCTTGCGGCCGCGGGCCGCGAGGCGCGCGATCCAGGCCTCGGCGAGGCGCGGCAGGGCCACGGGGCCGTTGCCCGGCGCCAGGGCGGCGAGGGCCTCGGCGGCGGTGTCGTCCCAGGCCGCGGGAAGGGCCACGGGGCGGGGATTGGCGTCCGGATCGGCGGCCGCGCGCACGCGGCGCAGGGCCACGCCATCCCAAACGGTGTTGCGGGTCGAGCCGTCGTCGCGCGTCATGGGAGGACCATAGGCCGGCGCCGCCCCCGGGTGAAGCCGCCATGTCGTGGCTGGAGGCGGAGGACGACACAAGATAGGGTGTCGGCCGCGGCGGGCGGAGCGTGGCTTTCGCCCGGGGGCGGGGCGTGCCATATGCAGCCCCTTCTCAACCCGCCCGCATCGGCAGGAGCCCTTCCATGTCCGCCATGCAGCGCTGGCTCTCCGGCCTCTCGGGCCGCCGAGTCGGCACCGACACCGCCGGCAACATCTACTTCGAGAGCCGCCGCGACTTCCTCAACTACGGGCGCAAGCGCCGTTGGGTGGTCTACGCGGGCGCGGCCGAGGCGACGGTCGTGCCGCCCGAGTGGCACGCCTGGCTTCACCACACCCTGGACTCGCCGCTCGACGCGACGCGCCGCCTGCCCTGGATGAAGCCGCACATGCCGAACATGACCGGCACCGCCCAGGCCTATCGCCCCGCCGGCAGCGACCTTGCCGGCGGCAAGCGCGCCCCGACGGCCGGGGACTACGAGGCCTGGACGCCCGGTTCTTGAGACGCTCATGCTCGACGTTCCCCGACTTACCGCGCCGCCGCGCCACGCCCCGTCGCGTTCCGGCCCCGCCCGGCCTGGGCCCTCCCGGCCCGGCCCGACCGTTCCCGCCGCCGGAGGACCCGGCGTGAAGCGCCACGGCTTCGCGGAGATCGCGGCCGGGGCGGTGGTGCTGCTCGCGGCGGTGCTGTTCCTCGCCTATGCCGTGACGAATTCCGGTCGCTCCGCCGCGGGCGGCGGGCTGGTGCTGACGGCGCGCTTCGACCGGATCGACGGGCTGGCGGCGGGCGCGGACGTGCGGATCGCCGGCGTGAAGGTCGGCAGCGTGACCGGCCAGCGGATCGACCCCGCCACCTTCCTCGCGGTGCTGACGCTGAACGTCGACCAGGGGCTGCACCTGCCCGAGGACAGCTCCGCCGAGATCACCTCCGAGGGGCTGCTGGGCGGCAAGTACGTGGCCCTGGTGCCCGGCGGCAGCGACCGGAACTTGGCGAGCGGGGGCGAGGTGAAGATCACCCAGTCCGCTGTCAGCCTCGAGAGCCTGCTCGGGCGCTTCATCTTCTCGGTGACGGAGCTGGCGGGGAACCAGGCGCAGCGCGCGGGCTCCGGCAGCCCGGCGCCGGCGCCGGCCGCGGCACCCCCCGCCGCCGGCGCAGCCCCGGCGGCGCGGCCGCCCGCGGCCGGCCGGCCGCGGTGAACACCGGGCCAAGCGCCGACCCGCTGGCGCCGCCCGAGCGCTGGCCGGGCGCGGACGGGCAGCCGCTCTCCTGCCGGGAGAAGCTGAAGGTGCTGGCGGAGAACCACGCCGAGGCGGCGCAGGTGCTGCGCGACGCCTTCGAGGACGCGGTGCTGATGGGCGTGGACGAGGCGGCGATGCGGCGCGTGCTGACCGATCTCGTGGCCGCGCTGCCGAGCCCGAGGCGCCCGGCGTGAGGCGCGCCCTGCCCCTCCTCCTGCTGGCGCTCGCCCTTTCCGGGCCGGCGCTCGCGCAAGGGTCGGACCAGGGGCCGCCGGCGGAGGCGGGATGGGTGCGCAAGCGGAGCGCGCAGCTGCAGGCGCTGGACAAGGTGACGGCCCGGATCACGGTGCTGGACGCGGTGGTCGGGCAGCCCGTGCGCTTCGGCTCGCTGACCGTGACGGTGCGGGCCTGCAACGCCCGCCCGCCGGACGAGGTGCCGGACGCCGCCGCCTATATCGAGGTGCGCGACGACCTTCTCCCGGCGGCCTCGCCGCTGGCCTTCCGGGGCTGGATGCTCGCCAACGCGCCGGCCGCTCACATGTTGGAGCACCCGGTCTACGATCTGCGGATCCTTGATTGCCGCTGACGCGGCGCGGGGTCACGGTCGTCGGGGCGGCCGCTTGCTGGTGGACCGCGGAGGCCGGAGGCGCGATGAACGACAGATCTGAGGGCGCGGCGATCCACGGCCCCGTCCTGCCCGGCCGCGACGCCGCGCTCTTCCTCGACATGGACGGCACGCTGCTCGAGATCGCCGCGCGCCCGGACGACGTGATCGTGCCGCCCGAGCTGCCGGGGCTGCTCACGCGGCTGCAGGGCGTGCTCGGCGGGGCCGTGGCGGTGGTCACGGGGCGCGGGCTGGCGGTGGCGCGCGGCTATGCCGGGGTAGCCAGCCTGCCGATCGGCGCCGAGCACGGGGCGGTGCTGGACCCCGCCCTGCCCGGCGCCGTGCCCCTGCCGGTGCCGCCGCCCGAGTGGCGCCGCGCGGCCGACGCCTTCGCGGCGGAGCGGCCGGGCACGCTGGCCGAGCACAAGACGCACGGCTTCGTCCTTCACTTCCGCCTGCGGCCGGAGGCAGGGCCGGAGGCGCTGGCGCTGCTGGCGGCGCTGCTGCGGGAGGACGCGCGGGGCTTCCACGTCGTGCCCGCGCACGCGGCGGTGGAGCTACGGCCAGTGGACGCGGACAAGGGAGGCGCGGTGCGGCGGCTGATGGCGGTCGCGCCCTTCCGCGGGCGGCGCCCGATCTTCATCGGCGACGACGTCACCGACGAGGACGGCATGGCCGCCTGCGCGGAGTACGGCGGCTACGGGCTGCGCGTGCCCGACGACTTCGCCGGCCGCCCGGCACTGGTGCGCGCCTGGCTCGGGCGGGTCGCCGCCTCTCTGGAAGGTGACGGGCGCGGGGGCTGAGCGCCCCCCAATTTCCCCTTGGCAACCGCGACTTTCTTGGGCTGTTCCTGGAAGATGGCGGAAATGGGGAGGGGTTGGACGATGGATGCACGACCCCCCGGACGCAGCGGGCCATCGGCCCCGCCCCGCGGCATCGGTTCGGCGGGAGGGCAGGCCTGGATCACGGCGCGCCTCCCTCGCCCCGTGCCGGCGGGCTTGCAGGAGATCGGATGATGGGACGGCTCGTGATCGTCTCGAACCGCGTCGCGGTGCCGCGCCGTGGCGAGGCCGCGGCGGCGGGCGGGCTCGCGGTCGCGCTGAAGGACGCCTTCAGCAGCCGCGGCGGGCTCTGGTTCGGGTGGAGCGGCAATGTGTCGGAGAACCCGCCGGACGTGGTGCGCCACGCGCGGCGCGGCGGCGTGGACTACGCGGTCATCGACCTCTCGCAGGAGGCCTATGACGGCTTCTACGCGGGCTACGCGAACTCGGCGCTCTGGCCGATGTTCCACTTCCGCCTCGGGCTGCTGAGCTACGACCGCGACCAGGCGGAGTGCTACCGCGCGGTGAACCGGCGCTACGCCGAGAAGCTGATGGAGATGCTGCGCCCGGACGACACGATCTGGGTGCACGACTACCAGATGATCCCGGTCGGCGCCGAGCTGCGGGCGATGGGGTCGCGCCACCGCATCGGCTACTTCCACCACATCCCCTTCCCGCCCTGGGCTGTCTTCTCGGCGATGCCGGGCGCGGAGGACCTCATCCGCGACCTGCTGGCCTACGACCTCGTGGGGGTTCAGACCTACCGCGACCTCGCCGGGCTGGCGGACTGCATGGCGCAGGGCACGGGGATGAAGATGCGTGCGGGCGGCGAGGTCCGCTTCCGGGGCCGGCGGATCCGGCTGCGGGCCTTCCCCATCGGCATCGCGACCGACGAATTCGCGGCGGTCGCGGCGCGCAGCGCGGCGGAGCCGGAGTCGCAGCGGCTGGTGACGAGCCTCGCGGGGCGCGCGCTCATCATCGGGGCGGAGCGACTCGACTACACCAAGGGCCTGCCGGAGCGGCTGAAGGCCTTCGGCGCGCTGCTGCACCGCTTCCCCGAGTACCGCAGCAAGGTGACCTACCTGCAGGTGGCCGCGCGCTCGCGCGAGGATGTGGAGAGCTACAAGGACCTCAAGCGCGAGATCGAGCATCTCGCGGGCTGCATCAACGGCGAGTACGCGGACGCGGACTGGACGCCCGTGCGCTATGTCGGGCGCGCCGTGCCGCGCGACACGCTGGCGGGCTACTACCGCGCGGCGCAGGTCGGGCTGGTGACGCCGCTGCGGGACGGGATGAACCTCGTCGCGAAGGAGTACGTCGCGGCGCAGGACCCGGAGGATCCGGGCGTGCTCGTGCTGTCGCGCTTCGCGGGCGCGGCGGAGGAGATGCCGGAGGCGCTGCCCGTGAACCCGCTGGACGCGGTCGGCATGGCGGAGGCGCTGAAAACGGCGCTCTGCATGCCGCTCGGCGAGCGGCGCGAGCGGCACGCGGCGATGCTGCGGCGCCTGCGCGAGAACACCGTGGGCGGCTGGTCGAAGGCCTTCCTCGACGTGCTCGAGGGGCACGACACGGCGGAGGCGCCGCCCTCCCGCGCGGCGGCGCTCGCGGTGTTTCAGGCGCAGCTGATGGCGCGCAACGCCTCGACCTCGGCGGTCAGCTCCTCGGAGGAGATGGTGGGCCGCCAGGTCGCGGACCTGTCCACCGCGAGGGAGAGGCGGTTCCTGTAGTCGGCCTGGGGGATCTCCTCCGCGCCGAAGCGGGCGAGGTGGTCGTTCAGGAACTGCGTGTCGAGCAACGTGAAGCCGCCGAGGCGCAGGCGAACGACGAGATGGACGAGCGCCACCTTCGAGGCGTCGTCGGCGCGGGAGAACATGCTCTCGCCGAAGAAGGCGGCGCCGATGCGGATGCCGTAGAGGCCGCCGACGAGGGCGCCGTCCTGCCGCACCTCGATGGAGTGCGCGTTGCCCATGCGCGCCAGGGCGTTGAAGAGGCCTTCGATCTCCGGGTTGATCCAGCTGTCCTCGCGGCCGGGCGCCGGGGCGGCGCAGCCGGCGAGGACGCCCGGGAAGTCGGTGTCGGCGGTGACCTCGAAACGACCGGACAGCACGGCCTTGCGCAGGCTGCGCGGCAGGTGGAAGCGGTCCAGCGGCAGGACGCCGCGCATCTTCGGGTCGAGCCAGTAGAGGCGGCCGGATTGCCGGCCCTCGGCCATCGGGAAGAGGCCCGCGCGGTAGGCGCGGAGGACGAGGTCGGGCGTGATGGGCAGCGCGCGGCGGCTCATCGGCGGGGCCGCCGGCCGGGCCGGGTCGCGACAGGGATGGAATCCGCGCGGTGCCGCATGGCGGCAGGATAGGCCGGGGCGGGGCGCGGCGCCAAGCGCGCCCTCCCCGGCTAGTCGGCCGGCGTGTGCTGCGCCACGAAGCGCTCGAGCCAGTGGATCGTGTAGTCGCCCGAGGCGAACTCGGGGTCCTCCATGATGAGCTGGTGGAGCGGGATGGTCGTGCGGATGCCGTCCACGACCATCTCGGTCAGGGCGCGGCGGCAGCGGGCGATGGCCTCCGCGCGCGTGGCGCCGTGGACGATGAGCTTGGCGACGAGGCTGTCGTAGTGCGGCGGCACCGCGTAGCCGGCGTAGAGCGCGCTGTCGATCCGCACGCCGAGGCCACCGGGAGCGTGGTAGGCGTTCACGCGGCCGGGGCTTGGCGCGAAGGTCACGGGGTCCTCGGCGGTGATGCGGCACTCGATGGCATGGCCGTTGAAGCGCACGTCGCGCTGCTCGTAGCCGAGCGGCTCGCCGGCGGCGACGCGGATCTGCTCGCGCACGAGGTCGACGCCGCAGACCATCTCGGTCACGGGGTGCTCGACCTGCAGGCGGGTGTTCATCTCGATGAAGGCGAACTGCTCGTCCTGGTAGAGGAACTCGAGCGTGCCGGCGCCGCGGTAGCCGAGCTGCTTGAGCGCGTTGGTCACGGTCTCGCCGAGCGCGTCGCGGGCGGCGGCGGTGAGCGCGGGGCTGCCCGCCTCCTCCACCAGCTTCTGGTGGCGGCGCTGGAGGGAGCAGTCGCGCTCGCCGAAATGCACGACGTTGCCGTGGGTGTCGGCCATGATCTGCATCTCGATGTGGCGGGGCCGGTCGAGATACTTCTCCATGTAGACGCTGTCGTCGCCGAAGGCGGCCTTGGCCTCGGTGCGGGCGACGCGCCAGGCTTCCTCGAGCTCGTCCTCGTTGCGGGCGACCTTCATGCCGCGCCCGCCGCCGCCGGCGGCGGCCTTGATCAGGACGGGGTACTTGATCTCGTCGGCGATCTCGCGGGCCTCGTCGACGGAGGCGAGGGCGCCGGGCGAGCCGGGGACGAGCGGCACGCCGAGGCGGCGCATGGCGTCCTTGGCGGCGATCTTGTCGCCCATGATGCGGATGTGCTCGGCCGTCGGGCCGATGAAGGCCATGCCGTGGGCCTCCACCATCTCGGCGAAGCGGGCGTTCTCGGAGAGGAAGCCGTAGCCGGGGTGGATGGCCTCGGCGCCGGTGATCGTGGCCGCGGAGAGGATGGCGGCGGCGTTGAGGTAGCTGTCGCGCGCGGAGGGCGGGCCGATGCAGACGCTCTCGTCGGCCAGGCGCACGTGCATCGCGGTGTCGTCGGCGGTGGAGTGCACGGCGACGGTGCGGATGCCCATCTCCTGGCAGGCGCGGTGGATGCGGAGCGCGATCTCGCCCCGGTTGGCGATGAGGATCTTGTTGAAGGGGGGCACGCGGCGGCTACTCGATGACCAGCAAGGGCTCGCCAAATTCCACGGGCGTGCCGCTCTCGATGAGGATGCGCGTGACGGTGCCGGCGCGGGGCGCCTTGATCTGGTTGAAGGTCTTCATCGCCTCGATGAGGAGGACCGTCTGGCCCTGGGCGACGCGGGCGCCGAGCGTGATGAAGGGCGCGGCGCCGGGCTCGGGCGCGAGGTAGGCGACGCCGACCATGGGCGAGGCGACCGCGCCGGGGGTGGCGGCGGTGACCTCCTCGCTGGCCGTCGTCGGCACGCCGGCGGGCGCCTCGGCCGGCGCGGCGGCGAGGGCCGGCGCGGCGGCGACGGTCTGCACGACCTGCTGCACGGGCGCGCTGCGGGCCACGCGGATGCGGCTCTCGTTCTGGACCAGCTCGATCTCGCTGAGGTCGGTCTCGCGAAGGATCTTGGCCAGGGCGCGGATCGCGTCCGGGTCGAAGGAAAGGCCGCTCATGCCGTCTCGTCCTGTCCGATGATGCCGGCGATCGCGCGCAGGCCGAGGGCGTAGCCGCCGACGCCCAGGCCGCAGATCACGCCCACCGCGGCGCGGGAGACGTAGGAGAGATGCCGGAAGGCCTCCCGCCGGTGAATGTTGGTGATATGGACCTCGACCACCGGCAGGTCCACCGCCAGCAGCGCGTCCATCAGCGCGATGGAGGTATGCGAGTAGCCCGCGGGGTTGATGAGGATGCCGGCGGCGCGGCCGCGGCATTCCTGCACCCAGGAGATCAGCTCGCCCTCGAGGTTCGTCTGGCGGAAGTCGATGGCCAGGCCGAGCTCCTCGGCGGCCTCGGCGCAGAGGGCCTCGACGTCGTCGAGCGTCGCCGAGCCGTACTTCTCCGGCTCGCGCGTGCCGAGGAGGTTGAGGTTGGGGCCGTTCAGGACGGCGATCAGCGGGGGTTCCAAGGGCTTTGTTCCGGTTTGCCCCGGATCGGCCCGGGTTGCTGGCCGGGCGGGCTAGCATGGGGCGAGGGGCGCGCGCAAACCCGCCCTTCCGATGCGCGCCCGGGCCGCAACCCGCGCCCGGGCTGCCGGGTTCAAGACCTGAACCGGCGAGGAGGCAGCCATGACGAAGAAGAAGAGCGACCACGGGGGCGACGACGACCGCGTGACCAACCGCGGCACGGTGAAGGGCCACCACCCGGACCCCGACGTCAACGTGCCCGAGGGCGGCGCGGCCGAGGCGCCGAAGGAGGCCCGCGGCGCCATGAAGGGCGCGACCTCGACGGCCGAGGACGGGAACGCGGGCACGGGCGGCACGAGCGGCGCGACCGTCGGCAAGCGCGAGCAGGAGCAGGCGGCCGCGGCGGGCGCGGCGGGCGCGGAGAAGACGCAGAGCGGCCGCGGCCACCGCAAGCACGAGGACTGAGGGGCACCCCTTCAACGAGCCACCGGCGCATGCCACATGCGCCGGACCATGCACGGCCCCATTCGCATCACCGTCAACGGGGAGGCCCGCGACCTGCCGGCCTCCCTGCCCTTGTCCGACTTCCTGGCGGGCGCGGGGCTCGACACGCGCAAGGTGGCGGTGGAGCGGAACGAGGAGATCGTTCCGCGCTCCGCCTACGCGACGACGCGGCTGGAGCCCGGGGACGCCCTGGAGATCGTGCATTTCATCGGAGGGGGCTGAGGCCATGGACGGGGTAGTCGACGGGGCCGTCGCGGCCGGCGATGATTCCTGGGAGGTGGCCGGGCGCCGGTTCCGCTCCCGCCTCGTGGTCGGGACCGGGCGCTACAAGTCGCTCGAGGAAACGGCGGCGGCGATCGAGGCTTCGGGCGCGGAGATGGTGACCGTCGCGGTGCGGCGGGTGAACCTCTCCGATCCCGGCGCGCCCATGCTGCAGGATTTTGTGCCGCCGGACCGCTACACCTACCTGCCCAACACGGCCGGCTGCCACACGGCGAAGGAGGCGGTGCGGACGCTGCGCCTGGCGCGGGAGGCCGGGGGCTGGAACCTTGTGAAGCTCGAGGTGCTCGGGCCGCCTCCCTTCCTCTATCCCGACATGCCCGCGACCTTTGAGGCGGCGGAGGCCCTGATCAAGGACGGCTTCCAGGTCATGGTCTATTGCGCGGATGACCCGCTGGCGGCGAAGCGGTTGGAGGAGATGGGCTGCGTCGCGGTGATGCCGCTCGGCGCGCCGATCGGCTCGGGGCTCGGCCTGTCCAATCCCTTCATGCTGCGCTCCATCATCGAGAACGCGGGCGTGCCGGTGCTGGTCGATGCCGGGATCGGGACGGCGAGCGAGGCGGCCCAGGCGATGGAGCTCGGCTGCGACGCGGTGCTGCTCAACTCCGCCATCGCCCACGCGAAGGACCCGGTGCGCATGGCGCGGGCGATGCGTGCGGGGGTGGAGGCGGGGCGGCACGCCTTCCTCGCCGGGCGGATGCCGCGGAACTACGCGGCGGATGCCTCGAGCCCGATGAGCGGGCTGATCCGCTAGGGGGAAGGTCCCCTCCCCTACCGCGGCGCCGGGCGGCCTAGTCCCAGTAGACCGGGAGGGCCGGGAGCTCGTCGTCGTCCTCGGTGCCCAGGCGGGCGGCGCAGAGGAGGTCGAGCAGGGTGACGCCGGCAACGGCGGCGATCGCCCAGCGGGCGTTGGTGCGCTCGCGCGGGCCGTAGACGCGGGTGCCGGCGAGGACCGCGAGGTCCAGGGCGTCGCCGGCGACACGAGCCAGCAGCAGCGGGGTGGAGCCCGGGTTGGCGAGGATGGCGGCGCCGTTCGCCACTTCGCGCACGCCGAAGGCGCGGATGAGGTTGGTGTGGCGCTGCATGCCGAGCTGGCGCGCGAGTGACCGGCCGCCGAGGAGCTCCGCCAACCCAAGGGCGATGCTGAACCAGCCGAGAAAGCGGGAGAGCCGCAGGACCTGCATGGGGAGTTCCTCTGCCGTGTGCCAGCCCTTGGAACGCGGCAGGCGGCGAATGGCTGAGGGGGGCGCGCGCCTCAGTGCGCGGCGCCTCCCCCTCCCCCGGGCTTGGGCGCCTTGATGAAGAGGACGAGCGGGACCGCGAGGGCGAAGAGGCCGGCGATCACCACCAGCACGTCGTTGTAGGCGAGGATGAGCGCCTGCTGCGTGATCATGCCGGAGACCCGCGCCAGGGCCGCGTGGCCGGCGCCCTCGCCGAGGCGGCTGGAGAGGGCGCCGGCGATCGCGTCGACGGTGCTGCCCACGCCTGGGCGGGCCCAGTTGGTCGCCTCCGAGAGGTGGAGCCGGTGGGAGGCGCTGCTGTCGATGACGAGGGTGTTGATCATCGCGAGGCCGACGGCGCCGCCGAGGTTGCGCATGAGGTTGTAGAGTCCGGACGCGTTCTTGATCATCGCCGGCGGCAGGGTGCCGAGGGCGAGCTGGTTGACCGGGACCATGGCGAACATCGTGCCGATGCCGCGGAGCGAGAGGGGCAGCCACAGCTCCCCGAAGGCGGACTGCGCCGTCAGCTCGGCGGTCATCCACATGGCGACGGCGGTGGTGGCCATGCCGAAGGCGAGCAGCAGCCGGAGGTCCACGACGCGGGAGAGGCGGCCGACGACGGGGGCAGCCAGGAACATGGCGAGGCCCGTGATGAACATCGTCTCGCCGATCTGGAGCGAGTTGTAGCCGCGGATGCGCCCGAGGAAGAGCGGGATGAGGTAGACCGCGCCGTAGAGGCCGATGCCGACGATGAAGGCGAAGGCGCTGCCGAGGGCGAAGTTGGCGTTGCCGTAGGCGCGCAGCTCCACGATCGGGTCCTGGCGGGTGAAGGCGCGCCAGAAGAAGACGAGGGCGGCGAGGAGGCAGGCGGCGGCGAAGGCGGCGATGGTGGGGTCGTCGAGCCAGTCCCAGCGGGGCCCCTCCTCCATCACGTACTCCATGCTGCCGAGGAAGACGGCCATGGCGGCGAGGCCGATCCAGTCGAAGCGGCCGAGCAGGCGGGGGTCGCCGCGGTCGATGTCCATCGTCGTCCAGACGACGGCCGCGATGAGGACGCCGACGGGGACGTTGATGAGGAACAGCCAGTGCCAGGAGAAGGTCTCGGTCAGGAGGCCGCCGAGCGTCGGGCCGACGGTGGGGGCGAGAGTCGCGGTGAGGCCGATCAGGACGCTGACGGAGGCGCGGCGGGGGCCCTGGAAGAGGAGGAAGGCGGTCGCGAAGACCGTCGGGATCATCGCGCCGCCGAGGAAGCCCTGGGCCGCGCGGGCCGCGATCATCACCGGCAGGGAGGTGGCGGTCGCGCAGGCCAGCGAGAAGAGGGTGAAGCCCGCGGCGGAGATGGTGAAGAGGACACGGGTGGAGAGCAGGCGCGAGAGGAAGCCCGAGAGCGGGATCATGACGATCTCCGCGATCAGGTAGGAGGTCTGCACCCAGGAGGCCTCGTCCGGCGAGGCGGCGAGGCCCGCCTGGATGTCGCCGATGCTGGCCGAGACGATCTGGATGTCCAGGATCGCCATGAACATGCCCAGCACCATCGTCATGAAGCCGAGGAAGTGGCGGCGCGAGACGGCGCCGGGCGCGGCGGGCGCGGCGCCGGCGAGGGTGGTGGCGGACATGGCGGGCCCGGCCCCTTCCTTCAGCGGCCCCGGACCGCGGCGGCGGCGACGCCCAGCAGGCCGCGGGGGGCGTGGGGGTCGTCGCGCGTGTCCACCTCGGCCTCGACCGAGAGGCCGGGGCGGAGGTTGCGGACGTCCTGGCCAGCGTCGACGGCGATGCGGACGGGCACGCGCTGGACGATCTTGGTGAAGTTGCCCGTCGCGTTCTCGGGGGGCAGGAGGGAGAACTGGGCGCCGGTCGCAGGGGCGAGGCTCTGCACGGTGCCGTGGAGTGTGCCGCCGGCGTCGACCGAGAGCTCGACCGGCTGGCCCTCGCGGAGGCGGCGGAGCTGGGTCTCCTTGAAGTTGGCGGTGATGTAGAGCCGGCCGGCGGGGGGCGAGACGGCGATGAGGTTCACGCCGGGGCGGACGTGCTGGCCGGGCTGGGCCGCGCGGTTGCCGGCCACCCCCGCGAAGGGGGCGCGGATGATCGTGTAGTCGAGGTTCGATTCGGCGAGGGCCAGGGCGGCGCGGGCCGCGTCGCGACGGGCGACGGCGGAGCTCGCCTGGGCGTCGAGCACGGGGATGGCGCCGCGGGCCGATTCGAGCCCGGCCCGGGCCACGGCGACGGTCGCCTCGGCCTTGCGGCGGGCGGCGGTGGTGCGGTCCACGGCCTCGCGCGTGCCGAAGCCGCTGGAGGCGAGGCTGCCGGCGCGGCCGGCATCGGTGACGGCGAAGACGCGGTCGGCCTCGGCCTGGGCGATCCCGGACTCGGCGGCGGCCACCTGGGCGACGGCCTGGGCACGCTGGGCGGCGAGGGTGCCGATGTTCGCCTCGGCCTCGGCCTGGGCGGCGGCGGCCTGGTCGCGGCGGGCCTGCCAGTCGCGGCGGTCGAGCTCGATCAGCGGCTGGCCGGCCTCGACGGGCTGGTTGTCGCCGACGAGGATGCGGGCGACGTCGCCCTCGATCCGGGCCGAGAGCACGGCGATGTCGCCGCCGACATAGGCGTTGTCGGTGGACTGGATGAAGCGGCCGACCTGCCAGTACCAGGTGCCGCCGAGCGCCCCGGCCGCCAGGACGAGCAGGGCGGCGAGGGGAAGGAGGCGGCGGGCGCGGCGGGGCCGGGCGGCCGGGGGCGGCGGCGCGGTGGCCTCGGCGCGGGAGCCGGGCGCGGCTTCCGCCACGGTCTCGGGGGCGCTGCTGCGCGATTCGGGGTCGGGGATGGTGGAGGTCCGGGCGTTCATCTTCTAACTGAACCGTTCAGTTCAGTCCCTCAGATGGGGCGCTCTCCGCGCTTTGTCCATGGAAAACTGAACGGTCCAGTATCACATACGGGCGGTCACCATCCGGAGCCCTCTTGTTGTCCCTTTCCGCCAGTACCGCTTCCGAAGCCTCTCCCAAGCGCGCCGCGATCCTCGACGCGGCGGCGCGCCTCTTCATGGCGGGGGGCTACGCGACGGTCTCGATGGACGCGGTGGCCAAGGAGGCCGGCGTGTCGAAGGCGACGCTCTATGCCCATTTCACCGGCAAGGAGGCCTTGTTCGGCGCCATCGTGGGGGGGCGCTGCGCGGCGATCGCGGCCCAGGCGGAGGACCTTGCCTCCTCGAGCGCTTCGACGGACCGGGCCTTGCGGGAGACCGGGCGGCTCTGGATGCGCTTCCTGCTCGATCCCGACAGCATCGCGATCCACCGGATCGTCATCGCGGAATGCGCCCGCTTTCCCGACCTGGCGGCCGCCTTCTACGCGGCGGGGCCGGCGACCGGGCGGGCCTGGCTGACGCGCCGCCTGGTGGAGGACCAGCGCCAGGACCGGCTGCGGGCCGATGCCGATCCGGCGGTGGCGGCGGACCACCTGATGGGGCTTCTGCGGGGGGAGCTCTACCTCCGGACCATGCTCGGCGGGCCGACGCCGGATGAGGCCGCGATCAACGCGGTGGTGGAGGCGGCGGTGGAGGTGTTCCTCCGGGCCTACGGGGTGGCGGCGCCGTAAAGCGGCCGGTCTGGACCGGGTTTAGCCCCGGGAATGCCGGGCCGCCCGGCTTTTCCCCAGGCCGCTTTCCGGCCCGGGCGCCCTGGCTGCGGAAAAATCGGTAACCGGCCCTCGAAGTCCCTTGCACCCCGGGGAGGCCGGGGCTATCTGCCCCCTCAGACGCAGCACGCACGTGCCTCTGGCCCACAAGGTTACGCAACGACGTCAAGCGTTCTGGCAACCCCCTGCCGGTCGCCTCCTTCCCCTCACGACAAAGAGGGTGGCGGGCTCCGCCAGGGCTCTCACTTGGTCGCTGGTTCGTTCGACCGTTCGTCAACCTGAGCATGGCCGTATCGCCGCTGGCGTACGCCTGCCGCCTCATCATGGGGAGGGTGGTGCGATGACTCCAAAGATCGCGCAGTATCTGGCCGATGTTCAGCCGGCGACGCCGTGCCTCGTCCTCGACGTGGATCGGGTCGAGGTCAACTACCGGCGCCTCCAGGCGGCCCTGCCGCTGGCCCGCATCTACTACGCCGTGAAGGCCAACCCGGCCGCCGCCATCCTGGAGCGGTTGGCGGGGCTCGGTTCCTGCTTCGACGCGGCGTCCTACGAGGAGGTGTCGGCGGCGCTGGAGGCCGGTGCGGCACCGGAGGCGGTGTCCTACGGGAACACGGTGAAGAAGGAGAGCGCCATCCGGGCCGCCTACGCGCGTGGCGTGCGGATGTTCGCCTTCGACTCGGAGGGGGAGCTGGAGAAGCTCGCCCGCGCCGCACCGGGGTCCCGCGTCTACTGCCGCATCCTGGTGGGCAATGACGGGGCCGAGTGGCCACTGTCGCGCAAGTTCGGCTGCGAGGTCGAGATGGCGCGGGAGCTGATGATCCGGGCGGGCGAGCTGGGGCTGGACCCCTTCGGCCTGTCCTTCCACGTCGGCAGCCAGCAGGTCCACACGGCGGCTTACGCGGCGGCGATCGCCAAGGTGGCCATGCTCTTCACCGACCTCCGCGAGGCCGGGGTGAAGGTGCGCATGGTGAACCTCGGCGGCGGCTATCCCGTCCGCTACCGCTCCGAGGTGCCGGAGATCGACGACTTCGGCGCGTCGATCATGAGCGCCATGGCCGAGCACTTCGGCAACGCGCTGCCGGACATCGTGGTGGAGCCGGGCCGCTTCATCGCGGCGGACGCGGCGGTGGTCTTGGCCGAGGTGGTGCTGGTGTCCCGCAAGTCGAAGGACGACCCGGTGCGCTGGGTCTACCTCGACATCGGGCGCTTCGGCGGGCTGGCGGAGACGGAGGGCGAGGCGATCAAGTACGCCTTCCGCACGCCGCGCGACGGCGGCGAGGACGGGCCGGTGACGATCGCCGGGCCGACCTGCGACAGCACGGACACGCTCTACGAGAAGTCCAACTACCGGCTCCCCTCCGGCCTCGAGCCAGGGGACCGGATCGAGATCCTCTCGGCGGGCGCCTACGTGACGACCTACGCGAGCCAGGGGTTCAACGGCTTCGCTCCCCTGGCCGAGCACTACATCTGAAAACGGAATTAAGGGGGGAGGCGCTTTCGGGCGCCTCCTCTCGTTTTTGGTTCTGCGCAACGATCCGTCTCGAATGGTGCAACGCGGCACTGAATCTGCTTTGTTAAGCATGACGTGTCGGTAATAATGCGGCAAAAGACCGGGGGCTTGCGTGGCAGAGTTCTGGGCTGAGTACGGCGCCGCAGCGTATCTGCTGGCCGCCGTCTGGGCGTTCTTCGAGGGCGAGACCTTCGTCCTCGCCGCCTCCGCGATTGGCTCGATGACGGGGGCGATCGATCCCTTCATCCTCATGGGCTCGGTCTGGATCGGGTCGTTCCTCGGGGACCAAACCTGGTTCATCCTCGGGCGGCGCTACGGGCCGCGGGTGATGAAGCGGTACCCGAAGGCCGAGGCGAAGATGGCCAGCGCCACCTCGATGCTCCTGCAATACGGCACCCTCTTCGTGCTGACCTTCCGCTTCCTCTACGGCATCCGCAACGTGGCGGCGGCCGCCTGCGGGCTGGCGGGGATGGGGCAGTTGCGCTTCGCCCTGCTGAACTTCATCGCGGCCGGCGTCTGGGCGGGGAGCTTCGTGGCCGCGGGCTGGTATCTCGGCGCGCTCATCGGCCCGGAGCGGCTCTTCCACTTCATCGCCGGCGGCGCCCTGCTGATCCTCGCGGTGGTGCTGTTCCGCCGTTTCTACCTCAGGCGTCGCTCGGCCCGGACGGTCCCGGTGGTCTGAGGCTGTCCGGGCCAACCGGGCCTTGGGCCCGGCCCGCGTGCCCGCGCTGCGGGCCTGCCGAAAGGGGCATGCCGGCGGATCGCCGGCGTGCCCTTCTCGTTTTGGCGGCCCGCCGGCCGCCGCCGGGGAGACGGCCCCTTGGCCGGTGGCTTCCCAAGAGCGGATGAGGCTCTAGTCTGCACCCTATGGACGAGATCGACCGGAACATCCTCATTGCCGTGCAGCAGGACGGCGCTGCGGGGCTGGCGGAGCTATCCAAGGTCGCGGGCCTCTCGGTCTCGGCGACGGCGGAGCGGGTGAAGCGGCTGGAGGAGCGCGAGACGATCCGCGGCTGGCACGCGGCGCTGGACCCGGCGGCCGTGGGCTGCGCGCTGCTCGCCTTCGTGATGGTGGGGCTGCGGCCGGGCCGCGACGATGGCGCCTTCCGCAAAGCTATGCGGAAGGCGCCGGCGGTGCTCGAGTGCCACGCGATCAGCGGGTCCTGGGACTACCTGCTGAAGCTGCGCCTGCCGGACCTCTCCGCGCTGGAGCGCTTCGTGGCGGACGAGGTGCGGGGGCAGACCGGGGTGGAGCGGACCGAGGTGGTGGTCGCGCTCTCCTCGGCGAAGGAGACGATGATCCTGCCGGTGGCCGAGGCGGACGAGGAGTAGTCCCCTCCCCGCTTCGGCCCGCCGGCGTCAGGCTGCCGGGGTGACGCCGGTGGCCAGGGTGCGCTCGTCGGCGCGGGCGTCGTAGGCGAGGCCGCGCTTGAGCGCCCAGATGTTCACGAGCTGGAACAGGGGCATGAAGGCTTGGTCGTCCATGGCCATCTTCACGGCCTGCTGGAGCAGCTTCTCGCGCTCCTCGTTGTCGAGCGTGGCCGTCGCCTTCTCGGTCAGGGCGTCGAGGGCGGGGTTGCTGTAGCGGGCGGTGTTGTTGGTGCCCATGCGCTTGGCGGCGTCGTAGGTGCCGGTGATGTTGACGAGGGTGTAGGAGGCCTCGCCCGTCACGCTGCCCCAGCCCGTGAGGCGGGCGGCGAATTCCTGGCGGTTGCTGCGCACGGAGTAGGTGGTCCAGGGCAGGGCCTCCACCTGCGTCTGGACGCCGACGCGCTGCCACATCTGGGCGACGGCCTGGATGGTGCGGGAGTCGTTGGGGTAGCGGTCGTTCGGGCCGTGCAGCGTGAGCTTGAAGCCCTGGGGGAAGCCGGCCTCGGCCAGCAGGGCCTTGGCGCGCTCGGCGTTGAAGGGGTCGGGCTTGACCTCGGGGTTGTAGGAGTAGGAGCCGGGGGGCAGCCACTGGCCGGTGGGAGCGGCGGTGCCCTCCATGACCTGGCGGCAGAGGGCCTCGCGGTTGATGGCCAGCGACAGGGCCTGGCGGATGCGGAGGTCGTGGAAGGGGTTCTTCGGCAGAGGCTGGCCGGCGTTGTCGGTCACGAAGGGCACCGCGCCATCCCGCGAGCGGTCGAGGGTGAGGTAGATGACGCGCACGCCCTGGACCTCGGCCAGCACCACGCGGCTCTCGCGCTTCAGGCGGGCGAGATCGCTGGTGGGGACCTGGTCGATCAGGTCGACGTCGCCGGCGAGCAGGGCCGCGGTGCGGGCGCTGTCGTTGCCGATGAAGCGGTAGGAGACGCGGGCCCAGGGCTGCTTCGGGCCGAACCAGTCGTCGTTGCGGACGAGCTCCGTGCGGTCCCCAGGGGCGTAGGAGACGACCTTGTAGGGGCCGGTGCCGATGGCGGCCTTGCCGGAGTTGTAGTCCTCCGTGCCCGCGCCCGCGCCGGCGTGGCGGGAGACGATCGCGACCGAGCCGAGGTCGGTCGGCAGGAGGGGCGAGGGCGCGGCGGTGTGGAAGCGCACCGTCAGCGGGTCCACCACCTCGGTGCGCTGGATGGCGCGGACGAAGCCGCCGAAGCCGCCGGGGGAGTTCGGGACGTTGGGCGCGCGCTCGATCGTGAAGGCGACGTCGTCGGCGGTGAAGTCGCGGCCGTCGTGCCACTTCACGCCGGGACGGAGCTTGAACTCCCAGACCTTCTCCGAGACCGGGTTCCAGGAGAGGGCGAGGCCGGGGACGAGGCGGGTCTGGGCGTCGCGCTCCACCAGCCGGTCGAAGACGTGCATCGAGAGGCTGTTGTTCGGGGAGGCGTTGTAGAAGTGCGGGTCGAGCGAGGTGACGGCGCCGCCTATGCCGATGGTGAGCGGCCGGCCGGCCGGGGCGGCCGTGCCCTGGGCCTTCGCGAGGGAGGGGGCGAGGCCGCCGGTGATCGCGGCGAGGGCGGCGGGTGCCGTGACGAAAAGGCGCCGGCTGATGGGCTGGGTCACGCGTAGCTCTCCCGTTTGTAATGTCTTGGGGGCGCAAACTAGCGGCAGGGTGGGCGGACTGCTAGAAGGGCCGCTGGGGAAGCGCCATCGGGAAACCCGGGGAACTGCATGCAGCGAGTAGCCATGGCGGCCTGTGCCGCCTTCCTGTCCTGCGCCGCCCTCGTCCCGCCCTCCGCCGGGCAGACGCTCAACCTTGCGGTGGGCGCGCCGGTCACCTCGCTCGACCCCCATTACCACGCGCTGTCGCCGAACTACGCGGTGGCGGACATGCTGTTCGACAGCCTGACGAGCTTCGACGCGCGGGCGCGGGTGGTGCCGCGGCTGGCGGCGAGCTGGCGCCCGGTGGCGGAGGACGTGTGGGAGTTCAGGCTCCGGCCCGGCGTCACCTTCCACAACGGCAACGCCTTCACCGCCGAGGACGTGGCCTTCACCATCGCGCGCGTGCCGACGGTGCCGAACAGCCCCTCCTCCTACGGGATCTACACGCGGGCGGTGCGGCGGGTGGAGGTGGTGGACCCGCTGACGGTGCGGCTGCACACGAACGGACCCTACCCGCTGCTGCCCACCGACCTCGCACAGGTAGAGATGCTCGACAGCGAGACCCACGCGAACCCGCTGACCGAGGAGTTCAACTCCGGCAAGATCGCCATCGGCACCGGGCCGTTCCGGCTGGTGAGCCACCGCAACGGCGACCGGATCGAGTACGCGCGCAACGACGCCTATTTCGGCGAGCGGCCGCACTGGGCGCGCGTGATTTACCGAATGATCACGAACGACGCGGCGCGCACGGCGGCGCTGCTGTCGGGCGACGTCGACTTCATCGACCAGGTGCCGACGAGCGACATCGCGAAGCTGCGGGGGGATTCCCGGGTGCAGCTGAGCGAGGTCGACGGGCTGCGGCTGATCTACCTCGCGCTCGACCACTCGCGGGAGGCGGCCTCGCCCTTCGCGCTGGGGGAGGACGGTCGGCCCCTGCCTCGCAACCCGCTGAAGGACGCGCGGGTGCGGCGGGCGCTCTCCCTGGCCATCGACCGCGGCGCCATTGCCGAGCGGGTGATGGAGGGGGCGGCGACGCCGGCGGCGCAGCTGCTGCCGGCGGGGGGCTTCGGCTCCATCCCGGGGCTGGTGGCGCAGCGGGGCGACCCGGACGGCGCGCGGCGGCTCCTGGCGGAGGCGGGGTATCCGAACGGCTTCCGGCTGACGCTGCACGGGCCGAACGACCGCTACATGAACGACGCGCGCATCATCCAGGCGATCGGGCAGATGTGGACGCGGGCGGGGGTGCGGACGAGCGTGGGGGCGCAGCCCTGGGCGACCTTCGTGGGGCGAGCCGGGCGGCAGGAGCTCTCGGCCATGCTGGCGGGCTGGGGGACCTCCTCCGGCGAGGCCTCGAGCCCGCTGCGGTCGCTGCTGGCGACCTACAACGCGGCGCGGGGCTTCGGGGGGTCCAACCGGGGGCGCTACAGCAACCCGGAGATGGACGCGGCGATGGAGGCGGCGCTGCGGACGCTCGACGACGAGCGGCGCGAGGCGCTGCTGCGCGAGGCGACGCGGATCGCGATGGAGGATGTCGGCATCATCCCGATTCACATCCAGCGGAACATCTGGGCCATGCGTCGGGGGCTGCGGCACGAGGCGCGGGCGGACGAGCTGACGCGGGCACAGGATGTGCAACCGGCGGAATTAGCGCAGCGGTGACGCGCGCGTGAAGGAGGGCTGATGAGGAAGCTTCTGCTGGGTGCGACGGTGGCCTTGGCGGCCATGGCCGGCGGTTCGGTGCCGGGGCGGGCGCAGACGCTCACCATGGCCGTCGGCGCGCCGGTGACGTCGCTCGACCCGCATTACCACCAGCTCTCGCCCAACAACGCCGTGTCGGACATGGTGTTCGACAAGCTGGTGAACACGGACGCGCAGTCCCGCAACGTCCCGGGGCTGGCGACGGAGTGGCGGGTGGTCGGCCCGACGACCTGGGAGTTCAAGCTGCGGCCAGGGGTGCGGTTCCACAACGGCAATCCCTTCACGGCCGAGGACGTGGCCTTCACCATCGCCCGCCTGCCGAACGTGCCGAACAGCCCGGCCTCCTACGCCGTCTACGCGCGCCCAATCACGCGGGTGGAGGTGGTGGACCCGCTGACGGTGCGCTTCCACACGGCGCAGCCCTACCCGCTGCTGCCGCTCGACATGACGAACGTGCGCATCCTCGACAAGGAAACGCACGAGAACGCGACGACGGACGACTTCAACGCGGTGCGGGCGGCGGTCGGGACCGGGCCCTACCGCGTGGTGAGCTACCGCAACGGCGACCGCATCGAGTTCGCGCGGAACGACGAGTACTGGGGGCCGAAGCCGGCCTATCAGCGCGTCAACTACCGCATGATCACGAACGACGCCTCCCGCACGGCGGCGCTGCTGGCGGGGGACGTGGACTTCATCGACCAGGTGCCGACGACGGACCTGACGAAGCTTCGCACCGACAACCGCGTCGCGCTGAGCGAGACGGTGGGGCTGCGGCTGATCTTCCTCGGGCTGGACCACCTGCGCGGGCCGAACGAGAACTCGCCCTTCATCACCGACAACGACGGCAAGCCGCTGGGGCGCAACCCGCTGCGGGACGTGCGGGTCAGGCGGGCGCTGTCCATGGCCGTCGACCGGCAGGCGATCGTCGAGCGGCTGATGGAGGGGGCGGCGACGCCGGCGGGGCAGTTCCTGCCGCCGGGGGTCACGGGCCACGTGCCGGACGTGCAGCCCACCCGCTACGACCCCGAGGGCGCGAAGCGGCTGCTGGCGGAGGCGGGGTACCCGAATGGCTTTCGCATCCAGCTGAACGGACCGAACGACCGCTACATCAACGATGGGCGCATCATCCAGGCGATCGGGCAGACCTGGACGCGGATCGGGGTCCGGACCGCGGTGGAGGGGCAGACCTGGTCGGTCTTCGTCGGGCGGGCGGCGCGGCAGGACTTCTCCGCGCATCTCATCGGCTGGGGGTCAAATCCGGACGGGTCGCACCCGCTGCGTAACATTCTCGCGACCGTGAACGCGGAGAAGGGCTGGGGCGCCTCCAACCGCGGGCGCTACTCCAACCCCGAGGTGGACCGGTTGCTCGAGGCATCGCTGACGGAGCTCGACGAGGAGAAGCGGCAGAAGCTGGTGCTGGACGCCGAACGGATCGCGGCGGAGGACGTGGCGGTGATCCCGATCCACATCCAGACGAACATCTGGGCGATGCGGCGCGGCATCCGGCACGATGCTCGCAATGACGAGCTGTCGCGGGCCCAGGACGTGCGGCCGGCGGGCCCCTGAGGGCACGGCTTGACGGGAGCGGCGGTGATGACGGAAAGGGATAGGGCATGAGCGTTTACCTACTGCGCCGGCTTATCCAAGCCGCGTTGGTCATGCTGGCCATGTCCGTCATCGTCTTCGTGGGCGTCTACGCGATCGGCGACCCCGTGGAGATCCTGATCTCCCCGGACGCGGACCAGTTCGAGCGGGCGCGGGCGATCGCGGCGCTCGGCCTCGATAAGCCGTTGTACGAGCAATACTTCTCCTTCCTCGGCAACGCGCTGCGGGGCGATCTCGGGCGGTCCTTCGTGTTCAACGAGCCCGCGCTGCAGCTCATCGGGCAGCGGGCGCCGGCGACGCTGGAGCTTGCCTTCGGGGCGACGATCCTCGCGATTCTGGTCGGGCTGCCGCTCGGGCTCTACGCGGGGCTGCGGCCGAACGGGGCGGGCGCGAAGGCGATTATGGCGGGGTCAATCCTCGGCTTCTCGCTGCCGACCTTCTGGGTCGGGCTGATGCTGATCATGGTGTTTGCCGTGCAACTGGGCTGGTTGCCCTCCACGGGGCGGGGCGAGACGGCGGAGTTCCTGGGGATGCGCTGGTCCTTCCTGACCTGGGACGGGCTGCGGCACATGGCGATGCCGGCGCTGAACCTCGCGCTGTTCAAGATCAGCCTCGTGATCCGCCTGACCCGCGCCGGTGTGCGCGAGACGATGCTGATGGACTACGTGAAATTCGCGCGCGCCAAGGGGCTCTCGCCCCAACGGGTGATCGGGGTGCACGTGTTCAAGAACATCCTCATCCCCGTGGTGACGGTGGTGGGGCTGGAGCTGGGCTCGACCATCGCCTTCTCCGTGGTGACGGAGAGCGTCTTCGCCTGGCCGGGCATGGGCAAGCTGATCATCGACAGCATCAACGTGCTCGACCGACCCGTGATCGTCGCCTACCTCATGAGCATCGTGCTCATGTTCATCATCATCAACCTCGTGGTGGACCTGCTCTACTCGGTCCTTGATCCGCGCGTTCGGCTGGAGAGCAAGGGATGAGCGCGACCACCGCGGGCGCCGCGCCGGCCGCCAAGGCGCCCCGGGTCGAGACGCCGTTCCGGCGCTTCGTCTCGGAGTTCTTCGAGAGCAAGATCGCGACGGGGGCGCTGGTGGTCCTCGTCGCCATTGTACTGGTCGCGATCTTCGCGCCGCTGATCTCGCCGCAGAACCCCTACGACCTCGCGCAGCTCGACATCATGGACGGGCGGCTGGAGCCGGGGTCGCGCAACGGCGACGACACCATGACCTACTGGCTCGGCACCGACGACCAGGGCCGGGACATGCTGTCGGGCATCATGTACGGGCTGCGCATCAGCCTCATCGTCGGGGCGGGATCGGCCATCGCGGCGGCGGTGGTGGGGGCCTCGCTGGGGATGCTCGCGGCCTATGCCGGCGGGCGGACCGACACGATCATCATGCGGCTGGTGGACCTCCAGCTCTCCTTCCCGACCATCCTTTCGGCGCTGATGATCCTCGCCTTCCTCGGCAAGGGGATCATGAACGTCGTCATCGCGCTGATCGTGGTGGAGTGGGCCTACTACGCGCGGACCGTGCGAGGGACGGCGCTGGTGGAGCGGCGGCGGGAGTATATCGAGGCGGCGCAGTGCCTGGCGCTGCCGACGCGGCGGATCATCTTCCGCCACCTGCTGCCGAACTGCATGCCGCCGCTGATCGTGGTGGGGACCATCCAGATCGCGCGCGCCATCGCGCTGGAGGCGACCTTGTCCTTCCTCGGCCTGGGCGTGCCGATCACCGAGCCCTCGCTCGGGCTGCTGATCGCCAACGGCTACGAGTACATGCTCTCCGGCAAGTACTGGATCTCCTTCTACCCAGGCATCGCGCTGCTGATCACGATCGTCTCGATCAACCTGGTCGGCGACCATCTGCGCGACGTTCTCAACCCCCGGCTGAAGAAGTAACGTGCAGCCCAACATCCCCGCCTCCGCCGCCCCTCCCACCCTGCAGGTCCGGAACCTGCGGACGCATTTCTTCACGCGGGCCGGGGTGGTGCCGGCGGTGAACGACGTGTCCTTCAACGTGGGGCGCGGGAAGGTGCTCGGGCTCGTCGGCGAGTCCGGCTCGGGCAAGACGGTCACGGGCTTCTCCATCATGCGGCTGGTGGACGAGCCCGGGCGGATCGTGGGGGGCGAGATGCTCTTCGGCGGCCGGGACCTGGTGAAGACGTCCGAGGAGGAGATGCGGGCGATCCGGGGGAACCGGATCGCGATGATCTTCCAGGACCCGATGATGACGCTGAACCCGGTCCTGCGGATCGACACGCAGATGATCGAGACGATGCAGGCGCACCGGAAGATCAGCCACGACGACGCGCGTCAGCGGGCGCGGGACACGCTGGGGATGGTGGGCATCCCTTCCCCGGACGAGCGGCTGAAGGCCTACCCGCACCAGTTCTCGGGCGGCATGCGCCAGCGCGTGGCCATCGCGATCGCGCTGCTGCACGAGCCCGAGCTGATCGTGGCGGACGAGCCCACGACGGCGCTGGACGTGACGATCCAGGGGCAGATCCTGGCGGAGGTGCAGAAGCTGGCGGCGAACACCGGCACCTCCATCATCTGGATCACGCACGACCTCTCGGTGGTGGCCGGGCTCGCGGACGACATCGCCGTGATGTACGCGGGCAAGATCGCGGAGTACGGCGCGGTGGACGAGGTGCTGGACCATCCGCTGCACCCCTACACGCACGGGCTGCTGGGCTCCGTGCCCAGCCGCAACAAGCGGGGGCAGCCGCTGCTGCAGATCCCGGGGATGACCCCCTCCCTGCTCAACCTGCCGGTGGGCTGCCCCTTCCGCACGCGCTGCCCGCGGGCGGCCGAGGTTTGCGCGCAGGACCCGCCGATGGCCGAGATCCTGCCCGCGCACGAGGCGCGCTGCTTCCGGCCGCATCTCGAGGAAGCGGGAGTGGCCGCATGAGCGCGACGGTTGAGGCTCCGAAGGCTTTCGCGCGCGGGGCGGACGCGGAGAAGCTGATCGAGGTGGTGGGGGTGTCCCGCCGTTTCGCCAAGCGGCTGGACTTCGCGGGGAGGATCGCCGCCAAGCTCGGCGCGCCGCTGCGCGACGAGGTGGTGCACGCCGTCGACAAGGTGGACCTGACGATCCGCAAGGGCGAGGTGGTGGGGCTGGTCGGCGAATCCGGCTGCGGCAAGTCCACGCTCGGCCGGATGGTGGCGGGGATCCTGCCGCCCTCGGACGGGACGATCCTGTGGAAGGGGCGCGACCGGACGGGGCTGGGGGCGAAGGACGCGCGCGCGGCGATGCTGCAGGCGCAGATGATCTTCCAGGACCCGATGTCCTCGCTCAACCCGCGGCTGAAGGTGGCGGAGATCATCGGCGAGGCGCCGCTCTACCACGGGCTGACCACGCGGGCGGGCTTCTCCGCCTACGTGGACGAGCAGATGCGGCGGGCGGGGCTCGATCCCGTGTTCAAGGCGCGCTACCCGCACCAGTTCTCGGGCGGGCAGCGGCAGCGGATCGGCATCGCGCGGGCGCTGGCGGTGCAGCCGGAGTTCCTCGTCTGCGACGAATCCGTCGCGGCGCTGGACGTGTCGATCCAGGCGCAGGTGCTGAACCTGTTCATGCGGCTGCGCGGCGAGTTGAACCTCACCTACCTCTTCATCTCCCACGACCTCGGCGTGGTGGAGCACCTGAGCGACCGGGTGGTGATCATGTATCTCGGGCGCGTGGTGGAGGAGGCGGCGACGGAGACGGTGTTCGCCCGCGCCAACCATCCCTACACGCAGTCGCTGCTGGCGGCGGTGCCGAAGATCGAGGCGCGGAAGAAGTCCTTTGCCACGGTGAAGGGTGAGATCCCCTCCCCGCTCAACCCGCCCGCCGGATGCCACTTCCACCCGCGCTGCCCGCACGCCTTCGACCGCTGCCGGGTGGAGGTTCCCGCGCTGAAGGAGGTGGCGCCCGGGCATCGCAGCCGGTGCCACCTGAACGACCTGCCGGACCATGGCGGGATGCCCGTCTGATGCGCGCGGTGCTGGTGCTGCTCGCGCTGATCGGGCTCGCGGCCTGCGAGACGCGGGAGGGGTCGCGCGGGGCCTATGTCGGTGGTAGTGGCGGATTCAACAGCCTTCGCTGAGGAAACGCCATGAGCCGCTTCGCCTTCGACCACGTGCACCTGCGCAGCCCCGACCCGGACGCGACGGCGGCCTGGTTCGTGGAGCACTTCGACTGCGCGCCGAAGGGGCGGAACGAGGGGCCGTCGAGCCTTCGGGTGATGCTCGACCTCGGCGGCATCAACGTCTTCATCGACCGGGTGCCGGCCTCCACGCCGGGCAACCCGCCCGCGCCCTTCCTCGGGATCGAGCACCTGGCGGTGGCCGTGAGCGGGATCGACGCGATCGTCGAGGGGATGCGGGCGAAAGGCGTGCGCGTGGTGGTGGAGCCGAACGACGTAAGGCCGGGCACGCGGATCGCCTTCGTCGAGGGGCCGGAGAACGTGCGCGTGGAGCTGCTCCAGCGAGGCTAGGCGTCGTCCAGGACGAGGAAGAGGTCGGTGTCGCCGGTGTCCTCGCCGGCGGCGGTGAGCAGGGCGTGGGCCTGTCCGCGGTGATGGGTCTGGTGGTTGAAGAAGTGGGTGACGAGGAGGGCGCGGGGGCGCGTGACCTCGCGCCCGGCGGCGCCGCTGAACCAGGTGAGGTCGCCGGCGAGCCATTCGGGTGAGAGGCCGGCGGTCCAGCCGGCGATGCGGGCGTCCATGGCCGCGCGCCTGGCAGCCAGGGCGTCGAAGTCGGGCTCCAGGCCGGTGCTGGCTTGGCCGCCGCCGACGGGCGGCTTCTCGCTGCCGGTGAAGCGCGACATCCACTGCATGTCGCCCCAGAGGATGTGGTTCAGCGTGCCGTGGAGGCTGCCGAAGAAGGCGCCGCGGTCCTCGCGCCGGGCGGCGTCCGGCAGCCGGGCCGCCGCGGCGAGGAGGCGGCGGTTCATCTCGGCGTTGTAGGCCGCCATCATGCGGCACCAGTCCGGCGTGATCATGGGCGTGGTCATGGGCGTGATCCTCCGGGCCTCTTCCAGAAGAAGACCGTGTCGTGCGGCCGGCGGTCGTGGTCGAGCGCGTAGCCGGGGACGCGGCCGGTCTCCTGCCAGCCGAGGGCGCGGTAGAGGCGCTCGGCGGGGCCGTCCGCCTCGGTGTCCAGCACGAGGAGGCTGCGGCCGGTGCCGCGGGCGGTCTGCTCGGCGCGGCGGATGAGGGCGCGGCCGATGCCGCGGCGGCGGAAGGCGGGGTCCACCAGCACCTTCGAGACCTCCGCGCGGTGCGGGGCGTTGGGCTGCTGGGCGAGGACGAGCTGCACGGTGCCGGCGAGCTGGCCGTCGCACCAGGCGCCGAGGAGGACCTTGGCGCCGGTGGCGACGTCGGCGGAGACGCCGCGCCAGAAGGCGCGAGCGACCTCGGGCGCGAGGGGCGGCAGGAAGGAGACGGAGGCGCCGGCCGCGACGCAGGCGACGAGGATCTCGGCGAGACGGCGCTCGGCGCTGGAGGCAGCGGCGGCGTCCAGCACCTCCACCACCACGCCGGTGGCGGGCTTGGCGTAGCGGAACTCGAGGGAGTTGGAGAGGTCGTCGAGGATGCGGATGGAGCCGGCGCGGACGTAGCCGCGCTTCTCGTAGAAGCGGTGCGCGGCCTCGAAGCGGGTGTCGGTCCAGAGGATCATGCGGCGCGCGCCGTGGGCGACGGCGTGGGCCTCGGCGCGGTCCAGCAAGGCGTGGGCGAGGCCGGTGCCGCGGGCCGCCTTGGCCACGTACATGCGGCCGATCTCCCAGGCTTCGTCGTCGTCGCGCAACGGACGGGTGGCGACCATGCCGACGAGGGCGCCGTCCCCCTCGGCGGCCCAGAGGGCGCCGCCGACCTTGCCGAAATGGGTGGCGAGGGCGCGGAGCTCGGGCACCTCGGCGTCCACGTCGAGGACGCAGTTGGGGTACTCGGCCCAGGCGTCGCCGATGAGGCGGATGAAGCCATCCGCGTCGGCGTCGGTGCCGGGGCGGATGGCGGGGGTCACGACAGGCCCTGGCAGAAGGCCTGGATGCGCGCGCAGGCCTCGCGCAGCGTCTCCGTGTCGGTTGCATAGGAGAGGCGGATGTAGGGGCTCATCGCGTAGGCGGTGCCGGAGACGGTGGCGACGTGGTTCTCCTCCAGCAGGGCCATGGCGACGTCCTCGTCGGTCTCCAGGCGCCGGCCGCCGGCGGTGGTGCGGCCGAGGAGGCCGGCGACGCTGGGGTAGACGTAGAAGGCGCCTTCCGGGCGGTGGCACTGGATGCCGGGGGCCTCGTTCAGCATGCTCACGACGAGGTCGCGGCGGGCGCGGTAGAGCGCGCGGCGCTCCTCCACGGCGTCCTGCGGGCCGTCCAGGGCGGCGATGGTGGCGGCCTGGGCGACCGTCGCGATGCCGTTCGTCGTCTGGCTCTGCATGTTGGTCATGGCCTTGATCAGCGCGCGCGGGCCGCCGCAGAAGCCGACGCGCCAGCCGGTCATGGCGTAGGTCTTGGAGGCGCCGCTGACGGTCAGCACGCGGTCGCGCAGGCCGGGCTCGACGGCGGCGATGCTGTGGAAGCCGGTCTCGACGTAGGAGATGTGCTCGTACATCTCGTCCGACATCACCCAGACATGGGGGTGGCGCATCAGCACGGCGGCGAGGGCGGCGACTTCCTCGCGCGTGAGGGCGGCGCCCGAGGGGTTGTTGGGGAAGTTCAGGACGACCCACTTGGTGCGCGGCGTGATGGCGGCATCGAGGTCCTCGGGGCGGAGCTTGAAGCCGTTGTTCTGCGGGCAGGGCACGAGGACGGGCACGCCGCCAGCGAGCTTGCCGATGTCGGCATAGGCGGACCAGAAGGGCGTGGGGATGACGATCTCGTCGCCCCCATCCACGGTGGCGAGGATGCCGTCGAGGATGACCTGCTTGCCGCCGTTGGCGACCATGATCTCGTCGAGCGCGTAGTCGAGGCCGTTCTCGCGCCGGAACTTGCGCTGGACCGCGGCCTTCAGCTCGGGCCAGCCGTCGTTGGGCGGGTACTTCGTCCGGCCGGCCAGCGCCGCCTCGTGCGCGGCCTCGATGGCGTGGGGCGGGGTGGCGAAGTCGGGCTCGCCGACCGTCAGGCTGATGACCTTGTGGCCGGCCTCGCGAAGCTCGCGCGCGCGGATGGACATGCGTGTGGAGCCGGAGAGGGTGATCTCCTGCAGCCTCTGGGCGAGGGCGGGCATAGGGTGCGTTCCAGTGCGGGCGGGGCCTTGAGGGGGCGGAAACTAGGCCTGGGGCGACGTGCCGCCAACCCCGCTTCAAGCCTCCTTCAGGGCGGCAGGCCGCGCTCGCGCAGCATGGCGGCCACGTGGTCGGCGAAGGCGCGAACCTTGGGGACCATGAGGCGGTTGGTCGGGTAGACGGCGAAGATGCCGCTTTCCGGCGTCTCGCAGGCGGACAGGACGCGCTGCAAGGCGCCGGAGGCAAGCGCGTCCGCGACCGCCCAGTCGGGGATTGCTGCCAGGCCCACGCCGGCGATGGCCGCGGCGCGGAGGGTTTCGGCGTGGTCGGTCAGCAGGACGGGGCGGATCGCGACCGTCTCGTTGCCGAGGCGCCATGTGTCGCGCCAGGGGAGCGGCGCGAAGCCGATGCAACGGTGGCGTGCGACATCGCCGGGTGCGGCCGGGGCGCCGTGCTGGGCGAGGTAGCCGGACGAGGCCACGATGACGACGCGGGAGGTGGCCAGGCGCCGCACGACGAGGCCTGGTGCCGGCACTTCCGTCACGCGAATGGCGAGGTCGAAGCCGTCCTCGACCAGCCGGGCCAGACCGGCGGCCTCGACGAGGTCGATCTCGATGGCTGGATGGGCCGCGAGGAAGGTGGCAAGGCCGGGGATGAGGTGACGGGCCGCGAAGCATTCCGGCGCGGCGACACGCAGGGGGCCGGCCGGGGCCTTCTGCATGGCCTGGGCCTCGAGCCGCGCCGCCTCCTCCTCGCGCAGAAGGAGGCGGCAGCGGGCGTAGAAGGCGCGGCCTGCCTCGGTCGGCTGCACCTTCCGCGTGCTGCGGTCCAGCAGGCGGACGCCGAGGCGGTCCTCGAGGGCGCGGACGGTCTCGCTGACCGACGACTTGGCGGTTTGCAGCCGCTCGGCGGCGGCGGTGAAGCTGCCGGTCTCCACCACCCGGACGAAGGCTTCGATGCCGAGGAAGGCCCGCATGAGGCCATTGTTCGCCAGGGCGAACGGCCTGTCCAGAACAGGGATCTGCCGCCCGCGCGGGCGATGCCGCAGTCTGCCCCGGCGGGATGGATGCCCGTTTCAGGGAGGCGAGAGGGATGTCTGACGTGATGGATCAGCGGGTCGGCCTGCTGGAGGCTGGCGAGGGCGAGGCCCTGGATGTCTTCGGTGCGACGATGGTGGTGAAGGCGGAGCCCGGCCCGCACGGCCTGTTCCTCGGCGAGCACCTGACGCCGCCCGGCTTCTTCGTGCCGCCGCATGTCCATGCTGAGGACACGGAGGTCTTCCACGTCCTGGACGGTGAGCTGACCGTGTTCGACGGCGTGGCGGAGCGCCGGCATGGGCCGGGGACGACCGTGACGCTGCCCGCGGGATCGCGCCACGGCTTCCGCAACGACACGGCGGGGCTCGTGCGCTTCCTGGTGATGGCGAGCCCGGGCGTGCAGTGCCTCGAGATGTTCCGGCACTTCGACCGGGCGGGCCGGGCGGCGCCGGGCGGGCTGACGCCGCCGGAGATCGTCGCGATCTGCGGGCAATACGGCGTCAGGATGGGCTAAGCCGGGACGGGTGGCCCGCCTTCACGCCGAAGGCCGGACGGGCCGCTCGAGGAGAAGGTCGAACGCGCTCTCCCCGGTCAGGCGGAAGCCGGCGCGCTCGTAGAAGCGGGCGGCGGGGCTTCCCTTGAGGACTTCCAGCCGCACGGGGCGGTCGGGCTGCTCGGCCAGGATGGCGTCCAGCACGGCGCGGCCGAGGCCACGGCCCTGGGCCTCGGGCTCGAGGTAGAAGGAGTGGATCTCGCGGTGGTCGGGGTGGGCCACGACCGCGACGCAGCCGGCGGTGCGACCCTCGCGCTCGATGAGGCGGAAGGCGGCGGGGTCGAAGGCGGCGCGCATCCGGGCGCGGCGGCGGGCGGGGTCGAAGCGCCCTACCCGCTCCAGATGCGCGCGCATGACGCGGATCGAGAGGTCGAGCAGGGGCTCGAAGTCGCCCTCCGCCGCGGGGCGGAAGGCGAAGCCCCGTTCAGGCGTGCTCAGTGCAGGCCTTGGCAGAAGCGCTGGATGCGCTCGCAGGCGGCCTTCAGCTGATCGTCGGCGGCGGCGTAGGAGATGCGCATGTAGCCGGGGAAGAGGAAGGCCGAGCCGTGGACGGTGGCGACGCCCTCCTCCTCCAGCAGGGCGAGGACGAAATCCTCGTCGGTGCTCAGCCGCTTGCCGCCCTTGGTGGTCTTGCCGAGGCAGCCGGTGACGGAGGGGAAGACGTAGAAGGCGCCCTCGGGCGTGTTGCAGTGGATGCCCGGCGCCTGGTTCAGCATGGAGACCACGAGGTCGCGGCGGCGCTCGAAGGCCTGGCGCATGGTCTCCACCGTGTCCTGCGGGCCGTTCAGCGCCTCGACGCCGGCGGCCTGGGTGATGGAGGAGGTGTTGGAGGTGGACTGGCTCTGCAGCTTGTCCATCGCCTTGGCCAGCGCCGCCGGGGCGCCGGCGTAGCCGAGGCGCCAGCCGGTCATGGCGTAGGCCTTGGAGAGGCCGTTCATGGTGACGGTGCGGTCGCGGAGCCTGGGCTCGACCTCGACCACGGTGGCGAAGCGGAAGCCGTCGTAGACGAGCTTCTCGTAGATGTCGTCGGTGAAGACCCAGACGTTGGGATGGCGGAGCAGCACGTCGGTGAGGGACTTCAGCTCCACGGCCGTGTAGGCGGCGCCCGTGGGGTTGCAGGGGTTGTTCAGCATGAACCACTTGGTGCGCGGCGTGATCGCGGCCTCGAGCTGGTCGGCGGTGATCTTGAAGCCCTGGTTCGGGCCGGCCTCGACGATCACGGGCGTGCCGTCGGCGAGCGCCACGATGTCGGGGTAGGAGACCCAGCAGGGGGCGGGGATGATGACCTCGTCGCCCTTGTCGAGGGTCGCGACCATCGCGTTGAAGATGACCTGCTTGCCGCCGGTGGAGACGACGATCTCCTCCACCCTGTAGTCCAGGCCGTGGTCACGCCGGAACTTGTCGGCGGCGGCCTGGCGCATCGCCTTGGTGCCGGAGACGTCGGTGTAGCGGGTCTCGCCGGCCTGGATGGCGCGGATGGCCGCGTCCTTGACGTTCTGGGGGGTCTCGAAGTCGGGCTCGCCGGCCGAGAGGCTGATGATGTCCCGCCCCGCCGCCTTCATCTCCCGCGCCTTCGTGGAGATGGCGATGGTCTGGGAGGGGGAGATCTTGTTCAGGCGCTCGGCGGTGAGGGTCATTGGTCTCGGACTTCGAGGTTTGGAGAACGGCGCGGACCCTAATGCGACCGGGCGCCCGGCGGAACCGCCGATCGGCGCATTCCTGCCCTCAATTTCGGTCGCGCGGCCGCAACAACCACCCGACCAGGGCGAGCGCGATCCCGGCGGCGGCGAGGAGGAGGGTGGCGAGCGCGTTCACCTCGGGGGTCATGCCCAGGCGGAGCATGGAGAAGAGGGCAACGGGCAGGGTGGTGCCGGCGGGGCCGGAGACGAAGGAGGCGATCACCACGTCGTCGAGCGAGAGGGTAAAGGCGAGGAGCCAGCCGGCGGCGAGGCTGGGCGCCATGAGCGGCAGGGTGACGGTGGCGAAGGCGGTGGCGGGGCCGGCGCCGAGGTCGCGGGCGGCCTCCTCCAGGTCGCGCTCGGCGGAGGCGAGGCGGGACTGGATGACGACGGCGACGTAGGCGGTGCCGAGGGTCGCGTGGGCGAGGAGGACGGTGAGGGCGCCGCGGCCCTCCGGCCAGCCGGTCGCGCCCTCCAGCGCCACGAAGAAGAGGAGGAGGGAGAGGCCGGTGACGACCTCGGGCAGGACCAGGGGCGCGCCGGCGAGGGCGCCGAGGGCGGCGCGGCCGGCGAAGGGGCCGTGGCGGGCGAGGACCCAGCCGGTGGCGCCGCCGAGGAGGACGGCGAGGCTGGCGGCGCCGGCGGCGACGCGGAGCGAGAGCCAGGCGGCCTCGAGCAGGCGGTCGTTGGCGGCCAGGGCCGCGAACCAGCGCGTGGAGAAGCCGCCCCAGCGGAAGGGGACGGGATCGGCGGAGAAGGCGTAGGCGACGAGGAGCGCGACGGGCAGCCAGAGGAAGGCGATGCCGGCCCCCATCGCCAGCCGCAGCCAGCGGGGGGTCATGCCGCGCGGCCCAGGCGCTGGAAGAGGATGATGGGGCCGATCAGCAGGGCGAGCAGCGCGACCGCCAGGGCGGCGGCGACGGGCCAGTCGCGGTTCTGGAAGAACTCCTGGAAGAGCACGCGGCCGACGAGGGTGGCGTCGGCGGGGCCGAGGAGCTCGGGGATGACGTACTCGCCGGCGGCCGGGATGAAGACGAGGAGGAAGGCGGCGGCGAGCGCCGGGAGGAGCTGCGGCAGGGTGACGGTGACGAAGGCGCGGCCGGGGGTGGCGCCGAGGTCGGCGGCGGCCTGTTCCAGCACCGGGTCCAGCCGCGTGGCGGCGGCGAAGATCGGGAGGACGGCGAAGGGCAGGTAGGCGTGGACCATGCCGAGCAGCATGGCGCCGTTCGAGTAGAGCAGCGGCAGGGGCTGGTCGATCCAGCCGAGGGCGCGGAGAAGGGAGTTGATCCAGCCCTCGTCCCGCAGGAGGCCGATCCAGGCGCCGATGCGGATGAGAAAGCCCGTCCAGAAGGGCAGCAGCACGGCGCCGAGCAGCGTGTTGCGGGCGCGGCCGGCGCGGGCGATGGCGATGCCCATGGGGGTGGCGAGAAGGAGGCAGAGGCCGGCGGTGAGGGCGGCGGCGACGAGGGACTGAGCGAGGGCGTCGCGGTAGTGCGGGTCCTCGGCGAGGAGGCGGAGGTTCTCGGGGTTCACCCCCTCCCCGGCCCAGGGTGGGCTGTAGGGAGGCACGCCCTCGGCCTGCCAGGAGAGGGCCATGACGGCCACGAGCACGAGGGGGGCGGCGACCAGCAGCGCGAGCCAGGCGCCGGGGAGGAGGCGGAGGAGGGCTCTCATTCAGCGAGGGGGACCACGGCCTCGGCGTCCCAGGCGAGGCGCACCGCCGTGCCGCGCGGGGGCGGGGCGCCGTCCTCCTCGGCGTGGGAGACGCGGATGAGGGCACCGCCGGGGAGGCGGACGAGGAGGAGGCTGCTCTCCCCGCGGAAGGCGGCCTCCTCGATGGTGCCGGCGGCGGTGTTGTCGCCGGTGGCGGGGGCGATGCGGATCCGCTCGGGGCGGAGGGCCGCGGCGAGGGTGCCCGGGGGGACGGGGGCGGCGGCGCGGAGGGTGCAGGCGGCCTCGGGGCAGTCGAGGGCGCCGTCGGCGGTGCGGGTGCCCGGGAGGATGTTGGCGGCGCCGAGGAAGTTCGCGACGAAGCGGGTGGCGGGGCGCTCGTAGAGCTCCCGCGGGGGCGCGACCTGCAGGAGGCGGCCGCGGTCCATGACGGCCACGCGGTCGGCGAGCGCCAGGGCCTCGGCCTGGTCGTGGGTGACCATGACGAAGGCGGCGCCGCTCTCCCGCTGGATGGCGCGGAGCTCGAAGCCGGTGCGCTCGCGGAGGTTGGCGTCGAGGGCGCCGAGGGGCTCGTCGAGCAGGAGGAGGCGGGGGCGCTTGACCAGCGCGCGGGCGAGGGCGACGCGCTGGCGCTGGCCGCCGGAGAGGCGGTCGGGGCGGCGGGACTCCAGCCCGTCGAGGCGGAGCATGGCGACGGCCTGGGCGACGCGGTCCGCGATCTCGCCGCGCGGGCGCCCCTCGCGCCGCAGGCCGTAGCCGATGTTGGCGGCCACGCTCAGGTGCGGGAAGAGGGCGTAGGACTGGAACATCATGTTCACGGGGCGGCGGTGCGGCGGCACGCCGGCGAGGTCGGCGCCGTCGAGCGCGACGGTGCCGGAATCGGGCGCCTCGAAGCCGGCGACCACGCGCAGCAGGGTGGACTTGCCGGAGCCGGAGCCGCCGAGGAGGGCCAGGAACTCGCCGGGGGCGACGTCGAGCGAGACGGCGTCGAGCGCGGCGACCGCGCCGAAGCGGCGGGTGACGGCGCGGAGGGAGAGGCGTGGGGTCAACGGCCGGCCTTGAAGCGGGACCAGGAGCGGGCGCGGGCGCGCTCGGCCGCGGGGCCGGGGGCGGCGACGGTGAAGGCGCGGGCGACCGCCTCGGGCGAGGGATAGACGTTCGGGTCCGCCGCGACCTCGGGCCGGAGGTGCTGGCGGGAGGCGGGGACGGCGTTGGGGTAGCGCACGAGGTTGGTGACGCCCGCGATGACCTCGGGGCGGAGCATGTAGTCGATGAAGCGCTGCGCGGCCTCGGGGTTCGGGGCGTCGGCGGGGATGGCCAGCATGTCGAACCAGACCTGCGCGCCCTGGCGCGGCTGGGCGTAGGTGAGGCCGGAGTCGCGGCCCGCGGCCTCGGCGCGGGCACGGGCCTGCACGACGTCGCCGGAATAGGTGAGCACGGCGCAGTACTCCCCCTGCGCCAGGGCGTCGGTGATGGCGGAGGAGGGGATGATGGCGCGCACGTGCGGGCGGATGGCGAGCAGCGCCGCCTCGGCCGCGCGCTGGTCGGCGGCGTCGGCGCTGTTGGGGTCCTTGCCCAGCCAGCGGAGCACGCTCGGGATAATGTCGATGCCGCTGTCCATGATGGCGATGCCGCAGCGGGCGATCCGGGCCGCGTTCTCGGGCTTGAGGATCAGGTCGAGGCTGTCGAGCGGGGCGTCGGGGGCGAGGGCGCGGATGCGGTCGGCGCGAAGCCCCATGCCGATGGTGCCCCAGAGATAGATGGCGCCGAAGCGGTTGCCGGGATCGCTGCTGGCCACCTGCGCGAGCAGCGCGGGGTCCTGGTTGCCCCAGTTGGGAATCGCCGCGCGGTCGAGCGGGCGGAGGGCGCCGGCGCGGGCCAGGCGGGCGAAGCTCGGCTCGCTGGTGGGGACGATGACGTCGTAGCCGGAGCGGCCGGCGGAGAGCTTGCCCTCCAGCGTCTCGAGGCTGTCGAAGACGTCGTAGCGGACGCGGATGCCGGTTTCCCGCTGGAAGCCCTCGATCGCCTGGGGATCGATGTAGTCGGTCCAGTTGTAGACGTTCAGCACGGGCTGCTGGGCCGCGGCGGGCGCGGCGAGGGCGAGGAGCAGGATCAGGGCGCGGAGGAGGGTCATGCCGTCTCGCAGTGCGGGGCCGAAAGGGGCGAGGTTATGGGCCTGGGGCGCGGACGCAAGATGGGTATAATTTCTGGCCGTATGGAGGAATTATTTCTTGACATGAGGCCAGCCGTCCTGTAATTCCCACTTGCCAACGGGACAACCGCGCCCGCTTCCCACCCGATCCCTGTCCGCCCCGCCCGGCCCTGCCGGCGCGGGGTTTTTCGTGTCCGCCCCGCAGGAGCCATGCCCGGATGCCCTACATCGCCAGCAACCTGATCTCGCTCGTCGCCGCGGACAGCTTCACGCTGTGGCTGTACAAGACCACGGACAGCCGGGCCACCGTGCTCTCGCCGGGCTACTTCGGCAACGCCGCGGGGCGGCTGCTGCCGGGCCACATGGTGGTGGTGCAGGCGGGCGACGCGACCTCGATCCTTCCGGTCCGCAACAACGGCGAGGTCGGCAACGGCATCGTCGTGGACGCCACCTCCGCGCCGCTCCGCCTCGTCGCGCGGGGCTCGCTCGGCATCGAGGCGGACCTGGCGGCCAGCGCGGTCGCCCGCGGCGTCACCCTCGGCTCCATGCCGAGCGGCCTGACCCAGGGGCAGAACTTCACGGTCCAGGCCAGCGCCGCCGGCGCGACCACCACGGTGAAGTTCACCATCCTCAGCGCGGCCGGCACGCCCGTCCTCGGCCCCACCAGCGTCCCGGTCACGGCGGGCAGCGCCAGCGCCACCTTCGCCGCGCCGACCCCGGGCAACGGCTACCGCCTGAAGGTGGAGGACGCGGTGGACCCGCTCGTCGCGCAGGTCTCGCCCTCCTTCGTCGTCCTCTCGGCCTTCGCGCTCCTGCTCGAGAGCGGGGTGAGCATGCTGCTCGAGGCCGGCGGCCGGGTCGTCCTGTAGCGCCTTCCCCTCCCCACGCCGCCCGCCCCCTCCAACGGAGCCGTCCGCCCCGATGCCCGACAGCAGAATCAGTGACCTCCCAGCCGTCTCCGCCCTGCAGGACACGGACCTCGCACCCATCGTGCAGGCCGTGGGGGGCGCGACGGAGACGCGCCGTGCCACCTTCGGCCAGATCCGCAGCGCCCTCGGGGCCGACCGCCCGCTCTATGTCCGCGACTACGGCGCCGTCGGGAACGGCACGACGGACGACACCGCGGCCATCCAGGCCGCGCTGAACGCCGCCGCGGCCGCCGGCGGGGGCGTGGTCATGTTCGGCCCGCGCCGCTACCTCGTGGACAGCGCGGACCTGGTGATCCCGCCCGACGTCACGCTCCGGGGCGGCGCCGATCCCGGCGGGTTCCGCCTCAACAACGACTACACCGCCCTGCCCTACTCCATCGTCCTGAACCCGCTGCGCACCATCCGCCTGCGCCGGAACGCGGCGCTGATGGGGGTCGCGATCCTGCGCAAGGGGCTGACCGTTCCTTCCAGCCTGCGGGAGGCGCTGGACTGCGCGGCCGCCTTCTCCGGCACGGCGGTCAGCATCGGCGACGGCACCACGGGAACGAGCCCCACCAACGCGACCGATGCCTCCGTCCGCAACCTTCTGATCATCGGCTTCACCTGGGGCATCTACAGCAACGGCTCGAGCAGGACGCGCATCCTCGACGTGCTCGGCGACTGCACCAACGGACTCTATCTCGGCAAGTCCTACGACATCGCCCACAACGAGCGCATCAACTGGCACCCGCTGGCCACCACGGGCCGGAGCTTCTCGGGCAACACCTACAGCGTCACCGGCTGCGCCAACAACGGGTCGGGCCTTGTCCGGCTTACCCTCTCCGCCGCGCACGAGCTGCGCGCCGGCGACGTGGTGGTGGTCAGCGGCGTCGGCGGGGTGGCCGGGGCGAACGGGCGCTTCACGATCGCCGCGGCGCCGAGCACCACGACGCTCGACCTGGCGGCCAGCGCCTTCTCCGGGACCTTCACGAGCGGCGGGTCGGTCAACCCGATGGCCAATCACCGGCGGGGCAAGGGCTTCTGGGTCTACGACGCCGACATGCCGAACTTCGTGAACTGCTTCGAGTTTGGCCATGACGTCGGCTGGCACCTGGACGACGAGACCCATTCCGCGCAGATCGTGAACTGCGGCCTCGATGGCATGGTCGTCGATCCCAACACGATCGGCGTGCAGATCACCGGCCTCGCGAACCGCAACAAGTGGTACGGCGGCTTCTGGTCCAGCAAGGGGCGCGCCCTCGTGGTCGACGTCCAGGCGTCCGACCAGAACACGATCGCCGGCGTCATGCTCCCCGCCGGCTCCGGCCGGTCGCTAGAGCTGATCGACGGCGGCCTGGTGCTGATGGGCTGCGACATCTACGGCGCGGTCCACCTCTTCGACAACGCCGACAGCCTGCAGCTGGTGGGCTGCGACCTCAAGACCGCGAGCTTCACGGGGCAGAGCGCGGCGGCGCTGCAGAAGCTCCAGGTCTCGGGCAGCCGCATGGCCTCGAGCGTGGGGGTGAACCGGGCAATCGGCGGCCAGTCGGAGCTGGCGGCGATCTCCTCCGCGGGGGCCGTCGAGACGCGGCTCTCGGCGCGCAGCGACGGCATCGTCGCGGTGCACCGCCGGAGCGCCAGCGCGGGCGCCATGCTGCGGCTGCACGGCAGCGGCGACACGGCGGCGGCCTCGGTCAGCGTCGCGGGCAGCGACGTCTTCCTGTCCGGGGACCAGACGCTGAACCCGAACGCCGTCTTCAACTTCGGCGGCGCCGGCATGACCCAGCCGATGACGCTCCGCGTCCGCCGCCTCTCGGCCACGCCCGCGACCAACGATCGCCTCTTCACCCTGGAGGCGACCGGCTTCAACAACAGCGCGGCCGAGGTGTCCTTCAGCCGGATCGGCACCATCGCCGAGACGGTGACGACGGGCGCGGAGGGGGGCGCGGTCGTGATCGAGACCCGCTCCGCCGGCACGATGGCGGAGCGGGTCCGGATCGCCGCCTCGGGCGCGGTCACGCTGACCGGGCCGCTGACGCTGCCGGCCGACCCGGCCGCGGCGATGCAGGCGGCGACGCGCAACTACGTGGACAACAGCTTCACGCAGCGCGCGATGCCGATCGTCGTCCTCGCCGCGGCGACGCCGCTGACCTTCGCCGCGCACAACGCGCGGATGCTGGTGGCCAATCCTGGTACCACCCTGTCGATCGACTGGGCGAACACCGGCAGCGGCTTCTCCTGCATGGTGCTCAACCGGAGCGGCGCGGACCTCGCGCTTCCGCTGACCGGCTTCTCGGCGGTGATCGGCAACCCCGACGGCAGCACGAAGATCCGGTCCGGCGGCGTCGCCAGCCTGATCGTCTTCTCGCCGGACGGCGGGACGACGAAGCTCTGCCAGCTGACCGGCGCGGGAGCGGCCTGATGATCGGGATCACACCGGTCTTCCACGCCCTTGCCGGCGGCCCGCTCCGCCTGGTGGGCACGGGCGGGCTGGCGGCGGCGATGGGCTTCGCCCGCGCCTCCGCCGCCGCGGCACTCGGCGCGGACGGCACGACGCTGCAGTCCTTCGCCAGCAACGCGCCGCGCCTCCAGGGCACGGCGCAGCGGCTGCTGGTGGAGGGCGCGCGCACCAACGTCGTGCTGAACTCCCGCTTCGGCGGCGCCGTCAACGGCATCGTCGGCAGCGGCGGGGTGTTCCCGTCGGGCTTCGGATTCTCGGGCACGGCGACGCGGGAGATCGTGGGGAGCGGCGTCGAGGACGGGCTGCCCTATGTCGACCTCCGCGTCGCGGGGGACACGGCGGCCTCCTACCTCAACCTGACCGGGAACCTGTCCGGCGCCGCGGCGGGCAGCAATGGGTGGCCAGCCTTTTCGCCCGGCTGGTCGGCGGGAGCACGACGGGGCTCGTCGGGATCACGCTGGAGCTGATCGAGCGGAGCTCGGCCGGCGCCTTCCTGATCTCGTCGACGCTGGAGCTTCGTCCCCTCGTCTCGAACGCGGCGCTGAGGACGCAGCGCTACGCCCTCCTGCGCACCTACGACAACGCGGGGACGGCGCTTCACAACCTGCGCCTGGGGCTGAGAACCACCGGGCCGGCCTATGACATCACGCTGCGCCTCTCGGTGCCGCAGCTCGAGCAGGGGGCCTTCGCGTCCACGCCGATGATCTCGCCGGCCGGCACCACCGGATCGGCGACGGCGCGGGCCGCGGACGCGCCGACGCTCGCGCTGACCGCGTCGCAGCAGCAGCGCGGCACGCTCGTCGGCACCTTCATGCTGCCCCAGCTCGCGCCCGCGGGGAGCGAGCAGGGCCTGCTGCAGCTCGACAGCGGGGCCGACACGAACCGCATCCTGCTGCGCAACGCGGCCGGCGGCGGCGCGGTGGAGGCGGTGCTGGCCTCGGGCGGCAGCACGGTGGCGACGCTGCCCGGCGGCACCATCACCGCCGGCACGCCCTTCCGCGCGGCACTCGGCTGGAGCTCCGCGGGCGTGGCGATCTGCGTGAACGGCGGCGCGGTGCAGTCCAGCGCCTCGCTGCCGGCCGGGCTGACGCGCCTGCTGATCGGCCATGCCACGGCCGCGCTCACCCGCGCGGCCTTCGGCGAGATGGGGTCGCTAGACCTTCATCCCACCCGCCTGCCGGACTCGAGCCTGCAGGCGCTCACCACCCTCAGCTAGACGGAGACACCACATGTCCGCACTCACCGATTACGCGCGCAACCTGCTGGCACGCGCCGTCTGCGCCCGCGGGCCCAGCCTTCCTTCCGCGGTCTTCGCGGCCCTCGGCACCGGCGGCACCGCGGCCGCGGGCCTGACCGGGGAGCCGGTGGGCAACGGCTATGTCCGCCAGCGCGTGACCTTCACGGGCACCGGCCTGCAGCGCAACGCCGACGCGATCCGCTTCACCTTCTCCGCCTCGGCCGGCACGCTGACGCATGTGGGGCTCTACGACGCGGCCTCGGGCGGCAACCCGCTGCTCGTCGCCCCCCTCACCGCCCCCGTGGCGATGACCGGGACGGGCACCGTGACGGTGGCCGCCGAGAGCCTGACCGTGAACCCGACCTGACAGGGGCCTTTCGTCGGGATCAGTGCCAGTCCCGGCTTCCGGGAAAGGCAGGGGAGCGCGGGTCGGGCCGGTGGTCCGTCCCGCGCGACACCTCGTCGGCACGGGCGAGCGGCACGGGCACGGGGCCGAGCCGATGCAGCCCGTCCAGCAGGTCGGAGCGGTCCTCCAGCGTCTGGCCGAGAAGGTGGACGAGCGGCACCGCGCCCTCGTCGAAGCGCTCCACCCGGCCCTCCGCCAGCAGCAGGCGCGCGGCGACGACGGGCGCGCGGTGGGCCGCGATGGTGGCCGCGTGGAGGACAAGGTTCACCGTGCCGAACTCGTCCTCCAGCGTGAAGAACACGACGCCCTTGGCGGTGCCCGGGCGCTGGCGCACGAGCACCAGGCCGGCGACGCGCATCCGCTGGCCCTGGCGTGCCGCCGCGACCGCCCGGCTGTCCCGGGCGCCGATCTCCGCCAGCCGGGGGCGCAGGAGGGCCAGCGGGTGCGCGCGCAGGCTCAGCCCCGTCGCGCCGTAGTCGAGCACCGTCGCCTCGCCGCGCGTCTCGGCCGGCAGGCGCGGCGCCGCCTCGGCCGCGACGAAGAGCGGCAGCGGGGGCAGGGCGCGCTCCACCGCCGCCGCCTCCCAGAGCGCGCGGCGGCGGTCGAGCCCGAGGCCGCGGAACGCGTCCGCCCGCGCCAGCGCCTCCTGCGCCGCCCGGCCCAGCCCCGCGGCCGCGAGCTCGGCCGGCCGTACCGCCGGGCGCAGCGCCGCGATCCGCTCGCCGTCCTCCCGCGGCAGGCCCGCGACGAGGCGCAGCCCGAGGCGAAGCGCCCATCCCTCCCCGTCCCGCTCCAGCGTGCAGTCCCAGTCGCTGGCGGTGACGTCGGCGGGGCGGATCGCGACCCCGTGCTCGCGCGCGTCGCGCACGATCTGCGCGGGCGCGTAGAAGCCCATCGGCTGGCTGTTCAGCAGCGCCGCCGCGAAGGCCGCGGGGTGGTGGCGCTTGATCCAGGCGGAGACGTAGACGAGCTGCGCGAAGGAGGCCGCGTGGCTCTCCGGGAAGCCGTAGCCGCCGAAGCCGCGGATCTGGGAGAAGCAGCGCTCGGCGAAGTCGGGCTCGTAGCCGCGCCGGACCATGCCGCCGACGAACTCGTCGTGGAAGGTCTCGAGCTTCCCGTCGTGCTTGAAGGAGGCCATGGAGCGGCGCAGCTCGTCCGCGCGGGACGGCGTGAAGCCGGCGGCGACGATCGCCATCTCCATCGCCTGCTCCTGAAAGAGCGGCACGCCGAGCGTCTTCTCGAGCACGGCGCGCAGCTCGGGCTTGGCGTAGTCCACCGCCTCCTGGTTGTTCCGGCGGCGGAGATAGGGGTGCACCATGTCGCCCTGGATCGGGCCGGGGCGGACGATCGCGACCTCGATCACGAGGTCGTAGTACTCGCGCGGGCGCATGCGCGGCAGCATGTTCATCTGCGCGCGGCTCTCCACCTGAAAGACGCCGAGGGAGTCCGCGCGCGCGAGCATGGCGTAGGTCTCGGGGTCGTCCTGCGGCACGGATTGCAGGCTGTGGTCCAGGCCCTGGTAGCGCCGCAGCAGGTCGAAGGCGCGGCGGATGCAGGAGAGCATCCCGAGGCCGAGCACGTCCACCTTCAGCATCCGCAGCTCGCCGATGTCGTCCTTGTCCCACTCGACGGTGTGGCGGTCCTTCATCGCGGCCCGGGTCACGATCGCCAGCTCCGTCAGCTTGCCGCGCGTGATGACGAAGCCGCCGACATGGGTGGCCAGGTGGCGCGGGAAGCCCTGCAGCTCCTCCGCCAGGTCCATGGCCATGCCGAGGCGCGGGTCGGCGTCGGGGTCGAGACCCGTGGAGCGCGCCACGTCCCGCAGCCCCTCCGCCCCGTCGTGCCAGGAGGCCTTCGCGAGGCGGCCGGTGATGTCGTCGGACAGGCCCATGGCGCGGCCGACCTCGCGCACGGCGCTGCGGGTGCGGTAGCGGATGAGGGTGGCGGTGATGGCGGCGCGGTCGCGCCCGTAGCGCTCGTAGATGTGCTGGATCACCTCCTCCCGCCGCTCGTGCTCGAAGTCGATGTCGATGTCCGGCGGCTCGCCGCGCGCGTCGCTCAGGAAGCGCGCGAAGAGCAGGCGGTGCTTGGAGGGATCGACGGCGGTGATGCCGAGGACGTAGCAGACCGCCGAATTGGCCGCCGAGCCGCGCCCCTGGCAGAGGATGCCGCGCGCGACGGCGAAGCGGACGATCTCGTGCACGGTCAGGAAATAGGCGGCGTAGCCGCGGCGCTCGATCAGCGCCATCTCCTCGGCGATCTGGGCGGCGACCCTTTCGGGCGCCCCCATTGGCCAGCGGGCCGCCACCGCCTCGGCCACCCGTCGCGCGAGGGTCGCCTGCGCGGACAGGCCGGGCTCCAGGATCTCCTCGGGGTACTCGTAGGAGAGGTCGCGCAGGCTGAAGCGGCAGGCCTCCACCACCCGCAGCGTCGCCGCCACCGCCTCCTCCTGGCCGGCGAAGAGGCGGCGCATCTCGGCGGCCGGCTTGAGGTGCGCCTCGGCGTTCGGCGCCGCGTGCAGGCCGAGGGCGTCCACCGTCACCCCCCGCCGGATCGCGGCCACCACGTCGGCCAGGCGCCGGCGGCGGGCGACGTGCATGCGGACCCCGCCCGCGGCCAGCAGGCTGGCCCGCGCGCCCCCGGCCATGGCCGAGAGCAGGCGCAGCCGCCGCCGGTCGTCGCCGGCGAAGCGGTGGTGCGCGGCGAGGAAGAGCGGCAGGGCGAGGGCGCGGCGCAGGGCGGCGGCGTCGCGGCGCAGGCGCTCCGCGAAGGCCTCGCCGGGCTCGTCGGGCGGCACCAGGGCCATCACCTGGCCCTCCGCCGCGGCGATGAGGGCGTCGCGCGGGATGGCGCACTCGCCCTTCTCTCCCTCCATCCGCGCGGCGGAGAGCAGGCGCGAGAGCCGCGCGTAGGCCGCGCGGTCGGTGGGCCAGACGAGGACTTCCTGGCCGTCCTCCAGCGCCACGCGGCAGCCGGGCACGAAGCGCAGGCCCGCCTCCTCGGCCGCCGCCATGCCGCGGACGAGGCCGGCGAAGGAGTTGCGGTCGGCGAGGCCGATGGCGGCGTGGCCGAGCGCCTTGGCCGCCGCAACCAGCTCCCACGGGTGCGAGGCGCCCTCCAGGAAGGTGAAGTTCGACATCGCCCCCAGCTCGGCGAAGCCGCTCACGGCATGAGTCCGTGCAGGTACCAGCCGCCCTCGCCCGGGCCGCCGGCCCGGCAGATCCAGAGACGGCGCCCGTCTGCCACCTCCAGCCAGTAGTAGTCCCGCATCGGGCGCCCCGGGCGGTCGCGCCACCATTCCGGCTCCAGCCGCTCCGGCCCCTCCGCCGCGCGCACGTGGAACCAGGTGCCGCGCCAGCGGATGCGGAAGGGCGGCTCGTCCGGCAGCACCGCCATGGCCTCCAGCCGCTCCGGCCGCCGCAGCAGGCGGAGAGGGCGGCGGCGCGCGGCCCAGCCGAGGGGCACGGGCACGGGCGCCAGGGGGGCGGCGCGCTCCACCGCGCGCTCGGGCCAGTGGCTCTCGCGCGGGCGGAGGCGCCAGGCGGGAAGGCGCTGCCCGACGCGGTCGAGCAGGGCGGCCAGGACGGCGCGCTCGTCCTCGCCCCCGAAGCCGGCCTGGCTGGCGGCCAGGGGCTCCGTCTCCTCGGCCATCAGTTCGATGCGGTCGAAGCCGAAGCCGGGGGAGAGCGCCTCGAGCTTCGGGGCGAGGAGGCGCGCGAGGTGGCGGGGGGCGCGCCCGGCCAGGCCGAGCCCGACCGAGACCTCCTGCACCCCGCCATCCACCCGGTGCGCGCGCAGCACCAGCCGCCGGAGCCCCCTCCCCTCCCCCGCCAGCGCCGCGCAGAGGCGCGCCAGCAGGCGCTCGGCCGCGATGTCGATGGCGGCGCGGGTGATCAGCGGCTCCTCGACCTCGAGGGAGACGTGGCGGTCGGGCGCGGGACGGATGCTGCGGAAGGGTTCCGCCACGGCGCCGGTCGCGCGGTCCAGCGCGAGGCCGAGGCCGGCGCCGAAGCGGCGGACGAGCGGGGCCCGGGGCTGGGCCAGCACGTCGCCGATGCGGTGCAGGCCGAGGCGCGCCAGGGCCTGGTGGGACAGGTCCCCCGCCCGCAGCACCGAGACCGGCAGGGGCGCGAGGGCCGCCGCCTCCTCCCCCGCCGGCACGCGGGCGGGGATGCCGCAGCGGGCCAGGGCCATGGCCGCGCCCGCCGTGCCCGCCACGGCCGCCGCGGCCGCGTGGCCGAGCCGCGCGAGCCCCGCGACCGCCCGGCGCATCAGGGCCTCCTCCCCGCCCGGGACCCCCGCGATGTTCACGAGAAGGCCGTCCGGCGGGTCGGCGGCCACGAGGGGGGAGATCCGCAACCCCCAGAGGGCAAGGGCCGAGAGCCGCGCCGCCGCCCGCTCCGGCGCGTGGGGGTGGACGGCGACGCCGGGCGCCATGGCCTGGGCGTCGGCCAGGGCCTGGCCGGGCCGCAGGCCGAGCGTCGCCGCCGCCGCGTCCACCGCGGCCACGAGGCGCCGGTTGCCGACCGCGTGCCAGGTGAGGACTGGACCGGGGAGGCGCAGGACCTCGGTGGGCAGCCAGGGCAGGTGGAGGGCGAGGATGCGCGGTCCCGCCTCGCGGCCCTCCTCCTCTGCGACGGCCGGGACGTCGCACGGCATGGCGGCGGCCGGCGCCCCCATCGGCAGGCGAGGCGGCCGGCAGACACGACGCCTCATCCCGGCCCTCCATGGGAGGAAAGGTCCGGACGGCGGGGAAGGATGAACGAATCGGCGGCCATCGTTCGCTAAATGTTCTTTTTGTAGCCCACTATGGCAAGCGCCCGTGAAGGGTGGAGGGCATAGCCCTTTTCGCGGCCGGCTCGGGGTGGAAGGCCGCGCCGAGGCCTGTTTTGGCGGGTTGGCAAGGGCGGAATCTGGTCTTCGTGGCCGCCCGCGCCTGATCTGAACGGAAGGTTAATTAACGAAGCTCACCGCAAGATTCATTTCGTTAACATCACAAATCGGTGACAGTGTCACTTTCGGGTCTTTATTCGGCTCGAAGGGGGAACGTGCCGCGCTGATTCCCCTCCCCTTCCGACCCGTGGCAGGGTAGCGTGACGGGATCGTGATAAATGCAGTCCACCTCCCCAGGAACGCCGGGCGGGCGCCGGGTGGCTCATTGAAATGGAGATGACCGTGAGGGGTTCGATGATCCCGCCTCTGCAGCCCTCCCCGCCCGCGCCGGCGCGGCCGCGCGACGGCGTGCTGTCCGCCATCAGCGAGCTCGCCGACCATGTGCGGGCCTGCAACCTGAAGCAGGCGGACGACCTGCTGACGGAGCTTCTCGTGCTCCTTCACACCCGGAACGAGCGCTGACGCCATCCTGCGTGGCGCAGGTTCCGGCGGTCACAATCCTCGCCGCCTTGCAGTGGCTGGCATGGCCGGTGCCGAGCGGTTAGGCGCTGGCAGAAGGACGCGCGTTGCGCGCGGCCCTCATGACGAAGCGCGCGACCGCTGCGACAGAACAATGAGGATCTAGGGAGCGAGCCTCGGCACCACGGCCGGGGAATGGTGCTGCCAGAGAGGATTGAACTCTCGACCTCTCCCTTACCAAGGGAGTGCTCTACCACTGAGCTACGGCAGCGTGCTGGCCCGCGGGCGTGGCGCTACCTAGCCGCTGGCCTCGCCCCGCGCAAGCCTGAGCCTTCACAAAGCCCCGCCCTCGCAAAACGGCGCCGGCGCCAGGCGCAGCCTTAAATAGAGGAACACCGCCTCGGCGCGCGCCGCTTGACCGCCTTGCCCACCCGCCCGATGCCTTGGGCACCATGACCGACGATCCGTCCAAGACCCCACCGCCTGCCGCGCCCAGGCCCACCGCCCCGCCGCCAACGCCCGCCCAATCCGCCCGGGAGCAGCGCCTAGCCGCCGCGCTGCGAGAAAACCTGCGGCGCCGCAAGGCGCAGTCGCGGGAACGCCTTCCCCGCACGCCGCCGGAGGATTGAGACGGCCCCGCGGCACCCAACCGGTTGCCCCCCCGCGGCCCAGGGTCTATCCCCGGCCCGCCCCCCTCCGCCACCCGGGGAAGCGCCCGAGGGAACCCCACCATGTCCATCATGCCCGACCACTGGATCCGCCGCATGGCGACGGAGCAGGGCATGATCGAGCCCTTCGTGGAGGCCCAGCGGCGGGAGGGCGTGATCTCCTACGGCCTGTCGAGCTACGGCTACGACGCCCGCGCCGCCGGCGAGTTCAAGATCTTCACGAACGTCGACAACGCCCTCGTCGACCCCAAGCGCTTCTCGGACGAGGGCTTCGTCACCCGCACCGGCGACACCTGCATCGTGCCGCCCAACTCCTTCGTGCTGACCCACACGGTGGAGTATTTCCGGATCCCCCGCGACGTGCTCGTCATCTGCCTCGGCAAGAGCACCTACGCCCGCTGCGGCCTCATCGTGAACGTCACCCCGCTCGAGCCCGAGTGGGAGGGCCAGGTCACGATCGAGATCAGCAACACCACCCCCCTGCCCGCCCGCATCTACGCGAACGAAGGCATCTGCCAGTTCCTCTTCCTCAAGGGAGAGGCGCCGCCGGACGTCTCCTACGCGGACCGGGCCGGCAAATACATGCACCAGCGCGGCGTCGCCCTGCCGCGGCTCTAGGAACCTCCCGAATGGACCGCATCCGGCTCCGCGGCGGCCGCCCGCTGCGCGGCAGCATCCCGATCGGCGGCGCGAAGAACGCCGCCCTCCCGCTCATGGCCGCGGCCCTGCTGAGCGAGGGACCGCTGGTGCTGACCAACGCGCCCGCGCTCGACGACACGCGCACCATGGCCGGCCTCCTCGCCCAGCACGGCCTCTCCGTGGAGCACGACGCGGGCGCGCGCAGGATGACGCTCGGCGGCACCGCCACGAACCTCGTCGCGCCCTACGACCTCGTCCGGAAGATGCGCGCCTCCGTCCTCGTCCTCGGCCCGCTGCTGGCGCGCTACGGGCAGGCGAAGGTGTCGCTCCCCGGCGGCTGCGCCATCGGGACCCGGCCCGTGGACCTCCACCTCAAGGGGCTGGAGGAGATGGGCGCGAAGATCGACCTTGATTCCGGCTACATGAACGCGACTGCCCCGGGCGGGCTCCGCGGCGCCAAGGTCTACTTCACCCAGGTCTCGGTCGGCGCCACCGAGAACCTGCTGATGGCGGCCACGCTCGCCGACGGCCTGACCGAACTCGTCAACGCGGCCCGCGAGCCCGAAATCGACGACCTCGCCCATTGCCTCGTCGCCATGGGCGCGCGGATCGAGGGCATCGGCACCGACCGCCTGCGGATCGAGGGCGTGAAGGCCCTCCACGGCGCGACCCACCCCATCGTCCCCGACCGCATCGAGGCCGGCACCTTCGCCTGCGCCGCCGGCATCACCGGCGGCGAGGTCCTGCTGGAGGGCGCAAGGCTCGAGCACCTCGGCACCGTCGCCCGCGTCCTGCGGGAGGCGGGCGTGGAGGTGGAGGAGGCGCCGAAGGGCGTGGTCGTGAAGCGCCTGTCGGGCCTGCGCGGCGTGGACGTGATGACCGAGCCCTTCCCGGGCTTCGCGACGGACATGCAGGCCCAGTTCATGGCCCTGATGGCGGTCGCCGAGGGCGCCTCGATGATCACCGAGACGATCTTCGAGAACCGCTTCATGCACGTGCCCGAGATGAACCGCATGGGCGCCCGCATCAACGTCCACGGGTCGTCCGCCATCGTGCGCGGCGTCTCCCGCCTCTCGGGCGCGCCGGTGATGGCGACCGACCTCCGCGCCTCCGTCTCCCTCATCCTGGCCGGGCTGGCGGCGGGGGGCGAGACGATCGTCAACCGCGTCTACCACCTCGACCGCGGCTACGAGCGGCTGGAGGCCAAGCTCGCGGCCGTCGGCGCCGACATCGAGCGGCTTCCCGGCTAGCTCAAGAATCCTTCATCGAAACGTCGCGCGCGCGATGCTAGGCTCCCCCATGGACCACCCGCTCAATGCCCCGCACCTCCAGGCCAAGGCCTCGGCCGGCCTGATCCTCGCCCTTCCGAAAGGCCGCATCCTCAAGGAGGTGCAACCCCTCCTCGCCCGCGTCGGCTTGGTGCCCGGGGGCGACTTCGCGGACGAGGACAGCCGCTACCTCCGCTTTCCCACCAACCACGCCGGCGTCGACGTCGTGCGCGTCCGCCCCTTCGACGTCGCGACCTTCGTCGCCCATGGCGGCGCTCAGATCGGCGTCTGCGGCGCCGACGTGCTGATGGAGTTCGACTACGCGGAGATCTACGCCCCGCTCGACCTCGGCGTCGGCCGCTGCCGCGTCAGCGTCGCGGGTCCCGCCGAGGACCCGGTGGCGGAGGAAGCCGCCCGCTGGTCGCGCGTGACGGTCGCGACCAAGTACCCAGGCATCGCCCGCCGCCACTTCGCCGCCCGCGGCGTGCAGGCGGAGATCGTCCACCTGAACGGCGCCATGGAGCTCGCCCCCTCCCTCGGCCTCGCCCGCCTGATCGTGGACCTCGTGCAGACCGGCTCCACCCTGCGCGCGAACGGGCTGGTGGAGCGCGAGGTGATCGCCCCCGTCACCTCCCGCCTCATCGTCAACCGCACGGCGCTGAAGACGGAGCCGGAGCTGATCGGCGCCTGGCTGGCCCGCTTCCGCGAGGCCTTAGCGGCATGAGGCGCCTCGACACCCGCGACCCCGGCTTCGAGGCCGGCTTCGCCGCCCTCCTGGACATGGCCCGCGACACCACCGCCCGCGTCGACGGCGCGGTCGCGGAGATCATCGCCCGCGTCCGGGCCGAGGGCGACGCCGCCCTGCTGGACCTGACCGCCCGCTTCGACCGCTGGCAGCCGCGCGACGCCGCGGCGCTCCGCGTGACGGCCGGGGAGATCGACGCCGCCACCGCCTCCATCCCCGCGGCGCTGATGGCGGCCCTCGACACCGCGGCCGCCCGGATCGAGACCTTCCACCGGGCGCAGATGCCCGCCGACATCACCGTGCCGGACCCGGCCGGGCTGACGCTCGGGATGCGCTGGGGCGCGGTGGACGCGGCGGGCCTCTACGTGCCCGGCGGCAAGGCGGCCTACCCGTCGTCCGTGCTGATGAACGCCATCCCGGCGCGGGTGGCCGGCGTGCCGCGCGTCGCCATGGTGGTGCCGACCCCGGACGGGGAGCTGAACCCCCTCGTGCTCGCCGCCGCCCGCCGCGCGGGGGTCACCGAGGTCTGGCGCATCGGCGGCGCCCAGGCGGTGGCGGCGCTGGCCTGGGGCACGGCCAGCCTCGCGCCCGTGGACAAGATCACCGGCCCCGGCAACGCCTACGTGGCGGAGGCCAAGCGCCAGGTCTTTGGCCGCGTCGGCATCGACAGCATCGCCGGCCCCTCCGAGGTCGTGGTGCTGGCGGACGGCGCCCAGGACCCGGCGCGCGTCGCCATGGACCTGCTCGCCCAGGCCGAGCACGACGAGGCCGCGCAGTCGATCCTCCTCACCGACAGCCCGGCGCTGGCGGACGCCGTGCCGGCCGCGGTGGAGGCGGCGCTCGCCACCCTTCCCCGCGCCGCCATCGCAGGGGAATCCTGGCGCCGCCACGGCGCGGTGATCCTCGTCCGGGACTGGGACGAGGGCGCGGCGCTGACCGACCGGCTGGCGCCCGAGCACCTCCAGATCATGACCGCCGACCCCGCCGCCCTCTTCGCCCGCATCCGCCACGCGGGCGCGGCCTTCCTCGGCCCCTGGTGCCCGGAGGCGCTCGGCGACTACGTGGCCGGGCCGAACCACGTCCTGCCGACCGGCCGCACCGCCCGCTTCGCCTCGGGCCTCTCGGTCTTCGACTTCCTCAAGCGCACGACCTGGATCGCCGCCGAGGAGGCCGGGCTGCGCGCGACCGGCCCCGCCGCGGTGGCCCTGGCCCGGGCGGAGGGGCTGGAGGCCCACGCGCGGAGCATCGCCGAGCGGATCGGAATGGGCTGAGCCCCGGCCCCGCGCCGCCCCCGGCCCTTGCAGGTCACCAATGCGGGCGCGCGGCCGCGCTTTCCTTGACCCGGCTGGCCCGAAGCATCATCTTCGGCGTGCTCTGCCACAGGATGCGCGGTTTCCCGAGGGAACCGCGCTCGTTTTGCGTGCGGGGCCGGGCGCGCATCGGCGCCTCCCGTGGACCATGCGCCGCCCCCTCCATGGCAGGGCGCCGCGCTCTCAATGAAGGATAGGCATGTCGAAGGAAGACATGATCGAGTTCAGCGGCCAGGTGATGGAGCTTCTGCCCAACGCCATGTTCCGCGTGAAGCTGGACAACGAGCACATGCTGCTCGCCCACACCAGCGGCAAGATGCGCAAGAACCGCATCCGCGTCCTCGCCGGCGACCGCGTCAACGTCGAGATGACCCCCTACGACCTCACCAAGGGCCGGATCACGTTCCGCTTCAAGTGAGCCTTCCTGCCGGTGACGGGCCCGAGACGGGCCCTGCCGCGGGGCCGGACGCCGCCCGCCCGCCCCTGATCCTTGCCAGCGCCAGCCCGCGCCGCCTGGACCTCCTGGCCCGGCTGGGCATCGTGCCCGACCGCGTCGACCCCGCCGACCTCGACGAGACGCCGCGCAAGGCCGAGGAGCCGCGCCGCCTCGCCCAGCGCCTCGCGCGCGCCAAGGCCGCGGCCGTCGCCGCCCGATCCCCCGGCTGTCTCGTCCTCGCCGCCGACACGGTGGTGGGCGTGGGCCGCCGCATCCTCGGCAAGCCCGCCGACGCCACCGAGGCGCGGCGCTTCCTCGACCTCCTCTCCGGCCGCCGGCACCGCGTGACCACCGGCGTGGCCCTCGTGACCCCCGACGGGCGGCTGCGCGAGCGCGTGGTGGAGACGACCCTCGCCTTCCACCGCCTGACCGACGCCCAGGCGGAGGGCTACGTTGCCTCCGGCGAGTGGGAGGGAAAGGCCGGCGGCTACGCCATCCACCAGCGGGCCGAGGTCTTCGTGCGCTTCCTCTCCGGCAGCCACTCCAACGTGGTGGGACTGCCGCTCTTCGAGACCGCGCAGCTTCTCCGCGGGGTCGGCTGGCTGCACCCCTGACGAGGGCCGCCCGACCATGACCGGGGCACGGCCGGGCGCCGCGGCGGAGGCGGGCATCCTCGTCTCGACTTCCCCCGGGGAGCGCCGCGTGGCGCTCTGGCGGGACGGCGCCCTGCAGGCCGCCTTCGTCGAGCGCCCCGCCCTGCCCGACGGCGTGGGCGACCTCCACCTCGCCCGCGTCACCGCCCGCGTCTCGGCCCTCTCGGGCGTCTTCGTGGCGCTGGAAGGCGAGGTCAGCGGCTTCCTGCCCGATGCCCAGGGCGGCGCGGGCGTGACCGAGGGCGCCTCCCTTCCCCTTCGCGTCACGCGCGCGGCCCAGGGCGGCAAGGGGCCGCGGCTCTCCGGCACCGGACTTCTCAAGGATCTTCCGCGCGAGGGCCCGCCGCGCCTGCTCCGGCGCGGGCCGGACGCCGCGCTGCGCCTGGCTGCCGCGCATCCCGCCCTCCCCGTCGTCTCGGACCACCCGGGCGAGGCCGCGCGGCTCCGCGCCGCGCTCGGCGCCGGCCGGGTCCGGCTCCTTTCCCGGCCCGCCTTCGACGAGGCGGTGGAGGCCGCCTTCGACACCCTCGCCTCGCCGGAGGTGCCGCTGCCCGGCGGCGGGCGCCTCCTCGTCCACCCCACGCCGGCCCTGACCGCGCTCGACGTCGACACCGGCGCCTCGGCCGGGCGGGACAGCGGGGCGCATCGGGCCGTCAACGCCGCCGCCCTGGCCGAGGCCGCGCGCCAGATCCGCCTGCGCCACCTCGCCGGCCCGATCCTGCTCGACCTTGCCGGCGGCACCGCGAAAAGCCGCGCCTCCCTCCTGCCCGCGCTGCGCCAGGCGGCCGGGGCGGACCCGCTGCTGCGCGTGGTGGGGCTGACAGGGCTCGGGCTGATGGAGATGGTGCGGACGCGCGTCCACCCGCCGCTGCACGAGGTGCTGGGCCAGCCGCCCTCGGCTCTCACCCACGGGCTTGCCGCGCTGCGCCGCGCGGCGCGGGAGGCCGCTTCCCGCCCGGCCGCGGCGCTGGCGCTGCGGGCGCATCCCCAGGTGGCGGAGGCGCTCCGCGCGCATCCCGGCGCGCTGGAGGACTTCGCCGTGGGGGCCGCGCACCCCATCTCTCTTGTTACCGACCCGGCCCTCGCGCCGGGCGGGGAGATGATCGAGGACGCCGCGCCCCATGCCCGATGAGAAGACCGCCTGCCCCGTCTGCGGCAAGCCCGCCCAGCCCAACGCGCGCCCCTTCTGCTCGCCGCGCTGCCGCGCCGTGGATCTCGGGCGCTGGCTCGGCGAGACCTACGCGGTGCCCGTCAAGCCGGAGACCGCCGAGGAGCAGGACGTCGACTAGGGCGGAATGATCGCGGGCGGGATGGACAGGCGCCACGGCATCGTCTATCCCCCGCGACCTCTGCCGGCGGCAACGCCGCTTCGCTTGGGCCCAGGTAGCTCAGTTGGTAGAGCATGCGACTGAAAATCGCAGTGTCGGTGGTTCGATTCCACTCCTGGGCACCACTCCCCTCCCCGACGATGGCGCCGCGCCCGGTGGGAGGATGAACCCCGCCCCGCCCGATCTTACATGCCGGGGGTCGCCGTGCCGCGGCCCGGCGCGGACAGGAGAAGCATCGGGAATGTCCACCAGGCTCTGGTCGCTCGGGATCGTCCTCGTCGCCCTCGGCTTCGCCGCGCGCGAGGTGGGATGGGACACCCTCCTGTGGCTTCCCATGGCCGCGATCCGCTCGCTTCTCTGGATACCGGCCGCCGCGATCGACGCGATCCGCTCCGATCCCGCCAGCTACGGCGTGGTCGCGGTCGGGGTGCTGCTCATGGTGGTGGCGAGCCTGCTGCGGCGGCGCGGCGGCTAGGGACAGCGGCACCGCGCCGCCATCCGGAATGCATGGTGCGGCCCGCCGGGGCGGGCCGCGGGGGTCAGACCCCGTGCTTGCCCATGGCGGTGGTCTTCGCCTTCGTCTCCTCGGTCACGCCGTTGTCCGGGTCGGCGGTCTCGTCGGGCTGGCCAGGCGCGTCGCCGTCTGCGCCCTTGACCTTGATGTTCACGGGTCCGCCGGGGGCGTCCGGACCCTTGAAGTTGTTGTTGTCGCCCGGGCTCGGCTTGTACTGGTGCTCCGGCGACTTGTCCCGCGCGCGGGGCACGGGCCCGCTCATCGTCGTCTTGCTGGAGACGGCGTTCTCCTCGGGCAGGATGTGGGCGCCCTTTTCGACGGGCTCGGTCATGGCGCGCTCCTTCTGGTTCTCCCTTCCTGAACGCCCGCTGCGCCGCGGGGTTCGTCCGAGAAGCGTTCCATCGGTCAGAGCATCGGCTTCGCGCCCACCGCGTTGAGCGAGGGCATCAGGAGCTTGCGGATGATCGAGGCCGTTGTTTTCGACGTGGACGGGACGCTGGTCGATTCCGTCGACCTTCACGCCCGGGCCTGGCAGGACGCCTTCAGCGACTTCGGGCACGAGATCGGCTTCGGGGAGATCCGCGGGCAGATCGGCAAGGGCGGGGACCAGCTCATGCCCGTCTTCCTCAGCCCGGAGGAAATGGAGGCGAAGGGCGAGGCGCTCTCGAAGCACCGCGCCCGCCTCATGCAGGAGCGCTACCTGCCGGAGATCCGCCCCTTCCCGGGCGTGCCGGCGCTCTTCCGGCGCCTGCGGGAGGACGGGGTGCGGATCGCCCTCGCCTCCTCCGCCAAGGCGGACGAGTTGCAGGAGTACAAGAGGATCGCGGGGATCGAGGACCTCGTGGACGTCGAGACCTCCTCGGACGACGCCGAGCGGTCGAAGCCCTTCCCCGACATCTTCCGGGCTGCCCTCTCCCGCCTCAAGGGCGTGGCGCCGGCGGCGGCGATCGCCATCGGGGACACGCCCTACGACGCCGAGGCCGCGGCGGGCGCCGGGCTGCGGACGATCGGCGTGCTCTGCGGCGGCTTCCCGGAGAGCGACCTGCGCCGGGCCGGTTGCGTCGCGATCTTCGAGGGGCCCGCCGACCTTCTCGCCCGCTTCGACGCGTCGCCGCTCGCCAGGAAGGCCCCTGCCGGCTAAGGCGCGGGCGCTCCCCGCACAAAGGTTTGCCCGGGGCGACAAAGCTCTTCCAGACGGCACGGCGATGGTTCCATCCTTCGCCGCGTCAGCCGGCTCCCCCGCGCGCTCGGGCGGCCGCGCCGGCCAAGCGCAACGGCCGCCCGCCCCGGGCGCCGGCACGGGGAGGAGCGACGGGATCATGGCGAAGCTCACGGTCAACGGCCGCGGGGTGGAGGTGGACGTCGATCCCGCCACGCCGCTCATCTACGTGCTCCGCAACGACCTCGCCCTGAACGGCCCCAAGCTCGGCTGCGGCCGGGCCCAGTGCGGGGCCTGCACGGTGCACCTGGACGGCGAGGCCATCCGGTCCTGCCAGTTTCCGGTCGGCGAGGCCGAGGGGCGCCGGGTCACCACGCTGGAGGGCCTGGGCACGCCCGAGCGGCCCCACCCGCTGCAGGAGGCCTTCCTCGCGGAGCAGGCGGCCCAGTGCGGCTACTGCACGAGCGGCATGATCATGCAGGGCGCCGCCCTCATCCAGGCGCGCCCGGGCATCACCGAGGCGGAGGTGCTGGCGGGCATGGAGGGCAATCTCTGCCGCTGCGGCACCCAGCCGCGCGTGGTGCGCGCGGTGCTGAGCGCCGCCCGGAAGGGGGCCTGACGCCATGCCCGGCCCCGCCCCCCTCTCCCGCCGCGGCCTCGGCCTGGCCGCCGCGGCCGCCGGCCTGGCCATCGGCTTCCGCCTCGACGCCCCGGCGCGCGCCGCCGAGGGCGAGGTCACGCCCATGCTGCTGGCCAACCCGCGCCTCGACACCTGGGTCCGCCTCGCGCCCGACGGGCGGATCACCGTCCGCACCGGGCGGGTGGAGCTCGGCCAGGGCGTGCTGACGGCCATGCGCCAGATCGCCGCCGAGGAGCTCGACCTCGACCCCGCGGCGATCGAGGTGCTCTCCGCCGACACCGACGCGGCGCCGAACGAGGGCTTCACCGCGGGCTCCATGTCCGTCCGCTACGGCGGCGAGGCGCTGGGCGTGGCCTGCGCCGACCTGCGCGCGAGCCTCCTGCGCGTCGCGGCGGAGGCCTGGGGCACGGAGCCCTCGCGCCTGACCGTCGCGGACGCCACCATCCAGGACGCCGACGGCCGCCGCATGACCTATGGCGAGGCCGCGGGCCGCGTCTCCGTCGCCCGCCCGGTTGATACCTCGGTGCGGCGGAAGGACCCGGCGCTTGGCCGGCTCGTCGGGACCTCCCTCCCGCGCACCGACCTTCCCGCGAAGGTCTTCGGGCAGCAGGTCTTCATCCACGACCTCCGCCCGGAGGGGATGCTGTTCGGCGCGGTGGCGCGGCCGCCCGGCTACGCCGCGCGCCTCCTCTCCTTCGACGAGGCGGCAGCCCGTGCGCTGCCGGGCGTGGTGGCGGTGGTGCGCGACGGCTCCTTCCTCGGCGTGGTCGCGCGGCGGGAGGAGCAGGCGCGCGAGGCCGCCCGGCGCATCGCCGAGGCCGCGGCCTGGGAGAACGGCGACCCGCTCTTCGGCGGCAAGGGCGTGTTCGACCACATGAAAGGCATCGACGCGGAGGAGAAGGTCCTCCACCGCACGGCCGGCGACGCCCAGGGCAGCGTGCGGGCCCACCGGGTGGAGTACCGCCGCGGCTACCAGGCCCATGCCTCGATCGGCGCCTCCTGCGCGCTCGCCCAGTGGGAGGGCGGGCGGCTGACGGTGTGGTCGCACACGCAGGGCCCCTTCCCGCTGCGCACCGACCTCGCGAAGGCGCTGCGGGTGGAGGAGGCGTCCATCCGGGTGGTCCACGCCCAGGGCTCGGGCTGCTACGGCCACAACGGGGCGGACGACGTGGCCCTCGACGCCGCGCTGCTCGCGCGTGCGGCCGGCGGGCGGCCGGTGCGCGTTCACTGGACCCACGAGGAGGAGATGGCCTGGGAGCCCTGGAGCTCCGCCATGATCGTGCGGATGGAGGCCGGGCTCGGCTTCGACGGCACGCCGACCTCCTGGACGCACGACGTGCGGAGCTTCTCGCACAACACCCGGCCGGGGCAGCCGGGGGCGCAGGGCTGCAACCTGCGCTCGGCCTGGATGCTGGAGCGGCCGGTCGGGCCGCCGGTCTCGACCGACGCGCCCCTGCCGGCGGGCGCCGCCGCGCGGAACGCGGTGCCGATCTACGCGGGCATCCCGAACCAGCGGGTCTCGACGCACTTCCTGAAGGAGGCGCCCATCCGCACCTCCGCGCTGCGGACGCTCGGCGGCTACTTCAACGCGCTCTGCGGCGACCTATTCATCGACGAGCTGGCCGCGCTGGCGGGGAAGGATCCCGTCTCCTACCGCCTGGCGAACCTGCGCGACCCGCGGCTGGCCGCCGTGCTGCACCGGGCGGTGGAGCTCGCGGGCTGGACGCCCGAGGCGGTGCGGCTCTCGCCCGCGCTGGAGCCGGTGATGACCGGCACCGGCATCGGCCTCACCCGCTACAAGAACACGGACTGCTACGTCGCGGTCGTCGCCCGGGCGGAGGTGGACACCCGCAGCGGGGCGGTGCGGCCGATCGCCCTCTGGGCCGCGGTCGATGCCGGGCGCGTGGTAAACCCGGACGGGCTCCGGAACCAGATCGAGGGGGGCATGGTGCAATCCACGAGCTGGACGCTGCTGGAGGAGGGGCGCTGGGACGCCAACCGCATCGTCAGCGACAGCTACGCCGACTACCCGATCCTTGCCTTCCCCTCCCTGCCGCGGATCGAGAGCGCGATCATCGACCGGCCGGACCAGGCGCCGCTCGGGGCCGGCGAGGGCAGCCAGGCGCCGACCGGCGCGGCCCTCGCCAACGCGGTCTTCGCGGCGACCGGGCGGCGGGTGCCGGAGATCCCGCTCACCCCCGGGCGCGTGCGCGCCGCGCTCCTGGCCTGAGGGGCGGAGGCCCGCCGGGGAGGAGAGCGCGGGGGGTGCCGGCGTGGCGCACCCCGCCCTGGCGACGGCCCGCGATCATTTTTGCGATAATGATTGAAGATCTGGAAACTATTTGGCATAAGGCAATAAAACCGCCGCCGAGAAGATATTATCGCGATGCCGTTATAAGTCGATAGATTTGACACGCGAGGTAGACCAAGGGCGCGTTTTGCGCAAAGCCCTTGATGCCTCGCGTTTTTTTCTCTGGCACGGTGCGTGCGATACAGTGCCTGCGATCAACCAGGAACGGTAATTCCGCCGCTCCGATCGTAAGGAAGCAGCGCATGCGCAATATCTCTGCGACGGCGAAGGCCCTCACGAGGGCGACTCTGGCGGGTACCGCTGTTGCTCTCACGCTGACCCTCGGTAGCGTGGCCGTGCAGGCGGCGACCGCGGTGACCTTCAACCCCGGCGCCTTCGCCCCCGGCGCGTCGCAGTTCACCGCCGACGTCCTCAACCTGAAGGACTACTCGCGCGTCGATCTCGGCACGACCAGCGGCAGCTCGACGGCCTTCACCGAGACCGGCTACCTGCTGGTGAACAACGCCTCGCTCGGCAGCAACACCTTCAACCCGACGGGCAACCGCGACGCCTACACCCTGTACTTCCAGTACACCGGCACGGGCACCCAGAACGCGACGAACTTCAACACGAGCTCGCAGGGCTCTTTCAACACCCTGACCTACTCGCTGATCGGCGCGACCGGGGCCTCGGCCTTTACCTTCAACGGCAGCCAGCAGCCGACCGTCACCAACGCGGGGACGACGACCACCCTCGCGACCGGCAGCCTGATCAACGGCACGACCAGCTTCTCGGCCAACCCGACGGGCGCCGGCGCCAACATCAGCGCCTCCTACGTCGAGCAGCTCGCGAACTTCATCCTCTCGCCGACCAACTCGACCCTTCGCCTGTTCGGCGCCTTCAACAACAACGAGCAGATCGTGACGGTCGTCAACGGCGGCCGGAGCTTCCTGATCAACGGCGGCGGCGGCGATATCTCCTTCACCGCCACGGGCAACCCGACGCCGGTTCCCGAGCCCGCCTCCATGATGATCTTCGGCACGGCCCTCGCCGGCCTCGGCGCCCTGACGCGCCGCCGCCGCAAGACCGCCTGAAGGTCTAACCTCTCCTTTTCGGCCCTTCTTCGGCCGGGGCGGTGCCAGCGTGGCACCGCCCTTTTTTTGTGCCCGCGTTTTCCCAAGCCAGCAAACATGGTGTGAAAACGGAATAATAATTAGGGCCGGATAGCTGACAATCCGGCGTCGCTGGCGGATGTCGGAACCGCAACTTTAGGAATATGTTGATCAGGCTTTAGTCCCGGCCGTTCCTCTCCCGGATAAATAAGCCTTGGGCACCCTGATCGGCGCATCAGGCCTTGCAACTTGTGCGGAATCTCGTCACCACACGGTTACGTGAACAGAAAAGGCGAGCGATGACGTCATCAGTCAGCGGCCTCCTAGACGCCGCGAAGGATTTCGAGGTCACCATCGCGGATACGCCCGAGCGGCTCCGCGCAGCCTACCGCCTCCGCCACCAGGTCTACTGCATGGAGCGCGGCTACGAGCCCGGGGACGGCACCCTGGAGACCGATCGCTTCGACCGGCGCGCCGGTCACGCCCTGCTGACCCAGCGCAGCACCGGCCGCCTGGTGGGCACCGTGCGGATCGTGGCGCCCTCCGGCCGGCCGCACGACCTCGACCTGCCCATGCAGAAGCTGTGCGGCGACGTGGCCATGCGCGCCCTTCCCACCCGCGCCACCGGCGAGATCAGCCGCTTCGCCATCTCCAAGGCCCTTCGCGACGCCTCGGCGGACGGCATCCCGCTCCGCCTCGGCCTCATGCGCGGCGTGGTCCAGCTCAGCGCCAACATGGGCGTGCGCCACTGGTGCGCCGTGATGGAGCACACGCTGCTCCGCCTTCTCCGCGGCAGCGGCATCCACTTCCAGCCCCTCGGCCCGGCCATCGAGTTCCGCGGCCTGCGCCAGCCCTGCTGGGGCCCCGTGGACCAGGTCCTGGGCCGCATGCGCGACGAGCGCCCGGGCGTGTGGGACTACGTGACCGACGGCGGCTCCCTCTGGCCCGACCGCCGCCTCCAGGCCGTGGCGGCCTGACGGGGCGCCCGACACCCCTCCGACGGCACGCCCCGCCGGGCGTCCGCTCAACCATCCCTGACTGAGACCCCCGTCCGGGTTCGCCCCGGGGGCTCCTACCCGCCCCTCAGCTCCGCCAGGGGGCGCCGCACCGAGCGCTGACGCGGCGGTGCGTCCCGCGGCTCCCCGATCCGGGCAAGGAAGACCAGGCGGTCCGTCTCGGGCCCGGCCAGCGCGCGCAGTTCCTCGGCGCAGCGCTCGGCGTCGCGCGCCAGGGCCGCGTTCGGAAGGCTCGTTCCCGCGGCCTGGGCGCAAAGCAGCACGGCAATGCCCGGCTGCATCGCCAGGCCCAGCCGGGTGGCCGTCAGCCAGAAGCGCAGCAGGCTGGCCCCGGCGACGAGCAACCCCTCCCTGTCCCGCGGCGCGTCCTTGGGAAGCGCGACGCTGAGGAAGGCCGCGCTGCCGAAGGCCGTGGCCCAGTCGAGCTGCAGGGCCGCGCTGTGGGCGCCGCCGAGGCGGTTCACCGCCACCATCCGCCGCCAGTCGCGGATCGCCCAGCGCATGACGGGCAGGGTCGGCCGCCAGAGCCCGGTCGCGCCGGCGGGGATGCCGGTCTGGCTGTCGCCGGGCGCCCAGTCGATGGCGCTGCGGTGGACGGCGTGGGCGCCGGGCAGGCGCAGCCGGAAGCGGGTGGCGCGGGCGCCGAGCCGGGCGAAGGCCATGCGGCCGTTGTCGTCCTCGTGCCAGCGGAGCCGCAGGCCGGGGCCGATCGCCGCCTCCAGCGCCGTCCGCTCGCGCGGGAGCAGCCCGCGGCGGCGGTAGGGGCGCCGGTCGACGGAGCGCAGCGGGAGAAGCGCGTAGAGCGGGTCCGGCTCCTGCTTGGGCGCCGGGACGAAGCGGAGCTCGGCGACCAGCCGGTCGGATCCCTCGTCGATGCGGCACTCCATGGCCCGGCCGTGCATCGTGGCCGCGATCCGCAATGCCTCGAGCATCATGCCGGCCGAGAGGACCGAGGGCTCGCCGCCCCGGTACTCGTAGGGGTTCGCGGGGTCGTGGGGGTCGAAGCGGACCCGCACCTGATCCTCGCCGAGCACCTCGAAGCGCCAGGGCTGGACGTTGTCGCCGCTCGGCGCCCAGCGGGCGGCCTCCAGGATGGCCTCCAGCGGGGTCGCGGGCGGCTCCGGCGGGCGCGGGGCGCGGAGCATGGCCGCGAACTGCCGCCGGGCGATGGCGAGCTTCAGGCGCTGCACCGGCTCCGCGTTCCCGCGCCGCAGCCGCGTCTGCACGAAGCGCTGGAGGTAGGCGTCGTAATGGTGGTGGACCGGCGCCGCCTCCACGCCGCCCCGCATGAGGAGGATGCGCGTGGCCATCGCCGCCACCGCGCCGGCGCAGAGAAGGCAGGCCGCTCCCGTGGAGGGGCCGCGGTGGTTCGCGAGGTCGATGCGGGAGGGGTCGACGAGATAGGCCCGGTGCAGGCCGCGCGGCGCGACGCCGAGGAGGAAGCGGAGGTACTGCTCGTCCTCCGTCTGCCCCTCGAGGCGGAAGTAGCTCTCGAAGCTCATGCCGGTCGGCATGAAGGCGAGCAGCCCGACGCCCATGCCGATGGGGGCGGCCGTGACAGCGGGAATGCCGAGCTCCCGGCAGCGGGCGAAGGCCAGGCGCCGGATATCCATGGCGAAGAAGTCGATCCCGTCCACGAAGAGGTCGGCGCCGTCGAGGAAGTCGTCGAGGTTCTCGGGCGTGATGCCGTTCGGGAAGACGCGGAGCCGGATCTCAGGGTTCACCTCGCGCGCCATGCCCGCCAGCGTCTCGGCCTTGGGGCGGCCGAGGGTGCTGGTGAAGGCGCCGGCCTGCCGGTTCATGTTCGGCAGGTCGAAGCTGTCGAGGTCGGCGATGGTGAAGGCGCCGATGCCGAGCCGCGCGAGCGCCATCAGGTGTCCGCCGCCCACGCCCCCCATGCCCGCGATCGCCACCCGGCGCCCGCGCAACGACTCCTGCTCCTCCGCCCGCACCCAGCCAAGGTTGCGCGAGAAGGCGGCCTGGTAGTCGAAGGGCTTCATCAGCGGCTGGCGGACCGGGTCATGGCCAGAGGGTCGGCGGAGGGGGTCGGGGAGGGCTGCATGGCCTCATCATAGGCCTCAAGCTGCGCGTCGGTCAGGTCGTCGACCTGAAGAAGCCGCCATCCGCCGCGCTCGTCGCGGCGGACGAGGCGCCCGCCCTCCTCCCCGCGCAGCGAGACCCGCCAGATCCCGTCCCCCGCCAGGGGCTGGCGGTTGCGCAGGGCACCGATCAGGCCCTGCATCCCGTGGCCGGCCGCACGGTCCCCAGGGACCGGCTCGTCGGCCGTGTGGCCCGTTGCCTCGAAGCGCCCCTCCGGCAGGGGTCGGTCGAGGTCGGAGGCTGCCGCCGTCAAAGGCTTGTCCCTTGCTGCGAGGGTTTGTGGTGAATTTCGTTCGTAAAACGTTCTTCGCGGCCCGCGGTTGCGAGGCCGGCGGACGACGGGAAAAACCCCCGCGTCGTCGGCACCGCGTCGCCACGGGAGCGCGCGGATCATCATAGCTCGCCCGGCAAGGGGGAGAGAGGGGCTTCGGCCCTGTTCCAGGGGGCGCCGCGTCGATTTGCCGGCGCGCCGGCAAGGGCGCCACAGGCCCAGGCTCATGTCCCGTGCCCGGCCGGCGGCCCGCGGTTACCCCTTCGGGCGGTGGGGCGGCACGAAGGAGAGGCGCGCCGGCAAGGGGAAGGGAAAAGCGAAGGACCCGCCCCGAGGCTCCTCCCCCTCTGCCGCCGCGGCGCGGCCGCGAAAGGGCAGGACCGCGTCGTCGCGCGCGGCGGCGCCGGGCTTGTCCGGGTGGCGGGTCAGCACGCGCGCGGGGAAGTAGTCCAGGCCAGGAATGGGATGGCGCATGGCCGCCTGCCTTTGGTCCGTCAGCCCGCCACTCTCCGCCCGCCCGCCGGGCGGCGCCTTAACAGAGATCAAGTAATAACGTTCCCGGCGCGCGGCCGCGGAACCCGCCCGCTCCCCCTTCCCCCACCCCCGGCGGCGCGGCAGAAAGGCGGCCCCGCCGTTCCGCTCCTCCCACCCCATCCACGGGGACCGCCGGGGGGGATGCCCGCCAGGATCACCGCCCCGCATGAGCGCCGCCGCCCTCCCCGCCGCCGACCCGCTTCCCGAGCTCGCGGGCACCCTGCCGGCCCGCATCCAGGCCGTGGGCACGAGCCAGATCGGCCTCGTGGCCGACCGGGGCCGCGACGACCCGGAGGTGGTGAAGCTCTGGATCGGCGAGGGCGACCTGCCGACGCCCGACTTCGTGGTGGAGGCCGCGCACCGCGCCATGCAGGAGGGCGAGACGCGCTACACCTACTCCCGCGGCATCCCGCGGCTGCACCAGGCGCTGTCCGACTACCACCGGCGCCACTGGGGCGTGGAGGTGGCGCCCGAGCGCTTCGCCATCACCGCCGGCGGCATGAACGCCATCATGCAGGCCTGCCAGGCGCTGCTCGAGCACGGCGACGAGGTGATCATCCCGACCCCCAACTGGCCCAACCTGGCCGAGGCCGTGCGGGTGACCGGCGGCGTGCCGGTGACGGTCCCCTATCGCCGCTCGGCGGACGGGCGCTTCTCGCTGCCGCTCGCGGACATCGCCGCGGCCATCACGCCCCGCACGCGGGTGCTGGTGGTGAACTCGCCCTCCAACCCCACGGGCTGGGTGATGCCGATCGCCGAGATGCAGGCGCTGCGCGACCTCGCTCGCGAGCGCGGCCTCTGGATCATCTCCGACGAGGTCTACAACCACTTCACCTACGGCAACGCGATCGCGCCCTCCTTCCTGCAGATCTGCACGCCCTCGGACCGGCTGATCGTCGCCAACACCTTCTCCAAGAACTGGGCGATGACGGGCTGGCGCGCGGGCTGGATCGTCTACCCGGAGGGGCTGGCGGCCACCTTCTCCAAGCTCGGCCAGTACAACACGACCTCCATCCCCACCTTCATCCAGCACGCCGCCGTCACCGCGCTGGACGAGGGCGACGCCTTCATCCGCACGATGGTCGGGCGCTGCGCCGAGAGCCGCGCGATCATGGTGGAGGGCCTGTCGCGCCTGCGGGGCGTCACGGTCTTCGCGCCGGAGGGGGCCTTCTACATCATGGCGCGCGTGGACACCGGCGAGACGAGCCTCGACCTCGCCTTCCGCCTGTTGCGGGAGGCGAAGGTGGGGGTGGCGCCGGGCACCGCCTTCGGGCCGGAGGGCGAGGGCTTCGTCCGCATCTGCTTCGCCGTCAGCCCCGCGCTGGCGCGCGAGGCGGTGGCGCGCCTCACGCGGGTGCTCGGCGAGCGCGCAGCCTAGCCGCCGCTACGGGCCGCGGGCCGATTCGAGCTGCCGCTCGGCGGCCTTACAGGCGTCGCGGATGGCCGTGTGAACGTCGGGATGCGCGTAGCGCTCCCTCGTGCGGTGCGGCTCCCGCGACACCGCGCGGTCGTGGCCGCGGATCGACAGGTGATGTGCACCTCCGGCACGTTGCCCGTCCGGTGCCCGTTGTGCAGCGCCTCCACCGAGACGCGGCAGGCGACCAGCTCGGCATGGCGCCTCTGCAGTTTCTCGGCGTGCCGGCGGATCTCGGCCTCGACCGTCGGCGAGGGCTCGATGTTGTGGAAGGCGATGTCGAGCGGGCGGTCCATGGCGCGTCCGCTGCGAAGCGGCGCGTGGCGTCGGCGGGTCCCGCATGGGGGATGCTCACGCGGCAGTCCTGCCGCTCCGTCCGGCCGAGCTCAGCCTGACCATGAACGCCCGCTTCCTGAAGGCGTTGTTCCCTTTGAAGGCAGGGGCCACCATCGAGACAGGCAAGGTGGACCCCACCAAGGATCGGGCGGGCGAGCGTGCGCAGTAGCCGCAGTGATGGCCGATAAAACCATGACGTGTGGAATCAGTCTTGCCCTCGCCTCGGCAACGACCGATCATTGCTTACTTGTGGAGGGGCGCGCATGTCTGGCTTAAGGCCAGTCCTGGTTCTCGAAGACGATCCTGATGTTGCCGCAACGATCAGCAATGCCCTTGTCCGCGATGGGTGGAAGACCGAGACGGCGACGACCATCGCGCAGGCGCGTCTCCACCTCCAGCGCGACAACCCCCGCATTGCCGTCGTCGATCTCGGCCTGCCCGACGGCAACGGCATCGCCTTCGTGCGCGAGGCCGCCGCGCGCCCCGATCTTGGCGTCATCGTCGTCAGCGGGCGGGCGGACGAAATGGACCGCGTCGTCGGGCTCGAGGTCGGCGCCGACGACTACCTCGCCAAGCCTTTCTCCCTCCGCGAGATGGTGGCGCGCGTGCGGGCGCTCAGCCGGCGGCTGGACACCATCGCCGCGGCCAGCGAGCCGGAGCCGGCCGTGATCGCGCCGCCCGGGCCCACCGGATGGAACCTCGGCGGGCTGCAGATGGAGCCAGCCCGGCTGCGCGTGATCGCGGCCGACGGAACCGAGACGCGGCTGACCGGGGGCGAGGCCGGCTTCCTCGCGGTGCTGCTCGATTCCCCCGACCACCTGGCCGGGCGCGAGACGATCTCGGAGAAGGTGCTCGGGCGGCGTCTCCTCCCCGAGCAGCGCGGCGTCGACCAGCTCGCCTCCAACCTGCGCCAGAAGCTCAGCGCCGCCTCGGGCGGCCACGTCACCGTCGTGGCGGTGCGCGGCAAGGGATACCGGCTGGTGTGGTGAGCCGGGCGGCGGCCCCGGCAGCGACGCCCGCCCCCGACGGCGCCGAGAAGCGCGCCGCGACAACCCCGTCCGACGGGCGCGTGCCCCCCGCCGTCGCGACCCTCGACGAGGCCGGGCGGATCGAGGATGCCAGCCCCGGCTTCGGCGCCATCCTCGGGGCGGACGCCGGCGACGTGCGGGGCACCGACCTCGCGGCCTGGATGGTCCTGGAGGACGGCGCGCGCTGGGCCGCAGCGTTCGCGCGCTGGCGTCGGGAGGGCGGCGAGGGCTTCGCGGCCGAGTGCCGCTTCCAGGGCGGGGCGGTGCGCGCGCGGCTGGGCGCGACCGCGCTCGCCGGGCATCCCGTCGTCGTTGCCGAGCGGATGGCGGCGATTTGCTTCCGCTCCGTCTTCGAGGCCGCACCGGGCGCCTGCCTCGTGCTCGCCCCCGACGACTTCCGCGTCCTCGGCGCCAGCGACGCGTATCTCGCGGCCGCCGGCACGACGCGCCCCGCGGTGCTCGGCCGCCCGGTCTTCGACCTCGTCCCGGGCGGCTTGCCGGAGCCCCTGGCCGCGGCGCTGCGGGCCTCGCTCGGCCGGGTCGCGCGGGGTGGCACTGGGGAGGAGATGCCGCCGCAGCGCTGGCCCGCCGGCGCGCGCGGGGCGGAGCCTAGCGGGGAGCGGGCCTGGAGCTGGCTGAACCTTCCCGTGCTGGACGAGGCGGGCCGCGTCTCCTGCATCATCCATCGCAGCGAGGACGTCACGGAGCGGGAGCGGGACCGGCTCCGCCTTACCCAGGCCCTCCGGCTGCAGCGGGTGGCGGAGCGGACGGCGCGGCTGGGCGGCTGGGAGGCCGCGCTGGGGAGCGGCCTCGTCACCTGGTCCGCGGAGGCCTGCGCCATCCTCGACCTCGCGCCCGGCCACGTCTCCACCCTGCGGGAGGCGCTGCTCTTCGTGACGCCGGAATCGCGCGCCGGCCTGCGCGCGACGGCGCGCGCCTGCATCCGGAACGGCACCTCCTTCGCGAGCGAGTTCGAGGTCGCGACGGCGCGCGGCTGGCGGAAGTGGATCCGCCTCGTCGCCGAGGCCGAGCGCGACGAGGCGGGGCGGGTCGCGACGCTCTCGGGCGCGCTGCAGAACGTCTCGGAGCGGCGCGCGGCGGAGGAGGCGAACCGACGCCTGTCCGAGCGGCTCGCGGTGCGCGTCGGCAGCCTCGCCGACGCCTTCCTCACGCTCGACGGCGGCTTCCGCATCACCTACGCGAACGCCACCGCGCGGGAGGTGCTCGGGCTCGGCCCGGAGGACCCGCTCGGCCGGTCGCTCCTCGACTGCGCGGGCTTCGGCGGGTCCGGCCCGATCGGCATCCGCCTGCAGGCGGCTGCCCGCGAGCAGCGCACCGCCCGCTTCGAGGAGTTCCTGCGGGAGTCCGGGCGCTGGCTCGACGTGCACGCCTCCCCGGCCGAGGGCGGGATGACCGTCACCCTGCACGATGTGACCGAGCGCCGGCGGGAGCGGGAGAAGCTGCGCCTGCTCGAGGCCTGCGTCGCGCGGATGGACGACATGGTCGTGATCACCGACGCCGGGCCGGACGGCGAGGGCCTGCGCATCGTCTTCGTCAACGACGCCTTCGAGCGGCGCACCGGCCACGCCCGCGCGGACGTCCTCGGCCGCCCGCTCGCGGTCCTGCAGGGCCCGCGGACCCAGGCGGCGGAGGTCGCGCGCATCCGGGGCGCCGTCGCCGCGGGGCGGCCGGTCCGGGCGGAGATGATCAACCACACCCGGGCGGGCGAGGCCTTCTGGGTCGAGCTCGACCTGCAGCCCGTGGCCGATCGCGGCGGGGCGATCACGCACTGGGTCGCCGTCAGCCGCGAGATCACCGAGCGCCGCCGGATCCAGACGCGGCTCGAGGAGCAGGCGGCGCTGCTCGACCAGGTGGGGGACGGCATCGTGGTCCGCCGGATCGACGGCACCGTCTCCTACATGAACCAGGCGGCCGAGCGCCTCCACGGCTGGCGCCGGGAGGATTGGCTCGGGCGACCGGCGGCGCGCCTCCCGCCGGAGGAGGCCGGCGGCGGCGATCCCGTGGCGTCGGTCCTCGCGGACGGCGCCTGGACCGGGCAGCTCGTCCAGCGGCGCCGAGACGGCACGAGCCTCGTGGTGGAGGCGCGCTGGACGCTGATGCGCCACGCGGACGGCTCGCCGCGCGCCATCCTGGCCGTCAGCACCGACATCACCGCCCGGCTGGAGCTCGAGGCGCGGCTGCGCCAGTCGCAGCGGCTGGAGGCGGTGGGGCAGCTCACGGGAGGCGTGGCCCATGACTTCAACAACCTCCTCACCGTCATCCTCGGCAACGCCGAGATCCTGATGGAGAGCCTCGAGGCGGGCGAGCTGCGCGAAATGGCGGAGATGACCATGTCCGCCGCCGAGCGCGGCGCGGCCCTGACCAGCCGGCTGCTCTCCTTCTCCCGCCGCCAGGCGCTCGACCCCAAGGTGGTGGAGGTGAACGCGCTGCTTTCGCAGCTCGGCGCCATGCTGCGCCGGACGATCGGCGAGCAGGTGGAGCTGCGCCTGCGCCCCGCCCCGGACCTCTGGTGCGCGCTGATCGACCCGCCGCAGCTCGAGAGCGCGGTGCTGAACCTCTGCCTCAACGCGCGCGACGCGATGCCCGCAGGCGGGCGGGTGACCATCGCCACGCGCAACCTCGACCTGGACCCCGCCGAGGCCGCGGCCGAGCGCGCGCGCGGCGGCGGCGACGACCTGGCCCCGGGCCGCTACGTGGTCGTCGAGGTCGTGGACACGGGCGCAGGCATGCCGCCCGAGGTGGTGTCCCGCGCCTTCGAGCCCTTCTTCACCACGAAGGAGGTCGGCCAGGGCAGCGGGCTCGGCCTCAGCATGGTCTACGGCTTCATGAAGCAGTCGGGCGGGCATGTGAGCATCAACTCCGTGCCCGGCCTCGGCACCGCAATCCGCCTCTTCGTCCCGAGCACCCATGCCCGCCCGGCCGCCCTCCTCGCCCCCGCGGAGGCGCGGGACGCCGGGGGATGGGAGAGGATCCTCCTCGTGGAGGACGACCCCCTCGTGCGCGACCACGTCGCGGCGCAGCTTCGCGAGATGGGCTACCGCGTGGCGCTCGTCGGCGACGCGGCGGAGGCGCTGGGGGCCCTGCGCGGCGGGACCTTCGACCTTCTCTTCACGGACGTGGTCATGCCCGGCGGCATGAACGGCCTCGACCTCGCCGGCGAGGCGCGCCGCCTGCACCCCGGGCTCCGCGTGCTGCTGACCTCGGGCTACACCGACAGCGCGCTGTCGCGGCACGGCGCGCCGGAGCCGGGCGTGCGGCTGCTGCGCAAGCCCTACCGGCGGCGCGACCTGGCCGATGCCGTCCGGCGCGCGATCGAGCGCCCGCGCGGGGACGCGGCCGGCTAGCGCCCCTCCCCGCCCCGCGCTGTCCGGTTTGTGACGCATCCGGGCGGATCCTCCCCTCTTCCGCCGCGGGGGTGCGGATGGCTCAAGCCGGCCCGGGCCGCTATGACGGGCCCGACGAACGGACCGGACCGCAGGAACAGCCCATGCCCATCCGACACCCGGCGGCCCCGCCCGAGGGAGCCGCCTTCCCCGCCCTGGCGCGACAGGCCTGAGCATGGGCCGCGTTCTCGTCACCGGCGCCGCGGGGTTCATCGGGGCGCATCTCTGCCAAGCCCTGCTCGCCCGCGGGGAGGAGGTCGTCGGCCTCGACAACCTCAATCCCTATTACGACCCCGCGCTGAAGGAGGCGCGGCTCGAGGCCCTGACGGGCAACGCGCCGCCGGGCGCCTTCCGCCTCCACCGCATCGACCTCGCGGACACCGAGGCGCTGCTGGCGATGATGAAGTCCGAGCCCGGGATCGACCGCGTCGCGCATCTCGGCGCCCAAGCCGGCGTGCGCTGGTCGCTCGAGGCGCCCTTCGCCTACACCGCCGCCAACGTCACCGGGCATCTCGGCATCCTCGAGGGCGTCCGCCGCAGCGAGGGCCGCATCCGGCACACGGTCTACGCCTCCACGAGCTCCGTCTACGGCTCGCGCACCGACGGGCCCTTCCGGGAGACGGACCGGGTGGACCGGCCCGCCTCGCTCTACGCCGCCACCAAGGCCGCCGGGGAGCTGATGAGCAAGGTCTACACCGACCTCTACAAGCTGCCGCTCACGGGGCTGCGCTTCTTCACCGTCTACGGCCCCTGGGGGCGGCCGGACATGGCCTACTGGCTCTTCACGGACGCCATGCTGAAGGGCCGGCCGATCCAGCTCTTCAACGAGGGGCGGATGAAGCGCGACTTCACCTTCGTGGGCGACATCGTCGCGGGGGTCCTCGCCGCGCTGGACAACCCGCCCGCGGATGGCGGCCACCGGCTCTACAACATCGGCAACAGCCGCCAGGAGGAGCTTCTGGAGATGGTGTCGATCCTCGAGGAGCTGCTCGGCGTGGAGGCGGTGCGCGTGCTCCGGCCCATGCAGCCCGGCGACGTGCCCGCCACCTTCGCCGACGTCTCCGCCATGAAGCGCGATTTCGGGTGGGAGCCGACCACCGACCTGCGCACCGGGCTCGGGCATTTCGTGCGCTGGTGGCGGGGGCATTTCGGGTGAGGCGCCGCCGGCTGCGGGACGGGCGCTGAGGGGGCCGCGATGCTCTTGCCGCCCGCGCCGATCGTCATCTTCGCCTTCTCGCGGCCGGACTACCTCCGCCGGCTCTGCGCCTCGCTGCGCGCGCAGGAGGGCTTCGCCGTGGACGGGCGCCAGGTCCACCTGCTGCAGGACGGCGCGCGCTCCCCGCGCTCCGGCGTCGTCTACGGCGATCCCGCCGCCATCGAGGCCGGCATCGCCGTCTTCCGCGAGGCCTTTCCGGAGGGCAGCGTGCACGCCGCCCCGCACAATCTCGGCGTCGCCATGAACATCCAGCGTGGGGAGGAGCTCGTCTTCCGCGGCCTCGGCGCCGAGATCGGGTACTTCTTCGAGGAGGACCTCGAGCTCGGCCCGCGCTACCTCGCGACGCTGGAGGCGATCCGCGCGCAGGCCGCGGCGCACCCCCGGCTCGGCTACTTCGCGGCCTATGGCGACCACCAGGCCGCCTCCGACCCCGACGCGCCCCGGCTGGTGCCGCTGGAGCACCACTGGGGCTTCGGCCTGACCCGCCGCTGCTGGGAGGCGATGCAGCCCTGGCTCCGGCCCTTCCTCGAGGTCTACGCTGAGGTGGACTACCAGGCCCGGCCGGACCTGCGGATCGTCGGGCTCTACGCGGACAAGCCGGTCTCCCACATGGCGTCCTCCCAGGACGTGGCCAAGACGATGGCCTGCGCCGACCTCGGCTTCGCGCGCGTGAACACCGATGTCTGCTACGCCCGCTACATCGGCGCGCGCGGGGAATCCTTCCGCCCGGCCGACTTCGCCTCGCTCGGCTACGACTCCATGGCCTATGTGACGCGTGCGCCCAAGCAACCGCCGGCCGTCACCGCGGCGGAGATCGAGCGCATCGCGCGCGAGAAGCGGGACGCCTGCACCGCCCATCGCGGCGACGCCTACGCGCAAGCGCTGGAGGCCCTCGGCCAGCGGATCGGCAACCCCGACCGCCCGGTGACGCGCGCCGAGATCGACCGGCTCTGGTGGCTGCTGATGGACCGGCTGCCGGAGGACGAGGGCTACTACGCGGAGAACGTGGGGCGCATCACCCTGCGCGAGGTCCGCCGCGCGCTCCTGCAGAGCGGCGAGGCCCAGGCGAAGAGCTTCTACATGGTGCCCTGACGCCTCCACGCGCCGCCGGCCGTTTCCGCCGCCGCTGTGGCGCGCGAGTCCTTGCCAAGCGCGGGGGCCTGTGCGGAAATGTTATCGCAGGATCCGATCCAACCCGGCGATCGGCACCACGCGCCCTGCCCGACCATGGCGACACCGGAACCCTCCATGCTGGACCCTGCCGCGCCGTGATCCGCGGGCACCTGGACGCGCTCACCGCCCTCGGCTTCGCCGAGGGCTGGTGCTTCGACGACGAGCGCCCCGGCCATCCCCTCGCCGTCCGCGTCCGGGCGCCCGGCGGGGAGGAGATCGCCGCCGGGCACGCGAACCTTCATCGCGCGGACCTTGCCAAGGTCGGCTTCGGCCATGGCTGGTGCGCCTTCCGCCTTCGCCTTTCGATCCCGGTGGAGGAGGCGATGTCGGTGCCGCTCGCGCTGCACGCCGGGACGGGCGAGGAGGCGGTCGAGCCGCCGCGCCTCCTCCCGATCCGCGCGGGCGCCGACGCGTCCTGCAACACGATCGCCAAGGTCGTGGCGGCGGACCCGACGGTGACCGGCGACATCGGGCAGCTCAGCGCCCACGGCCCCGTGCTGGCCGCGTTCCTCGCGCGGCACGGCGTCGAGCGCTTCATCCACACCGCCTATGTCTACGTGCTCGGCCGGCCGGCCGACGAGAACGGCATCGGCGTCTACGCGCCGCTCCTCGACCTCGGCGCGCTGTCGCCCTTCGGCCTCCTGGCCCTGCTCGCGGCCAGCGACGAGTTCCGCGCCCGCCCCCGCTTCCTCGCCGCGCCCAACACGCCGGCCTTCGTCTTCGCCTCGCCATGATCGGGCCGGACGCGGCGGCGCCCGAGTTCGGCGCCAGCCTTCTCGCCTCGCTGCCGGGGTCGGTGATCGAGGGGCTTCGCCTGCCGGGTTCCCTCTTCGGGCGCGAGGCGCTGCGCGACGCCGTCCTGCCCGCCGAGCTGCGCGCCGCCATCGCGCTCGTCGCCGAGGCGGCCGAGGCGCGCTCGGTGCCGCTGCAATTCGTGGCGCGGCCGGAGATCTACACCCACGGCCGCGCGCGCGCCTGGCTCGACGACCGCATCGGCGGCGCGCGCGACCACGTCGTCATCACCGACGGCCGCACGCTTCGCACGCTGCCGGGCCTCCGCAACCACCTCTTCTTCTACCCGCGCGGCGTGCCCGCCCGCGAGGCGGCGCTGCGGCGCCTCGTCGGCATCGTGCCGGAGCTCTTCGGCGGCCTGGCCTCGCAGATCAACGGCGGCCTCGCCTTCCGCTGCGGCGGCGCCTGGCACCGCCCGCCGCCGACGCATCTGCGCCTGCCCACCACGCCGCCCCTGGGCCGGGTGGAGCGCTTTCCCTTCAACGGCGGAGCCGCGGCACCGCCGGAGGCGCGCTTGGCGGAAGGGCCGGCGGAGGGGCCGGTGCGCTACGTCCCGCTCAGCGGCACTGCCCTCGCCGACGCCGCCTTCCTCCGCGAGCTCGCGCGCGAGATGCAGGGTGCGCTCTTCGGCGGGCCGGGCCGCCTGATGCTCGAGCTGCCGCGCCTCGACGGCGTGCCGGACACGGCGGGGCGGCTCGCCGCCGCCGCGCGCGCGCTCTCTCGGGCACCGGTGCCGCCTTCCCGGCGGGCGCCTCCTGGGCGGTGGAGCTGGTCACCGCCCCGCCGCCCGGGCTTCGGATGAGTTCCGTCCTGCTTCACCCGGGCGCCGCCTTCTGGGCCTACGGCCTCGACTTCTACGCGGCGGCGGAGCGCGTGGAGGTGCCGGGGGGCAGCCTGGCGGCCGCGCGCTTCCGCCGGCTCCTCCAGGCCTGGCTCGATTGCCCCGTCCATCTTGCGCCGCCCGACGCCGTCGCCGGCGTGCCCCGCGTCACCCTCTGCGAGGCACCGTGACGCGCGACGGCGCGCGGCCGCGCCTGACGGTCGACATCGGCCCGCTGCTCGAGGACCAGTGGACGGGCATCTCCGTCTTTACGCGGCGCCTGATGGGGGCGCTGGAGGCCAGCGGCCGGGTCGATCTCGGCTTCAGCGTCCGCCTCGGGCGGCTCGATGCGGCCGAGGTGCGGGAGACCATCCGCCACGGCTCCGGCGCCTTCCTGCGCGCGCGGCTCGACCGCGACGGCGATGCCGGGCGCGCGCCGCCCGATCCCGCGGTGCCGCTCCTCTATCCCTCCGTCAAGTCCCAGCCGGGCATCGCGCGCCGCGAGGCGAGCACGGTGCACGACATGAGCACGCTCGTGATGCCCGAGACCCATGACGAGCGGAACGTCGACCACCACCTCGACCCGCTGCGCGACGAGCTGTCGACGGACGAGACGGTCTTCTGCGTCTCGGAGGCGACGCGCCGCGCGCTCTGCGACACCTTCCCCTGGGTTGCGCCGCGCGCCCGGCTGCTCATGCAGTACGTCGACTGGCCCGCGGACTTCCCCTCCTACGACCGCAACCTGCCGGCGGTGGAGCTGGGCCGCTACGCCGTGGTGATCGGCACGATCGAGCCGCGCAAGAACCTCGACCTGCTGCTGCGCGCGATGGAGCACCCGTCGGTCGCGTCCTCGGACCTGGGCTTCGTCGTCATCGGTCGGCGCGGCTGGCTCGTGGACCAGGCCCTCGCCCGGCTGCGGCCGGAGCTCGCGCGGCGGGTGACCTTCACAGGCTTCGTGTCCGAGTTCGTGAAGTACCGGCTGCTGAAGGCGGCCGAGTTCCTCATCCTGCCCTCGGTCTACGAGGGATTCGGCATCCCCGCGGTGGAGGCGATGAGCCTCGGCAAGCCCGTCCTGGCCTCGCTCACTTCGAGCTTCCCGGAGGTGATCGGCAACGCCGGCGTCTTCTTCGATCCCTTCTCGGTCGACGAGTTCGCGGCCGGGCTGAAGGAGATCTCGGACGCGCGGCGCGCGGCGGAGCTGCTTCCGAAGGCGCTCGCGCAGGCCGCCTCCTTCAGCCCGGGGCGCATGGCCGCGCCGGTCCTCGACTGGCTCGGCGCCTGAGGCCGGCGACGCTCACCCGAGGCTGCGCGCCTCGATCCGCCAGAGGGCCAGGCCGAGAAGCCGCGCGTCCGCCGCCCCGCGCGAGAGGGGCGATGCCGTCCGGACCGCGTCGATGTCGAGCCGCGTGGCGCCCGCGGGCGGCCGCTCGCCCGGGCGCGGGCGCGCCACCAGCACCCTCGCCCCGCCCTCCTCCTGCAACGCCGCCTCCCAGGGACCCTCGTCGATCGACACGCTGATGTCGCCGAGCACCTCCGGGCAGAAGGCGGCGTGGACGTGCAGCCTGACCTCCGCGGGCAGCGCGACCTTCGGCAGGAAGACCGTGGCCCGCGGCTCCGGGCCGATCCAGCGGAAGGACCGGCCGCCCTCCGCCGTCTCCGCGTCGTGGAAGCCTTCCTGCGCGAGCGCGTCGTCGCAGGACACGGCGACCTCCGTCGGCAGCGGCGCTTCCGGGACAGGCTCGATCGGCTCCAGCACCAGCACCGCGGCCGGCCCCGGATCGGCCCATTCGCGCGGGCGCGTGCCGGCGCGGGCGGTGACCTGCATCGCCTCGACCGCGGCGAGGCGCCGCAGCAGCCAGGCCGCGGCCTCCTCCACCGGCAGCCCCGCGAGCTCCTCGGCGTAGCGCGCGAGGACGCGGCGCTCCAGCGCGTGGTCGACCGGCGGCGCGGGATCAGGGCTCGGCATCGCGCACTCGCTCTTCCCTCCCTCCGCGAGCGCGGGAGGCTAGTGCGGCCTCCGCCCCGCGGAAAGGCCTCAGAGGGCCGGTACCGGCGCCGCGTCGTGCACCAGCGGGTAGAGCGCCTCAGCCAGGGCGAGGTCGTCGGCGGTCTTGATCACGTGCCCGGCGAGGCGGTTGATGCTCGTCATCCCCACCCTGCCCGCGTAGGTGGCGCACCGCCCCGCGCGATAGGCCTCGAGATAGGTGCTGCTGCGCCAGCCCGTCACGGACCAGGTCACGCGGCGCACCGGCGGCAGGTCCTGGGAGTTGGTCTTCTCGGCGAGGGTGAAGTTCACGGGCTCGCCGCGGCAGAAAGCCTCCAGCGGCTCGTCCACGACGCTCAGCATCACGTCGTAGTCGCCGCTGACCATGTCGTGCGTGAAGCGCGTCAGCTCGGCGACCGTCAGCAGCGGCGCGATGGAGTGCACCTGGAACAGCCGGTCGCAGTCGTGGGTCTCGAGGAACTGCGCGACGAACTGCTCGCTCGTCGCGACGTTGTTGGCGAGCTCGGCCGGGCGCTTGTGGAAGCGCGCGCCCTCGGCCATGGCCATCTCGCCGAAGGTGTCGTGCTCGGAGTTGACCCAGACCTCGTCGAACACGCCGGCCGCGAGGCACTTGCGCACGGCGTGCACCAGCAGGGGCACCCCTTGCAGCGGCAGCAGGTTCTTCTGCTTCAGGCGCTGGCTGCCCATGCGGGCCGGGATCATCGCGATGTTCTTCATGATCGTCTCGTCCGCTTCAGGGAGCCCAGGGGCTGAGGAAGAGGGTGGGATCGGTGGCCTGCGCGAGGCCCGTGATGGCCGCGCGGCCCATCGCCACCACCGCCTCGTCGGCGCTGCCGCCGATGTGGGCGGTGGCGAGGAAGTTCGGCAGGCCCAGCAGCTCCGTGTCCGCCGGCGGCTCGCTCGCGAAGACGTCGAAGCAGGCGGCGGAGAGATGGCCGGACTTGAGGGCGGCCTTCAGCGCCGCCTCGTCCACCAGCCCGCCGCGGGCCGTGTTCACCAGCACCGCGCCGCGGCGCATGGCGACGAGCCGCCCCGCGTCGATCATGTTCGCCGTCTCCGGCGTGGAGGGGACGTGCAGGGAGACCACGTCGGCGGAGGCGATCAGCTCGTCGAGCCCGACCTTCCGCACGCCCTGGGCGTGGCAGAACTCGCCGATGTCGCGGATGTCGTGCGCCAGCACGCGCACGCCGAGCGCGCGGAGCATGCGCGCGAGCTCCTTGCCGACATGCCCGCAGCCGATGATCCCGATCGTCGCGTCCGAGATCTGCCGGCCCAGGTACTGCCGCCAGACGCCCGCGCGGATCTCGGCCTGCGAGGTCGTGACGCCGCGAAGGCCCGCGATGATGAAGCAGAGCGCCAGCTCGGCGACGGAGCGGCGGTTCACGCCCCCGGTCCAGCCCACCTGCACGCCGTGGGCGGCCGCGGCCTTGAGGTCCACGTTGTCGAGCCCGACGCCGTACTTGCTGACGACGCGCAGCCGCGGCAGGGCCGAGAAGAGCGGCGCGCCGATCGCCTCCAGCGCGACGATCGCGGCCTCGTGGCCGTCCAGGAACTCCACCAGTTCCCCGCCGCCGAGCGTGCGCCCGGTGTCGTTGAAGGTGACGTTCGGGTAGAGGGCGCCGAGCTCCTGCCGCAGCACGGGGTGGCGCGAGAACGACCGCGAGAGAACCGCGATCCGGGTGTCCCGGGAGACGCTCACCGCCCCGTCCCCGCGAAGCGGAGGGAGGCGGAGGTGCCGAGCGCGGGGAAATGCGCGGTGGCGCGCCGGCCGAGCGGCACCTCGACATAGCCGGTGCAGCTTCCGGAGACGACGACCATCCCGGCCCGCAGCGCGTAGCCGCGCGCGAGGGCGCCGCGCACGAAGGAGAGGAGGGGACCGAAGGGCCCGCCGTCGATCACCGCGCCGCCGCCGCGCACGGGGTCCTGCCCCTCGATCTCGAGCACCACGGGCGCGTCGACCAGCCGCGCGGGGTCGCCAAGGGGCTGCCCGCCGCCGATCACCAGCGAGCCGACGGCGCCGGCGTCCGCGACGAGGGCGAAGCCGCCATGGGCGCCGAGGCCCGAGAAGCGCGAGCCCGGCACCTCGAGGGCGGCGTGGACGGAGGCGATCGCCGCGCAGAGGCCGGCGGCGTCGAGGGCAATGTCGGCCTCGGTCAGGTCGCGGGCGAGGCGGAAGGCGTACTCGCTCTCCACGCCGCGCTGGCGGGCGACGGGCGCGGGGATGTCCGCGCCGTCCGGGAAGATGCGGCTGACGGGCGTTGGCCCGAAGAAGGGGCGCGGCAGGCCGAGGGTGGCGCGGACCTGGGCGATGGTGGCGCCGAGCTTGTAGGCGCCGATCGGGCCAAGACGAGATATGATGTCGTCTTCAATTCGTTCCGCTTCATCAATATTCGCGGGCAGCTCGCCGGCGCCCGGCGTGACGACGTCAAGGCCGCCGAAGGCCGCCGCGACGCGCGAGGCCAGCCCATTCTCAAGCGTATCTTGCTGGTTCAACACCGGATCGCTCCCAATCACCAAAATATGATTGCCATACACCCGGCTCTAATGTAAACACTTTGTGATCAATGGCGCCGAAAGGCTCTTCCCGTGTTGCAGACAGAGCTTCAGGGCACCGACGCGCTCCTGTACACGGCCGGCGAAGCAGCGCGGCAGACGCGGGACTATCTGCGCGAAAGGCGTGACTTGCGCGCTTCTCCGGCGTCCCAGCTCGGACGCGACATCAAGCTTCACGAGGACGCCGCGTCCGAGGCCATCATCCGCGCGTTTCTTGCGCGCCAGGAGGATGCACTTCCCGTGCTCGGCGAGGAGACCGGCTGGGCCGGCCGGCCGGCCGGCGCGGAGGCGCTCCACTGGGTGATCGACCCGCTCGACGGCTCCTTCAACTACTTCCGCGGCGTGCCGCTCTACGCCGTCTCGGTCGCGCTCTGCCGCGGCCGCCGCCCCCTCCTCGGCGCCATCTACGACCCCGAGCGCGACGAGCTCTTCGCCGGCGGCGAAGGGCTCGGCCTCCGCGTCAACGGCCGAACGGTCGTGGCGCCGGCCCCGGCGCGGCAGATGCTCGCCACCGGCTTCCCCTCCCGCGCCGATGTCGGCGTCACGCTGGCGCGCCTCGGCGATCTCGCGGCGGGCTGGACGAAGATGCGCATGCTCGGCTCGGCCGCGCTCTCCCTCGCCTGGGTCGCGGCCGGCCGGCTCGATGGCTACACCGAGAGTGGCATCATGTGGTGGGACGTGGCGGCCGGCCTCGCCCTCGCGCAGGGCGCCGGCGCCCGCACGATCCGCTGCGAGCCGCTCGAGGGGGACGCCGTGGACGTCCTCGTCGAGCGATGACGGCCTCCCTTCCCCGCGTCGCGACCGGCGACCGACGCACTTCGTGCGCGCCGCCTCTTCCCCCCACCATGCCTTGAGACCGGAGTAGTTCGGATGGCCCACAACGTCGGCATCATCGGTTTTGGCAAGATGGGCCAGATCCGCGCCGCGGCCCTGCACGAGGACGGCAGGGCGCGGGTGGTGAAGGTCTACGACGTCAACCTGCCCGCGGGCACGCCCTACGCGATCGCCGCCTCGGCGGAGGAGATCATCAACGATCCCGCCATCAGCATCGTCTTCGTCTGCGCGACCAACGAGGTGAACAAGCCCCTCGCCATCGCGGCGCTGCGGGCGCGCAAGCACGTCTTCTGCGAGAAGCCGCCGGCCTTCAACGCCGACGAGGTGCGCGAGATCATGCAGGCCGAGCGCGAGTCCGGCCGCGTGCTGATGTACGGCTTCAACCACCGCCACCACGCCGGCGTCATGAAGATGAAGCAGGTGATCGACAGCGGCGCCTACGGCCGCATGCTCTGGATGCGCGGCCGCTACGGCAAGAGCGTCGACGGCGACTACCTGAAGACCTGGCGCGCGGACCGCGAGCGGGCGGGCGGCGGCATCCTGCTCGACCAGGGCATCCACATGCTCGACCTCTTCCTGCACATGAGCGGCTCGCCATTCGACCAGGTGCACGCCCTCGTCTCCAGCCGCTACTGGAAGATCCCGGGCATCGAGGACAACGTCTTCGCGATCATGCGCAGCAGCGAGACGGGCGTGGAGGTCTCCTTCCACTCCACGATGACGCAGTGGCGGCACCTCTTCTCGCTCGAGGTCTTCCTCGAGCGCGGCTACCTCGTGCTCAACGGCCTCAAGACCTCCTCCGGCACCTACGGCGAGGAGGAGCTGACGATCGCCAAGAACCGCGCGACGGCGCCGGCCGCGAACTTCGACAGCGAGGAGCGGATGCTCTTCAAGGTCGACACCTCCTGGGCGCGGGAGGCCGAGCACTTCATGGACGCGGTCTCGCTCGGCATGCCCGTGCTCTCCGGCAACTCCCGCCAGGCGCTCGAGGTGATGTCGCTGGTAGACTGCATCTACGCCCACGGCCACAACGTCAGCCCGAACCTGCATGAGGGGCTGCAGATGGTCGGCGTCGGCGACTGACCCCTTGCCGCCGGACCTCGCCGCCGCCGCGCTGCTCTTCCGCCACCGCCTGCAGAGCCTCCTGCTGGCGGAGGCGGAGCGGGCCTGGCCGGGCGAGGGCGCGGACGGCCCGGCGCGCCCCGCCTTGCTCGAACCGGCCGCGGCGGCGGGCGCCGAGGCGCTCGGCCGGGGCGCGCTGCTCCTCGCCCCGCCCGGCCCCCTCGCCGGGCGGGAATGGCGGCTCTACGGGCGCGCCCTAGGTGTTTGATCCCAGGGTTTGATGGTGCAGTCTTCTCCCCTGAGCGGAAGGACGCACTATGGGCCAGGTTCTCCATGGCAGCGCCACAACGACGGAGGCAATCCGTCGAGCGATACAGCATAGTCAAGAGAGCCTGAGAGGGCTGGCCAAGCGCTATGGAGTGAACCCGAAAACGGTCGCCAAGTGGAAGGCGCGTGGGTCTGTTACCGACCTGCCGACTGGGCCGAAGGAGCCGAAGTCCACGGTTCTCTCGGTCGAGGAGGAGGCCGTCGTCGTCGCCTTCCGCCGGCACACCNTGTTTGATCCCAGGGTTTGATGGTGCAGTCTTCTCCCCTGAGCGGAAGGACGCACTATGGGCCAGGTTCTCCATGGCAGCGCCACAACGACGGAGGCAATCCGTCGAGCGATACAGCATAGTCAAGAGAGCCTGAGAGGGCTGGCCAAGCGCTATGGAGTGAACCCGAAAACGGTCGCCAAGTGGAAGGCGCGTGGGTCTGTTACCGACCTGCCGACTGGGCCGAAGGAGCCGAAGTCCACGGTTCTCTCGGTCGAGGAGGAGGCCGTCGTCGTCGCCTTCCGCCGGCACACCCTGCTGCCGCTTGACGATTGCCTCTACGCTCTGCAACCCAGCTTGCCGCAGCTGACCCGGTCCTCGCTCCACCGCTGCCTGGTGCGCCACGGCATCTCCCGACTGCCCGAGCCGGAAAGTGCCTCGACCGCCAAGAAGCGCTTCAAGGTCTATCCCATCGGCTACTTCCACGTGGACCTCGCCGAGGTCCGCACCGAGCAGGGGCGCCTCTACTTGCTTGTCGCCATCGACCGAACCTCCAAGTTCGCCTTCGTCGAACTCCACGAGAGGGTCACTCGCCGCAACGCCGCCGACTTCCTCCGGGCGCTCATCAAGGCCGTGCCCTACCGCATCCACACCGTGCTCACGGACAACGGCACGCACTTCACCTCACCGGGCAATATCTGCTCGGCGGCCGCCCAGATCAGGGAGGCCATGGACAAAGGCGAGCTCTTTCGCGCCCACGCCTTCGAGTATGCCTGCGCCCAGAACAACATCGATCACCGACTGACCAAGCCCCGGCATCCTTGGACGAACGGGCAGGTCGAGCGGATGAACCGCACGATCAAGGAAGCAACCGTCAAGCGCTACCACTACGAGACGCACGACGAACTCCGACAGCACCTCGACCAGTTCGTCGCCGCCTACAACTTCGCCCGTCGCCTGAAGACTCTACGCGGCCTCACGCCCTACGAAGCCATCTGCAAAGCCTGGACAGAAGAACCGTCCAGGTTCATCCATGACCCGCACCACCAAACCCCGGGACCAAACA
>NZ_RCZP01000040.1 GCF_006438825.1 Muricoccus nepalensis
CGTAGTCGCGCGCGTGGCCCCAGTCGCGCTTGGCGTCGAGGTTGCCCATGAGCAGCTCCGAGGCCAGGCCGAGCTTGATGCGGGCCGCCGCGTCCGTGACCTTGCGAGTGACGAACTCGATGCCGCGCAGCGGGCTCTCGTGGTTGAACAGGATGCCCGAGGAGGCGTGCAGCCCGAAGCTCTCGCGGTAGTTTACGGTCAGCCAGTGGCCGTAGAGCTTGGCGACCGCGTAGGGGGAGCGCGGGTAGAACGGCGTCTTCTCGCTCTGCACGGGCTCCTGGATCAGGCCGTACATCTCGGAGGAGGAGGCCTGGTAGAAGCGCGCCTTGGGCGCCATGAGGCGGACCGCCTCCAGCATGTTCCCCGCGCCCAGCGCCGTGACCTGGCCGGTCAGCAGGGGCTGGTTCCAGGAGGTCTTCACGAAGGACTGGGCGCCGAGGTTGTACACCTCGTCCGGCTTCACCTCCTGCAGGATGCGCAGGAGAGAGGACAGGTCGATGAGGTTGCCGTCCATCATCCGCACCTTGCCGGCGATGCCGAGCCAGCGGAGGCGCTCATCGATCACGTCGCCAGAGGAGGAACGGCGGAGAAGCCCGAAGACCTCGTAGCCCTTCTCGAGAAGAAGCTGCGACAGGTAGGCCCCGTCTTGTCCGGTCACACCGGTGATGAGCGCGCGCGGCATGTTATCCAGTTTCGCTGGTGATCAAGCCGGGTGTCTATAAGGACAAACGGTTGCGCTCAGAATAGAGTGCCTAGCGAAGGGCGCACAGATGGTGGATCCGACAAGCGGATAATATGCCGCGTTCGCCGGCCGCTGTCGACATTACGGGACGCCCATTTGCTCGCGCACGAGTTCGTAAAACGCGAGCCCGTGATCTGATCGCGGGGCGATCTGCTCGTTTTCTTCCAACACCACGACTTCGGCTGCGTCCAGCAGCATCCAGGAACGACGCTTAGGATCGACAGGGAAGCGGGTGTCACCGGGATAGAAGGCCATGGTGTTCTTGAAGTACTCATATAGATCTACCCTTGGCGGGCAGGGCAAGCGCTGCATCGCCTTGTTGACCTGATAGGCAAAGCTGCCGCCGACCTGGGCCATCAGCACAGGGTGGCAGGATGGCGCCAACGGGGTCGTGACCGTGATGTCCGGCGCCAGCACCGGCGGGCCGGGCCGGGGGATGTTCAGTGCATCCAGGAGGTCGGTGTCAACCTCGTTGGGTGGGGCCATGTGCCAAGTGAAGCTGAGGTCGTCCATGCGCCGCCAAGAGCTGGCTCGGTTGACCGCGTCGATCACCGCCTGTGCCGCCCTGGCAGCGGACACCGTGTTGAAGTGGATGCCCGTGCGTGGAAAGGGTGGGAACGGGTACTCGCGCTTAGCGGCGTGTGTCGTTTCGATGCTGTCGGCAACGTTCACGCCGGCTCGGTCAAGGATCGCGCGATACGCCGCGTGCAGGCCCTCTCGGTCAGCCTGCCCGGCCGGGCACGGCCACCCCGCCGGCAGGTTCTCCGGCTCGACCGCCGCCTTCGACGGCGTCAGCAGGTAGACGAACAGCTTGCCACGCACCGCGTACCAGCGCTGCACCTCGGCCAGTTTCGCTGCCCAGTCCTCGGCGACAGGGGTAAAAGCAACAAGGTCGCGCGAGCAGTACTCCTCGATGTACTCGGTTTCAAACAGTGTCCGATTGCGGCCGATAGTGATGTACCAGGCTGGCGACTGCCTCAGCACCGACCAGTAAAGCTGCGCCTTTGCGCGCACTGCGGGGCCTAGAAGCGGGAAGTGCTGGCCAAAGTAGGCCACGAAGCTGCGCGAAAACTGGCCCGACAGCACGTCGTCCAAGCTCAGCGACGGCTTCGGCGCCGGGACCTGCACGCCGCGCAAGGCGGTATCGCTGTAGACCGGCACCCCCGAGACGAGCCGGTGCAGCGCGTTGCCGTAGACAACGATGCTTGGCCCCGCAATCATCGCCATGCCCAATAGCACCGGCAGCCGCCAGAGCAGGCCACTCCGAATCAGATCCCACAGCCTGCGCATTAAAACCGAAAGTAGAGAAAGGGGCGGAACGGGTCCGTGACTGCCTTGATTAGCGCCACTGCGAACAAGACGGCTCCAAACGCCTCGACCATGAAGCGCCCCGACCGACGTGCCAGTACCTGAGACAGCACGGCGTCCAGATACGGCAAACGCGGAGCAAGGCTGATCGCGATTCCGGCTGCCAGCGCGAGCAGTGTCGTGTTCTCCCAATGCAAGACGACGCCGGGCTGACCGGGATGGGTCATGGCATGGAAGAAGGCGCCCAGCTGCGGCAGAGATGAGGCACGGAAGATCGTCCAGCCAACCATAACGATTACCAGTGTCAGCAGATTAGCTATAATTTGCGGCATCCGGTCTAGCAGCCGCAACAGCACCAATCGGTCCAGGACGAGGAGTAAACCATTATAGGCGCCCCAGAGCACGTAAGTCCACGCAGCGCCGTGCCACAGGCCGCTCGCGAGAAAGCAGATCCAAAGGTTGGTCATGCGCCGCCACGGCCCCACTCGGTTGCCGCCCAGCGGGATGTAGAGGTACTCCCGTATCCAACTCGTCAGCGAGATGTGCCAGCGCCGCCAAAACTCGGTGATGCTGCAGCTGATGTAGGGTCGGTTGAAGTTCTCGCTTAACTGATAGCCAAACATGCGGGCGAGGCCGATAGCCATGTCGGAATAGGCGCTGAAGTCAACGTAGATCTGCACGGTGAACAGCAACACGCCGGACCAGGCGCTCGCGAAGCTTAGCTGGTTTGACGGAATCGCGAAGGCGGCGTCTGCCATGGGAGCGACAGAGTCGGCGATCAGTACCTTTTTAATCACGCCTAGCATAAAGCGCGTGAAGCCGTCGAAGACCGAGGTCTCGGCCAGCGGGGCGGGGCTGTGAAACTGCGCGTCAATCTCGTGATACTTGATGATGGGGCCGGCAAGAAGCTTGGGGAAGAAGAAGACGTAGGTCAGATAGTCCCGGAAGGCGCGCGCCGGCGGGCTGAGCCCACGCCAGATGTCGACGAGATAGGTGACCTTCTCGAACACAATGAACGACACGCCAATCGGCAGCGCGACCTGCAGGGTGGCCCCTGTTACCGCCGGGACGCCAAACAGGCTCAGCACGGCGAACAGGCTGTCGGTCAGGAAGCCCACGTATTTGTAGAACACCAGGATCGCTAGGTTCGCGACCAGCCCGAGCGCTAGCGCCCAGCGCGCCCGCCGCGCTACCAGTGGACCAAGGGCGTAGTCCAGCGCCGACGAGGCGAGGACCACGGGCACGAACAGCGGCTCTCCCCAGGTGTAAAACAGCAGACTGGCCGTAAGCAGCACAAAAAGCCGCCGGTCCGCGCTGTGGCGCCGCCGCCATGTTAATGCGAAGGCGGCCGGAAAGAAGACGAAGAGGAACAGCGGCTCGTAGAACAGCATGGAGCGTCAGTCGCGCGTTAGCTCGGCAATGCGCCGGGCGACCTCTGCCCCCAGCGGCCGGGCAAGCTCGGGCGGCGCGACCTGAAGCAGAGCGGCCGCCGCGCGGCGCGCAAGCGCGTGACCCTGGTGCCGAGCGTGCTGCGCCACGTGCTGGGCGGCAATGCGCAGCAGTCCGTCCGCGTAGGCGTCCGGCGCGTGCAGGCGCTCGAGCACGCGGCGTCCAGCCAGCCCGGCGCGGGCATAGACGGCGGGGTCACGACGAAGCGCGCGCAGGTGCGCCTCGATTCCGCCGCGCTCGTCGCTGGGGTCGATGTGGAACACTGTCTCGGGCGGCAGCTGAGCATACCAGCCGACGTCGGTGACCAGAGACGGGCAGCCGGCCGCCCAGAGGCGGAGCTGCGCGGCCGATGCCTCTCCCATGGTCGGCCAGCGCAGGTTCAGCGCCAAGTCCGCGGTCGCCAGCGCTGCGTCCAATTCCGCATCGGGCACGAAGCCGTGTCGGGTTACGCGTTCACTTAGTCCAGCCCGAGAGATCAGCGCATCCGCCTCGTCCGCCTGCTCAACGATGCCATAAATATCGAGGCGGTATCGATCCCGATCCGGCATGGCTGCCAACGTTTCGAGCACCGGTAAGAGCCGCCGATTGTTGCCAATATAGCCGAACATCACCAATCGGCTCAGCTCGTCACCGTCGGCGAGCTTGCGCCGTGCCGGCAGCGGGCCAAAGTCGGACGACAGCGGCAGGCTGTACAGCGGCACGTGCGTCTGCCCCTTCAGCGCCGCAAGCTCTGCGGCGTTGTGGAGTACGCCCCCGGTCGCGCCCGCCAAAGCTGCGAGCGTCATCGGCGCCTGGGAAACCAGTTCCTCAAAGTCGAGCCGGCCGGCGAGAAACGCCTCGCCCTTTTCGCGCAGCACCGGGCCGTGGCTCGCCTCGAGTTGGGCGAGGTAGTACTCGCGGTCAGCCCCCGGACGCTCGCCGTAGTTGGCGAAGAAGTGCTGCAGCTTAATGTCATGTAGCACGACAATGCCAGGCATACGCCGCGCCGCCTGGTGGATGTCGAGATGGAAGCGCGCATTGTTGCCTAGGTTGTAGAACGTCGCTTCCGCTTGATTCAACGTCGCAACCGGCAGGTCGTCCGGCCGAAAGCGGCGCACCTCCACCTCCGGCGCGGCAAGCTCGACCGGGCCCTCCTGCGACGTCCAGGCCCGGACCCGCACCTTGCGGCCAAGCGCGCGCAACACGCCAGCGGTATGGTTAGCGATTTCGGTCTGGAGCGGCGGCAGCGGGGAGAATACGTCGATCAGCATGGGTCGTGTCATGCCGTCAGGGCCTCAACCACCTGGGGCCAACCGATGCCAAGCTGGTGGTAGCGCTCCCGCCCCTGCGCACCGAGCCGGCGGGCGAGCGCGGGGTCGGACCACAGCCGGTCGATCGCGGCGGCGAGCGCGACCGGATCGGGCTCGGCGACCAGCCCAGTTTCGCCATTGGTCACGAACTCGAGCACGCCGCCACTGTCGGTGCAGGTGACGACCGGCTTGCCCGATAACATCGCCTCGAGCGTGACGTAGCCGTAATCCTCGTCATAAGGAACGAACACCACGCCGCGGCAGGTCGCGTAAAGTCGCAGTTTCTCGTCGTCGCTCACGACACCGGCGAAGGTCACACGGCCGGCCGCCAGCGCCGCCGCCCGGGCTTTCAGGCCTAGCAGCAGGTCCTCGGCCTCTGGGCGGCCGACGATCACCACGCGCACATCGGAGCGGACATGAAACATCGCTTCGAGCAGCAAGGATTGTCGCTTCGTCGTGTTGATTCGGCTCGGCACCAGCAGGAAGCCCTCGTCCGTGCCACAGGTGTAGCGGCCCGCATCCGGGGGCGGGTGGTAGAGTGGCTCGCTCGCGATGCCGTTGTAGCGCTGTAGGCGCTCGGAGACGCGACGCGAATTGGCATATACCCGGATCGCGCGCGGGATGACCCGATCGTCGGCAGCGCGGACAGCCTGCATCGCCGCCTCGCCGCCGGGTTGGCTGTGCAGGTCACCCAGGTTGGTGCCCCATAGATCGTAGGCGGTGCGGTGCTGGTGCAGGATCCACAACACCTTGTTCGGATGCTCCATCAGGTAGGCCGGAAATTTGAGGCCGATCACCCGGTCGATCGACATGCCCGAGCTTTCCGTCACGTCCAGCAGCCGCGCCGCCAAGATCTGCGGGGCGATGCGGTCGGGTGGGAACCACTTGAATGGCATCGAAAGAATCTCGGCCTGATGCCCGGCGTCGCGCAGTGCGGCGCACAGATTGCGGGCGTGCAGCTCGGCCCCGCCCTCAACAAACGGAATTTGGTCTGTCAGGACCCCAATCCGCATCGTCCTACCCTGCCTTCCAGCGCGGCGCGGCGGTCATGCTAGCAGCCCCGACACCACATCCGCCCAGCTAAATCCAAGCGCCCTGTAGCGCGCGAGGCCGGCCTGTCCCATGTCTCGCGCCCGGCGCCGGTCTTGCCATAAGCGGTCCAGCCCGTCTGCGACGGCGCTGGCATCGGGCGCGCAGACAAAGCCGGTTGCGCTGTCCTCCACGAAGTCCAACGGGCCGCCGCTGTCGCTGCAGGTGAGCACCGGCTTGGCCGATAGCATTGCCTCGAGTGTAACGTAGCCGTAATCCTCGTCGATCGGCGTGACGATCACCCCCAGGCAGCGCGCATACAGGTCGAGCTTTTCCGCCTCCGTTACGGCTCCGCGCCAAGTCACGCGCTCGCCCAAGCTGGTCTCACTGCGGCGCGCTAGGTCCGCTGCGTATGCCGGGCTATCGGGCACGCCGGTGAACACCACCCGTGCCCCGCTGCGGCAACGCAGCAGTGCGTCCACTACCAATCCCTGCCGCTTCGTCGGGTTGATCCGTCCAGGGCACAGGAAGAAGTCCTCCGCCTCCGCTTGGCGGAACAACTCGGCTCCCGGTGGCGGGTGATAAAGCGGCATGCTGTCGATGCCATTGAAGCGTCGTAGCCGGTCGGTGACGTTGCGGGAGATGGTGTACACTGCCCGGCTCTCCGCCATCGCGGCGGCGTCCGCCAGGTGAATCATGTCGCGAACTGCCCGGCCGGCGGGGGCGTTGCTGAGGTCGCCGATTGGCGACCCCCACAAATCATAGGCGCCGCGGTACTGATGCAACAGCCACATGACCTTGCAGGGGTGACGCATCAAGTAAGCCGGGAACTTCAGGCCAATCAGTCGGTCAATACGGCCACCGCACCACTCGTCGACCTCTAGTAAGCGGGCGGCTAGCATCCCATCGCAGATGCGCTCGGCAGGATACCACTTGAAGGGCATCGTCACGAGCTCGGCTTCGTGCCCAGCCTCCTTCAGGGTAGCCAACAGGTTGTCGGCGAGCATCTCGGCCCCACCGCGCACAAAGGGCGTCTGAGCGTTAACGATGACAACGCGCACCTCAAGGCCTCCGGGCGATCAGCGCATAGTCCTGCGGTCCGTGGAAGATCGCGTCGAGCTCCCGCGCGAGCACTTCGTCGCGCGCCTCGAACCGGGCCTGCATGGGATGGAGGGGGCGGATGCTCACCTCCACGAAGCCGCGCGCCTCGGCAATCATGGCGACCATCTCGCCCGGCAGCGGGTTGCGGTGGGTTGGGTCGAGATAGAACCAGCGGCTGGCCACCAGCAAGTTTGCGGGGTTGGGCGTCTCAAACACGATGATACCGCCAGGCGCGAGGGCGTGCAGGCTGGCGTCGAGCAGGGCGACCATGACGGGGAAGGGCAGGTGCTCGATGATGTGGAACCCCGTCACCGCGCCGAGGCTCCCGGGCTCAAGTCCGGCCAAGTAGGCCACAGCGTCGCCCTTGGTGCAGTCAAGGCCGGCGGCGGTGCACAGCGCCACCATATGACCGTTCAGGTCGACACCGCGCGCATGCAGCCCCTCATCGCGCAGGAGCTCCAGCAGCTCGCCCCGGCCCGATCCCACGTCGACGATGGGGCGGGCGGCCGTACCGGCGCCTGCGGCACGCAGAGTGTCCAGGTAGACGCTCTGGCGCTGCTTGATGTCGGCCCGCGTGCCGCGGAACCGGTCCTCGAAAGCAACATAAAGCGGGTCGAGCAGATTTGCCTGCTCCACCGCCGCTGTGGTGTCCAGCGGCGTGCCCGGCGCCAGGCGGCGGGCCTCATGCAGGATCAGGGACAGGCGCGATTCCTGAGCGTGCACGCGGGTCTCAAGCGCCCCCGCCGCGTTCGCGGCGCGGATCGCCAGGTTCCGTCCGTCAGTTAGCGCCTCCTCCACCATACTGGCGAGAGCGGCGGCATCCTGCGGCCAGCCCATGCGCTCGCGCAGCGCCCCAAAGGTGCCGGCCGCCTCCCGGACCAGGGAGCTCGCATCCTCATCGGCAATCGCGCGCGCCTCAGCCCGGCCGAGCCGCTCCCGGAGCCCATCGAGTTGCGTGGCAAGTTCCAGGATCGGAGGCGACCACGGCTCGCCCTCAATCCGGCGGGACAGTGCCGCGACCTCCGCAGCAGCAGCCTGAAATTGCTCCACGCCTCGGCCAGCGGGGCGGGCTTGGTTGCCGACCGCTTGCAGCCGCAACTCGGCATCGGCCAGCCCAGCGCGCAGGGCACGCACATCGGCGGTAAGCCCAGTCAACTCTGTGCCCAGGCGGGCCACATCGCGGAGCAGTCCCGGCAACGCGGCTATCCCCGTCAGAACGCGCAGCAAGCGCCCCAGCAGCCGGACGCGATAGGCGCGGTGCAGCAGGAAACGCCCGCGAAGGCCCGGAACCGGGGTGGCGATCCGCCGGCCTTCCGCGCTGTAGCGAAGCTCGCCGAGGACCAACACCCGGCTCCGGCCCGCCGCGAGCTCTGCTGTGTAATGCTGCAGGCCCGGCGCGTCGGGAGGCCGCTGCAGCAACCCCTGGTAGGCGGCCTGCAGGAAGCTTAGGTCATCGAGGCGGCTCAGCGCCTCAATCCGCAGCGGCTGTCCGAGCTGGGCCGGCACCTCGGCCGGCGCGGCGCCCATGGCGGGGGGCGGGGCGGCCGAGCTCAGTGGTCCCCGTCCGTCGATAGCATTCTCGTAAGCGGCCTGGAGCTCCGCCGGCGACAGGGGGCGCGCCGCTTCAATCGGCATCAGCGTGCGCCGTCTGGCTGGGCGTGGACCAGTCGGGCTTTCAGCGAGTTCATGTCCACCTCTACCTCCGCCGCCTTCAGGTCCGCGCGCCGGAACATCAACTCGTACTCGCGAAGAGAAAAGCTTTGCTCGTTCACGCCGCGCTCCAGCTCGGTCAGGAAGGCCGGATGGACCGCACCAGGCCAGACGTGCCCGACCGGCTCGCAAAAAAGCCCGATGAAGCCGCCGGGGCGGAGCCGATGGCGCAGCCGCTCGAGCAGGGCATCGGGCTCTGGGAAGTGGTGAAGTGAGGCGAAAATCACGATGGCGTCGAAGTGGCCGGACGGAAATGGCAAGTCGAAGGCATCGGCGCAAACATGGTGAAGCCCGGCGCCGCGCTGCAAATCGCGCAGGCGCGCGATCTGTAAGCCGAGGAGGTCAACGTCTGCGTTCACTAAGTCGGTGCCGAAGCCCTCGCTCAGGCGTGCCAACATCGGGGCGGCGTTCCCCCCTACCTCGAGCACGCGCGGACGCGGCGAGGCATGGCGCCGCAACCAGTCTTGCAGCAGCGCGCACCCGAGGTCGTGATCGGCGTCGTAGCTGGCTGGGGGGTCGGGCCGGACGAGCCAGCCCTCAGGTACCGGGCCAGGCACGTCGCCGCTGACCTTCACGGCCAAGGTCAGCGCGCCTTCGTCGAGCCAGCGCACGTTCTCCTGCACCAGCGTCGCCGTCAGCAGGTACGCGCCGGTACGCTCCGGCGGAGCGATGTGGATCGCAATCGTCACCGCACAGCCCGGCGCGAGATCGATCGGCAGCGGTGTGCGCATGTCCGGCGCCGGAACGGACGCGCCATCGCGGTGTTGCCAGCGCAGCGCAACTTGGGCGCAGCCCTCACCAGATCGGTACAGCGGCACAGCACCGACGTTTTCAAGCCGGATGTTCGCTAGGATCGGCACGCTAGGCAGGAAGCGGCGCGGAAGATAATCCTTTGTCCATCGGTAGCGCGGGACTGCGACCATGTCGCGGACTGTGTTCGTATCACCCCTCGGCACCCTAGCGGCCTCTACCTCATGACCGGAGTTGCGCACGCGATGCAGGAATTGCTGGCTCTCCGCCTGCACCAGCAGGTTGCCGAAGCGGACTTTCATGCGCAGCATCGTTCGGATGCGTAACAGGGTCAGGGGGTCGTCCGGCAGATCGAATGCGCCGGCCACCTGGCGCGAGGCAAGGTCATCCTCGGCTCCGGCCTCGCTGTTGACTGCAACAGCGTTGAACATGACAGGCACTCCGCCCAGCACCGGATGGTCCTGCCCGCAGGTGCGGCAGGTCAACGTATCGCTGCCGTGGTTAAGGCGGTCGGACCGGCAGACGGTGCACAGGAGGCCGCTGATGGATATGCTCATGCGAGTGACAGGCTACCCAGCAGATGCCAATTGTGCATAGAGGGCGAACTCAGCCGAATCAAGCCGCCGCGCGCAACAGGCTTAACCTTGTCCAGTCGTGACTAGGCACTTATGAGGAGGGATGCAGCAAGCTTCTCCCTTCAGCGCTATTATTGGGGCGGACAGTCTGCGTAGTCAGCGCTCTGGTGTAGGGCGCATGACACTCGAAATCATCCGGGCCACCCGGTACCGACCCGAGCTCGCCAGGCTCGATCTGCTCCTGGCCGGTCGGCTGCGCGATACGGGTACCGTGCTCGCGCAGGTGGAGGCAGGATTAGATCCTGTCCGTGTGCCCTCGCCGCTGCTGCGCTTCAAGCGACTGGTCGCCGACGTACCCGGCGTCCAAGCGGCGCGGCGCCTGAAGCACCTGAGTGGCCAGCGCCAGCGCATGGCCGCGCTGCGAAGCCGTGGGGGTGGCCGGGTCGTGTATCACGAACCGAACATGATTCCCGAGCTGTTCTACAGCCCCTTTGAGGGCCCAACCGTTGTGACCATGAACGACCTGTCGTGGCACCACCATCCCGAGTACCACCCACCCGAACGTCTGCGTTGGATTGACCGCAACCTGCGCCGCATGCTCGACGGTTCGGCCCGCTTCGTCGCCATCTCCCATTTCACCGCCGGTGCACTTGTGCAGGAGTTCGGCATCTCACCCCTGCGGATTGACGTCGTGCCGCTCGCCGCGGGGAGGGAGTTTCGGCCGGTCAGCCGTGAGGACGCGGCGCTTGTACTGCAACGGCACGGTTTGGAGGACCGTCACTACTTTCTATCAGTTTCGACGCTGGAACCGCGCAAGAACTTTGATCGACTTGTCGCCGCGCACGACAGTCTGCCCATGGCTTTGCGGCAGCGATTTCCACTGGTTATCGTGGGCGGAAGCGGCTGGGGCAACGCCCTTGCCAATCCCTTAGCGCAGCGCGCCCGTGACACCGGGACCTTACGTCTGCTTGGGCACGTGCCCGACGCCGACCTCGTAATACTTTACGCTCGTGCAGCGGCGTTCGCTTACGTGAGTATCTATGAGGGCTTCGGGTTGCCGGTTGTTGAGGCGATGGCCACCGGCACCCCAGTGCTCGCGTCAAGCACGACAGCGACGGGCGAGACGGCCGGCGATGCGGCCGCGCTCGCCGACCCCCTGGATGTCCATGCCTTGACCGTTGCACTGCGGCGCTTGGCCGATGACAAAGACTACGCTGAAACGCTCCGCGCCCGCGGCCTGGCACGCGCGGCGGAGTTCAGCTGGGACCGGACTGCGTCCGGGCTGATCGCAAGCTGGTCGCGCGCCTTGGCCTAATTCTGCGGGCGCGCCGAGGGTACGCAACGTCGGGTTCACCGAACCACGACGACATGACCGTCCCAATCCGTTGAGCCCTCTGACTAACCGGAAGGTGCCACCCCTTAGGCCGAGCCGCCGTCGCTTGCGTGCCCGAAAGCTCGTAGAAGCCAGGGCGCTCGGCCACGCGCTTTCAGTTGATCAGGCTCACCTCAACAAGGCTCATTGGGCGACGACCCGGTCAACCCATCGCAGTGAAGCCCGCGATGTGGAGCCGTGTCCCGAACGTGCGTCCTTCCGGCGCCGCAATCGCGGGAGAGAGATGGCCAGGACGAACATAAAAGGTTCTCGTTTCCGGCTTAAAGCTCGGGACACAACCTGGGTTGAGGCGTTGAGGGGGATGGCACTCCTCGTTCCTGATGACCTCTGGTTGGCGGTGGAACCGCTGTTGCCGCGGGCGCGGCCGAAGCCCAAAGGAGGTCGGCCGCGCGCGCCCGACCGGGCGGCGCTGGCGGGCATCTTGTTCGTGCTGCGAATGGGCATCCAGTGGCACGAGGTGCCGACCGAGCTGGGCTGCTGCGGGAAGACCTGCTGACGTCGGCTGGGTGAGTGGCATGCCGCGGAGGTCTGGAGGGGGCTGCACCGGGTGCTGCTGGAGCGCCTTCAGGATGCAGGTGCCCTGGACTGGAGCCGGGCAGCGCTGGACAGCGCCAGCCTGCCCGCCAAAAAGGGGGCGAGGAGGTTGGGCCGAACCCGACGGATCGCGGCAAGCCCGGCACGAAGCGCCACCTTGTCACGGACGCTCAGGGCACGCCGCTCGGCCTGACGCTGAGCGGGGCCAACCGCCACGACAGCCGCATGCTGGCGCCCACGCTCGATGCCGTTCCGGGCGTGCGAGCCAGGCGCCGCAGGCGACCCCGCCGCAGGCCCACCAAACTTCACGCCGACAAGGCCTACGACCACCGCCGCTGTCGCCGTGAGTGCCGAGCCCGCGGCATCACGCCGCGCATCGCACGGCGCGGCATCGAGAGCAATGCCCGCCTTGGCCGTCACAGGTGGGTGGTCGAGCGCACCTTCGCCTGGCTGGCCCGGTTCCGGCGCCTGACGGTCCGCTACGAGCGCCGCGCCAACCTCCATCTCGCCCTCACAACCCTCGCCTACGCTGTCATCTGCCTGCGCCAGATCAGGAGGTTTTGTCCCTAGCTTTTAGACGCGAGCCTACTGCCGTGCCAAACTTAGCTTTGACGCGCTTTGGCTCAGCAGGTGAGGTGCAGCCGCTCCTTGCCGCGTCCGATGTCTCGCGGCCACTGCCCTCGGCAACGTCACCTAACGACGGCCAATCAGCGCTGTTCAACTCGCGGCCAGACGTTTGGGACCGAGCGACAGGAGGCCCTCGTCAGGAGGACGGCGTGAGGTCAGCTGACCTCGAGCGCAACCCGAACCTCACTTTCATTTCCCCCGAACACTGATTGGGGGCTGACACTGTGTTTCTGACGTGAAAGCGGAGGGAACCTTTGTCTCCGAAGTCGGTGCGCCAAGTCGAGCGTAGGCGTTTTGAGAGAGGCGCATTCACTACCAAGTGATTAGAGATCTGTTAGACGGGCCTCGCACAAAGGATATCATATCGTTATTATTGCGTTATCATTGGGTGCTCCCCTGAGCCAATTGGAGAAAGTGCAGTGTCTTTCAGCCCCCTTCCTACAAATAGCGACGATAATGTGATCGGCGATGGCGACAACGATGTTATTGACGGGCTGGCTGGTAACGATCGCCTTGCAGGCGGCGGCGGGAATGACTCACTTCACGGAGGCGATGGGAATGACACGCTTCTGGGAGGAAGCGGCAGCGACGTTCTCTATGGAGAAGGCGGAAATGACCGCCTGGAGGGCGGTGATGGTCCCTTAGACACCTTTTTTGGCGGCAGTGGTAACGACACCCTGATCGGCGGCAGCGGTGCAAACGCGCTCTTTGGCGAGGATGGCAATGACGTCTTCATCCGAGGCGGTGTCGTTAACCAGTTTAATGGCGGTCTCGGCTACGACATTGAGCTTGCCTCTGGTGTAGGCCGAAGAGGCGCGGATTTCAGCTATTCCGCATCGTCAGGGGTGACCACGCGTACGATCAACGGGACGACTGACGACTTCCGAGACGTCGAGGAAATTCAATATGCGGATGGTCGCGTGGTGTTCGACCTCAACGCCCCTGCGGCCCAGGTTGTCCGGCTCTACCAATCCGGTCTAGGCCGCGGACCTGATCAAGGCGGCCTGCATTTCTGGAACCAGGAGTTGGAGTCAGGGCAGTTCACTCTCACTGACCTCGCGAGCGGCTTCCTGTCTTCGCCCGAGTACGTGAGCCGCTTCGGCACGAACCTCAACAACCATGACTTTATGGTTCGCATTTATGAAAACATCCTCGGCCGCGAGCCTGAACAAGACGGACTAAGCTTCTGGGTGAACTCCTTAAACCAAGGAAGTTCGCGGCCTCTTGTGCTCTCCCTCGTTTCCGAGTCACCGGAGAACTATACTCACACTGCGCCGTTGATTGGGGCGGGCGTTTGGGATCTGTCCGAGTCCGCTGCACAGGTTGCACGCCTCTACGACACGGCCTTAGGTCGTTTGCCTGATGTGACTGGACTCCAGTTCTGGCGCAACGCAATTGACAGTGGACAAGCGCATCTCGCCGACCTCGCCGATACTTTTGTAAAATCGAACGAGTTCCAAGCCACCTATGGCGCGCTCTCCAATCGCTCTTTCGTGCAGCTCATCTACCAGAATACGCTCGACCGGCCCGGCGAGCAGGAAGGGGTCAATTTCTGGACCGCCATGCTGGATTCCGGGACTGCACGCCGCGATGTGGTTATCGGCTTCTCCGAAAGTCCCGAACATCAAGCACTCACCGCGCCCAATATTATGAGCGAGGACCCAAGCCACTTCGGCATCCTCTTCGCATGACACAGGTGAGTGTCGTGATGAGGTCTTAGCAAAACACTAAGGGGCGAGGGCTCTGGACCAGTAGGTCGTGGTCCAGGGGCGGCGAAGCCTTTTCAGGAACGCGGCACCCTCGCCGTTTCCTGGGATGGCTGGGGCGGCTCGACAATCTCCATCTGGTCACCTTGGTTTGTAACCATCCGGCGAGGGCCGCCTTTTGTGGGGGATGATGACCTCTGACCTTAGTGACGCTCGTAAGGGCGACGCTAAGGACGGGGGGCGGGATGGAGCTCATCACCGGAGTGGAGCGGCGTCGTCGCTGGCGTGCCGAGGACAAGCTGTGGGTGCTGGCCGAGGCGGCGCAGCCGGGAGCACGGACGCCGGAGGTGGCTCGGCGGCACGACATCAGCCGCGGGTTGCTGTGGTACTGGCGGCGTCAGCTGCGGCAGGGGCGCCTAGCGGTAGCTCCGGCGCCCGAACCGGTGTCTCTACCGGTACAGGTGAGCGACCCGATCCATCCTGGGCCTGTGGCACCCGCCGTGGCGGTCGCCGATCCGCGGATCGAGATCGCGCTGCCGGATGGCACGCTTGTTCGGGTGGGGGCTGACGTGGACGCGGCGGCGCTAAGGCGCGTGCTGTCGGTGTTGCGGCGGTGATCCCGGTTCCCGCTGGTGTGCGGGTCTGGCTGGCAGTGGGCCACACCGACATGCGCCGCGGCATGAACGGACTAGCGCTGCAGGTGCAGGAGGCGCTTCAGGCGCGACCCGCACGCGGGCGATCTCTACGTGTTCCACGGCAAGCGCGGCGACCTGCTCAAGATCCTCTGGCACGATGGGCTCGGCATGTCGCTCTATGCCAAGCGGCTGGAAAGGGGACGCTTCCTGTGGCCCGCGCCCGCGGCTGGTGCCTCTCCATTTCGTCGGCGCAGCTGGCCTACATGCTGGACGGGATCGACTAGAGGAACCCGCAGCACACCTACCGGCCACAGGTCGCGGGCTGATCCTGGCACGACCAGGGCGATTGTGCTGGCGGTAGGTTCCGCCCTTTGATGAAACCTGTGCGCGGATGTTTGTGAACCCGGCGCGACGTAGGCTGATTCACTGCCTGTCTAGACGAGGAAGGTCGACATGGCGCGGCAGCGGATCGGTCAGGAAGACCTCGTCGCACGGGCGGAGCCGCGAGCGGCCCTGCCGCTCTTGGACCTCGCCGCCTTGCTGGATTGGACTGAGATAGATCGTCACCTGGCCGGTATCTCGGCTGCGGCAAAGGGCGAACGTGGCTGGCCGCCACTGGCTCTCTTCCGTGGCTTGTTGCTGGCCACCTGGTATGACCTCTCGGACGTGAAGCTGGCCGAGGCGCTGGACGACCGGACCAGCTTCCGCCGGTTCTCTGGCTTCGCTGCCCACGAGCCGACGCCCGAGCGCACCACCTTCGTCCGGTTCCGGCGGGAGTTGGCGCGCCGCAGCCTCGGCCGCGGGCTGTTCGAGGCGGTGACCCGCCAACTCGAAGCTAGGGGCTTGATGGTGCGCACCGGCACGCTGGTGGATGCGACGCTGATCCCCTCGGCCAGCATCCAGAAGGACGATGGTTTGACGTGTACGTCAAACCGCTGGGCCGGGCACCGCCGCCGCAAGCCCGTGCACGGCTACAAGGCGCATGTGGCGACCGATGAAGGTGCGGGCCTGATCCGCGGCCTGGAGGTGACCACGGCCAACATCCATGGCGCCGCCGAGCTGGTAGCTGTGCTGCCGTTCGAAGCGGGAAACGTCTATGCCGATAGCGCTTTCAACGGCGACAAGCCTTGGAAAGCAATCCGTGCGCGTGGCGGCATGCCGCAGGTCGTGCAGACGGGTACCTGAGGCGGGGACGCGGCGCTCGCCCGGCTGAAGAAGCACAACGCCCGGGTCCGGCGCATACGCTGCCGGATTGAAAAGGTGTTCGGCACCTGCAAGCGCTCCTATGGCCTGCGGCGCATGCGGTGGCTCGGTCTGGCCAAAGCCGGACTGCAAGCCCGTCTCACCGCCACTGCCTACAATCTCCGGCGCACGATCACGCTGTTGCACGCCGCCGCTTAACACAGGAGAGATCTGTCTGGATCACGCCAGCAGGCCGTACCACGCTGCCATTCGGGCACACCTGCCACCTAGACAGCGCCCAGCACAAGAAATAGCAGCTAAACTCTCGCCTGTCCGCACATCCGCGCACAGGTCTCATAATAAGGCGGTCTGGCTGCCGGAAGCTGCTGCCTTGATCTGCCCCACCTCGCGCCAGGTCGGCACCAACCGCGAGGTACTTCGGCAACGACCCGAGGCGGGCGCCACGCCGACCTTCCGCCGGCCACTGCGCGGCAGCCTACTTGATCCTGACCGCGAGCACCTCTCCTGCCAACTTGACGGCGTCCCAGACACAGGTACTAGGCTCAAGGTCCAATGCCGTTTGGAAGAAAGAGGAATGGGTGATTCATCTCAAGATCTCGAGCGCTTGGCTGATCAACTCGCACCACACATTGTACAAAAGTTAGCCAATACTCCTTCCGTATGGGGCGATAAAACGCGCCTGTACATTGGAGTCAATGTCCATCTGGTGAACACCCTCTTCAATCTCAGTTCAGGCGACATCTACCTCGGCGACAATGTTTTCTTCGGTCATAACGTTTGCCTACTAACGGGAACCCATGACGTATCCTGCTTTGGTGTCGAGCGGCAGACGGCCTATCCCCGTACAGGTCGTGACATCGTCATAGGGCGCGGAGCTTGGGTCGCTAGCAATGCGACAGTTATCGGTCCATGCACAATCGGCGAAAATGCTGTGGTCGCGGCCGGCAGTCTCCTGCTGCGCGACGTGCCAGATGGCTGGATCGCCGCTGGCAGTCCAGCCGTTCTAATCAGGCCCGTTTCGCCCGAGTACGCTACGACCGAAAAGCCAAGTCTCCTTAGGCGGCTCTTAAGGTGGATTGGACGTCACCGGTTCCCTATGTGAATCGCGCGGGCCGTGCGCAGCGGGGTCTCGGCAATGCGCCATGCACGGTGTCGAAATAAATTACAGATTAAGGCGGTAACGTATCCAGTCGATCTTAACTTCTTGTAAACATATGCCTTTTTTTCTGGCACATTCATTGCCATTACGGTCTGCAAGGCGGCAACAATGCCCCTGTCACCCCACAGACCCGAAGGTCCCCTGCTCTATGCGCAAGCTCCTCCTCGCCACCGCCGCCGTGCTCGCCATCGGCGTCGCCTCCCAGGCCCAGGCCGCCCCCGAGCTCTCCGCTCGCGTCTTCCAGGACGGCATCGCGGGCAACGCCCTGACCCAGACCAGTGGCAATGGCTACCTCTATGTCTCGGGCTCGACGAGCAACTTCTCCATCGTGACCGCCAATGCCTACGGCGTGCCCGTCGTCCCCATGCCGGCTCTCGACGTGCAGACCGCCAGCATCAGCAGCATGGGCAACTTCACCGGCTCGCACACTATCACCTTCGAGATCACCCAGACCGGCCTGACCAGCTCCACCGCCGGCTCCCCGCTCGCCAGCCTCATCAACACCTTCACCACCAACAACCTCATCAACGGCGCCTTCATCTCCAGCGTGACGCTCAGCAACTACGTCGACGCCAACAACAACGCCTTCGCCACCTCCCAGCTCCTCGCCAGCCGCACCTACACCGACGGCGTCACCCACGCCTCCGGCCCGATCCTCGGCAACGCCACCCTGCCGAACAGCCTCTTCTCCGAGACGGTCGTGATCACCGCCACCTTCACCGGCGGCGGCGCCTCGCTCAACGCCAGTTCGCAGATCGTCGCCGTGCCCGAGCCCGCCTCCCTCGCCCTCTTCGGCGCCGGCCTCCTCGGCATGGGCCTCGCCTACCGCCGCCGCGAAAAGGCCGAACCGACCGCCTGATCCGAGCAGCGGGCGGCGCGAAGCCGCTTGAGAGCAGCACAACGGAGGCCGGGTGCGCAGGTGCCCGGCCTTCTTGCGCCCCCTAAAACAGGAGCATTCCATGAGCGTGCAAGGCACCCCGGACGAGCTCGTCGAGATCCTGCGGGAGACCGTGGTGTCCCTTGTCCGCCGCGACGGACCAGACCTCTCGGCGCGCCAGCTCGGTGTCTTCCTCACCGTCTATCTTGGCGAGGGGCCGCACACCGTCCGCGGCCTAGCCGAAGCCCTCAACATCGGCAAGCCCGCCATCACGCGCGCCCTGGACCGCCTCGAGGAGTTCAAGCTGGCTCGTCGCAAGATCAACCCTGCGGACAGGCGCTCGGTTCATGTCCAGCGCACCACTCGGGGCGCGGCCCTGCTGCGCGAGATCAGCGTCACCATGGCCGAAGCTGCCAATCCCCAGAGGACGGCAGGAACTCCGACGGGATCTCAGCAGGGCCTCAAGCCGTAGGACCTGCTGAACCCGAGGACGAGCAGCCGGCATGACGCCTCCTCAGGAAATAACCTACAACAGAGCTGCCGGTCGGTGGTGCTGGTCGAGCTGCGCCATGGTGGCTCTGGGCATCTCCCAGCTCCTCTGGTGGATCGTGGCCCGCGCGCTTGCCTGTGCGCTGGGCTAAACCGCGAAGCCGACAGAGCCGGAACAACGGTATGTTAACCGACGTCGCGCACAGTGGGTCGCGTTCGGTGACCGGCGCGGCGGGGATAGCTCAACGGTAGAGCTGCGGGTTTCCAACCTGCTGATGGGGGTTCAATTCCCTCTCCCCGCTCCAAGCCTTGGTCAGCGCTCCCCTTGCCGCGCTAGCGCAGCAGTCTGACATCATGTCGGCGGATCTTACACTCCATGTCACTACCGAACCGATGTTAACGAACCTCCGTTGATTTAATTGCGTGTCCGCATCTGGCACACATATCGCTATCGCAACATCACCACCGGAAAGGGAGGGTGGTGACATGAACCTCAAGCCTTATCTGATCGCCGGCCTTCTCGCCCTCGGCGCCGCAGCCCCCGCCAGTGCCGCCATCACCTATGCCGGGAACTTCGAGGGCAACGACTGCAGCGGCGGCGGCTTCGCCAACTGCTACGCCACCACCAAGGGTGTCACCAACAACGCCGAGGCCGGCGGCTCCCCCACCATTTACAAGCAGGACAGCGGCCGCAACGGCGACGAGGATTTCGGCCGGTTCAGCAGCATCACGGGCCGTGAGTTCAACATCAGCTACAGCGGCAGCAGCAACATCATCTCCTTCGTCTACACCCCCGGTGCCAACGATCCCGAGATCCACTACTTCACCGTCAAGCAGGCCAACGGCTACGCCCTCTTCTACGACCTCGCCAACGCCATCACCTCGGCCACCCTCGACCTCGACAACTACTTCCGTAATCGCGGCTACTCACACATCACCTTCTACGACACTGGCGCCAAGGCGCCCCCGCCGCCCGTGGCCGTCCCCGAGCCCGCCTCCCTCGCGCTGTTCGGCGCCGGCCTGCTCGGCCTCGGTATGGTCCGCCGCCGCAAGACCGCTTCGTCGATCTGAAAGAGGGAAGAGCCGTGCTCAAGACGGTGCGCCGGTGTGCTGCGCTTGTGATAGATGTGTTGTCGTTCGACGAAGTCACACACTCGGAGCAATCGCGCTCGTTCCAGAAACGCAGCTCGCAGCGTAAGCCTTCTTACCGCATGCGCCGGATGTTCTAACCTTTGCGTTGGCCGATGCGCAGACCCCATTTGCAGGTCTGACGCTGAGAGGGCGCTCACCTCCTAACCGACCGCACGACAAAGCTGGGTGCGCGAGCACCTGGCTCTTTGCTGGCTGCTTTCACACTGCTGGCAGTCCCCTCCCGCTAGGTCAGTCAAGTCAATCGCCATCGAGAAAGGCCACTATGCCACTGCAAGGCACCCCAGATGAGTTCGTGCTGCTTCTACATAAGACGATTATGGTCATCATCCGCCATAACGGCCCGAACCTCACTGCGCGACAGCTTGGTGTATTCCTCCGGGTCTACGTCTATGCAGAGCCGCAGACAGGAACTGATCTCGCCCTCGCCCTGAACGTCCACAAGGGCATCATCTCACGTGCTCTGGACCGCTTGGAGGAGGCGGAGCTCATCCGCCGCGAGCCAAACCCTGATAACTACCGGTCCGTGCTCGCCGGGCGCACGGTCAGGGGTACCGCCCTATTTCGCGAGATCCGCCAGATTATAAGCGAGGTTGCCGCCAACCTGTAGAAGGGCGACAGCATCCGTTAGCGTGCGCGCTCCTCTGCTACGTGCAAGCCGTTCAGAGGCCGTCGGCTAAGAAGCGCTGCTTGGCGGCGCAACGACTGACTCCGGCCGCCCCCATCAGTTGCGACGTCGCCTCAATGCCCCTTTTACCTTCTCGTGCTCTGATCCGGGCACGAGAGGGCCAAACAGCTTCCTGCGGAAGGATGTCTCCGAGCAATGGCCTGGGCGGGTGTGGCTGCGAGAGCTGCCGCGCCAGTCCCCCTCGGACTTCCTGGGGCGAGGTTGATCGTCGAGCTCTGGAAAGTAGGAAGGCCGGCAGGGTCCCCATCTGCCGGCCTTTCGGCGTCAGGTGTTCAGAGCCGGCTGACCGCGAAGTGCGGCTTGGCCGAAGATGGGGACAAGAACAGTCCCTCAACCACGGATCGTTAGCGCGGAATCAGCACCGTCATGCCCTCACTCGTAAACCGCAGGTGCTCGCGGTCGATCCCCACCAGCTCGGAGCGACGCAGCGCCCCGGCAAACCCTACCAGCAGCAGCGCCTTGTCGCGGACCCCGGCCACGTCGGTGCCGCAGCTCGCCAGCAGGCGCTTGACCTCGGCCGAGGTGAGGGCTGCCGCCGGGCGGGCTTGCCATGGGTGGTGAGGGTACCGCGCATGGTGGCGCTGATCGCCGGCTGGCGCGTCTCCCAGGGGTGACCGGCCTGGCGATGGTGGTGGGCGATCGCCGCCAGCCGCCGGCGCAGCCCGCTGCGCCCGAGCGTGGCCGCGAGGCTCGCCAGGTGGCCGCCGATCACCACGGGCGCGGCCGGCAGGGCCGCCACGTCGCCCGCTTCGCACCAGGAACAGAAGGCGCGCCAGTCGGAGACGTCGGCACGCCTTGTGTTCTCCGACAGCGCCCGTCCGACGTAGCCAGCCGCCTGCGCCACCGCCTCGCCCACCGGCCCCGCCAGCACCGCCAGCACCTCCGCCGGCAGCGCGCCTGCCGCCAGGCGCACCACCGACGCGGGGATGGCTGGCGGGCTCGACCCGGGACGCTCCGTCATGCCTTAACCCCCGGGCAGTCCAGCAAGCAAAGGCCTATATTGGCTGGCGATCTCGACGCTATCCGTACCAGAGTCCCCGCTCCCCTGCCCCGCTTCGGTCGGTTCGGCGCATGCCCCCAAGCCGCCGTTCCGCCCCTCCCGAGTGTGACCGGCCGCTCACCCCTGTGGCAACCGCCCCCTCCCCGCCCCTTAGGCACGATAATAGATAATTATCGTGCGTAGCCGGCCGTGGAAGGCCCGCTGGCGGGGCAGGTTTGGCCTGCATTTACTGGGTTTCTCGGGGCTGACGGCAGGGTGAGCGGGGCTACCTCCCTGCCCTGCTGAGCGAGGAACTCACCGCTTCGACGCGCCGGGGGTCCTTGGCCGCGACGACCAGGACGGCACAGGCTCCGTCAAGGGTCGCCGCCAGCGCGGCCGCGACATCGGAACCGCCCATCGCCCGGCGCGCGAGGTGATCCAGCAGGGCCGCGACACGCTCGCCCACCCTCGTCCGCTCGACCGTGAAGACGCGCATGGTCCAGCCCTCCACCTTCGGGACGGCCGCGAGGGCCGATCGCTTCAGTGCCGCCCGGACGTCAACGCCGGGTGCCAAGCGGAAGGTTTTGCCGGCATCGCGGACAGCGTCGCGATAGGAGCGGACACGAACGGAACGGGACAGGGCGGCGTCGCTCATGCCATCAGCTTGCCATGCTGAGCCACGCGACACCTATCCAGATGTGCCTTCCTCGTGGTCCTTCGTGCCAGTCACCTGTCCAAGCAGTTCTGCTGCTCGACGCAGCACGGTCGCTGGCATCCCGGCATGAGTGGCCACCCTCAGCCCATATGATTGCCCGGCTCGTCCTGCCCTCACCTTGAAGGCGAACATCTCGTCGTGCCGTCCAGGCGACGCGTCCATCGCCATGCACACCGCCCAAGGCATGGCCTCGGCCGCGTCCGCCAGCTCGTGAAAGTGTGTCGCGAACAGCGTCCGGCATCCCACCTCATCGTGCAGGTACTCCATGCTCGCCTGCGCAATCGCCAGCCCGTCGTGGGTCGACGTGCCACGCCCAACCTCGTCCAGGATCACCAGCGACCGCGCCGTTGCCTGCTTCAGGATCGCCGCTGTTTCCAGCATTTCCACCATGAAGGTCGACCGGCCCGCGACCAGATCATCGGAGGCTCCGATCCGGCTGAACAGCTTGTCCACCACCCCTACCCTCGCCCGCGTTGCCGGCACAAACGAACCCACCTGCGCCATCAGGACCACCAGGGCCACCTGCCGCAGGAAGGTCGACTTGCCCGCCATGTTCGGGCCCGTCAGAAGCCAGAGCCGATCATCGCTACCGATGCGGCAGTCGTTGGGCACGAAGCTCCGCCCCTCCGCCTCCAGCAGCTGCTCGGCCACCGGGTGCCGGCCGCCCTCGATCTCCAGCAGCGTGTCGTCGGCCAGCTCGGGCTCAACCCAGAGCCCTTCGGCCGCCGCTTGCCCGAGACCGCAGACGAGATCCAGCGCCGCCGCGGCGTGGGCAATCCGCGTCACCGCCATCCGCTGAGCAAGCGCCGCCGACACCAGTTCGCGGAACACTCGCTCCTCGATCGCGGCAACCCGCTCCGCGGCGCCCACCTGCTCTGCCGCCAGCCGGTCCAACTCGGTCGTGGTGTAGCGGGCCGAGGAGGCAAGACCCTGGCGCAGGGTGAAGCCGTCTGCCAGGCCCTTCGCGGCCGCGGCGGGCACCTCGACGTGGTAGCCGATCAGGGTATTGGTCTTGATGCGAAGCGACTTGATGCCGGTCTGCTGCACGTAGCGGTCCTGCAGCTTGCCGATGGCTTCCTTTGCCGCCGCCGCCTCCATTCGCTCGGCGTCAAGTTCGACATGGTATTCCTCGACGACGAAGCCGCCTTCGCCAATGGTCGCGGGGGGAGAAGGCACTAGGGCCCGGCGCAGGGTACCGGCGAGGGCACCTTTGCCGCCGTCATCGCTCACCCGGAGTTCGCGCGCTGCTGTCGCCAGCCCCACGGGTAGGTTCTCGCCGGTCGCAAGGTGTGCGGCGACGGCCTGCGCCCGTTCCAGCCCGTCGCGGATTGCCGCCAGGTCACGCGGCCCTGCCTTGCCCAGCGACAAACGCCCATAGGCGCGCAGCACATCTGGCAGACCCGACAACTCCTCCCGGCAGCCCGCCCGAACCGGCGGGTTGTTCACCATGAAGCGCACCATGGCCAAGCGGCGGCGGATGGTGTCCGGCTTGGTCAGCGGTGCCGCCAGCTGTCGGGCGAGCAGGCGGGCGCCGGCCGGTGTGACGGTGCGGTCCAGCACCGACAGCAGCGTGCCCTCCACGCTGGCACCGGAGGCGAGAACCTCGAGACCCCGCAACGTCGGCGCGTCGATCTCCATTGTGTCGTTGATGGCCGCCCGTCGCGGCGGCGGAAGTGCCTCGGGAAGACGTCCGGCAGTGGCTCGGACGTAGTCGAGCAGGGCAGCCAAGGCGCTCAGCTCGGGCGGTGAGAAGCCACGCAGGGCGTCCGGGGCGCCGGGACCGTAGGCCGCTGCAAGGACCCCGTCGGCAGCCGCGCCAACCAACTCGGGTCGGTCCAGCTTGCCGAAGCGGGTGCCGCCGCTGCGCAAGGCCACGGCCAGGGCGTCCGAGGTCTCCGGCCATCGCGCGACCAGCACCTCGGTCGGGGCAATCTGCGCCAGCGCGGGGCCACAGCCCTCCACCGACGCCATAGCCGTGCCCCCTTCGCCTGTGGACACGTCCAGCCAGGCAAAGCCCACCGTTTCGCCGGCCGTGAAAGCAACGGCGAGGTTGTTGGTCCGACCCGGCGCCAGCACCGCTGCGTCGACGGACGTGCCCGGTGTGAGCCGCTGCAGCGGGCGATCCCCTCCCGGCGAGGGCGGCTGCTCGGATAGGGCGACCTTGTGCCCCGCTGAGAGCAGCCGGCCCACCGGGCGTCGACGGTCGAGGCAGGAACGCCGCACATCGGTATGTCGGGACCGTCCTTCTGCCGGCGCCGGGTGAGTTGGATGCCCAGTACCCGGGACACCAGCGCCGCGTCCTCGGCGAGGACCTCGTAGAACTCTCCGACCCGGTACAGCACGAGGTGCCCGGGGGCGGCGGATCGGGCGGCGGCGTAGGACGCGATCAGGCCGCCGGCCAACGGAGGGCTGGCGGGAAGCTCGGCGGTGTCTCCGGCGCGAGCGGCCGGCACGTGCATGGGAGATGACATCTTGCTAGATGTGCGTCGGAAGGCGTGCCTGTCCAACATCAGGTGCTGGTACCAGAGAGCGGCGTTCCTGGCCCGAGGAAGCGGTGTTCCTCCAATGGCGGTAGGCCCGGAGTGTCAGACTGGGCATAGCGCCCGTGTAACTGGGAACGTGTCCAGCGTTCCTCGCCGTGAATAGGCAATTATGGCGAAGTCCTCTGGCTCGCCATTCGGGCACGCCGTTACAACGCTCTCCTCCGGCGCCTAGCTGAGCGAAAATTCTGACGTCAGAAGTGCGCGTGGTGCGTATTGTGGGCAGCTACCCCGCCAGGAGTTTCCTCTCTGGTACTGGCGGTGCCGACGGATAAAGCGTGAGGCCTCGCCTCTCATCAATGTGGACTTTCGCCTCCGGGTAGGCTGCCAGCGCGAGATCAAGCGAAGGCAGCACATCTCGCCGGAAGAAGCGCAACTCCTTGTAGCTCTCGCCGAACTGCGACTTGAGTGCTGGCCAGCTAACTTCCACCGGTCCAGGTAGGACGTGTAGCCGGTAAGCTAGCCAAACATAGATATCAATTGCCATGGAACGGCCCGAAACTGCTTGGATCGCTTTTTCCCGAAGCGGTAGTGGGTGATCAATCAGCGACTGGTAGAACCCTTCGTCTAGCGTGACCCGCTCTTGCCAGAGTGGCATCTGTCCGTGAGTAGAGTCCAAGGGCAGTATTGAGTCCCGTACGAACGCACCATTCGTCACCAGCTCAGCCCCACCGGAGCGGCGGAAAAACGTGAGGCGACACCGTGATAGCCGACGCGACTGTTCGCGGACCAGCTGGTAGGTCTTCCCACCAACGGGCAAGCCCATCGCGCTAAGCCAAGCATTCATCGACGCGCCGAGTTCCACCTTGCGGCTACGGGTTCGGACGGCTTGCGTCTGCAAATAGATCAAGATCAATCGAGCGAGTGACCCGTAGGGGATCCCGATCGGCTGCCGGTTCATGTCGAGACCGCTCTCGACAAGCAACTTAACCGAGCCTGCCTCTCGCTCCCAGACTGTCTCGGACGTCTTTTTGTGCGGCAGGGCTGCCATGGCAAAGCCAGCGTGGGCAATGCCAATCTTGCCTGCTTCGTCACCCATGACCTCGAAGGCGGCCTCGACACATAGGCGCTGGTTGGCGCAGGCACTACTCGCCTCGCGTCTAGCTTCCTCTATGCCTCTGGTGAGGATCAGGTGATGAACAGCCCCCATAGCCGCTATCCGAGACGAAGTTACTCGCTAACGCAAGTTGGACTGTCCTCACGCAAGCTATTTGAAGGCTATTAGATAATTCTATTAGTTTGTGTGAGCGGAGTCCTGGGGATAAGCCCGATTCGCGTGAGTTCAGTCCAACCCTGGAGTGTGAGTGGAGTCCAAGCTCATCGCTGTGGATGAACCTAACTACCGTGAGCAGGGTCCAACCGAATCGATTAAGCCCCTTGCACCGAAGCCGGCGAGTTCTGACGTCAGAATTCCAGCAAAGCCTCGATGCGAGTGCGCAGCGTCATTAGTCCATGTCGCTCAGCCTCGCTCAGCTTCTCGCCCTTCGCCTTCCGACGCTCCAACTTGAGCGTCATCCGCTCCAGCGCTGACCAGTAGTCGGTCAATGGCGGTCGCCTGGGAGGTGGTGGAGCTGCCGCGCGGGCGTCACGGATCGCCCGCACCGTTAGGGAGCCATCGCTCGCCATCTGCATCAGACGGTCCCGCACCGGACCATCCTTTAGGCGAGCCAACTCCACGAGTACATTCCGCGGCACATCGGCTGCTTGCTCCAAGAATGCAGGCGGCAGGGTTAGCAGTCGCAAGCTCGCACTTACCTCTGCTGGGCTGCGTCCCAGCATCTCCGCCGCTGTCGCTTGGTTTACGCCCCTCTGCGTCAGCAAGCGCTGCAGTCCGCGTGCCTCCTCAACGGGCGTTAGGTCAATTCGTTGAAGGTTCTCCAGGAGCGCAGCAAGATCTGCGTCGCCCGTGTGCTCGATGGCCAGGATCGTGGACCATCCGCTAAACTGTGCAGCACGCCAACGGCGCTCACCAGCCACCAGTATCCAGGCGCCGCGCTGTTCCGGATCACGCCGAACGAGCACTGGCTGTAGCTGCCCCTCGGCCTGCATTGTTGCGGCCAGAGCCGCGATATTTGCGTCGTCAAAGCGCTTGCGCGGTTGGTCTGGATCAGAACGAACGCGAGCGAGTGGTGCTTCGAACGAGTGGCGGAAGCGGCTATTACCCGCCACTAGTCCTTCTGTTGCCTCACCGATAGCTGCCATTGCCGCGCCCAGCATTGGAGAAGGGGTCTTACGCTGCTGAGCCATGGCGTTAGGCCTCCACCGGCTGAGGCACGAGGTTGGCGTAAGGCAAGGCGCTGCCGGTCACGAGCGCAGCAGCCAAGCGGCCGTAGACGGCCGCTGCTGAACTGGGTGAGGCCTCGAGAGCGATACGGCCGTTGCGGGCGGCGTGACCGAAAGCGGCGCTGGCCTGCACTGGCTCTAGCACCGGTGCTTTGCCGGCCATTACAGCCGCCAAGTGCTCGAGCACCTCCCGGTCCACCGATTTACGGGCACCGAACTGGGTAGGCAGGATCCCGCTGAGCCGGAGAGCAGGGTTGAGTCGGCGCTGCACCTTGCTGATTGTGCCGAGGATCAGGCCGACACCCATGCTGTCGTAAGGCTCGGTGCGGACGGGGATGATTACCTCATCTGCGGCAGCCAAACCCATCACCGTCAGCATGCCTAGGTTGGGGGGCGCATCCAGTACGATGAAATCGTAGCGCTCGCGTGCGACCTCCAGCGCCTCACGGAGCGCGACGTCGAAGCCAGGCTCGCGGCGCCCATCAGTCTCCGCCAGGTCAATATGGCTCGGCACCAAGTCGAAGCCACCACGGGCAACCAGCAGCGGGCTATCTTGGCCGTAGATCGCCTGCTCCAGCGGAAGATCGCGCAGGATGACGTGGGCCATCGTACGTCCCTGGCGGTAAGCATCGACACTGCCACTAGCCATCATAGCGACCGTTGCAGTGGCTTGTGGGTCGAGATCAACCAACAGCACCCGCGCGCCGCGACGAGCCAGTCCGCATGCGAGATTAACAGCGGATGTGGTCTTGCCCACACCGCCCTTCTGATTGGCTAGTATCAATATACGCGCATGACGCGGCTGACCATTCACCAAGCCCGCTGCCGCATGGGCTACTTCTTCAGGAATGGGCTCGCGGGCGTTCTCCCAGCGCGAAACACGCGGCTTGTCATAGGAGCGCTCAAGCACGGTGTTTAGCGCATCAGCCATTTCCGATTGGCTCAAGCGCAGCTGCTGTCGCAGCGTCCTCAGCTTGCCTCCGTCCATAGCCCGTCCCCAGTTCAAGGAGTTCTGACGTCAGAACTCCCTTGTGCATGGAAGTTGTCCTTTCCTAATCGTCAGGTCAACGTCAACAGTCAAGGTTGACGTTGACTGATCTGCAAAGTAGCGGGGGCGGCGCACTCTGCTGATGCAGCAGATTGGCCGCACGACCCGCGCCACGGTCTATCGATGGCTGCCCTCCGAGGTTGAGGCGTCCTCCGCCCCAGTTGGCCTCGTTTCGTGTGCCGTGATGATGCTGATTGCCCACCATGACAGTCCAGCAGACGACATTACTGGGCTGATGAACGGCGATCCGCGAAAGGGAGCGGCTGAACCTCACCTACTCTGCGGCGGCGCTAACCACCTATACAGCCTGCTAATGCCGAGCACGGCTGGGGCAGAGATGACGCTCGTCGTCTTCCGCAGCTTCACGCCTGCGATCCGGCGACGAACATCGTACCCTGCCTCCGCTATCGGCGCATTGACGCCTTTGCCACAACGCCCACCAACGGGCGGGTGGTCTGGACCTGCGCCAACCCTTGGGTTCGGATCGGCCCTCGACGACAGCCATGCCGTTCTAACGGTGGCAGCCCGGGGTGCTAGGCGAGTCAACCGGGTGAGCCGTGGTCTCGGCGGGGCAGGGGGCTAGCCCTGTATTGGCCTGCGTGACTCACCAAAAACCCAGAAGAACTAGGCGAAAATTGCCCCACCAGCCGACCGTCCGCTGCCTCTCACGCACGATAATCCTCCCGCATCGTGCCCACTGCGTGCGGAACCGAACTGGCGCGCCGGTCATGGCCCATCAGTAGCCAGCACGCGAGGCGCTGCTCGACCCCGTGCCCTTCCATTGAAGGCCGCGCCGTGCGCGCTACCTGGCTGTGGCGGAGGAGGGCGTCGCGGAGAAGGAGAGCGCGCAGTACGTTGGGTTTGAGGCTGCGCCCCCGCATCACCGTATTGCCTGCATCATTTGCTACTAGCCCAGTCCTTTCTGCGCCCTGTGCGCGCTGGATCATTTTGCAGATCCTCTACCATTCAGTAACGGCGCGTTCACTCAAGCACTGCCATCATGACCAATAGCAGCAACCAAAAAGGCTTTAGCCTGCGTTAAACCGAATTCTGGGTTACTAAGCCATGACCGAAATTTTGCACACCATACAACGCGCTCCCGTCGATGGCAGCTTTTTCGGGCTGAGCGGAATGTCCGAGGAGAACCTGCTTCGACAGCTTGAGGCGGCGGAGCTAAAGATCATCGCGCTCCGAGAGGAGCTCGGGACGCGCCAGTCCAAATCCTCCCCAGTATCTTCTTCCGCCGATTAGCTCGAAGGCCGGCCCCAAATTCGCAATGCGGGTGCTAGTCAAACAATGCCCTGTGCTTGTGGTTGGAACCCGAACGGGTTCACCGCGCTCCAAGCTCTAGCAGCTTTAGTGGGTTGCCCGATGTCGAACCGAAAATGGTTGATGCGTAGCAAGATTAACCTCGATGACGAGGCTAATGCTCGCTACTGGGCCACTATCTTCAAGGTCAGTGACCTGGACTTGGCGACTGCCGTGATGATCGTGGGATCGGACGCGAAGGACGTTGCCGCATTCCTGGGAATAGCACCCATCGCCTCCTCGCCTGCACGCTAAAGGGAACAGGCCTTGCCGGGAATAGCGAAGCGGTTGTTCAGCGAACGGTGAGGATTTCTGCTTCGATCGCAGGGCAGCTCCCAAACGACCTCGTCAACCCCTTCAGGCGGGGCATCACGTCGCTCACGACCTATAAGCCTGCCAACATTTTCAGGGCTTGCATGAAGGTGGGGGCGGCCCGCTTCGGCTTCGCCATGTTCACTGTGCCTTATTAGCTCAACCGCTTGTAAAAATTGGGCTGCGTTGGCTTGACGTGAGTAGCTTCGAGCTTAGTTCCTGGGCCAAGAATAAGAAGCGGAAAAGCGACGTCCGATGGTACTCGAGAAGGCTATGGCGCTCCCAGCTGGAGGCGCGAGGATAGACCTGCAGGATCCGGAGAGCGTCCGGTACTGGGCTGAAGTCTTTGGTTTGGACGAAATCGACCTTATGATGGCCGTCCTGACGGCTGGGCGTCGGCCTCAAGATGTGGCGCTACTGCTCCGCCGGCCCTGGCGCTGAAGTGCAAAACGTCGAGATCAAAGAGGGTCTTTGGGCGTCAGACACAGTATGGCGTGCTAATTTGCTACTTAGTTGCAGGAAGCGGTGAAGGTTGGTTGTCGGGTAGCGCCTCAACGGCGCGCCAGCCCTAGCTGGGACGGGCGGCTTGTCGCAAGCGTGACGCTAACCCTCAGTGGATGGCGTCAGGCGATTTCATTATCGTTGGGCACGGCTGGGCATCGAGGCGGGCCGGCCTCTACCGCGAGCATGGCAAGCACCGCTCCGCCCGTCGTTCTGAACGTCCCGAGGAGGTTGCCCCAACCATCGAGAACCATGACGCCGGGGGCTGCCTCGAAGACCTGCCACTCAAAGGTGGCATCGGCGCCGGCTGGGACCTTTCTGCGTTCCATGTGCGGGCCTCGGATCCGCGTTTTGCGGCCGCGCTCAGTAAGCCGCGAGATGGCTTAAGGAAGCGTTAGCGGAGGCAGAAGGGTGAGAACCGTCAGTTGGTGCCCTGCTCCAGGCTGCGCTTGGCTTCGGTGACCAGATGGCGGTCGCTGTCAGATGCAACGAGGCCAGCCGCCGAGAACAGCTTGAAGGCTTTCATCACCTCCTTTGCGCTGGTCTCCAGCGCTGTCTCCAGTTGGCGTCCTGGCCCGTCCCAAAAGTCTTCCACCTCGATGGGCGGCTGAGTTTTGAGCTTGCGATGGGCATTGAGATAAAACGTCTGGGCGTGTTTGAACCTCAGCAGCGCTCGCCGAAGCTGATCTGTCGCCTGTGCTTCGTCTCTGCTGCTCATGCCGCCTCCTGATCAATTGCCGTTTCCTGCACGTGAGCCAGGACGCGACGGACTGCCGTGGCGGCCCAAGCGCCGGAGCGTGGTGTCTGGATACCCTCGGCGTCCAGCTTAGAGGCGATGGCTCGGAGGGACAGGCCCTCCGCCTGTGGCGCGGGGATAGGCGACGAATCCTCCGCCTCACGGTTGCTTGAGACATCCCGCAAGCGGACGGTATCCGCCAATGGGGTAAGCGATGTGCTGAGGCCCTTGGTGGTCAGGTGGTCGCGGGCCAGTGCCAAGGCATGAGCTGGTCGATGCGGCTCTGAGGCGAGCCGTCGACGAGGCGGGTGAGGAGATCGGCGAGGTAGGTCTGGGGATCGACGCCGTTCAGCTTGCAGGTCTCGATGAGCGAGGCGACGGCAGCCCAGTGCTCACCGCCCTCGTCAGATCCCGCGAACAGCGCGTTCTTGCGGCTCAGCGCGATGGGTCGGATGGAGCGCTCGACGGCGTTGGTGTCCAGGTCGATGCGGCCGTCCTCGAGGAACCGGGTCAGCCCCTCGCGACTCTTCAGTGCGTAGCGGATCGCATCCGCCAGATCGCCTCGTCCGGGCACGCGGTCGGGCATCGTCAACTTGCCGGCCTCGGTGCGAGTACTCTGACTGATTGGCAGCAGGCCCAAGGTGATCAGGCCCGCGCGGCGGCCCCGCTGACGTCGGACCACACCTCGAACGCACGCACTCTTGCGGCACGGTGCTCGCTGGCGTTGAGGTGGGCGCGGCGAAGATAGAAGAGGTTGTTGATCCCGTCGTGGGCTGAGAGGAAGCGCTGTGCCTGGCCTGCAGACTTGAACCGTTTCATCTGGCGCTCTCGTCGTCGCGTCGGCTGATGCGAGTTCTCTGCCCGATTGTTCAGCCCCTTATGCTGCCGGTGCTCGACCGAGGACATCACCTCCTTCTTAGCTGCGCCATAGCTGGCCAGTTTATCGGTGATCATGACGCGCGGTGGCCGCATCTGCCGCTTCAGCAGCTTCCTGAGTAGCCGCTTGGCAGCTTGCTTGTCCCGTCTGCTCTGCACCAGCACGTCGAGTACCATTCCGGCTTGGTCGACGGCGCGCCAAAGCCAGTGCGTCACACCATTGATCTTGAGGACGACCTCATCCAGGTGCCACTTGTCACCGGCGCGTGGCAGTCGGCGCCGGATCCCGTTGGCAAAAGCCTGACCGAACTTGCGGCCCCACTGGCGCAGCGTCTCGTGGCTGACCACGATGCCGCGGAAGGCCAGCATTTCCTCCACCATCCGCAGGCTGAGCGGGAAGCGAAAGTAGAGCCACACCGCCTGGCTGATGATCTCGGCCGGGAAGCGGTACCCGGCAAAGCTGGGGCACGTTGCGGGGGCAGTCATCCCACTCGCCTACCTGGAAGTGAGCCGCTCGGGCAAGCCGGCAGCCGGCCAAGTTGACGATGCCCTTGGCACAGTGTCGGATTAAGATCGGCTTCACACTCTTCCTTCATACTGAGCAGGTTCCACGGGGGCTTTCATGTCTGGCGCCGTTAGCAACGGCACATCTGCCTTCTACACCAGCCTGCCGAGCGGCTATGCCGTGACCCCGGCCACGACCGGCAGTGCTGCGCCAGCGGCAAAGCCTGCCGACATCATCGACATTCGCGTCCCGCTGCCCTCCGGCACCTTCACGGTGCGCGAAGGCGACAGCTACTCCGTGCGCGAACTCTTCGGCTTCCCCAGCGCGGATCTGATGCGCGTAGCCCTTCGAGGGGATGCCGGCGGCAAGTTGACGCTGCGCGGCGAGGACGTGACGGGCCGGACCGACTTCGACCCCATGGATTACAACCAACTCCAGTACCTGGCTGGTTCTGACGGAGGCACGGAGGAGCTGGTCGCCGTGGCCCGTTCCGGCACGAAGAGCCCTGGCGGCACCTGGACGAACATTCGGGACAGCGCGCCCCTGCAGCTTACCGCCCAGGTGACAGGCACGCGCTCCCTCGCTGCCGCCGCGGCCCTGCGCACGGACGTGTCCGGGGGGACCGACGCCGACTACCTGCACCTCGCGCAGAGCGCCGCCGTCTTTTCGGCGGTTGTCAGCCGCAAGGCGCCCACTCTCGCCAGCGTCGGCGACATCACCGTCAAGGCCGGGGACAGCCTGGCGGTGCATGACCTTTTCACCGCCGGCGCCAACACCGCCCTCTACCGCGTGGCCATCCGCGACGAGGACGCGGGCTCGGGCGCGCGGCTGCTGCTGGGCGGCAAGGACGTGACCCACCGGGTCGATTTCACCCCGGCGGAATTCATCAACCTCCAGTTCGTCGCCGGCGAGAGCGGCAACGCGACCGACCTGATGGTCGTGGCCCGCGCCGGCACGCAGGGCGCGGATGGCACCTGGCGCAACACCGTCGACAGCCCGGCCCTCAGTCTCACGGTTGCCGCCACAGGGGCGCGGTCGGTCAATGTGGCGGCGGCGCTGCGCACGCCGGCCGAGGCGGGCGATGCGGATGCCGCCTTCCTCAAGCTGGCACAGGACGCTGCGGTCTTCGCTCCCTCCGGCGCCCGCTCGGCGCCCAAGGTCACGGCCAGCGGCGACATGACGGTGAAGGCGGGCGACATGCTCTCCCTTCGCGACCTCTTCCCCACGGGCCGTTCGCCGGAGCCCGCCCTCTACCGCGTCGCCCTGCGCGATGATCCAGACGGACGCTCGGGCGGGCTCCTGCTGCTGAACGGCAAGGAGGTGACCGGCCGCACGGACTTCTCACCGGAGGAATTCCTCTCCCTGCAATACGTTGCCGGGCCCGAGGGCGGGGCTCAGGACATCCTCGTGGTGGCGCGCGCGGGCAAGTCCAACGGCAGCGGCGGACTGACCGCCGTGGTGGACAGCCCGCCGGCCGTTATCCGCTCAGAGGTGACGGGCACGCGCTCCCTCGGCGCCGCGCAGGCTCTGCGCTCGGAACTTGACCCCGACGACTCGGATGCTGACTTCATGAAGGTCGCCACCGAGGCCGCGCTCTACACGCCGTTCGGCAGCCAGACGGCACCCGGCCTTGTCACCGCCGGCAACTTCACAGCCGCGGCAGGGGACCATTACGCGCTGCGGGACCTCTTCGCCTCTCCCTACGATGCCAAGGTCAACCTGACCGGCTACCGCGTGGCCTTGCGGAACGAGGATACCGCATCCGGCGCGCGCCTGATGCTGAACGGAGAGGACGTCACCAGCCGGCTCGACTTCACGCCGGCCGAGTTCAACTCGCTTCTCTTCGTGGCCGGGGAGGACGGGAGCGCGCAGGACCTTCTGGTGGTGGCGCGCAGCCAGACGGCAACCGGCATGGTCGTGGACAGCCGCGCGGTGCAGGTGACGGCCAGCGTCTCGGGGGAACGCTCGATCAACGCCATGCCTGCCCTGCGGGACCTCCCCGGCAGCGACGCCTACGCCCGGATCGCCCAGGACGCGGCGACCTACGCGCCGCTGGGTAGCCAGAAGGCGCCTGCCCTTTCCACGCTCGGCGACTTCACGGCGGCGGCAGGCGATCTTTTCTCGATGAACATCCTCTTCGACACGGCGGGTGGGGTCTTCGACACCGGCATGACTTACCGTGTCGCCATGCGGGACGACCCCTCGGGCACGGGAGGCGGCGCGCTGCTGCTGAACGGGCAGGAGGTGACGGGCCGCACGGGGTTCACCGGCGCGGAGTTCGCCGCCCTGGTCTACCGGGCCGGGCCCTCCGGCAGCGCGCAGGATCTGCTGGTGGTCGCCCGCCGGACGGACGCCAGCGGCCGCGTCGTTGACAGCCCGGCGACGGAGATTACGGCGCGGAGCACTGGCACGCGCTCCCTCAACGCCCTCTCCGCCCTGCGCACGCTCGGTGCCACGGGCTTCGATGCGGTCGTGCAGGATGCCGCCGTCTATCGCCGCAGCGGCGCCGCCACGCTGGCCAGCCCGGTCGGGCCGGCTAAACCCAGCCTGCCGGGTGCCGCGCTGGCCGCTGCGATCGGCGCCTACAAGGCGAGCGGCGCGTCGAAGGGCACCACCGCGCTTGACCTCTCTCCCCTCTTTGCTGGCAGCGGTGCCACGAAGGGAATGGCGGAACTCGCCATCCTGTTGGGCAGTGGCACGATCGGCGGGGTGAGGACGACCGGGGGCGACATCGCCAAGCTCTCTGCGCTGGCCATCAAGTACGCGCCCTGACCCAATCTGCGCGCGCCTCGATCACAGCGCACTCTTCAAGGTCGGCGTACCGCCAAAAAGTTCCGCGCAACCAAGCTTGCCCGATCAGCTCGGAGGACAGGTCTTCGGCATGGGCTCCTGGCTGCGATGCAGCGTTCACGCGGTGTTGGCCTCGGCGTCAGGATGGCCGGCGGTCATGGAGCGGCGCTCGTTCCCTTGCTCGTCAGTCCAGAGACGGGTGGTGACGGGCCCGGGAGCATGGAGCCGGCCTTTAAGGCGCAGGATGTCGCCGCTGCGGCTGCCGCTGAAATCGCTGAAACGGACCTCGTTCGCTGTCTCGGGCGGAGGCGTCACGCTGATCCGGAGCCGGGTGTCGTCGTTGTGCGGAACAGTGGCCGTGATGCGATAGCGGCGGAAGCGGCCCAGCTCGTCACAGGTAGTAGCCGTGTCCTCCCCGTACGGCCGGCAGCCGCTTCCACGGCAGCCGGAACTGCGGCTGTGCAGCGCAATCGAGAGCCAGAGGCGGAGGAGGCGACCGGTCGGGGTATGGGCGGTGCCGGCCCACTCACCGGTCAGGGTGCCGACAGAGGAGAACGGGTTCGCCCAGGGCGTGGTCAGCCGGTCCAGCAGTCCGGAAAAGGCAGCAATGCCGACGATGCCGATGAGGCTCCACAGGATGCGGGAGCGGAGATTGGCAAACATGGTGCTCTCCTTCGTAAGGCACCATGCCATCGGTTTCGCTGCAGCGAACCATCACGTAGTGGGTGAGCGAGCGTCAGGCTCGGTAGGGTAGGGGGCCTAATCCTGCCTCTCCCGCAGCTGTGTGGCCTGCGTCAGCGGCATAGCAATCTCGCAGACGAGCCCCGAACGCTGCCAAGTGAGGAGAATACTTCCGCCAAGCTGGCCACGCACCGTGCCTTCCAGCACACGCGTCCCGAAACCGCGCCGATCCGGAGCACCCTCGACGGATGGTCCACCTTCCTCGGCCCAGCGGAGCCTCAGGCAATCGGGCGGACCGGGGCCTACTTCCCAGCTGATCACCACCTGACCGTCCAATGCCGAGAGCGCACCGTACTTCACGGCGTTCGTCGCGAGCTCGTGGATTGCCATGGCAAACGGCTGGGCGGCACCAGCTGGGAGCGCAATCACAGGTCCGCGCAACGAGACTCGCGGTCCACCACCTTTATCTAGAAAGGCCGTAAGCTCGCCCCGCAGCAGGGTCCGGAGGTCGGCCCCGGCCCAGCGGTCGTCGGCTAGCAGCGTTTGCGCCCGGACCAGGGCGCCCACCCGTCCCTCGATCGCGTGAATGTAGGAGGCCAGGTCAGGGGCGCGTGTCAGCCGCAGGGCTGCTTGCACGACCGAGAGGGCGTTCTTGGCCCGGTGATCCACCTCGCGCGACAAGAACACCTGGCGCTCCTCGGCGCGGTGACGCTCGGTGACGTCGCGCAGCAGAACCGCGACCCGTCCTGACCTCAACCGGAAGGCGATTACCTCCAGCCAACGTTCTGCAGGGGCGAAGTATCGCTCGATCTGTTCCGGCTCGCCTGTGGCCGCGACCTGCCCGAATAGGGGGATCCAGAAGTCGGTCTCCTCGCCCGGGAACACCTCGGTCGCACGCCGGCCGACTACCATCTCGCGCCGGAGGCCGGACTGCCGCTCCCAGGCAGGATTGGCGTCAACGTAGACAAAGTCCACCGCCTGCCCGTCCGGATCGAGGATCATTTCGTTGATCTCGAAGCCCTCTCCCATTCTCTCGAACACGTCGTGCCAATGCGCCTCGCTCTCGCGAAGCGCCGCCTCGGCACCCGTGCGAGCCGTGACATCCGTGACGTGGTGGATGATGGCGACAACCCTTCCCGTCTCGTCGAGCAGCGGCGTATTAAGGGGATCCCACCAGCGCTCCTCGAAGCCGCCCCTCGAATTCAGGATGTCGTATTTCTGCACCGCCATCGCGTCCGGCTGTCTGGTGGCAAGCACCCGATTGAGCGAGGCGCGCAGGTTAGCAACACCCGTTGCACTGCCGTCATCCGGGTTGTTGGGAAAGGCGGCGAAGACCTCATGCCCAACCAGAGCATCTCGCGTCCGCATGGTGGCGGTGAGATAGGCATTGTTGACCTCCAGGATGGTGAAGCCCGGTGCGTCAGGGGAGAGCACAAGCAAGGGTGCTGGAGACGCGGCAAACAGCTGCCGGAAGTCCAGTCCTGTAGCCAAAGCCGAACTGTCCACGAGGCTACTCCGGGCCGATCCAAGGCTGTCCTCAGCGGTCATGAAAGGGACCCTGCTGAGGCGTTCCAGGCCAAGGAGGCACCCTCATCATCTGGGGCCACTGCCCGCAGCACCCCTTGTCCGGCAGCAAACGCGGAGTGTCCGTGAACTGGCCCGGACGCTTCACCATGGTCACGCCCGCACCGTAAAGCACGCGCCAGGGTTCCGGTCGCCTTCCACTGCCATTTCCGCGCCGATGCGGCCGAGCATCGCCTGTATGACCCGCATGCCGAGCCCGCCTGACGCGCCAAGGGCGGGCTTGCTCTCCCAACCGGGAGCGAGCCCCCGTCCCGCATCGCAGACGCGCAGTTCTACCCCTCCACCATGGCGACCCCGTATGCTCACCTCGACAGGTCCCTCCTCCCCGGGGCGGTAGGCGTACTTCAGCGCGTTCGTCACGAGCTCTGTGGCAATGAGGGAGAGCGCGACCGCAACCCGGCTCGGCACCATCAGCCCCGGCTCCGTTGCCACCGCAAGCCTGCGTTCCGCGCCGGTCATCCCCGACGCGAGGTCGTCGCAGAGGCGGTTCAGGGTCGCACCGAGGTCTACGCTCTCGATGTCCTCGGCTCGATGAAGGGTGTCATGCACCCGTGCGACGCTCATCACGCGGGCGTAGGTGTCCTCGAACGCGGCGCGGGCGACCGGGTCTGACACGCCACGGGCCTGCATCAGCATCACGCCGGCCACGATCTGGAGCGAGTTCTTCACCCGGTGGTCGATCTCGCGCGCGAGGATATCCTTTGCCTCCAGGGCGCGGGAGAGTTCCTCGCTCTTGGCGGAGAGTTCCGCAATCTTGCGACCCTGCCGGAGCACAACGCCCTCGATCGCCGCGGCGAGCGCGCGCGCTGCACCGAGCTGCCAAGGTGCCCAGGGCTCCGCGCGTCCACGGCGCTCCTCCACCCAGCGCTCAAAGGAGCGGCGGGGGAGGACGACGCGGGTCGAGGGGTCCGCGAGGACCGATTTGCGGGGATCCCCGCCCCAGACCACTGTCGCCGTGACTTCGGGGCGCAGCCAGACGAGGAGGTGCTGTTGCGCCGCGTCCACGAAGGCAGCGAGCACCCCCGAGGCGCTCTCCCGCCAAGCAGAGGCCGGGGCGTGATGCGCGGAAAGGTCGTCGGTCGCGAAGACCCGCTGATCCGAAGGCAAGGTGGCCCGCAGCCAGGAAGCCAGCTCCGCCAGTCCCTCGCCAGACGGCGTCACACCGACGCATGCAACCCGATCTCCACTCACCACTGCCGCGCCGGTTGCACCGAAGAGGTCGAGGAGCGAGGCCGCCTTTCCCTCGGAGGAGGTGAGTGCCGCGACGAAGTCGTCCGCGCCGGCGAGCCGCTCGAGGAGCATGTTCTGAGTTGCGAGAGCAGCTCCTTGCTCGCGCACCGCCTCTAAACTCGCGAGTTCGTGGAGGCGGAGCGCAAAAGCTTCAGCGACGAGGCCAGCAAGGGCGCGCGTCTCCGGTGTGACGTAGTGCGGGCGCCGGTGATGGCCGATCACGAGGCCCCAGAGCGCGCCCTCGACCAGGATGGACGCGGACATGGAGCCGTTCACGCCGAGATTGCGCTGGTACTCGAGATGCACGGGCGAGAGAGCGCGCGAGGCGGCATAGGTGAGGTCGACCGCCGTGTTCCTGGTCGGTGGCCCGGAGAGCACGGCCGCGGGCACCGCGTCACGGTCTACGACCCAGCGGGCTGGGGCGCGGGTGTAGAGAGCGCGCGCCTGGGCGGGGATGTCAGAGGCGGGGAAACGAAGGCCAAGCAGGGTGTCGTCCCAGCTCTCGACCCGACTCTCCGCGATCGCTTCCCCGTTCCAGTCGGCATCGAAGCGATAGACGAGGATGCGCTCGAAGCCGGTCATCGCGCGGATCTCGTCGGCGCAGACGATCGCCGCGCGGGCGAGGGTCGGGGCGGCGCGGAGTTCGCGCACGGCGTCTGTCACCTGAAAGGGTGAGGCAGCCCCGAAGTCCTCCGGGCGGTCGGGCAGAGGTTCGAGCTCGACGATGAGACGGTCGTCGTGCAGGTGCGCTGTCATGGCGAAGGGTCGCCCCTCCGCTCCGAGCCGGATGTCGCGCCGGAGCGGACGCGCCGGGTCGGCGAGGGTACCATTGGTCAGGGCGGTGCGAAGCGCGGCCGCAGCCTCCGCAGGCAGCAGCCGCTCGAGCAGCTCCCCGAGCAGCTTGTCTGGCCCGCGCCCGAACGTATCGGCGACGTTGTCGCTGCAGGCGTCGACGGTGAGGGCAACCGGGTGGAACGCGAGCATCACCGCGTGCGGCTGCACAGCGCCGGGCTGATGGATCGGCTCGCGCTCGCATACGTCGGGACCGATGGGCTCGGCGCGGCTACGCCGTTCCACGACCTCTTCGGCCGCCTGGGAGACAAGGCGCTGGGTACTCGGGGCGAGAGCGCCGATCGGATGAACAGTGATCCAGTAGCGGCCCGGTACGTGGGCACTCCGCATGGCCACCCGGACGCGGATTGGCGGGTCGAACCCGAAGACGAAAGTGAACTCGGTCGCAAGCTGGCCACGGCGGACGCCATCGAGAAACCGGCCGTGGAAGGAGGGAAGGTGCGTGCAGGGTGCGACGTCTCGGAAGAAGTCGCGCCCGGTGACCCTGTCCGGCGCTCGGCCCGAGAGGCGGCTCTCCGTGGCGTTGTAGAAGGTTACCCTCCCCTCGGTGTCCACCCCGATGACGCCGTAGGGGAGCGCGTTCAGTTGCTCCTTCGAGAGGTCGTCAAGGTTGGCGTCAACGCCGTTCGCCCAGTCGTCAGTCCCGGTCATGCCTTCGGGAGCGCCCCAGAAGCCGAGTTCAGGCGAACCATCCTCATGCAGAGGTCCTCGCAGGGTGTACGCAACATCAGGAATATATCCGTTTCCGGTTAGATCTGACCACTGCACTCGCACTCGTTGCAGGCACTGCAGGCTGGAAGATCCGGTGCGGGAGCGTTAGCCCGGTTCGCTCAGCGCGGCCTTATCCAATCAGCCTTGCTTTCCTGGCCCTCGCCAGATGACCTTCGTCGGGTTGTTGCGCCAGAGGTCGGCGGGGCGGAGGTAGCCGAGAGCCACGTCGGCCGAGCGGTGTCGTGTCTGTCGCATGACCTGGGCGAGGTCGGCGCCGGCCTCGCCGGCCGCCGTCGCGAGCCCTGCCCGCAGCGAGTACCCCGAGAAGCGCTCCCACCCCTCCAGCCCTGCCTTGCAGCTCGGCGGCCTGCTCCGGGTTGCCGGCACACAGAGGTCGCTGAGCAGGCGCGTGGGCAGCAGCAGGGTTTTGGCCAGCCGGGGTGGGGGAGGGGGGCTCTTCGTAGGGCATGCGCGCTGGGGACGCGCGCCGCGTTCCGTCCGGAAAGGGTGATTAGCGGATGGAATGGAGGGAGCGGGAGCGTGCATAGGCCCGCCGCCACGTGATGCTGGGAGAAACAGCGTTCAGGGACAGGGTGATAGCCCAATCAGACATCCCATTACGCACGATAACTACTGCTTATCGTGCCCAAGGGGTAGGGAGGGGGCGGTTGCCACGCTGCTGCGCCGATTGAACTCCGGACAGCACTGCCATGGGCTTGCTGGAAGCCAATCACCGGGTGGGGCAGGGGAGGAACGTTGCGAACCGCGAGGCTGCCAAGCTGTTCATGGAACTCCCTTCCGTCTCGCAGCGCTTCGTATTCAATGAGCCGGAACGCCCTTAGGGACCAGGACAAGGGCCCAGCAAAGATCATCGGAGACAGGAACCATGGACAAGGACAGGACGGACCAAAAGCGTGATGAGGAAACGGGGCACTGGGTTTCCGACCTGAAGCCCGGCGCCACTCACGAAGCCAAGGTCGACAAGGGGGTGGAGGACACCTTCCCCGCTTCGGACCCTGTCCAGAAAGCGGGTGCTACGGGTTTTATCTCTCCGGACGGGACGGACACGGCGGTCCATGGCAGCCTTGCGGAGCACGCCGCGGCCGGTGCGGCGGAAGCCCTGGTACAAGCCGGTCAGGCAGGGGGTGCAGCCACCGCTGTCAATCAGCATCCGCTACCGGCCCTGCTGATTGCCGGAACAGTCGGCTTCGTGTTCGGACTACTGGTGAATGGCAAGCGGTGAGAGGTCTCTCATGCGGGTCACGCCAATCAAGACGGACAACGTACACTCTGGAACCGTCGCCGATCAGCGCACCGCGTCGGTCACATAGGCTCGCCGGCCCCGAAGGGCTGTCCCGGCCCCCAGGCGAACGCTACCGTCACGCTGAGGAATAGCGAGTGGCGCGACTTCGACCTCAGTCCTGGCTTTGGCGTTCATACCGAGGAACCGCGCAACCTTCGGGGTGATGCTGATGATGTGGTTACCGGAGGCCGGCAGCCGATCGCGCACGCGCACCATGGCCACTCGGCCATTGCGGAGGTTCCGCACCCGAGCCGTGTGCCAAGCGGAAGCACGTTGCTCGCTGCGGTATCCGAGTTCAGTTCGATCCGGCCGCCATCGGCCATCCTGCGACCGGCGGAACTAGGCGCGAAGACTGATGTCTGGCCACGTCGAGCCTGACCTGGGGGATCAAGGGCGGTGGCCGGCTGCGCAACCACCGGTGCAACCAAGAGGAGCGCGAAGAAAGCTGAAAGAGCCGCGGCTGGTGCCATCATCGCCTCAGGGGTGCAAGCAGTCTAACGCGGACCTGCTTCTCCGGGTTGTGCCAACAGCATTACCCTAGCCCCAGCGAGACAATCAGGGTGAGGTTCAAGGCGCTCGGTTACCCACCGGAACCTGAGCCGGAGATCCTCGCTCTCTCCATGAGGCGCTTGGGTTTGGTGCTCCGGGTCCAGCGTTAGCCCTCGGCGAAATCCGCCGAAGGCTAACACTTCAGCCGGACCACTTTCGCCGGGTCACCTCAGTGTCGCTTGGTACATCACGGCTTGAGGATGCTGGGATCACCGTGAGGGGCATGCTACCCAACCGATCTTCGCCTTAAGCCTCTCTCAACGTCTGCCTGCGATCTTGCAAGAGCCTGAACGCATCGGTCGGACCAGCGTGGTTCGAGAGGCACCAGGCTCCGATGAGGTGCGCCACCCTTTCCTCCATGGTCGGTATCGGCTTCCAAATGGATCGGACAGGGATGGCACTTCGGAGGCCGAGGCAGGACGCCGGCGGCGCCACTCCATTCTGGCTAGCTGGGATGGAGATCTCGTCACCACGCTGCTGAGCACATGCTCACGCGAAGTCCTGCCAGGAGTCCCGCTTACCATGAAGAAAGGCTCGGGCCTGGGCGCTGCTCACGTCCTGTTCCTTTTGGACGTCGCCTTCCTGGCAGCGGCCTGTGCCGCTGTGTTGCGGCTCGTCCCGACGCTGCGTCCGATCGGCTTGGGTGCCGTGCTCTTCCCGATTGCCGATCTATGCCTCCTCTACGCCCTTGGCCTCTACCGACGCGAAGCGCTTCTCGACGTCGGTAAGGCGCTTGGGCGGTTGCCAATAGCCGCTGGAGCCGGGGGCTTAGGTGCCTGGGCCGCAACGGCTACCCTGCCCACGATCTTCCATACTCCCGAAGCGCATCTTCTTTTCGCCGCTTCTCTGCCCTCCTTTGCCGCTGCCGGGCTGGCCTCGCGCCTCGTGCTGCACCTTCTCCGTCGGCGGGGTGTGTTCCGGCGCCGCCTTCTCGTCATCGGCGCCGGACGTCGTGCCTGGGACCTTGTTTGGATGCTGCGCCACGAAGCTCGGACGCTCGCCTTCGACGTCGTCTTTGTGCACGATCTTCGCATGGGGGAGATCGACGCCCGGATCGCGGCGGATCCCGCCAGTAGCATTCTGGCAAGCGCTTCGAATCTGCTCGCTACCACTCAAGCTATGAACCCGGATCAGATCGTCGTTGCTCCCGATGAGCGCCGCGGCCTCTCCATAGAGGGGCTGCTCGCCTGCAAGATGGCAGGCTTCCCAGTAAGTGAGTACGCCGCCTTCGTGGAGAAGGAGATCGGGCGCATTGACCTCAAGCGCCTCGACCTAAGCTGGCTCCTCTACGCCGACGGGTTCGTCGTGCGGACGACGGACCGGCTGCTGAAGAGGGCGCTCGACATCGGCGTGAGCACAATCCTACTCGTTTGCCTCAGCCCCGTGCTGCTCGCTGCCGCCCTTGCCGTAAAGCTCACCGATCGCGGGCCGATCCTTTATCGCCAGGAACGCGTCTCCGGCGGTGGGCAGGTGTTCCGCATCATTAAGCTCCGCACCATGCGAACGGATGCCGAGCGCAACGGGGCGGTCTGGGCGGCCACCGACGATCCGCGAATTACAAGGATCGGCCAGTTCCTTCGGCGCACCCGCCTCGACGAGCTGCCGCAGCTCTTCAACATACTCCGGGGCGACATGGCTTTCGTCGGTCCCCGACCAGAGCGGCCAGAGTTCGTTCGGGAGCTCGCGTCACAGCTGCCGCTCTATGAGGAAAGGCACCTGGTGCGCGCAGGCCTCACCGGCTGGGCCCAGATCAACTATCCTTACGGCGCCTCGCTGAACGACGCTCGCTCGAAGCTCAGCTACGACCTCTTCTACGTGAAGAACTGCGGCGCTCTGTTCGACATCCGCATCATCCTGCAGACCCTGCGTGTGGTGTTCTGGCCAGGCGGTGTGAGGTAGAGCTGAGACAGCAGCTTTTCTGGCCAGTAGTTGTCCAGACCGACGGGCGCCTATACGTGGCGACCCGGCAGCGCCAGGAGCAGCTGGCCGACGCCTGATCCTTCTGCCACATCCAACTCTGGCGCCGTGGAGGGAAGCTGAGGTGGCAGAGGTAGTGTGCGGCCGATGCGGCGCGATCTTCGACGTGGACAAGACAATGGGCCGCGCGGGCATGAACCTCGAGTGGAGGCACGCTCCGAGTGTCAGACATGGCATGCACGTCATGGTCCATCAGATCTGCCCGGTGTGTCCGTCGTCGAATGCTTTGGGACAGGGAGGGTGCTGGCTTAGTGGAGGCTCCGGCGCATCTGGTGGTTGACGTTAGGCGGCTCGACGTTGGTGCAGCAAGCGTCGCTGCTGGATGGTCTGGCGCTTGATGCGTTCTCGCTCGAGCAGGATGGTCTGCCCTCGGCCGAGATAGACGTCGGCCGGGGTGAGGTTCTGCAGGCTCTCGTGGTAGCGCTGGTGATTGTAGTGCGCGACGAAGGCCTCGATCTGCGCCTCAAGGTGGCCGGGCAGGAGGTAGTGCTCGAGCAGGATCCTGTTCTTGAGCGTCTGGTGCCAGCGCTCGATCTTGCCCCCGGTTTGCGGGTGGCAGGGAGCACCGCGGACATGCGCGATGCGCTTCTCGTCGAGCCACTTGGCCAGGTCGTCTGCGATGTAGCAGGGGCCGTTGTCGGAGAGCAGCCTTGGCCGGTGCAGGGCCTTTGCCTGATCGCAGCCGGAGGCGGCAAGGGCCTCCTCCAGTGTTTCCGTGACGTCGCTCGCCGCCATGGTGGTGCAGAGCTTCCAGGCGACGATGTACCGGGAGAAGTCGTCGAGCACGGTGGAGAGATAGAACCAGCCCCAGCCGGTCACCTTCAGGTAGGTGAAGTCCGTCTGCCAGAGTTGGTTCGGCGCCGTGGTCTTGGTGTGGAACTCATCGGCCGCCTTGACCACGATGAAGGCCGGGCTAGTGATCAGGTCGTGCGCCTTGAGCAGGCGGTAGACGGAAGCTTCCGAGACAAAGTAGCGCTGCTGGTCGGTGAAGCGCACGGCGAGTTCGCGCGGGGACAGCTCGGGCGCCTCCAGCGCCAGATCCACGATGCGGGACCGCACGGCGTCGGGGATGCGGTTCCAGACCCGCTCCGGTCGGGATGACCTGTCCTTGAGCGCCTCGGGGCCGCCGTCCTGGTACAGCTCGTACCAGCAATAGAAGGTCGCCCGTGGGATCCCGAGCCGCTCCAGGGTGCGCCGGACCGGCAGGTGTGATCCCTCGACCAAGCGGATGATCTCGAGCTTCTCGGCAGCTGGGTGCCTCATTCGCGGCCGTCCCCATCCGCGATCATGCTTTTTTTAAGCAGCCGCAGCTCGAGCGCCTGCTCCGCCACCACTTCCTTGAGGGTGCGGGCCTCCTGACGGAGGTTCTTGACCTCGTCCGTCGTGGCCGCCCGGGCCGTGTCCCCAGCCAGGCGGCGATTGCCCGCCTCCAGGAATTCCTTCGACCACGTGTAGTACAGGCTCTCGGCAATGCCCTCGCGGCGGCACAGGGCGGCAATGCTCTCCTCCCCGCGCAAGCCCTCCAGCACGATCCGGATCTTGTCCTCAGCTGAGAGGTGCTTGCGGGTCGCCCGGCGGATGTCGCGCACCACCCGCTCGGCGGACGGCTTCGCGTTCAGTGTCGCTGGCTTCTGGCTCATGGCTCGTTCCCTGGCGGTTACGATGAACCGGAAACTCTCCTTTCCTCAACCATCCCCCTCTGTCTCATGAGCCCTGACGGCGGACACTGCCCGGTGCGACATGCCGCAGTTGGCGGTCCGATCCCAGCCTGTCCGGATGAGGACATAGCTGTCCGGAAGGTCATGGACCACGCAGAGAGGCCCTCCCAGTGAGCAGCACTTGCCGAGGCTAGCCAGCGCCGGACAGCTTCATAACAACATCATCAAAGGTACCCTTCACAACGATCGCGTATGAGAAGCCTGACATGTGGACCTCCGTTGTCGCCGTGAGGCCCACCGGAAGAACGGCGACAACCATCGCCGGGTTGATGGCAACGGGGAGGCTGTTCGATTGTACAAAGTGAACCAAAGCGAGCATGAGGCACTCCCAAGGAGCCTTCGGTTGGCAGCCCTCTTGCCGTAATGCGGCAGCCGCCTGTTTAGAGAAAGCTTTCACACGCATCTTAGTGCGAGCCAGTCACGTTTCATTGCAGATTAGTTACGGCGGACTTACGCCGTGGTGTCAGCCGTTCTCTCGCATTGCGTTGGCCGTGAGCCGGGAAATGCTTACCCCGCCTCAGCGCACCCCGACGGCGTCGATGGCCAGCATCGGCGAGGCACCGACCCGCCAGCGCTCAGGCACCAGCAATACCCGTTCACGTGGCGCCGCCTCGAAGGCTTGGGGTGGGCGGCTATTGTCGATGAAGCGGCCGATTTGATCCTGGAAAGCAGCCTCATCGCGCCACATCCCCACATTGTAGAACGAGGTCCAGCGTGGATCGAGGCCGCTCCAGTTGATCCACACCAGCCTTTGGCGATCGGCCGGCGAGCTGAGGAACTCCGCCACTAGGCCGGACCTGTCCGCCACCCTGGCGCGGGTGGACCAATACTGCAGGAACTGATCCTCCATTCCATGGCGGATCTTCCAATGCACAACAATGATCCGCAGGGGCGTCGTTGCGACAGGAGCGGCAACAGCTGCAGTACCGGACGCACTCGCCGAGGGCTGGGCAGCGACGATTGGTGGGTTACTGACCGGGGCGCACCCAGCCAGGGCGGCCAAAATCAGGATCGGAAGCGATCTCATCGGGTCACCATGTGTTACTGACTGGTAGGGTCTGCACAAACTCAGGACGTGGCAACCAAGAACGTGCCCGTCTCCGTGCCCCAAGTTCGTGGCCGGCGCGCTCCAGCGGCTTCAGCTGTGGTGGGAAGCGGTACTGCCGCGAGATGACCAGCTGGGTCGTGCCGCTCTAGTGGTGTAGGAGGCGGCCGCTCGGGTTAGGGCAGCCATCGTGGTGAACTTGGCTAGAGTTAGGTTGCGAGACGCAACACTGACCACAGGACACCACGATAACCGATGAGAGGATTGCCTTTCGGCAGGTGGTAGAGAAGGGCTCTGACGCAACGTTTCTGCGAGAGATGATCGGCTTTGCGGCCCACCGGCGGATGGGGCTGGATGCCGAGGGAGCCTGTGATGCCGCCCATGGTCCTCTTCACCACCCAGCGACGTGGGAGGACGTGGAAGCCTTTCTGATCGGAACGCCGGACGATTTCGACGACGAAGTCGAGAAAGGCCGCCTTGTCCATCAGCTTGGTGCGGTCGTAGCCTGCGTCGGCGAAGAGGTGCTTCCTGAACAGGAGGCGCCGCACCAAGCGCCGAAACCCCCAGTACACGGTCTGCCACGGCCCAAAGTGGATCGGGAGCATCCGCCAGCCACCGCCCGAGCGCGCCAGGGAGCGGATCGCGTTCAGCACCTCGCGCAGGTCCACCGAGGGCTTTCTACCCCGCGTCAGCGGCTTCGGCATCAATGGCTCGACCCGCGCGTTGGACGCAGTGCCTCCAACCCTCATCCGTCAGGTCAGACGGGTAGCGCTTCGTCTTGCGGGCAAGCTCAGCCATCCGGCGACGCGTCTCTCGGGTCCATATCCCGAGCTTGAATCACCTTGCCCGCGCCCTGCCAAGCCATTCTCAAACGGTCACTCAGAGCAGCCTTGTCTGAGCGCGAGCAAGGAAGGGGGCAGCGACCTGATCGATGCTGCTCTGAATGGCAAGCAGGACGGCCTTGACGGAGCTGAAGCTTTGCACCGTGACCTGCTCGTCGCCGCGCATGGTGCTCATCTGCAATTCAGCGCCGGAACGCCAGACGGCAAACAAGGCGTCGCATGTAGTGTCCGCGGAGGAGATGACGAGGGTCAGGTGCCCGTCATAGCCCTCCTGCCGATCGATCTCCCAAGTGCCGGGGACCCGGGACATTCCCAGTTCGAGTTCGCTCGCCTGGGCAGCGGAGAGGCTGTGGAAGGCCCGTAGAGAGGCTGTAGTGTTCGACTGGTATTGCTCGGGGCGCATTTTGTGCTCCTGACGTCTCGCGCCGGCCTTCGGAAACCGGCGTTGACTGGCATCCAGGACAATTGCGGCGGAAGGTTAACAAGTCATGACTACCGGTCTGCCGGTCTTCGCATCCGCAACCAAAAGCCTGTCAGAACCACAATCATAGGTTGTATGACCTTGGGCAGCGCTTGCCGTGTGGCCGCTGGTCCTCGGACACAGCTTCGACCACTGAGCAGAAGCAGTTGATCCAGCATAAAGGCGGATTGCTCTTGGTTCTTCGCTGTCCAACCCAGCAAACCTAACCGCGGTCCCGATGCCTTTCCTCATGGCTAAGGCAAAATTTGGCATCGAAACGACTTGTCAACTTCGCGCTATGGTTGTATCAATGATCACGAGTTAGTGATTGGAGCCCGTCACATGCGTGTCCTGCTCGTCGAAGATGACCTGACCACCTCGCGTGGGGTGACCCTCATGCTCAAGACCCAGGGCATGATCGTGGACGCCGCCGACACCGGCGAGGAGGCGCTCGAGCTCGCGCGCCTCTACGACTACGACATCGTGGTGCTCGACCTCATGCTGCCGGACATGGAGGGCTACGAGGTGGTCCGCCGCCTGCGCGCCGGCCGCAGCGCGACCCCGGTGCTGATCCTGTCGGGCCTCTCCCGCCCGGGCGCCAAGGTGCAAGGCTTTGGCCTCGGCGCCGACGACTTCATCGTCAAGCCCTTCGACAGCCAGGAACTCATCGCCCGCATCCAGGCCATCGTCCGCCGAACGAAGGGCTTTGCCCAGCCCAACATCTCGGTCGGCCGCCTCAACCTCGACCTTGGCGCTCACGCGGCCACCGTCGGCGGCAAGCCCGTCCACCTCACGGGCAAGGAGTACGCCATCCTCGAGCTCCTCACCCTGCGCAAGGGCATGGTCATGACCAAGGAGGCCTTCCTCAACCACCTCTACGGCGGCATGGACGAGCCCGAGGTCAAGATCATCGACGTCTTCATCTGCAAGCTCCGCAAGAAGCTCGCCCAGGCCGGCTGCGAGGACCTCATCGGAACCGTCTGGGGACGCGGCTACGTCCTGCGCGACCCGGCGCAGGGCATGATCCGCAGCCCGTCCGTCGACCTGGCGCCTAGCTCTTACCAGTATACAGCCTCTCAGGCTCAAGCCTGAGAGGCTGATACCCGCGGGCGAGCCTCGCCCCCAATTAGAGGGGGTTATGCCTCGATAGGTGCGGCCTTGCGCCACACGGCACGCGGGTGCCTTGAAGAGCGTCACGGCCTTCCAAATGCGATCGCTCCTCTGTGCCATCCGGCACGAGCCTTCATCGCGTGTTGATAACATCGCTCTAGCGTCGCAGGTCACCCTCATAAACGTCGGTGTGCTGGGACATCCTTCGTGGCCAGAACCGCTTCTCCGTGCAGGATGCTCATCCGTCGCTACGCATCTGTGCGACTAGCAGCGGTGACGGCTGGACTGTTGTTCGCTGCCGCTGCCGCTTGCGTTCTGTGGCTTGGCGCGGTGGCAGAAGGCGAGGCGCAGCAGCACCGCGTCCTCGTTTTGGACGATCTCGCGCGCCAAGCGGCCATCCAGCTTGACCACGGCATGGCCGAACGCGTCTCGCAGCTCACCGATGTGGTCGCCAGCGGCGATCTACGGAGCCTTCACCATCCGCCAGGCATTCGAGACCTGCTCGAGCGGGTGAAGGAGAGCTGGGCTCCTTACGCTTGGATCGGCGTCACGGACGCCGCAGGCCGTGTGGTTGCTGCCTCGAATGGCTTGCTGGAGGGGAACGACGTCTCGGTCCGCCCTTGGTTCCAGCACGGCCGTGCCGGCCTCTTTGTCGGGGACGTGCACGAGGCTGCTCTACTCGCCAGCCGCTTGCGGGGTCCGGAGGGGGAGCCGCTCCGCTTCGTCGACATCGCGCTACCCCTTCGAGATGCAGATGGCGGCCTCTTGGGCATGCTCGGTGCCCATATCTTCTGGGACTGGGCGAAGCAGGTGGAGCAGTCGGTCCTCAGCCCATCTCAGGAAGCTGGCGGGGTCGAGCTTCTCATCGTGTCAGCAGACGACCAAGTCCTTCGTACTCGTCCGGCGAGGGCCGCCTTCTGTGAGGGATGATGACCTCTGACCTTAGTGACCGCTCGTGAGGGCGACGCAAAGGACGGGGGCGGGATGGAGATCATCACCGGGGTTGAGCGGCGTCGTCGCTGGCGTGCCGAGGACAAGCTGCGCGTGCTGGCCGAGGCGGCGCAGCCCGGGGCGCGGACGTCGGAGGTGGCCCGGCGGCACGACATCAGCCGCGGGCTGCTGTGGTACTGGCGGCGTCAGTTGCGGCAGGGGCAGCTCAGGGTGCATGACGCGCCTGAGCCGATGTT
>NZ_RCZP01000041.1 GCF_006438825.1 Muricoccus nepalensis
CCGCGCGCGGCCCCGCCGCGGCGCGCCCCGCCCGCGGCCCGCGGCGGCAAGGGCCCCACGAACCGCGCCAAGCCGCCCCCGCCCCGCGCCCGCCCCGCGCGCTAGCCCCGCCAGACGAAAAAAGGGCGGCCCCCGAAGGAGCCGCCCCGTTTCCTGGCGCGCCCGGTCGCCCGGGCCGCCCGCCGTCAAGCCGCGGTCAGAGCGTCTTGTGCAGCGGGTTCGCGCCGGTCTTGTTGTCGCCGGTCGCCTTGTCCGCAGCCCGCTCGGCCGCCGTGCCCGGGGGGTTCGCCGGCGTGCCGTCGGACTGGGAGGGATAGGCGCCGGAGACGTTGGTGCCCGCCGCCCGGTCGAAGGCGCGGCTCGCCATCGTGCCCGGCGGGTCGGACTCGCCCGTCCCGGTCGTCGCGCCCATGCCCGAGCCCGTGCCCATGCCCGAACCCATGCCCGCGCCCGTGCCGACCCCGAGGCCCGCGCCCAGACCCGCCGCCGCGCCGGCCGTCATGCCGGTGCTCGCGCCCATGTCGGCGCCCGCGGTGGAGCCGAGGCCGGCCCCCGTGCGCGCGTCCGTCCCGGACTTCGGGTAGACCGTCGTGTCGGCGCGGCTCGTCTCGTTCTCCGGGTGCGCGCCGGAGACGTTGGTGCCGGCCACCTGGTCCAGCCCGCGCGACGCCATCGTGCCCGGGGGGTTGTCGCGGGTGCCGTCCGGCGCGTCGCCGATCACGGCGTCGCCCTGGTAGGTCGTCCAGCCGCCGGAGCGGTAGTCGGCCTCGCGGCTCGAGGAGTCGACGGGGTTGTACCGCGCCATGATCGCCTCGGCCTCGTCGGCGCGCGCGTCGTCGGTGCGCACCGTCACCAGGCTGCCGCCGCGGCGCACTCCCTCGGAGTAGACATGCGCGTCGCGCTCCTCGACGCCCGCGCCCGTCAGGCTGCCCAGCAGGCCGCCCGCCGCCGCGCCGGCGCCCGCGCCGGTCAGCGCCGCCACCAGCCAGCCGGCCGCGACCAGCGGGCCGACGCCCGGGATGGCCAGCGCGCCGATGCCCGCCAGCAGCCCCGCGCCGCCGCCGAGCACGGTGCCGATCGTGGCCCCGGTCCCCGCGCCGCTCGCCGCCTCGTCGGTGTCCACCACCGGCTCGACGCTCGTGTCGCGGTCCGCCGCGGTCCCCATGGTCGTGCTGTCCATGGCGCCGGCCGGCGTGCCGGTGGTGGCGCCCATGGTCTGGCCGGTCACGCCGCCGGCGTTGCCCGAGCCGTCGTTGGCGACGATGCTGACGTCGTCGTGGCTGAAGCCCGCCGCCTCGAGGGCGTTCACCGCCGAGGTCGCGTCCGCGTAGCTGTCGTAGAGGCGTGCAATGGTCCGCATGGCCATGGAATTCATCCCTTTGTTGCTGCGCCGGCCGGGGGGACCAGGGGTCCCCGCCGCGGCGCCGGGCCTCGGGCCCGATTGGTTGCCGGGCCTGGGGCCCGCTGGATTGCCGGGCCTGGGGCCCGATGGGTCGCCGGGCCTGGGGCCCGATGGATCGCCGGGCTTCACGCCCAATCAGGAAACCGGGCCTGGGGCCCGCTGCGTGGCCGGGCCCCCGGGGCCCGCTCGTTCACCGCCCGGCCGGGCCTCGCGGCCCGCCGGCCGCTCCGACGGCCGGCCGCCCCGCCCTCCTGGCGAGGCCGCCCACCGCCCCGGCGTCAGCGCGCCGGCGCCGCGCCGGTGACGACGTTGCCCTGGTAGTCGAGGCCCACGTCGGCCGTCTGGCCGCCGCGCATCGCGCGGCCGCGCCACACGCCAGACTCGTCCTTCTTCAGCTCCTGCACGCCCGTGTAGCCCGCCGCCTCGATCCGGCTGCGCGCCTGGCCCTCGGTGAAGGAGTTGGCGCCCTGGGCCGGGGTCGTCGTCGTGGCCGGCGCGCTGCCGGCGTTGTCGCCGCGGGTCGCCGACTGCGTGTTGCTGTCCACGGTTGCCCCGCCCGGCACGCCGCCGGGGTTGCCCTGGGTCGCGGTGCCGGAACGCGTCTGGGACGCCGCCGGGCCGGTGGTGGTGCCCGGCGCGGCCGTGCCGCCGGGGGACTGGGTCGCCGGCGCCATGGTCATGGCGTTCCCGCCGCCGGTCGTGCCCTGCGAGCCCGGGTTGGTGTTGTTGCCCTGCTGGGCCAGCGCCGGCGTCACCAGGGTCGCGGCGAGGGCCAGGGTAGCGAAACTCGTGCGCATCGCGATCTCTCCCAAATTGGTTGGTCCGGGTTCTTCCGACGGACTGAAGGAGCGATCCCGCCGCGACACCCCCGGGAAGCCCGGGCGGCGCGGCCGTCTCGTTCCTTGCCCTGGGTTAACGCCGCGTCCCGTGAAACGACGGCGTCGCTCACGCAGCCGTGAGCGATATCGTTCCGCCCTCCCGCGGCGCCCCTGCCCCGCCCGCGGGCGCGAGGCGGACCTGCGCGCCCGGCGGTGGCCCTGCCCCCCGCCCCCTGTTATAGGGGCCCCTCATTCGCCGCCCCGCGCGGGACGAAAGTCCGGCGCCCGCGCGGCCGCACAGGTTTCGGAACCCCCCATGGCCCGCAGGCGACAGCTCTACGAAGGCAAGGCGAAGGTCCTCTTCGAAGGCCCGGAGCCCGGCACCCTCGTCCAGTACTTCAAGGACGACGCGACCGCCGGGAACGGCGCGAAGAAGGGAATCATCACCGGCAAGGGCGTGCTCAACAACCGCATCAGCGAGCACCTGATGATGAAGCTGGCGGACATCGGCGTCCCCACGCACTTCATCCGCCGCCTGAACATGCGCGAGCAGCTCATCCGCGAGGTCGAGATCATCCCGCTCGAGGTGGTCATCCGCAACATCGCGGCCGGCAGCCTCGCCACCCGCCTCGGCATCCAGGAAGGCACCCGCCTCCCGCGCTCGATCGTCGAGTACTACTACAAGAACGACGCCCTGAACGACCCGATGGTGTCGGAGGAGCACATCACCTGCTTCGGCTGGGCCGCGACGCAGGATCTCGACGACATCGTGGCGCTCGCGCTCCGCGTGAACGACTTCCTCACCGGCCTCTTCCTCGGCGTCGGCATCTCGCTCGTCGACTTCAAGCTCGAGTTCGGCCGCCTCTACGAGAACGACGAGATGCGCATCGTCCTCGCCGACGAGATCAGCCCGGACAACTGCCGCCTCTGGGACGCCAAGACCGGCGAGAAGATGGACAAAGACCGCTTCCGCCGCGACCTCGGCAAGGTGGAAGAAGGCTACCAGGAGGTCGCCCGCCGCCTCGGCATCCTCCCCGAGGCCGGCGTCCGCGACCTCAAGGGCCCGGAGCTCATGCAGTGATCAAGGCGCGAGTCTTCGTCATGCCGAAGAACGGCGTCCTCGACCCACAGGGCAAGGCCATCGGCCACGCGCTGGGCACCCTCGGCTTCGAGGGCGTGGGCGAGGTCCGCACCGGCAAGGTCATCGAGCTCGAGCTCGAGGGCACCGACCCCGCCGCCGCGAAGGAGGCCGCCGAGGCCATGGCGCGCAAGCTCCTCGCCAACACGGTGATCGAGTCCTTCCGCGTCGAGATCGCCTGAAGGGTCCCGCCCGCCGGTGATCAAGGCCAGCCTCCTGATCATGACCGTGCTCACGGTCCTGATCGCCATGCTGCTCTCCTGGCGGGAGCGCCGCCTGGCCGCCGCCCGCCCCGCCCCGCTCCCGCGCAAGAAGGCCCGCCCGCCCGGCCTCCTCGCCCGCGGCAAGGTGAGCCTCGACCGCTGGGTCACCGCCGCCGCCATCGCGGCCATCCTCACGACAGCCGTCCTCGGCGGCCTCCACTGGCTCAGGGTCTTCCAGCGATGAACGCCACGATCCTCCTCTTCCCCGGCACCAACCGCGAGCGCGACATGGCCATCGCCCTCCAGCGCGCGACGGGCCGGAAGCCCTCCCTCACCTTCCACCGCGAGACCGAGTTGCCGGCGGGCACCGACCTCGTCGTCCTCCCCGGCGGCTTCTCCCACGGGGACTACCTCCGCTGCGGGGCCATGGCGGCGCAGTCCCCCATCATGCCGGCGGTCCGCGCCTTCGCGGAGGGCGGCGGCCACGTGCTCGGCGTCTGCAACGGCTTCCAGATCCTCTGCGAGGCCGGCCTCCTCCCCGGCGCCCTGCTGCGCAACGCGAACCTCCGCTTCCTCTCGATGGACTGCGTCCTCCGGGTCGAGCGGGCCGGCACCCCCTTCACCAACCACTGGCAGAAGGGCGCCACCTTCCGCGCCCCCATGGCCCATGGCGACGGCAACTACTTCGCCGACGAGGCGACGCTCGACCGCCTGGAGGGCGAGGGCCTGGTCGCCTTCCGCTACGCCGACGGCAACCGCAACGGCGCCGCCCGCGACATCGCCGGCATCCTTTCCCCCAACCTCCGCGTCCTTGGCCTCATGCCCCACCCCGAGGACCTCGTGGACCCCCTCATGGGCGGCGAGGACGGCCTCCCCCTCTTCACCTCCCTCGCCGAGGCCCTCGTCACGGCCTGACGCCCGCGGCGTCGCGCTCGGCCGCCATCCGCGCGCGCACGCCGCCCTCCACCCCCGTCCCCGCCGCCACCGGCGCGTGCACCGCGCCCGGCCCCACGGGCCCGGGCGGCGCCTCCTCGAGTTGCGCCCGCCGCACCACCGCGCCCGCCAGCCGCTCCGCCCAGCGCGGCGCGATCCGGCTGCCCAGCACCGCCCCCCGCGCCTTCCACCCCACGGCGTATTCCGTCTCCGGGTGGATCGACATCCAGACCACGGCGTCCACCACCGCCTCCGGCCCGTCCATCGTCGTCATGCGCGAGGCCCGCCCCGTGTAGTTCCCGGCATGGTCCCAGAAAGGCGTGTCCACCGCCCAGGGCTCCACCGTCGAGACCCGGATCGCCCCGTCCAGCCCCGCCCCCCGTAGCTCCTCCTCGATCGCCGCCCCCAGCGCGATGAGGCCCGCCTTCGTCGCCGCGTAGCTCGCGTGCAGCGCCACCGGCACCCGCCCCTCCACCGAGGAGACGTTCACCAGCACCCCCGCCCCCTGCGCCCGGAACCGCCGCAACGCCGCGTGGCTCCCGTAGATCGCGCCCTTGAGGTTCACGTCCACCACCCGCGCGTGGTCCGCCAGCGGCACCTCCTCGAAGCGCCCGATCGAGGCCACCGCCGCGTTGTTCACCCAGGCGTCGATGCGCCCGAACCGGCCGACCGCGGCCGCCGCCAGCCGCTCTACCTGGGCGGGGTCGCTCACGTCGGTCGGCACCACCAGCGCCTGCCCGCCGCCCGCCCGCACGGCGGAGGCCACCTCCTCCAGCACCGCCTCCCGGCGCGCCGCCAGCACCACGTTCGCCCCGTAGCCGCCGAGCCGCTCCGCCACCCCGCGCCCGAACCCGCTCGAGGCCCCCGTCACCACGTAGGTCCGCCCCGCGACCAGCGCACGGTCCCCGCCCCCGAGCTCCGACGGCGCCGAGCACCCCGCCACCAGCGCTCCCAGCACGGCCAATGCCGCCCACCGCCAAGCCATGCCCGCGCCCTCCACCCCGCGAAGCCGCCCCGACCGGCGCCTCCACGGGTCAGAACCCGCCACCCCGCCCTTCGTTCCAACTCGCAAAACCTGCCCCGGCGCCCGGGCCGCCCGCATTGCTGGCGCGCCCGCATCCCGCTATCTCCCGCCCGCAACCACGCCCCGCGACGGCGCGCGTCCCGGCCGGCCGCCCCGCCGGCCCAAGGAAGGGTCCGCCTTGCCCGAACCGACCCTCGCCGCGCCCCCCCTCCGGCGGCCCCTTCCCGCGGCAAGCGCCACCCCCGCCCCCCCGCACGACGACGCCTACCGCTGGGACATCGACGGGCTCCGCGCCGTCGCCGTCGCGGCCGTCATCATCAACCACCTCGACCGCCGCCTCCTCCCCGGCGGCTACCTCGGGGTGGACGTCTTCTTCGTCATCTCCGGCTTCGTCATCACCAGATCCCTCCTCCGCCACCGGGCGGGGAGCTTCCGCGGCCTCCTCGCGGCCTTCTACGCCCGCCGCTGCCGCCGCCTCATCCCGGCGCTCGCCACCTGCGCCGCCGCAAGCGGCCTCCTCGCCTGGCTGCTCGACCCCGAGCCGCTGGCCTCCCTCCGCACCGGCCTCGCCGCCCTCCTCGGCCTGTCCAACATCACCCTGCTGGCGGCCTCCCAGGACTACTTCGCGGCCTCGAGCGCGATGAACATGTTCACCCAGACCTGGTCGCTCGGCGTGGAGGAGCAGTTCTACCTTCTCTTCCCCGCCCTCGTCTGGCTCAGCGCCCTCGGCCGCCGCGCGGACGGCGCGACCCGCCTCGCCGCCCTCCTCGTCCCCCTCTCCCTGGCCTCCCTCGCCGCCCTCTTCCTCCTGCCGGGCCAGGCCGGCGGCGCGGCCTACTACCTCGTCCTCGGCCGCTTCTGGGAACTCGGCGCCGGCTGCCTCGCCGCCCTCCTCGCCCTCACCCGCCCGGCCCTCGCCGGCGCCCTCGCCCGCCCCGCCCTCGCCTGGGCCGGCCTCGCCCTGCTGCTGACCGCCTTCGCCGCCCCGGTCCGGCCGACCGCGCTCGCCGGCCTCCTCGCCGTCCCGCCGACGGTGCTGCTCCTCCTCGCCGCCCCCGCGGGCCCCCCGCTCCGCCGCCTCCTCGCCTCCCGCCCCTTCGTCGCGACCGGCGCCGCCTCCTACTCCCTCTACCTCTGGCACTGGCCGGTGGTGAGCGCGAGCGCCCTGGCCCTCAGCCCCGCCCGCTGGCAGCTCCCGCTCAAGCTCGCCCTCATCGCGGCCCTCGCCGCCGCCGCCTACCACCTCGTCGAGCAGCCCGCCCGCCGCGCCCTCGCCGCCCGCCCGCCCGCCTGGTCCTACGCCGCCTCCGCCCTCGCCGTCCTCGCCGCGGGCGGCCTCCTCCTCGCCCTGGCCGCGGTGCCGAACCCGGCCCCCCTCGCCCCGCGCCGCTTCCTCGAGGTGCCCCTCTCCTACATCCGCTTCCCCGTCACCAACGCCGACCAGGTCGCGGACTGCGCGGTCGACCCGCCCGGCCGCCCCCTCCGCCCCACCCTCGTCGAGCGCTGCACCGTCGCCCCCACCCGCCCCGGCGCGCCCACGGTCTGGACCATGGGCGACAGCCACGCCGGCCACCTGCTCGGCCTCCTCGCCGCCCTCCAGCGCGAGGGCCTCGGCATCCACCTCGCGGAAACCCCGGGCAAGGCCTTCCCCCTCCCCCCCGGCACCGCCATGCCCGAGCGCGACGCGCTTTTCGAGGCCGTCCTGCCGCGCATGCGGCCCGGCGACGTCCTCCTCCTCGCCCGCCTCTTCCTCCAGCGGACCGACCCGCCCAGCCCCTGGCCGGGCCTGCCGGAATGGACCGCCGAGGTCGAGGCCCTGGCCGAGCGCCTCCGCCCCCGCGGCGTGCGGGTCGTCGTCATGGGCCCCATGCCCCTCTTCCGCTTCGCCTCCGTCTTCGCCTGCGAGCTCGAGCCGGCCGGCGCCACGAGCTGCGACGTCCCCCGCGCCGACCTCGCCGCCGTCATCACCCCCGTCGAGACCGCCCTCGCCGAGGCCGCCGCCCGCCACCCCAACCTCCGCCTCTTCCGCCCCTTCGCCGCCCTCTGCCCGCCCTCGGCCGAAACCTGCTCGCCCGTCCGGAACCGCATCCCCCAGTTCCGCGACCGCGACCACCTCAACAGCGCCGGCGCCGCCAGCCTCGCCCCCGCCTTCCTCGCCGAGACCCCCACCCCGGACTGACCCCCGCCCCGCGCGCAAAAAAGGCCGGGGGACATGGCCCCCGGCCCCGAACCACTCTCTCCCCCGCGCCGCCCGGCCGGACGGCGCCCGCCCCCTCAGGAACCCGCCGAAACCCCGCCCATGATCCCCGACAGCGCGGCCAGCACGTCCTCGGGCTTGTAGGGCTTGCTGATCACGGGCGCCTTCGCGTGCCGCCCCCGGTCCACCATCGACGCCTCGTAGCCCGTCGCGAAGACGAAGGGCACGCCGAGCGCGGCCAGCCGGTCGGCCACCGGCAGGGCCGACTGCCCGTCGGCGAGGCTGTAGTCGATCACCGCGGCGTCGATCCCGCCCTCGGCCATCGCCACCCCGATCGCCGACAGCGCCTCGGCCACGCGCGCGGCCTGCACGACCGCCCGCGCCCCCGCGATCATCAGCGCGTCCTCCAGCAGGAAGGTGATCAGCGGCTCGTCCTCGACCACGAGGATGCGCCGCCCGGTGAAATCCAGTGTCATCGTGTGCTCCTCGGCTTGGGCGTGGTCTTGGGCGCGGGTCTGGCCGCCGCGGCAGGCCGCCCCGGCGCCGCCGGCGCGGCCGCGGGCGCCAGGTCCTCCTCCAGGATGGTGAGGTGCACCGCGTAGGACACCTCCCCGTCCTCGGCGTCGCGGTGCAGCGTGCCGATCACCTCGTCCCCCACCGCGACCTCGATGCTCATCCCCGCCCGCACGGGCGCCACGACGCGGATGCGCTCGGTCGCCAGCAGCCGGCGCAGATAGGCCTGCACGCGCTCGATCTCGGATTTCGTCAACCTCGGGCCACTCCCCTCGCCACCGGCACCGTCGCGCAGCCCCCGCGCCGGAACCCGGCACCGGAAGGCCTGCCGCGCCTCCCCGTAGCCGCCGCGACGAACCGTGCCGGGCCGGGGCGGCCGCAAGGGCGCATCACCGGGACGACATGGCGCATCCGGGACCCGGCGCGCAAGACCCGCTTCCCTGCCAAGACTTGCTCACCTGTCAGAGGCCATACTTCCCATCATCGCAACCGCGACCAGGTCAGAAGCACTGGTGCGACCAAGCGGAACACCGCCTTCCTGCAAGCCCCCGGCGAAGAGGAACGGCTTGCGGAAACAGCTGGGAGAAGAAATTCTCCCGCATCCTCCTCTCATTGTTGCGAGACGCTGCGGAACGCTCAGCGCCGTTCGGGGAGTTCTCGATGGTTTTGACGAACTCTCCAGCCACGCAAGTCGTGCACGAAGCGGTTTGTGGGCCCCTACACGCCCATAGTTCACGTCGAAGGACACTTCGCTGAGACCTAGGAGCGGACCTTCACGCGACGCAAGGATGTCAGCGATCGATGCACGTCAAAACTCCTTCCAACTCGAGCGAGGGGCTGCCTTAGTCTCTGCTGCATTGGTCGTGTAGTCACGCGCGAGGTGCTGTCATGCAACTCTGGGCCCTCCAGGCAATCGCAAACGGAGCCACTTCGCTCGCTGAGATCGAGCAACGGCATCCGGTGCTTGGCGAAAATCTTAGGGAATTCATTAACACCATAAACCGATGCTGCCGCGAGGCTTACTACCGTTTTTCTACTTCTCTGGACGACGTCTTGACGCTTCCTGATCAACCGAGTGAGCTTGCGAAAGCCGATGTACTTCGTAAATTGCGGAAGGCCTCTGACAGCGAGTGGTTTCGTGATGTTGCCCGAATTTGCGACAACCTCGCGGCCGTAGCGGACACCTACGATACCAGCGTTGCGAAGCATATCAACGACGAAAGCATCCCCTGGTCCGAGCGTCATTCTCTATTAACATTTATGAGAATTCTTCATAAGCATGAGGGCGATCTAAAACAAGATATCCGGAACGCCGTGGATTCTCTTAAGATTAACATCGCAGAATCCCGAATTTCGGAAGCGCGCCAGCAGGCGTGGACTATGAAAGAGGCAATTGACCTAAACCTGACAAAAATCAACGGCTTGAGCTTAAGAATAATAGGGTCGACGGCAAATGGGGCAAACGAAGTCCTGACGAAGGAGCAGATTGCAGAACAAGCTCTCCGTCGGCCCGAGCAGGTCCTATTGCTCAACATGGCGATGATGGTGGCGCTTCTGATCATCGGGGCAACGGTGCTGCAATACGTCTCCTTGCTCGCATTCCCGCTTCTGACCGCCTTCGTTATAACGGCCGTGGTCGTGGTAAACGCCTTTTATCTCCGCAGCATCGACAAGCTCCACGAGGAACCGTTCATTGAGCTAATGAAGCTAGCATTGCTGAAGTTCTTCGCGCCTCTGTCTCGAAGGCCTGCCCACCACAGCGGACGCAAAGCGAACGGCTAAACGTCCGTTCAATGCTCCAGGCCGAAGGTGGGCTGAACGTAGAGATGATAGAAGTCGGAGAGCATCAGCTTTCCAGGGCTCTCGGCGGCTGACAAACCGGCTGCTTACACCCGCGCCCGGCCATCTTTCGTGTGGGAGACGCAATCAACCTTGAGGCTTGGTGATGCGCATCCTGCCCACTGACCCCTGGCAAAGGAATAAATTGACAAAAAGCTCGCGTTCCCTTAGCATGAAGTCATGCCCCTCCCCCACGCCCCCCGCCTCACCACCCCCCTCCCCTGGTCCCCCCTCACCGACTCCCAGTGGCTCGCCCTCCTCCCCTACCTCCTCCCGCGCTCCCCCGCGGGCCGCAAGATCAATGACCTGCGCGCCCGCATGGACGCCATCTTCCACACCACCGCCCACCACGCCCCCTGGCGGGAGGCCCCGCGCGACCACGCCACCCCCGACACCATCGCCCGCCACTACCGCCGCCTCACCCGCGCCGGCCTTTGGGAACGCCTTCTTATCGCCCTGGCCGAGACCGACCCCCGCCACCCGCTCCGCAGCATCGAGCACCTGATCGTCCGCGCCGCCCGCCGCGCCCACCGCCTGCTCGGCCCCGCCTTCCTCCTCCTCGTCCGCCGAATCGGCCTTCGCTCCGCCCTCCCCGCGCCGCCCTGGCTCCTCCCGGACCCCGATTTGTCCGAAACCCTCGCGCGCAGCCTCCCGGCGGCGCCGCCCGCCACCCGCGCCGGCCTCGCCGCCCTCAAGACCCGCCTGCGAAGCCTCCGATACCTCCTCCGCGCCGCCGAGGGCCGCGCCCGCATCCCCCGCAGCGTCCGCCTGGCCTGGCCCTGATCCGCGCCATGCGCCGGGCACCCATCCCCACCCCCGAAAGGACCCTCGACAAGCAGCATCCCCCTGCCCAAAACCCGCCCATGCCGAACGCGCCCGCCGAAACCCCCGCGAACCTGCTCGACGAAGCGAAGGCCCGCGCCCTCGCCAAGGATTTCGGCCTCAAGGGCGACGAGTTCGACCGCGTCCTCGCCATCCTCGGCCGCACCCCCTCCATGACGGAGCTCGGCATCTTCTCCGTCATGTGGTCGGAGCACTGCTCCTACAAATCGAGCCGCGTCTGGCTGAAGGAACTCCCCACCAAGGCCCCCTGGGTCATCCACGGCCCCGGCGAGAACGCGGGCGTCATCGACATCGGCGACGGCCTGGCCGCCATCTTCAAGATGGAGTCCCACAACCACCCGAGCTTCATCGAACCCTACCAGGGCGCCGCCACCGGCGTCGGCGGCATCCTGCGGGACGTCTTCACCATGGGCGCCCGCCCCATCGCCAACCTCAACGCGCTCCGCTTCGGCGCCCTTGACCACCCCCGCACGAAGGCGATCCTCGACGGCGTCGTCCGCGGCATCGGCGGCTACGGCAACTGCGTCGGCGTGCCCACCGTCGGCGGCGAGGTGAACTTCCACCCCGCCTACAACGGCAACCCGCTCGTCAACGCCATGACGGTCGGCATCGCGCGCCAGGACCGCATCTTCCTCTCCGCCGCCGCCGGCATCGGCAACCCCGTCGTCTATGTCGGCTCCAAGACCGGCCGCGACGGCATCCACGGTGCCACCATGGCCAGCGCCGAGTTCTCCGAGGACGCCGAGGAGAAGCGCCCCACCGTCCAGATCGGCGACCCCTTCGCCGAGAAGCTGCTCATCGAGGCCTGCCTCGAACTCATGGAGACCGACGCCATCGTCGCCATCCAGGACATGGGCGCCGCCGGCCTCACGAGCAGCAGCGTCGAGATGGCCGGCAAGGGCGGCGTCGGCATCGAACTTGTCATGGACAACGTCCCTCAGCGCGAAACCGGCATGTCCACCTACGAGATGATGCTCAGCGAGAGCCAGGAGCGCATGCTCATGGTCCTCCGCCCCGGCGAGGAGCACGTCGCCGAGGCCATCTTCCGGAAGTGGGAGCTCGACTTCGCCGTCATCGGCCACATCACCGACACCGGCCGCATCACGCTCCGCCACCACGGCATCCTCGAGGCCGACATCCCCCTCGCCCCCCTCGAGTCCGAGGCCCCCCTCTACCGCCGCCCGACCGCCGAGACCCCGAAGCAGCCCCTGCTGGACCCCGCCTCCGTCCCCGACCCCGTCGGCCTACCGGGGGCGCTCCGCACCCTCCTCGCCTCCCCCGACCTCTGCTCCCGCCGCTGGATCTGGGACCAGTACGACAGCACCGTCGGCGGCCAGACCGTCCGCCGCCCCGGCGCCGCCGACGCCGCCATCGTGCGCCTCGAGAACAGCGCCCGCGCGCTGGCCATGACCACCGACGTCACCCCCCGCTACTGCGCCGCCGACCCCGAGGCGGGCGGCGCGCAGGCCGTCGTCGAGACCTGGCGCAACATCACCGCGACGGGCGCGCGCCCGCTCGCCATCACCGACAACATGAACTTCGGCAACCCCGAGCGCCCGGAGATCATGGGCCAGTTCGCCGCCTGCATCCGCGGCATGAAGGCCGCCTGCGAGGCGCTGGACTACCCCGTCGTCTCCGGCAACGTCTCCCTCTACAACGAGACCCGCGGCGTCGAGCACCCCCAGGCCATCCTCCCCACCCCCGCCATCGGCGGCGTCGGCGTGATCGAGGACGCGCGCCAGGCGGTCGGCCTCGCCCCCGCCTCCGGCCAGGAGATCGTCCTCCTCGGCGAGACCCGAGGCCATCTCGGCCAGTCCCTCTGGCTCCGCGAGATCGCGGGCCGCGAGGAGGGCGCCCCCCCGCCCGTCGACCTCGCCGCCGAGCGCCGCCACGGCGACTTCGTCCGCGAGCGCATCCTGGCCGGCAGCGTCACCGCCTGCCACGACCTCGCCGACGGCGGCCTCCTCGTCGCCCTCGCCGAGATGGCGCTGGCCGCCAACCTCGGCCTCAACCTCGCCAACACGCCCCAGGGCATCCCGGCCCACGCCTTCTGGTTCGGCGAGGACCAGGCCCGCTACCTCTGCGCGACGCCGGACGCCCCCGCCCTCCTCGCCGCGGCCAAGGCGGCGGGCATTCCCGCCATGCCCATTGCCCGCGCCGCCGGCACCACGGGGGCCTTGGCGCTGCCCGGCCATCCCGCCATATCCCTTGACGAGCTGCGCGCCGCCCACGAGGGCACCCTTCCCGCCCTCATGCGCGACGCCTGAGAGGAACCCGCCCATGGCGATGCCCGCCGCCGAGATCGAGGCGCTCATCCGCGCCGCCCTGCCCGACGCCCGCATCACAATCGAGGACCTGGCGGGGGACGGCGACCACTACGCCGCCACCGTCGTCTCCGAGAGCTTCCGCGGCATTCCCCGCGTGCGGCAGCACCAGATCGTCTACGCTGCCCTCCAGGGCCGCATGGGCGGCGCGCTGCACGCCCTCGCCCTCCAGACCTCCGCCCCCGAGCAGTAGGAGCACCTCATGTCCGACAACCCGACCTTCCAGCAGATCAAGTCCGAGATCGACGCGAGCCCGGTCACCCTCTTCATGAAGGGCACCCCGGTCTTCCCGCAGTGCGGCTTCTCCGCCCGCGTGGTGCAGATCCTCTCCCACATGGGCGTGCCCTTCCGGGGCGTGAACGTGCTCGAGAACGCCGAGATCCGCGAGGGCATCAAGGCCTTCTCCAACTGGCCGACCATCCCCCAGCTCTACGTGAAGGGCGAGTTCGTCGGCGGCTGCGACATCGTCACCGAGATGTTCCAGTCGGGCGAGCTGGCCACCCTGATGTCCGAGAACGGCGTCCCCCACTCCCAGGCGGCCTGAGCCGCCCCGGCGTGCCGCCCGACGCCCCGGGCGGCCTCGCCGGCGCCTCCTGGAAGGTCGCCCTCTCCGTCACCCTGCTGATGCAGACGGTGGCGGCCTTCCTCAACCAGGGCGTGCCGGTGCTGGCGCCGCTGCTCACCGGCAGCGCCGGCCTGCCGCCCGAGGCTGCGGGCCACCTCTCCGCCCTCGGCACGCTCGGCGTCCTCATCTTCCTCGTCGCCGGCGGCCCCATCCTGGCGCGCCTCGGGCCCGTGCGGACGCTGCAGCTCGGCGCCGCCCTCGGCGCGGCGGGGATGGCCCTCGCCTCCCTCGGCGGGACGCCGGCCCTGGCCGCGGCGGCGGTGCTCATCGGCCTCGGCTACGGGCCCACGCCGCCCGCCGGCAGCCGCATCCTGGCCGCGACCGCGCCGCCGAGCCACCGCTCCCTGATCTTCTCCGTCAAGCAGGCCGGGGCGCCGCTCGGCGGCATGGTCGCGGGGCTGGTCCTCGCGCCCGTCGCGGTCGCCTGGGGCGGGGGATGGGCGCTCGGCCTCGCGGTCGTCGTCGCGCTCCTCTCGGCCGTCCTCATCCAGCCGAGCCGGGTCTCGCTCGACGTCGAGCGGGAGCCGGAGCGGCGGATCGGGCCGCGCGCCCTGCTCAGCCGCCGCAACCTCGTCGGCCCCTTCGCCGCGCTCCGGCTGCACCCGCTGCTCGCCCCGCTGACGGCCCTCGCCTGCTCGCTGGCGACGGTGCAGGGCTGCTTCTTCGCCTTCGCGGTCACCTGGCTGACGGAGACGCGGGGGATGACGCTCGTGGAGGCCGGGATGGTCTTCGCGGCCATGCAGGCGGGCGGCGTGCTGGCGCGGGTGGTGCTCGGCTGGATGGCGGACCGCACGGGCAACGCCGCCATGAACCTTCTCGGCCAGGGGCTGGGCGGCGCCGCGGTGGTCGCGGTCTTCGTGCTGCTGCCGCCGCTCGGCTTCGGCTGGACCCTGGCGCTCGGCGGCCTCGCGGGGTCGCTGGTCGCGAGCTGGAACGGGATCTACCAGGCGGAGGTCGCGCGCCTCTCGCCGCCCGGGCGGATCGCCGAGGCGACCGCGGGATCGAGCACGCTCTGCTTCCTCGGCTACCTCGTGCCGCCCGCCCTTTTCGCGGGGCTGGTGACGCTGACCGGGAGCTGGCTGCTGCCGCAGCTTCTCGCGGCGGGCCAGCTCCTGGTGGTGGCGCTGCTCGTCCTGCCGCGGCTCCGTCGCGGGGACTAGGCCCCGTCGGCGGGGACCAGGGTCTCGGCGAGGGTGCTCCAGGTCGCCTCGCGGAGGTCGCGGCGCATCGCCTCCTCGTCGGTCCAGCGGGTTCCCTCGGGCAGGCGGATCGTCTCGCAGCGGAGCGTCAGCGTCGCCTCGCGGAAGGGCCAGGGGTCGAGCGACCAGCGCGCGGTCTCCAGCCGGACGAGCTTCATCTTGCGGCTGCCGCCGTTCTCCAGCGGCGCCTCCCCGGCCATGTCCGGCTTGGCGAAGCAGAGGGCGAGGGAGAGGGCGTCGGTGACCGCGACGAGGGCGGAGTTGCGCGCGACCTGGTCCTGCTTCGCGCCCAACTTGGCGATCCAGTCGGCCTGGAGGGCCTCCTCCTTGGTGGCGTTGCGGTCGATCGCGGCCTTGTCCTTCGGCGGCAGGCTCTCGGGGTCCATGTACTGCGTGTAGATCCGCAGGCCGTGGAGCGAGATCAGCAGCGCCGGCCAGAGGCCCCAGGCGGCGCGCGCGCGCTCCACGCCGCGCGCCCACATGGGGGCGTGGACGGCCGCGCCCAGGCCGGTGAAGGGATGGGGAAGGCCGGTCTCGGGGTTGAGGCTCGGCGAGGCCTCCCAGTCCAGCCAGGCGATGTCGTGCTGCCCGGCCGCGAGGATGACCTCGGGCGCCGGGTCCGGCCGGGCGAAGCCGGGGGCGCCCCAGGCGGCCATCATCTGGCCGGAGAGGAGGGCGTGGGAGGGCTGGGGGATGAGGAGGCGGACGCCGTCCTCCGGGTCTCGCAGGATCATGCGGGGTCAACGCGCGAGGCCGGGCTTGGGCACGGCGCCTTTGCCGGCGGCCGCGCCTCAGTTCATCTCCATTGCCGCGCCGGCCCGCCGCAGGGCGGGGTCGAAGGGGTTGAGCCGGGCGGCGATGGCCAGGGCCTCCTTCTTGAGGAGGGCGGCGATGACCTGCCCGCGCTCGGGCGTCAGGTGCTCGGCCGTGCTGCCGACGCTGAGCGCCGCGACCGCCCGCCCCTCGCGGTCGAGGATGGGCACGCCGATGCCGGTCATGCCCGGCAGGACGCCGGAGCTGCGGTCGCAGTGGCCGTCGCGGCGCACGCGCGCGAGCTCGGCGCGGAGCGTCGCCTCGTCCAGGCCGCCGACGTCGCGCAGCCGGGCGGCGTTGTGGCGGATCACGTCGTCCTGCTCGGCCTCGGGCAGGAAGGCGAGGATGGCGAGCCCACCCTGGCCGACCCCGAGCGGCACCCGCCCGCCGATGTCGCCGGTGAGGGAGCGGATCACCAGGGGGCCCGTGCTGCGGTCGAGGCAGACCGCCTCGTAGCCGTCGCGGAGAAGGAGGAAGTGCGTCTCGCCCAGGGTCTCCGTCAGGCGCAGGAGGACGGGCCGGCAGATCTGGCGGAGGCCGAGACGGCCGCCGGCGCGCGCGCCCATCTCGAAGAGGCGGAGGCCAAGGGTGTAGCGCTTCGTGCGCGCGTCGACCTCGACGAGCCGCTCCTGCACGAGGCCGCGGAGGACGCGGTGCGCGCTCGGGCGCGGGAGGGCGGCGGCCTCGGCGAGGTCGGTGAGGCGGAGCCCCTCGGGGCCGCCCTCGGCCAGGGCATTCAGGAGGCGGGCGGCGCGGTGGAGCACGCCCGCGCTGCCGGCGTCGTCGGGGTCCATGGCTAAGGTTCCGGTAAAAGGGGATAGCGGGCGGCGATTGGGGTCATAACTTCCATTATGTGGAAGCTGTTCGGGAAAAAGTCCATCCGGCGAACTTTGCGATTGCCTCGGGGGGCCGGGGCCGCGAAGCATGGGCGCGATCCTGGCGTGGAGGCGTGCCTTGAGGCGTTCGCGGTACCGGGCATGACCGTCCCGGCGGGAGGATTCGCCAGCCCCGGGGAGGGCATCCCCTTTCCCCTGCTGCGGGTGGAGAGCGACGCGGCGCTCCCGGCGGAGGCGGACGTGGTGGTGGTGGGCGGCGGCATCGTCGGCGTCGCGGCCGCCTACTACCTCGCCCGCGAGGGGCAGCGCGTGGCCCTCGTGGAGAAGGGCTGGGTCGGCGCCGAGCAGTCCGGGCGGAACTGGGGCTGGGTGCGCCAGCAGAACCGGGACGAGCGCGAGCTTCCGCTGGCGCGCCACAGCCTCGGCCTCTGGGGCGGGCTGGACCGGGAGATCGGCGCGGATCTCGGCTTCCGCCGCGACGGGCTCCTCTACGTCACCGACGACGCGGCGGAGCTGGCGGGCTGGGAGCGCTGGGTCGGCATGGCCCGCGGGTACCAGGTCCACAGCCGGATGCTGGGCGCCGCCGAGGCCGCGGCCCGGGTTCCGGGCGGCGCGCGGCGTTGGCTCGGCGGCGTGGAATCGCCGAGCGACGGGCGGGCGGAGCCGACGCTCGCGGCGCCGGCGCTGGCCAGGGCGGCGCGGCGGGAGGGCGCCACGCTGCACCAGTCCTGCGCGGTGCGCGGGCTGGAGACGACGGGGGGCGCCGTCTCGGCCGTCGTGACCGAGCGGGGCACCATCCGCGCGGCGCGGGTGCTCGTCGCGGCCGGGGCCTGGTCGTCGCTCTTCCTCCGCTGGCACGGCATCCCCTTCCCGCAGACGGGCGTGCGCGCGACGGCCTTCTGCACGGAGCCGGCGCCCGGGCTGTTCCGGGGCGGGCTGTCCACACCGGGCTTCACGGTCGGGCGGCGGATCGACGGGCGCTACACCGTCTCGATCCGCGGCCGCGGGCGGATCGAGCTGACGCCGCAGGGGCTGCGCTACGCCCGCCAGTTCCTGCCGATGTTCCGGGCGCGCTGGTCGAGCGCGCTCTCCTTCGGGATCGGCCGGTCCTTCTTCGCGGGGCCCGAGGCGCTGGCGCGCTGGACGCTGGACGGCGTCTCGCCCTTCGAGCGGACCCGCGTGCTCGACCCCGCGGCGGACGAGGCGCTGGTCCGCGCGGCCCTGACGGCCATGGCGGCGGAGATGCCGGCGCTCCGCGGCCTGCGGGTCGCGCACCAATGGGGCGGCTGGATCGATTCCACCCCGGACGCCATTCCCGTCATCTCCGCCATCCCCGCCCGGCCGGGCCTGTTCCTTGCCTCGGGCTTCAGCGGGCACGGCTTCGGCATCGGCCCCGGGGCGGGGCGGCTGGCGGCGGACCTGATCACCGGGCGGGCGCCCTCCGTCGACCCGCGCCCCTTCCGGCACGCGCGCTTCGCCGAGGCGGATCTCGGCGCGCCGGCGGCGATGTGACGGCCGGTCCGGTTCACGCAACGAGAGAGGAGTTCTGATGAAGAAGCATGTTCTGGGGTTCGCCGCGGCGCTCGGCCTCGCGGTCACGGCGTTCTGCCCGCCCGCGCTGGCGCAGACCGCGCCGGCGCGGGGCGGGGCGAGCGGGTCGGCGACGCTGGACGCGGTGCGGGCGCGCGGGAGCCTGCGCTGCGGCGTGTCCGGCGAGATCGCGGGCTTCTCGCTCTCGGACAGCCGGGGGGAGATGCAGGGGATGGACGTGGCCTATTGCCGCGCGATCGCGGCCGCCGTCCTCGGCCAGGCGACGAAGGTGGAGCTGATCGCGCTCTCCGCCCAGAACCGCTTCACCGCGCTGCAGTCCGGCGAGGTGGACGTGCTGATCCGCAACACCGGCTGGTCGCTCTCGCGCGAGGCCAATCTCGGGCTTCTCTTCGCGGCCACGAACTTCTGGGACGGGCAGGGCCTCGTGGTCCACACGAGCTCGGGCGTGACCTCCGCGAAGGACCTCGGGGGGGCCGCGGTCTGCATGCGGCCGGGGACGAGCACGGAGCTCGACGTCAGCGACTGGTTCCGCACGAACCGGATCGCCTTCACGCCGGTCATGATCAACGGCGTCTCGGAGATCCAGGAGGCCTTCCTGTCGGGGCGCTGCGACGCCTTCGCGACCGACGCCTCGCAGCTCGCGGGCTTCCGCGCGCGCCAGGGGGCCCGGGCGGCGGAGCTGACGATCCTGCCGGAGCGCATGACGCTCGGCCAGGCGGGCTCGATGGTGCGCAAGGGCGACGACAAGTGGTTCGACATCGTGCGCTGGACGCATTTCGCGATGATCACCGCGGAGAAGCTCGGCGTGACCTCGGCCAACATCGACGGCTTCGCGAGCACCGACAACCCCGACATCCGGCGCCTGATCGGCCTCGACCGCGGGACGGGCGAGGGGCTGGGGCTGGACGACCTGTGGGCGGCGCGGATTGTCCGACAGGTCGGGAACTACGGCGAGAACTACGAGCGCTTCATCATCCCGATCGGGCTCGAGCGCGGGCACAACCGCCTCTGGACCGAGGGCGGGCTGCAGTTCTCGCCCTCGTTCCGGTGACCTCCGTCGGGTGAGGGAGGCGCGCGGCTAGGGCGCCTTGCGCAGGACGAAGGCCTGGCCGTCCCACTGGCGGAAGGGGCGCTCGCCGCAGGAGGTGGCGGCGAGGCCGTGCGCGGCCGCCCAGCGCCGGAGGTCGGCCCGGTCGGCCGCGGGGTCGCCGCGGTAGGAGAGGTTGAGCACGGCGATGGCGCCCGTGGGCGTGAGCATCGCCGCGGCCTTGGCGATCACCCCGTCCGCGACCCCCGCCTGCACCATGTAGGGCATGCTGTCGACCGCGAGGACGAGGTCGACGCTCCCGGGCGCGAGGGAGGGCAGGCCGTCGCCCTCGGTCCTCTCGAGGCGGACGTTCTCCAGCCCGGCGCAGCGGCGCCGCGCCTCGGCGACCATGCCGGCGGAGATGTCGACGCCGAGCACCGAGCGGCAGCGCGGCGCCAGGGCGGTGGCCAGGCGGCCGATGCCGCAGCCGAGGTCCAGCACGTCGCGGCCGGGGCCGATCAGGCCCTCGGCGGCGAGCCAGTCGACGATCTCCGCGGTGGTGACGGCGAGCGTGCGCGCGTCGCCGAGCGAGTGGAGCGCGACGGCGGCCTCGGGGGAGTGCTCCACCGCGCGGTCGAAGAAGGCGGCGATGCCGGCCAGGCCCTCCATCCGCCCGGCCTGGGGGTCGCCCCCGGTGTTCGCGATCTCAGCGGACAGGGTGAGGAGCGCGTCGCGCCGCTCGGCGACGAGGCGCGACAAGGCCTCCCATTCGGGGGTGACCGGCGCGGGGCGGCGCGCCCGGACCTCGGCCTCGATGCGCTCGACCTCCCAGCGCCACAGCAGGAGCCGCGCCGCGGCCACCTCCGCCGAGATCGCGCCCGCGAGGCAGTCGTCGATGGGATCCTTCCCGGCAACCCGGTCCGGTCCGGCCAAGGCGGCATCCTCCATGATCTCTCCCAGCGTCCTGTCTCGATGGTTTCGGGTCAACACGGCCTCCGGGAGGCCGGAGGGTCCGGTCAGGGCGCCGGGGCGCGCGCCCCTCGGCGGGGCCGCGCGGTGAGCACGGCGAGCGGGATGGCGAAGACGAGGCCGGCGAGCGCGGGCAGGGCCGCGAGGGCCGCGAAGCCGCTGGCGAGGCCGAAGCCGGCGAGCAGCGCGAGGCCGGCGGCGGTGTGCCCGCCGAAGCGCCGGGCGGCCGCGGCCCAGGTGACCTCCCGCGCGTTGCGGCGCTGGGCCGTCCAGCCGCCGAAGCGGCCGCGGGCGAGCTGCAGGAGGGTGAGCGACCGCTCCAGCGCCTCCAGCGTGTCGAGCATGAGGCCGAGGGCGAGCTCCTGCGCCATGCCGCGCAGGAGGGCGGCGCGCCGGAAGCGGCCGGGCCGCAGCAGCGCCTCCGCGTAGCCGGCGAGCTTGGGCATGTTGGAGACGGCGAAGGCGAGGAGGAGCAGGAGGAGGAGCGCGCCGCGGGGCGTTCCCTCCCCGCCCCCGCTCGCGGCGTTGAGGGCGGCCAGCGGCAGGAAGGCGAAGCGGAAGGGCGCCAGGGCGTAGTGGAGGATGGCCTCTAGCATCTGGAAGCGGCCGAGCCGCCCGAAGTCGGGGCGGAGCAGCAGGTGACGGTACTGGAGGTTGCCGGCGGCCCAGCGCAGGTCGCGGACGAAGAGCGCGGGCAGGTCGGGGGGGTGGCGCTCCCAGGAGCCGGCGCTGTCGGGCAGCACGCGCACGGCCCATCCGCCCGCGTGCAGGCGCGCGGCCTCGGCGTAGTCGTGGCTGAGGATGCGGACGCCGCCCGGCAGGGTCGGCAGGCGCGCGTCGCGTCGGAAGGCGGCGATGCGGATGAGGGCGTTGTGCCCCCAGTAGAGCTGCGAGGGGCCCTGCCACCAGCCCTGGCCGGTGACCCAGCTGCGCGTGCCGTAGCGGAGGCCGAAGCCGAAGAGCCGCGCGAAGCGCGTGCCCACGCCGCGCCCGTCGATGGAGGCCTGCAGGATGGCGAGGCCCGGGTCGGCCTGCATGGTGCGGACGAGCCGCCCGACGGTCTTGGCCGACATGGCGGAATCCGCGTCCAGCACGAGCGCGTGGTCGAAGCCCGCCGCGTGGTGGTCGAGGAAGTCCATGAGGTTGCCGGCCTTGAAGCCGGTGTTCTCCGCGCGGCGGCGGTAGCGCACCGCGCCGGGCGGGAAGCGGGCGGCGAGGGCCGCGATCGCCTCGGCCTCCGCCTCGGCCGCGGCGCCCGGGGGCGTGTCGGAGAGGACGCCCAGGACGAAGCGGTCGCCGTGGCGCGCCCGGAGCTCGCCCAGCAGGCGGCCCATGGGAGGCAGGACGGTCTCCATGTCCTCCAGACGGACGCAGAGGGCGAGCAGCGTGCGGTCGTGCACCACCGGGTCGGCGCGGCCGAGAGCGGGGACGACGAAGGCGGAGGGGTCGCGGACGAGGAGACGGATGGCGAGGCCGGCGAGGGCCGTGGCGGCGGTGAGGCCGAGCCAGGGGGCGTTCACGGCGAGGCTGCCCATCATCAGGGCCTCCCACAGCGTCCATCCCCCGCCGGCCATCACGTGGCCGCCGAGGGCGACGAGCGCGAGGGCGATGGCGCCGGCCAGGGCGGCGATGGCGGCGCGGCGGCCGCCCAGCCGCTCGGCGGCGCGCGGGGCCGCGACGGTGCGACGCTCGAACCGACTGCTCCCCGCGGCCTGGGCGTCCTTCGCCGTGGTGGCGCCGATGCGTGCGTCCTGGTCTATCAAAACCCCGTCCTGCCACACCCCGCGGTGGCTGCAAGCTTAGGGGCAAGCGCCGGGCCGCAAGTCACGGTTACGTCACGAATGTGTTTGCGGGCCTGAAAGGGAGGACGCCATGGAACCTCCGGCCGCCGGGGCCTTATTGTACCGGGTGAGGCAAGGGAGCAATGGGCATGTCGGCAGAGGCGCACGGGGCGGGCGGGGCGGCGGCGCTCGACCAACCCTATGACGGGGTGAGCCGCACCTTCCACTGGCTGGTCGTCGCGCTGGTGCTGATGCAGATCACGCTGGCCCTCGTGTTGCCCTCCCTCCTGCCGAAGTCGGCGGAGGACAGCATCACCGCCTGGCACCTCGGCACGGGGTCGACCATCCTCCTCGTGATGCTGCTGCGGCTGGGCTGGCGGTTGGCGCACCCGATGCCGCCGGCGCCGTCGGACCTCTCGGCGGGGCTGCGCATCCTCGCGCGGACGACGCACTGGGCCTTCTACCTCGTGCTGATCGTGCTGCCGCTCCTCGGCTGGATGGCGGCGAACGCCTACGGGGCGACGCCCCGGCTGCTCGGGCTGATCCCGCTGCCGCGGCTGGTCGCGCCCGACCAGGCGTTCGGCGAGGCGATCGGCGTCGTGCACAAGACCTTCGCGACGGTGCTGCTGGGTCTGATCGTGATGCACGTCTCGGGCGCGCTCTACCACGCCTTCGTGAAGCGGGACGGCGTGATCCGGCGGATGATCCCGGGTTAGGCCGGGCCCGAGGACTAGCGGGCGGTCCCGAGCGTCGTCGCGCGGCGGCGCTGCCAGGTGACCGCGGCGACCAGGGCCAGCATCGCCGCGGCCGCGAGGGCGGCGGGGATGTTCACCTGGTTCACGCCGAGGTTGGCCACGACGACCGCGACGAAGGCCCAGGCGATGGCGACGGCGAACCAGGTGGCGTCGCGCCGCAGCAGCCAGGACAGGGCGGCGGCGGCGCCCCCGGCGGCTAGGAGGATGACCACGGCGAAGACGGTGGCGCCGATGCCGTGCTCGGGCATCATGCCGGCGGCGCGGGCGGCGCTGGAGAGGTTCACGAAGCTGGCCGCCGTCAGCCAGCCCGCGAGCAGGCCGGTGAGCGGGGTGACGATCCAGCGCTTGCCAATCCCCTCCTCCGGCGTGTTGCGGGCGATGAAGAGGGCGGCGAGGGCGCAGGCGAGGCCGGCCAGGATGATGAGGAAGAGCCCGAAGCCGACGCTCGAGAGAAGCTGGGAGACGACCTGCCACAGCGTGTTCGCGGCGAAGGCGCCGGCGAGCGGCCATCCCGTGCGCTGGGCGAGGAGGCTCGCGCGGTTGGCGGGCAGGAACTGCCAGATGCCGTAGGCGACGGCGAGGATGAAGATCGGCGTCCAGATCGAGAAGGCGTAGCCGGCGGGCACCACCGGGGTGCGGGTGGCCGCCGAGATGGCGGCGATGGAGGTGCCCAGCCCGAGGAAGGGCATGAAGCCCGCGAGGATCTGCGCCCAGGGCAGGAGCAGGCAGAGGAGGCGGCGGAGGTGGTCCTGCTGCACGCGGGCGATTCCCTAAAAACGAGGAGGGCCGGAGGGTATCCCCTCCGGCCCTCCGGGCAACGCGGCGATCCTCGCCGGGTTCAGCGTGACTAGGACGCGGTCTTAGCGCGAGTAGAACTCGACGACGAGGTTCGGTTCCATCTGCACGGGGTAGGGCACGTCCGACAGCTTGGGGGCGCGCACGAAGCTGCCCTTCATCTGGCGGTGGTCCACCTGGATGTACTCGGGCACGTCGCGCTCGCCGGACTGGGCGGCGTCGAGCACGGCGGTGAGGCCCTTGGACTTCTCCTTCACCTCGATCAGGTCGCCGTCCTTGACGAGGTAGGAGGGGATGTTCACGCGCTTGCCGTTCACGGTGATATGGCCGTGGTTGACGAACTGGCGCGAGGCGAAGGGGGTCACCGCGAACTTCATGCGGTAGATGACGCAGTCGAGGCGGCGCTCGAGCAGCTCGATCAGGTTCTCGGAGGTGTCACCCTTACGGCGCACGGCCTCGTCGTAGTACTTGCGGAACTGCTTCTCGCCGATGTTGCCGTAGTAGCCCTTGAGCTTCTGCTTGGCCATCAGCTGGATGCCGAAGTCGGTCGGCTTGTTCTTGCGGCGCTGGCCGTGCTGGCCGGGGCCGTACTCGCGCTTGGCGATCGGGGACTTGGCGCGGCCCCAGAGGTTCACGCCGAGGCGGCGGTTGATCTTGTACTTGCTTTCCGCGCGCTTGGTCATGCGACGGGTCCTTCATCGTCGGTCCGGGCTGCGCCCCCGCGTTCGCGGTGTGGCGGGTGCCCGTGGTGTTGTCCCGGTAGTCCTCCGGCGGAACTGCCGGCGGCGGGCGCGCGCCGACCTCGGGCAAAAGGCCCACTGGGTGCGTCCACGTTCCCGGGAAGAGGGGGGCGCATAGGGCATGGGGGGGCGCTTGTCAAACCCGGACCGCCCGGGCCGCCTTGCCAAAGCGGGCGGCGGTGCCATACCGGGCGGCATGGGAATGCGCGAAGAAATCCTTCTCCTCGGGCTCTCGGCGGGGGTCCTCGGGGCGCTCGTCGGCGGGCTGATGCTGGCGGTGGGGCTGGGGATGGTGACCCAGAACGCCCATGCGGGCTGGGTGCTGGTGCTGCCGGCGGGGCCGATCGCGGGGGCCGTCGGCTACGCGCTGGCGAAGCGGACGGCGAAGCGGCTGGCGGCGGGCGAGTCCCCCCGGGGCCGATAACAGGAGGCGATAGCCGCGGGCGCTAGGCCGCGCGCTCCAGCGCCTGGACGATGTGGTCGCCCAGGCGCCGCGCGGGCGGCGAGACGACGGCGGCGCGCAGCAGCGCCACCTCGGTGTCCGGCAGGGCGGGCGCGCCGTGGGAGGCGTCGAGGGTCGCGAGGCCCGGGGGCACCATGCCGCGCGGCAGCACCGTGACGCCGAGCCCCGCGCGCACCGCCGCCTGGGCGCCCGCGAGCGAGGTCGAGGTGTAGGCGACGCGCCAGGGGCGGCCGGCGGCGTCGAGGGCCGCCATGGCGCGCTTGCGGTAGACGCAGGGATGCGGCGAGACGACGAGCGGCAGCGTCGCGCCCCCCTCGAAGGGCGTGGGGTCGCGCGCGGCCCAGACGAGGGGTTCCCGCCACACGCGCACGCCGCCGCCCGGCCCCTGGGGCTCGCGCTTGACGAGGACGAGGTCGAACTCGCCGCGGCCGAAGCGGTCCAGCAGGTTCAGCGTGAGGTCGGTCGTGACCTCCAGCGCGATGGCGGGGTGGGAGGCGGCGAAGCGGGCGAGGACGCCGGCGAGGTTGGCCGTCGCGAAGTCCTCGGGCGTGCCGAGGCGGACGACGCCGCGGAGCGCGTCCGGCGAGAGGCGCGCCACGGCCTCGTCGGCGAGCGCCAGGATGCGGCGGGCGTAGGAGAGGAGGTCCTCCCCCTCCGCGGTGAGGCGGAGGCTGCGGGGGGTGCGGGCGAGGAGGCGGTGGCCGAGCCCATCCTCCAGCCGGCGGAGCTGCAGGCTGACGGTGGGCTGGGCGAGGCGGAGGCGCTCGGCCGCGCGGCTGATGCCGCCGGCGTCGGCGACGGCGGCGAAGGTGCGGAGGAGGTCGAGGTCCAGCCGGGGGAGCGCGGGGCGGGAGGGCATGGCGGCACCATTGCGTTCGGCAATGATTGCTAGTGCTCATTCGGCGTTTCCGCAATGCTGCGATGCCGCAACAAGGGGACGAAACCCGGAATCGCCGCGATGATCGACCTTGGCGCCAGCCTCCTCTCCCCTGCCGTCCTCTGCTTCGTCCTCGGGGCGGCGGCCCACGGGCTGCGATCGGACCTGCGCCTGCCGGACGCGATGTTCTCGGTGCTGTCGGCCTACCTCATGCTCGCGATCGGGCTGAAGGGGGGCGCGGCGCTGGCGGCGACCCCCTTCGCGGCCTTCGTCGGGCCAGCGGCGGGCGCGCTGGCGCTGGGCTGCGCCATCCCGGTCTGGACCTACGCGCTGCTGCGGCGGCTGGGCGGCTTCTCGGCCGCGGACGCGGCGGCGGTGGCGGCGCATTACGGGTCGGTCTCCGCGGTGACCTTCGCGGCGGTGATCGACGGGCTGGGGCGGGCGGGGGTGGGTTTCGAGGGCTACGCGGCGGCGCTGCTCGCGCTGCTCGAGGCGCCGGCGATCCTGATCGCGCTGGCGCTGGGCGGGCTGGGCGGGGCGCGCGGGGGCGCGGGGCATGGCGGGACGGAGGGGGCGCTCGGGCGCGTGCTGGCGGAGGTCGCGACGGGGAAGAGCGTGGTGCTGCTCGTGGGCGGGCTCGCGATCGGGGCGCTGGTGGGGCCGTCCGGGCTCGGGCCGGTGAAGCCCTTCTTCGTGGACCTCTTCCCCGGCGTGCTCTGCCTCTTCCTGCTCGACCTCGGGCGGGTGGCGGCGGAACGGGCGCGGGACTTCCGGGCGGCGGGGCCTTGGCTCGCCCTCTTCGCGGTGCTGGCGCCGGTGGTGCACGGGGCGCTCGGCGTGCTGGTGGCCTATGGCACGGGCATGTCGCAGGGGGGTGCGGTGGTGCTCGGCACGCTCGCGGCCAGCGCCTCCTACATCGCGGCGCCGGCGGCGGTGCGGCTGGCGCTGCCGGAGGCGAACCCGGGGCTCTACCTGACGGCGTCGCTGGCGATCACCTTTCCCTTCAACATCGTCTTCGGCATCGCCCTCTACGCGGCGATGGCGCGGCTGGTCTACGGCTGATCCGGGGGGGCGGGCTGAGGCGCGAGGCCGCGGACGGCGGCCTCGGCCGCGGCGGAGACGGACTGCCAGCCCGCGCGGTCGTTCCGGGCCTCGGGGAAGCGGAGGGGCGGGCCGATCGAGAGGGCGAGCGGCCGGCCGGGGCGCGGCAGGCGGGCCTCGGCCGGCCAGGCGTCGCGGGCGCCCTCCAGCCAGCAGGGGACGACCGGGATGCCCGTGCCGGCGACGAGCATGCCGAGGCCGGGCTGGAAGGGGGCCATGGCGCCGCTGCGGCTGCGCGTGCCCTCGGGGAAGAGGATGTAGGCCAGCGCGTCCTCGGCGAGGCGGGCGCGCATGGTGTCGAGCTCCCCCCGCCGGCTGCGGCCGCGCCAGACGGGGAGCGCGTTGATGGCGTAGGCTGAGAGGGCCGCGCGCGCGGTGTTGCCGAAGAAGAGCTCGCCCGCGGCCAGCGCGTGGGCGCGGCGGGCGGCAGGGCCGCGCAGCGCCGCGAGAAGCGCGAGGGCGTCGAGGTGGCTCGCGTGGTTCGCGACCATGACGAAGGGGCCCTCGCGAGGGAGGTTCTCCGCGCCCTCGACCCGGAAGCCGTGGGCGGCGCGGAGGTAGCCGCGGACGGCGCGGCGCCAGGCGGCGTTGACGGCAAGGCCCACGAGGCCCGGCTCCCGCCCGAGGCTGCGCAGGCGCTCGGCCGGGGGAAGGCCGAGGTCGCGGGCGGGGCGGAGGTTCCAGTCCATCGGCCGCCTCCTCAGCCGGTGATCGTGCGGATCGGGGCCGTGGTGCCGAAGCCGACGAAGTACTGCACGAGGTGGAAGACCGCGGGGGCGACGAGGAGGAGGGAGTTGAAGCGGTCCAGCACGCCGCCATGGCCGGGGAGGACGGTGCCCATGTCCTTGATGCCGAGGTCGCGCTTGATGGAGGAGAGCAGCAGGTCCCCCGCCTGGCCCGCGACGCTGACCAGCGCGCCCATCGCGACCAGCCACACGGGGTTGGCGAGCGGCGTGCCGCGGAAGATGGCGGCGCCGACAAGGGCGACGAGGGTGGTGGTGACGAGGACCGCGCCGAGGGAGCCCGAGATCGTCTTGTTCGGGCTCGTGGCCGGCAGCAGCTTCGGCCCGCCGATGAGCTTGCCGCAGGTGAAGGCCGCGACGTCGTTCAGCGCGACGGCGGTGAGCAGCAGGAGGACGAGCGGGCGGTAGCCGGGGTCGTTCGCCATGTAGCCGAGATGGGCGAGCCCCGCGCCGAAGAGCATGAAGGCGAGGATGGCGAGGGCCGTGCGCTGGATGTAGCCCGCGGGCCGGTCGAGCGGGATGGTGCAGACGCCGAGCAGGCAGGCGGTGAGCGGCCAGAGGGCGACAAAGAAGCCGTACCAGTGGTCGAGCGCCGCGAAGTTCACCGCGAGGATGCCGAGCACGACGACGGCGCTGAGCAGGCGTTCCCGGAAGAGGCCCGTGGCGCGGGCGTATTCGCGGTAGCAGGCGAGCGAGAGGATCGTGACGGCGGCGATGGTCGCGGCGCGGCCGATCAGCACGGGGCCGAGCATCAGCGGCAGCAGCACGCACCAGGAGGCCCAGCGGAGCCAGAGCTCGCGCCGGAACTCGGGCTTGGCGCGGCCCGAGCGGGACAGCCAGAGGATGGCGAGGCCGGAGACCGCGAGCACCGCGAGGGTGGCGAGGATGATGCCGGTGGTCACGGGATGGGCGAAGGCGCCGCCCTCGGGATGGGGGATCACGCGCGGTCCCCCGCGGCGGAGGCGGAGCGGAGGGCCTGGGCGGTGCCGAGGAGGCGGCGGAGCGCGGTGAGGGTGGCGAGCGCGGTGATGAGGACGAGCGCCCAGGCCGGCAGCGACCAGACGGGCGTGGCGGCCTGCCAGTAGAGGGGCGCGAGGGCGCAAAAGAGGGCGAGGGCGGTGACGAGGGCCATGCGCTGCTGCTTGGCCATGGGGCCGCGAAAGTCGCTCGGCGCGCCGGCCGCGCGGCCGGTGGTGCGGACATAGGCGGTGGCCATGGCGGCGAGCGAGGCCGCGAGGCCCAGTGCCGGGCTGCCGGCGGCGACGCCGAGGCCCAGCAGGACCGCGGTGTCGGAGACGCGGTCCGGCACCTCGTTCCAGAGCTCGCCCACCGGGGAGGCGACGCCGCGGCCGATGGCGACCATGCCGTCCATGAGGTTGGCCAGCAGGCGGAGCTGGATGAGGAGGGCGGCGAGCACCCAGAGCGGGCGGGCGGCGCCGGGCCACCAGGCTGTGCCGGCGAGCGCCAAGCCCGCGAGGAGGCCGGCGGCCATGCCGGCCGCGGAGATGCCGTTGGGCGAGGCCTGGCGGGCGATCAGCCAGGCCGCGAGGGCGTTGGCGGGGCCGGTGTTGCGGGCGGCGATGGGGCGGCGGTCGCCCCCCTCGCCGGCCGCGGGGCGATGGGTCGTTTCCATACCCGCAGCTTGGCACGCGGGCGCGGCGGAAGGCTAACCGTCGATGTTGGGATCGACGGTCCCAGGGTCGGAGACTAGCGGGGCGGCGGGGTCGGGCGCCGCGGGGCCGCCGCGGGCGACGCGGCCGCGGGAGAGCTCGGTGACGACGCCGTGGAGGGTGCGGAGCTCCTGCTCCGTCACCTCGCCGCGCTCGAAGAGGTGGCGGAGGTTGCGGACCATGCCCGGGCGCTTGGGGAGGTTGTCGAGGAAGCCGCAGGCGTCGAGCTCGCGGACGAGGCGGCCGAGGAAGCCCTCCAGCTCGCCCTTGGTGGCGACGCGGGTCTCGTTGGTCATGAAGGCGCGTGGGGGCGTGGGCTCCTCGGCGGTCCACCACTCGTAGGCGAGGATCATCACGGCCTGGGCGAGGTTCAGGCTCATGTGCAGGGGGTTGAGGGGGTAGCGGACGAGGGTGTCGGCGCGGGCGAGGTCCTCGGCGTCGAGGCCGGCGCGCTCGGGGCCGAAGAGGATGGCGGCGCGGAGGTTCCCTCCGTTCACCGCGCGCAGCTCCCCGGCGGCGGCGCGGGCCGTGAGGACGGGGATGATGACGTGGCGCGGGCGCGGGCAGGTGGCGAGCACCCGGTGGCAGTCGGCGACGGCGCTCTCGACCGTGTCGTGGACGGTCGCGGCGTCCAGGATGCGGTCGGCGCCCGAGGAGGCGCGCCAGGCGCTGGTCTGCGGCCAGCCGTCGCGCGGGGCGACGAGGCGGAGGTGGAACAGCCCGCCATTGGCCATGGCGCGGGCGACCGTGCCGATGTTCTGGGCGAGCTGCGGGCGGACGAGGACCACGATGGGGCTCTCGCCCGGCGGGGGTTCCAGGGCGGCGCCGCCCTCTCTGCCGGTCATGCGCTGCGCCATGCCCGGTTGCCGGGGGGCGGGCAAGGGGCGGGTGGCGGGGGCGCGCGAATCCTGTTGCCGCGGCCGGCGCGCGGCAACCATTCTGGGGGCGTGCCGTCCGCGCGCCGAGGGGCCGGCGGCGGCGCTTTCCGGGGCGCCGGATGGCGCGGCGGCCGCGCAGGAAGGGGGGAGTGCCATGCCCGACGCGGAGAGCATCCGCTGGTTCAAGGAGGCCTTCCACGAGGAGGTGGCGGCGGCGGTGGCCGGCACGCCCTTCGACCTCGACATGGTCGCGGCGATCGCCTGCCAGGAGACGGGGCCGGTCTGGTCGGCCCTGCGGCGCAAGGGGATGGGGCGGGCGGAGATCCTCGCGCTCTGCGTCGGCGACACGCTCGACGCGGATCGCGGGCGGCGCGCCTTCCCGCGGACGAAGGCGGAGCTGCTGGCGGCGCCGCGCGGGGCGGAGATGTTCGCGCTCGCGCGGGAGGCGCTGGTGCGGATGGCGGCGCACGTGCCCTCCTACGCGGCAGCGGCGAAGCGGCCCGACAAGTTCTGCCACGGCTTCGGCCTGTTCCAGTGCGACCTGCAGCTCTTCCAGAAGGATCCCGACCACTTCCTCGGGCGCCGCTACGAGGATTTCGGGCACTGCCTCGCGCATTGCGTGGGGGAGCTCCGGCGCGGGCTGGTCAAGGCGGGGCTGGAGGGGCGGGCGCGGATCTCGGACGAGGAGTTCGCCTGCGTCGCGATCGCCTACAACACGGGCGGCTTCCGGCCGGCGAAGGGGCTGAAGCAGGGCTTCTTCAACGGGCAGCGCTTCTACGGCGAGGAGGTCTTCGGCTTCGTCCGGCTGAGCCGGACGGTTGCGCTGCCGGGCGCCCTTCCCGCGATCGCGCCGCCCGCGCCGAACGAGGCGATCCTGCCGCCCCCGACCGCGCCCGCGGGGGAGACGGCGGACTTCGTCGTGCGCACGCTGGAGGCGCCGCTGCGGGTGCGGAGCGAGCCGCGGGTGAGCGACCCGCCCGGGCGGAACGTGGTGGCGCACCTGCCCGACGGGCACCCGGTGCGGCGCACGGGCGGGCGGAAGGCGGACCGGTTCTGGGCGATCGAGACGAGCCTCTTCGGCGCGCATGTGGCGGGCTTCGCCTCGTCCCGCTTCCTCGAGCCCGCGGCGGCGCCGGTGCCGATCCCGGTGCTCGCGCCCGCCGCGGCGCCGGCGCCCGCCGCTCCCGCCGTGGTCGCCCCGGCGGCGGCCGATCCGCCGGCAGCCCCGGTGCCCGCGCGCTCCGTGGCGGGGATCCCCGCGGTGCTCATGCCGCGGCGGGCGGGGATGGTGACGACGCGGCGGGCGCCGGCCGGGGCGCACTCGCTGAACGAGCCGGGGCAGCCCGCGCGGGAGGGGGCCACACCGGCGGAGCTGGTGCGCTCGATGGGCGCGGTGGTGGACTGGCTGGCGGTGGAGAAGGAGGCGCATCTCCGCTACCGGCCGCGCGACGGGCTGACCTTCTGCAACATCTACGCGCACGACGCCTGCCACTTGGCCGGCGCCTACCTGCCGCGGGTGTGGTGGACGCCGCGCGCGCTGCTCGACCTCGCGGCGGGGCGGGCGGTGGAGCCGCGGATCGGGGACACGATCGGCGAGGTGCGGGCGAACAGCCTCTTCCTCTGGCTGCGCGACTTCGGGCTCGACTTCGGCTGGCGGCAGACGGGCACGCTCGACAAGCTGCAGCTCGCGGCGAACGAGGGGGCGCTCGGCGTCATCGTCGCGCGGCGGAAGGAGGACGGGCGGTCCGGGCACATCGCGCTGGTGGTGGCGGAGACGGAGGCGGAGCGGGCGCGGCGGAACGCGGCCGGCGCGGTCGTCGCGCCGCTGCAGAGCCAGGCGGGGGCGACGAACTTCCGGCGCGGCACGGGGCGGGTGGACTGGTGGCGCGGCGAGGAGTTCGCCGAGAGCGCCTTCTGGATCCACGCGTGACGGGGGTCTTCAGGACGGCGCCTGGGCGTCCCACTCGGCGCGCAGGAGGGACATCAGCACCAGCGCGGTGCGCGTGCCGTCCGCGTTGAGCCGCGCCTCGCGCAGCGTGCCCTCCTCGGCGAAGCCCTGCGCGCGGTAGACGTGGCGCGCGCGCTCGTTGGTGGCGACGACGTAGAGCCAGAGGCGGTGGGCCGGGCTGTGGCGGAAGGCCCAGGCGGTGACCGCGCGCAGGAAGGGCGCGCCGAGGCCGCGGCCGGGCGCGGCCATGGCGATGCGCTTGAGGCAGAGGTTGCCGTGGGGGTCGCGGCGGTCGGAGAGGATGGCGAAGCCGGCGGGCTCGCCGCCCGCGTCCTCCGCGATCAGGTAGGCGTGGTCCGGGCCGGCAAGGGCGGCGGCGTGCTGCTCCGCCGTCCAGAGGTTGATGTAGGCGTCGTGGCCGGGGACGCGCTCCACGGCCATGATCGAGGGGATGTCGGCGGGATTCGCTAGGCGCGGCGCCACGTCGTCGTGCCCTTGCCGTCCTCCAGCACGATGCCGCGGGCCGCGAGGTCGGCGCGGATGCGGTCGGCCTCGGCCCAGTCGCGGTTGGCGCGGGCGGCGAGGCGGGCGTTGATGGCGGCCTCGATCCCGGCGTCGTTCCCCTCCCCGGCCCCGCCTTTCCGCCAGGCCTGGGGGTCGGAGGGGAGGAGGCCGAGGGCGGCGGCAGCCTCGCGGAGCGCGGCGCCGGCCTGGCCGGGGCGGGGCTTCCAGTCGCGGCCGGCGCGGGAGAGGACGGCGGTCATGGAGCCGCCGACCTGCATGACGTTCTCCAGCGCGCGGAGGTCGCGGAGGCGGGCGACGGCGAGGGGCGTGTTGAGGTCGTCGGCGAGCGGCTCCAGCGCCCAGGCGACCATGTCGGCGACGGTCGCGTCGTCCGGCTCCGGCGCCGGGAGCTTGCGGACGAGAAGGGCGTAGTGGTCGTCGAGCTCGGCGCGGGCCTCGTCGAGGCGCTCGGCGGTGTAGTCCAGCGCGGCGCGGTAGTGGGTCTTCATGAGAAGGAGGCGGAAGGCCTCGCCGGCCCAGGCCCCGCGCGCGAGGATGTCGCGCACGGTGAGGAAGTTGCCGAGCGACTTCGACATCTTCTCGCCGTCCACCAGCAGCATGCCGTTGTGCATCCACAGATGCGCGAAGCGGGTGCCGGGGAAGGCGCAGCAGGATTGCGCGACCTCGTTCTCGTGGTGCGGGAAGAGGAGGTCGGCGCCGCCGCCGTGGATGTCGAACTCCTCGCCGAGGTTCTTCCAGGCCATGGCGGAGCACTCGATGTGCCAGCCGGGGCGGCCGCGGCCCCAGGGGCTGTCCCAGCCGGGCGTGTCGGCGTCGCTCGGCTTCCAAAGCACGAAGTCGCCGGGGTCGCGCTTGTAGGGGGCGACCTCGACGCGGGCGCCGGCGAGCATCTCGTCGGTGGAGCGGCCGGAGAGGCGGCCGTAGTCGGGGTAGGAGGCGACGGCGAAGAGGACGTGACCCTCGGCGGCGTAGGCGTGGCCGTTCGCGATGAGGCGCTCGATGAGGGCAACCATCTCGGGGATGCTGCCGGTCGCGCGCGGCTCGATGTCGGGGGGCGCGCAGGCCAGCGCGTCCATGTCGGCGTGGAAGTCGGCGGCGGTGCGGGCGGTGATCTCCGCGATGGGCACGCCGCTCTCGCGGGCGCGCGCGTTGATCTTGTCGTCCACGTCCGTGATGTTGCGGACGTAGGTCACGCGCGGAAACTGGCGCCGCAGCAGGCGGGCGAGGACGTCGAAGACGACGACGGGGCGCGCGTTGCCGAGATGGGCGAGGTCGTAGACCGTGGGACCGCAGACGTAGAGGCGGACGTGGTCCGGGTCGATCGGGCGGAACTCGACCTTCTCGCGCCGGGCGCTGTCGTGAAACTGGAGCATCATGGTCAGCCGATCGCGCGTTGCAGCCGGGACGCGGCGCGGGCGCGGCCGATCAGCGGCAGGAAGGTCTTGAGGTCGGGGCCGTGGTCCTCGCCGGTGAGCGCCCGGCGGAGGGGGAGGAAGAGCGCCTTGCCCTTGCGCTGCGCGGCCTGGCCGACCGCCGCAGTCCAGGTGGGCCAGCTCGTCTCGTCCCAGGGCTCGGGGGGCAGCGACTGGAGGGCGGCCTGGAGCAGCGCGGCCTCCTCGGGCTGGGGGGCCACGGTGATCTCGCCGCGGGCGATCTCGTGCCAGTCGCGGACCTCAGCCAGCAGGTCGAGGTTGCCGCGGACGGCGAGCCAGAAGGGCTCGTCGGCGCCGTCGGGCAGGCGCTCGCGCACGGCCTCGAAGGGCAGCGCGTGCAGGTGGCGGCGGTTCAGCGCCAGGAGCTGCTTCGTGTCGAAGCGGGCGGGCGAGTGCGAGACGCGGGTGATGTCCCAGCCCTGCGCGAGGTCGCGCGGGCTGGCGGCCACGGGGTCGTTGGAGGTGCCGAGCGCGGCGAGGTAGCCGGTGAGGGCCGCGGGCTCGATGCCGTCGCGCCGGAACTGGCGGAGCGAGACGCTGCCGAGGCGCTTGGAGAGCGCGCCGCCCTCGCTGTCGGTCAGCAACGGCATGTGGGCGAAGTGGATGCGGTTGGGGCGGCCGGAGAGGCCTTCCAGGATGTCGATCTGGATGCCCGTGTTGGTGACGTGGTCCTCGCCGCGGATGACGTGGGTGATGCCCGTTTCCAGGTCATCGACGACGGAGGTGAAGGTGTAGAGGAAGCTGCCGTCGGCGCGGATCAGCACGGGGTCCGACAGGCTGGGCAGCTTCACGTTGCGCGCGCCGAGCACGCCGTCCTGCCAGGTGACGGTGCGGGTGTTGAGCTTGAAGCGCCAGTGCGGGGACTTACCGTTCTCGATGGCGCGCGCGAGCTGCTCCGCGGTCATCTTGAGGGCGCCGCGGTCGTAGATGGGGGCGCGGCCCTGCTTGCGGCGCATCTCGCGCTTGTAGTTCAGCTCCTCCTCGGTCTCGAGGCAGGGGTAGAGGAGGCCCTTCTTCTTGAGGACCTCGGCGGCGGCGACGTAGCGCTCGATCCGGTCGGACTGGCGGAAGCTCTCGTCCCAGTCGAGGCCGAGCCAGCGCAGGTCCTCCTCGATGCCCTGGGCGAACTCGGGCTTGGAGCGCTCGGTGTCGGTGTCGTCGAGGCGGAGGATGAAGGTGCCGCCGCGCTTCCGCGCCTCCAGCCAGTTGGCGAGCGCGATGCGGGCGTTGCCGACGTGGAGCCAGCCGGTGGGGGATGGGGCGAAGCGGACCTTCACGCGTCGTCCCCCTCGGCGTCGTCGGCCGCTTCGTCGCTCTCCTCGTCCTCCGCCATGCTGCGGCGGGGATCGAGGGCGCGCCAGTCGCGCTCGGACTTCTTGCGGGAGGGCTTCTCGGCGAAGGCGCGGATGTCGGCGGCCGAGGTCCAGTGGTCGCCGCTGGGGTCGAGCGCCTCGGCGTCCTCCCCGAAGGCGAACCAGGCGGCGAGCACGGCGTCGGCGTCCATGCCGGGGGCGCGGCAGCGCTCGATGCTGTCGCGGACGTAGCGGCGGGCGAAGGTGGCGGCGTCGGCGACCGTCGAGAAGCCGCGGATCTCCTCCACGGGGTCGTCGCCGTTGGCGCCGGAGAGGTCCTTGATGCGGACGAAGGGGCCGAGGGCGGCCGGCTGGGGGGACGTGTTCATGGCGCCTCGGCTCCCTGGGGGTTTGGGCGTGGGGGGATCTGGGCGGGGCGGGGCCCGGCGGCGCTTGTAGTCCCCGCGGGTGCGGCTTTGCCAGAGGCGCCGGGGCGGCCCTCCCCGCCGGCGGGCGCGGGGCCGGTGCCGAGCCGTGGCGGAAAGGCGCTGGCGGCCGGGCGCGGGCGGCGGCAGAAAGCGGGGATGAGCGACCGTTCCGTCTTCCTCGCCGGCGACCACCTGCCGCCGATCGTGCTCCCCGACGCGAGGGGGGAGCCCTTCGACCTGATGGGGCAGGCCATCGCGGGCCGGCCCCGGGTGCTGGTGCTGGGGGCGCCGGCGGAGGGGCTGGGCGGGGCGGAGGCGGCCGCGCAGGGGGCCGGGGCGCTGCTGTTCGTCGTGGAGCGGCGGGCGCCCGGCGGCGCGGCGGCGGAGGGACCGGCCCGGCTGTTCGATCCGGCGGGCGGCGTGTTCCGGGCGCTGGGCCTTGCGGAGGGCGGGGTGGCGGTGGTCTCGCCGCGCGGGCGCCTGGCCTTCGCCGGGCGGGGCGAGAGCGCGGAGGCGGGGGTGCGGGCGGCGCTGGCCTCCCTCCCCTTCCCCGCGCCCGCGCCGCCGGTGCGGCGGACAGGGGCGCCGGTGCTGCTCGTGCCGGAGGTGCTGGAGCCGGCGATGGTGGCCGCGCTGCTGGCGCACTGGGAGCGGGGCGAGAAGCAGCGGGACCGGGTGGCGGGCGGCGCCGAGGCGGCCGGCGCGCACCGGATCAAGCGGCGGGCGGACGTGTTCCTCGACGACCGCGGCCTCTACGAGACCTTCCAGCGGCGGCTGGCCCGGCGGGTTCTGCCGGAGATGGCGCGCGCCTTCCGCTTCGTGCCCGTCTCCTACGAGGTGCCGCGGATCGGCTGCTACGACGCGGCGGACGCGGGGGCCTTCGAGGCGCACCGGGACAACCGGACGCCCTTCACCGCGCACCGGCGCTTCGCAATGAGCCTCAACCTGAACACCGGCGACTACGAGGGCGGCGCGCTGCGCTTCCCGGAGTTTGGGCCGGACCTGCACGAGCCGCCGGCGGGGGGCGCCGCGATCTTCGGCTGCGACATGCTGCACGAGGCGCTGCCGGTGACGCGCGGGCGGCGCTTCGCGATCTTCACCTTCTTCACGGACGCGGAGGGGGCGAAGCAGGAGGCGGCGATGATCCGGCAGCGGCAGGCGGCGGGGCAGCAGGGTCTCGCGATGCGCTAGGCGCGCGGGGCTTGCCGCCCCGGGCAGGGTTCGGGAGTTGCTCCCCCGTGACGACCGACGATCGGGGAGGAGCCGGGGCCATGGCGAAGGGAATGCGGCGGCGCGGGCTGCTCGGCGCGGCGGGGGCGCTGGCCGCGGGGCCGGCCGGGGCGCAGGCGCCGGCCGCGGTGCTCGAGGAGCTGCAGGGGGCGCTGTCGTCGGGCAACGCCGGGGATTTCGGTCGCTTCGTGGCGCAGCGCGCGGGGCGCGTGATGTCGCTTCGCCTGACGGCGTTGGCGGTAGAGGAGCGGGAGTTCGGGGTGGGCGCGCGGCGGGGGATGCTGATGGTGCGGCTCGCGCGGCCCGAGGCGATGGAGATCGTGCTGCACGGCGGCTTCCGGGTGGGGGAGGCCGGCGGCCCGCCGGGCGAGGGCAACGCCCCGCCGGGCGAGGGCAGTGCCCCGCTGGAGGGGTCGGGGTTCGTGCTCGACGGGGTCTTCGGCGTGCGGGCGGAGGGGATGCAGGGGGGCATCCTCGTCTTCGGGCTGGAGCCCTTGGCGGAGGCGCCGGCGGGGGAGCTGCGCGCGGGGCCGGTGCGGCGGATCGCCCTCAGCTAGGCGGCCGCGCCGGGTCAGCCCCGGCCGCGGAGGAGGAACTCGCGGCCGACCTTCACGCGGGGCACGCCGTCATAGGCGACGATGTCGGCGGTGGCGTAGGTCTCGCTCCAGGAGTTGGGGATGAAGCTGCCGGTGCCGATGACGTCCAGCGGCGCGCGGGCCTCGGCCATGACGCGGCACTTGGAGACGCCGAAGCCGGAGGAGGCGACGATGCGGACCTTCGGGAAGCCGCCCTCGTCGAGGGCGTCGCGCATGCGCCAGATGGCGGCCGCCGAGACGCCGGTGCCGACGAGGTCGCGCAGCTCGCTCTCGCTGCGGTAGCGGCGGATGGCGCCGGGCGTGTGGCGCTCGATCACGGCGTAGGAGGAGGCGGGGTCGAGGCCTTCGAGGAAGCGGCCGCCATGGGTGTCGAGGCGGACGGCCAGGCGTCCGGCCGCGGCGAGCTCGGGGAAGCGGCGGCAGACGGCGAGGCCGTCCGTCACCTCCTGGCCGAAGTAGTCGGTGAGGACGGTGAGGTTCTCGTCCGGGAAGGTCTCGTGGAACATCTCGGCGGCGCGGAGCGTGCTGCCGGCGTAGCCGATGAGGGCATGGGGCATGGTGCCGCCGCCCTTGTTGGCGCCGTAGTAGTGGGAGGTGGCGTCGTTGGCGTTGCCGGTGAAGCCGCGCGCGCCCTCGCGCTTGGCGGCCTCGCTGCCGACGCTGGCGGCGTAGGCCATCAGCTCCTGCATCTCGGCGCCGGCGCAGTGGCGGGCCTCCATCGCGAGGAAGGTGACCGCGGGGAGCTCGAGGCACATCTGGTAGGCGTTGTGCGCGGCCACGCAGGCGGCGCCGAGCTTCTGCAGGAGCAGGGTCTCGAGGTCGGCGAGGTGCGCGAAGGAGCCGGTGACGTAGAGGATGGGATCGCCCGCGCCGACCCAGGTGCCCTCCTTGTGCATCAGCTCCACGTCGATCGCCGTGCCGCGCTCCGCGGCAACGGTGTTCAGCCAGTCGAGCATGAGGCGCGGCGCCGAGACGACGGGGCGGCGGAGGAAGATGGCGTAGGTGACGCGGGCGTCGCCGAAGCGCTGCACGATGGCCTTGGTGCGCTTGAAGTAGACGTCCGTGCGGGCGGCGATGTCGGCCTCGAGCGGGGCGGCGGGGGGAAGGTTGTCCATCGTGCCGGCCCCTATTGCGCGGCCTGGAGGCGGAGGTCGGTGGCGCGGCGGGACTTCAGCTCCTCGGCGACGAGGAAGGCGAGCTCGAGGGACTGCTCGGCGTTCAGGCGGGGGTCGCAGAAGGTGGCGTAGTTGGCGGAGAGGTCGGCCTCCGTCAGCCGGTGCGCGCCGCCGAGGCATTCGGTGACGTCGCGGCCGGTCATCTCGACGTGCACGCCGCCGGGGTTGGTGCGCTCGGCGTGGTGGATGTCGAAGAAGGCGCGGACCTCCTGCAGGATCGCGTCGAAGGAGCGGGTCTTGTAGGCGCCGGCCGCGTGGGTGTTGCCGTGCATGGGGTCGGTCAGCCAGGTGACCTTGGCGCCCTCCTTCTGCACGGCGCGGATGAGGGCGGGGAGCTTCGCCTCGATCTTGGCCGCGCCCATGCGGGCGATGAGGGTGAGGCGGCCGGGCGCGTTGTCCGGGTTCAGGCGTGCGCAGAGGCGCAGCAGGTCGTCCACCTCGGTCGTGGGGCCGACCTTCAGGCCGATGGGGTTCGCGACGCCGGAAAGGAACTCGACATGCGCGCCGTCGGGCTGGCGGGTGCGGTCGCCGATCCAGAGGAAGTGGGCGGAGCAGGCGTAGTGGCGGCCGGCATGGGTGGAGGGCTCGCGCGTCATCGCCTCCTCGAAGGGAAGCAGCAGCGCCTCGTGCGAGGTGTAGAACTCGGTCTCGCGGATCTGGGGCGCGGTGATGCTGTTCATGCCGCAGGCGGCCATGAAGCGGAGCGTCTCGTCGATGCGCTGGGCGATGTCGGCGTAGCGGTCCGCGAGCGGGGAGCGGGCGACGAAGCCGAGGTTCCAGCGGTGGACCTCGTGCAGGTCCGCGAAGCCGCCCGTCGCGAAGGCGCGCAGCAGGTTCAGGGTGGCGGCGGACTGGAGGTAGGCGAACTCCATCCGGGTGGGGTCGGGCGTGCGGGCGTCGGCGGTGAACTCGGGGCCGTTGATGATGTCGCCGCGGTAGGAGGGCAGCGTCGCCTCCCCCTGGGTCTCGGTGTCGCTCGAGCGGGGCTTGGCGAACTGGCCGGCCATGCGGCCGAGCTTCACCACGGGCAGGCCCCCGCCGAAGGTGAGGACGACGGCCATCTGCAGCAGCACGCGGAAGGTGTCGCGGATGATGTTCGCGTGGAAGTCGCCGAAGGATTCCGCGCAATCGCCGCCCTGGAGGACGAAGGCGCGGCCCTCCCCGGCCTCGGCGAGGAGCTTCGTCAGCCGGTCGGCCTCGCCGGCGAAGACGAGAGGGGGAAATCGGGCGAGCTTCTCCTCCATGGCGCGCAGGCGCGCGGCGTCCGGGTAGTCCGGGACCTGGCGGATCGGCATGTCGCGCCAGGAGGCAGGGTGCCAGGAGGAGGTGGGCATGGTGGTTGCGTCCGGTGTGTTGGCCGCGTCCGGAGTGGTGGGGCGGGCCGGGCAGCATAGTGGGGGAGGACCGGGGGGCAAGTGTTAGCGCGCCCCGGGCCCCGCGCGGCGCGGGTTCCAGGGGCGCGGGGGCCGGGGCACAGGGGCTGGGGCACCGGGGCTGGGGCACCGGGGCTGGGGCACCGGGGCTGGGGCACCGGGGCTGGGGCACCGGGGCTGGGGCACCGGGGCTGGGGGCGCGGTCAGGCGTCGGCGGGGGCCCGCCTCCCCTGCCCCGGCGCCGGCACCTCCCGGGGCGCCACGCGCAGCACCGCCCAGCCCGCCAGCCCTGCGACGACGGAGCCGCCGAGGATGCCGATCTTCACCTCGTCCTGCAGGATCGGGTCGTTGGCGAAGGCGAGCATCCCGATGAAGAGGCTCATGGTGAAGCCGATGCCGCAGAGGAGGGAGACGCCCAGCAGCTGGGTCATGGTGGCGCCCATCGGCACGTCGGCCAGCCGCAGGCGGATGACGAGGGCGGCGCTGCCGAAGACGCCGATCAGCTTGCCCAGCAGCAGGCCGAGGGCCACGCCGAGGGTGAGGTGGTCCAGCAGGGCCTCGGCGGTGATGCCCGCGAAGGAGACGCCGGCGTTGGCGAGGCCGAAGACCGGGATGATGAGGAAGGCCACGGGGGTGTGGAGCGCGTGCTCCAGCCGGTGCAGGGGGGAGGCCGCGCGGTCGTCCGGCGCGGCGGGGCGGGCGCGGAGCGGGATGGTGAAGGCAAGGACGACGCCCGCGATCGTCGCGTGGACGCCCGAGCGGAGCACGAAGAACCAGAGCACCGCGCCGAGCAGCAGGTAGGGCAGCAGGCGGAGCACGCCGAGGCGGTTGAGGGCGACGAGCGCGAGGGTGGTCGCGCCCGCGAGGCCGAGGTCCGTCGTCGAGAGGTCGCCCGTGTAGAAGACGGCGATGATGAGGACCGCGCCGAGGTCGTCGATGATGGCGAGGGCGGTGAGGAAGACCTTCAGCGAGGTCGGCACGCGCGGGCCGAGCAGGGCGAGGACGCCGAGGGCGAAGGCGATGTCGGTGGCCGCCGGGATGGCCCAGCCGCGGAGGGTGTTCGGGTCGGACAGGTTGAAGGCCACGAAGATGAGGGCCGGGGCCGCCATGCCGCCGGCGGCGGCGACGCCGGGCAGGATGCGGCGGGACCAGGTGGAGAGCTGGCCGTCCAGGACCTCCCGCTTGATCTCGAGGCCCACGAGCAGGAAGAACACGGCCATCAGGCCGTCGTTGATCCAGTGCTGGGTGTTCAGCGGGCCGATGTAGGCCTTCAGCGCCGCGAAGTAGGCGGGGGCGAGCGGGGAGTTCGCGACGACGAGGGCGAGCACCGCCGAGGCCATGAGCACCAGCCCGCCCGAGGCCGAGTTGTCGAGGAAGTCCCGCAGCACGGAGCGGAGGCGGCCGGTCGGGGTGGCGGGAGGGGTCATCCCGGGGGCTCCTGGTCTGGGTTCCGGCGGGCGCCCGGCGGACGCGGGTGGCGGCGGGCGGTCGATCCTCCGCCCTCGTCCCGCGACAATCGCCGGGCGGGGGTGGAGTTGCGGTAAGTTAATGCCGCAGCGCGGAACGGCGGCGCGCGGGGGCGCCAACCGCGCCGGGCGGGGTGGCGTTCTGTGCCCTCCGTTCAGGACCTCCCGAATGCCCCAGACTTCCGCGGCCGACGGCCCGGCGCCGGCCAGCCCCCGCGTGCGGCGCGGGCTGGACGCGCTGAACTTCACGCTGGCCGACGTGCGCGACGGTCTCGGGCCCTATCTCGCGATCTACCTCCTGGCCGTGCGCGGGCCGGACCAGGGGTGGAACGAGGCGACGATCGGGCTGGTGATGACGATCGCGGGCGTCGCGGGGCTGCTGGCGCAGACGCCCGCCGGCGCCTTGATCGACCGGACGCGGCACAAGCGGGCGGTGGTGATCGGGGCGGCGCTGATGGTGACGGCGAGCTGCCTGCTGCTGCCCTTCCTCTCGAGCTTCCTCGCCGTCGCGGCCACGCAGTCCCTGGCGGGGATCGCGGGGGCGGTGTTCCCGCCGGCGCTGGCCGCGATCACGCTCGGCGTGGTGGGGCCCCGGGCCTTCTCGCGCCGGGTGGGGCGGAACGAGGCCTTCAACCACGGGGGGAACGCGGTCTCGGCGGCGCTGGCGGCGGGGACCGCGGTGTTCTTCGGGCCGGTGGTGGTGTTCTGGATCATGGCGGGGCTGGCGGTGCTGAGCATCGGGGCGATGCTGATGGTGCCGGCCTCGGCCATCGACGACGAGGTGGCGCGCGGGATGGCGCCGGGCGAGGGCGAGGCGGAGGGGCCGGCCGGCTGGCGCGCGCTGCTCGGGAACCGGCCGCTGCTGGTCTTCGCGGTGCTGATGGCGCTCTTCCACCTGGCGAACGCGGCGATGCTGCCCTCGGTGGGGCAGCTGCTGACGAAGGTGGTGGGCAAGGACTACGCGACCTCGCTCGTGGCCGGCTGCATCGTGGGCGCGCAGTGCGTGATGGTGCCCGTCGCGATGCTGGTGGGCGCGAAGGCCGATGCCTGGGGGCGCAAGCCGCTGTTCCTCGCGGCCTTCGGCGTGCTGGCGCTGCGCGGGCTGCTCTACACCTTCTCGGAGAACCCCTGGTGGCTGCTGGGGGTGCAGCTGCTGGACGGGGTGGGCGCGGGGGTCTTCGGCGCTCTGTTCCCGGTGGTGGTCGCGGACCTCACGCGGGGGACGGGGCGGTTCAACCTCGCCCAGGGCGCGATCGCGACGGCGCAGGGCGCGGGGGCGGCGGTGAGCGCGAGCCTAGCGGGGGCGGTGATCGTGGGCGCCGGCTACTCGGCGGCCTTCCTCGTGCTGGGCGGGCTCGCGGCCGCGGGGTTCCTCGGCTACCTCTTCCTCATGCCCGAGACGCGCGACCACCGGCCCGAGACCGCGCCCCCGGCCGCCGGCGGCATGGCCGCGGCGCCCGCGGAGTAGCGGGGTGACGGAGCCGGCGGCGGTCTGGCTGGTCGCGGGGCTGGCCACGGCCGGGGTGATCCTGCGGCCCTTCCGCTGGCCGGAGGCGGTCTGGGCGGTGGCCGGGGCGCTGGCGCTGGGGCTGCTCGGGCTGCTGCCCTGGGGGCGGGTGCTGGCGGGCGTGATGCGGGGGGCGGATGTCTACCTCTTCCTCGTCGGCATGATGCTGCTGGCGGACGTGGCCCGGCGGGAGGGGCTGTTCGACTGGCTGGCGGGCTTCGCGGTGCGGGCGGCGCGGGGCTCGGGCGGGCGGCTGCTGGCGCTGGTTTATGGCGTGGGCGTGCTGGTGACGGCCTTCCTCAGCAACGACGCGACGGCGGTGGTGCTGACGCCGGCGGTCTTCGCCGCGGCGCGGGCGGCGCGGGCGGCGCCGATGCCGCACCTGCTGGCCTGCGCCTTCGTGGCCAACGCCGCCTCCTTCGTCCTGCCGATCTCCAACCCCGCGAATCTCGTGGTGTTCGGGGCCGGGCTGCCGGCGCTCGGCGAGTGGATGGGGCGCTTCGCGCTGCCCTCCGTGCTGGCGGTGGGGGCGACCTACGGCGCCCTGTGGCTGACGCAGCGGCGCGTGCTGGCCGAGCCGATCGCGACGGAGGTGGCGGCGGTGCCCCTGCCGCGGGGCGGGCTGGTGGCGGGGATCGGGATCGTCGTGACCGCGGCGGTGCTGCTCCTGGCCTCGGCGGGCGGGCGCGACCTCGGGCTGCCGACCTTCCTCGCGGGGGTGGCGACGGCGGCGCTGGTGCTGGTGGTGACGCGGCAGGCGCCCTGGGGGGTGCTGGCGGGGGTCTCCTGGGGGGTGCTGCCGCTGGTCGCGGGGCTCTTCGTGCTGGTGGAGGGGCTGGCGAGCACAGGGGCGGTGGAGGCGCTGGCGGGGCTGTTGCGCGCGGGCGCCGGCGAGCCGCGCGAGACGGCGTTGGCGGCCGGGGCGGCGGTGGCGGTCGCGACCAACCTCGTGAACAACCTGCCGGCGGGGCTGCTGGCGGGGGCGGTGGTGGGGGCCGCGGGGGCGGACCCGGTGGTGGCGGGGGCGATCCTCATCGGGGTGGACCTCGGGCCGAACCTCTCGGTCACGGGGTCGCTGGCCACGATCCTCTGGCTCGTCGCGATCCGGCGGGAGGGGCTGGACTTCGGCACCTGGGCCTTCCTGCGGCTCGGGCTGGTGGTCATGCCGCCGGCGCTGCTGCTGGCGCTGGCGGGGCTGGTGCTCGGGCCGGGGTGGCGCTGAGGGCGTCTCGACGGGCGGCGCGCGGCGCTCCACCCTCCGTCGGCCCGCGCGGCGCCGATCGCGGACGCCGCGGGGCAGGAGGAACGGAAGAATGGACGGAATGTCCCGGCGCGCGGCCCTGGCGGGCGGCGCGGGAGCGTTGATGGCGGGCGGGCTGGCGCCGGCCCTGGCCCAGGGGGGCGGCCAGACGGCAGGGGCGATGGTGCGGGGGCAGGCGGGGACGGTGAAGTTCTCGGCCGGCACCGAGGCGCCGCGCACGCCGGCGCCGCCGCTCGCGGCCGACTGCCACCACCACATCTACGACGCGCGCTTCCCGGCGGACCCGCGGACGCAGCTCCGGCCGCCCGATGCCTCGCCGGAGGACTACCGGGCGCTGGCGCGGCGGCTGGGGACGCAGCGCTCGGTGCTGGTGACGCCCTCGACCTACGGCACGGACAACCGGCTGCACCTGCAGGCGATGCGGGAGCTCGGCCCGGAGCGGACGCGGATGGTGGCGGTGGTGGACACTTCCGTTGCGGACGCGGACCTCAAGGCCATGCAGGAGGCGGGGGTGCGGGGCATCCGCTTCAACCTCGTGCAGGCCGGGGTGACGACGATCGAGATGCTGGAGCCGCTGGCGGTGCGGGTGGCGCCGCTCGGCTGGCACGTCCAGGTCCACATGCTGGCCGACCAGATTGCGGAGAACGAGGCGCTCTTCGCGCGGCTGCCGGCGCCGGTGGTGTTCGACCACCTGGGGCGGGTGCCGATGGAGAAGGGCGTGGAGCACCCGGGCTACATCGCCGTGCGGCGGCTGCTGGACCGGGGGCGCGCCTGGGTGAAGCTGTCGGGCGCCTACATGGACACGAAGGTGGGGCCGGCCGGGCGCTGGTCGGACACGGTGCCGGTCGCGCGCGGCTACGCCACGGGGGCGCCCGAGCGCTGCGTCTGGGCGAGCGACTGGCCGCACGTGACCGAGCCCGCGGAGAAGCCTGACGACGCCGCGCTGTTCGACCTGCTGGCGGAATGGGTGCCGGACGAGGCGGCGCGCAAGCGGGTGCTGGTGGACAACCCCGCCGCCCTCTACGGCTTCGGCCCGGGCTGATGCGGCGGGAGGGGGCTCCGGCCCCCTCCCCCATCAGGCGTTGCTAATCAGGCGGCCTTCGCGGCCTTGCCAACGTGGCGGGTGGCCACGCGCATCGTGACGAACTCCTCGGCGGCGGTCGGGTGGATGCCGATGGTGCTGTCGAGCTGCGCCTTGGTGAGGCCGTTCGCCACGGCCACCGCCATGCCCTGCATGATCTCGGGGCTGTCCTCGCCGATCATGTGCGCGCCGAGGATGACGTTCGTCTCGGCGTCCACCACGAGCTTCATCAGGGCGCGACGGCCCTCGCGGCGGGTGATGCTGTGGCGCATGGGGGTGAAGCGGGTGGTGAAGATCTCGACGGGGCCGCGGGCGGCGGCCTGCTCCTCGGAGAGGCCGACGCTGCCGATGGGGGGCGCGATGAAGACGGCCTTAGGCACGTTCTCGTAGGAGGCGCGGCGGGGGCGGTTGCCGAAGAGGGTGTCGGCGAGGGCGTGGCCGACGGCGGTGGCCATGGGCGTGAGGTTCACGCGGTCGTCCACGTCGCCGATGGCGTAGATGTGGGGGACGTTGGTCGCGTGGTTCTCGTCCGTGCGGATCACCGGGCCGTCGAGGCTGGTGACGCCGGCGGCCTCCAGGCCGAGGTTGCCGGTGTTCGGCACGCGGCCGAGGGCCATGAAGACGGCGTCGGCCTCGACGACCTTGCCGCTGGCCATGCGGACGCGGCGGGTCTCGCCGTCGAGCGTGATCTCGGCCGGGGATTCGCCGGGCAGGATGGTGAGGCCGTCCGCGGCCAGGGCCTCGGCGGCGGCCTCGCGGATCTCGTGGTCGAAGCCGCGGAGCGGGAGGGACTGGCGGTAGGCGAGGGTCACCTCCGAGCCGAGGCCGTGGAGCAGGGAGGCGAACTCGAGGCCGATGTAGCCGCCGCCGACCATGAGGACGCGCTTCGGGCGCTCGGCCAAGGTGAAGAGGTCGTCGGAGATGAAGGCGTGCTCGGCGCCGGGGATTTCCGGGCGGACGGGGTGGCCGCCGGTGGCGATGACGATGCGCTCCGCCGTGACCTTGCGGGCGCCCACCTCGATCTCGTGCGGGCCGGTGAGGCGGGCGTGGCACTCGAAGACCTCGGCGCCGACGCCCTCCAGCAGGCGGCGGTAGATGCCCGACAGGCGGGCCACCTCCATGTCGCGCGCGCGGACGAGGGTGGGCCAGTCGTGGCGCGCCTCGCCGAAGGACCAGCCGAAGGCGGCGCCGTCCTCGGCCCAGGCGCCGTATTCCGCGGCCTGGACCATCAGCTTCTTGGGCACGCAGCCGACGTTGACGCAGGTGCCGCCCCAGAAGCGGGCCTCGGCGATGCCGACCTTCGCGCCGTGGTTGGCGGCGATGCGGGCGGTGCGGACCCCCGCGCTGCCGCCGCCGATGACGAAGAGGTCGAAGTCGTGTCCGTGGGAGGGGGTGTGGCTGGCGCTCATGGGGGGAAGGTCGGTCCGGGGGGCGGGCCGCGCAAGGGTATCGTCACCCGACCCCGTCGCATGGCTCCCCCGGCGCGCGGTCCGGGCCGGGGCGGTGGCGCCCGGCCCGGGCGGGGTTCAGGCGCCGAGGCCGCCGAGCAGGAGGTACTTGATCTCGAGGTAGTCCTCGATGCCGTACTTGCTGCCCTCGCGCCCGAGGCCGCTCTCCTTCACGCCGCCGAAGGGGGCGACCTCGGAGGAGATGATGCCCTCGTTGATGCCGATGATGCCGCTCTCGATCGCCTCGGCCACGCGGAAGATGCGGCCGACGTCGCGGGCGTAGAAGTAGGCGGCCAGGCCGAACTCGGTGTCGTTGGCCAGGCGCACGCCCTCGGCCTCGTCCTTGAAGCGGATGAGGGGGGCCATGGGGCCGAAGGTCTCCTCCTTCAGCACCTTGGCCGACATCGGCACGTCGGTCAGGATCGTCGGCTCGAAGAAGTTGCCGCCGAGGCTGTGGCGGTGGCCGCCGGTGAGGACCTTGGCGCCCTTGGAGGTCGCGTCCTGGATGTGCTCCTCCACCTTGGCGACGGCGTCGGCGTTGATGAGCGGGCCCTGGGTCATGCCGGGCTCCATGCCGTTGCCGACCTTGAGCCCTTCTACGGCCGCCTTCAGCTTCGCCGCGAAGGCATCGTAGACGCCCTCCTGCACGAAGATGCGGTTCGCGCAGACGCAGGTCTGGCCGGTGTTGCGGAACTTGGACGCCATGGCGCCGGCGACGGCCGCGTCGAGGTCCGCGTCGTCGAAGACGAGGAAGGCGGCGTTGCCGCCGAGCTCCATGGAGGTCTTCTTGATGGTGCCCGCGCATTGCGCGAGCAGCGTGCGGCCGACCTCGGTGCTGCCGGTGAAGGAGAGCTTGGCCACGTCGGGGTTGGTGGAGAGCTCCTCGCCCTGCTCGCGCGCGGAGCCGGTGACGACGTTGCAGACGCCGGGGGGCATACCCGCGCGCTCGGCGAGCACCGCGATGGCCAGCGCCGAGAAGGGCGTCTGCGAGGCCGGGCGGATCACGCCGGTGCAGCCCGCGGCCCAGCCGGGGCCGGCCTTGCGGGTGATCATGGCGGCGGGGAAGTTCCAGGGGGTGATCGCCGCGAAGACGCCGATCGGCTCCTTCATCACGAGGATGCGGCTGCCCTGCTTGAAGGTGGGGATGGTGTCGCCGTAGACGCGCTTTCCTTCCTCGGCGAACCACTCGATGAAGGAGGCGGCGTAGGCGATCTCGCCCTTGCTCTCGGCCAGCGGCTTGCCCTGCTCGGCCGTCATGATGGCGGCCAAGTCGTCCACGTTCTCCAGCATGAGCGTGAAGAGGCGGCGGAGGATGGCCGCGCGCTCCTTGGCGAGCAGCGCGCGCCAGGCGGGCTGGGCGGCCTTGGCGGCGGCGATGGCGCCGCGGACCTCCTCCCGCGAGAGGGAGGGGACGGTGCCGATGGCCTCGCCGGTCGCGGGGTTCTTCACCGTGATGGTCTTGCCGGAGGCGGCGCCCACCCAGGCGTCGCCGACGCGGTTGGCCTGGCGGAAGAGGTCGGGATCCTTCAGGACGAGCTTGGCGGCGTTGTCGAGCATCGGGGGGCTCCTCTTCGTGGGACCGCGTGGCCGGGGGGCGCCGAAGATGGGGCGGCGCGC
>NZ_RCZP01000042.1 GCF_006438825.1 Muricoccus nepalensis
CCTGCTGCGGGCAGACCTGCCAGCGGCGCGCCACCTCGGTGACCACCACGCCAGGCTGCAGCGTCTCCGAGACAATCCGCGCCTTGTCGTCGTCAGACCAAGTCCGCCGCCGGCCAGGTCCCGTCAGAACCTCAATCCGGCGGTACCCGCTACCCTTCGCGTCGTCCCTAACGTCGTCCATAGCGATAGCTCGAAGCCCTCCGCCCCAAGCCGATCCAGCACAATCAGAACCTACTCTGGAAGACGGGCCTCAAGGCTGCGCTTACGACTCAGTTCCGATCCATGCACCAAGGTCGCCTGCTGCGGGACGCACCACCTGAGCCGCAGGCTGCGCGAGAGCATCATTAAGTTGGGTTGGCTAGGCAGCCGCTCCTCGAGCGATCCACCTCCAGGTAGCAGGGGCATGTCTCATACCCGCTCCACACGACTCGCGAAGCGCTTCAGCACCTCGGCAAGGATGAGGTACCCAACCACTAACCCAGCGATGACGGCGAGGAGCGACCCCGGCAAGGGCGCGAAGCCGAGCAGCGGCGCCAGCGGCCCGAGTGCCAGTGCAAGGGCAAGAGCCAGAGCAGAGAGCGATGTCGCGACCAGCACCGGATGCGGCCTGGCCGCCCGCCATGCTGAACCTTGTGTGCGGATCAGGAAAATGACCAAGACCTGCGTCGCCATGCTTTCGACGAACCAAGCGGTGCGGAATGCCTCTGCGGTTACATCGAAGCCCCACAACAGGATGCCGAAGGTAGCAAGGTCGAAGACCGAGGAGAGCGGTCCCATCACTAACGTGAACCGCAGCACCGCGCCCATGTTCCAGCCATGGGGCGCGGCTACGTCCTCGCGGTCCACTGCATCGAAGGGGATACCCATCTCGGACAGGTCGTAGAGTAGGTTGTTCAGCAAGATTTGGGCAGGTAGCAGAGGCAGGAAAGGGATCATGAGCGAAGCAACCGCCATCGAGAACATGGTCCCGAAGTTCGACGAGGTGCCCATGCGGACATATTTCATGATGTTGGCGTAGGTGCGCCGTCCCTCCTCCACTCCCTCTGCAAGCACGCCGAGGTCGGGCGCGAGAAGGATAAGGTCCGCCGCTGCCTGCGCGACCTCGGTGGCACCATCCACCGAAAGGCCGGCATCGGCAGCGTGGATGGCGGGCGCGTCGTTTATGCCGTCACCAATGAAGCCGACGGTGTGCCCACGCTCCTTAAGCGCCAGGATAACGCGCCGTTTCTGGTCCGGCGAAACGCGGGCGTAGAGATCCACTTCTTCCACCCGCGCCACCAATCCGGAATGGTCGAGTGCCTCGATTTGCTCACCCGTCAGCAGCCCCTTACACGGGAGGCTGAGCGTCTGCACCAGATGCAGCAGAACGGGTGCCGCGTCGCCCGAAACGATCTTGACCCGCACTCCGAGGGCGCCGAGCCGCGCCACAGCCTCGGCAGCGGATTCCTTCGGAGGATCGAGGAAGGCGCAGAAGCCAGCGAAGACCAAGTCGCGTTCGCTTTCCGGCCCTTCGAGCACTTCCCCTTCGGCGACCGAGCGTGCGGCGACACCGAGCAGCCGCAGCCCCTCCGCACTGCGAGCATCGGCGCCGTTGAGCAGACTGGCTCGCAGCGCTGGTGTCATCGGCTGCACATGTCCGCTCGCATCTTCCGTAGCGGTGCAGGCGGCCAGCACCGCCTCGGGCGCACCCTTAACGACCATTAGCCGCTCCCCGTCTCCTGCGCATAGTACAGAGGAGCGCCGACGCTCGAAGCCGAAGGGCGCCTCACTCAGCAGCGTCCAGCCCGCAGTCAGAGGCGCTGCCTTGAGGATCGCGGCATCCAGCGCACTCGGCACGCCGCTCGCCAGTCCAGCATTCAGCGCAGCAAGGCCTAGCACGCGGGGCGAGGCGGTACCGTCCGGCCCAGTTGCGTCAGAGAGGGCGATGCGGGCTTCGGTCAGCGTGCCAGTCTTGTCGGTACAGAGCACGTCCATCGCGCCGAGGTCATGGATGGCTGCTAGTCGCTTCACGACCACGCGCTTGCGCGCCATCCGCATCGCACCACGCGAGAGGGTGACGGTAGTGACCATCGGCAGCAACTCGGGCGTCAGACCGACCGCGAGGGCAACTGCGAACAGGAAGCTTTCAAGGGGTGGCCGTTGGAAGCCAAGCTGGGCGAGCAGCACGAACAGTACAAGGAAGACAGTAAGCCGCAGGATCAACGAGCCAAGCCCATGCAGCCCCTTTTCAAAGGCGGTCGGTGGACGCCGCTGCGCGAGCGAGACTGCGACGCCTCCGAGGCGCGTCGCACGCCCTGTGGCAACCACGAGCATGGTGGCCGAACCTGTGACGATCGCGGTACCGGCGAAAAGCGCGTTGAAAGCCTCAGCCGGACCCGGCGCGTCACAGGCACCGAAGCGTTTGGACACCGGATAGGGCTCGCCGGTCAGCAGTGCCTCATTCGCCTGGGCACCGCGGCTCACCAGCAGGAGGCCGTCGGCCGGCACCAACGCGCCGGCGGCGAGTTCCACCACGTCGCCAGACACGAGCTCTTCTACTGGCACCGTCGCCACCTGGCCGTCGCGACGGACGGAAGCTTTTACGGCCACGCTTTCCCGCAGACGATCGGCTGCCAGCTCGGCGCGGTGCTCCTGCACAACGTCGAGGCCGACTGAGACGGCAACGATGCCAGTGATGATGACGAAGCCCGGCCAATCCCCGGTCATTCCCGAGACGAACGCTGCCACAAGCAGGATTGCCACCAGCGGCTCAATGAGGCGCCGGCCAATCTTTCTGGCGAACTGTAAACGAGGCTGGTCCGCGACGGTGTTGGGGCCATGCTCGGCAAGACGTCGCCCCGCTTCCACAGTTGGCAACCCTGTCAAGCTGCTGCCGAGCTGTGCAATGAGTGCATTCGGGGCAACCACCCAGAACCGCTCGTTTGGAACTGTTTTGACGGGCATGCGGTAGGTTAGCTGATGGCGGCGCGGAGCCAAACTGTATCGCGTAAATTTGGTTCAGCCGCTGGGGCAACATCGTGGGGGGGTACGCCATCCATAACCCTCTTCAGCCTCGTCGAACCCTGACCCGGCCAGCCTGCTCAGGCGATCCATACACCTCTCATGCGCTGCAGCAGATTCACGCAACGTTTCGGTCCATATTCTCTCATTCTTGCGAGCTGGGCAGCGTTCTTTACTGAGTGCGTCGACGCCTCCAGACGTTCTGTGCTGGGTCTCGATGAGGCGAACACATCTTCGCAGATCTGGCTGTAACTAACCTGCTTGCAGGGCGGCAGCGAAGTGCTACGGTCGTCCAGTCATAATCTCCGGTAGCGCGAATATCCTGTTCTTTGGGAGCAAGGAACAACCTTGCCTCAGCAAGGAGGATCGACATGGCCGCTTGCTCTCTAATTGACATTGCGCGTGATCGTCTCCTGACCATCGATGCCGCCGCGCCTTTAGAAGCAGCGGCCGCGATCATGTCTAAGCCAAATTCCGACCTGATTGTTGTGTGTGACGCTGACGGCAGCATGGTTGGCGTGCTCACGAAACGGGACATGTTCGCGCAGATCGCTCGTCGTGTTGAAGGCGGCCGCACTTCCAGGGTGGACACCATCATGAAGAGAGAGGTGGTTTCATGCGCCTCGCATGGATCAGTGTCAGAAATCTGGAAACTAATTGTAAGTAGAAATCTCCAACGCATTCCCATGATCGATCACAGCCAGAAGCCGATTGGCATCGTTTACGCTCGCGATGTTCTCCTCCGTATGCTTGACATCGTCGAAAACGAAGAAGCATTGCTCAGGGATTATGTAATGAACGTCGGATATCAGTGAACGTAGAGGTCAGGCTCTTCTTTATCGATAATGGCTACAGCATAGCACACTCCGTCATAACATTTTATTGGACGCTAACCCTTTTCAGAATTCGAAAATGGGCGCTGGTCTGCGGTGCTGCTCTTGGAGAAACCAATGCCTCTTCTACCCGATTTTGAAGCGTGGGCGATCTTCGCCAAAGTGGCCGAGAAAGGCTCTTTCAGCCACGCTGCCGACGAATTGGGTCTCGCCAAGACGACCGTATCCAAGGCCGTCACCCGGCTGGAAGAGCGGATGCGGACAACACTGCTGCACCGAACCACCCGTCAGCTTTCACTGACGGAGAGTGGCCGTATTTCACTCGAACGTGCCTCTCGCATCTTATTGGAAGGCACAGCTATCGAGGCGGAGATCCTGGAGGAGGCGGCAATCCCCCGCGGCCTCGTCCGTCTCGCGAGCACCACAGCGTTTGGAGTGGACCAGCTCGCAAGCATTCTCCCGACGTTCCTCTCCCGCTACCCGGAGATCGAGATCGATTTGTGCATGACCGACGGCAGGCTGGACATCATCGCTGAAGGGTTTGACTTGGCGCTGCGAATTGGTCCGGTTGCAGACTCGTCCCTGCGGATCAGCCGCTTGTTCTCCTTCCGCGTACCGGTGGTTGGCTCGCCGGCCTTTTTCGAGCGACATGGCCGACCGCAGCATCCGAGCGAGTTGGCACGAATGCCGGCGCTGATTTTCACCCACATTCTCGGCGCAGAGACCTGGCATTTCAGCCATGCCGAGCATGGCGCCTGCGCTGTGCACGTGAACGGCCGCTTCCGCATCAACAACGGCGTCGCTGCAATCCCGGCGCTCGTTGGGGGGATCGGGATGACAGCGCTGCCGGAAGCCTACGTTACGTGTGAAATGCAAGAGGGCCGGCTGGAGGAAGTGCTTGCTGACTGGGTGGTGGCGCCGGCCCCGCTGCATGTGCTGACGCCACCTGGTCGTGCCCGGCCAGCCCGGGTGCGCGTGCTGCTGGAATTCCTTAGGCAACATTTCGCCGCGCAACCTTGGGCTGTCGGGATCGAAGCCTGAGCCGGTCCTTCAGCGTGTATTCATGCCATTGTAAGCCAGGCGTTCATGTTTCTTGGACGCTTCACCGTTTGGTTTGTGATCAGGTGAGGGTGAGGCGAAGACCAGGATGGCTGCCGATGGCATGAGAGAAAGGGCAGATGATCCTGGCATGTTGGAGCAGTTCCTCTGCAGCCTGTTCTTCGACACCAGGCAGGTCGGCCAGAAGCGCCATCTCCAGGCCGAAGCCATCATCGTCTGCACGCCGGCCCAGACGAATGGTCGCGGTGACGTTGCTATCGATGGCAATGCCAATGCCGTGCTGCACTGCTACCAGTCGGATCGTCTCGAGGAAGCAGGCAGCATAGCCGAGAGCCAAGAGCTGTTCCGGATTGGTGCCCGGACCGTCAGTACCGCCAAGTTCCTTTGGGGTCGTCAGCGTTACCCGCATCCTACCATCGGGGGTTGCGGCTGCCCCCGTACGGCCTCCGATCGCCGTTGCTTGCGCTTCGTAGAGCAGTGTGAAAGGTGCCGCTGTACCGAGACGGGTCACGCGGCAGCCGCCACAGCCCGCCTCACTGCCTGAGGCGTTGCCCGGAAGGCAACGGCAAGTCTGTTGTAAGTGTTGATGAGGCCGATGGCGATCGTCAGCTCAGCAAGCGAGGTGGGATCGAAGGCGGCGGCCGCCGCGGCGTACTCGACATCGGGGATCGCAGTGTCAGCGACCCGCGTCACCGTCTCCGCCCATGCGAGGGCTGCGCGCTCTGTTGGGGTGAACAGCGCGCCGGCCTCGCGCCATACTGGGATCAGAGCCAGCATTTCGATGCCAACGCCACGCTTCAGCAGGTCCCGCGTATGCATGTCAATGCAATAGGCGCAGCCATTCACTTGGCTCACGCGAAGATAGATGAGATCAAGCAGCCGAGGATCGAGGCCGGCTTGCAGGACATGGCCATAGAGCTGACCGAGCGCCTTAACCCCAGCGGGTGCCGCGGCGGCGTAGTCCATACGTTGCGTCATGGCTTGGTTCCTTGCATCGCCGACCGGCATCGCCACCAGCGGCTTCAAAGGAGATAAAGCAGCGCTCACGTGCAGATTAGACCAACTGCGTCACCAGTGAGTGCTGAAGAAGGCGATAATCTTTCCAGAACCGCGCGACCTAACGTGGCATGGCCCGCCAACGGGTACTGGAGATCCTCCCAATGCTCGATGCCGCAATCCCCCTCCCCCCTGGTCCCGAGACACTGCGGGGCAGACCTGCCTCAGAAGGCCGTGCCCGGCGCCGACTGGCGGTTCCGATTGTTGGCGTGCTGACCATCTCAGCCCTGGTCGGCCTAGCCTCATCGCGCTGGGACACTTGGCGTAGTGAGGCCAGCCAACAGGTGACCGACAATGCCGTGGTACGTGCTGAGACAACACGGTTGAGCGCGCGCGTTGCGGGCAACGTGGCTCACGTGCTCGTTGCAGATTTCCAACGTGTCCGTGCGGGCGACCTGCTGGTTGAGATTGCGCCGGAGGATTACGAGGCGCAGACCGCCCAGGCAGAAGCCAGCGTCGCCGCCGCTCGAGCAGCGCTGGACAACCTCGGTAATCAGATTGCCCTACAGAACGCCACCATCGCTCAGGCTGAGGCGCAGCAGGAAGCGGCGGTGGCCCGGCAGCATCAGTCAGCGCTCGAGTTCCAACGTCAACAAGCCCTCGTTGCTTCAAGCTTTGGTACGAGACAGAAGCTGGAGGCGGCGACTGCTGACCAAGAATCGGCTTCGGCCGCGCTGCACGCCAGCGAGGCATTGGTCCAAGCGCAGCGCCGTCAGGTCAATGTGCTGGAAGGCCAGCGGCTCCAGCGGGAGGCAGAGCTGCAGGCTGCACGGGCCGCTTTTCAAGCTGCCCAGCTACGGCTCGGCTATACCCGCATAGTGGCGCCGATCGACGGCGTGGTGGGCGAACGCGGGGTGCAGCCGGGCGACTACGTTACGATTGGTACCAACCTGATCGCCGTCGTTCCACTGCCCAATGTACATGTGATCGCTAACTACAAGGAGACCCAGCTCACCCATGTTGCGCCCGGCCAATCAGTCGAGATGACAGTCGATATGTTCCCGGGTGCCCAGCTGCATGGTCACGTGGAGAGGCTCTCCCCCGCCAGCGGCGCACAGTTCGCGCTACTGCCTGCCGACAATGCCAGCGGTAACTTCACCAAGGTGGTGCAACGCATCCCAGTTCGCATCGCCTTCGAGCCGGGCCAACCGTTGCTCGATCAACTGCGGCCGGGCATGTCGGTGGTCACACGCATAAATGTCAGGGAGCCGGCCGATGCCGGCCGCTGAGCGCCCGCCCGTACCTGCTTTCGGTGTCGCAGCGGTGCTGCTCGGCTGCTTCATTGCTGGCTTCCATACGCGGTTGTTCGGTGTTGGCCTGCCCGACCTGCGCGGAGCCATGGGACTGGAGCCCGATCAGGGTGCTTGGCTTTCCACTATAGCGCTGGCACCGCAGATTCTGGTCGCGCCGGCTATCACCTGGTTGGTAACGGTGTTTGGCCTGCGCCGGGTGCTGGTGGGTCCGGCCCTACTCTATGCACTGCTTTCACTTCTGATCCCAGTGGTCCGGGATTATCCGACCTTGCTGGTGCTGCACGCGCTGCATGGCGCGCTGCTCGGTGTCTTCGTGCCCGCGGCGCTGATGGTGATCTTTCGCGGCATGCCGCAGCGGCTCTGGACCGCGGGCATCGCGATCTATGTCTTCCGAGCCGGCTTCACGCTCAATGCTGGGATCGGGCTTGCTGGATTTCATGCCGCGCTGCTCGGCTGGCAGTGGATCTACTGGCAGGACGTGCTGTTGGCTCCAGTGATGGCTTGGCTCGCTTGGCGGGGTGCGCCGCGAGTGGCTGTCGACCGCACCTTGCTGGCGCGGGCAGACTGGGGCGGCATGCTGCTCTTCGGTGGCGGGCTGACCATGCTCTATGTCGCGCTTGATCAGGGTAACCGGCTCGACTGGATGGCGTCCGGCACTATCATCGGCTTGCTGGCTGGTGGTGCAGCCCTGCTCGCAGGCTTCGCTCTCAATGAGGTCTTGGTTGCCAATCCTTGGGCGAGCTTGCGCGTTATTGCTTCCCGCAACATTGGCTTGATGCTGGTGACGGGCTTCTGCTTTAGCCTACTCAGCATGTCGAATGGGCTGCTGGTACCGAACTTTCTTATGGTGGTGCAGCACCTGCGGCCGGAACAAGCCGGCTGGCCGCTTTTTCTCGGTAGCGCGCTGCCGATGATTGCACTGGTGCCGTTGGCAGTGCTCGCAGTGCGTCATTTCGATGCTCGTTTGGTCCTCATGTCAGGTCTCATGGGCTTTGCCATCGCCGCTTGGCTCGCCTCCGGCCTGACACGCGACTGGGCAGGACCCGATTTTTTGCTCGTGGCCTTCCTTCAGGCTTTTGGGCAGAGCTTCACCTTCCTGGCGCTGATCCTCTACGGCCTCGGCAACAGTAATCCCACTCAAGCAACCGCCTTTGTTGCCTATATCCAGGTTGTGCGTTTGCTTGGCGTCGAGTTCGGGCAGAGTCTGCTTGGCACCTTCCTCCGGATGCGCGAGCAAGTGCAGTCATATCAACTCGGTTTGAACCTTGCCGCAGGCGGTCGTTTGGCGGCCGATGCGCTGGCACGGTTGGGAGTGCATTTCTACGCGGATGGAGCCTTGACGGCGCCGGCACGGGCGCTCGCCACTCTTGCGGCGACGGTGCAGCGTGAGGCCTTCACGCTGGCGCATATCGACGCATTCCGCCTCAGCTTCTGGGTTGCGGTCGGTACAGTAGCCCTGGTCGCTTTCATGGGCGCTTCGCCACCCGGCCCTTTCACACCCTGGCTCGCCAAAAAAACTGGTCACATCAGCTGAGTGCTTACCCCTTTCCGTTAGACGATTGCTCTTTCTCTGGCGAGCCGCGACATGCGAAGAGGCCAGCGCTGCTCAAGCTCGCGGTGGAGATGGTAGTTCGCCGGTGTCCGTGTGGCGCACGGCCCAGGCACTCGCTCCACGATCCGCAGTCATAGCGGCGGATCATGTTTGTGGTGGCACCGGCCCAAGGATCACGAAGCGCTCGCAATCGATGTAGCGCTGCTAGACGCGCCAGTGGCGATGGTGCTCAGCGTCAACGGCCCAGTCCTGCTCAGCCCTTGCAATTCTTGTGTGACACATCGAATCACTTCAACATGGTCCAGATTGTTATCAGTGAGACCAGCGCCACGCCGTGCTCGATCAGAACCACCTGGATCTCGGCCAGGATGATCCAATTTCGTCTAGCTGTCAGCTCGCAGAGGAACGCCTCCCGCACGGACAGCAGCGGCTTGCGGTCACCCTCCGATCCTGGTTAGGGCCGTGCTACCGGTCTGGCGGACCCGCCGCACCAGCTTGATCACCGCCAAGGCATTAACGGCGAAGCTTGCCGCCGCCTTCCGTGCCGAGGCACCCTCCTCAACCGTCCGGACCAAGTGCTTGCGCAGGTTGTGCGACTGCGGCGCCGTCACAACCAGCCTCGCTGTTCCATCCACAGCGTCGAATCAGAGCCGACATGTCTGCGCAAGACTGAAGTGCCCTAGTTCTGCGCGGCCGGATCATCGTTCTTGAGCGTGTCGCTATCGTTTGCGACAAACACAACCAAGAGCCGTGCAATCTCGCTGGTGCTGACGTTTTCTGTCAGCACGTGATGGTCACCAGGCTTCTCGGTCCAACTTTCCCCGGTCCGGTAGACACGAGACGGCTCACCTTCAATTTGACTGCGGATCTCGCCAGCCAGAACGTATGCGTAGAGAAACGCACTGCCGTGCCGATGCGGATTAGACCGGGCGCTTGGCGGAAATACGACGTGTACAGCTGTCAGCGTCTTACCTGGAATGCTTGGGATAGCCTGCTGCAGCAGCGGCTCGAGGCTTTCCGATGGCGCCGAACGGGCAGGTCCAGCGCTGGGCGCAACGCTTGCTGCGAGCAACGCCGCCGCGGCGGCCACCCGCCTACTGACGTTCATGGAAGGACAACGGATAAGCGGCGTTGCGGATGGTGACCATTGGGTCGGCGATGCCGATGCCCTCCGGCAGGTTGCCGGGCAGGAACAGTAGCCCACGATCCGTATCGGGTACGTTCGCCGCCAAGCGGTCGATGGTAATAACGCCCAGGTTCACCAGTCTCCGATTTTCTGGCCAAGCCACCGAAGGGTTGTCAACAGCGTCGCTGAGCTCGCTGAGTTGGGCATACCAGGTGAAGCGGATCGGTTGCGCCCTGACCCGCGGACCAATTTCGTCGATGAGGTAGGTTGCGGAGCGCGCCTTCAGCGCATTGGGCGCCAAGTAGTGCTCGCCGGCCTCAGGCACGAAGCGATAGCGGACCGACTGGCTATGGCCCGCCGCATCGGTGAAGATGAAGGCGTTGACGCCGAAGTAGGCAGCGGTGGCGAAGCTCTCCGGTGGTGGCTTTTGCGTGGTGAAGAATGCCAGGGCACGCGGGTGATCAGCGAAGAAGCGGTCGAGCGGCGTCGGCTTGCCGACATCCGGGCCACTCCGCGCCAAAGCCTGTAGCAGCGAGCTGAATTCTGCCGCAGTCGCTGCCGGGAAGCCGTTGAAGCTGTGCGCCACGATGTCGTAGGGCGCCCCACCCGGGAGATGGAATTTTACCGCAAAGCCACGTGGGTTAGCGTCGTTACTGGTGTCAGGAATATCGGGCAGGCCGGTGAAATCAGAGAAGCGGACGGTGACCGGCACGCCTACTCTGAACAATGGGGCAGCGGACAGCCTGGCCCCATCGGCACTCGGCTGGAAACTTCCCTCCAGGATAATGCCCTTGGCGTGCACGGCGCGTGCGTGATGGTCACCAAATGCTGCGTGAAAATCTTGCACGAGCTGGGCTGGAAGGGCGGATGGCATCGTATCGGCCACAGCGGAACCTCCAGTCGGGAGCAACTCGACGATCGTGGCGACAAGGATTGTGGCCATCGTCGCTGTTTTGGTGTGCATCCTTGCCTCCTAGCCACGTCATCATCGGCGAGGTGACGGTGACCATCTCAAAGTTTGGTACTGAGTTCTATTCCCAAATTGCTGTTCTTGATGCCAAGCCGCATTTCATCTCTATGATAATGAGCTATGGACCCCGAGGTGCTGTGACATGGACCTGAAAGCAGACGGTGCGCGCAAATATGGTTCTGGCGGCGTTCTCACATCCTCCCGAACCTTAACATGGCGAGGTTTAGCTGCTGATCTTCGTCATCACCCTGCCGGTGAACTGCCGCCCTTCAAACCGCAGCATCTGGAAATCGGAATTGCCGTCAGCTGCCATCCGGAAGCAGTAGTTTCACGCAAGGGAAATGGCCTCCCCCAGCGGACGCGGGTGGAGCCCGGAATTGTCTGGCTGTGTCCAGCCGGCGTGCTTGAGGAGGACATTCGGATCTCTGAATGGCATGATGTGCTTCATCTCTATTTACCGATCGAGCGGCTCGCGCAGAACGCCGAACTGCGAAACGGGGCCGGTATTCGCCCGGATTCAATACGATATCTTGCTGGCCTGCACGACGAACTAATTCGGCAGGTCGGCTGGGCCGTGCTGGCTGAGATGCGAGCGCCTACCGCTGCAGGGCAGATGCGGGTCGAGAGCATGGCCTTGGCACTGACAGCACGGATCGCCGAGCGCTACGTGAGCGGCATTCCAGCGTCAGGACCGGTTCGTGCCAGTAGATTATTGGATGAGAGGCGGCTACATCGGGTGCTTGAATACATGGCTGAGCATCTGGAAGACGAGATTGGCCTGAACGAACTGGCCGCTATCGCTTATCTCAGCCCGTTCCACTTCAACCGAATGTTCACCAAATACATGGGTGTACCACCGCATCGCTATCTCGGACGCTTGCGGCTTGAGCGGGCAAAAACACTCTTGGCCACAGGCCGGCTATCCTTGGCAGAGATCGCGGTGACCTGCTGCTTCTCATCACAGTCGAATTTCTCCCGCGCGTTCCGGCGCGCGGCCGGCATAAGTCCACTCCGCTACCGACGTGAAGCGACGTAAGCGCCCTTGTGCGCGACCCGCCTGTAACGTCCTTCTCACGTCGATTCTATCAGCTCTCGCGCCGAACTTTACGGCACGAAGTCAGAGTTGTGGCTGCACATCGGCGAGCGTAGCGAGCACGTTCTATGTCAGGACTTTGGGGCCACGCCCCATCTCGTTTGGAGGAGGAGTGGCTACTCAGCGGGTCGGGGTAGCCGGACATCGTCCTGCCCGCTCGCTTCATACGAGAACGTCGTCAGCTCATCATGGAGCTCGCATCGGCTTCAGGGCACCTGACCACCGTATCAGTTCGCCGAGCATGGTCGTGGCGCTTTTCTCCACGAGCTCATTGGGCCGGAACGTGCCTGCATCGTCCATGAACGTCGCGAAATTCGGAACGGCGACACCCTCGGGGATAGGCATAATCTTCAGTGTCGTGAGAAGGAGTTTCACGGCCTGCGCCGCGCGCAATCCGCCCGATACCCCTCCGTAGCTTACAAGCCCGGCGGGCTTGTAGGTCCACTCCGCCACGAGGTAGCTCAGTGCGTTTACGAGCGAGGGGGGAGGGAAGTAGTTGTACTCCGGCATGACGAAGGCGTAGGCGTCGGCCTTTGCGACGCTCGCACTCCAGCGTTTCGTGTGCTCGTGCTGGTACCGTCGGGTGAGCGGGTGTTCCGGCTCGTCGTAGACCGGCAAGTCAAATTCAGCGAGATCCACCAGCACCGGGTCGAAGTCGCCGTGCTGTCGGGCAAAGTCCTCAAACCAGCGTGCGACGGCAAGGCCCTTGCGGCCGGGACGGGTGCTTGCGACGACAACGTGGAGCGTGTGTGCCAAGGTATGTCTCCCCTTAAAGGTGGTAGAACTGGCCCATATCAGGGTCACCCGAAAACAACATTTTTTATCCTAATTCCATCATGAGGGAGTTGTTCCGTTGCAAAGGATACCGTCGGCGGCCTTAGTGTAAAAAGCCTACTTCAATGGCGAACTCTAACGCTTCTGCCCGATCGTAAAGTTTTCCCTCGTAGAGTGGACTTGATTGAAGAAAACTTTCGGCTCTCTCGACAGAATCTGCCTCAAGCAATCCAAGGAAACCACGCTTACGGCCGGTGGCGTCACGCAAATAACCCGCAATCCGCAACCCTGCCCCCGACGGCCCAAGGTGTTCGTTAAACGCAGCTGCCATCTCTGGAGGTGCGTCCGCAATGCCAGCACGGAAAAAACCAATCACTGCGAAGATCATGAAAATCTCCTGTAGCGCTCACCACCGCAGGATACTGCCCCGGCGCTGCCGCGAATTTTCTTAGGGTGAGCGGCGACGAGGCAGGAAGTCTCAGGGTAGACAGGCGCTTGGGGTTAGCGTGCCGGCGCAAGAAGGGCGGCGTCAATCACTGCTCTTTGTACATCATCCTCAAGCCAGCATAGTATGACGCGTCGTCCGGCGCATGACAGCATCTCTGGCACAATCAGTGACAGGTCTCTGAATGCCATGTCACCGTGGGCACCTCATTTGCTGAAGGTGGCCCAGAGTGCTGCCGCAGCCGCTGCAACGGGCGCGCAAGCCTCGACGATAGATCGGTACGCCTCCATCCCCGCCTTCAGACGTTCTGGATTACGCAGCAGATCGCGGATAGCGGTCACGTCAATCTGCATATCCTCCGTCTGGCGCGAGGTCCTCGCCAAGTGTTTTTGCCACCATTGAACTGAGATGCTGCCCGTGAGATGGCCTAAGGTGATCGCCATACCGGTCTGGACCCGTTCGACGGGCGACAGCGCCCCTACTAAGTGTATGCCAAGCAAGCCGTCGATGCTGGTCACAACGGCGACTGCGAGGGTCGCGAAGGCCAGGGCGACTAGGATCTGCGCCGGCAAACGTGGTCCGCCGCTACGTTCAAACTGCACGCCGAAGGGCAGCGCGACCGCCAGAGTTATGGCGCGGTAGGCCGCAACAGCAGGGAGTGGCGGCAGGCTAGCCAGCAGCAGGTGCATGACAACCAGAACAAAAAGGCCGATGAACAGGTGTTCAGTCAACGCTTTATACGAAAAGCTAGACTGGTACGGCAAGGAGGCGACGACAGGCTGGGCGTTTTGCAACGGCGTGATTGGAGCCTCGCGTAAGCGGGCGAGTTCCATCTCTGCCTCCGCCAGCTTCAATGTTAGCGCTACGTGCGAGGCAACGAGGTCACGTATCGGCGTGAGCACTCCACGACAGTGTAGACACACACTTGCTTGTGGTGAGATCTCGCCGCAGCAGAACAAGCAGCGCGTGGGATCAGTGTCCAGCCGGGGTGGTATGACGTCTGTCATAATTACTTCATCTCAAGCTACGCTAACATCATGAGCAGTCGCAAGTGTCATGGGCCTAGCCCGGTAAATTCATCATGCGATGGGCCGGGCAGATCTGGTCATGGCTCAGTTCACCTGATGGTTGTGGGGGCGCAGCGAGGCACGTCGGCAACACGTGCCGGCGCCGGGGTGCGGATTACGAGGCTTGGGATTGCGGTGAAGGGTTTGGCCGGGGCGACACCGCCCCGTGGTTCAGATGACCAAGCGGGGCAAGCGTTCGAGCACGAGGCGCAGGATGGCTTGGTCAGGACAGGCGCTGGGCAGATGGACCATCACCTTGGTCTTCCAGGTGACGATGCGGGCGGCGAGCTTGAGCAGGCGCAGGCGGAGCGTGTCGAACTGGGCGACGCGCCAGGACAAGCGGGGCGGCATCAGGCGGCGCAGCGATCACATGAGCCAGTAGGCGCCAGTGTGCAGCATCAGGCTCAACTGGTTGGCGGTGCCGCGGTGGCATGAGGTGCGGTCGGCGGCCAGGTGGGTCTTCCAGGACTTGATGTGGTTCTCTGCTTGGCCGCGGCGGCAGTAGAGATCCTCGTAGAGCGTGCGGGCGATACCTCCGGCAAGGTTGGTGATGACGAAGCGGCTGTCGGTGCCCAGCGCGCTGGCCTCGACGCGGGCGATGATGCGCTCGACCCGGCTCCAGCTGGCGGCGCCGTCGAGGAACTCCTTGTAGCGCCGCAGCTTGTCCGCACCGGCGGTCGCGGCCTGCCGGGCGGCAGTGCTGCGCTCGAGGGTCTCGACATGGCGGCGCAGCGTGGTGGTCGAGGCGACGCCCAGAATGAAGTCGAGCCACTCGGTACGGCAGAAATCCAGCACCTCGGGCGCGCAGTAGTGGCTGTCGGCGCGGAGCAGGATCTCGACGCGGGGCCAATGGTCGCGGATGGTGCGGACCAGACGGCGGAGGAAGGCGCGGACTTCCCGCCCGGTGGGCCGGCGCGCCGGGCGCAGCAGAGCAGCGACGGGGCGGCCCTCGCCGTCGAACACGACGATCGGCTGGAAGCCGTACTCATCGTAGTAGGCGTTGAACAGCCGCAGCTGCTGGCTGCCATGGACGGCATCGAAGGTGTCATCGATGTCGAGGGTGATGCGGCGTGGCACCTGGCGGAAGCTGGCGCAGTAGAGCCCGACCATGGCCTGGCCCATGCGCAGCAGGTCACGCGGCCGGGGCAGGTTCTCCAGGCGTGAGATGGTTGGCTGCGAACACAGCGCGGCGCCATCCGGCAGCCGACCGAGGGCGAGCTTGAAGGCCGGATCGTGCCGCAGGCTGTGGGCGTCGTTGCCGTCCTCGTAGCCGGCGGCGATCATCAGCATCCGAAAGCGCAGGATGTTGGCGATGCCATGCACGAGACGCCCCGCCGCTCGAGGATCAGCCACGCAAGCGGCCAGGCGATCGGCGATGCCGAGGCGGACTTCGATCTCGCACAGCGCCAGCACGCCGCCGTCTGACGAGAGTTTCCCGCCGTCGAAGCGGGCGATGATGGGCTTGCCGGCCACCGGTGACAGGCCGGGCAGCGCAGGGGTAACTTCAACCTTGGCGGGCATGGGCTCCGAAGTCAGCTGGGTTCAGGTGTCGCAACCGAATCCTATGGCTGAACAATGGTTTGTACCATGTCCGCCAGCCCTGATGAATAATCCAGGCTAGCTGAGCCAACCCCGCTTCCTCACCGAGGAGGCACGCAGAGCCCCATGACCTCACCCGAGGTCATGGGGCTTTTCGCGCTTTCGGAGCTCGGAGGAGCGGGTCAAGGGAGCCGGTTGCCTCTACCTACCGCATGGGCTCTTCTCGGGCGTGCAGCGTTGATAACTAGGTTTTCGACGGTCCGCCAGAACTTCAACGGCGCATGGCGAAAGAAGGAAGTGCTCAGCTGGCGCTGCCACGAACCTGAAACCCGAAGTGAACCAGAAGGCGTGGAGAGATCAACATGATCCTGACCGGAGATGCGCTGCATAAGGCCATCAAGCGCATCCTGGAGGGTGGATCACAGGACTGCGCCGTTGCGTTCTGGGGCGCCGGATCAAGGTCTCTATTGGGAAGTCCTGCGACAGCCCGCATTCGGGTCGTGTGTAATCTGATGAGCGGAGCCACAAACCCCAACGAAATCGAGCGGATGATGTCGCAAGGGATCGACGTCCGACAGTGTGATCGCCTGCATGCCAAGCTCTACGTTAGCGACAAGGAAGCTGTGGTCACTTCGGCCAACGCCTCAACGAACGGCTTGGGTCTTCAGGCCGGGGAGCAGGCGCACTGGATCGAGGCCGGCGTCGTCGTGGAGGCGAAAGAGGCGCAGGCTTGGTTCAATCATCTTTGGGAGGCAGATAGCCGGCCAATCGAAAGGCCGGACGACATCGATACCGCCAGACGCTTGTTCACCAAGCGGCAGCGGCGTCGTCCAACCAGATCGTTTGACGCCTTCGATCCTGATGCAGACGATGTGCCCTTGTTCCATTGGACCTGCGATGCTGCTTCGAGCTTGGACGAAGCGGCAACAAGCGGGGTCGATGGAGATCCGAAGAAGATCAGGCGACGCCTTGAAGACGGCCTGGAAGTCACCGGCCCTGAAGATCGTGCGATCCCGAAGTGTACCTGGGCCTTGAGCTATTCAGCGGGCCAGGGGAAGCCCCGGAAGAATTCACGGATATGGTGGACATGCTTTGGCGGGCCTGACGCGATCGTCGAGCATGTCAAAGTACGTGAGGATGGAACGAAAGTGGACGTGATGATGACGGCTGAGGATGCGCCTCCCGAACCGTTCAAGCTGGACACCCGCGTAAGGAGTGCTGTGCTCGAAGTGCTCTCGCAGGATACATACCTGGACATCTCTGTCGAAGGTTGGGGGAAAGGATCATTCTACACGGCGACGCAGGTCGCCTTGATGCGCAAAGCATGGAGCGAGGTGCAGAAGGTTTATGCAGGGATGGCTGCGAAGGACTGAAGACTGTTGTGATCATGCCATGCGTGGCTTTGAAGCCTCACTTACCTCCCTCGCCACGTGGTCTTGCAGGTAGCGCCATGTCCACCAGAGACCCTCGGCATCAGGGCCAGCGCGATGACGGATGCGACGCCGGTTCGCCTCCGCATCGGTAGCTTCTGCAACGAGGCGGGTCGACAAGCTGGCGATCTCCTGACGTTGCGCCTCCAAGAGGGTGCCTTGTCCGACGATGAGGCTGATCAGCGGCTGGCAGGCGTGCCCGAACGCCTGCTGCACGTCATGCAGGACGCCCCTTCTTTTCAGGCCGGCTTCCAGGAGAAGCCGGTGCAGCCAAACTTGGTCCCATGCCGGGGCATCTGAGAAGAGCGGCACCTCATGAGACAGGAGAGCGCGTACCATGTCGTGCGCCACCTCCGTTGCCGGACGTCCTTGGAGGAATAGCCGGTCGCGGGTGATGCCGTGCATCGCTTCGGAGGCAGCGGACCATTCATTCCAAGTCCTGGCAGGATGGATGAGGTGTGACGTCGTCTGCTCGTCGGCGGTGCACCAGCCGACCTCGATTGGGTAGGAGCTACCGCTAAGGCTGGACGCTTCGAAGTCGACGAAAGCTAACATCCGCTACCCCACTTGGCTGCGCCTCACTCCTGGCCTGCACTGTGCAAGACCCACAAGGCCCCAGGACCTCACCCGAGGTCCTGGGGCTTTTCCCGTTTTCGGGGCTTCGCTCCCTGGTTTCTGCCTATCCGTCATCGAGGAAGCTGCGGAGCCGCTTGCACCGGGTGGGATGCTTGAGTTTGCGCAGCGCCTTGGCCTCGATCTGGCGGATGCGCTCGCGGGTGACGTTGAACTGCTGGCCGACCTCCTCGAGCGTGTGGTCGGAGTTCATGCCGATGCCAAAGCGCATCCGCAGCACCCGCTCCTCGCGCGGCGTCAGCCCGGAGAGCGCCTTGGCGGCGGCGTCGCGCAGGCCCGACCGCACCGCGACGTCGAGCGGCATGACCGCGTTCTCGTCCTCGAGGAAGTCACCGAGGTGGGCGCCCTCCTCGTCGCCGACCGGCGTCTCGAGCGAGATCGGCTCGCGCGCGATCTTCTGCGCCTTGACCACCCGCTCGAGCGGCAGGCCCATCTTCGCCGCGAGCTCGGCCGGCGTCGGCTNTCATGCCGATGCCAAAGCGCATCCGCAGCACCCGCTCCTCGCGCGGCGTCAGCCCGGAGAGCGCCTTGGCGGCGGCGTCGCGCAGGCCCGACCGCACCGCGACGTCGAGCGGCATGACCGCGTTCTCGTCCTCGAGGAAGTCACCGAGGTGGGCGCCCTCCTCGTCGCCGACCGGCGTCTCGAGCGAGATCGGCTCGCGCGCGATCTTCTGCGCCTTGACCACCCGCTCGAGCGGCAGGCCCATCTTCGCCGCGAGCTCGGCCGGCGTCGGCTCCCGCCCGAGCTCGTGCACCATCTGTCGCGCGGTGCGGTTCAGCTTGTTCACCGTCTCGGTCATGTGCACCGGCACGCGGATGGTCCGCGCCTGGTCGGCGATGGAGCGCGTGACCGCCTGGCGGATCCACCAGGTGGCGTAGGTCGAGAACTTGAAGCCGCGCCGGTACTCGAACTTGTCGACCGCCTTCATCAGCCCGATGTTGCCCTCCTGCACGAGGTCGAGCAGCTGCAGGCCGCGGTTGGTGTACTTCTTGGCAATCGAGATCACGAGGCGGAGGTTGGCCTCGATCATCTCCTTCTTGGCCCGGTTCATGGCGCGCTCGCCCTCGGCGACCACCGCCTGCACCCGGCGGAACTCGTCGAGCGGCAGCCCCGCTTCCCCGGCGATGGCAAGGACGGCCGCACGCGCCTCCTCCATCTCGGCAGCGTGGCGGGTGGCGAGCGCCATCCAGCCCCGGCCCTTGCGCGCGGCAAGGCCCGCCACCCAGTCCGGTGCGGCCGCGGAGGCGCGGTAGACCGCGAGGAAGTCGTCCCGCCTCACCCCGGCCGCCTCGGCGATGCGGAGTAGCCGCCCCTCGGCGCCGGTCAGGCGCTTGTTGAGCTCGCGCAGGCGCTCCACCAGCTCAGCGATGCGGTCCGCGTGCAGGTGGACGCCGCCCACCAGCGCCACCAGCTCGCCGCGCAGCCGGGCGAACCTCTCCTCGTCGGCGGCGCCGAGCCCCGCGCCGTCGGCGTAGGCGGCCATGCGCCGCGCCTGCAGCCCGCGCAGCGCCTGCCACGCGCCCTCGATCGCCTCGAAGGCCGCCATGGCCTCGGGCCGGACCTGTTCCTCGAGTACCGAGGGCGTGGCCATCGTGACCGCCTCGGCCCCCTCCCCCGCCTCCTCGTCCTCCGGCCCGCCCGCCTCCTCGGTGGGCCCCTCCCCCGCCCCAGCCGTCGCCTCGAGGTCGAGCACGTCCCGCAGCAGCAGGCGCTCCTCCCGCACCGCCCGGTACCAGCCGAGGATCGCGTCCAGCACCAGCGGCGCCTCGCAGAGCCCCTCGATCATCAGGCCGCGCCCGGCCTCGATGCGCTTGGCGAGGGCCACCTCGCCCTCGCGCGAGAGGAGCGTCACCGCGCCCATCTCGCGCAGGTACAGGCGGACCGGGTCGGCGCTGCGCCCGGCGTCCTCCGCGACGTTGCCGGCGCTCTCCTCGTCCGCCTCGGCTCCGGCCCGCGCGCCCTCGGCGGCCGTCTCCTCCTCCGCCTCGGCGTCGTCCTCGGCGACCTCGACGCCCAGCGCCGCGAGCACGCCGAGCGCGTCCTCGATGCGGTCGGACGAGAGCGTCTCGGACGGCAGCGCGACCGCGACCTCGGCGTGCGTGACGTGGCCGCGCCGCTGCGCCAGCCGGGTCAGGGTCCGCAGCGCCCCGCCCTCCGCCTCGGGCAGCGACGANGGCGGACCGGGTCGGCGCTGCGCCCGGCGTCCTCCGCGACGTTGCCGGCGCTCTCCTCGTCCGCCTCGGCTCCGGCCCGCGCGCCCTCGGCGGCCGTCTCCTCCTCCGCCTCGGCGTCGTCCTCGGCGACCTCGACGCCCAGCGCCGCGAGCACGCCGAGCGCGTCCTCGATGCGGTCGGACGAGAGCGTCTCGGACGGCAGCGCGACCGCGACCTCGGCGTGCGTGACGTGGCCGCGCCGCTGCGCCAGCCGGGTCAGGGTCCGCAGCGCCCCGCCCTCCGCCTCGGGCAGCGACGASAGCAGCGCCTCCTCCCGCTCGTCCAGCACCCGCTCGCCGTCGGGGTCCACCRCCGCCATGCCCGCTCCTGCTCCGCACCCACCCCGCCGGACGCCCTACCCCCTGCCCGGCACGCGCCACGGGGGGCGTGGAACCCGACGCCCAGAGAGGATCCGTAACACACGAGGCGGTCAGGCTGTACCGCCACAGGGCCACCGGGCGAGTGTCAGGCGCTCACGGGGCGGGAGCGTCGAGGAACACCGGGCGAGCCGCGAGGTCGACCGCGATCCGCGCCACCTGCAAGGAGGGCAGCAGGCTCGCCGCCGGCAGGCGCAGGTAGCGCTCGAGCAGTTGCAGGTAGAGGCCCATGAAGCGCGGCCCGTGCCCGTCCGTCCCGCCCTCAGCCGTGCTGGTCATGCAGTGGGCAAGCTCGTGCAGCAGGACCCAGGACGGCAGCGCCTCGGGCAGGCGCAGCCGCAGCCGGGTGGCGTCCGCCTGCCGGGCGCTCGCCTGACATGGCAGCCGCTCCACCTTGGGTGGCCAGCGCAGACCCATCTCGGCCCAGATCGCGTCCACCATCGCCTGGGCGGCGGCAAAGGAGATGAGGTCCGGCGCGTGGGGCGCCACCACCCGGTCCTCCCAGGCATAGACCCGCCCGCGCTGGCGATCGCGCCCGCTCATCCCTCCAGCCGGTCCCGCGGAGCGCCGCCCACCGGGCGCTGCAGGTTGACTCGCTCGCCCGCGGCAAAACCGTGCTCGTAGGCACCGTCCAGGCGGATGCTGGCACCCCGCGGCGCCACAAGCCGCACGGCCGCCGCGCGGAAGGCCTCCTCCACTATGCCGTGCTTGACGAGGACCAGCGCCGTGCCGGTCGGGCGCTGCGCCGCCACCTCCGCCTCGCGGGCGGCGTGCAGCGCCTCCAGGCGCTCGGCCAGGCGCCCGGCCATGCCGTGGGCGAAGCTGGTAGAGGCCTGCCGCAGGCGAGTGCCCCGCAGAGCCGGGTGCCCCGCCCGGAAGCCCAGCACCTCCTGGCGGATGCCGCGGTCGATCACCGCGAAGAGGTAGACCGCCATGGCGGTGTCCGGCTCGAAGCCGAAGAACACGTAGCGCGGCCGATCCTCGTCGCGGGCGAGCCAGACCTTGCAGTCGCAGAAGCGGGCGATGGCGGGCACGCAGCTGTCGATCGGCCGGCGCTGGCGGCCGGGCAGCGGCACCTCGGCCTGCACGCAGGGCTCGGCCCGGAGGTCCACCTCGGCCATGCTGAGCGCGTAGCGCTCGAGCAGGCGCCCCACCATCTCGGCCGCGGCCAGCGCCTCGGCCTCGGTGCAGCCGTTCGAGACGGTCTTCTCGGACAGCGCGCGGATGCGCGCCTTGACGCGCGTGAGTTCGGTCGTCTGGCTCAGGGGTGAGGGCACCGACAAGTGGGGCAGGAAGGCGCCAGCTTAGCACCGTGCGCCCGCTCCGGCATCTCGGGATGACCCGCGACGCACCCACGTCTCACGCCGACTTCCGGTAGCTTTGCGCCCGTTGTGGACGGCGACAGCTACGTTCCCACGCCTCCAAACCGGACGTCAGCTCATTGGCCATCACGGCCTGTGCAACCTCGTAACGGTTCCTTGTGATCGCCTCGAGCGCCGCACCCCGCCTTACCTAGGGCTCCAGCGGCAGATCTATCTCGCAGGTGAGACCGGACCTCGGCCACGTCAGTGACAGCGCCCCGCCGAGTTGTGACCGCACCGTGCCGTCCAGTACCCGCGCCCCGAAGCCCCGCCGTTCGGGAGGCCCTTCAACGGGCGGCCCACCCTCCTCCGCCCAGCGCAGCCGCAGCCGCCCGGTTTGCCCACCTTCCACGCTCCAGGTGACCGCAATGCGACCGGTCGGGTTCGATAGCGCGCCGTGCTTGAGCGCGTTCGTGGTCAACTCGTGGATCGCCATCGCGAAGGGTTGGGCCGACCCAGGCGGGAGGGCGACCGCCGGTCCTTCCACCTCGACCCGCCCATCGTGGCGGTCGAGCAGTCCGTCCAGTTCGCCGCGGAGTAGCGTCAGGAGGTCGGCGCTCGACCACTGGTCATCCGCGAGGAGCGTCTGTGCCCTAGCGATGGCAGCCACCCTTCCCTCGATCGCCCGCATGTAGGACGGCAGGTCTGGGGCACGGGTCAACCGCAGTGCCGCCTGCACGACCGAGAGGGCATTCTTGGCTCGGTGGTCGACCTCGCGCGACAGCAGCGCTTGGCGCTCCGCGGCCCGGTGACGCTCGGTTACGTCGCGTAGGAGCACGGCGACGCGCCTTGGCTCAAGCCGGTAGACAATCACCTCGATCCAACGGCTGGCCGGGGCGAAGTAGCGCTCCACTTGAACGGGCTCGCCGGTCTCGGCGACCCGCCCGAACAGCGGCACCCAGTAGTCCGTCTCCGCCCGTGGGAACACCTCCGTCGCGCGCCGGCCGACAACCGCCTCCCGCGGAAAGCCGGATTGTCGCTCCCAGGCGGCGTTGACGTCGACGTAAACGAAGTCCACCGCTTGCCCGTCGGGGTCGAGGACCATCTCGTTAATCTCGAAGCCCTCGCCCATTCGCTCGAAGACCTCCCGCCAGCGCCCCTCGCTGCTCTGCCGTGCCGCTTCCGCCCGCACCCGTGTTGTGGTCTCCACCCCGAGGTTGAGCACGCCGCAAATGCGTCCTTCCTCGTCGCGCACCGGGCTGAACGTGTAGTCGAACCAGGCCTCCTCTGGCTCCTGTCCGCCGCCCCGAAGGATGACGTAGCGCGCGCCCTCGACCGTCACCGCCTCACCAGCCAACGCCCGGGCGAGCTGTGGAGCGAGGGCGTCCCTCGCCTCTTCCCAGACTTGGAGGAGGGGACGGCCAAGCGCTTCCGGCTTGCTCCCGAGCACCCGCCGATAGGCATCGTTGTAGGCAGCGATGGTGAACTCCGGCCCCCACAGAAGGGTGGCCGGGAAGGGGATCGCGAGCACGAGCGAGGCGGCGGTCTTGAGGCTCACCGGCCATTCCTCGGGTGGGCCGAGGGGGGTTGCGGACCAAATAGGGGCGGCCAGGCTTGGCTCCGCCTGGCTTCCTTCTGTCAGAACAGGCAAGGGGGCCTCAGCGTCCAAGGGGGTACGCTCGGCGTAGCCTCACGTCTCCTAAGCCGGCGCGGATCTGGCCCGGCAGTGCCCTGTGCCGTCCGTTCTTTTTAGAAGCGGTCCGGGTGGCGCGATCGGTCTCGTCGGCGTGAAGGTTGTGGCTAACTGCGGCGCCCCCCTCAACCGATGCCGCGGCCTCGGAGGCGACAGCGACGTTGCAGGCCCTGTGATTGCGCGGCATGGCCTACTTGGCTTGTGCAAGTCGCCCGGTGTCAATCTCCGTCCTTTGCCGCACTTCCCCGTCGAAGTCCCGCAGCCCATGGCGCACCTGAACGCCGCGGGGGACCGATCGCGAGTGGTCGGCGAGCGCCAAACGAGTGTCCGCTTGCCATGCCGTTTCGCCTGCAAACTGCCCTTCCGCTATCGGCCAAGAGCCGCGCTGGGCCATCCTGTCGACCGGGTAGGTCCATGCGCTATGCTGCCGGAATGACGAACAAGGCCGACGTGGTCCCGAGGGCACGCCTCCCCTGGGACCTGCACCCCGCGCTGACGGAGGAGCGCATCACCGCCTGTGCCCGCCTGCTCGCCCGCGGGCGCACCGACGCGCTCGCCATGGCCGATAGCTGGGCGGGCGACGACGCCTGGTCGATCGGCTGCCGCGCCTACTCCTTCAGCCGCAACCGGCTCCGCCGTGCCGCCGAGGCGGGCCGCTACCCATGGCTCGGCGTGCTCGACGAGACGCACCACTTCGTCTTCCTCATCGACGGCGTGCCGGTGCGCTTCTTCCGGGGCGATGCCGAGGAGCCGAGCAAGCGCACGCTCCGCCAGCAGGAAAGCGAGGCGCAGCAACTCGCCCTGGCGCTTGGCGGGAACGACGCGGCCGAGGGGCTGATGTTCCGCCTCGCCGTGGAGACCGGTGAGGAGGGCGAGGTGACGCGCGTGGTGTTCCTCGCACTCCGGGGCGAGGAGGGGCGGGTCGTGTGTTTCTGGCCCGTGCCGGGCGTCGTCGACGCGCCGGCCGCCGAGCCTCAGCCGCGCGGGGCACGAGCAGGGCGGAACGACGTTCCTTCCATGCAGCTCCCCCTGCCGGCTACCGCGTCGACGTCTCGTCAACGCCGTGCAGCCGAGGTGGAGCGGCTTGCCGCCCTGCGCTGATCAACCGGGGCGATTGGTGCACAGTGGAGAGGAAGGCGTTACTGGAAGTCCCTGGACCTCGGTAGGACAGGGCGGCGGCTTCCCGGCTCCGGCCGCCTGACCTCGTCGTCCCCCCCCAAGCGCGCGCTCCGCCCACTCGCCTCCCGGCTCTCCCTGGCTGAGGCGGTCGAGCAGGTCGGAGCGGTCGAGCAGGCGCGCCACGACGAGGTGGTTGATCGGCACCTCCACGTGCTCGCTGACGCGCTCGACCCTGCCCTCGGCCACGAGGAGGCGGGCGCTCAGCAGCGCCGGTCGGTCGCGCTCGGCGATGGCGGCGAAGACCACGAGGTTGCCCGTGCCGAACTCGTCCTCGACCGTCAGGAAGACCACGCCCTTCGACGTGCCCGGCCTCTGGCGCATGAGGACGATGCCGGGCAGGCGGATCCTGGCGCCCGGCCTGAGGTTACCAAGCTGGCGGGTGTCGCCCAGCCCGAGGCGGTCGAGGGTGGGGCGGAGGATCGCCATGGGGTGCCGCCCGAGCGTCAGGCTGGTAGCGCGGTAGTCGTCCACCGCCTCCTCGCCCTCCCCTTGCTGGGGCAGGGCGGCCTCGGGCTCTGCCATCAGGGGCGCGCTGGCCGCCATCGCCGCCGCGGCGGTGTCCCGCGCCACCGCAAAGAGCGGCAGCTGCTGCGGCCCGCTCGCGGCCACCGCCGCGTCCCACACCGCCCGCCGCCGCACGGTCCCCGTGGGCCCGAAGGCGTTCGCGGCGGCCAGCGCCTCCAGCGTCCGTCGGCCCACCCCGGCGCGGATGGCGGCGTCCTCCACCGAGGCGAAGGGCGCGCCGTTGCGGGCTCGCCGGGCCCGCAGCAGCGCCTGCGCCTCCGCCTCGGGCAGGCCGGTGACCAGGCGCAGCCCCAGCCGGAGCGCCAGCCCGCCGCGGCTCTCCCGCTCGGGCTCGAGCGTGCTGTTCCAGTCCGACGCGTTCACGTCCACCGGGCGGACCAGCACCCCGTGCTCCCGGGCGTCCCGCACCAGCTGGGCGGGCGCGTAGAAGCCCATCGGCTGGCTGTTCAGCAGCGCGCAGGTGAACACGGCCGGGTGGTGCCGCTTGAGCCAGGAGGAGGCGTAGACGAGGTGGGCGAAGGAGGCGGCGTGGCTCTCGGGAAAGCCGTAGGAGCCGAAGCCCTCGATCTGGGCAAAGATCTGTTCCGCAAAGGCCGCCTCGTACCCCCGCCGGACCATGCCCTCGACCAGGCGCTCGCGGTAGCGGGCCACGCCGCCGGTCAGCTTGAAGGTCGCCATGGCGCGGCGCAGCTGGTCGGCCTCGTCGGGGGTGAAGCCGGCGGCGACGATCGCCACCCGCATGACCTGCTCCTGGAAGAGCGGCACGCCGAGCGTCTTGCCGAGCACCCGCTCGAGCTCGTCGGCCGGGCCGTGCTCGGGGGAGGGCGAGGGAAAGCTGACGGGCTCCTCGCCGGCCTTGCGGCGGAGGTAGGGGTGGACGAGGTCGCCGGCGATGGGACCGGGCCGGACGATCGCCACCTCCACCACGAGGTCGTAGAACGTCGCGGGTCGGAGGCGAGGGAGCATGTTCATCTGCGCCCGGCTCTCGACCTGGAACACGCCGACGCTGTCGGCCCGGCGGAGCATGGCGTAGGTCTCGGCGCACTCGCGCGGCAGGCTGGCGAGGTCGTGGTCCGGCCCGCCGTGGCGCCGCAGCAGGTCGAAGCTCCGCCGCAGGCAGGAGAGCATGCCGAGCGCCAGCACATCGACCTTGAGGATGCCGAGCGCGTCGATGTCGTCCTTGTCCCACTCGAGCACCGTCCGTCCCTCCATGGCGGCGTTGCCGACCACCGCCAGCTCGGTGAGCGCGCCGCGGGTGATGACGAAGCCGCCCACGTGGGTGGCGGTGTGCCGGGGAAAGTCGAGGATCTCCTCGGCCAGCTCCATGGTGGTGGCGAGCCGCGGGTCAGAGAGGTCCAGCCCCTCGCCCTGGGCGAGGTCGGCGAGCGACCCCTCCCCTCCCCCGCCCCAGCTCGCCCTGGCCAGCCGGGCGGTGACGTCCTCGGACAGGCCCATCGCCTTGCCGACCTCGCGGAGGGCACTCTTGGGCCGGTAGCGGATCACCGTGCCGCAGATCGCGGCGCGCTCGCGGCCGTAGCGCTCGTAGAGGTGCTGGATGACCTCCTCGCGGCGCTCGTGCTCGAAGTCGATGTCGATGTCGGGCGGCTCGCCGCGCGACGCCGAGACGAAGCGCTCGAAGAGGAGGTCGTGCTTGCCCGGGTCCACCGCCGTGATGCCGAGAGCGTAGCAGACGGCCGAGTTGGCGGCCGACCCCCTCCCCTGGCAGAGGATGCCGCGCTCGCGGGCGAAGCGGACGATCGCCTCCACCGTCAGGAAGTAGGGCGCGTAGCCGAGCTCGCCGATCAGCCGCAGCTCGTGGGCGATGCGCCCCTCGATCTCGGCCGGCACCACGGTCCAGCGCTCGGCCAATGTCGCCGCCACCCTCGCCTCGAGCGTCTCCTGGGCCGTGCGGCCGGGGTCCACCACCTCGTCCGGGTACTCGTAGCGAAGCCCCTCCAGCGAGAAGCCCCGCGTCGCCTCCAGCACGCGCAGGGTGTTGGCCACCGCCTCCGGGTGGCGGGCGAAGCGCAGCGCCACCTCGGCCAGGCTCTTGGGCCGGCGCTCCGCGTTGAGCTCGGCCGCCGCCCCGATGGCGTCCACCGTGGTGCCGAGCCGGATGGCGGTGAGCACGTCGGCCAGGCGCCGGCGGGAGGCCACGTGGTAGCGGACGTCGCCCACCGCGAGCAGCCACCCGCCCGCCGAGGCAGCGACGACCGCCAGCCGGTCCAGGCGGCGCTGGTCGTCGCCGCGGAGGGTGTGCGAGGCCGCCACCATCATGGGGAGGGCCAAGCGTCCCCGGAGGAGCTGTGCCTCCCGGCGGAAGCGCTCCTCGAAGCCTGCCGCGCCGCCCTCGCGAGCCTCCTCAGGAGGGACGGCGGCCAGCACCCAGCCCGCGGCGGCCGCCAGCAGGTCGTCTCGGCCGATGCGGCAGGCCTCCTTGGGCGAGGCCATGCGGGCGCGGGACAGCAGGGCCGTCAGGCGCCCGTAGGAGGCCCGGCAGGTCGGCCACACGAGGTACTCGGCGCCGTCCTCCAGGCGAAGCCGGCACCCCACCGCAAACGGGATCCCCGCCTCCTTGGCCGCGACGTGCCCGCGCACCACGCCGGCCAGGGTGTTGGTGTCGCAGAGCCCCAGCCCGGAGTACCCAAGCGCCTTGGCCGTGGCGGCGAGCTCCCAGGGGTGGGAGGCACCATCCAGGAAGGAGAAGTTCGACCGCGCCGCGAGCTCGGCAAAGGGCTGGACAGGCGGGCGCGGCTGCTCCCGGCCTCCTGGAACAGCCCGGCCCATGGCCTGCGCCATCAGGTGGAGTGCGGCGGGCGCGGCGGCTTCTTGACCACCACCATGTTGGCCCGCTCGAGGTGGGCCGCGAGCTGCTCGGCCAGCACGGCGGCCGCGACCTCCCAGGCGGCGCCGCGCCGGGGCTTGCCGCGCTCGTCGTGCCGCAGCGCGTAGGCCAGCACCTCGGCCACCTCCTCGCCGGTGGCGGGCACCAGCGGCAAGGGCGTGCCGCCCTCCAGGTCAGCCACGGGGCACCTGGGCCGACGGGGCATATCGGCGAGAACGGGCGAATCGAGCAGGGCGCGGCATCGGCGAAGGGTGCAGCGCCAAACGGAACAAAGCAAGAACTTGCACGCACGTAGAGACCCCGTGACCTCCTGGGACGGCACATCTCCGTTTGGGATCGTTGCCGCGAGGCGAGGGACCAGCACTGGGCAAAGGAGGTCGGACTTGGCACGGTCACAGCATGCCCACATCCAAGAGCCCAATCGCGCCACCGCTCGCCGGCGACGTTCACCCGGGACGCCGCTTCTCGCTCTGTGGCGAGGCGCTCGCGCCGGCCTTGATCGCGATGCAGGCGCAGGCGGTCGAGGCGGGTTGGCACCCGCGGGAGGTGGCCGTGGCGGTGATGACCTGGGCTGTCACGCAAGCGACCGCGATCGACGGAGCGGAAGCTGTAAGCGAGGCGCTCATGCTTTCGCTGGATGTCGCCCGCCTGCAGGAGTCGAAAGCGTGAGGACGTCGGCTATTACTGCGGGAGGCGATTCGAAGCTGTCGTTTGATCGTTGGTCCGCTGATCAGGCACGAGCAAGGATGTCGGGCATATCAGGAACGGTGAGGGTGTTGTGGACGTCGCAGCGGATCCGCGTCTCGGCGTCCTGATGCGCAGTGTCGTTGGCTGTCAAGCGCTCACACAGCCGCTTGGGACGTGACACGGCCGTCGATGTTGCGCCGCGCGCTCGGCTTCGCGGCGGACGTGCTGACCAACGAGGACACGGTGCTGCGCTGACGCCGACGGGTCGGAGAGCCACCAGCGACGGCCTCGGCGAGTTGCTCGCGGGTGGGCACGGGCGGGCGCACGGGAGCTTGGGCCGCTGGGACCACGAGCGACAGTTCCATGAGGCCGGCGGCGTTGCCGAGGATGGCGGCGGACTGCGCGTCGCCCCTATCGGCCGCGTAGTCGGACAGGCACTGCAGGGTGGCCAGGACCGAGCGCAGTTCGCTCTGGAAGCGGCGGTCGGAGGTCAGGCGCAGCGACATGGATGGGGCACTCGGGCCAGGGGTTGAGGTGGGCTCTTCAGAGCACTGAAGGTGTATGCAATCTCCTTAACGGATCGTATCGAAGCAAGGCTTCCTCAACACGTTGGTTGCAGGGTTCCACATCGTCGCAGCGACGCTGTGCGAGGGTACTCAGCCAAGGCGCTGAATCAGCAAGGAATGGCCTTTTCGTGAGGTGCGTCAGGTTTTGTGGCCTCACGTGACCGTGAGCCTGAGATGTGCGAGGTCTGGTGACAGTTACCGGAACACACCCGACGCGGAGGCGTCCCGCTTGGCTCACACCCTGTCCACTCTTCACCAGCAACTCCAGCAGGCGCTTCTCACGAGCCTGGAGATCCACCTCGACGGCTTGGACGATCCGGCCGCACGGCGCGCGGCCCTCGACGAGGCCTGCGGGCGCCTGAGTAAGCACCTCACTGCTCCCCTCCTCTCCTTGCGCTCCTCCGGTAGCGTGCCCTGGAAGCACCCCGCTCTCATCGGCGCCGCTCTCCACGCCGCTGCCCAACAGCTCCGCGGACAACTCGCCGACGCATGACCGGCCCAGCGTGTGAGCCTCCTTCAGTGTGGAAGTGTTATCAGCGCAACCCTGGCTCCTCGTCCTTGATCCCGTCGCGAGAGGAGGGTTCTTCAGGAGTTGCCTCAGAGGTCATCCGCGCTACGAGTTCGGCCGTGGCATAGGCGATCTCGACCCAAGCAAGAGCCTCCGTTTTCCGGCCCTCCTCGAGCAACGCGTGCATTCGCCGGATGCAGTGGTCGATCGCTTGGCTGCCGTGATCCCGCACGAGCGACGATGCGGTGTCCTCCCAAATAGAGCCGTTCGGCGGAGCGTTCATCCCCATGCCCTCCAGACCTGATCCAGCTCTACGGAGCACCTCGGCTCTTGGACGCAGGTGAGAGCGTATGTTTGCTGGGTGACCCGGTCTCCGGGAGAGGGACTGGTCCGGATAGGCTTCCAACCAGGACCCCGCGAAAACCGGTCTCATGCCTTCGAGGTTGTTGCTGAACTGCTGAGAAAGCCGGGCCCCCATCGGCGCCGACCAGGACCCCGACGCCTGACCTAATCTGCAAGCGAGTCCAACAGGTTGTGAGTTATCTAAGGCGCGGTCCCGTTTAGGTACTGAAAGACATTGAGATGATCGTCATGGAGGACGACCGCCGACGGTGCGCCCGCAATCCCAAAGTACGGGCCACCATCGACGCGACGATGGTCGTCCTGCGGGCTCAGTTCTCCAGCCTTCGGCGACATGGAGGGAACTGCGCGCGGCGCGCTCAAAATGGTTCACCTTGTCGCCTGCATCCGTCGTCTCCTGGGCATCCTCAACGCCCTCGTCTCGACCAGCACGCCATGGCAAACCGCTTGATCAACAAGACGGTCGCTCAGGTTACGCCATCTGGCCGGTCGAAATGGGGGGCGCTCCATTCAGCACCTCGCGCACGTCCACCTTGCGAGGTCTGCCGCCATGCTTCGCCGGCCGAATCAGCGGCGCCACCAGCACCCATTCCGCATCCGTCAGGTCAGACGGCACCGTCAAGTTGGCTGCCCCCCAGCTTGCCCGAGCAGTCCGCCACCGGGTAGTCGGGTGGGATGACCGCTTCGGCCGCCTGCCCCAGCTTCGCCGGGTATCGCTTTCCAGCGGAAATCATCAGCCAAGCGGTTTGGCTCTATTTCCGCTTCCCGCTCAGCTTGCGAATGGTGGAGGAAATGCTGGCTTTCCGTGGCATCGTGGTCAGCCACGAGACGCTGCGGCAATGGGGCCGTAAGTTCGGCCAGGCTTTCGCTAACGGGGTTCGCCGCCGACTTCCATGCGCCGGTGACAAGTGGCACGTGGATGAGGTCGTCCTCAAGATCAACGGTGTGACGCAGTGGCTTTGGCGTGCCGTCGACCAGGCCGGGATGGTACTCGACGTGCTGGTGCAGAGCCGAAGGGATAAGCAAGCTGCCAAGCGGCTACTGCGAAAGCTGCTGAAGCGGCAAATGCGAGCACCGCGTGTCATGATCACCGACAAGCTGGCAAGCTACGGCGCCGCCAAGAAGGAGGTGATGCCTTCGGTCGAGCACCGGCAGCACAAAGGGCTGAACAACCGTGCGGAGAACTCGCATCAGCCGACACGACGACGGGAACGGCAGATGAAGCGCTTCAAGTCAGGGGGCCAAGCACAGCGCTTCCTCTCCGCTCACGACGGGATCAACAACCTCTTTCATTTTCGCCGCGACCACGTCACCGCCAGCGAGTACCGCGCCGCAAGGGCGCTGGCGTTCGAGGTGTGGTCCGACATCAGCGGGGTCACCGCGCGAACTTGATTGCCTTGCTCCCGCTGTCGATCAGTCAGCCCTCGTCGCCTTCAGGTAGGCAAGTTGACGGTGCCCTTGGTCGAGCAAGGGGCCAACCTGCGACCCGTCAGCGGCATCATGGTTCCTGATTACGCGGCTTCCTCAGCCGGCCACGTCACGGTACGAATCAAGAACATCGAGGTGATTGCAAAGGGATAGCTGTGGCCCGCAACTCAGTGCAGTTCCAGAAGGGGCTCAGCGGACCCGAGTTCGAGCAGCAGTACGGCAGTGAGGAAGCATGCCGCGAGGCACTGTTCCGCTGGCGCTGGCTAGAAGGCTTCGAGTGCCCGATCTGCGGCGAGCAACGCCATAGCGCAATCAGGTCGCGCCAGCTGTTTCAGTGTAGCGCCTGCCGACGGCAGACCTCGCTGACGGCCGGCACCATCTTCGCCGCCACCAAGGTGGCGCTGCGGACTTGGTTCCGGGCCATCCATCACGTGACCCAGACGAAGCAGGGGATCTCCAGCATCGAGTTGGCCCGCCGCCTCGGCGTGACCCAGAGCACGGCCTGGACCATCAAGCACAAGCTCGGGCAGGTGATGCTGGAGCGTGACGCCGAGAAGCTGCTGGCCGGTCGCATCGAGCTCGATGACGCCTATCTCGGCGGCGAGCGCTCGGGCGGCAAGCGTGGCCGTGGCTCGCCTGGCAAGACGCCCTTCCTGGCCGCCGTCGAGACCACGCCGGAGGGCAAGCCGGTACGGCTGAAGCTGCACCGGGTGACGAGCTTCTGCAGCCGCGCCGTCGAGGGCTTTGCCAAGCGCAGCCTGCATCCCACCTGCGAGGTGGTCAGCGACGGCCTCGGCTGCTTCGCTGCCGACAGCAAGGCCGGGTGCCAGCACACGGTCATCAAGACCGGCTCGGGCGCGCGGGCTGCTCGCACACCGGCTTTCAAGTGGGTCAAAACCGCGCTCGGCAACATCAAGGCCGCGATCACCGGCACCTACCGCTCGATCGCGCCCAAGCACGTGCCGCGCTATCTCGCCGAGTTCGAGTACCGCTTCAACCGCCGCTACGATCTCGCTGCCATGCTGCCGCGCCTCGCCACAGCCGCTGCACAGACCCCGCCGATGCCGTATCGCATGCTCAAGTTGGCTGATGTTTCCGCGTAATCAGGAAAATAATTTGCCAAGGTAGAACGGCTCTGATCTGCTGCGACGAGGGGTGGGATCTGGCGGCACATGTTCGATCTGAGGATCTGTCCTGACAAGGGAGCGCTCGGCCAGGCCGCCGCAACGGCGGGGGCCGAGACGATCCGCGCGGCGCTGCAAACGCGGGGTGAGGCGACGATCGTCGTGGCCACCGGCGCCAGCCAGTTCGAGATGCTGCAGGCGCTGACCGCCATGCCAAACATCGCCTGGGACCGGGTGACGGCCTTCCACCTGGACGAGTATGTCGGCCTGCCGGTGACGCATCCTGCCAGCTTCCGTGGCTACCTGCGGCAGCGCTTCCTAGCGCCGCTCGGCGGCCGGCCGACGCTGGTGGAGGTGGATGGCGAGGCGGCCGACCCGGCAGCCGAGGCCGCGCGCCTGTCGTCGCTGATCGATGGCCGAACCGTGGATGTCTGCTTCGCCGGCTTCGGCGAGAACTGTCACCTCGCCTTCAACGATCCCCCGGCCGACTTCGACGCGCCCTCCGCATACATCGTCGTGGAGCTGGACGAGGCCTGCCGCCGGCAGCAGCTCGGCGAAGGTTGGTTTCCCAGCCTGGAGGCGGTGCCGCGTCATGCCATCAGCATGAGCATCCCGCGCATCATGCAATCGGCGCTGGTGGTTCTGTCGGTGCCCGACGCGCGCAAGGCCGCCGCGGTGCGCGACGCGGTGCAGGGCCCGGTCACGCCGCTGCACCCCGGCTCCATCCTGCAGCGCCATCCGAAGGCGCTGCTGTTCGTCGACCCGTCGGCCGCGTCGCTGCTGCGACAGCCGTGAGCGAAGCGCTGCTCTCGCCCGGGCTAGTGGACCTGCAGGTCAACGGCTTCGCCGGCGTCGACTTCAACGACGCGGCGGTGACGGTGGCGGCGCTGGACCGGGCGCTGGAGGCGATGCTGGCCACCGGCGTCACCTGTTGCCTGCCCACCGTCATCACGGCGCCCGAGCCGGTGCTGCGCGCCCGGTTGGAGGCATTGGACGCCGCCGTAGCCGGCAGCCGGCTGGGGCCGCTGATGTGCCCGGGCTTCCACCTCGAAGGCCCCTTCCTGAATCCGGCCGAGGGCTATGCCGGTTGCCACCCGCCCGAAGCAATGGGCACGCCAGACCCCGCGCTGCCGGCCCGGCTGGAAGCCGGATTGTCACGGCCCATCCTGCTGCTGACGCTCGCGCCGGAGCGGCCAAACGCCCTGGCCTGCATCCGCGCCGCGCGCGCCGAGGCGCGGCTGGTAGCGATCGGCCACAGCGCCGCGGACTTCGCCGAAGTCGCGGCCGCCGCCGAGGCGGGCGCCACGCTGTCCACCCATCTCGGCAACGGCCTGCCGCAGAGCCTGCCGAAGCTGGCCAACCCGATCTTCGCGCAGCTGGCCGAGGACCAGCTCTGCGCCGGCTTCATCGCCGATGGCATCCACCTGCCGCCGGCGGCGCTGCGGGTCATGCTGCGCGCCAAAGGCCAGGGCCGCGCCTTCCTGGTCACCGACGCGACGTCCGCCGCCGCAGCGCCGCCCGGCCGCTATCCCTTCGCCGGCATGGTGGTGGAACGCGGCGCCGACGGCACGGTGCGCCAGGATGGCGGCCGCACGCTTGCGGGGTCCTCGCTCTGCCTCGATGCCGCGCTGCGCAACTTGGTGGCCTGGGGCGCCGCGACTCCGCACGAGACGCTGCGGCTGGCCGGCGAGATCCCGGCCGCACTGCTGGCCCCGGTGCTGGCGGCGCGCGGCATCACTCTTGCGCCAAGCGAGGCCAAGTGGTCGCCTTCGCTACGCCTGCGGCGCATCCGCCTCGGCTCCGCCGAGCGGCGCTTCCCCGACCCATCCGACCATGAACCGGAGATCAGCCAAGATGCGTGACCTTCCCCTGCCGCGCCGGGCCATCGTCGGTGGGCTCACCGCCGCCACGGTCCTGGGCGGGACGCTGCGGCCTGTCCGCGCGGCGCTGCCGCCGATGCCGCGCTCACCCGTTGCCATCAGTGTCATGGACGTGTCCGGCGCCTTGGCGCTGCACCAGCGTGCCTTCGACGATTATCGCGCCGCTAAGCGGGATGTGGTTTCGCGCATCACCTTCGTAAAGGCGCCGGCGCCGGAACTGGCGGCCAAGATCAAGGCACAGCAGGATGCCGGGCGGTCCGACCTGGACTTGGTGCTGACCGGCAGCGACGGCCTGGCCAGCGGCCTGGCGCTGAACCTGTGGCAGCATATTCTGCCCGAATATGACGAGAAGTTTCCGAGCCTGGAAGCCAGCTACCAGCCGGCGGCGCTGAACCTGCACCGCGAGCAGGGCGGGGGCTTCGGCGTGGTGTGCTCCTACTACCCGTCCGGGCCGCTGCTGGAATACATGCCCGCCCGCGTGGCCGAGGTGCCGCGGACGGCCGAGGACCTGCTGGCCTGGGCGAAAGCCCACCCAGGCAAGTTCATGTATGCGCGGCCGAGCAATTCCGGCCCAGGCCGTACCTTTATGATGGGCCTACCCTACCTGCTGGGCGACCGTGACCCGAAGGACCCGGTGGGCGGCTGGGACAAGACCTGGGCCTACCTGCAGGAACTCGGCCAGTACATCGAGAGCTATCCGAGCGGCACCGGCGTCACGATGCGCGAGCTGGGTGACGGCTCGCGGGACATGATCGTCTCCACTACCGGCTGGGACATCAACCCCCGCGCGCTCGGCATCGTGCCCAAGGAGGCGAAGGTGGCAGTCCTGCAGGGCCACCACTGGGTGTCCGACGCCAACTACATGGTGGTGCCGAAGGGCCTGTCGCAGGACCGGCTGGCGGTGGTGCTGGACATGATGGCCTTCGTGCTGCAGCCGAAGATGCAGGCCTATGCCTATGACGAGGGCTACCTCTACCCCGGCCCGGCGGTGAAGGACGTGGGACTGGATCTGGCGCCGCCTGAGAGCCGCCGGGTAATCGAGGAATTTGGCCGGCCGGAATACGCCGCGATGATTGCCGACCATCCGATCGAACTGCCGCTGAAGCCCGACCAGATGGTGCTGGCGTTCCGTCGCTGGGACGAGCTGGTGGGGTCCCGCGTGGCGCGGCGCTGAGGGACTGCGTTGCACGGACCAGCCTGCAAGCGCAGTGAGGCGCGGAGGCATCCGGGATCATGGGACGCGGACATACTCCGGGCGTCCAAGCTTAAGCATGCGGTTCAGCACACCTACAGCGATGGTCACCTCCGTCGCACGGCGCCCGCTGGTGCGCGAACGCAGCGCGCCGCCAATAACGCGTTTGAACCTGCTCATGTCCGCTTCGACAAGAGCGCGCCAGTTGTAGCCAGACACCTTCTGCCAGCCCATGCGTCCGCGCTCGGCGATGGCCCGGAGGTGATGGTCGCGCTGGGTGGGCGCCGTCTCGGCCGTGGCGCTCGGTACGGCACCCGATCGTGGCGGCACGATTACCACAGCATCGGGGTGCCGCGCAGCGACCTCACCATAGACGCCGTCCTGGTCGTAGGCGCCGTCGGCGGTGAACGAGGCGATTGGGTCCGCAACCTGGTCGAGCAAGGGACCGACCTGCGAGGCGTCATCGACGTCGTTCGTCGTCAGGGTGGACGCGACGATCCGCCCGGTGTCGGCATCCACGCCGATGTGCAGCTTGCGCCACGATCGGCGCGTCCTGCTCCCGTGCTTCTCGACCAGCCACTCGCCTGGGCCACATAGCCGCAGCCCTGTGCTGTCCACCAGCAGGTGTATGGGGCGCGTGCCAGCGCGAGCCTGCGGCACCTCCAGCGTCTCGGCCCGGCGGCTGAGGGTGCTGTGGTCCGGCACGGGCAGGTCGAGACCGAGCAGAGCAATGATCGAGCCAATCAGGCCTTCGGTCTGGCGCAAGGCCAGGCGAAACACGGCCCGAAGTGTCAGGGCCGTGGAGATGGCCAACTCCGAATAGCGGGGTTGGCCGCCCTGCGTGGTCCGGGGCTCGGCCTTCCAGGCCGCAATCGCCGCCTCCGTGAACCAGACGGTTAGACTGCCGCGCGCGCGGAGTGCGGCATCGTACGCCGCCCAATTCGTCGCCCGGAACCTTGGCTTCGGAATACGGTGACGGCAGTCGGCATTCGCCTTGAAGGGCAAGCTGGGCTCTCCGGAAGGATGACAGGCCGTCGGCCCTCAGGAACCTAAGCCAACCAGCCCGCTAGGCCGATCCGTGCAACACAGTCACAACAGGCTTGAACTGGACGATGACGGCGTCGAAGGACGAATATGAGCCATACGGGGTTTAAGAGCTTCGCCTCAACGGCGCGCATCTGTCGCGCCTATGACGAACTCCGCGGTCACCTTCGCCCTCGCGTACGTCACAACCAACATGTTCCCGCCAACCGCATGCGCTTGCTTCATCTCCGTCGTGCGGCCACCGTGCTCGCCATTCTCTCGGTAGGGTATGGCAGACAACCTCAGACGGCACGCGACGGCATTTCTGGCGCAAGAGCTGACAGAGCCCTGAGCCACGTCTGACAGGTTGCGGTTAGGCACTCAGGGATCAGGTAATCTGAACCTGGACTGGCGTTGGATTGTAGCCGTTGCAGGGATTGTTGACCTGAGGACAGTTGGAGATCACGGCCAGCGCATCCATTTCTGCCCGCAGCGCGACCACACAGCCCGGCGGCGAGACACCTTCTGCAATTGCCGCGCTGCCAGAAGGCAGTACCGGCACGCGCATGAAGAAGTTGACGTTCGGCACGATGTCGCGCCGCCCTAGCCCGTGCTGAGCAAGGGCGTGCAGGAAGTTCTCGCGGCAGCCAGGACAGTTCTCCACGCCGTAGAGCATGCGATTGGATGGCGCGCTGCAGCAGCCCCCGATCGTATCGTGACCACCGAACTGGTCTTCGGTGATGGTGAAGATCGGCCGCGCTATATCCGAGTAGAGCACATGCCCGGCCGTCAAGAAGATAGTCCCGGCAGCCTTCATCGTGTTCGGTGCGTGGTAGCGCTCCTCGGGATCCGCGGCATTGTAGCAAAGAAAGTCGACAGCCTGCTGTCCATGCAGGTCGATGATGCGCAGGGTATGGCCACGAGGCACGATGCCAGACCAGGGTGCTCCGGCAGGGACAAGTTCATCCAGCATTGGTTTCCGCCCCTTCTGGTCGCCATGATCCGGAAATCTACGGCACTACCAAGCACCATGTGCAAGCCTTGCATGCATTCAGTGGCGCCGAATGAAGTCCAGTGCAGCCTTGTTGAACCCATCTGGCTGCTCCATGGGCACGGAATGGCCGGCATCAGCAATCGAGAACCACTCGGCCTGGGGCATGTGGCGGACCCAACGCTGCATGAGAGCCGGCGGTGCCAGAAGGTCGGCGCTGGCACTGATGACAAGCAGCGGAGTGTGGATTGCTTCGACCTTGGCGAAGGTATTGGGCGTGCGCAGCGGCTGCGGACGCGCGTTCTTCTGTCGCGCCTTCTCCTCCGCTTCAAGCCATGCCGCCGTCCGCTCAGGATGAGCGGCCCGGAAGGATGGGCCGATCTCAATGAAGCTTTCAGGTAGTTGGCGAAAGCCCGGGACATCCAAGTTACGGCTCAGTTGCTGCATCTCTGGTTCGGAGAAAGAGCCTGTGCTCGCGGCAACGACCAAGCTGCGTAGCGTCTGTGGGCGCCAACCTGCATAGTCCAACGCGACGAAGCCACCTCCGGCAACGCCGATCAGGTGAAAGCTGGGCAGGCGGAGGTGGTCCACCAGCATGGCGAGATCCTCGGCGACACTGCCCGGCTGCGGTCCTGTCGACGGATCGGCGATGCTGTTGCCCCAGCCACGACGGTCGAAGGCGATGACGCGGTAGCCTGCGGTGGAGAGAGCGTCGAACTGATCAGCCCAACTCGCACTGGTGCCCGTGTTGGCATGCAGGAGCACAGCGGGCGTCCCATCCCCACCAGTGTCGCGCACAAAGAGGCGGACCCCAGGAAGCGCGACTGTGATCCCGTCCGGCACCGCCGCACGCGCGGGTAATGTCGACAACCCGACGCCCGCGGTAACAAGGGTCAGAAAGGAACGTCGGGGCAGCATGCGTATCTTCCTCAGGCCGTTTTGCAAGCCGCAGGTTTGGTCAAGCACGCAGAAGGGTAATCGGCACGGCCGATCCGTGGCCTGTTCCAATTTCAGGCCCGCTTGCGGGTAGCCGCAGGCGCTCCTTTGCTCTTGCCACCCGCAGCTTCCTTGGCTGCTTTTGATGCCTTTGACTTGGATGAGGATCGAGTGGGTGCCTTCTTGGCCGGCGCTCGTTTGCCCTCGTCCGTGCTCTGACCAAGACTGCGCTTCAGGGCGGCCATGAGGTCGATGACGTTGTCCCGGCGCTCCTCGGGCTCGGGCTCCGGCGCTTCTTCCTCGCCCCGCAGCTTGGCCTCGATCACCTCGCGCAGGCGAGCCTCGTAGCGGTCTTCCATATCGCCGGGGTCGTACTTGCCGGTCTGGCGATCGACGAGCTGAGTGGCCAGCCGGACCATCTCCTGGTCGGGCTTGCTGCCGGGCACGCTGGCGAAGAGCTCCTTCGGGTCTTCGAGGTCGCGCTCCTCGTGGAGCGTGTGCAGCACCAGCCCGCGGTCCATGGGCACGATGGCGATGGCCCGCTCCCTGCGCGCGAGCACGAGGCGCGAAAGTGCCATGCGGCCGCTCTTGGCAATGGCGTCCCGCAGCACGACGTAGACGTCCTGCCCGGCCTGACCATCCGGCACGAGGTAGTAGCTCGCGTCGAAGTAGATCGGGTCGATGGCGTCGGCTGCTACGAACTTGTCGACCGTCAGTACCTCGGAGGTGTCGATCTTCGCCCGCTCGAAGTCGGCATCGTCGAGGATGACGTAGGTGTCCTTCTTGAACTCGTAGCCCTTCACGAGCTCGCCGCGCTCTACCGGCTTGTCGGTGCCCGCGTCCACGGTGACCATCCGCACGCGGTTCTGCGTCTTGGGGTTGATCAGGTGAAAGCTCAGGTCGCCCGAAGTCTTGTGGGCCGTGTAGAGGGCCACCGGGCAGGAGACGAGGGCGAGGCGGAGGTGTCCCCGCCAGATCGGGTGCTTCTGGGCCATCAGTGCGTTTCCTCGGGAATAGACTGCCGCAGGGTCCCGTAGCCCTGCCAGGGATTGGCCTTCAGCCGCTTGAGGCGGTCGGGCACGGTCGCGAGGGTGAAAGCCAGCGGGTCGAGCTTGGCCGTGACCTCGCGCCAGGACAGCGGCGTGGCCACAGGGGCGCCAGGGCGGGCACGGGGCGAGTAGCTGGCTACCGCCGTGGCGCCGGGGCCGTTGCGCAGCCAGTCCACGAGGATGCGCCCGCGGCGCTTGGCCTTCGGCACCGTCGAGACGAAGCGCTCGGGCATGTCCGCTTCCATGGTCGCGGCGAAGTGGCGGCAGAAGGCCCGAACGGCGAGCCAGCCAGAGGCGTGCTGGATGGATGCGACGACGTGGAGGCCCTTGCCGCCCGTGGTCCGGCAGAAGCTCTCCAGCCCTGCCTTCTTCAGCCGGGCACGGACTTCCTTGGCGGCCTCCACCACATCGGGGAACGGCACCCTTTCGCCAGGATCCAGGTCGAAGACGATGTGGTCGGGATGCGCGATGTCGCGCTCGGGCGAGCCCCAGACATGCAGCTCGATGGCCGACATCTGGGCGCAGGCGACCAGCCCCTCCTCGATATCGAGGGCCAAGTAGGGGCCCTCGGCCGCCACTCTGTCCCGGATGGAGGGTGGCATGCCTTTGCTGCCGTGCTTTTGGAAGAAGCGCTCCCCCTCGATGCCCTCGGGGCAACGGAGTAGGGCTAGCGGGCGACCGGCAATGCCAGGCAAGGCCACCGCGGCGACGGTACGCCAGTAGTCAGCCAGTTGGACCTTTGTCACGCCGGGCCAGAGTTCCCGCTCGGCATGGGTGATCTGGACTGCGCCGACCCGCTGGCTGCCGCGCTTCGGCGCGGTGGCGTGCACGATGGTTGCTTTCACCTGCCCACGAGGCTGGAAGACCTGCGGCTCGACCTCGGAGGGCGGCACGTCGCGCACCACCTCGTCCGCCTCCTTGTCCTGCCGAAGGCCGAGGTAGGTCGCGTGGCGGATGCGGCCAAAACCGGTCCAGCCGATGAACTGTGCCTCTGCCACGAGCTCGGGGCGCACCCATCGGATCGCGGGGTCGGGCGGCTCACCAGCAAAGAGTAGGCCCTCCGGAGGGGTACTCGGCATGGCGCTTAGCCTGCGGGTGAGGGAGCGAAGCTCGGCCTCCGAGAAGCCGGTGCCCACACCGCCAACGTAGTGGAGCTTCCGCTGCTCGTCGTAGAAGCCGAGGTGGAGCGAGCCGAGGCCCGTCCGACTGCCAGCCGGCGGTGTCCAGCCGAGCACGACGAACTCCTCACGCCCCTGGCACTTCACCTTCACCCAGTCACGGGTGCGCGCGGCGCGATAGGGCGAGTTCGCCTGCTTGCAAATGATCCCCTCGAGGCCGAGGGCGCAGGCCTGCTTTCGAACCCGGGCGCTCTCGCCTTCCAGATGGTCGCTGTACCGGAGCGCCCCGCCCCAGTCGGAGAGCGGCTTCAGGGCCGCCTTGCGGTCCACCAGGCGGCAGCCGCGCAGGTCCCAGCCTTCCAGGTGCAGGAGGTCGAAGGCATGAAGGAACAGGGCCTTCCTGCTTCCGCCGTTGGCGAGCGCTGACTGCAGGGCGGGAAAGGAGGAGAGCCCGTCCTCGCGCAGGGCGACCAGTTCACCGTCCATCAGCAGGGTCTTGGGCTTCAGGGAGGCGACCGCGCGGGCGACGTCCGGAAGCTTGGTCGTCCAATCCTGGCCGTTGCGGGTGATCAGACGGACCTGCCGGCCTTCCTTCCAAGCGAGAAGGCGGTAGCCGTCGAACTTGACCTCGCTGATCCACTCGTTGCCCTCAGGCGGCTCCCCGACCAAGGTCGCCAACTCCGGCTTTTGGCTCTCGGGCAGAAGGCCACGCACTGCCCCGGGGTAGGGAGCATCGCCGGCGGGCTCTGCGCTCGGGGCTGCCGCGGGCTTCTCTGCCACCGGTGTACCGGGCGTCGAGGTGGGTGCTGCGGCCGTCTTCCGACGCGTCTTCGCCTTATTGGTTGTGGCGGGCGCGATTTGGGGCCCTGGTTCCAGCTCCAGCGTCTCGGCGTCCGCGCCCTGCCGCTCCTCGGCGTCATGCTCCTTGATCAGGAGCCAGTTCTCCGCCCGCTCGCCATCACGCTGACGTAGGCGAACGAGGACGAACCCGCCCTTGAGCCGCGTCCCATTCAGCCGGAGCTTGAGCTCGCCTTTCTCAAGGTCCTCGACAGGGTTGCCGAGGGGTGTCCATTCCCCAGCGTCCCAAATCTCGACGGTGCCGGCGCCGTAGTTCCCCTCGGCAATCGTGCCCTCGAAGGTCACGTACTCGAGGGGGTGGTCCTCCACCCGCACGGCCAGGCGCTTGTCCGCGGGATCGAGGGAGGGCCCCTTTGGCACGGCCCAGCTCCAGAGGACACCGCCATGCTCCAGGCGGAAGTCCCAGTGAAGGCGCCGGGCCGCATGCTTCTGGACCACGAACTTCAGTGCTGCCTTTGGGAAGGGCGTGGTGCTCTGCGGTGCCGGCTCACTGGTGCGGGCGAAGTCGCGCTTGGCCCGGTAGGTCCGGATCGAGGTGTCGCGAGCAGCGGCGGATCGGGCTGGCATGGCGTCTGGAGAACGTGGTTCTGCGCCAGTCAGTTGCAGCGGTGGAAGGACACCCGCTCCCCATTGGGATACCGAGCCCGCAGGGAAGGAGGCGTTAGCCGCAGGTTCGTAAAAATGAGGGGAGAGAAGGACTTGAAGGAGGATGCTGACGGGCGCGGGCGCCCAAGTCTACGGTGTGCGAGGGAGGCCGAACCATGCGGTATGACCTGATTGTGGTGGGTGGCGGAATCGCGGGGGCGGCGCTTGCCCAAACGCTCGCTACTGCCGGAGCGAAGGTCCTCGTCCTAGAGCGCGAGACCACGTTCCGCGACCGTGTGCGCGGAGAGCAGCTGCACTGTTGGGGCGCCGCCGAGGCCCGCCTCCTAGGACTCCACGAACTGCTCCGCACCGAGGTCGGGTACGAGGTACGCCTATGGTCGTCCCGCGTCGCCGGGATCCCGGCGGCGGCGCCACGCGATCTCGTGGAGACCTCGTCACACCGCCTCCCCGTGCTCAACTTTCACCATCCGGAGATGCAGACTGTGATGCTACACGCCGCCGAGGCCGCCGGGGCCGAGGTTCTGCGTGGACCTGTGGTGCTCGGTGTCACACCTGGTGAACGCCCGACAGTGCGCGCGAGGGTGCCGGGTGGGGAAGAGCAGGACTACGAGGCGCGGCTGATTGTCGGGGCAGACGGCCGCAACTCCGCCTGCCGAGGTTGGGCTGGCTTCGAGGTCCGCCGCGATCCCGAGCGCATGATTGTGGCCGGAGCGCTGATACACGGCTTCGGGGCGCCTGCGGACCGGATCAGCTCCATCATGGACCCGGCGGGCGGCTGCCTGTCCTTCAACGCCCCGCTTAGCGATGGGCGCTTCCGCAGCTATTTTGCATGGTTCGATGCGGGTAACGGTGACGGCCGCCGCCGTACCGCTGGGCCACGCAGCCTTGAAGCTTTTGCGGAGAGCAGCATCGCTGCTGGTGCCCCGTCAGACTGGTTCGCGTCCGCCGAACTGATCGGCCCTCTCGCCTCCTTTGAGGGAACCGACAACTGGGTGCCGCACCCCTACCGCAACGGGGTCGCGCTGATCGGTGACGCTGCCGCATCCAACGACCCGTCCTTCGGTGCGGGCCTTTCGCTCGCGTTGGGCGACGTGCGTTCACTCCGAGACCAATTGCTGGCGAATGGGGACTGGGAAGCAGCGGGTCACGAATATGCCGCTGAGCACGACCGCCGCTACGAGGCCGTCCACCGCATCACCGACTGGATCAGGACCCTCTTCCTCGATCCTAGACCTGAGGCTGCGGCGATCCGGACACGGGCCCTGCCGCGCATCGCCGCGGACCCGAGCCGCCGCGTGGATTACGTTGGTCTCGGTCCCTTGGCCCCGAGCGATGATGCCGCGCGGCGCCGCTTCTTTGGCGAGGACTAAAAGTGCGTCCTGCGGTTCCAAACGAGACGGATTCTTCAGAGTGTGGGAGAGAAGCGCACTGCTCGCTCTGTTTTCCGAGGTCTGCCCACAGGATCATCTGGTGCACCAAGGGCACGGAGCGGCAGTGTGGGGTCGTTAGCGACCGAGCCGGCAGTGTAACTCGGCGCTGGTAAGGCGCTCACCGCGTCGCACGGCAGCAACGATCTCGCGGGTCAGAGCAGGTAAGTCGTCGATGAATTCAGAGAGCGGCGGCGGCACGTTGAAGGTGCGGCGGTACACCTTGACCGCCTCCTCCAGCGGGGCCGGAGCGGATGCCGGCATGCCGTCCCAGGTAGCGCCATCCTTGTCCCACATGTGACCCCCTATGCAGCGGTCTGAGGGGCTAGGCCGAGCCTGGCCATGGTAGACTTGAAGATGCAGCAATGAAGCGCATCATTCCCTTACGAAATCGTATATTTTACCGTGATGGTTGAAGCTGGCGTTGAGTGAAGTGGCTGTGCGCTGGCTGAACCCGTTATGCTCATGCAGGTTGTCAGGCTTACTCCCTGGCTTGTCCAAATTGAGCCGCTAAAAAGGCTGTATTGTGCTCGCCGTGGTTGATCCGTTGGTCGCCGATGAAGGCCTGTCTGCGTTCTGAAGAACGTCGTCTATCTAAGACCCTGCCAAGCGGGAGTGGCGACTGCGACGTAAAACAACCCATAGACGATTAAAGAGCGGTCATTGTGCCGGCAGCAACGCGCTTGCAGCAGCTAAACAAGCAGCGTGCTGATGACGCAAAGAGGCATCGGCTCAATCCGTTGGAAGGAGTTCTTGTTCAACGGCTAGAACGTCGAGGGCTACAGCGGCGTCGGCAAAGCTAATCGGCGGACAGAGGGTGGTGCCCTCGTCGTCGACCACAGCAACGCAATTCTGCTTGCGCACCGGGGCTGCTGTGACTTCCAGCGGCGTGGTGAGTTGTTTCCTGATCCGCAGCGCAACTGACACGCCTGACCGAGCAGCGACAGCTCAACCTTTAGGAGCCGCGCCGCCTCGAAAGGCTAGAACCGTGAGGTGATGATGGCACCGGCAGCAGCCTTTATAACTCTCCTCGCACTCCTCGGGGCTGCACCAGCGGTTGCGCAGCCGACCACCTCCCTCGATCTCCCCGGCCAAGCTCGACGCGGACAGACAACGGTCTTCGCGGCTAGTTCCGCAGGCCGCAGGATGGCCGATGGCGGCCGGATCGAATTGAACTCGGATACCGCGGCGAGCAACATGCTTCCGCTTGGCACGACGGCCCGAGTTCGGAATCTTCGCAACGGTCGAGTGGCCATGGTGCGCGTGCGCGATCGGCTGCCGGCATCGGGCAACCGCATCATCAGCGTCACCCCGAAGGTCGCCCGGTTTCTCGGCATGGGTCCCGCTGGGAGGACCGAAGTCGAGGTCGCGCCGCTCGCCATTCCTCAGCGCGACGGCAGCGTTCGCCTTGGTTCCGGGACAGCCCTTCGCGGCCGACGAGCCTACGTGACCGACGCGGCGCGCTGACCGGCAACGTGTCCGGGTTGTACGTCAGCAGCCTTTGGGTGGGCGGAGCGTATTGTTGGTCGCAGCACGGCCCCGCAGCTCGCCGCTGTATCGGCTGCCTGCGTCCCACTCCGGCTCATAAAGGGCCAATTTGGGACACCTCCGTCAACCGGGTTCGGGTGACAGGGAGCGCGCCCAACCTCAGCCAGGACCTCTTACCGCCTGCCATTCACGACCAGCCCGAACACGAAGCCGACTGTTCGGGCAATCAGGAGGGACGGCAGCGGATGCCGACTGACAACGGCAACGGCTGCACCTCCCGCCTGCCCGGCTCGGCCCAGGGCCTCCGCCGTGCCAGTCCGGGCCCGTTCCGCAACGCTGCCATGGACGGCCGTGTCCGTTCCGTCCGAAGTGATAAAACCAGTAGCGCCCGCCTTCTGGACAGGGTCTGAAGCCGGGAAGGTGTCCTCCACCCCCTTGTCGACCTTTGCCTCGTGGGTGGCGCCCGGCTTCAGATCGGAAACCCAGTGTCCCGTTTCCTCATCGCGCTTCTGATCCGTCCTGTCCTTGTCCATGGTCCCCGCCTCCGATGATGGTTGCCGACCCTGCACCAGCCCCATAAGGGTGCTTCAGTTCAGCGGAGAGGAAGTGCAGCAAGACGGAAGAGAGTTGCATGACCGGCTTGGCAGCCTTCCAGTTTTTTACGTCCCTTCCCTGCCCCGCGCAGCGACTGACTTTCAACAAGCTGCCGGGCGGCCCTAGACTGCCAGTCAAAGGCTCTACGTACCGGGTAGGATGCTTTGGCTGAAGGCAGTTCGCGATTTGGCCGGAGCGTTGTGCGGGACCTGCGCAACCGCTTGCGCTTCGCCCTGGCGGGACTGGTGCTGCTCATCGGGCTGCATGTGCTGGCCATGATGGCGCTGGAAGGCCTGGGCCTCGGCTCTGCCGTCTGGCTCACCTTCACCACCATCACCACGACAGGGTATGGCGACTACGCCCCGAAGACGGTCGCGGGTCGGGCGGCGACGATTGGCCTGATCTATCTCAGCGGCATCTTCCTGTTAACCCAGGCCGCCAGTGCCTTTTTCGGTCTGCGCGTGCTCAGACGCCAACGGATGCGCCGGGGCGAGTGGAGATGGAACATGCGGGATCACGTCGTGATCGTGAACGCACCGGCTGACCAGCCGGCGGAGTACCTCAGGCGGCTGCTGGACCAGTTGCACCGCTCCCATGCCGGTACGGAGGCGATCCAGGCGCTGGTGATCACTGAAACCTTCCCAGACGGCATGCCGCCGATGCTGGAGGACGATCCGTTGATCGTACAGGTGCGCGGACGCTTCGACGACCCTGCAGCCCTCAAGGCCGCAAACGTGGCCGAGGCCCGCGTCGTAGTGGTGCTGGCCGAGGAAGAAGCGGAGCGCCTCTCCGACAGCCGCGCGTTCGATATCATCCACCGCCTACGCGAGGATGGTGTGCGTGCCCGCATCATCGCGGAATGCGTGGATGACCGGAACCGCGAACGGCTCAAGAAGGCTGGCGCTGACGCCGTGGTCCGGCCACTGCGTGGCTACCCCGAGATGATCGTGCGCGCCATCGTCGCGCCCGGCACGGAACGCATCATCGAGCGTCTCTTTGGTAGCGAAGGCGACGAATGCCTCCGCTTCGCGGTGCGGGTGGAGGGGATCACCTGGTCCCGCCTCGTGTCGGTCATACTGGAGGCAAACTTCGGCACGCCGATCGCCTACATGGAGGCGGAGGGACACCTGCATACCAATCCCGCGCCCCACAAAACCCTGGTGGCGACGGCTCTGTTCGTGTTGGTGGACGATGCGCAGCGGCCAACTGCGGCGGCGATTCAGAAAACGTTGGATCAGATAACCTAACGGGGTGCTGATAGTGACGAGGCGACGGCATTGGGAGTGGCGGCGGCGTAGGGTCAAAGAGCTCGAGTAGGTGGGCTGACCCCGTCACCGACGCCGCATTCGTGCCCGCAGTCGCTCAGCTAGTTTTCCGTCCCGGCTAGCCGGAACGTCGTTCTCGCTCCTGTCGGTCAGCTGTTCGATCAGCCGGCTCGCGATGAGACCCCGATGCCCGCCTTCCCAGTGGTCGGCCGCATCGTCGGTCGCGATCCAACCCGGCAGGGTCAGCAGCAAGGTAGACGCGAGCCCGTCAAGCAGTGGCTCGTAGGTCGCACGAAGAGCGGCGAGCGTCTCCTCGGCGTCGGGCCGCGCGTTCCATTTCAGCCCGGCCTCTCTCAGACGGAATTCCAGCTGAAGATATGCCTCGCGCGGCAGGCGGTCACCTCCGTCATAGCGGGAGGGGCGCACCTGGAGGGAGCGGGCCATCTCGACCATGACCTGACGGGCCATGGTAAAGGTCATGCGGGCCTGTAGCGGCTTCAGCTCATCGACGCCGACCAAGATGAGCGCACAGGTATCCATCACCGCTGCCGTGGCAGCGAGCCAGGACTGGTTGTCGTGCTGTGAGCGGTAGTAGACCAGCATTGGGTAGGAGAGATGGCTCTCCAGCAGCTCGGAAGCCCAGACCTCCCACTCGCGAAGCAACTCATCCAGCTTCTCCAGGCCACCTCCTGTGGCATGTCGGCAAAGCATCGTGCAGGCGGTCGGCGGAGAGCCGGCGCGGCCGTCGAGCTGGATGACATGGGCCTCCCGCCGGGCAAAGAGCTGGTAGAGCACCGGCAGGTAGCCGATCACCACGGCGATGAAGCCGATCCCTGTGCCGGCCTCGACGACGCTCACGATACGGGCCGCTGCCGTATGCGGGACCACGTCCCCGTAGCCAAGCGTGAAGAAGGTGACCCCGCTCATGTAGATCTGCTCTGGCAAGGCTGATCTCGGGGGGGGACCTGCCTGCAAAGCCCACTCGAGCAGCCCGAAGCCTGCGATCAAAGCCGTGCCCCAAACCGCGAACAGCACCACCATCGACAGGGCGCCGAAGACTCCGAGGAAACGCTCCCGCCGCGCACCGGCTGGGAGGCGCCGTGCCATGGCGGACCACGCAGCCCAGCTCAGGCCGAAATAGAAGCGGCTCAGGCGGAGGTGCCGATGGACCCGCCGGGGAAGAAGCATGACCTCAAAGGCGTCCTGCAGCACGAGGCACAGCAGAAGGACGGCTGCAAGGGTAGAGATCAGCGAGGTCATGCCCCTTCAACGCCGGAGTACGCCTCTAGGCGCTGCGCTGATGATCAGACCCGCCAGCGTAGTGGAGGCTAAGGTGCCATGCTGCCGGCCGGCCATAATGAGCCTGCGAGAAGCTCCTCTATGCGGCTCGCCAGGGCTTTAAGGGCGAAGGGGCCTTCTGCGGCCATCTCTGCCCTGGCAAGGGAGCGATGCGATCGGCAACCGCTGTCCTGGCTCAATCACCAGAACCCGCGGCAATCCCAGCACAAGGATCGTCTTTAGCGGGCATCCACGCACGACAAATGTCTAACGTCGTGCCTGGAGAGCGGCGGAGGGGTGGTTGCCGCAGTTGCCCGCAACGGCCGAGTCCGGCAGACGAGCGGACACTGCTGGATCAGACGATGGTTCGCATGGTGCCCTGCCTGCGTTCCCTTGCTTTCCGAAGGTGGGTAATTCTGCTGGGTATGGAGAAGGCTAGGTGTCCCGGCACTGGTTTCGTCCTGCCGAGAGAGCCGGCCTCGGTTTGTGGCATGCTGAGCAAACTGTCCTGCCGCCTCAGCCGCATTCGGAGGGTTCAGCACATTGTCTTGGCAAGGATCGAGCGCCCTGGTGTGGGACGCCGAGCGCCTGCGTATCGCGGCCGACGCTGCCGGGATCGCCCTGTGGTCGTGGAACGTGGACACCGACGAGATCGCCCTCGACGAGCGCGCCCATGAGTTGTGGGGCATGCGGAGAGGCGGGCCGGTCACCTTCGAAGAGATGTCTAGCCGCATCCACCCGGCGGATCTGGAGCGGGTCAAGAAGGCGTTCCAGGCCACCCGCGCCATGACCGGAGCCTACGAGATCGACTTCCGGATCCTGCACGGCGACGCGGTCCGCTGGATTTCCGCCCGTGGCCAGGGAGGCGACATCGGCATTGTCGGCCGGATCATGTTCGGGGTCTTCCTCGACGTGACCGAGCGTAAGCAGGCGGAGGAAACCCGGGAGATGGCGGCCGGGGAGATGAGCCACCGGGTCAAGAACCTGTTCTCCATCGCCTCTGCCCTGACCGCGGTTTCGGCGCGCTCGACGGCGACCACCACCGAGATGGCCCGTGACCTCACCCAGCGGCTGACCTCGCTGGGCCGTGCGCACGAACTCGTCCGTCCCGTCCCAGGCCAGGTTGAGAACAAGGCGGCATCGTTGGGTGACCTGCTCTCCATCCTGCTGGCGCCCTACAGCGGTGACACGCCCGGCAGCTCGCGTATCCAGGTCAACGTACCGGAGGTGCGCGTCGGGGGTACCGCGATTACCACCCTGGCCCTGGTGGTCCACGAGCTGGCGACCAATTCGATCAAGTACGGCGCCCTCTCGGTGGCTGGCGGCGCGCTGGACGTGAAGTGCAGCACCCATGAGGACGAGGTAGTGGTGGTGTGGACCGAACGGGGCGGGCCGCCTGTCACGGCTCCCAACGGCACCACGGGCTACGGGAGCAAGCTGGTCTCGCGAAGCATGTCCGGGCAGCTGGGCGGTGCCATCTCGTTCGACTGGCCTGCCAGCGGCATGGTTGCCACGCTGCGGATGAGCCGGGCTCGGCTAGGGGTCTAGGTTCGCGAGGATAGGGCTACAGCCTGCCTGTCAGGCGCCTCAAGGTGTCGGCAACGACGGCGAGGTCGTAGGGCTTGCTCATGAGGACGGCGGGTGGGTCGAGGTTACGGAGGCGGCTCACAAGGTTTTCCGCATAGCCGGACACCACGAGCACGGGGATCTCCGGGCACCGGCGCCGGGCCTGCTCCGCCGGGGCGATACCGTCGAGCGCTCCCGGCATCTGCACGTCGGTGAACAACACGTCGAAGCCGTCAGGCCCATCCAGTAAGCGGACAGCCTCCTCGCCGTTCCAGACCTCGACTGCCTCGAAGCCGTTCTCCTGGAGGAACTCCTTCATGATCAGCCGGATGAGGTCCTCGTCCTCGACAAACAGAACGCGTACCGAAGCCATTGTTCTGTTCACCGGCTTGCGGGATCAGTAGGTCCTGTGCGGTAAGGTGTAACAACGTTGGGAAACCCGTGTTGCCGGGCTCATCAGCTTGGTGAGGAATGGTGCGACACGATCCCGCGATAGTCCTCTTGCCACATTTGACGAACAGTGATGGACCGCCCCTGAAGTAGCTCCGCCGCGTCGCCACTCGCTACGAGAAGACCGTAAGGAACTACCTCGCCGTCGTCACCCTTGCCGCCACCGTCCCGTGGCTCAGGTCAGTGTCCTCAAAACCTGGAGCAGGTAGGATTGTTCGGGCATAGCTCAAACGCTCTACTCTCTTGTGTCGGGCCGGACGGGTCGTGCAGCATTCAGGCCAGGAAAAACATATGGCAGATCCAAACAGCGACAGTGAAACCGCTTTGGACGACCCACCGCGCCTCTCCACCGGAAACGAAGGGCTCGACCACATCCTGGGCGGCGGCCTGGATGGCGACCGGCTCTACCTTCTCGAAGGTCGGCCGGGCACCGGCAAGACAACGCTGGCCCTGCAGTTCCTGATGGAAGGTGTCCGCCAGGGCGAAACAACCCTGTACGTTTCTCTTTCAGAGACCGAACGCGAACTTCGCCTCGTTGCCCGGCGGCACGGCTGGTCCTTGAATGGGGTCTCCCTATTCGAGCTTGTTCCGGCCGAGGCGGCTATTGACCCGGGGCGCGAGCTGACGGTCTTTCATCCCTCCGAGGTGGAGCTCGGGGAAACCACCCGGCTGATTTTCGAGCGCGTGGCTGCGTTAAACCCAGCGCGCGTGGTCTTCGACAGCCTGTCCGAGCTGCGCCTCCTCGCGCAAAGCCCTCTTCGCTATCGGCGGCAGATCCTCGCCCTCAAGCACTTCTTCACCGACCGCCGCTGCACCGTCCTGGTCCTGGACGACCTCAGCTCGCAGCAGGACGACCTGCAACTTCACTCCATTGTCCATGGCGTCATCCTGCTCGAGCAGATGGCGATCGACTACGGCGCCGAGCGCCGGCGCATGCGCGTGGTCAAGATGCGCGGCATCTCCTACCGCGGCGGCTTCCACGACTTCGCCATCAAGACCGGAGGCATCGAGATCTACCCACGCTTGGTCGCGGCCGAGCACCATCGCCCGACCGAGGGCAGCGAGTTCGCGGGCAGCGGCGACGCCGCGCTGGACGTCATGCTGGGCGGCGGGCTGGAGCGCGGGACGAATGCCCTGCTCCTGGGCGCCGCGGGCGTCGGCAAATCCTCGCTGGCGCTGACCTATGCCGTCGCGGCGGCCGGCCGGGGCGAGAAGGCCGTTCTCTTCGCCTTCGACGAGGGGAGGGGCACGATGCAGGCCCGGGCGAGGACGCTTGGCCTGCCTCTGGACGCGGCTGTGGAGGTCGGGCTCCTCCGCATTCAGCAGATCGATCCCGCCGAGCTCTCGCCCGGCGAGTTCGCTAGCATTGTCCGGCGTTCCGTGGAGGCGGACGGAGCGCAGGTCGTGGTGATCGACAGCCTAAACGGCTACCTCAGCGCCATGCCTGATGAGCGCTTCCTCATCCTGCAAATGCACGAGCTGCTGAACTACCTCGGGCAGATGGGCGCGCTCACCATCCTCGTGCTCGCCCAACACGGCCTGGTGGGCCCCATGCAGAGCCCGGTCGACCTCAGCTATCTCAGCGACGCCGTCCTGCTGCTGCGCTACTTCGAGTTCGAGGGCGAGGTGCGGCGCGCTCTGTCGGTGGTCAAGAAGCGGAGCGGCCGTCACGAGCACACGATCCGCGAGTTCCGCCTGAGTGGATCGGGCATCTCGGTTGGGCCACCGCTGAAGGGCTTCAGTGGCATCCTGTCGGGAACGCCCCACTACGGCGGAGCCAGCTTGCCGCTCCTGGGTGGCGGTGGAGACGAGGGACGCGGTGCCTACAACCGCTGACCCGCCTGGACCGCGGGTCCTTGTTCTTGCCCCACGGGGGCGCGACGGCCCGGCCGTGGCCGAGCAGATCGGGCGGGCCGGGCTCCGGGCCCGTGTCTGCGGTGATGTGGCCGAGCTCCTGGCGGAACTCGACCGAGAAGCTGACGCGGCTCTGATTGCCGAGGAGGCGCTCCTGGGCGGATCGGCAGAGGCACTCGGAAGGTGGGTGTCGGGCCAGCCCGCCTGGTCGGACATGCCCTTCGTGCTCCTAACCAACCACGATCAGCGCCTGGCACTGGCACGAGAGGGGCTGTTGCGTTGCCTGGGCAACGTCTCGCTGCTCGAGCGCCCCCTACAGGCCATCACCCTGACCAGCGCCGCCCTCGCGGCCGTCCGTGCGCGGCGGCGTCAGTACGAGGTCCGCGCCCACCTCGAGGAACGGGAGAGGACCGCCCTCGACCTGCAGGACCTCGTCGCGGCCCGGACGAGAGAACTTGAGGCGGCGAACCGCGTCCTGGAAGCGGAGGGTGCTCTCCGCGAGAGCGAGGCTCGGCTGCGGCTGGCGACAGAAGCGGCCGAGGTCGGCTTCTGGGACGTGGACCTGGTGGAGGACACCATGGTCTGGCCACCCCGGGTGAAAGGGATGTTCGGCATCCCCGCCGATGTTCCGGTGACCATGAGGGATTTCTACGAAGGTCTGCACCCAGACGACCGGGAAGCCACGGCGGCAGCCTTCGCAGCGGCCTGCGATCCCAATCAGCGCGCCTTGTACGACGTCGAGTACCGCACGGTCGGCAAGGAGGATGGTGCCATCCGCTGGGTCGCGGCGAAAGGCCGCAGCCTCTTTGATGAAGAAGGCTGCCCGGTACGGGTGATCGGCACCGCCATCGACATCACGGCCCGGAAGATGGCCGAGGCGGCGCTGGCGAGGAGTGAGGCGGAGCTGAGGAGTCTTAACGAGCTCCTGGAGGCCAGGGTCCGGGAGGAGGTGGCCGCCCGCGAGGAGGCGCAGGCTCGCCTAGCTCAGGCGCAGCGGATGGAGGCGCTGGGCCAATTGGCCGGCGGGGTGGCGCACGACTTCAACAACGTGCTTCAGGCCGTGAGCGGTGGTGCCCGGTTGATCGAGGGGCGGAGTACCGAGCCGGAACGGGTGCGACGCCTCGCCCACATGATCGCCGAGGCGGCGCGACGGGGTGCCTCCATCACACGCCGTCTCCTCGCCTTCTCTCGACGCGCCGACCTGCAGGCCGAGCCGGTGGACGTTGCGATGCTGCTCGAGGACATGCGCGAGATCCTGTCGCATACGCTCGGCGCCGGCATCCAAGTGCGGGTACAAACCGCTCCGGCGCTGCCACCCCTGCTCGCAGACAAGGGGCAGCTCGAAACAGTCCTCGTCAACCTGGCTGCCAACGCCCGTGATGCCATGGATGGCGCTGGGGCGATCACGCTGTCGGGGATCCTGGAGCAGTCGAAGCGGGGCGAGGGCGGGGCGGCCTACCCAGCCACCCTGAAGGCCGGATCCTATGTGAAGCTCTCCGTGTCCGATACGGGAATGGGGATGGACACGGCGACCCTCGCCCGGGTGGCCGAGCCGTTCTTCACCACCAAGCCGCTCGGCAAGGGAACCGGGCTGGGGCTCGCGATGGCGCGCGGCTTTGCCGAGCAGAGCAGCGGTGCACTTGCAATCGAGAGTTCGCCCGGCAGGGGCACGACCATCCGGCTGTGGTTTCCGGTCGCGTCGGCTGATGCCATCGCAGGTCACCACCCGGCCGGTCTCGGCAGCATCCTTCAGCCCGAGAGCCGCGCCCGCGTGCTGCTCGTGGACGATGAGGCACTGGTGCGCGAGATCACGACGGAGGGCCTGGAGGCCGCCGGATACGCCGTGCTGTCGGTTGGTAATGCGACTGAGGCCATTGAGCTACTTGATGCCGGCGAAGCGGTGAGCCTGCTTATCTCGGATTTGTCGATGCCAGGGATGGACGGCATCGCCCTCATCCGCGAGGCGCAAAAGCGGCGGCCGGGGCTGCGCGCCATCCTGCTCACCGGCTTTGCAACCGATGCGGCGGAACTTGCCGTCAGCGGAGCCATCCAAGGAGCTTTCACCCTCCTGAGGAAGCCGGTTGAGCCAAGCGTCCTCGCCGAGCGTGCCCTGGTGTTGCTTGATGGTGCTCCAGACATGGAAGGACCTGGGTAACCATCGCCGAAGTCCCCTGTGACGCTTTGTTCGAGCCGAACTCCGGGCGGAGCTGTGGCGGAAGTATTTCGATGCCGGCCTGACCCCTCTTCAAGCGATTGAGCAGAACCGCGTCGATGAGGAAGTCTGACACCACCTTGGCAAAGGGCTAGCCACGACAGTCCAGCAGAAGACCAGGGTGCAGCAGGTAGGTCACAGACCTGAGTGCGGAGGCAATGTTGGGGTTTGTTTACGCAGCCAGCCAGGCAGCCCGGCGTTGCCTGAACTGTAAAGGCGCCTGACAAGCGTTAAGGCGTCGCTTCCTTCCCACCAGGATGGGAATTTCTGCCGGGATCCGCGATGTCCGACTTTGCTGGGATGCTAAAACGACAAAAGATCCTTGGCGATTTTGGAGAGTTCGCCCTCCGTTCCGAAGACCTTGACCAGGTTCTCCACGAAGCCTGCCGTCTGATTAGTGAAGCGCTCGGAACCGACCGTGCCAAGATCCTGGAGATCCTCCCCGCTGAACGGCAGCTCTTCGTCAGGGCAGGTGTGGGTTGGGATGCCGGCATCGTCGGCGAACTGCGCATCTCCATGGAAGAGCATTCCTCGGAGAGCTTCGCGATCAATTCCGGCGGGCCCGTAATCACCCAGGACATGAGCCGGGAAGACCGCTTCGAGGTGCCCTCGTTCATGCGGGATGCGGGGGTAGTTGCCCTTGTGAACGTTCCGATCTTCCTACCCGGACAGCACGCTTTCGGCCTCCTGCAGGTGGACGACATCCGACCGCGCGAGTTCGGGGAGCATGACATCTCCTTCCTGCGCACCTACTCCGCCATCCTCGGCCCGTTGATCAACCGGCTGCTCGTGGTCGGTACCCTGCGCTCCTCGGAGGAGCGTTTCCGCCTCACCGTAGCGGCAGCGCTCGATTACGCGATCTTCACCACGGACGCGATGGACCGGATCACCGACTGGCTGCCCGGGGCACAGGCTGTGTTTGGCTGGACGGCGGAGGAGGCGGTGGGCCAGCCCGCTGCGCTGATCTTCACCCCCGAGGATCGCGAGAACAACGTTCCAGAATGGGAGGTGGAAACGGCCCGCCGGGAGGGCGTAGCCCCGAATGTGCGCTGGCACCTGCGCAAGGACGGTGTGCGGGTGTTCATTGAGGGGAGCACCACGGCGCTTCGCGGCGACGATGGCCGGATACAGGGTTACATCAAGATCGGTCAGGACGTGACAGCCCGGAAGGCGGACGAGGAGCGGCAGACCCTACTGATGCGTGAGGTGGATCACCGGGCTAAGAACGCCCTCTCGGTGGTCAACGCGGCGCTGCGGCTGACGCGCGCTCCCGATCTGCCGAGCTATGTCAAGGCGATCGAAGGGCGGATCGATGCATTGGTCAGGGCGCAAACGTTGCTCGCCGACGACCGCTGGGACGGGGCCGACCTTCTGACCCTGTTACGGGGTGAGCTCGCCACGTTCCTCGACGTTGAGGCTGGGGATGAAGCACAGGTCGAAGCAGTTGGGCCGTCGGTGAGGCTTCCGGCGGGGGCAGCCCAGCCCTTGGGGATGGCAATTCACGAACTTGCTACCAATGCGATGAAGTACGGCGGCCTCTCGACCCCTGCTGGCCGTGTCGCAATTCACTGGACGAAGGAGGGCTGGCCAACCGAGATGCTTCGGCTTTGCTGGTTGGAAAGCGGTGGGCCACCGGTTGAAGGACCGCCGGAGAAGCGCGGCTTCGGCACGCGGGTGCTGGACGGGACGGTGCGGGGTCAACTCAGGGGGGCGGTTTCGCTCGCCTGGCATGCCTCGGGGCTGGTTTGCCAAATCGAGGTGCCGCTCAGCCCGGGACCGCAGAGGTGCTCTGTGGGGCGCTGACCGCTGTTTGGGGAAAAGCCCGTCTGGCAGTTACCGTCGCTGCCGCACGACACATCCGTCCTGCTGCCGCTCCTCATCCTGGCGGATGCCTTGCTTATGCCCGGGAAGGGCGAGTTTTGGCGGCCCAACCTATGTTGGCAGGTTCTTCCGCCGGGAAGGCCTACAGTGCGCGCTAGGGCATTCCGTTTCGAAGTGCCCGGGGCATAGATCAGTTCTGCTCCTTTTGGAGCAGCGCCCCATGCAGCAGCATACCCGTCAGCACGGCCCATCGTACGGCGACCGCCCGCCCGAGCGGCACCGCCTCGTCCGCAAGCTGCAAGGCATCGCGGACGTGACGTCCGAGGAGCGGCAGGCGTTGCTGGATCTTCCCATGACCGTCCGGAGCTATGCCAGGGGCGAGGACCTTGTCCGGGAGGGCGACGTCCCTAACGAGTGCTGCCTGATCCTGGAGGGCTTCACTTTCCGCTATAAGCTCCTGCCCGACGGGCGGCGGCAGATCATGGCGTTCCACACGCCGGGCGACATACCCGACCTGCAGAGCCTCCACATCGGGGTCATGGATCACTCTATCGGCGCGATGATGCCGACCCAGGCGGCGTTCATCCCGCACAAGAGCATGCGCGATCTGACGCATGCCTACCCTGGGTTACTGCATGCGTTCTGGCGCGATACCCTGATCGACGGGGCCATCTCCCGGGAGTGGCTTATCGGGGTTGGCCGGCGGGACGCCCATGAGCGCATCGCCCACCTCATCTGCGAGATGCTGCGACGCCTTAAAGCCGTGGATCTCGCCCCGAATGACACCTTCAAGATACCTGCGACCCAAGCCGACGTCGCGGACGCGCTCGGCTTGTCCAATGTGCACGTGAACCGCGTGCTGCAGGACTTCCGGCGGGAAGGGCTGATTACCTGGACCAACTACACGGTCAGCATCCTGGACTGGGAGAGGCTGCAAAAGCGCGCCCTCTTTGATGCCACCTACCTGCACCAGGCCCACGAGGCCGCCGCATGATCACGGGCCTTACCCTGGCGCCGGTGCGGGTGGGAACAGGCACAGTAGGCGAGGAAGGATGCCTGGTGTTTGCCAGGGACTGCCTGGTTGCTGTGCTCGTGCAACGGGCCGAAGGGCACGATGCAGCAGGGCATTGGTTCCTGGAGCATGGCTTTGGCCGACTTGACGTGACAGTGCCCCCGACCTTCTCCGACCTGCAGGCCGCCGAGAGGTGGATTGCGGGCAGACTGAGTGGCGCGGCGGTTGGCCGTGACACCCTGGTGCCCTTTCCGGGTCCCCGCACTCTGCGTCAACGACTGCTGCAACCCTGAGGAAATCAGCAGCCTAATCAACCTAGGGTCAGGACCCGTTAATTTGGGCTAGCGCTTGATCTGGATGGCTGATTCCATGGCGGCTGGAGGTGCTGGCATGGCTGACCTGTTCTGGCTGACAAGGGCGCAGATCCGGCGGATCGCGCCCTACTTTCCGCTCTCGCACGGCGTGCCGCGGGTCGACGATCAGCGGGTGGTCAGCGGTATCCTCCACGTCATCCGCAACGGACTGCGCTGGCGCGATGCCCCGGCGGCTTACGGTCCCCACAAGACGCTCTACAACCGCTTCGTGCGCTGGAGCCGCCTCGGCGTGTTCAACCGCATCTTCGCCGGGCTCGCGGGGCGAGCGGGCGAGCCCGAGCGCCTGATGATCGATGCGACCCACCTCAAGGCGCACCGGACGGCCGCAAGCCTGCTCAAAAAGGGGATGTTCCCCGCCGTATCGGGCGCACCAAGGGCGGCCTGAACTCCAAGCTGCACGCCGTCTGTGACGGCAAGGGCCGCCCTGTGGTCCTGCTCCTTTCGGAAGGGCCGATGAGCGACCACAAAGGGGCAGCCCTGATGCTGCCCAGCCTGCCGAGCGCCAAGGTGCTGCCCAGCCTGCCGAGCGCCAAGGAGCTGCTCGGCGACAAGGGCTACGACAGCAACCGCTTCCGCGAGGCGCTCGTCGAGCGCGGCATCCAGCCCTGCATACCCTCATCCAAGAGCCGCAAGGTGCCGCTTCCCTACGACAAGGCCCTCTACCGCCAGAGACATCGCATCGAGAACATGTTCGGTCGCCTGAAGGACTGGCGCCGCATCGCCATGCGCTACGATCGATGCGCCCACACCTTCATGTCCGCCATCTGCCTCGCAGCCAGCGTGCTCTTCTGGATCAATGAGTCCTGACCCTAGTTCAGTGTTTCACCGATCGGGCAACGGCAGTCTGGCGCCCATGCCATCGTTCTTCTTTGACACCTCTGACGGTGAACGCTTCATTCGGGACGAGATCGGCCTGGATGTGGAAAGCCTGCAAGCCGCTCGCGACGAGGCCATGGCCGCTCTGCACGCCATGAGCCAGGACAGGCCGGTCGACGGTGACCTGCGAGAGGTTTTCGCCCTCGTTCGGGATCCGAGTGGTCGGCTACTATGCAAGGCAAGGATGAGGGTCTGGTGCGAGTGGTCTGACTGACACCGGGAAGAGGATCCTGACTAACCATCCTCTGGAACGCTTGTTATTAACACCAGACCGCTTTGTAAGCGTCGTTAAGCGGCGATGATGGGGAATACGATGATCGAGTTTGACGACGACATCCTCCGAAAGCTCGCGGAGGCCGAGGTCGCCCGACAGGACGAGATGACCCGTCTTGCTGACAAGATAGGACCGGAGGACAAAAAGCTAGACGACCTCAGGACGGCGCATTTCAAGGATCGCGCGGGCGTACAGAAGGCGCTGCGTCCGCTCGTGGAGATGGAGAGGCTCAGGGAAAAGGTCCGCCGGACCGTTGCGCTGCTCGAAGCCGGCCCAGCCCACTTCCACTACACGACGGCAATCCAGACGGCGCACGAAGATGCCCTCGAACTGCTCAGTCCGCCGTACCCGCTCGACGACGCCAATTCGGGTTACCACTGCCACGTCCGGATGCTGGTTGCAGGTGTCTGGATCGAAGGCTTCGTGGAAGCCCATAACCCTCACTTCCTGTACCTGAAACGGACCGGCGAGGACGCCGAGGTCATGGTGCCATGGGCGCAAATCGCCGCCTTCGAAACGCGGGGAGCCATCAATTACGACGCGATCCGGCGTGCCATGGACGATACAGCGGTGGAGGACGAGAGCGAACGCAGCTTGCCTTCAAACTGAACAGCCTTCGGAAGGGCCTGAAGGGAGACCGCGAGGTCTCCCTTCAGGCCGGCCGCTCTCGGGTGGAGCGCATTAGAAAGCAACGCGTTCTGCCAAGGGACCTGCCTTGATGAGATGGACATGCGCGTTCCCGGTCGAGTGGAAACAAGGGAAAGCACTACCTCTTGGGGAAGGGGTACACGGCTGCGCTGCTCCCTGACGGATGCGGGCGGCGATCTGCGGCGACACCTTCCGTGGAGGAGGCTGTGATCGCTTCCACGGCACCTGCCACCTGCCGGGCTGCAAGGTGATGGACCATGTGCCCGGCACCGGGCACGATCTGCAGGTCACTTCCCCCGATTTCTGCATGGAGCCGCTCGGCCGAGCGCTTGAACACCACCTTGTCCCCATCGCCTGCGATAATGACCACCGGCAGGGAAAGACCTTCGTAGCCCGCCTGTAGGCCCAGGGCGCCCGGGATCATGAGGACGCCGTCCATCGACGTCGCGCGGATCTGAGACGGGCGTAGCGCCATCGCTGGCGAGTACTCCGCCTGGAACCGGGCTGGCACCCGGGCGGGCGAGAACAGCATGCGCTTGACCAGCGGCATCATCAGCCAGCCGAACAGCGGGGACACAGTGTAGCGCAGGATGTCTCCCAGAATAGGGATCGCTCCGGGCGCGACCAGCAGCACGTCCGGCCGGAGCGTCCAGAAATAGTAGCCCGACAGAATCACAAGGCCGGCCGTGTCAGCCGGGTGCCGCTCGGCGAGGGCGAGGGCCACGATGGCTCCCCAGGAATGGCCAACCACCACCGGCCGCTCGATGCCCAGAATTCGGACAGCTTTATGAAGCAGCTCGGCCTGCTCTTTCGCCGTCCACAGGCGCCCGCGTGGGCGGTCGCTGTAGCCGAACCCCGGGCGTTCGAAGATGATCACCCGATGGTTCTTGAGCAGCAGCTCGGCCACCCCACTGGTGTTGTAGTCGTCCCCGGTCACCATGTTGCCGTGGATCAGGACGACAGCGCTTCCAGTGCCGCGATCGCTGTAGTGCAGGCGAACGCCATCCACCTCGACGAAGGAGCCCTCGGGTGGATGCCGGCGCTCCGCTTGTCGCGCTGCCAGGTGATTGACCAGGGCGAGCGCGCCAAAGGCACCAACGACGCAGGCAACGGTCCGTCCGTGGCGCCGAGCGCCACGTGATCTTCTAGCGAGGTTCATTTGTACCCTTTACGCGGCGCGGCATTTTACGGTTGCCGGAATGGCTACTCAGCCTGTCGCGCCTCGAACGCGTCGGCTTGTGCAATGTTGCAACACGACATGTCCGCTTTCGAGCAGCCCCGTGGTGAACAGGCTCCGCAGCCGCACGTCGCTGTGCGCTGATCGTCGCGCCTGGCTTGAACTGGTCATCGTTGATAGCTGCCCCATGTCCGGACCTTGCATCGCCGCATGCAACGAGGTCGTCGATGGCAAGCCTCCCGATCGCGGATTGCTGCTACACTTTGGGTCTCAGATCCTCAGCGGACCCGTGAGGATCACTTTCATTATCGATGCCCCGAATAGATGGCCGCGGCCGCCATTCGGGCAGGCGTCAGGAGCAAGCACGTGAATTTTCAGGCCTGGATTGCTGAGATCGACGCCGTGGTGACCTTCGATGTGGATGCAGAGCTATGGCGGAAGTATTTTGAAGCCGGCCTGACGCCTCTTCAGGCCATTGAACAGAACCGCATCGACGAGGAAGTCTAGCTGCGCCCCGCGGAGAGAGAGGCATGACAGCCAAGCAGGGAACCCTCGCGTGCGGCCACAACCTGAGGGCTCCATCGCACGAAGCGGTTGCACAAGGTCTTGTAGAGATCGCAGGCCTCGAGGCGTCGCGCCAGCGCAACCCACTGCGGGTAATTTGAAGAATACCGCTGGCCACACCCTGAGCGTCACCTGCGGCATCTTGTGTGAGAACAGGAAATAGGGCGCGATCCGCCGGATCTGCGCCCTCGTCAGCCAAAACAGATCAGCCATGGCGGCAGCAACTCCGGCCGCCATGGAAGCAGTCATCCAGGTCAAGCGCTAAACCAAGGTCAACGAGGCCTGACCTTGGCACTTCAGCTGCGCATGCCAGAGGTGCTTATCGCCCCGGTGGGTTGGAACAACTGTCGTGTTAGCCCTTCTTGGCCTGTCTGCGTTGTATCCGGAGGCGCTTGCGGCCGGTCTTTCGGCTGCGTTTAGGTCTGATACGCACGACGGCACAGCCCCTGCGTGAGTTGGAACGTCGGAACCTAGCAAGCTAGCCTCCGACTACAAACGAACAGCGCGGCGGGTTGGGGCACCGATACTGGAATGCGCAACTGTGGTATTAGCTCAGCTTACCCCTGCGCAGGTGCCGGGTGCGGGTGTTCAAGGAAGAAGCGCACCATCTCGCGCGACGCGTCCGGCCCGCGCGGATCGGTGTAGGTTCCGGCGGCGCTGCCGCCCGACCAGGCGTGCCCGCCCCCGTGCACAACCCACTGCTCGAGCACCGCAGCCTCACCAGCGGGGGCATAGAGGCTACGGGTATAAGAACGCCCACCACCCACCTGCCCCTGCTCAACCCTCGCAGGCAGCTTGCCGCTTGCAGCGGCGCCCGCCTGCGCGATGACTTGGTCCCCGTTGCTCGGGTGAACCGTGCCGTCCTTATCGGCGTGGAACACGATGGTCGGGACTACGCGGGCCGTTCCTCCAGCAGCAGGCTCGCCGCCTCGCGCGGACGGCGTCCGTCCGGCCGCGCCCTGGCGCATGGCGGCGAAGGCCGAGGGCATGTCACGCGCCGCGCCGCAAGCGAGCCCGGAGTGGACGCCAACAGCCGCGTAGAGGTCGGGATAGGCCGCCCCCATGATCGCGGCTGCCGCCCCGCCGGCCGACAGCCCGGCCACGAACACACGGTGCGGGTCGACAGCGTAATCGCGCATGACCTGGCGCGTGGCGCCCGCGATCAGTGCGGGCTCGCCCTTGCCGCGGAGCTGGTCGCTCGGGCTGAACCAGTTCCAGCACCGCTGCGCGTTGGCGGAGGCCGTCTGCGCCGGGTACATGACGAGGAAGGTTCCCTCCTCGGCCAGGGTATTCATGCGGGTGCCAGCGGCGAAGTCGTCGGGCGACTGGGTGCAGCCATGCAGCATGACCACCAGTGGTACGCTTTGCCCGGCACGGTAGCCGCTGGGCACGTAGAGCTTGTAGCCGAGGTTCCCGGCATCACCCGCGAACGCCGCCGTCTCGAACCGCGCGCCGTTGGGCAGGGGAGCCTGGTTAGCTGCGAACCCGCCGGGCGCGAAGCTACTCGACAGGCCAGCAGTGCCCTGTGCAAGGCCGCCCTGCTTGAAATGATCAAGCATGCCGCGCAGCGCCTCGGGCATCGGAGATGGTGCGGTCCGGCCCATGCCTGCACCAGACCACGAGCTGGCCCCCTCCCCTGCGGCCTGTGGCGGCGGAACGGCGTTCTTCACCTCACCGGTCTCAGGCTCCACGTCGAAGACACGCGGCAGGCGCGCGGTGGGGTCAACGGTGCCGGTGGGGCGAGCCGCTTTGGGCACAGCGCCGGGCGAGGCCTCCCCGCGGAACAGGCGCTGCAGCAGCGCGGTTGCTTCGGTGACACGCCCCTCCCGGGTGAGGCGGGCAGCCTCCTGCATGTCGGGAAGCGCTTTGCTGTCGATCGGGGTCATGTTCTTGCCTTTGTCGCACGGGCTCGCCGGCGGCCTCCCAGCAAGGGTGGTCCGATCCGCGCCGCGGCTGTGTTGTGCAGTGAGGGGGAGCAATGCCTCCCCGAGTGGAGTTCAGCGCATCCGATCGGCGAGCGCGGCCTTCACCGCCGGACTGGCCTGAAGAGCGCCGACAACGGCGAGAGAGGCGATGGTCGCGCGGGCGAGGTCGGGCGTGACGTCCGACGCGATGGTGACGAGCCCAAGCACCCGGATGTCGAGCGCTCCCCCCGCCGCCCGAACGCGCTCGAGTTCCTCGCGACTGTAGTGCCGCAGGCCGAGGTCAAGGCTCCTGCGGGCGACCGACTGCTTGGTGGCGTCGCTATGCCGCTCAATCTGGTTACGAATGGCGGTGCGGATGAAGTCGGTTCGATTGGCGTAAAAGCCGTCCTGAACCAGCAAATCCACATGCCCAAGATCGACATAGCCGAGATTGATGGTGATCTTCTCGGTGTCTCCGCCGGACCGCGGTCGCAGCTCCTGTACGTTGTTAGCCACCAACACCATCCCATCGCCATCCAGTGGGATGGTAAATGGGGGGCAGGTGCTGGGGTTCAATGGCTGAGGCCTTTGCTTTCGAAAACCGGCACAACCGCCCGGGCTGTCGTCAGATCAAGCCGCTCTTGTCCAGGGTCGCACCGAGACCGGCGAGATGGCCGGCCATTCCATAGGCGCCGTCGGCAGGGAGCACACGCCCCCCGCCTCGCCGCAGGCGCAGGAGGCGCGCCTGGTGTTCCCGGAGGGCGCCCGCCCGGCATAGCCCACCGCCTTTGCTGACCAGCCCCCACGGGGGGATCCAGCCGGATTTTCAATGGAGCATGGCCGCGGCCTGTCCTGAGTTGGTGAGTGGATGGCCTGTAGGCGACGGCGGACGTGCTGGCAGGAGCACCTCTGGCGCGGGCGGTCGGTAGCGCAGCGAGGAGTGCGGGCGGACGGTGTTGTAGTGGCGACGCCACCCCTCGATGAGGACCTTGGCTTCGGCCAGTGTGTTGAACACTTCGGCGTTGAGCAGCTCGTCGCGGAGCTTGCCGTTGATGGGGTGGACGGCCCCCGCTCCTGACAGCGCGTGTTGTAAGGTGCTGCGGTCGTCCACCTCCACGGCAGGGAGCTGTCCAGATGCAAGTTGCCACGATCGGGCTGGATCTCGCCAAGCACTGGTTTCAGGTTCACGGTGTCGATGCGGCAGGGGCTCCGGTCCACCGCAAGCGGTTGAAGCGCGCTGAGGTACTCGCTTTCTTCCAAGGCCTTGAGCCCTGCCTTGTCGGCATGGAGGCTTGTGCTTCCTCTCACTACTGGGCGCGTGAGATCGCGCGTTTTGGACACACCGTCCGGCTCATGCCGCCCGCTTACGTCAAGCCTTATGTCAAACGGGGCAAGAACGACGCGGCCGACGCAGAGGCCATCTGCGAGGCGGTGATGCGACCCACCATGCGCTTCGTGGCGGTCAAGACGGCGGAGCAGCAGGGTCTCCTTCTGCTCCATCGCGCTCGTCGGCTGCTGGTTCGCCAACGCACCATGACGGCGTGTGCCATCCGCTCCCATTTGGCTGAGTTTGGCTTCATCACCGGCCAGGGCATCGGCCGCGTTGAGCCCCTCCTGGAGCGCTTGGCCGAGAAAGGGGCGGAGAGGCTACCGGGCGAGGTGCGCGACATCCTCCTCATGCTCGCGGCCGAGCTCGCCACCCTTGGGGAGCGCATTGCCCAGATCGAGGCTCGGATCGACGAACAACACCGTGCCAACCCGGTGAGCCGTTTGATCGCAACCATACCGGGCATTGGTCCGATCACCGCCACGGCGATCGCAGCAACGGTCCCGGATGCCGCCGCCTTTCGCTCCGGCCGCGACTTTGCGGCCTGGCTCGGCTTGACCCCGCGCCAGAACTCGAGCGGTGGAAAGGACAGGTTGGGGAGTATCACCAAGCGCGGAGACACCTACCTCCGGCACTTGCTGTTCATCGGCGCCCGCAACGTGATCCGCTATCCCAAGGCCAGAGCAGCCGCCGGAGCTGCCTGGATCGAGGCGCTCGTGGCACGACGTTCAAAGACCGTCGCGGCCGTCGCGCTGGCCAACAAGATGGCGCGCATTGCCTGGGCCATGATGACCAGCGGGGAGGTCTACCGATCAGCGCGTGAGGCCACGGCCTGAGGAGGGCTGCTGCCGAACCGGGCTCCAGACGTGCGAGGGCGATGACGACGTGATGGCGAACCGGCAGGGCCGGGGATTGGCAGAGCCAGCAGAGCTTTCGGAGCGCAAAGCCCGCCCCGTTGATTTGGCGCCGATCCGCGGACTCCATCAGGGCCAGCGGTCATGTGGGCCGCACCAACAGGCCGAATACATGAACGCACCCCACCGCCGCCAAACGCCAACATCCTTCTTGCACCGCGGGGGCCGTCCATACATGAAGCTTTCCACATAGCCTTCTCCCACGGGCTGCCAGGCTCGATGAACGCGGTCCTCGCGCCCACGCCGATGATCCAGCTTTTAACGGCCGTGGCGGCGAACTCCGGCCCGTTGTCCGAACGAACATGGCCTGGCACGCCGCGCCGGATGAACAGGTCGGACAGCATGTCGATGATGTCGGCGGCCCTGAGCTGGCGACCCACTCGGATCGCCAGGCACTCGCGGGTGAACTCGTCCACGACATTCAGCATGCGGAACTTGCGCCCGTCCCGGGTGCGATCCTCGACGAAGTCATAGGCCCAGACGTGGTGCGGCCGCTCCGGCCGCAGCCGCACGCAGGAGCCGTCAGCCAGCCATAGCCGACCACGTTTAGGCTGCCGGGCGGGTGGCCCGTGCTAGCAGCTGGGCTTTGAGGAGCAGGAGATGGCTCGCCATGACCAGCCCGTCCGCCCGCCGCTCCAGCCGCGCGCCGCCACTGCTGTTCTCGATGGTGCCCACCAACTGGTCGGTGAGTGCCAGGATGGAGAGCGTGCCGAGGTCCACCCGCTAGTGGCGTACCGTCTCGAGCCGGAAGGTGAGCTGCCCTTCGAAACCCTTCACCCACAGTTTGGGTGCTGAAAGACATCGAGATGATCGTTATGGAGGACAACCGCCGACGGTGCGCCCGCAATCCCAAAGCACGGGCCGCCATCGACGCGACGATGGTCGTCCTGCGGGCTCAGTTCTCCAGCCTTGGCGGCGACATGGAGGGAACTGCGCGCGGCGCACTCAAGAAGGTTGTCCTTGTCGCCTGCATCCGGCGTCTCCTGGGCATCCTCAACGCCATCGTCCGGACCAGCATGCCATGGCAAACCGCTTGATCAGTAAGACGGTCGCTCAGGTTACGCCACCTGTCCGGTCAACAGAGGGGCGTCACACGCGCTGGACGAGACTGCTCCTGCGATTGCTCTGCTTGTTTTCTGGCAGAACGGTAGGGCAGTAAGACTGCATGGACAACAATTCGGCCCAGCCCACCGTTGGAAGAGGACGCGCGCGAAGCCTCGTCTTTCTCGGCGGCGATTCCTACCCCGCCGACCGGCCGATGGAGAATGCCTTGCAGCACGGCCTGGCAGATCTTTGCGACCACTTCATCGGCCAGCAGGTGCTGCTGGATCAGTACCATAACGGCCGGATGTCGCGGTTGCGCTCGGTGGGCCTCGCCGCGGCCTTAGCCGGCGACGGCCCGGTACCACCTGGACCGGTTGTGCTCGTCAGCCGCTCCTCTGGTTGCGTGCTGGCGACGCAGGCGGCAGCCAAAGAGGCTGGCCGCATCGCCGCCATCGTGTGCCTTGCCTATCCCTTCCGCCATCCTGAACGACCACCGGAGCCGGACCGATTCCTCCATCTCGCCCGCCTAACCGTTCCAACCCTCATCCTTCAGGGAACCAGGGACAACTACGGCGGCGCCGAGGTCACGAGGGATTACTCCGTATCAAACGCTGTTACGTTCCAGGTCATCGACACGGACCACGAACTGAGGATGTCACCCGCAACTTGGAGCGAGGCGCTAACGACCATTCGCCAATTTCTGCAAGGTGTTCTGCCTACTGGTGCCTGAGGCGCTGGCCAGAGTTCTGGGCACTAACACCAGCAGCAAGGTGCTGAGTATCAGGCCGTCAGCTTCACCATCGACAGGTGGGGGCGGTAGACATAGCCGTCCTGATCCTTCACCTCGACGCGCACACCACGGACGGTGGGAACTGTCTTCACAACGGTGCCGCGGCGGGCGGTGGTAACGCCTGCACCTGTCGTCTTGAAGCGCACCTGCGCACCGCGCTTGAACTGATTTGCCAAGGTCTAGCTCCTGTTTGTGCGGGCACACATAGGCACGTGAACCCAGCATGACAAATCTCGATGCTCTCGCGCGGTGATTGCCAAGGTGTCTGGCGAGAAGACGCACGCGACTGTTCAGGCAGATGATGGGGAACAAACGTACTCATCCGGTGAGTACCGCAGTTGACGATCAGGCGGCGGCGGCCAGCGCCAGATTGGATGGCTTCCAGTTCCAGGGCAGGAGSTSGTCGAGCCTKGAGGCRGGRTGATYGGCGATGCGGGCRAGSACGTCGGCGAGCCAGGCACGCGGGTCGACGTCGTTGAGCTTGGCGGTGGTGATGAGGGAGTACAGGGCGGCAGCGCGCTCGCCGCCGCGGTCACTGCCCGCGAACAGCCAGGCTTTGCGGCCGAGGGCGACGCCGCGGAGAGCGCGTTCGGCGGCGTTGTTGGTCAAGCAGATCCGGCCGTCGTGGAGGAACCCGGTGAACGCCTCCCAGCGCTTGAGGGCGTAGTCCAGCGCCTTGGCGAGGTCGTTGTGGCGCGACAGCCTGGCCCTGGTCTCGAGCATCCAGGCTTGGAGGTCGGNACGTCGGCGAGCCAGGCACGCGGGTCGACGTCGTTGAGCTTGGCGGTGGTGATGAGGGAGTACAGGGCGGCAGCGCGCTCGCCGCCGCGGTCACTGCCCGCGAACAGCCAGGCTTTGCGGCCGAGGGCGACGCCGCGGAGAGCGCGTTCGGCGGCGTTGTTGGTCAAGCAGATCCGGCCGTCGTGGAGGAACCCGGTGAACGCCTCCCAGCGCTTGAGGGCGTAGTCCAGCGCCTTGGCGAGGTCGTTGTGGCGCGACAGCCTGGCCCTGGTCTCGAGCATCCAGGCTTGGAGGTCGGCGACCAGCGGGGCCACGACAGCGGTGCGATGGACGAGGCGCTCCGCGGTGGGGCGGCCGTTCACCTCGCGCTCGGCGTCGAACACGCGGTCGATGCGCCGCACGGCCTCGGCGGCGAGCGGCGCGCGAGCGACCTCGGCGAGCTCGAAGGCTTTCCGGCGGAAGTGGGCCCAGCACGCGGCCTCGGTAATCGGCCCTGGCTTGCGGTCAGGGCGGTAGAGCTCGCCGAACCCGGCATAGGCGTCGGCCTGCAGGATCCCTGAGTAGGAGGCCAGGTGCTGCCTCGGGTGCTCGGCCGTGCGGTCGCGCGAGAAGTGGAACAGGGCGGCCGGTGGGGCTGGCCCGGCAAAGGGCCGGTCGTCGCGGACATAGGTCCAGAGCCGTGCCGTGACCGTCTTGCCGCGGGCGAGCAGGGGCACGGTGGTGTCGTCCCCGTGCAGGCGCTCGGCGGCCAGGACATGGGCCGCGATGAGGGTGTGGAGAGGGGAGAGCACGGCGGCCGCGGTGCCGACCCAGTCGGCCAGGGTGGAGACGCTCAGCTCCACCCCCTCGCGGGCATAGGTCTCGCTCTGGCGGTTCAGCGGCAGATGCTGGCCGTACTTGGCCTCCAGGACCATGGCCAGGAGGTTCGGCCCCGCCCGCCCACGGGCAATGGGGTGGAACGGCGCGGGCGGCTGGGTGATGGTCTCGCAGGAGCGGCAGCTGAGCCGCTCCCGCACGGTCTGGACCACCTTCCACGACCGGGGCACCACCTCCAAGGTCTCGGTAACATCCTCACCCAGCTTGGACAGCTTGCCCCCGCAGCATGGACAGGCGGAGGGCGACGGGACCACCACGCGCTCGCGCGGCAGGTGGGCGGGCAGAGGGCCACGGACCGGCTTGCGGGGCGGCACCCCGGGTTCCTCCCCACCCTGGTCCTCGGCCCGGGCCGCCTCCTCGGCGGCCGTCGCGACGAGTTCGCCGAGCTCGAGCTCCAGCTGGTCGATGAGCTTGCGGCCGCGCTCGGAGGAGGCACCGAACTTRTCGTGGCGCAGCTTGGCGATGACCAGCTTGAGGTGCGCGATCATCGCCTCGGCACCCGTCGCCCGGACCTCCAAGCCCGTCGCGCGTACCTCGGCGGCGATGCGAGCCTCGCGCTCTGCGGCAAGGGCCGCGCGGAGCGCCTCAACGTCTCCGGTCTGATCCGGTACCGGCGTCATGGAGGGAGTGAATCAGACGGCGGGACGCACCGCCAGCACAATCACCCTCATCATGGCAGGATCAGCCCGCGACCTGCGGCCTGTAGGTGTGCTGCGGGTTCCGCCAGTCGATCCCGTCCAACATGTAGGCCAGCTGTGCCGCCGAGATGGACACGGCGCCGTCCGCGGGCGCAGGCCACAGGAAGCGTCCCCGCTCCAGCCGCTTGGCGTAGAGCGACATGCCGAGCCCATCGTGCCAGACGATCTTGAGCAGGTCGCCGCGCTTGCCGCGGAACACGTAGAGGTCGCCCGCGTGCGGATCGCGCCCGAGCGCCTCCTGCACCTGCAGCGCCAAGCCGTTCATGCCGCGGCGCATGTCCGTGTGGCCCACCGCCAGCCAGACCCGCATACCAGCGGGAACAGGGATCACCGCCGCAGCACCGACAACACGCGCCGCAGCGCCGCCGTGTCCACGTCCGCCCCCACCCGCACACAGGTGCCGTCCGGCAGCGCGATCTCAATCCGCGGGTCTAGCGACGCCGTGGGCGTCACAGGCCCAGGCGGCACCGCGTCGCTCACCTCCACCGGAAGGAACATCGGCTCAGGCGCGTCATGCACCCTGAGCTGCCCCTGCCGCAACTGACGCCGCCAGTACCACAGCAGCCCGCGGCTGATGTCGTGCCGCCGGGCCACCTCCGACGTCCGCGCCCCGGGCTGCGCCGCCTCGGCCAGCACGCGCAGCTTGTCCTCGGCACGCCAGCGACGACGCCGCTCAACCCCGGTGATGATCTCCATCCCGCCCCCGTCCTTTGCGTCGCCCTCACGAGCG
>NZ_RCZP01000043.1 GCF_006438825.1 Muricoccus nepalensis
CTCGTCAGTCAGCTCCTGCGACGGCCATCCGGGAACCCCAGGCGCCCGACTTGCAAGGAGCTGAGCTACTCAGCCGCCTTGGCTCCATTTTGCCAGCATTACCGCCAGCAGCAGTCAGCCCTGTATCTGATGCACTGAAGCAGCCGCAACTGCATCGCACTGGAGCACAGGCAGGGGAGGGAAGAGGGCCAGAGACTCCTGCTGCAGCTACCAAGTCTCTGGAACCCGTCTGTCCGTTTGTATTACGACTGAGTCCCACTGCTATGCAGGCCCTCGAAACGCGAGCTGCCGCTGACGGACGCACTATCACTAGCCTGATCGCTGAGGCCCTTCAGAGTGCTGGGTACGCCGTCGAAGGTTATGATTTGCGGGACCGTAGGAAGCGCCGAAACTACCAAGCAATGGCAGCAAGCCTCGGTGGCTGACGCGTATCATGTGCGAGGAGGAATTGCTTCCAACGCAAACTCCACAGCTTGACGTCAACAGATAGCTTAGATATCTGATACCTTAGTTAGCTTTGCTGAGAGCTAGAGTACTCCTGTACATGGCGCAGTGTTGCTGTCCTGCCGAAGGCAGTGATCCAGAATAGTGCTCTCAACTAACAAAGCTGATGCGGAGTGAATCAGACGGCCTTGCACTCGCATCGGGCCACGGCATGTCCTTTCCGTGCTGAACAGGATCGACGGGAGAAATCGAAGTGACCGGATCAGGTGTGCAGCCGGCTCGGAAGCGTACGCTGTGGGATTCGATGTCGGAGCAGCTGGATCAGATGTACCAACAGGGGAAGCTCGGCGAGCGAGGTCGGAACGGTGAATTCTACTCTGCCGTCTACCTGGACTCCCAGACGCTTGGTGCGCTGGATGCGATCGGAGGAGGGTCGAGCCGGAGTGAAACGGCCCGTGAGGTTGTCACCCGCTACACTGCTATGGCCACGGCGCTTCTGCCGGACCTCACGCCTGAAGAGTGGCTAGTCGTGCTGCACGCAACGGCGGGGCCGGTCAGAAGCTACGCCGGGCCGCGGGCAGCACTGCTTGGCTATTTCTACGACGAAGACGAGGAGCCCGGCCCGATTGTCCTGGCACTGGTGCGCAAGCTGTCGCGTCTCGGCGACGCTGAGGCAGCTGCAGTATTGCATTTCAATGACCGTTACTGGGCTGGCGATAAAGCGGCACGAGCCATAGTCCACCCGGTACCAACCGGGCTTCCTGAGGTCGTGGGCACCCTAGTAACCAACTGCGGGTACGACGCACTCATAATCACGGACATGGGCGGCTCGCGGCTACACACGATCAACAGCCCTGAGGCGTTCCGTGCCGCCCTTATGGTCGGAACCGAGCAGGACCTTGGTCGCTGGGACGGCAGGCTGATGAATGAGGCCTTCGATCCTCAACACGCCGGCAACGTTCTGGCCGTTAACGACGGAACCAAGCTAACCGTCGTCGATGAGGAGAAGCTGGCTGCTCGCCAAGCATTCTGGCGAGACTGGTGACAGCGTACATTGGGGGCGGCAGGAATCGAACCTGCGATGAGAGTGTTATGAGCACCCGGCCTTACCGCTTGGCGACACCCCCGTAGTCGTGCGGGTCAGCTTCTCCTGACCCGCAGCGTGTATCGATCCTTCACTATGCGGCCCTGCTTCCTTCACCGTCGACGTTCGGTGTCCGGGCCGACAGGGAAGGGGAAATTTCGAATTGGCGAGCCTGGTGCTCGAGTACCGCTTCGATGCGCCCAATCCCATCGCAGATCTGAGTGAGGAGGTCGTGGCAGGCGGCGTTCCTCGCCGCCGGCGAGGCATCAGCTCGTGTGCCGGGCCGCGGCAGCAGACCGGCAATCCCCTCCACAAGCGAACCCATCGCGAGCACCAGTTCGGAGACCGACTGACTTTGCTGAGCCTGCTCAGCGAGCAAGCGGTCGAGCTTGGCATGCACAGATATCATTGCGGCCTCACTGATGTTGAGCACCCTGAGAGGGCGGTGGAACCGCTACACGATAGCTACACTGCCACTTCATGTCGCGAGAAAACTTACACACATCGGTTATGTTTTCCTGCTACAATGAGTCTGTGCCAGGATCATCCCTGGATTCTGGGAGACGACGGTGGCCACACCGAAAGATGAGGAGCTGATCGAGCGAATAGCCAGGGCATCAGCCCAAGGGAAAGGCAGATCGCCGCTCTATCGATGGATGCGGGAGCACTACGATCGCCTGGTGCCGCTGCTGGATAGACCCGACTGGGAGGCCGTCGCCGCCGAGTTTCAGGCTGCCGGCATTACACACGGGGGATCTGGTGCGACGTTGAGCGCTACAACGACACGGCAAACATGGTGGAAAGTTAAGCGGGACCTGCGCAAGCTGGATGCGAGTGACAATGAAGGAGGAGGATCGTGATGGCGCGGCTGTGGACGATGTTGAGGTGGCTGGATGTCAGCTTCTTGCCGGTGGCAGCGCTGCTCTGGACCCTGATCGCTATGGCTGAGGCAGTTGGCCTAGCCGCGGTCGGGAGCGCCGTTCTGCCGCCTGCAGCTTCTCTGCCCTTGGCCCTTGCGGCCTTCGCTCTGACTGCAAGCGACGCACAAGGGCGCCTGGCGCGCCACAGCTGAGGAGACTGATCGTGGATCCAGTTACGCTTGGGCAGCACGCAGGCCCAATGATCATCACAGTCGGCCTGGCCATGCTCGCTGTAACGTTCGCCTGTGGCCTACGAGCAGCCGGTGCTGTGGCCACCCTGGTACTAGGGGGAGCCCTCGTCCGCGAAGCGCGGACCAACGCTCTGCGTGTCCTGGGCCAGTGCGTCCTCGCTTGGAGCATCTTTGCGGCGCTCGGCGTTGTGGCGATTTACGCTAGCGCCTAGGTCGTCTGCCCGCTGCCTGAGAAAACTGGCCCATAACTCTACGGGCGAAACTAAAAGTTACGGGTGCCCGGAGCACAATAGCTGCGGTTCCTCGTCGTCGGGCGAGAACCTCCGACGAGGAGGGGCGGCATGTTCAACAATATCCCTGGACTGCCGGCCTATGATCCGGCCAATCCTGAGCCGTTTTTGCTCTTCATCCGGGGACTGTTCAACTTCCCCTTGATCGGGCAGCTGGCCCTCTACCTGAATGCCGCCGCGCTCATGGCTTTCTCTCTCCTTGCCGTATACGCAACGGTAAGCGGTGTGATCTCCAGCGCGTCAAAAGGGCAGGTCCTTGGCGAGCAGGGGAGGGTGGCTTGGGTTCCAGTGCGCCTCCTGTTTGCGGCCGTGCTCCTCGTTCCCACTGGCAACGGGTGGTCGGTCGGCCAGGTGGCCGTGATCCAGGTCGCGGAGGAGGGAGTGCAGCTGGCTTCCCGTATTTGGGCAAAGCTCCAAATGCAGGTTCCTCGGCAGGTCGCCGCCAGTGCAGTCGGGCGGCTTTCAGATGACCAGGCGCGCCAGGTCGTGTGGGATGACCTCGAAAACGCAATCTGCCGGTACGAGTACGTCAAAATGACGCGGCGGTCGCTGCAGCTACAGACCACCGATCGCCGCTCCGCTTACTACTACCAGGAGCCCGGCGGCTGGTTTGCGTCCGGCACTACACGGTATCCGTGCGGCGAAGTGAATTTCCCCGTCGCTGATGCCACAACCGCACCGGGCCTACAGGTGCTCATAAATGCCCAGCGAGACACCTATTTTCGGTCTGTGGCAGGCCAGATCGACGCGATCGCCAAGGCGAGGGTCACGGGCGGAGATCCTGACAATCTGTTTAGCGCTGGTCCGCTCGACTACGCTGCCGTGGAGCAGGTCGTCCAAACTTACGCCGCAGCTTTGCGAGACCTAGTCCGGCTGGTGCCCGACAGCTCGCCCGTAACGACATCATGGACCCTGGCTGGGTCGCGCTGGAATGAGATGGCCCGATCCGCTGCGGCAATCCGCAATGGAGCCCTCTCCCTGCCGACGCATCGGCTCGTATCGTGGGACAAGCTAGCTGCGGAAACAGAGGCGCGCACGGCGGTGCGGGCGCCACTAATTTCGCGAGTTGAGGGACATCGCAAAGCTCTCGCGGATGGGCGTGCGATGGGTGCCGGAGCAACCGGCCAGGCCTCCACGATCATCATGTCCAGCCCGAGCTCGGCTGCGTCCGCTCCTGCTCAGCAGACAGAAACCGCAGAAGGCCTTCTGGACAAGGTGTTGGGCTGGGCCGCAGATCAGGTGAAAGCGGTGACCGACGTGTACCTGTCAATTCGGGCAAGCCTCCCTGACATGGCGCTGTCTGTCGTGGGTGCTGGTACGCCTGGCGCCAGCCCAGTTCAGGTCCTCGTTAACACCGGCCACACAATGCTGTTCGTTGGCCTGACAGGCGTAGCCCTCGCCGACGGCAGCGAGCACGGGCTGCTCTCATCCATTCCGGGCGTGGGCAATGCAATCGGCGCAATCTCCGGCGTCCTGAAACCCCTGATGTGGGCGATGACCACCACCGGGTTTACACTGGCGTACATTCTGCCGCTGACTCCATTCTCGGTCTGGATTACCTCTGTCGTCAGCTACCTGGTGCTAGTCTGGACAACGATTCTGGCCGTCCCTGTCGTCGCTCTCTCGCATGTAAAGCTCGAAGGGGATGGATGGATTCCAAGCGCTGCGGCCGCGGGATGGGTAGCAGTCCTGCGGATCGGCCTAACGCCAGTTATGATGCTGGTCTCCCTAATCGTGGGGTACACGGTCGTGGAGTTCTCTGCAGCGATTTTGCTTCAGGGCTTCATCCCGGTTTTCACGGATGTCAGTGCCGGGCAGCGGTTCGTTTTCATCGGCTGGATCATCGCCGGCATCGTGCTTACGTTTCTGCTGCTAAGCATTTTCTGGATGTGCTTCAGCCTGATCTCCTCGCTTAGTGAGAGCGTGCTGATGCTGGCCCTGGGCTCAGCAGGTAACATTAGGCCTGAGGGTCACGGGCAGAACACGCATTTGAGGCTGCCTAACTTGCCCGCCGTTGGCAGGCCTCTCACCAGGCCCGCTGGTAACTTCCCCAAGCGGCCCTCAATCTCCCCAGGTATTTCGCCTTCCGGCGGTGCTCCTGGCGCTTCTCAGCAGCGGCGGTAGGCCATGGCCCAGACTTCCTCTCTCACCATACCAGACCGCCTGCTGCCCTGGCGGGTGGCCCGGCGCCGGGTGCGTCAGCTCAGAGACGATGTTGCCGTTCTCGGTAGCGCTGTGCGCTCCATTGGCTCGCCCGGAACCTCTGGTGCTCCGATCATCGAGTCCGAAGAGTCGTTCGAGGCGGCCGTGGAGCGCCTCGGCTGGACGGACGCTGCTCTGGCCACCCGGGCTCGTACCCTCTGTCAGGCAGCGACGCTGATGCTCGGCGTATCGGTCGCGTTGGGCGTCTACACCGCTTGGCTGGCGCTCTCCGCAGTCGACGGCATTGGACTGCTGTCTGCAGCCGGCGCGGCCGTCCTGACCGTCTTGCTGGCTTGCAGAGGCCTGAAAGCGGGCTGGCAGCACCGCCAGCTGCGCGAGCGTCGTTGGATCCGGTTTCAGGACTACTTGAAGGAGTGGCGCGACATCGTCCCGTCGGGTTAGGGCGAGCTCGAGCCTTCCAGCCAAGCACCGCGGAGGTGCGCCCACTTGGCGCGCCACGTTTGGAGTAGGGGGTGCAGATCCTCGCGCCCGTGCTCGTGCACCGTCACTTCCAGGTCCTCGAGCGCAGAGAATGGATCCTGCTCTGGGTCGACGGACAGCTGCAGATGCAGGTCCCATTCCTCGGCTGTCATTTGTGTCCCCCTACCAGATCCTCGGGTGGCTAATTGCCGCGAGGAGCAAAGCACGCAAGTGGTCTCGGCAGTCGAGCACTTTGTGTTTCTGGTGATATTGACGCTTTCGGTGTTTCTGGTGCTTTTTATTTAACCGCGTAAAAATCTGAAGTTCAGCACCGAACGGCGTTGACGATATAGGGCCAACGGCCTTATATAACTATTACCAGCAAGGGCATCTTGCCCGGCCGGAGAGATAACAACCATGACCGACAAGACCCCGACGATGACGCTGGAAGAGGCTGCGGCCTTCATCGCGGCCGATGCCGACGCCTATTATGCGGACGGCCCCACAAACGGGGCGGAGGCGTGCGACGACGCGAAAGAGTTCGCGGAGTACTGGCTGGACGGTGTTGCCGGAGAGCTGGTGGAGAAGCTGGCGCGCGAACACGAGCTGGACGAAGACGAGTTGTCCGACGCGACCAAGGCCGCTTTGCGGGACGTTTACGACAGCGACCGCCACGGCCCGCGGATGACGCTGGAAGAGGCTGCGGCCTTCATTGTGGCCGAAGTGGATGCTGAGTATGCCGACGGCCCCCCGGACGACGCGGAGGATTGCGCCGACGCGGAGGAGTTTGCGGACCACTGGCTGGAAGGTTCTGCCGGAGAGCTGGTGGAGGAACTCGCCTGCAAGAACGACCTGGACGAAGACGAGCTGTCCGCCGCGACCAAGGCCGCTCTGCTCGAAATCTACGACCGTGACCGCCACGGCCTGCCGATGACGCTGGAGGAGGCTGCAGCGGTCATCGCCGCGCAGGTGGACGCCGGTTATGAGGACGGCCCAACGGAGGACGCAGAGGCTTGCGACGACGCGGAGGAGTTTGCGGACTACCACCTGGAGGGGTCTGCCGGGCAACTCGTGGAGAAGTTGGCACGCGAAAACGGGCTGAACGAAGACGAATTGTCCGACGCGACCGAGGTCGCTCTGCGAGACATTTACGACACCGACCGCCACGGCCCCCGCTGATTCCACGAAAACGCCGGAATATGACGACGCTGCATCGTGGGTGGATCTCACGCTGCAGCGGCACTTCCCTGCTAGCCGGCGGCGTTTGCGGAAAACCTCTTGATGGATTAGGGCCAATGGCCCTATATGATGCCTACCGACAAGGGCAATCACGCCCGGCCAGGAAGATACCGATCATGGTCGAACTCAAATTCCCCGATGTCACCGCCCCGGATGCGGTTTGCCTCCAGCGCGCCTCGTATTCTGAAGTATTGGCGCAGGCGTTCGCGGATGAAGCCAGGATTGCCGAACTCAACCGCCGCAGCTGTTACGCGGAGGATGAGGGCGATCCTGAGCAAGTGAATAAGGCCGCGTCCCAGCGCGATTGCATGGAGCTCGATGCACGGCGCGCCCACGCCAGCCAGGTCGCGCATGCCAAGCTGGCGGCGGCCTACCGCAATCTTGTGGCGGCGAGAGAGGGCGGCGACGCAGACCTGATCCGGACAGCCGAGGAGCGGGTGAAGGAGGCTCAGCAGGCCGTCGATCTCTCGAACGGCGCAACATGACACCCCAGGAGCTCAAGGCTGCGCGGAATGCCGTCGGCCTGAGTGCCGAAGGATTCGCGCGCTTGGTCCGCGTAGAGAGTGGCCGGACTGTCCGAAGGTGGGAGTCCGGGGAGCGTGAAATCCCCGGCCCCGTCGTCGTGCTCGTCGAGGCGCTGATGGCGAGCCGTGCGGTGCGGCAGTTTTTCGGCCTCGTCGTAGAGGGCGATCTCACACTGGCCGCCCCAGTCCATTCAGAAAAGAAAGGGATCTGACCATGCGCGTCACTTACGAAGTACCCTCCTACAACACCCGCCGGTACGGCCGCCCGTGGCTCGCCAAGGTCATGGCATGGCCTATCGGCGGTCATCTCCCACCTCGCGGCTGCCACCGCTCCCACCTTCGATAGCCATGCATTTTAGCCTGTGAAGATTGGAGGCGGACGACCTAGAGGGAAGGAGTGGATGGTGACACTGCAGGCGCCGAACGACGAGCCGAGGCCAGCAATCATGGCCTACGCTGAACGAAAGAGCGGAGGAGCAGTGCCACCAACCTCATCATCGCAGCGAATACTGAACAACTCCCGACTAGGTGCGTCAGCCTACACCTCAGCTCCTGTCGCCGCATTCCCACGCAATGTCGCGGGCCCGCTCCCGATCTTCCTCTTCTCTGACTCTCTGCACGGTGAGGCGGCACAATATGGGGAGTGGTCCTGGGGATCAACGTAGGTTCTAGACAATGAGCCGCATAACCCCGACATTTCGCGGGCGGGCTCTGCCATCTCGGCCTGGAAAACCGAGGACATGGCGGACAACCCGCACGAGGCGTGCCTTGATGTCGCGAGGGCGTGCGGAGGGCGGGCGGTGCCCGTAATCCGGTTAGTTTGGCCGCCGCCGGGTCGTTAGCGAATAGAGGTTCCACACGCTACTCAGGGGTGACGAAGGCCAAGAAGCCTCTGGGGCCGATAAGTCCTGCTAACGGCGGCAAATCCGTTCGTGGGGGCCAACACCGCAAACCCTCACCGGTGCGCGGCGCGTCGCGGCCGTGGAGACGACCCCAATGCGGGTAAATCTACGGGTTACGCTCAAGATCGACGTGGCGGCCGTGATCCTTGCGATCGCAGGTCTCATCAAGATCCTGACTTAACGGAGGCGGGGGCTGCTTCGGCAGCCCCCGTTTTTCTGGCGAAGCTAACCTCAGACGCCTGCCAGAACCGACATGGCCCTCTCTTCCATGTTCCCGAATCGTTCACGTCGGGCGTAGGCTGTCCCGCTTCTCCCAATGAAGCGTCAGTGAGGATTCGCGCGTGAGTTACGACCACCTGTACAAGCCCGCCCCCAGGGCCCCAGTTCGCGACCATCTCGACTGGTGGCTCATGATCCAGTGCGGGTGCGGATACCGAGTGGACTACCCTATCCGACTGCTCGCGAAGGAACGTGGACCGGACACCGATCTGAGCCGCATTGATGCACGGTTGCGCTGTGGCCGGTGCCGGCAGCGCCCTGCCTCTGTTTCTCTAGTAAACAGGCCTGACCGCGTGACTGGGGGATTCGGCGGAGGCCGGGGCGCGACAATCAAGCCCTTGCCGACATAGCTCGTCCGGTCAGCACATGAGGCCACAAACAAATGTCTGACACGTCTGCCACTCACAAACTACGTACGCTGAAGGCTGTCACCTCTGAAGGTGGCGGTCTCTACGAGTATCGTGGAGCCCAGCTCAGATCGAATGAAAAGCAGACCGTCTGGGGCTTTAGCCTCGAGGGATTTCCCCATGGACCTCAAGCGCATTGGGGCGGTATCGGAAATGTCGGGGAGATTATCCGTATCGTCGATAGCTGGCTTGACCACGGCAAGCTCCCGCCGCCCTACGTCCACAAACCCTCTTCAGACAACACGAGGTAGGATGCACCAGATCTCAACGTTTAACACGTCGACGGCATTCCCCTTGAGCGGGTGGTGAGTGGGGTGGGGGGAAGAAGGCGTGGACGAAGACGAAAGGCACGAGCAGTGGGTCGATAAACTGGTGGCCCTGCACCAGCACTGGACCACTGCTGAGGCGATCGGCGACCATCTGCGACGCTCGATGCTCCACAAGATCCGACATGGCCCCAGGGAGCTGACGCCCGAGGAATACTGGGCGGACACGACCTACCAGCGCTCTGTCATGCTCGCGGTCTGCGTCCATCACTCGCTGCTCTACGTGGTCATCGAGGGCTGGCGCGAGCTCGGCTGCGTGGATACCCGCGTGGACGAACTGTTGGCTCGGGAGGACATGACCTCCGCATTGAGGCTCTTCCGCAATAGCGTCTTTCACTTCCAGCCCGAGGTACACAGCCCGAAACAGGAGGCTTTTATGAAATCGGGCGGGTCGTACGAGTGGGTCCGCGCGCTGCGGGCTGCGCTGCGAGACTACTTCGATGCTCGCCTCAAGGTCACGATCGCCCCTAGACCGGGGACCGAGCCGCCGACGCGGCATTAGAGCACTTCAGTACGGCCCCGGGTCGCGACGCGCTCCAAGTCTCGGATCTGCCGACTCAGATTCTCAATGGTTACGGGCTCTCCAAGCCAGAGCTCATCGCGTGGCGTTGGGTGTCCTCCGTGAGCAAGGTGATGGTACAGCCGCCGCAGAGATGCCAAGCGCGCCAGAAGCGGATTGCCCAAGGATTCGGTAGGCGGCACTCGTACGTTCCTCTCCTGCTCAGGCTTTCGTCGTTTTGGTTCGCCTTGCAGAGGCAGCTAAACGCATTGCGCCAGTGGTGCCACCTGACCGCCTAATCCCAGTGACTTTCTCTTCTCCAGCCTTCTTTATGGCGCTGCGCTGCCCTAACGAGCGCTTCTTCACAACAGTCGCGGCCGATTTAGCAGGGGCTACGCTGCGTGATTTCGGCTCAGTTGTCGCATAGGGCACCGTTAGTAGGTCAAATGGTACGCGAAGCAATGCTGCCAGTGCGCGGAGCTGGTCCACATCCCGGATGCGGCGGCGAGCATTGAGCAGGTCTGCAACACGGGACGCTCCGCCGACGATCTCACCAATCTGTACGCGGGTAATGCCGTGCCGCTCCATTGCATACGCGATGGTCTCCGGTGGGCTCAGTGGCTCAATGGAGTAATGCTCTCGCTCAAACTCAGCCGCGATCCTAGCGAGCAGTCGAAGGCGCACACCGTTCGGAGAATCCCGGTTTGGCTCGTGGTCCATAAGAGCATCGATTTCAGCGAGGACTGCGTCATGCTCCAGATCGTTGGTGATGACGGGGATCACACGAAGAGCAGTGCGGTACTCGCTCACGGCTGTCGCGGTCATTTTCCCTGCCTCCTCTGCTTCTCGTTCCAAGCGTCGTACTCTGTGTGATCGAGGACTTCCTCGATTCGAACAATTTGGTTCTGGTATTCGATGCGAGCAACTATCCGGAACTTGTTACCGCCGATATCGAAGATCGCTCGACCTCTTGGCTGAAAATCTGTTTGCGGAAACGTGTTCTTGACCTCGATAGTTGTCTTCCACTCAGAGTGTTCAGCAATCCCAAACCAATCTCGAAGCGGCTTCTCAGCCTTCTCGTTGCCTTTTCGCTTCCAGTACTTCTCGAGCAGCTTGAACGAGAGGACTTCCACAACACTCGATTCCCAGATTGGGAATCTGAATATTCCCAATCTGGGAAGCAGTCAAGGGGATTCAAGCCCAAGCTCCCTAGGAGGGAAATTTTTATCGTGCCTAAGCATGACTGAGAGGGCGATTGCCATCCTAGGGCTGGCGCCCACCCGCCATCAACTGCTGTCAGCCGGCGGTCTGTCCCAATCTTTCAAACGTTCCTTTCAGATTGTGAATTTTGGCTTAACGGGGTATGGCGGCGGCATGAATGCGGCTGCATCCCCTCACTTCGTCGGCTACTACCGTGTCTCCACCGACAAGCAGGGACGCTCTGGCCTTGGCTTGGACGCTCAGCGCGAAGCCGTCGCCCAACACGCATCAAGGCACGGCGGCATCGTCGTCGCGACGTTCGAGGAGGTGGAGAGCGGCCGTCGAGGCGACCGCCCCCAATTGCGGCTGGCGCTCGCCGAGTGTCGACTTCGCCGATGCGTGTTGCTGATTGCCAAGCTTGACCGCCTCGCGCGCGACGCACACTTCCTCCTCGGGCTGGAGAAGGCTGGCGTCGAGTTCCTGGCCGCCGACATGCCCCACGCCAACCGTCTCACCATTGGCGTCATGGCGCTCGTTGCCGAGGAAGAGGCCCGCGCCACTTCGGCACGGACCAAGGCTGCCCTCGCCGCCGCCAAGGCACGCGGCGTGAAACTCGGTAACCCTCATTTACAGCCGGGAAGCAGCGCAACCGCGGCTGACGCTCGCAGCGCCTGGTCGGCCATTGCTAACCAACGCGCAGTCGAGGTGCGTCCCTATCTCGATGCAGCTCGCCGAGCCGGCGCCTCCACCCTACGGGACTTGGCTGGTGCACTCACTGCCCGCGGCGTGCCGCTTCCGAGCGGTCGTGTGGCTCCCTGGCATGCCGAGACTGTGCGCCGCGTCCTTGCCCGAATAGCAGCGTGACGTTCGCGCCTTATCTGGCACCTATCGAACTACGCAAGCACATCGAGGAAGGTCGAAATCATGCCGGGGCTCCAGCCACCACCTAGTACAGGCGCCATCCGCACTTGGCTCGCACAAGACAACAAACCGACGCGGGGTAGGGGAGGGCGAGGCCGTTTGGGCGACATCGCGCGCTTCTTGCGGCGCGAGGCTGTCGACGTGGACCACGGCCGCCGGGAGGAGGGGCTGACGTGGGACGATATTGCCCTGGCAGCATCCAGGGTGGGCGTCGCCCGGGAAGACGGTAGTCCGTACCCGGGAGCCTCCTTCAGCAAGCTGTGGCTGAGGCTGATTGAGCGTAAGCAGATCGTCTTAGCGGCAGCTGCTGCCGGCGACCTAGCCCCTCAACTGCCACAGCCGCAAGAGGCCGCCACTAGCATCCCAATTGGTGAAGTGGTGGAGCCTGCAGTGCAGGTAAGCGCACCTGCGCGCCGCTCTCGACGGTCAAATTCGTCGGAGAAGGTAATCTTTGGCATGAACGTGAGGAAAGCGCGGGAAGGGCGCGGGCTCACGCAAATAGAGTTGGCACGCCTAACCGGCATCGCTCAGTCGGATCTAAGTGCGGTCGAGCGAGGTGTCGCCAACAGCACCATCGATACAATGGCGCGGATCGCAGCGGCCGTTAGAGAACCTCTGCATCGCCTCCTGACTGAGTGATCCGCACTTCGGCAAGGCGCCCGCCGCTTCCTCAGCTCTCGCCAACAGGGACGCCTGCCTAAGCCAGTGACGTGATCGAGCCAAAAAGGGGCACCGGGCAGCGCCTAAGGGCCGCCCTGCAGGCGCGTCTTCGGGAAGGTATGCGGGGGTAATGCTGGGCACGCACGGCCATTTCTCCTTCCTACGGCCCTCCGGCGCCGTGCAGCACGAGCGAACGACATCTAGGCAGTTGCACAAGCGCCGCCGGGCGCCATATCTTGTAGTGCAAAATCTTGCGTGGGGATCAGAGTGACGATGGTGATCGAGAGGCCGCGGCGCCGGCGGGCGGAGCCCAGCCGCCCTCTGCAGCTTGAGGCGCAGATCTCATTCCGTGTTCCGGCGGACGTGCGTGACGCGGTTGAGCGGCGGTTCGCTGACAGGGGGCTTGGTTTGAGCGCCGGTTTGCGGCTGCTGCTCGCGGATGTGGTGGCGGGCCGCCTTAATTGGCCGCCCTCGGGCGAGGGTAAAAGGAAGTAGCTGTGGCTGATCCGGAACTCGAATCCTTTAAACGGGAAATTTGCTGCACGCGCGTTCTCGAACAGCACGGATACATCCGAGATGTCGGTGAAAGCACCGATGCGAGTGCCAAGTACCGGAAGGCTGATGATATCGTCGTAGTCCAGCTTGCCGACGGTCATGGGACTGGATGGATGTCCGTGCGAGGGGATGGTGGTCGGGGCGGGCGGTGCGGTGACGTCATTTCCCTCTGGCAGGATCTGACTGGCGACAGTCTCGGTCGTGCCCGTGTGGCACTGCGCCGCTGGACTGGCGGTGGTGCCGCGGTGAACCGCATCCGCCGGCCAGCCTCACCGCCGCGCCTGCGCCCAACGCCGACCGCCTTTGATCGTGGAGTCTGGGGCCGCCAAGCAAGGCTTTGCGAAGGATCCCTCGGATGGGCATACCTGACCGAAGCGCGAGGCCTTAATGAGGCGCTGATCAAGCGAGCTATAGAGCGGCTACGAGAGGGTCCCTATGGTACTGTGTGGTTCCTCCATGCCGACCCTCGCACTCCTGGTGTTCCGACCGGTTGGGAAAGGCGTGGCCCGAGTTTCGACGGGTATGCAAAGGGCGGTGGGAAAGCTCTCTTCTTCCCTTGGCAATCTTTAGGAGCTGGGCGCCTGGTACTTTGTGAGAGCGCGATCGACGCGCTGAGCTACGCTCAGGTGGACGGGTGCCGTGGGGATACCCTTTATGCCAGTCACGCGGGCGCAATTGCGGAGGAGACGTGGGGCATCCTGACCGATTTAGCCTCGGGTCTCGATCTCGTCTTGGCGTCAGACCGAGATGTCGCTGGCGACAACTTCGTCGCATCTCTAAGTGAACGTCTCGGATCAATCGCCCGCAGCATCACCGAAGATCGCGTTCCACCCTATGCTGGTTTTAAGGATTGGAACGAGTTCGTGAAAAACCAACGATTGCAGCAAATGCATGGGGAGCAACGAGATGCTCAGTGATCAGCACCCCGCTTCCGGCACCGATCCGTCTGAAACCACTGAGAAGGCTGGCCCGGCAGCGGTGGCCCGTCCCCGCGCCCGGCCGATCAGTTCGTATGCGCTCCTTGACAGACCTTTGAGCGGTCGAGGCGTATTCCGGATCGTTGACCCGCGCTTGAGACACAAGGACCAACTCGAAAGCTTGGTAACCGCACTGCGTGAAGGTGCATCAATCAGCAACCTAGAAGGCAAGGCGACCGGCACGACCAGCGTCGTCGAGATGAACGGATTCCGTTACTTCATTGAGCCGACCTACGCTCTTGGCGTTGAGGAGCTAACAACGCTCCTGGCACTGAGCGCCATCGCTAAGATGAATCATCGGAATGGCTACAAGTACGAGGCTACTAGGGCAGCCTCGGTGAGGCGGCTGCCCCAGCGCAGAATGCAGGCATCTCTGCTGAAAGAGATTTCCCGTGATGTGCTGCGCTCACGCCTGCAAGCCAAGGGGCCTGCATGGCAGTCGGGAGAATATCTGGAGGCGCGCGGGTCGATCTACGCGCTTATGACGGAATGCGGGCTAAGTCGCGGGCAGAAAAACTATGTGAGGACACTGGCGTCCCTACTGCGGCTTTCACGAGTTGGATACACAAATCTCGGCCGTAGCGGCAGTAACTCAATAAACCTGCAATCAGGAGAAAACCTGATTTATTTTGAGTATGATGGAGCAACCAATGACTTCATCGTTTGGCTGAATGCTAGGCTGACGTCCGCACTGATCAGCAGCCGTTTGTCGCTGGATGCTGGGGTCAGTGTCGATCTCGCAGAGTACCGGCAGCTCCGTGATGGCGCCAGGATCATTCACTGCCACCTCTCAGAAGCCCTACGGGCGTCATCGGACCCGCGGAAAGGGCCTACCAGATACTCACCAGAGGATCTGGCTGAAATGCTGTACGGGCCAGCGGCCGACGTAAAACCCGACACACGGGCTAGGCAGCGAAACCGCGCGATCACCGCTGCACTTCAACTCAACGTCCTCAAGCCTGCCTGGGAGGTGCTTGAGGTCCGCGACAAAGTTGCGGGACACAGAGAACCAGTTGTGGTGGCGGTCGACCTATACCACCGGGACGTCCGCAGCCCGGAAGCCAAGGGCAGCCCGGACAGGTAGTACACAAGTAAGGAATTCATTCGTAGGACAAGTAGCAATTTGGCTGGATGAGGCGTCTGAACAAGGCTTCCGTTTCAAGCCAAGACAGCTAGTACGAACAGCAACTCGTACTAGCTGTCTTAGAAAGTTTGCTGAAGTCGTACTACCTGTCCGGGCGAGTCGTACTAGCTGTCCATGGTTACTCGTAGGAGCTGTCCTGGAGTGACATGCATGACTCGTACTAGCTGTCCTTGCGTTTCGTACTAGCTGTCCGTGCAAACGGCAGCTAGGACAGCTAGTACGATGTGATACTCGTACTAGCTGTCCTGGAAGTTGGTAGAATGTTGTTTCTTAACAGCGGGGTAGCGGACGAAAGAGGCCCTAAAACTGCCTACTATAATTACAACTATATATATAAGAAAGAAAAGGCCCGTCCTGATCCGATGAAAAGCGGAGCGGCCTGCGGCCGCAATCTCTCTAGCGGCGCCGCAAGCGGCGCAAAGGGCCGTAGGAAGAGGCAAAGGCTGCAGCGCCCATCTCCCTGTGGCTATCATAGGCACACGTCTTGGGGGAGGTATCCGGGGTATGGCTGGGGCCGAAACGACGAAGGCTGCCCGAACGAAGGGGCGGCCTTCTCACCGTCTCAGGAGGCCCGCATCAGGCGCTCCAGGGTCTCGGTTATGATGTCGGCATAGGTTGGCAGGTTGCCCTCCTGGTGCCTCCGCTGCATGTGGGCCAGCACAGCCCGCGGGGGAGGGTGCTGGCCGTCTGCCGCAGACGACTGGCCCCAGGTGATGGCCTCCCTGAGCAGGGCCTCGATGCTGGCGACGGCGGCCAGGAGCTCCGCCTGCCGATCGGCGGCCTTCCTCTCGGCAGCGGCCTTCCGAGCGCGCCGCGCGGCTTGCTTGGCCTCGGCGTCCTGCGCCCGGAGAGCGGCAACGGGATCCCGCCCCTCCGGCTGCTCCCCGCGATGCTGGCGCAGGTGCGCATGCACCCGTGAGGCCGACGGCGTCACGCCCGAGTATTCCTTGAGCACGGCGGTGACGCCTCGGATCGTCAGCCGGTTGCCCTTGCGCTTCATGCTCTCGATCGTGGCGGTGATCTCATCGTCATTGAGCGGGCCGGGAGAGTGGTCGGCGCGCCGGACGATCTCGAGCTCGCGGTGCCGGCCGACGTCGCGACCCCACGCCAACACCGCGCCGCCCTCAATGCCGGTCACGTAGTCCTGCTCAAAATTGTTGGCCCACTCGTGCGTCGCGTCGCCCGTGGGATCGATGCGGCCGATCACATCCAGCAGGAAGTCCGCCCTGAGTTCGTCATCGGCCTCCTCCCAGCGAGCGATCAGATCCTCGGCCTCTTCCATGGTCAGCATGATGTTCGGTGTCCTGTCTCAGTGGGGGCGGCTTGCTTGCTGCCTCCGATGTCCAGACAGTATATGATACGGACATCCGTATCAAATGCAGGAACGATTAACGAAGATCACGTTTTCGGGTTGCTGAGGGTGAACCGGTGCAGCCAGCGGGGGGCCAGCGCGGGCACTCCGTGTGCCCATGGCGTGTGCATTCCGTGTGCCCATGGAAGGCCTACGGGAGGCCCACACTCGGGAGCTTGATCGCTCCACTCTCGGTCTTCTCGACCTTCGAAAATTCGGTTTCCCGAGAGGCAGAAAACCTGCCCGCTTCACCTGGAGGTCATTTCTTTTTGGCATCATGGCCTTAGCCAGCCGTGACCGTATCCGCGCGCCTCCGGCACGCTCCACGGTCAGCTGGCCAGGGGCTTCGCCCCGTGGACCCCAGCAGGTGGGGGGAACCCCCTCCTGCACCACCCCAGCCGCCGCTCTGCGCCGGCCTAAGAAGGAGTCCCGAACGTGCCGCGGCGACAGGGCACCGAGACGCGCAGGATGGCCGGCCAAGTGTTGGTACGGCTGCCGACCGGCACGGCTACCGCCCTCTCGGCCGCCGCGGCCTCCGTGGGCCTCTCCGACGCGGCCTGGGTCCGTGTGCTCCTGGTGGATGCCCTGGGCGCCGAGGCGGCCGACGCGGCCCCCGTGTCCAGGCGCGCACGCTCGCACGCCGCTCCCTCCGAGCTGGTCCAGGCGATTGCCGGCCTGCGCGAGGCCCTCGGCGAGGCGACCGGAGCCCTGACCAAATCGGCCGTATTCGCGCGCCTGGCCGGCTCCCAGGCTGAGACCCTCGCTCTCCTGGATGCGCTCGCGCTGAGGTACCGCGTCCACGCCCTTGAGATCGATGAGATCAAGGTGGCCCTGCTAGCCCTCGAGCGGGGCGCCCAATGATCGGCGGAGCGGTACGCGGCGCTGGTGGCCCTGCGCTTGCGCGCCACTTGCTCAATCCGCGGGACAACGATGAGGTGCGTGCCGGAGCGACCCGTGGCGTCGTCGCAGATACCCCCGCCGCGCAGATCCGCGAGCTGGAGCGCCTGGCATCCCATGCGATCAGCAAGCGGCCCCTCTATCACGTCCATGCGGACCCAGACTGTGCTTCTACATGGACCGAGGAGCAATGGGCTGACTACTGGGACCGCTTCGAGGCTGAGTACCACCTTGGAAGACAACCTTTTTTCGAGGTCATCCACGTCAAGCACAACCGCGAGCACAGGCATCGCGTCTACTCCCTGGCACTGACCTCAGGAGCATGCGTACGCCTCGGAAATGAACGCCGGAGGCGGGAGAAAATCCACCGCATTACCGAGGTACAGACCGGCGCGGCGATCACGAAAGGCGCGCACAACCTAGCGGTTCGGAACGCCCTGATCCGCGAGGCCCGGCACGACGTGGTCGCAGCAATGCAAGCCGCCGGCGCCCTAGATGGGAAGCGCGCCAGATCTCCACTCACCCCGCCTGAGCGCGCCCAGCAGGAGCGTACCGGCGTCAACCGCCGTGCCCTCGGTCTGGCGGCGCTAACCGGTTGGCGGGCGGCGGACAGCGGACCCGCCTTCGTGGCGGCCGTAGAGAGCCACGGCTTCAGCGTGGCGCATGGAACCGACGGCCTTGTCCTGATCGACTCATCCGGAGCGCCGCATGGCCTCCGGCGGCTCCTGGCTAATGCCGCCCGCGACGCCGGGGGAGAGCCGATCCGGGAGGCCGATGTGCGCGCGCGTCTAGGCGGGCTTAGCCTGCCCCAGGCAGCCGAAGCCGCAGCAGCGATGCGGCAGCGCGACCCAGCCGCCGCAGAGCCGCTGCCGGTCCTTGGCCCGGCAACCGACGCCCCGCGCTCGGCCGCTTCGGTGCCTATGGGTGAGCGGCAGCGGCGCCGGGCGATGCGCCGAGCCCAAAAGATTTTGCTGCGTGCGGATCCTCAGCACCTGGCGCAGGTCGCGGCCAAGGTAACAGCTGACCTCCAAGCCGCGGAGGCGATCGCCGCCTCGCCGACGCCCCCTCCATCTATACCTGCGGCTGGCGTGCCTACTGCGACCAATCCCGGGAGGGCAGGCCGCCTCTCAGGTCGCCGCGCTGAGCGCATCCTGGCAGGAGTCAACCCAGCCCGCCTTGCCGCTTTTGCAGAGCAAGCCGCCGAACGCCGAGGTTTGGCCAATGCGGCGTTGACGCCACCCGCAGCCGCTTCTGCTGACCTCGACGCCATGGGTGAGCGGCGTCGCCGCCAGGCGATGCGCCGGACAAAGAAAAGTCTGCTGCGCGCGGATCCCAAGCACGTGGCGCGGCTCACGGCTCAAGCTGGGGATGGCCGCCAGGCAGTCGAGGCGGCACGGACCGCCCCTGATCCTGGACGCCTCGCATCGCTGGTCGCCGATGCCGTGGACGCCCGCCGGCTGGCGAGCGCACCGCTGACGGCGACAGCCGTCCCCATGGCGCCACCTGCCGCACCCGAAACCCGGAGCCTCGCCCTGCGCGGGGCTGCGATCCAGCTCCGGGACCGCCTGTCTCACCCCAGCCGCGCGGCTCGTCTAGGCGCGTGGCTCAACACTGCGAAGGACGCAGCCGATGCCGCACGATCAGTCACCAGACCTGGACACGGTGGACCAGCTCAGGGGCAAGGAGCCCGAAGCCCAGTTCGAGACGCCGGAGCCATGGGAAACAGGGATCCCCGCGGAGGAGCCAGTAAATCAACTGCTACCGCCGGAGGATTCGATCATCCTCCGGCGAGCGGCCGAGGGCGTCGATCGCCTGCAGGCGTTGCTGGACGAGGAGGAGGGGGAGGGAGAGAGCCCCATCGACACGATGCTGCGGCTGCTCGAAGAGATGCTGGCCACACAGAAGGTGATCGTGGAAATAGCCCGGCTGCACCGAGAGGAGACCGCGGCGCTCGGGCTGAGACTCTCCGCACTCGAAGCGCGCTTGCCAAGCAAGACCGCCGCCGCACCCTCGACCGCCTCCAAGGCCTTGCCCGCAACGCCCGAGGAGCTGCCGTCGGACAGCTCAGAGGTCCACTAGCGGCACGCGCTGCATGGGTCGGCGTCGCCGTTGTGCGCTCAGCCGCGCCCACCGGCCGCCAGGCCTACAAGGTTGCCTTGCTCTCCGAGTTCTATGTGGGGCAGCTCGAGGGCGGCATCGCCACCGATCTGGCCCGGGTTCGTACCGCGGCAGACCATGTCGAGGCGACGTTGCATGATGGCACGTGCATTCGAGACAATGGAGCGCTGATCGAGGCATCCGACATGTCGGATGCCGCTGCCCGGACGATGATCGCGATGGCAGCCGCCCACGGATGGACGCGCATCGAGATCGCCGGCGACGAGGGGGCTAAGGCGGCGATGTGGTTGGCCGCCCAGAGGCGCGGGATCGAGGTAACTAACTGGCAGCCTCCAGATGCCGTCCAGGCGGCCTGGGAACGAGAAGAGGTAAAACGGAAGCGCAAGATCGACGGAGAAGTGGCCGTCAGAGACAAGCCGCGCCTTTCCCTGCGGCAGATATTGACGCGCGCACCCGTAGTGGAACGGCTAGATCCTCGCAACAGCGCGTCATCGGTTGCGCTTCCTGTAGCGCCGGTGCCGGGTGCATCACTCGACCAGCGCGATCCGAAGAGCAGCGACACTGGCCACAGCGAGCGACCGCACCACCTGCCGGTTATCGACGTGAGAGCTTTGGAGGTACTCGGACAGGCGCGCGCCGAGGAGCTGGCGCGACGGCGGAAGGGGCCCAGCACTCGCCGGATCCCATCTGCTCCAGGTAGGGACGCGGCACCGGCAGATCAGGCGGCGTGGGTCGGCGCGATGAACCGGCAGATCCGTGATGCTCGCGGACGTCTTGCGAAAATTGGGGCAGATGCCCCGCTGCAGACTCTGGAAGATGCGCGTGAGCGCTTAATCGCCGATGCCGATGCGACACTTGCGCAGGCAAAACACGAGGCGCGAGCAGCGTCGAGAACGCTTACAGAGCACCAGACTGCCCGCCCTGGGCGGATATTCAAGTGGCTCAGCTTGGCTGGTGCGGCTCAATGGCAACTGGAGGCCGAGGTACTCGCCCAACAGCACGGTACGGCGGCGGCTGCTCTGAATGATGCCACTTTGGCGCGTCGCGACCGGGCGCGGTACTTGGCGTCGCCGGCCGGCAAGGTGGAGATCCAGGCGGCACTCGATCGATCGCGCCTCACAACCGAACTCACCCAGCTTCGGAAGCGTGACCTTGCAACTGAAATCCGCGAGCTCGAGCACCGGGTCCAAGCGGCGCAACAGGATTGGGGAGCGCCCTCGCTCGATCTAAAACCGACGTCGCGTACGCCGCCGCGCGTACGGTGAACACTCATCGCTGCTGAGCGCCCTCACTTGGTACGGCGCTTAATACTTGCACCGCCGACCAGCGAAGCTCCAGGCACTAGAAAAAACTCGACTCCGGCACCTTCTAGAGCCTGAACGATACGCGCCATCTGTTCGGTTTTTAGGTTGGGCAGGGCAGGTCCTGCGCCCTCGGCCCTCTCGACGGTCGGTTTGCTGACGCCCGCGACCTCCGCAAAAGCTTTCTGCGAGTTGAAGCCCGCAAGGCGTCGCGCCGCAGCGATTTGATTTCCGGTCAGCATCGGGCCGCAGCCTTGGGCTGCCAAGGCCTTTCTGACAATGCCGTGCATCTTTGGAGATGTTCCTGCCATCTTCGGAGATTGCAAGATAAGCTCGGGAGAACTAACTTGTCCATCGCGAGCCACCTTTGGATCCGAACAGAATGTCGGAGCGCACTACCCCACCTCTCCCCATCAGCGAGCTCAGCCGGTGAGTGCGCTGACTGTTACGGCGTTCCTCGCCCTGGCCCCCGCCTGCGGGGTCGCCCCGGCCGAGGTGCCGATGCTGGCGGCCATCGTTGCGACCGAAAGCAGCTTTCATCCCTATTCGGTGCATGTGAATGAGGCGGGGCGCTCCGTCGCGTCCCGGCGCTTCGGCTCGGTGCAGGAGGCAACGGCCTACGTCGACGCGCTGATCGCCCAGGGCGTGACCAACATCGACATGGGCGCGACGCAGCTGAACTTGCGCGCCGGGCACCTTCAAAAGCGCGGCCTGCCGCCCAGCGCCGCCTTCGACCCGTGCACCGCGGCACGCATCGGCATCGAGGTCCTGGCCGAGTGCTTCGGCCGGGCGCCCGCCGTGCTGCCCGAGCAGGACCGGCTCGACGCCTCCCTGCATTGCTACAATTCCGGCCGCTTCACCCCGAACGGCTACGCCGACCGCGTGCGCGTCAACTTCGAGCGCCGGATCCTGCCCGCGCTCCGCGCCCGCAACACCCTCGCGACGGAGGAGGCCCCTAGCCTCCCCTCGCCCCCAGCCGCCACGGCGACCCCTACGCAGCGTCCGACAGCGACGGTTCTGCGCCCGGGCACCGGACGGGAACTCACCTTCAACCGCTAAGGAACAGTCCCCCCATGGGCCTTCTCACTGCCATCTCCACCTTCCTGCTCGGCCCCTTCGGAGTCGCGCTGATCGTCTGCGGCGTGGCTGCCTGCTTCCTCCTGGCTGCCGCGCAGATGCTGCCGCCGCGTGCGGGTTTCGTCAGCATGGCGTGTGGCGGCGGCGCCTTCATCGGCGCCTATCTCGTCCGCACCTACATCTCGCTCGGAATGAGCTGATCCATGTCCGGCGGGTTTGCGGGCGACACGCTCTACCTGGCCTGCACGCGGCCCGCCATGAAGAGGGGCGTGCCGATGGAGGGCTACTACACTAACTTCTTCGGCTCGTTCTTCTTCGGCCTTGTCATGAGCAGCCCCTTCTACTGGCTGATCTTCCTGCTGTTCCACCCGATCATGCGGGCGCTCGCCAACAAGAACCCGAACTTTTTCCGCGAGTGGCGCATGTGGCTCGACACCAAGGCGCGCGTCATCGGCCCGTGTCTCTACGCCCTGCCGCCCCAGAACGCCCGCAAGCCCGAGGACATGCCCAGCTATGTTTGACCGCCTGCGGATCAAAGCCGTCCCGCTGCTGAGCGATTGGGTGCCCTACGAGGACTTTCTGGCCGACAACGCCATGCTGCTCTCGGACGGCAGCGCCTACGCGATCTATGAGGTCGCGGGCATCCCGTCCGAGACGGGCGAGCCGGTCGATCTCGTCGGCAGCATGGACGAGATCAACGCCGTCATGCGGAACATCCACACGGATCGTCTCGTCCATGGCGTGCGCCTGTGCCGGGGCATCGTGGACCCTTCAACCATTCCCTTCGGGCAGACCGATCTCCCCTTCGTAGCGCCGATGCTCGCGCGCTACGAGGACGGGTTGGTGCACCAGAACCTCTACTTCAACCGCCTCTATATCACCCTGCAGTTCCGCCCGGCCCAGCCTGCCGGCGAGTGGATCGGCGACAAGGTGAACGAGGCCGCGGCGAAGACGGCGAAAGGCGAGGACAGCGCCGCCACCCGCCTGCACAACCTCAACCGGGCCTGCGCCCTGGTCGAGCAGCAGCTGCGCGGCTACGGCCTGCGGCGGCTCGGCGTGACCCTCCGCACGGTCCCCGGCTCCCTCCCACGCGTGAATGCGCCCTTCAACGAGATGGTGGAGGCGGAGGTCTTCGCATTGACCGGCGTGTGGCGGCCCGTGCCGATGACGACCGGCCGGATCGGCAACACCGCCTTCTGCGAGGATGTCGTCTTCCATCATGAGCACATCGAGATCAGGGGGCCGGGCTGGACGACCTTCGCCGCCCATCTCGGCTTCCGCGAGTACCCGGCCATCACCTATCCCGGCGTGCTGAACACGCTGCTCGCCGCCCCCTTCCGGTTCACGCTTCATCAAACCTTCCGCTACATGGAGCAGTCCGAAGGACAGGACGTCATCACCCGGAAACAGAACCGGATGGTGTGGGCCAATGACCGCGCCTTTAAGCAGCTAGCGGGCCTGGACGAGTTCGCGGCCGACCTTCAGGCCGGACGCTTCGTCATGGGCGACCACTACTTGACCCTTTGCGTCTTCGCGGATCGGGCGGTGGGTGGCGGCGCCATGTATGAGCGCTTGGCGCGGGCCTTCGGGCGCGTCGGCCTACCGACGGCCGTTACCAACGTCATCCGCGAGGTCCTGGATACCGTCGTCGGCCGGCCCGGCACCAACGCGCTGAACGATGTGGTGGACGACGCCTGGAAGCGCCTGGCGTCCTCGGCTGCCACCGTCGCGCGCGAGAACAAGGCCCTCATGGCAGCGTGGCTCTCCATGATGGGGGGCAACACGAAGTACCGGGTGCGCCCGGGCGCGATCAGCTCGCGGAACTTTGCGGGCCTCGCCCCGCTGCATAACTACGCTGGGGGCGCCGAGACGAGCCGCTGGGGCGGTCCGATCGCCATCCTCCGCAGCAGCGGCGGCACCCCTTACAAGTTCCACTGGCACGACGGCGAGGGGGACGCCGCGGTCGGCTCCACCTTCGTCTCGGGGGTGATGGGCTCGGGCAAGTCGGCAGGCGTCGGCTTCTTGATCGCCTGCACCCGCGCCCGCATGGCAAAGCTCGGGGGCCGGATCTTCGCCCTCGACCATAAGCGGGGTTGGCAGGCGCTTTGGTATGCTATGGGCGAACGGTACCGCGTGCTTGAGCAGGGCGAGCCCTGCTTCGCACCGATGAAGACCCTGCCCAACACCTCTGACGCCCGCACCATGATCTTCACCCTTCTTCACGGCTGCATCCTCTCGGATGGCCAAGGGCCGATCACGGCCGAGGAAGAGAACCGGCTGGCGCTAGGGATCGAGACGACGATGGAGAACGAGCCGGGCGACCGCTGGCTTGGCTCCGTCCTCGCCTTCCTGGGAGCCGGAGAGAACGGCGCCGGCGCCCGCTTCCGCAAGTGGTGCTGGGGCGAGGAACTCGGCTGGGTGCTGGACGCCCCGGAATGCGCGGTCGATCTCGGTCACGCCTGCCAAGCCTTCGACACGACCAAGCTACTCGACCATCCCCGCGCCCGCGGCCCGGCCATGACCTTCCTGTTCTTCGTGGCCGAGATGATGCTGGACGGACGCCCCCTGTTGATGCCGGTAGACGAAGGCTGGCGGGCGCTGGCCGATGAGGTGTTCCGAGCGAATATCATCACGTCCGGCCGCACGATCCGCTCCAAGAACGGGGCACTGATCTTCATCAGCCAGTCGCCGTCCGACGTCATCGCTGCCGGGGTGGTCGCCTCTCTGGTAGAGCAATGCCCGAACCAGATGCACTTCGCGAACCCCAGCGTGAGCCGGTCGGATTTCGTGGAAGGGCTAAAGCGGAGCGATGGCGAGTTCGAGGCACTGAAGACTATCGGTAAGGGCTCGGGCCGCTTCCTGCTGTGCAAGGGAAGCGAGAGCAGCATCCAGCAGCTTCCCCTAGCCGGGATGGGCGACGATCTCGCGATCCTCTCCACGTCCAACCACACGCTGCGGATCATCGACGCGATCCCCGACGATGTGCGCCGCGACCCTGTCCGGTTCGTCGCGGAGTACCACCGCCTGCGCAGCCTCGTTGCGGCGAAGCGCCAGGCGGATGCCCAGGAGCCGGCCTTTGGAGAAATGACGTCATGATGAGGCGAGCACTCGCCGTCACTGTGGTGGGGATGGGGCTGCTGACCAGCAGCGGCACTCAGCGGCCGGCGGCGGCCATCTTCTGCGCGAACTGCGCGCAGGAGATCACCCAGCAACTGAACTGGGGGCAGAACTGGATCGAGATGGGCAAGCAGCTTGAGCAGGCCCGCTCGATCTACACCGAGGTCCAGGGCACCTACACCCAGGCGCGGACGGTGTGGGAGGCGGCCACGCGGATCACCGATCTCGGGTCGGCGGTCAGCGCGCTCGGCGCCGTGGGGATCCAGAACCCGCTTCCGGTGAACCCCTACGTCCTGCAATCCCTGCTCAACGGCACGGGGGGCCTCCAGGGCTCCCTCGCATCCCTTGGCGGGCTGGTGAGCAGCACGGCGACCACCAATCAGGTCTATCGCGTCCAGGGCGGGAACTTCGCCCAGGACGAGATGATCCGGCGAGCGTCGTCCCTCTCCGGGGCGCAGGGCGTCGCGCTGCAGCTGCATGAAAGCGCCGCCCAGCGGTCGCCGCTTCTCGCGCAGTTGCAGGCGCGGCTCTCCACGGCGCGCGATCCGACGGAGCGGGAGGCGCTGATGGTGCGCCTTCAGGCCGAGACGGCGCAGATCCAGAACCAGCAGGTCCAGGCGCAGGCCGCCGCCAGCTATCAGGCGGCGCAGGCCCAGGTGGATCAACTGCGCCAGGAAGAGCGCCTTCAGAAGTCCATCGACGAGGCCCTGACCGTCCTCGACGGCCGGGCCGGGGCACCGGCTCAGGCGCCCGCAACCGCCGGCGTAGGGAGCTGATCATGCGTCGCGTTGGCCGCTTCATCCTCAGCGAGCTTTATCCCAGTCCCAGCATCTTCGGGGGCTTCCGCCTGCTGTTCCTGGTGGTGGTCCTCCTGATGATCCTAGGCGCGATCAAGGGGCACTCGGAGACGATGCCCCCGAGCGCGGAGTGGTATGCCGACCACCCCGCCGTTCGGGAGCGTGTCGTGGCCGCGTGCCGGGATAATCCGGGGGCGGCGCGGCGCAATGATCACTGTGCGGCGGCGAGCCAGGGCAACTTGATCGCCGCCGCGCGGGAGGCGTCCGCCCGGGCGCCTCTCGACCCCTTCGACAACACCCCGCCGTCCTCGCCGCGCTATTGGGCCGCGCGGCCCGAGGCCCGGCGCGAGTTCATGGAAATCTGCAGACGCGCCGAGCCGTCCTGGCGGGCACGCAATAACTGCCGTGCTGCAGGATACACCTAATGCCGACCTGGGCCCTCTTCGCCACGATCTACGACAACTTCGCGATCCCGCTGATTGCCCTGACCAATGGGCTCGTCAGCGCCCTGTCCGCGTGGACCCTGACGTGGATGCGGGACGCCATGATCGTGCTGCTCGTCGGCACAATGCTGTGGTCCGCGATCAAGGGCGGCGAAGACCCCATCTCCATCCTTCTGACCTCGCTGGTAAAGTTTTGGTTCGTCGGCCTGCTGCTCACGTCCACGCTCAACTTGGGGCCGCAACTGCGCGACCTGCTGCTGACCGGGATTGAGCGCGATGTCGGTGGCGCCCTTTCCGGCGCCAGCGGAGCCCGCATGGTAACGGGTGCGCTCTACGACTCTCTTTGGAACCGCGCCTTCGCGGGCGGGCTGCGCGTGATGCGCCAGCTTCCGTGGTCGGTCGCGGGCGTGATCCTGGGATGCGGCGTGCTGCTTTACTGGTTCGTGGCACTCGCCGCCTGCGTGATGGGCTTCCTGATCTGGATGAAGGCTTTCATCATGGTCGCCCTGCTCGTCGGCCTGTGGCCGCTCTTTGTCGCGATGTGGCTGTTCCCCTGGTTCCGCTTCCTGTTTTGGGGCTGGCTGCATAGCGTCTTCGCCAACGTCATCCTGAAGCTGCTCACCACCGTCCTGCTCTCGCTCGTCCTCAACGGCCTGGACCGGATGATCGTGACGCTGCTGGCGCAGACATCCAACGGCGGCAACGAATGGCTCGCGCTGCAAACCCTGCTCGGCGGCGCCGCCATGTTCGTCTCTGCGGCGTGGCTCACCTACCAGCTTCCCGGCACCGCCGCTGCCATCTCTGGTGGCTTCTCCGGCTATGGGCATCTGCCGGGCTTCCGCAATCCCTTCCAGAAGCGAGAGCAAGCTGGCGGGGCCGGTGGAAGCGGCGGACGCAGTGATTACAACCGTAACTACTCCGGGCCGGGCTCGGATGGGTCGCCTGCAAACGACTCAATCCCCGTGGTGCGAAACGCACCGCCTGGTCAGTCCCTCTCCAACCCCTGAGTAAGGACGCATTCTCCTCATGCGATCGCTTGCCCTCCTGCTGCTCTTAACCATCGCGGCCTGCGCCAGCGGCGGAAAGGAACTGCCGAAGCCTGACGGCCATGTTTTCCGCCTGAACCCGGAGCGTTGGGCTGAACGCGTCAGCGATGTGCGGGAGGCCCGCAAGTGAGGTCCCCGCTGCAGCTTGCCTCCCCGGCACGGCCGGCCGAAGCGCTCGATGGTGCCGCCGCCCGGCAGCATCTCGCGGCCGCGTCGACGCGCGCCGATCAGGTCATCACGCTCGGCCGCTCCTTTCGCACCGCCGGGTGGATCGTCGGCGGTACCGGCCTCTGCGTGGGACTTGTCGGCCTTGGCGTTGCCGCCCTGGTGATCGTTCGCGACGCGCCCGCCGTCCCGGTGTTCAACACGATCTCTTCCGAGGGGCGCATCGAGCGCGCCGTCACGGTGGAGGACGTGCCAATGAAGTTCACCGAGGTCACGTCGCGCCAGTACCTCCAACTGGCCGTGGAATACTGCGAGAGCTACCACTACCAGACGCGCGAGACGGACGCCCCGCGCTGCGGGCTCTTCCTGACCCCGGCGCAGCGGGCGCGCTTCGCGGAGTACTACGAGGGCGCGGAGGGGCCGCCCCGGCGTCTTGGCCAGCGCGGCGCGCTCGACGTAGTGCGCCCGACCTTCACGCCGACCGGGAAGGGCACCCAGAACACGGAGGCGTGGACCGTGCGCTTCACGAAGCGCGAGACGCCGCCGACCGGCGGTGCGGTGTGCGTGCCCTGGCAGCTCACCATCCAATTCCAGTGGCGCCCCGAACTGCGGATGACGCCCAGTGACCGAAACATCAACGCGGCCGGGATGCAGGCCTTCGTGTGGGAAGGCCAGCCCGACCCATCAGGCCGCCCGGGGAGCTGCTGACATGCGCCAGATCACCCTCGCCCTCTCCCTGCTCGCCTCGACGGCGTTGGCCGCCCCTGCGCTCGCCCAGGGCGCTCCTGCGCCCGTCTCCGAAGCGGCCTCCCCCGTCGCGCAGGCGAACATCCCCCGCCCCGATCTCGAAGACCAGAACATGCGGAGCCAGGATTACCGCCCCGGCGCCCGCACGCGCCTGGTGGTTGCCGTGGGTCGGTCCTTCGTCCTGACCTTCGGGCCGACGGAGCAGATCGTCCACATCATCATCGGCGACGGGAACAAGACGATCTCCCCGCCCGGCGCCGCCGTCGCGACCGACGGCCAGGCCGCCGCGCCCCAGGCGCCGCTCCGCAACAACCTCCCGATGTGGGTGGAGGCGCCGGGCTACACGACGCTTCAGGTGATTACCCAGGTCGCCGGGGGCCAGCAGCCGGATCGCGCCTATCAGTTCACGGTGCAGGCGAGGAACCTCCCCGCCTCCTGCGCCGACGAGGCGGTCTGCGAGGATAGCCAGTTCACCTATGGTTTGATCTTCCGCTACCCCGACGAGGACCGCCGCAAGCGGGAGGCCGAGGCCGCGGCCCGCCGCGAGGAAGCCTGGGCACGGGCCGCGGCCGCCGCGCCGCTGCGTGAGGAATCCCGCCGGCAGGCCCGCACGCAGATGGCCGCCGCGCGCCTTGCGGTCGATTACTTCGGAGCCGGGGCGGCCTGCCGGAACTGGCTCTACGAGGGCGAGGCGAACGAGGCGGGTCGCGTCTTCATTCCCGAGAAGGTGACGGACAACGGGCAGGAAACCGCATTCCTCTACCCCGGCGACCGCCCCCTCCCCGCCTTCTTCACAGTTAACCCGGACGGCTCCGAGGCAGCTGTCTTTCCGGTCATGAAGGCTCCCGACACGGCGGTGCTGCCCACCACAGCGCGCGAGATCCGGCTGCGCGCGGGTGACGCTGTGGTCCACATCTACAACCGCAACCCCGACTTCGGCCGAAACTGCGACCCCGGCACGGGGACCACCAGCCCCGACGTGGTGAGGGTTGTCCGGCGCATGGCGAGGCGCTCATGAGCGACCGTGAAGAGCCAGCCGTTGCTAAGAAGCCGGGTGGGCTGAGCGGTCCGCAGAAGACGACGCTCCTGGTCCTGGGGACGGCCGGCGTCCTAGCCTTCGTCTTCTGGCGGAACCCGCCGGGCCAGGAAGAGCCCCGCCCGACGGGCGGGCCGTCGGCCATCGAGGCAGCGATGATCAACTTCCGCAGCCCCGTCCCGGAGACGTCGGTGCCACCCCGTCCGCAGCCTGAGCAGGCGCAGGCGCAGATCCCGGCCGCACGTCCACAGCCAGGAAATCAGGGCAGTGGTCCGGCCGCTCCGCGCGGTCGGATGACCTCCTACGCGCCTGTTGAACCGTATGCCTACGCCAAGCCCGCCACCCCGGCAGCGGCGGCGCAGGCGGGGGTGAGCGGGATGCCCGTCTCCGCAGGCGTCGGGACACCGCAAGAGACCAGGGTGGCGTTCGCAGGGTCCACGATCCCTGGACGGCGTGTCGGCGCAGCAATGGATATGACCTTCGTACTCCGGCCCGGGGTTTATACCTGCGAACTGCAGACCGCCCTCAACAGCGAGAGGCCGGGGCCGTTCTTCTGCCTCACGGACAAGCCAATCCGCAGCCAAGCGGGCGTCCTCCTGATGGAGAAGGGGACGACGATCACCGGCACCTATGACAGCCAAGTCGGCCAAGGCCAGGAACGCATCAACGGCCTCAATGCCTTCGCCATCACCCCTTCGGGCATCCCTGTCCCGCTCGGCGCCCAGGCGGGCGACAGCCTCGGTCGCACCGGTATGGCGGGCAACGTGAACACCCATTGGAGAGAGCGGTTTGGGTCGGCCGCGCTGCTGCTGCTCTCACAGGGGGCAGTCAACATTGCCCAGGACGCTGTCCGCTCCGGACTCTCCGGCAGCGGGTCCACCAGCATCAACATCCAGGGCGCCGGACTGGATCGCGCCATCACTGATGCGCTCGGCGCCGGACGCACCATCCAGAACACGGTCACGAAGAACCAGGGAGAGCAAATCTCCTTCCTGGTTGTCGAGCCCGTGGACTTCTCCCCTGCGCTGTCTCTGGACGTTCGCTGATGCAGCCCGCCGAAATCACCCTGAATCGCCTCTTGGCGCCGCTCGCTAACGCTCTGGACGACCCAGACACCCGCGAGGTCGTTGTCCTCCGCCCCGGCGAGTTCGGGGTCGAGAATAGCAAGGGGTGGCATTGGTACGATGACCCCGCGCTGACCTACCCGCGCTGCCTCTCCCTCGCGATCCTGGCGGCGCACCGCACCGGGCAGCACTTCGGGGAGAACACGCTTGGCGTGAGCTCGCGCCTGCCCGGACGGCACCGGATCACGATGGCAGGCCCGCCCTCCACCCCGGCCGGCACGATCAACCTGACGATCCGCAAGCGCGCCACGTCCTTCACCCCCACCCCCGAGTGGCTGGCCGAGCGCGGCTACTTCGACTTTCTGCCCAAGGGGACCGACTGGGTGGCGTGGTGCCGCGAGCGCGTGCTGGCGAAGCGCACCTTCCTCCTGACCGGGGAGACTGGCAGCAGCAAAACGACCTTCGCCGAGGCGCTGATCCGCGAGATCCCGATGGATCAGCGCATCGTCACCATGGAGAGCGTGCCCGAGTGGGATCTGCCCCACCGGAACTGGGTGCCCATCGTCTATGCCCAGGCGGGTTCGGAGGCGCACGGCCTCCCCACGGCCACCCAGGCGCTCGAACTGGCGCTGCGCCAGCGGCCCGATCGGATCCTGTTCGGCGAGATGCGGACGGCCGAGTGCTGGGCCTACCTCCGCGCGCTGCAATCGGGCCACCCCGGCGGGATCACCACCGCCCACGCCATGCCCGGCGTGCGGCAGGCCCTGGCCGCACTGATGCTGATGATCCGGGAGAACCCGTCGGCCGCCAGCGCGACCGAGGACCTGATAACGCAGCTTCTCCGCACCAGCATCAACGTCGTCGCGCACTGCGAGAAGGTGCCCGGCGCCACCGTCCCCTATCGCGTCACCCATCTCGAAGAGATCGAGGCATGAAGAAACTCGCCAAGCCCGCCCTGCTGCTGGGCTATCTAGCGGCGATGCCCTTCCTCTGGGTCGGCCTAGCCTCCCTCGCCTTCCTGGCGGGCACGCAACTGTGGGGACATCCGGCGATCCCGCGCAACACCTACCTGTGGCAATGGCTCGAATACCGGCATGACTTCGGACGGAACATCGTCACAAGCCTTTGGTTGGCGATCAGCGCCGTGCTGGTCGCCCTGCTGCTGCTCGTCCCCTTCATCAGCATGTGGATGTCGCGAAGCTCCAAAAAAAAACTTTTCGGGATCACGTCCTGGCTGACGCGCGCTGAAGGGACGGCCGACGGCCTGCTCTGGTCGAAGGACCCGCCGGGGGATGCGGTGATCCTGGGGAAGGACGGGAGTGAATACGTCTGCCTGCCGGGCGAGGAACACGTCGCGTTGCAAGCGCGTACCCGCCGCGGCAAGGGCGTGTCGTTCGTTGTCCCGAACTGCCGGCGGTGGGGCGGCTCGCTGCTGTGCTTCAGCGTGAAGGATGACGTCGCCCGCACCGCAGCCGCCGAGCGCCGCGCACTCGGGGACGAGGTTTTCCTGTTCCACATCGGCTCCCCCAGTGGGAAGAGCCATCGTTGGAACCCGTTCAGTTTTGTGCGTGCGAACTCTCCCCTTGCCTTCTCCGACATCCAAAAGGTGATGTTTTCGGTCGTGCCTCCGACGAAATCCCCGAACCCGTTCTGGGACAATGCCGCGCGGCGCATGGGCACGGCCGTCGCAACCATCCTCTACGAGACGCCGGGCATCACGCTCAACATGAGCGCGGTGCTGCGGACGCTCGGGCGTCCCGACTGGCGCAAGCACATCTCAGAGCTGATCGACACGGCCCGCCGGGAGAAGCGCCCCTACCCCGCTTTCGCGGTCAACAACCTCATGGGCTGGATCGAGCACAAGGACGCCGAAACTGCCGACGGCGTGCAAGTGACGCTCACAACGTCCCTTTCGCTGTGGGACCTCCCTGAGATCGCTGCGATAACCGAGAGCAGCGACTTCGACCTCCGCGCGATCCGGCAGCGGCGCATGTCGATCTTCATCGTCGCGCAGCCGAGCGACATCGAGCGATACCAGCGTCTCTACCATATGTTCTTCGAGCAGTTCATCTCGATCAACATGCGGGAGGAATACCCCGTCACGCGGAAGGTGGTCGGGCACCTCAACCGCTTCTGGACCTGGTACTGCGGCCGTCCCTCGGAGACAGCGCCCGCGAGCACGCTAAAGCACAAGACGCTCGTGATGCTGGACGAGTTCTGGGCTCTTGGCAGCATCAAGGCGCTGTCCAACGCCGTCTCCTATACGGCCAGCTACGGTTTCCGCCTCGCCTACGTCGTCCAGTCGAAGGCCCAGACGGTCGAAGCCTTCGGCAAGGACGCCGCCGCGAACCTCTTCCTGAACCTTGGCGCCGAACTCGTCTTCAGCGGCACGGACGCGGAGACGGCCAAGGAAATTTCCGAGCGGATGGGCAACAACACGGAGACGGAGAAGACCAAGAACGCCCCGCGCTTCCTCGCTTGGTTCAAGCCGTCCCGGCAGACGGAGAGCGAAGCCCTTCGGCAGCGCGCCCTCATGCTGCCGCAGGAGATCACGCGCATGAACTCCCAGGAGATGATCATCCTCCGGCCGGGGCTCATGCCGGCGAAGTGCAACCGAATCCTCTGGTACGAGGACCCTCTGTTTGCCGATAGCGGGATGCCCGCCCCTTCCTGGCCGACCCTGGACATTGTGGTCGAGCGCGACGCCAAGGAGGCGAGCAAGGCGGCCGAGGACCTGCGGGAGCAGGCCGAGGCGCTGAGCGGCGCCCTTGCCGGGGCCGTGGCGCAAGCCGAGGCCGAAACCGCCGCACTCGAGGACGAGGCCAAGGCCGCTGCCGCCCGTGCGGCAGCGGCGGCCGAGGTCGTCACCATGGCCGAGCTCGACGCCACCGAGGCGGCGCAGGAGGCAGCCGAAGCCGCCGAAGCCCTGCGGGTCGCCAAGCAGGACGCCAACGAGGCCCGCGCCGCGGCGAAGGCCAAGGACCTGGCACCGGACGCGCAGGAGGTGGCCAACGCGGCGGCCGACACCACCGCCATCCGGGCAAAGGACGCGGCACGTGAGGCGGCTGCAGCGCAGCAGAAGGCCTCGAATGCCAAGGCGGAGCTGAGCCGAGCCCGGCGTGAGGCGCAGCGGCTCGGCCGCCGCGCGGAGGCATTGGAGCGCGCCGTTGCACGCCGGAAGGGGACGGATAAGTGAGCGAGAACATGACACCGAAGCCGGGCAGCGTGGCGGCCTTCAAGCAGCGCGCCGAGGCCTACCGCATGACGCGCGAGCTTCCCGGCGGCCAGGAGTATGCCGGGATGATGTGGAGCGTCGGCCGTCCGAGGGACGCGGCCGAAGAGATCGGCGCCCATGTGGACAGCATCCGCGCGAACCCCGTGGCAGTCGCCATGGTCGAGAAGGCCCATCCGGGCCTGCTCGCCTTGGCCGAGGCGGATCGGAAGCAATACGCGACCGAGGCCAAGGAGCAGATCGACATCGTGAAGATGGGTCAGTGGTCGTCCACGATGGATGGCTCCTACGAAACCCGGATCCTGGTGGGGAAGTCAGACCGCGGCTTTCACCCTGCCGTGGAGAAGTCCTTCCAGGGCGGCGACAGCAACGGCGTCGCCTGGGGGAAGCCGATGCCGTCGCAGCAAAGCGCCGAGATGATGGCGACCCGCGCCGAGACCATCTGGCACAACCGGTATGAGGGGATCGCCTTCAGCATGAAGGCCGGGAAGGAAGAAGCCTTGGTGGCGCGGCCCCTCGCCATGGCGCAGGCGAAGGCACCGCGCCAGCGCCTCTAGCGGCGCATCCGGGGCCCCTGGCGGCCCTGGGTTCTGGGGAGGGCATTGGGAGGCGGCGTCCGAGAGGGCGCCGCCTTTTGCGTGCGCGCCGCGGGAGCAGAGGACGGCGCGCGGCCGACGATCTCGGCCGGGCGGGACGGCTCGGAGAGCCCCATGCGCTGCGTCACGGTTGCCCGGGTGACGTCGGCCCCATACTTCACCCGGAAATCGTTCCAATCCGTCCCCTTGTCGCGCGCATGGCGCTCCTGATCGAGCGGCGGCGCGATGACCGTGGCCCGGCCGACGGCATCGGCGGCGTCATTGGCCTTGGTCAGCCCTGCATTCGGCAGCGGCGGGGTGCGGTCGGGGAGATGGTGGTCGTTGTCCGCGAAGAAGACGATGGGACGCTCGGGGCTGGCCGTGCGGATCGCCGTCGCCACCGCCTTCAGGTTGGACGTGTCCAGCGCCATCGCCACTGGCAGGCCGCTCGCGCGGCGCGCGTCCCAGGCCGTCGCGAGCCCTTCCGCGATGCCGATCGGACCCTCGCCAGCGGACGAGCCGATCATGAAGAAGACCCCGTTCTTGCGGGCGCCGGCCAGGTAGAGCTTCGTCCCGTCGGGCTTGATCGTTTGCAGGTTCAGCAGCGCGCCATCGAGCGAGCGCAGCGGGACGAGCAGATTGCCCCGCGCGTCCTCGCGCAGCCCGTCGGGGACTTCGGTGATCCCCTTGGCTGCGAGATAGGCGTTCTGCGCCGTCGCGGGGCGGCCCCTCCCGTAGAGGTCGGCCGCCTTCTGCGCCCCGGCCTTCTCGCTCTGCTGCTGCGCGAACTGGTTGGCGGCCTGGGTCGCGGCCGACCGCTCTGCCAGGCGGCGGGCTTCCTCCGCGCTCATCGGGACGTAGGTGCCGGTCGCCTTCCACGTTGAGCGCGTGCCCGCCTTGTAGTTCCAGATGATCCCGTTCGGCACGCCTTCGTCATAGAACGCCTTGTAGGCACCCGACTTGCGAGCGCCCTTGTCGCCATCGACCTTTGACGGGTGCCGCACGCCATCCATGATCGGCAGACCCTCGACCAGAAGACCCGCCTGCTGCATGGCGTCGGCGAACTGCTGCTGCGCCTCGACCTGGGACACCTGAACGCGCATCCGGGGGCCGCGCGCCGCCGGACGGGGCGCCTGTCGGGGGCGCGCGGGGGCAGGGGGCGGCGAGGCAGGAGGCGTCAGCCCGGCCGCCTCGATCACGTCGCCCTGCCGGTGCAGGGTGATTTGAAGCTGCTCGACCACCGGCTCCAAGGCGCGTTCCTGGCGGGTGATCTCCTGCTGCTGGCGCACCGTCGTCTCGGCGAGCCCGCCGTGCTTGCGGGCCTGCCGGCGGATCATGCCTCCCTGGAAAGCCTCGCGCGCCTTGTTGAAGGTCGCGGTCGCGCCCGCCATCAGCTTCAGCACGGACGCCTTGATCGGCTCGCGCTTCAGATTGGCGACAAGGTTCTTCCACACAGCGGCTTCCAGCTCCTGCGCGGTCAATTCGGGGGCATTCAGCGGGCGCTTGGCCGACACTTGTTCGACCTCCGCGCCGAAGCTGCCAATCAGGTCGGCGCTGACGGTTTGGCGCGAGAGGCCGACGTGCAGCATGAAAAGGTTCACACCCCGCGAGCCCGAGGGCATCGACATGATGGTGTGATCGCGGGTCGCGCCCTGGTCGGAGTTGATGGTGCGGACGTCGCCATAGGTCAGCTTGATCCGGCCCGTGTCCTCGTCCGTCAGTTGGCCCCACGGGATGAAGGCGGCCTTGTTGCCGGGCGTCTCCACCACGATCCCGCTGCGGCCGGGAAGCTCGGATTGGCGCACTTCCAGGACCGTCAGGACGCTCCCGTTGTCTCCCACGAAGGCTTCGATGCTGCGGCCGTTCTTCGTCTCGAACTGCCCGCGCGTGCGCTCGAAGAGGCGCACCCGGTCGCCGGGCGCCAGGTTCAGCGTCCACTCGCCGCCGCGCCCATCGGTCCCGTCTAGGCTGATCGCGTCCCGGCCGACCTCGCCGCGGCTCTGCCTGATCTCCCGGATCGCCCTGCTGATCGCCAGCGCGTTCGCGTTCGTGTCAGTCGCCACGCCGACCCGAAAGCCCGGCTGATCCTTGTATTGCTCGACCTTCTCGGCCCACCGCTGGGCCGTGGCCTTCACCACGTCTTCATACTCGCCGTGGACCAGCCAGGCCTCGCCCTTGTCGCGCTTGATGTCGAGCGCGCCCTGGACGTCGCCGTGGCGGATCATCGCCACCAGCTTCTGCTCTTCCTCCGACTTCTGCCGGATCGCCTTGAGGACCTGGGGGATGTGATCGGCGCCAAGAGCCGCTTCGAGGACGTCCATGACGTTCCCTGCGGCTATGCTCTGGCATTGGCGGGCATCGCCGACCATGACGATCTTGAAGCCGATCTTCTCGCGCAGCTCCATCAGCTGCAGCATCTGCCGCGTGCCGATCAGCGCGAACTCGTCCAGCACCACCACCGAGCGGCGGTTGAGCAGGCCGGGGTTCTCGGTGACGCGGGAGAGGAAGGGGTCGAGCGCCCACACGCGCTGCCCCTTCACGCCGGCATCGAGCAGGGCGTTCGCCTGCCGCCATGCCTGCGCGACGCCCCAAACCTCCTGCTTGTTCTCCGTCCAGGCGGCGACCATCGGGGTCAGCAGCGTCGTCTTCCCGACCCCGGCGCCGCCAATCGCCACCGCCACCCGGCCCTCGCCGCCGAGCTTGTAATAGGCCGCGGTCTGGCCCTCGTTGAGCGCGGCGGGGCCGGGGCGCCCGAGCAGCTTCCCCAGGCGCGCGGGTTCGAGCATCGCGTCCAGGCGGTCGCGGGAGAGCCCGCCGCCCATCTCGGGCCGGGCGGCGTTGCGGATCAGGGCGACAAGGCGCTGCTCCTGATCGCGGTGCAGGGCCGTCGTGACCATGGTGTTTTGCGGGCGCAGGCGGTCGCCGCCGAGGGGCATCAGGAGCCGCGTGCGCTGCCCGTCCTGATCCACGCCGTCGCGGACGAGCATCTTGGCGACCACGCTCACGTCGTCGGTGTGGGTGAGGGCGCCGGCGGCCATGAGGCCCTGCGCCGCCGCCATGCGGACCTGCGAGCCGGTGAGAACGGCATCCGTCTCGAACATGGCCGCGAGGATCGGCCGCGCCGCCTCCGCGCCCGCCAGCTGCCGTTCCTCATGGGAGAGGGAAGGGGCGGGGGGCTCCATCGTCATCAGGCTCGACGGCTTCCACCCCATCGCTTCGGCCTGGCGCAGCCAGTCCTCGACCGAGGCGAGGTCGTCGCCCTTGCCCTCCCGGCCTTCCTTGATCGCGGCCTTGAGGATGGCGACGCGCTGGTCCCCGCCGAGGGCCTGCCAGTCCAAGCCGAGGGTGCGAGCGTAGGAGCGCGCGGCCTCCTGGCCGTTCATCGTGCGCTTGGAGAACTCCTTGGCGACCGCATCGGGGATGCCCGGCAGATCCACGGTCAGGGTGTCGGGGTCCATGCGGGTCGGGACGCCGAGGCCCCGAAGCTCGCGCTCGAGGACGGCTTGATAGACCGCCCCGAACTCCTTCACCCGCTTGGCGAAGCGCGTCGTGTCGATGGACACCACCCGCCCGCTCTCCGTCAGCATGACGTTCATGAGCAGGCTGTGGGTGTGAACCTGGGGGTCCCCGCGCGTCAGGGGGACCGTGTAAATCTCGTCCGTGACAACCCCCGTGGTGGGGTCGCGCCGCGTCACGCGGGCGGTTGGGCGGGCCGTGAAGTGGTCGATCTGGACGAAGCCGAGGCGGCCCTTTTCCAGCCCGTTCCCCTCGTCCTTGCCGTGCCCGAAGGTCGCGAAAGCGATCTCCTTCTCGACGTAGGCCAGCATCTCGGCCGTCGCCGTGCGGTGCGCCTGTAGGTAGGCGTTCCTTTCCGCGTCGGTCGCCGCGGTGAACCACGCGAGCGATACCTTCTTCGGCACCGACGTCGTGAGGTCCATCCAGGCCGTGCGGAAACGCTCGCCGCCGTCCTTGTGCTTGTAGGTGCGGACGTCGCGCTGGGAGCCGGGGAGGGGGGTGCCGTCGGCCCGCAGCCCGCCGAGCAGGTTGCCCAATTCCTCCCGCGTGAGGGGGCGCGAAGTATCCACCGCGAGAATAGCGGCGATGTCCGGCGGCATTCCCTCGATGGCGCGCGGGATCGAGCCCATGCCGCTGTTGAGGGCGTCGTCTGTCCCCGAGCGGCGGGCGTAGTAGTCCGCGACCCGCATCTGATCGGGGGTCAGGGTTTGCTCCAACAGGTGTCGGACGTAGGCCTTAGCCTGCTCCACACCGCCGGGCGTCCCCTGCCGGAAGGTCAGCATGGGGAGGCTACTTCCGCGCCGCCATCAGCTTCGCCACGTCGGCCAGGACCGCCGTGTTCTGGGCGAGCCCGTCGGCGATCCGGCGCAGCTCGGCGGCGATGTCGGACGGCGGCGGCTCGGCGCTGACGGCTGCGGAAAGGGCCTTCATCTCTTCGATCAGGGTCAGCAGCGCCTCCTGCCACTTCGTCATTGCCCCCGTCTGGGCCTCCACCGCCTCGATGATGTCCTGATCCCGCTGCGCCGATTCGAGCGTCAGGGCGAGCAGGCGATCCAGTTTGCTGCCGTCTTCCATGAGTGTCCCCGTTGTCTCCTCTTGTGACCCTCTTATCACCCGAAGGGTGGAATGGTCTGTAGAAATCTGGCCATCGCGATACCCCGTCAGGATAGTGCTTGACTGACCCCGCAAAGGAAACGCAAATGACCCCGATAAAGGCAGCGTGAGAGAGTGCGGCCGCGCCCCCGGTCTAGCGTGCCCCTGGAGACGATGCAGAGAGGCCTTGGATGGCATGACGGTGGAGAACAAAGGACCTCAGGATCCGCTCCGGGCTGACCTTGCCCGGGCGGTGGGAGCCTCACGGGCGAGGTCGAAGCTGGGCGCTTGGTTTCGGGACCCCGAGAACCAGGCCTTTTTCGCGGAGCTATCCCAACGTGGCCTGGGGTGGCGGCGCGTCTCCTCGGTCCTGGTGAAGCACGGCCTCATCACAGTGAAGCCTGCGTTCCACGAGCCGGGGCCGGAGGGGGAGAAGGAGCGCGACCGCGTGGCGGCCTATGCCAAGCGCTTGTGGTTTCGGGTGCGGCCGAGGGACGCCGTGCCCCAGCAACTCCCCGCGCCGGCCGAGCTGGCCGCCAGCGCGGTGAGGCAACCGAGGGTGCGCCCGGTGGTCGCGGAAAACCCGCCCCCCGCCGCCCAGGGTGAAGCCGACCCGAGCAACGCACTTGCGCGCCTCGATAGGCAGTTGAGGCAACGAAGCGGAAGAGGGAAAGCCTGATGGCTCGAGCGAAAGACGAACAGGATCCGGCGACCGTCGTGCCGGCGGAGGCATGGCCGCGCCTAGTGGTGCGCCGCGGGCGCGGCAGGCTAGGCGGCACCACCGCCCTGGATGCGTCGATCCAGCTTGCGCTAGCAGCGGGGCGGAATCCGATCATCGCGGACAGCGCGCGCAATCCGACGCTCTCCTCCCTCTACGGGGCGGCCGCCACCAAGCCGGCATCGGACAGCATCACCGACGTCAACGAATGGCTGATGCGGGACGTGCTTAACACGGCCGTGGAGGAGCGGCGCCCCGTCGCGCTCGACATGGGCGGCGGCCAGGATCAGACCCTAGATGACTTCACCCAGCACCTCGACCTGGTGGCCTTCTGCAAGGATGCCCAGCTCGATCCGGTGGCACTCTACCCACTGGGCCCGGATATGGACGACTTCGAGCACGCCTTGAAGCTCCGCGATGCCGGCTATTTCTCGCCGGAGAAGGTGCTCCTGGTGATGAATGAGGGGGTGCTCCGCCGCGGCGAGGATCCGCATGGCGCCTTTGGCCAGATCCGCCAGCATCCGGAGTTCCTGAGCTGGGTGAAGGCCGGCGCCAAGCCGATTTACATGCGGTCCCTGGCGGCGCTGCCCGATATCCGGAAGCTGGGTCTTTCGCTCAATGAGGCGGCGAAGGACCAGCCCGCGCCCGACGGCCGCAAGCTGGGTTACGCCAAGGCCTGGATGACGCGCGCATGGCTCCGCGACTTCGAGGCGGGCATTGCCGAGGCCGGAGCGGTGGATTGGCTTCTGTGAGCCCAGCGAAGGCAGAGGAGGGCCCGGCCGCCGGACGGGCGGGCCCTGCGGAGACGGAGATGCGCCGGTATTGCGATGACGTCTTGAAGATGGAGGCTGACGAGCCGCTCCGATACGGCTTCCTGATGCAGGGCCGGAGCATCGATCAGCTTAATGAGGTGATCGCGGACCTCAAGCGGGAGATGGGCGACCGCGCCGCTGCGACCATGGCCCAGGTGCTCCGCGAGAAGCACGGCATCACCCTGGCATCCATCGGCCGCACCCGCCTGGCGCTCCTCGCCCTGGGCGCCCTCCTCCTCATGGGCGTGACGTGGGAGATCCGCAGCGCCATGCCGATGTCCACTGCGGTGGGCGCGATCCCGCCAGCACTGGCTACGGCTCTGGCCGCCACTGACTTGAAAGCAGCTTGGGAGCGGCGACTGCCTCAGCCGGCGGTGAACGGAAGGTCATGGTCCCTTGTGCCATTGTTCGATGAAGCTGGAGCACCGCGCCCGCGCCAGTAGAAGGACGTTGGTTGGGCAGTGCCGACAAGCCCTTCGATGAGGTCATTAGATATCTAAGACATCTTGGCTAAATAGGGTATCTGATAGCCTGGACATACATGATAGTACAAAGTGGTTGTACGGCTTGGCAGCAGAGATGAGGATGGTTTGCATGGGTACCATCGTGACTGTCGCCAGTGGCAAGGGTGGCGTTGGGAAGACGACCGTGGTGATCCTTTTGGCAACCACCCTTGCCAAGCGGATGCGGGTCGCTGTGATCGACGCCGACCCAAACCGTAGGTTCACAGAGTGGGCTGGTCTGTATGAGGGCCCCGCGATAACCGTCCGGCCTGAAACTGACACCGCGCGGCTTGCGAGCCTCCCCCGCAAACTTGCTGCCGAACACGACGTCGTCCTGCTCGACATCGCCGGCTTCGGCTCGCAAGCCTTGGTGGTCGCGGTCGCTGCCGCAAATGGCGTTCTGATACCAACCAAGTCCGACCGTGGATCCGTTCTGGAAGCAGCCGCGACGGCGGAACTGACGGGCGGCATGGCCTCCACAATTGGCCGAGAGATTCCATGCCGGATCATTACAGTCGCGTTCGACGAGCGACTAAGGGCCGACGCGTATGCCTTGGACCAGATTAGGGATCTTGGGCTCACTCGTGCACAGAGCGGCTTGCGGAACCGGACTGGCTATAAAGGCGTGACTTGGTCAGGTTCCGTCCCCAGTCTGGGGCCTATTGCAGTTGAAGGCGAAAGCCTTGCTGACGAGTTGATCTCGTTGGGCTGGGTTCCCGCGCGCTCTGGGACAGACTATCAACCCGTCCTTCAACAGCCGATATCGTAGATATCTAAGGTATATGATATCCTCAATTCTTACGCCGTAGCACTCTAAGCACCGTGATGCCGGCGAGTTTAGACATCAGATATCTAGGATACCTGGAAGGATCATCATGAGTAAGGCTCCTGCCTTCAAACCGGCTCGTCAGTCAGCTCCTGCGACGGCCATCCGGGAACCCCAGGCGCCCGACTTGCAAGGAGCTGAGCTACTCAGCCGCCTTGGCTCCATTTTGCCAGCATTACCGCCAGCAGCAGTCAGCCCTGTATCTGATGCACTGAAGCAGCCGCAACTGCATCGCACTGGAGCACAGGCAGGGGAGGGAAGAGGGCCAGAGACTCCTGCTGCAGCTACCAAGTCTCTGGAACCCGTCTGTCCGTTTGTATTACGACTGAGTCCCACTGCTATGCAGGCCCTCGAAACGCGAGCTGCCGCTGACGG
>NZ_RCZP01000044.1 GCF_006438825.1 Muricoccus nepalensis
GTCCACGGTCATCACGCGCTTGGCCATGTCAGCCCTCCGTCGGAATGGCGGCGGCGAGGTCAAGATCGCGGATCGCGTCCGCCAGCGCCGCCGGCACGCCCCGCAGCCGGAACGCCGCGCCGCGTGCCCGCGCGCTCGCGGCCGCCGCGGCGAGCACCTGAAGCCCGGGCGTCGACACCCGCTCGACCGCCCCCGCCTCCAACTCCAGCCCCCCCGCCTCCAGACGCACGAGCAGCCCCTCCCGCAACAACGACGCCGCGTTCAGATCCAACGACGACGGGAGAATGAACGGAGTGGGTGGGGCACAGGCGTCGAGCACGGGTAAGGGTCAATCCACTGAAAGGATCACACTCGGGGGTCCGGCTAAATTGGCCTGTGACGCCCTACCCAGTTCTTAACGAGGCGGCACCGATGTTTCGTTAAGCAAAATTCAATGCGGCGACACGTGCCATTCGCTCCAATGCGGTGGGAAAGCGATGGCAGGGCACGTCCTGCTGGACGACGAGGATCCCATGCGCGAAGGCTTCGCTAAGGAGTTGGCGGACCACGGTTACAATGTGGTGGAGGCCGAGGCGTCGTGACCGCGCTTGCGTTGCCCATCATCAAAAAAATCGACGTTGCTCTTGGGGATGTCGATCCGTCCCGGAAGGCTGGCGGCCCTTCCGAGGAGCATGACGCGTTTCCTGCCCTCAACCGGCCGTTGCACCGCTGTTGCGTCACCCCGGTGACGCAGTTGGCTCAGGCCGAAGGCTTATCTCAACGGGCTGCGAACCGGAGTAACGTCGAAGTTCGTTCGGGTAGCTGGCTTGGAAGCCACACCGAACGATGGAAGGTTCTGCCATCTCCATGCGGAAGTACCAGCCCATGCATTCCCGTCCCTTCCAGTCCCTAAGCGCCTTCCCAGAAGGGTTCCATGAGGTCGACGCGCTGCGTTCGGAGTTTCTCCGGCAGCTCTTCGTGGCGGAACTGGCGCCAGGGGATCCGTCCAGCCGCTCCGCCTCGATCCCGAAGGTCCTCGTCCGCTTCTGGGATGACGCCGACGCCGTGCCATCCGATGTCCAGGAGTGTCTGGATAGTTGGAGCGCCCTGCGGGAGGAGGGCTTTGACATCCTGACCTTCAACGATCTTTCGGCAGCGGCCTATATCGAGAAGACCTGCGCTCCCCGGCACCTGGAGGCCTTCCGGCGGTGCCACCATCCCGCGATGCGCAGCGATCTCTTCCGCCTCTGCTACCTGTCGTCCTCGGGTGGCTTCTACGTCGACGCGGACGACGCGATGACGGAAGGCAACTGGCGGCTGCTTTACGGCAACGACCGCCTGAAGCTGCAACCGCTGTCCTTCGACATTCCCCGCCAGTCCCTGGTAGCGGTGGCCGGGTTCTGGCGCTTCGACCAGCCCAGGCCCGACCGGCTCTACTACGTGAACAACAATCCCCTGGTCGCACCCCCGGGGCATCCTGTGCTGCGCCGGGCCCTCGAACGGGCGACGGCCGCGCTCCTCGCCGCAACCGGCCCCATCGACATCCAGGCGACCACCGGCCCGGGCAATCTGACGGTGGTGCTCGCGGAGCATGCCCGCGAGAGGGCGCTGGCGGGCTTGCCGCCGGACTACGAGATGATGCGGGAATGGGACCAGGTGGGGCGGACGCGGTGGGAGTTGTCCTACCGTGGCGACAAGCGCGATTGGCGGCAGTTGGAGTGATCCAGAGGGCAAGCACCGGCGGCGGGAGTGTTCGCGCATCGATTCTATTGGGTGTGCTCCCCTGTCTTTTCCTCCAGGTAGACCGATACCCAACGATCATGCGCAAGCAAGTGGCGCGGCTAGACCCCGAGCCTCCCGCGGCCGAGCTTGTGAAGCGGGCTGATCAGGATTTGGCCGCCGTCATCGGCTTCACCTCGGCGACGGCGGCCTACGGGCCGACTTCATCCCCAAGTCTTCCGGGGGCGCGACACTGGCGCTCTACGGCTTACTCGCCTGCCACATGAGCCGCCTCGGCGTGACCTGCTGGTTCTACACCCTTCGCGGCGGTCTGCTGCACGGGGTGGAGCGGCGCGGGCGGGAGAGCACCCCGCCGGCAGCGATCCCGGTAGAGGTGGCGGCGGTCCGGCAAGGCCGGGCCACTGCCGTCCGCCGGCCCGGACGCGAAGGCCAAGGAAGCCGATCAGGTGGTCCTGTCCGCCGCCCGGATGCCGCTGCCGATCGCCACGAGGCGCTGGCGAAGCCAGGCATGGGCAGGGCTGTCGTTGAAGCGGCGGTTCCACATCAGGCGGAAGGTGGTCGGCGGCATGTCGAAGGGCAGGTCAAGGATGGACAGGGGCGATCCCTCGGCGAAGGCGCGCGCCGCGCCGTGGGAAACTGTCGCCACGAGATCGGAGCGCATCAGGGCCACCACGGCGGCCAGCCCGTGGGGAAGCTGCAGCGACACCCGGCGGCGCACCCCCTGCCCCGCCAGCGCCGCGTCCACCGGGTCGGTCCCGGCGCCGCTCATGCTGATCCGCAGGTGGACGGCGGAGAGGTAGCGCTCCAGCGTGAGGGGCGCCGAGGCGAGCGGATGGCCCTTCCGCACGACGCAGGCATGGCCGTCGGAGACGACGCCGCAGGTCATGAAGCGCTCGGGCAGATCCTGGAACGTGCCGATGGCCACGTCCACGCGGCCCGCGTCGATCCCGGCGAGGATGTCCTCCAGCGAGCCGGAGCGGACGTTCAGCGCGGCGCGCGGCGCCTCCTGCTGCATCAGGTCCACCAGCCCGGGCAGCAGGATGATGGTCTCGTAGGTCTCCACGGCGATGGTGAAGGCGCCCTCCGCCTCGGCCGGATCGAAGCGCGCCGGCATGAGCGCCGCCTCGATGTCGCGCAGCGCGAGCCGGACGGGGCCGGCGAGTTCCTGGGCGCGGGGCGTCGGCTCCATGCCGGTGGGCGTGCGGACCAGCAACTCGTCGCCCAGCAGGCGGCGCAGGCGCTCCAGCGCGTGGCTCGTCGCGGACTGGCTGAGCCCGATGCGCTCCCCGCAGCGGCGCACGCTCCGCTCCTCGATCAGGGCGTCGAGGATGACGAGGAGGTTCAGGTCGACGGCGCGCAGGTTCATCGGGGCGCGCGCCCCCGGGCCGGGGGCACCCCCTCGGCGTCCATCTCGCGCTCCAGCGCGCCGAGGTTCTCGTGGACGAGGCCGAGGCTGGCCCGCAGCGCCGTCACCCCCGCGGCGTCCAGCCCCCGCAGCGCGATCGCCTCGTGGTGCCGCGCGAAGGGGATCAGCCGCTCCGCCATGGCCCGCCCGGCCGGCGTGAGGTTGATGGCCACGACCCGGGCGTTCCCCTCGGGCCGCCGGCGGCGGACGAGCCCGCGGCGGGACAGGGTGCCGACCAGGCGCGAGAGGGTCGAAAGCTCGATGCCCGTGACCTCGCAGAGTTCGCCGAGCCGGCGGTCCCGGCCCTCCCAGAGCACCGCCAGCACGCGGTACATCGGCAGGGTGAGGTCGTCCTGCGCCAGGCGGCGAGCGAAAAGGTCCCCCATGCGGACGCCGACCTTGTTCAGCAGGTAGGGGAAGGCGTCGGTCAGCCGGTACGTCATCCTGCCCTCTCCCCGCTACGCCGATCGACCCCGTGCATGTTGCAATCCCAAGATTTGCATTTGCAAGGGTCGTGGCCCGCCGGCAATCTCGGCCGGAGAGCCGGGGAACCGGCCCCTTGGGAGGGATGGACGTGCGGGATTTCCTGGTCGCCCCCGGCCGCGGCCGGTCCGCCAGCGCGGGGGTCTCCCCATGAGCGCCTGCGACGTCGCCGTGGTCGGCTACGGCCCGACGGGAATGGTCCTGGCCGCGCTGCTCGGCGCGCAGGGCCACCGGGTCACCGTGCTGGAGCGCTACACCGGGCTCTACAACCTGCCCCGCGCCGCCTGCTTCGACGACGAGATCATGCGCACCTTCCAGAAGCTCGGCCTCGCGGAGGCGATCGGCCGCGGTGCCGTCGTGCAGCGCGACTACGAGTGGGTGAACGCGGCGGGCGAGACGCTCGTCGAGATCGCCTACGCCGATCCCGCGCCCTGCGGCTGGGCGCAGCTCTACATGATGTTCCAGCCCCATGTGGAGGACGTGCTGGACCGCCACGACAAGGCCCTGCCGAACGTCGAGGTGCGGCAGGGCGTGACCGTTACCGAGCTCCGGCAGGACGAGGACGGCGTCGTGCTCCGTGGCACGGACGCCGCCGGCGCGCCGGTCGATCTGCGCGCGCGCTACGTGGTAGGGGCGGACGGCGGCAACGGCCTCACGCGGCGCGTGGTCTCGCCCGAGACGGAGGACTACGGCTTCCAGGAGAACTGGCTCGTCTGCGACTTCCGGATGAGCCGCGCCGTCCCCGGCCTGCCCTCCTTCCGGCAGGTCTGCGACCCGGCGCAGCCGACCTCGATCGTGACGATCGGGCCGGACCACCACCGCTTCTCCTTCATGCTGAACCCGGGCGAGACGGCCGAGGAGGCGACGCGGCCGGAACGGGTCTGGGCGCGCGTTTCGCGCTACATCACGCCGGAGGACGCGGCGATGATCCGCGTGGTGAACTACGTCTTCCGCTCCCGCATCGCCGCGCGCTGGCGGCTGGGGCGCGTGCTGCTGGCCGGCGACGCGGCGCACGAGATGCCCCCCTTCCTGGCGCAGGGCATGTGCTCGGGAATCCGCGACGCGCACAACCTCGCCTTCAAGCTCGACATGGTCCTCCGGGGGCAGGCCGGGGACGCGATCCTCGACACCTACCGCCCCGAGCGGGAGCCGCATGTGCGCTTCATCACCGAGAGGGCCATCGAGCTGGGCCGCGTCCAGACGATGCGGGACCCGGACGCGGCGCGGGCGCGCGACGAGCGGCTGCTGGCGGCCCGGCGCGCCCGGCAGGCACCGGAGAAGCTGCAGTTCCCGGCGCTGCGGGGCGGCCTGATCGCGAACCACGGAGGACTCTTCCCGCAGGGCCGGCTGCGGCACGGGGAGCGGACCGCCCTCTTCGACGATCTGGTCGGGCCGGGGTGGTGCCTCGTGACCCTCGACCCCGCCCTCCCGGCCGCCCTGCTGCCGGAGGCGCGGGGGGCCTGGGACGCGATCGGCGGCCGCGTCGCCGTGCTCTCGCCGGAGGGAGGGCTCGAGGACGCGGACGGCACCTACCGCGACTGGTTTGCCGCGAACGGCGGCACGGCGGCGGTCGTCCGGCCGGACTGGTACGTCTACGGCACCGCCGGCACGGCGGCCGGGCTGGCCGCCTTGTTGGAGGCGCTCGGCCGGGCGCTTCGGCCCGCGGACGCGCTGGTCGCCTCCTGAGGGCGGCGGAAGCCGCCGCCACCCGCCATCCCGGACAAGCCCGGGGCGCCACCGGGCCGCCCCGATCGGAGAACGACATGCAGGGTAAGATAGCGCTCGAGGAACACTTCGCCACGCCGGAGACGGTGATGGACAGCCACGGCTTCCTCGACGAGACGATCTGGTCCGAGCTGCGGGCGCGGCTGCTGGACATGCAGGACCGCCGGCTGCGCGAGATGGACGCGAACGGCATCGGCATGATGCTGCCCTCCCTCAACGCCCCCGCCGTCCAGGCGGTCCCCGACCCCGCGAAGGCGCTAGAGTTGGCACGCCGCGCGAACGACTTCCTCGCGGGCGAGGTGGCGAAGCGCCCGGACCGCTTCCGCGGCCTGGCCGCCCTGCCCATGCAGGATCCCGAGGCGGCGGCGCGGGAGCTGGCCCGCTGCGTGGAGGAGCTCGGCTTCGTCGGCGCGCTGGTGAACGGCTTCTCCGAGACCGCGGGCCGCGCAGGCGCGGTCTACTACGACCTGCCGGAGTACCGCCCCTTCTGGGCGGAGACCGCGCGCCTCGGCGTGCCCTTCTACCTCCATCCCCGCAACCCGCTGCCGCAGGACGCGGCCATCTACGCCGGCCATCCCTGGCTGATGGGCCCCACCTGGGCCTTCGGGCAGGAGACGGCGGTGCACGCCCTGCGCCTCATGGCGTCGGGCCTCTTCGACGAGCACCCCTCCCTCCGGATCATCCTCGGGCACATGGGCGAAGGGCTGCCCTACTCCATCTGGCGCGTGGACAACCGCAACGGCTGGGTGAAGGCGCCCAAGGCCTTCCCGGCCAAGCGGGAGCTGGGCGACTACTTCCGCGAGAACTTTTACATCACGACCTCCGGCAACTTCCGCACGCAGACGCTGGTGGACGCGATCCTGGAGATCGGCTCGGACCACATCCTCTTCTCGGCGGACTGGCCCTTCGAGAACATCGACCACGCCGCGACCTGGTTCGATGCCTGCACGATCTCGGAGCTCGACCGGCGCAAGATCGGCCGCACGAACGCCTCGACCCTCTTCGGGCTGGACCGGCCGGCGCCCGGCGTCCGATAGTCGAAGCCAAGCGAAACGATCCGAGAGGAAGCACGATGAGGACGGACGGTCCCGATACGGCGCCCGGCGCGGCGATCCCGAGACGCCTGGCGCTCACCGGCGCGCTGGCCGGCCTGCTGCCCGCCGCGGCGCGGGCGCAGGGCGCGGCGGGCGGGCGGCCCATCACCATCATCGTCCCCTACACCCCCGGCGCGCCGCCCGATTCTGTCGCGCGCGTGGTGGGAGAGGGCATGGCGCGCCAGCTCGGCCGGCCCGTGGTGGTGGAGAACCGGCCGGGCGCCTCCGGCAACATCGGCACGGAGGCGGTGGCGCGCGCCGCGCCGGACGGCAACACCCTGCTCGTCCAGGCGACGACGTTGGCGATGAACGTCAGCCTGTTCCGGAACGTCCCCTACGACCCCGTGGCCAGCTTCACGCCGATCGCCACGCTGATGGAGAACGAGGGCACGCTCGTGCTGAACGCCGCCGTCGGCGGCCGGAGCCTGGAGGAGTTCCTGTCCCGCGTGCGGGCCCGCCCGGGCGCGCTGAACTACGCCTCCCCGGGGGTGGGCACGCCGCACCACCTGGCCATGGAGATGTTCAGGCGCCAGGCGCGGCTGGACCTGAACCACGTTCCCTACCGCGGGCTGGCGGGGGCCGTGACCGACCTCATGGCCGGGCATGTCGCCGGGATGTTCATCCACACGCCCCCCGCGGTGGAGCTGCAGAAGGACGAGCGGGTGAAGGTCGTCGCCGTCACCGGCCCGTCCCGCCTGCCCTACCTGCCCGGCGTCCCGACGCTGCAGGAGCAGACGGGGGCCGACGTGCCCATGCGGTCCTGGTACGCCCTCTTCGCGCCCGCTGGGCTGGCGCCGGATACGACGGCGCGGCTCAACGCGGCGGCGAACGCCGTTCTCGCCAACGCCGACGCCGTCCGGACCCTCGCCGCGCAAGGCTACGACATGGTCGGCGGATCGCCCGAGGATTTGCGCAAGCGCGTCGCGGAGGCGGTGCCGCAATGGGCCGCCATTGTGCGCGAGGCTGGGATCTCGGCCGAGTAGCCGCGCGGACCGGCCGAACCGTTCACGCCGGGAGCCGGCGTCCGCTTTGCGGGCCGGCGGGCCTCACGCCTGCCGGAGGCGCTGCTCCAGCGCGGCGATGAACAGCCGCACCTTCGGCGGCACGAGGCGCGCGGTCGGGTAGACGGCCCAGATGGCCAGCGCTTCCGGCGCGGCGGCGGGCATCCGGACGGGCAGCAGGTGCCCGACGGCCACCTCCTCCCGCACGTCCCACTCCGAGAGCATCGCGATGCCGAGGCCCCCGAGGCAGGCCTCGTGCAGCGCCTCCACCGAGCTGGCGGTGAAGGGGCCGGACACGCGCTGCCGCACCGTCCTCGCGCCCGCCAGGAAGGTCCAGTGGCTCGTCCCCGTGAGCACGAGGCAGCGGTGGCGGGCCAGGTCGGCCGGCGTCGCCGGCGCGCCGTGCTCCGCCAAGTAGGCGGGCGCCGCGTAGAGGCCGCGCGGGTTGTCCGCCAGACGGCGGGCGACGAGCGTGTTCTCGCGCAGCAGGGCGATTCGGATCGCGAGGTCCAGCCCCTGCGCCACGATGTCCACGATGCTGTCGCTGAGCAGGAGGTCGACCTGCAAGGCCGGGTGGTCCTGCAGGAAGGCGGGCACCAGGGGCGCCACCACCTTCCGGCCGAAGGGCACCGAGGCCGTCAGGCGCAGGGTGCCGCTGAGGCCGGAGGCGGCCGGGCGCACGGCGGCGCGGGCCTGCACCTCCGCCTCCAGCAGCGCCTGCGCGTGGGGCAGGAAGGCCTCGCCCTCCGCCGTCAGGGAGAGGGAGCGCGTCGTGCGGTGCATCAGCCGGGCGCCGACCTCCTCCTCCAGCTCCGCCAGCCGGCGGGAGGCGAGCATCGGCGTGATCCGCAGGCGGCGCGCGGCGGCCGCGAGGCTGCCGGCGCCCACCGCCTCCACCAGCACCGCGACGTTGGCCAGATCGATCATAACGCCCAGCGTTACACGGACCGCCCGAAAATGGCAGCTACAGCGCCAGCGGCGGGGAATCCACATTCGGGGCACGGCACAGAGGAGCGCGACCCATGCTGGACGTCCCGGGTTCCAACCCGCCCGCCGAGGCGGCGGCAAGCGACGAGGCGCCTTCGGGCCTCGGCCAGGGGCTCACCTTCGCCATGGCGGCCGCGGCGGGCGTCGCGGTCGCCAACATCTACTACAACCAGCCGATGCTCGGCATCATCGGGCAGGATTTCGCGGGCTCCGGCGCCACCGCCCTGATCCCGACGGCAACGCAGCTCGGCTACGCCGCCAGCCTCTTCCTGCTGCTGCCGCTGGGCGACCTCCTGGACCAGAAGCGGCTGATCGTCGGGCAGTTCGTCGTGCTCGCCGTGGCGCTGGCGCTCGCGGCGCTGGCGCCCAGCGCGCCGGTCCTGGTCCTCGCCTCCTTCGTCGTCGGCATGGGCGCGACCGTGGCCCAGCAGATCGTTCCCCTGGCCGCGCATCTCGCCCCCCCGGCGCGGCGCGGCGCCACGGTGGGGATCGTCACCGGCGGCGTGCTGGCGGGCATCCTGCTCAGCCGGACGCTGGGCGGCCTCGTCGCCGCGCATGGTGGCTGGCGCGCGATGTTCTGGCTGGCCGTGCCCATGGCCCTTGGCGCCGCCGCCCTGATGGCCGCCATCCTGCCGGGCCGGCCCGCATCGGTGTCCATCCGCTACGGCGCCGCCCTGCTCTCGCTGCTGGACCTCTGGCGCGGGCAGCCCGCGCTGCGCCGGGCGACGCTGATGCAGGCTGCGCTCTTCGCCTCCTTCTCCGCCTTCTGGACCGTGCTCGCCCTGCGGCTGGAGAGCCCTCCCTTTGCGCTCGGGGCCGAGGTGGCCGGGCTGTTCGGCGTGGTCGGCGCGGTGGGCATTGCCGCGGCGCCGCTGGCCGGCCGCCTGGCCGACCGGCGCGGGCCGCGGCTGGTGATCGGGCTGGGCGCGCTGCTCACCCTCCTGGCCTGGGCCGTGTTCGGGGCCTGGCCGACCCTCGGCGGGCTGGTCGTGGGCGTGATCGTCCTCGACTTCGGGGTGCAGAGCGCGCTCGTCTCCAACCAGCACGTCATCTACGCCTTGCGGCCGGAGGCCCGCAGCCGGATCAACACGATCTTCATGACCGGCATGTTCCTCGGCGGCGCGGCCGGGTCGGCCGGGGCCATGGCGGCCTGGGAGTACGGCGGCTGGCTCGCGGTCTGCGGGTTCGGCGCCGCGCTTGGCGCCCTCGCCCTGCTGCTGGAGCTCGCGGGCCGCGGCGCCCCGGGGAGGGCGCGGTGAGGAAGCTGCGGGTTGCGGTGGCAGGGGGCTCCCTCGGGGGCCTCTTCGCCGCCATCCTGCTGCGCCAGGACGGGCACGAGGTGCGGGTCTTCGAGCGCTCCTCGCAGGGGCTGGAGGGCCGCGGCGCCGGGCTGGTGCCGCAGCGCGAGGTCTTCGAGGTGCTGCGCCAGATCGGCGTCGAGGACGCCGTGAGGGTGGGCGTGGTGGCGCGCGACCGCATCACGCTGGACCGCGACGGCGCCATCGCGCAGCGGCAGGCCACGCCGCAGATGCAGGCTTCCTGGGACCACCTCTACAGCGCCGTCCGACGGCGGCTGGACGACGGGGATTACCACCTGGGCCGCACCGTGCAGGGCGCCAGCCAGTCCGCGGCCGAGGCGGTCCTGCACTTCGCGGACGGGAGCACCGAGGGCGCCGATCTCGTGCTCGGCGCCGACGGCCTCGGCTCGGTGCTGCGGGAGGCCGTGACGGGCCTGCCTTCCCCGAACCGCTACGCCGGCTACGTGGCCTGGCGCGGGCTCGTGCCCGAGGCCGACCTGCCCGCCGCGGCGGCGGCGCTGCTGCTGGACCGGTTCGCCTTCTACACGGTGCCGGGATCGCAGATCCTCGGCTATTCCGTCGCGGGCCCGGGCGGCGAGACGCAGCCCGGCTCCCGTCGCTACAACTGGGTCTGGTACCGGCCGGTCGCCCCGGCCGACCTCGTGGGCGTACTGAGCGACGCATCCGGCGACGCCCACCCCTACTCGCTTTCGCCGGGCCAGCTGCCCGCGGCGCGGGCCGAGGGTCTCCGCGACGACGGCCGCGCGCTCCTCCCCCCGGCCTTCGCCGCCGCCGTCGCGGCGGAGACGCGCCCCTTCGTCCAGGCCATCTTCGACTACGAGGCGCCGCGCATGGCCTCGGGGCGCCTGGCGCTGCTGGGCGACGCGGCGTTCGTCGTGCGGCCACACACCGCCATGGGCGTGGCCAAGGCGGCGGGCGACGCGATGGCGCTGCGCGCGCAGCTCGGCCGCCTCCCGCTGGACAGCGCCCTTCAGGCCTATGAGCGGGAACGAAGCCCCGTCGGCACGGCCATCGCCGCCTATGGCCGCCGCCTGGGCGCCGCCCTGGGGTGATGCGGCACCACCGCGCGCGGCTTGTTCGCTCGGCTCGCGGATCACCGGCGCCGGGCAGCCCAGTCGTCGGCGGCCGTCCGGACGCCTCCGCCGTGCCGGCACGGCGGAGAGGTCGAGCCCAGCGCTCGGATGACGCCGATGGCCCCCTTCACCCGGGTCGGGCTGAGCGGTCTGTCGCGCAGGAGTTGCCCGGTCGCCAGGGCTGTTTCGGCTGGTCGAGAAGATGGACCTCCGCCCGCTCCGGAACGTCCCGGAAGCGCAGGATGGGCCAGTCTGCGCGAGATCGGAGCCTTCGGATGACCGGCATCTCGCCCTGGGAAGGGACCATCCAGCGTGCCAACATCCCGCTCGACGAAGAGCAAGCACGGGAGGAGGGAACACCATGCGCTTGAGGACCACCCTGATGGCGGGGCTGCTCTGCGCGCCCCTGCCGGCGATGGCGCAGGGCTACAGCACCATGAGCCACGAGGGATTGCGGACCGGCGTCATCCTGCGCCAGTCCGAGTGCCCGGACCGCCCGGGCCAGGCCTGGGTCAGCGCGCCCTATCCGGACGGCACGGTGGAGGGCGTCTGCATCCGCTACTACGCCGCCGGGCTGGCCGAGGCGAACCCGAAGGCCGTGGTCTTCATCCACGGCAACCGCCTGAACCAGTCCTACGACGAGCAGGGACGGCTGGTTCGCGTGGGCGTCTCGGATTCCTACGGCACCCCGAGCGAGGAGTCGTTGCTGCGGGCGGCGGAGGCGCAGTCCCGCGCGCTCGGCCATCCCTTCATCATCGTCGCGCGCCCCGGGAACTACGGGTCATCGGGCATCGCCAGCGAGCAGTTCCGGCGCCGCGAGGTGGCGCTGATGAACGCCGCGCTGGAGGCGATCAAGCGGCGCCACCGGATCGACCGTTTCGGCATCGCCGCGCAGTCCGGCGGCGGCCCGTCGCTCGCCGGGATGCTGGCCGCGCGCGACGACATCGCCTGCGCCGCGTTCAGCTCCGCCCTCACCGCCCTGCGGGAGCGGGAGGAAGCCATGGGCAACGCGGGACGCGGGCCGCGGCTGAGCCAGACGCTGGTGGATGCCTACGACCCGATCCGCGAGACCGGGGGGATCCGCGCCTCCGACCAGCGCCGCGTCTTCGTCGTGGGCGACGCGGAGGACAAGCTCATCCCCTACCCCGCGCAGCAGGCCTACGCCGGCGCCCTGGCGCGGCACGGCGTGAAGGTGACCGTCGCGACCGGCACGGCCGTCGGCTCGAACCGTCACAGCCTCGGCGCGACGGGGCAGCACGCGGTGGGGTGGTGCCTGGACGGGCTGCCGGACGACGAGATCGTGAGCCGGATGCGCCGGGGCGAGGCGGCTTACGTGCTCCCCGGCGGCTTCTACTGAGACCGACGCCGGATTGGTGAGGCCAGGGCGGGCACCGGTCCCGGCCGGCGGGAAGGCTCGCCGGGACGCCCCGGCCGAGGGCCACGCCCTGCCCTGCTAGTCCGCGGCGGACCGGGCGATCACCTTCTGCAGGACGCGGCCCACCTGCTCCGCCGAGTAGGGCTTGTGCAGCACCTCGAAGCCGTGGTCCGCCTCCTGGGCCAGCACGTTGCTGTAGCCGGAGGCGAGCACCACCGGCAGGTCCGGCAGCCGCTTGCGCAGGGCCTCCGCGAGGGCCACGCCGCCCATGCCGGGCATGACCACGTCGGAGAACACCACCTCGAAGCCGGCGCCGTCCTCCCCCAGCTTGTCCAGGGCGTCCTCGGCGTTCACCGCCCAGGCCGTGCGGTAGCCCAGGTCTTCCAGGATCTGCGTGCAGAAGCGGCCAACCTCGATGTTGTCATCGACCACCAGCACGCACTGGCCCGTCCCGCCCGGGAAATCGGCCAAGCCGCGGTCGTCCTCCTTCGCATCCGCCGCCACCGCCTGCTCCTCCGGCAGGTAGAGGGTGAAGGTGGTGCCCTCGCCGACCGTGCTGCGCACGTCCACGTCCCCGCCCGACTGCTTGGCGAAGCCGAACACCTGGGACAGGCCGAGCCCCGTGCCCCGGCCGACCCCCTTCGTGGTGAAGAAGGGCTCGAAGATGCGCGAGAGCTGGTCCGGCTCGATGCCGGAGCCGGTGTCCACGACGGAGACCGCCACGAAGCGGCGCCGCGACCCCGCGTGGCCGCGGATCGAGGGCAGCGGCACCGAGCCGGCCAGGATCAGCGTGATCTGCCCCTCGCCGTCCATGGCGTCGCGGGCGTTCACGGCCATGTTCACCAGGGCCGTCTCGAACTGGCTCACGTCCGCCTTCACGAAGCAGGGCTGGTCCAGCCCCTCGATCGCGACGCGGACGCGCGCGCCGGTCACGGTGTCGAGCATCTCGCCGATGGCGCGAAGGCGGGCCCCGACCTCGAAGGTCTCGGGCTTGAGCGCCTGCCGCCGGGCGAAGGCCAGCAACTGGCCGGTCAGCTTGGCCGCGCGGTCCACGGTGTCGGAGACCGCCTCCACGTAGCGCTGGCGCCGGTCCTCCGGCAGGCCGGAGCGGCGCAGGAAGTCCACGGAGGACCGGATGATCGTGAGCAGGTTGTTGAAGTCGTGCGCCACCCCGCCGGTCAGCTGCCCCACCGCCTCCATCTTCTGCGACTGCCGCAGCGCCTCCTGCGCCTGCGCCAGGTCGGCCTCGGTCCGGAGACGAGGCGTCACGTCGCGGGCGTGGTGGAACGCGCCGATGATCGCGCCCTCCTCGTTGCGGATGGGGGCGTAGTCGAGTTCCCAGTGCGGCACCGCCAGGTCGGGATCGCCGAACTCGCCCTCGACCGTGAATTCCTTGCCCGCGAGGGCGCGGCCGGCGAAGGCGCGTTGCGCCGCCGCCTGGGCGGGCGGCAAGGCATCGGGAAGCGCCTCGCCCACCCGGGCGGGATGCCCCATGACCCGGAGCCACTCGGCGGCGTGCGCCTTGTTGAAGGCCGTCACCCGCTGCTCCGTGTCGTAGGCGCAGATCGGAAAGCGGGTGGACTGCACGATGTTGCGGTAGAGCGTCAGCTCGGCGGTGCGCTCGGCCACCTGCGCCTCCAGGCTCTCGTTCAGCCGCTGGCGCAGCTCCTCGGCCGCCCGCCGGCGCGTGATGTCGCTGGTCGTGCCGAACCATTCGGTGACGGCGCCGTCCGGACCGAGCAGGGGCACGGCCCGCGACAGCGCCCAGCCCAGGTCACCGTTCGCCAGGCGGATGCGGTGCTCGAGCGAGAAGAAGGACCGGTCCCGCACCGCCGCGGCGATCGCGGCCCGGACGCGCGGCTGCTCGTCCGCGGGGATGTAGTCGTCCATCCAATCGGGGTTGGCGGCGACGGTGCCGGCGGGAAAGCCGCCATGGGTCAGCTGGCGCATCGCCGACCAGTCCGCGCTCATCGAGTACAGCACCTCGGACGACGCCCGCACCAGGGCTTCCAGCCGCGCCGCGCTCCCGCGCGACGCCTCGGCCTGCCGGGCCAGGTCCGCGTTGGCGCGGGTGAGCTCGCGCTCGGCCACCACCTGCCGGGTGGTCTCCGTCACCACGAGGAAGATGCCGGCGATGCGGCCCTCGTCGTCCCAGAGCGGGCTGTGGCAGTGCGTGAAGAAGGCTTCCCGGGGGACGCCGTCGCGGTCCGGCGCGTAGCGGGCGTTCTCGACGTGGAAGGTTTCGCCCGAGAGCACCCGGTCGAAGATCGGCGTGAGCTGGTCCCACATCTCCGACCACCACTCCCGGGCCGGGCGGCCGAGATGGCCCGGGTGCTTGCGGCCGAGGCTGGGGGCGTAGGCGTCGTTGTAGAAGGTGACCAGTTCCGGCCCCCAGTGCAGCATCATGGGGAAGGCGGAGCTGAGCACGATCCGCACGGCCGTCTGCAGCGCGCGAGGCCAGCCCGGCACCGGGCCGAGGGGCGTCGCCGACCAGTCGACGCGGCGCAGGAGGGCGCCGGCCTCGCCACCGCCTGCCAGGCAGCCCTGCTCGGTCATCGCCGCTTACCGCTCCACGCCGGCCGCGGCGGCGGCAAGCCGCAGCCGGCGCTCCTGCTCGACCGCTTCCTCGCGCTCGAGGGCGCGCAGGGCAGCCCGGACCACCTCGCTGGCGTTCTGGTACCGGCCCGACGCGACCTGCGCGGCGATGAAGTGATCCATGGCCGGGGTGATCGAGACGTTCTTGCAGACCTGCTTCATCACCGGCCGAGCGTTACAGGACGGGGGGCGGTGCCGTCAAAGATTGATGGTCGGCGTCGACGGCAGGCTCATGCGGCTGAACACGCGGGACCTGGCACGGCGCTGGCGGGGCACCGGGACGCGCGGATGACGGTGCGGGCCTTCGCGCTCCCGCAGGACCGGCAACGCGTGGAGACCGCCCCGCCGCCCGCGCCGGGACGCGGCGGGCGGCGTCCCAACCCTTCCCCGGCTAAGCCGCCCCCCGCGCCGGGAGTGGCACGCCACCGAGGGCGCGCGTCAGCTCGCCCGCGACCTGGAGCAGCATGGGGGCCGCCTCGCGGGCCGCGTCCTTGGTGAGGCGGGTCACCGGCCCTGTCAGGCAGAGGGCCCCGGCGAAGCTCTCGCCCGGCCCGAAGACGGGGGTGGCCATGCCGGCCACGTGCGGGTCCCTCTCGCCGCCCGTGTAGAGCGGCACCTCGGGGATCGCCGCGCCCTCCGGCGGCCCGGCGCCGAAGACCCGCAGCACCTGCGCGATGGCGGAGTTGTCCATCGGGAGCATGTCGCCCTGGTGCACGTGCAGCCGCAGCCGGTGCGGGGAGTCGACGCGGTGGAGGCACAGCCGCTGCTCGCCGCTGCGGACGTAGAAGGAGGCGCTCTCGCTCGTCGCCGCCACCAGCCGCTCCAGCACGGGCATGACATGGGCCTCGACGCGGAAGGACTGCTGGTAGATCGAGCCGAGGCGGAACAGCTCCGCGCCGAGACGGTAGGCGCCGTCCGGGAGGCGGACGAGGTAGCCGTGCTGCTCGAGCGAGATGGCGAGGCGCATGATGGTGGTCTTCACCAGCCCCGTCCGGGCGGTCAGCTCGGCCAGGCTCACGGCGTCGTCCCCTCGCCGGAAGGCCGAGAGCAGCGTCAGGGCGCGGCTTGCCGAGGCGACGCCCTCCAGCGAGGGGTTCGCGCGGGTCGGGGCGGTCATGGCCGCCACCGTTACGGTCCCCTCTCCCGCCGGGCAAGCCGGCGGCCGGCGCTCAGGACGCATGCGAGTAGAGCGGCGATCCCGCGACCTCCAGTTCGGCCCTCAGGATGCTCCCGGTCTCTGACTCCGTGACGAAGAGGCTCCGGCCCTCGGCGCCGCCGAAGGCCAGGTTCGTCGTGGACCAGCCGGCGCAGGAGGCGATGCGCGCCAGCGGCTCCGCGCGGGGCGAGAGGCGCCAGACGGTGCCGAAGCCAGCATGGGCCACCAGCAGCGCGCCCTCCGCGTCCAGCGCCAGCCCGTCCGGCCCGCTCGGTCCGCCGTGGAGGTGACAGAAGATACTTGCCTTGGTCACGCTGCCGTCCGCGTGCAGCGGCAGACGCCAGATCTGGTTGGCCCGCGTCACCGCCACCAGCAGGAAGGAGGCGTCGGGCGCGACGACGATGCCGTTGGGGCTCGGGACCGTGCCGATGAGGCAGTCCAGGCGCCCGTCCGGGCCCAGGCGGTACACCCGCCCCGTGGGGTCCTGCAGCCCCGTCTGCCCCTGGTCGGTGAAGTAGAGCTCGCCCGAGGGGCCAAAGACGAGGTCGTTGACGCCCTTGAACCCCTCGGAGCGCGCCGTCTCGAGGAAGGGCGTGACCGACCCGCTCGCCGGATCGAGCAGCAGGATGCCGCGCTTGTAGTCCGTGATGAAGATCCGGCCGTCTCGGTGGATCTTCAGCCCGTTCGGCCAGCCGTCGTACTCGGCGACCTGCTCCCATTCTCCCTCTGGCGAGACGCGGAAGACGCGGCCGAAGGGGATGTCGGTGACGTAGAGCCGCCCCTGCCGGTCGAAGGAGGGGCCCTCCAGGAAGCTGTCCACCGGCCGGCCGGCGCGGTTGGCGTCGCTCCAGGCCGTCCGCTGGCTCCTCCGGAAGCGGTCGGGCAGCCGCGCGAAGACCTCGGTCTCGAGGCGGGGCGGCGGGGCGAAGAAGCTCACCGGGCGGCCCTCACTGCCGCTCGATGCCGCCGGAGGCCGCCACGTCGCGCCAGCGGGCCGCCTCCTCGACCAGGAGCCGCCCGAAGGCCGCGGGCGCGATGCCGCCGGGCTCGGAGCCGAGATCGGCGATGAAGGCCTTCATGTCCGGCGCGGCGAGGGCGCGCACCACCTCCCCGTGCAGCCGCTCCACCACGGCGTCCGGCGTGCCCCGGGGTGCCGCGAGGCCTGACCAGTTGATCACCCCGAAGCCCGGCAGCCCGGCCTCGCCGAAGGTCGGCACGTCCGGGAGGGCGGCGACGCGGTGCTCGCCGCTGATCGCGAGCGGCCGGAGCTGGCCGCCGCGGATGTTCCCCAGCGCCGAGCCGGGCGAGACCATCACCAGATCCACGTTGCCCGAGAGAACGCCGATCACGGCCTCGCCCGCGCCGCGGAAGGGCACGTGGTAGAGCTTCACCCCCGCCGCGCGCTCGAAGGCCAGCGTCGCGAAATGGGGCGCGCTGCCCATGCCGCCCGTGCCGTAGGTGAGCTTCTCGGGCTCCTTCTTCGCCGCCGCCATGAGGGAGGCGAGGTCGCGATAGGGCGACTTCTCCCCGACCGCGAGCAGGATGGGCGAGAAGGCCGTGACGGTGACCGGCCGGAACGCCTCCGCCTGGTCGAAGGGCAGGCGGCTGAAGAGGTAGGGGAGCATGGCGTAGGTGTTGTCCATCGCCAGCAACGTGTGGCCGTCGGGCGCCGCCCGCGCCGCCTCGGCGGCGCCGATCGTCCCCGTGGCGCCGGACTTGTTCTCCACCACGAAGGTCTGGCCGAGCTGCTCCGACAACTTCTGCGAGACCCGGCGCGCCAGCGTGTCCACGGCGCCGCCCGGGGCCCAGGGCACGATCACCCGGACCGGGCGGGCCGGGTAGGCGGCCTGCGCGAGGGCGGGGCGCGGCAGCGCCGGGCCGCCCAGGGCCGCGCCGAGCAGGAGGCGGCGGGAAAGGCGGGGGGGACGGCAAATCGGCACTTGCGCTTCCTCTTCTCGACCGGGTATTTCGAAACGGCGTTGCGTTTCTGGATGTCCTTCTGGCACCGGGGCGGCGGCGGTGTCAACGAAACGGCGCGGGGCAGCGCCTTCTCCTCGGGAGGACCACCATGGCCGCAGGCTTCCGCATTCTTCCGCGCCCCCGCCAGGTCGATGCCGCCCTGGTCGAGCGCTTCCGGGCGCTGCCCGTCGCCAACGTGAGCGACGTCATGTCCCGGCTCACGGCCGGCGGCGCGCGGCTGCGCCCGATGCACGCGNGGAGGACCACCATGGCCGCAGGCTTCCGCATTCTTCCGCGCCCCCGCCAGGTCGATGCCGCCCTGGTCGAGCGCTTCCGGGCGCTGCCCGTCGCCAACGTGAGCGACGTCATGTCCCGGCTCACGGCCGGCGGCGCGCGGCTGCGCCCGATGCACGCGCCCGGCGCCGTCCTCGCCGGCCCCGCGCTGACGGTTCGGACCCGCCCCGGCGACAACCTGATGATCCACAAGGCGATCGCGCTGGCGCGGCCCGGCGACGTGATCGTGGTGGACGCGGGGGGCGACCTGACCAACGCCCTSATCGGCGAGCTGATGCTGGCGCAGATGGTGCGGCGCCGCCTCGCCGGCATCGTCGTCAACGGCGCGATCCGCGACAGCGCCGCGATCCGCGCGCAGGACTTCCCGGTCTTCGCCGCGGGGGTGACRCATCGCGGCCCCTACAAGGACGGSCCGGGCGAGATCAACGTGCCGGTGGCGCTGGACGGCATGGTGATCGCGCCGGGCGACCTCGTCCTCGGCGACGACGACGGGCTGCTCGCCGTGCCGCTCGAGGAGGCCGAGGCCATCCACGCCGCCGCCAGCGCGAAGCACGCGGCGGAGGAGAGGCAGATGGCCAACATCGCGGCCGGCACGCACGACGCCTCCTGGGTGGACGCCTCGCTCCGCAAGCTGGGCTGCGAGGGGCTCGACTAGCCCTCCCTGCGACCAAAGCGGCCCTGGGCGAGCCCGGCCGGCCCCCTCCCCTTCCAGCCCCCGAGAACCCCGCCATGACCGACACCGCCCCGCGCCCCAACGTCCTCGTCTCGGCCGCCTGGCTGGCCGCGGAGGCCGTCACGATGCTGGAGGAGGCGGGCTACGCCGTGCGCTGCACCTCCGGCTACCCCGGCGAGGAGGAGCTCCTCGCCGCCATCCGCGAGCACCGGCCGGTCGCCATCCTGCACCGGCAGGGCATCGTCAACGGCGCGGTTATGGACGCCGCCGCGCCGGCGCTGCGCGTGGTCGCGCGCCACGGCGCGGGGATCGACGGCATCGACATCCCCGCCGCCCGCGCCCGCCACCTGACCGTGACGCGCGCGGCCGGCGCCAACGCGCGCTCGGTCGCCGAGCACGCCATGGCGCTGATGCTGACCATGCTGAAGGACCTGCCCTCCGTCACCGCGGGCATGCGGGACGGGCTTTGGGAGAAGACCTCGCGCATGACGCGCGACATCGACGGCATGACGCTCGGCGTCGTCGGCCACGGCGCCATCGGCAGCAAGGTCGCCCGCCTGGCCGCCGCCTTCGGCATGCGCGTGATCGCCCACGACCCCCTCCTGCCCACCGGCCCGCTGCCCGGCCCGGCCGAGCGGGTGGAGACGCTGCCCGACCTGCTGCGCCAGTCCGAGGTGCTCTCCCTGCACCTCCCGCTGGAGCCGGCGACGCGCGGCCTGATCGGCGCGGCGGAGCTGGCGCTGCTGCCCAAGGGCGCCATCCTCGTCCACACCGCCCGCGGCGGCATCGTGGACCAGGATGCGCTCCTCGCCGCCCTCGATTCCGGGCAGCTGAGCTGGGCCGGCGTGGACGTCTTCGCGAAGGAGCCGCTGGAGGCCGAAAACCCCTTCCGCAGCCACCCGCGCGTCGTCGCCACGCCGCACCTGGCCGCCAACACGCCGCGCGGCGCGACCGGCATGGCCTGCGGCGCCGCCGAAAGCATCATCGCCGTTCTGGCCGGGCGCCTGCCCGCGCTGGAGGGCGCCGTCGTCGTCCCCGGCGGCCTCCCGGCCGCGCTCGCGCCGGCGGTCTGACGGCGCGACGGAACCGCGCATGATCCCGTGCATCCCCGCGGCGCGCGCCATCGCGCCGGGGCCCTGCCGCCGTCTCCCGCGCGGCACGGAGCGGACTAAGGCCGTGGCCGCCGCGCGCGAGTGTCGCACCGTGTTCGCCCACCATCGGCCAGCGTTGGAGCTGCCGCTCGCCGGCCCGGCCGGCACCGACGGACACCGGTCGATGCCCGCGCGTAGGAACGGCCTCAGCGGCGCCCCGCGGCTCAGGAGCGAGGTCCTGGCCACCGGCCACTCCGGCTACGCCCAGGCGAAGCGCCGGGACGGCGGTGCGCGGCGCCACCGCGCGCAGGCCATGCTGGCCGCGTTCCGGGAGAGCCGGCGCGAGAACATCGCCACCCTGCCGCGGCCCGCCTGAGCGGCCGCGGCTTCACGGAGGAGACGAGAATGACAACACGCACATCCCTGGGGCGCCGCCGCATCCTGGCAGCCGGCGCTGGCCTCATGGCCGCTCCGCTCGCGCGTCCCGCCCTAGCGCAGGCCGCCTGGCCCGTCGGGCGGCCCATCGAGATCGTGGTGGGCTTCGCGCCCGGCGGCGGAACCGACGTGATGCTGCGCGCCCTCGCGCTGTTCCTGGCCGCCGAGCTGCCCGGCGCCAACTTCGTCATCAGCAACCGCCCGGGCGCGGGCGGCGAGACGGCCTACGCCGCGCTGCAGGCCGCGCGGCCGGACGGCTTCACCATCGGCGGCATCAACACCCCCGGCTACCTCTCCGTGCCCATCGAGCGGCGCGTGCGCTACGACCGCGCCAAGCTCCGCGCCATCGCGCGCCTCGTGGACGACCCGACCGCCTTCGTCGTGCACCAGGACTCACACTACCGGACCCTGGCCGACCTCGTGGCGGACGCGAAGCGCCGCCCGGGCGAGATCAGCGTCGGGTCCTCGGGCGTCGGCACGGACGACCATCTCGGCCTCACCCTCTTCCAGGCGGCCACGGGCACCGAGTTCATCCACGCGCCCTACGCGGGGGCGGGGCTCGTCAAGAACGCCGCGCTGGCGCGCCACATCGACGTCGCCGGGCTGAACCTCGGCGAGATCGGCATGCTCGGCCAGGACAAGCCCGCGCTCCGGCCGCTCGCCGGCATGGGCGAGCACCGCTGGGACCTGATGCCGGAGGTGCCGACCTTCCGCGAGGCGGGCTACGACGTGGTCATGACGAGCGAGCGCGGCATCGCCGCCCCGCGCGGCGTGCCGGACGAGATCGCGCTGCGGCTGCAGGAGGCGATCGCGCGCGTCGTCGCCAAGCCCGAGTGGACCGAAAAGGCGCGCCAGCTCGAGCTGCCCATGGCCTACCTGCCGGGCGCCGAGTGGGAGGCGCAGATGCCCGCCCAGGAGGCTCGCTACCGCCGGATCTGGGAGAAGACCCCGTGGCAGCCGTGATCCCCGCCCGCCGCAGGCCCTAGGGAACGGCCGGCCGCCCGCCGCCCTCAGGCGGCGCGCATGCCCTCGAGGAAGTCGCCGACCTCCTTGCGCATGGTCTCGGCCTGGCGCGCGACGTCGGAGGCGGCGGTGAGGACGTCCCGGGCGCCCTCGCCGGTCTCCAGCGTGGCCTGCCCCACCTCGCCGATCGTCTCGGTCACGCGGGTGGTGCCGCTCGCGGCCTCCTGCACGTTGCGCGCGATCTCGCGCGTCGCGGCGCCCTGCTCCTCCACCGCCGCCGCGATGGCCTCGGAGATCTGGCCGACCTCCTCGATGACGCCGGTGATCCCCTGGATCGCGGCCACGGCCTGCTCGGTCGCGGCCTGGATGCCGCCGATCTGCGAGGCGACCTCCTCGGTCGCCTTCGCCGTCTGCGCCGCGAGCGTCTTCACCTCGGAGGCGACGACGGAGAAGCCGCGGCCCGCCTCCCCCGCGCGGGCGGCCTCGATCGTCGCGTTCAGCGCCAGCAGGTTCGTCTGCCCCGCAATTTCGCTGATGATGCCGACCACCTCGCCGATCCGGCGCGCGCCCTCGGCGAGGGTCCGCACGGCGGCGTCGGTGTTGCGGGTCTGCGCGATCGCCCGGCCCGTCACCTGCGCCGCCTGGGACACCTGCCGGGTGATCTCGGCGACGGACACGGAGAGCTCCTCCGCCGCGGCCGCCACGGTCTGCACGTTCGCGTTCGCCTGGCCCGCCGCGGCCGCGACCTCGGTCGCCTGGCCGGAGGTGCGGGTGGCCGCCGTGCTCATGCTCCCGGCCGTCGCGCTCAATTCCGTCGCGGCGGAGGAGAGGCTGCCGATCATCTCGGCCGCCTTGCCCTCGAAGCGGCCGGTAAGGTCGGTGACGCGCGCGGCCCGCGCCAGCTTCTCGGCCTCGGCCGCGGCCTGCGCGGCGGCCAGTTCGTCGGCCCGCCGCAGCCCCGTCCGGCACTCGTCGATCGCGCGCGCCATGTGGCCGATCTCGTCCGCGCGGGCGGTGCAGGGCAGGTCGAACTCGTAGTCGCGCCGCGCGAGCTGGCGCATGGTGCCGGAGAGGCGGATGATTCGCCGGGCAATGGTCGCCTCCAGCAGGGCGGCGGCGCCGAAGCAGAGCAGCAGCGCCGCGAGGCTCGCGAGGCCGATCACCCAGAGGGAGGCGGCGTGGGTCTCCTCCGCTTCCTCCGCGGCCTCGGCGGCCATGCGGGCCGCGAGGTCAAGAAGGCTCGAGATCCCCGCGCGGAGCTTGCCGAAGCTCGCCAGCATCTCCCCGTTGAAGTAGTGCGCGGCGGCCTCGCGGTTGCCCGTCGCGACGAGGGCGCTCACGCGCTCGTCCTGCGCCCGGTAGTCGCGCCAGGCCTCGTCCACGGCGCGGAGCAGCTCCTTCCCCCGCGCCGAGGCGACGAAGCGCTCCAGCTGCGCGTGCTGGCCCTCGAAGGATCGCAGCACCTCCTCGGAGCGGCGGGCCACGTCCGCGCGCAGGGCGGGGTCCTCGGTCATGATCACGTTCGCCCGGTTCAGGCGAAAGCGGACCGCGGCCTCGCTCAGGCGGCCGAGGGCCTCGGTCTCGGGAACCCAGCGGCGGCCGAGCTCGCGGGCGTCGTCCCGGATCCGCCCGATCTCGACGGCGGCGATCCCGCCCATGGCGAGGAGCACGAGAAGGATGACGCCGAAGGCGAGGCCGAACTTCGCCCTCAGGGAGAGATCCGCGAACCGGGACATGGACTGCCGCTCTTCCTCAGGCACGGCGGAACCTGTCCCCGCCGGCGCGCGGATTCTCACACGGGGAGACTTAACGGGCGGTTAGGCCGCTGGGCGGCCGCGCCCTCAGCCCCCGGCGCGCGCCGCCAGGAAGGCGCCGATCGCCTCGTTGAAGGCGCGGGGGCGCTCCACCGGGGGAAGGTGGCCCGCGTCCGGGATCTCCTCGAAGCGGGCGCCGGGGATCACCCCGGCCATGCCGCGCATCGTCGCCGGCATCGCGCCGTCGTTGGCGCCGGCCACCAGCAGGGCGGGCTGCGCCAGGGCGGGCAGCGCGGCGCGCAGGTCGTAGGACTGCAGCGCCCGTGCGCAGGCGACGAACCCCTCGGCCGGCGTCGCCTCGATCATGCGGCGCACGCGCGGGATGGCGGGGTTCCCCTCGGCCAGGGAGGCCGGCGAGAACCAGCGGCGCAGCGTCGCCTCCGCGATCGCCCCCATGCCGCCGGCCAGGACGGCGTCGATCCGCTCCTGCCAGGCCGCCGCGCCCCCGGGCGCCGTCCCCGCCTGCCCGTCGGCGAGGACAAGGGCCGAGACGAGGCCGGGCGCGCGGGAGGCGAGCAGCAGCCCGGTCGCGGCGCCCATCGACACCCCCACGAAGGTCGCCCGCGCCGCGCCGACCTCGGCCATCAGCGCCGCCGCGTCCGAGGCCAGCGCGTCGAAGCTCGCCGGCCCCGCCGGGACCTCGGTGCCGCCATGGCCGCGCTGGTCGTAGCGGAGGATGCGGAAGCGGTCCCCGAAGGCCGCGACCTGGTCGTCCCAGAGGGTGAGGTCGGTGAGGAGCGAGTTGCTGAAAACGAGCCAGGGAGCCCCCTTGGGCCCGTCCAGGCGGCAGCGGAAGCGGAGGCCGTTCGCGCGAAGTTCGGTCGTGCTCATCGGGCGACTCCTCACTCGACGCTCATGCCGGTCTCGCGCACGAAGGCGGCGAAGCGGCGGGTTTCCTCGGCCATGTAGGCCGCGAAGGCCTCGGGCGTGGAGGGGGCGGGCTCCAGCCCGTTCTCCGCGCACCAGCGGCGCATCCCCTCCCCGGCCAGCACGGCGCGCGCGTCGGCGTTCAGGCGGTCGCGCAGTTCCAGGGGCAGCCCGGCCGGCGCGAGGAGGCCGAGCCAGGTGAGGAAGACGCAGCCCGGCAGCCCCGCCTCCTCCATCGTCGGCAGCTCGGGCAGCAGCGCGGCGCGGGCGCGCCCGGTCACGGCCAGGGCGCGCACGCCGCCCGCGCGGATGTTCGGCGCCGCGGTGATCAGCGTGTCGAACATCCCCTGGATCTTGCCGCCGAGAAGATCCGTGTTCGACCCCGCCGCGCCCCGGTAGGGGACGTGCAGGATGTCGACGCCCGCCAGCGCCTTGTAGATCTCGAGCGCGCGGTGCGAGGCGCCCCCGTTGCCGGAGGAGCCGAAGGCGAGCCGCCCCGGGTTCGCCTTCGCGTAGGCCGTCAGCTCCACGAGGCTGCGCGCCGGCACCGAGGGGTGCAGCGTGAGCGCGAGCGGGGATTCGATCAGCAGCGAGACCGGCGTGAAGTCCGCCACCGGGTCGTAGTCGAGCTTTTTGTAGAGGCTCACGTTCATCGCGTGCGTGCCGGCGAAGCCGATGTAGAGCGTGTTCCCGTCCGGCGCCGCCCGCGCGGCCATCGCCGCCGCGATGTTCCCGCCGGCGCCGGGCCGGTTGTCCACGACCACCCCCCGCTCCCACCGCGCGCCCAGACCGTCCGCCACCTTGCGCGCGACGAGGTCGGTGATGCCGCCGGGCGGATAGGGCACGATCAGCCGCGGCGCGCGGCCCGGGACCTCGGCGCGGGCCGGTGCCGCGCGGAGGAGCGGCGCCGCCAGGAGGGCGGCGAGGGGGCGGCGGGCAACCGTCGTCATGCAAGGCTCCGGGCGAAGGCGACGAGGGCCTCGGCGACGGCCCGCGGCTGCTCGGGCACCAGCGCGTGCCCCGCCCGCGCCACCACCGCGCGCGTGACGCGCGGGCCGAGCGCCTCGCGCAGCGCCTCCTCGGAGGGCGGCGGCGCGATCGCGTCCTCCGCGGCCGCGACGTAGAGCAGCGGGTGGCGCTCGGCCGCGCGTAGCCAGGCCTTGTCCGTCGTCGCCGCGCTCGCCGCGCGCTGCGCCACGGACACCGCGGGGTGCCAGCCCGGCAGCCAGGCGCGGGCGTCGTTGCCCTCGGCGAAGTAGGCGCGGCGGAGATGGCCGAGCCGCTCCTCGTCGGGCAGCGCCAGGTCGAAGCTCGCGGTGATGGAGCGGCGGATGTCCGGGTCCACCTCCGTGCCGGTGACGGCCGCGAGCATCGCGACGGCGCGGACGAGCTCGGGCCGGTCATGCGCCAGCACGCGCGCCACCCAGTTGCCGGCCGCGTGGCCCGCGACGATCGCAGGCGCCGCGCCCTCGGCCTCGATGGCGGCCGCGACGTCGGCGGCCATGTCGTGCAGCGTCGCGCCCGGGCGCAGCGGCGCGGAGCGGCCGATGCCGCGCGGCTCCGGCCGCAGCACGCGCAGCCCCGCCGCGACGAGGAGCGGCGCGACCTCGTCGAAATCCTCCGCCCCGCGGCCGAGCGAGGGCAGCAGCACGATGGCCGGCCCCCTCCCCTCCGCGCCGATCTCCAGCGCGCCCGCCGGCAGGTCGAGCACCCGGTGCTCCGTCATCGCCTTCGTCCCTCCGGGGGAAAGGGCCGCCGGAAAGCCGGCGGCAAGCGCGAGGGCCGCACGACGCCGCATGGTTTCCCCCTTCGTTGAGGGGCGGAGATTGCCAGCGGCCGGGCATCGGTGTCAAAAGGTCAACCAATTGACACATAGGCGCCGGCTTTGGCAGCCTGCCCTCGCCGAGCGAGGAACGCGCCGGGGAACCTCCGGGAGGGAAGACAGGCATGCTGGCTGGAGAGATCGGGCGCCGCGCGGCGCTGGCGGCGCTCGGGGGCGCGGCGCTGGCCGCCGGGGCAGGACCGGCCGGGGCGCAGAACGCGCGCACCGGGCGCGCCATCGTCGGCTTCCCGCCCGGCGGCACCTCGGACAGCGTCACCCGCCTCTACGTGGAGCGGCTGCGCGCCTCCGGGGCCGCGCAGATGGTGGTGGACAACCGCCCCGGCGCCGGCGGACGCCTGGCGCTGGAGCTGCTGAAAGGGCTGCCGCCCGACGGCAGCGCCTTCGTCGTCACCCCCGCCTCCATGCTGACGATCTACCCGCACCTCTACACGCGCACGATGCGCTACGACTCGCTCAAGGACTTCACGCCGGTCTCGCCGGTCTGCATCTTCCCCTTCGGCCTCGCCGTCTCGGCCCGCCACCCCGCGAAGACGGTCCAGGAATTCGTCGCCTGGGGGAAGGGCCGGCCGGTGGTGGACTGGGCCTCGCCCGTGCCGGGCTCGATGCCGCACTTCATCGGGACGGAGTTCGGCCGCATGGCCGGCCTGACGATGAACCACATCCCCTACCGCGGCTCGGCGCCCGCGGTGGCGGACCTGCTGGCCGGCACCGTGCAGGCCGTCATCCTGCCGCTCGGCGAGCTCACCCCCTTCCATCGCTCCGGCGAGGCGCGGCTGCTGGCCATCTCCTCGCCCGAGCGCCTGCCGCGGCTGGACGAGGTGCCCACCTTCGCCGCGAGCGGCTTCCCGGACCTCGTGCACGAGGAGTGGTACGGCGCGGTCCTGCCCGCCGGCGCCTCGCCCGCCACCCTCGCCGCGCTGCACGAGGCCATCGTGGCCGCCGCGGCCTCGCCCGAGATCCGCGAGGGGCTCACCCGCATCGACATCATGCCGCAGGTGATGGACCCCGCCGCCTTCCGCGAGCGCATCGCGCGCGAGATCGCGGTCTGGGGGCCGATCGTCGCGGCCTCCGGCTTCAAGCCGGACGAGTGAGGCGGGCGATGGACACCCTCGCGGAGGCGCTGCCGCCCGGCCTCTTCGCCCCCCTGCCCCCGGGGATCGAGCCCGCGGTGCCGGTGCCGGGCTACCCGAACACCTGGACGCACACCCCGGCCCAGCCGCTGATCCGCCGGCCGGCCACGCGCACCGAGGTCACCGGCCCGGCCGAGTTGTGGCGCAAGCTGCCCTGCGGCGAGAGCAACCTCGCCGTCCCCGCGCCGGGCAAGGTCGCCATGGGGCAGCTCATGCACATGTCCGGCCGCGTCCTCGACGAGGACGGGCGGCCGGTGCGCGGCGCGGTGGTGGAGCTGTGGCAGGCCAACGCCGCCGGGCGCTACTTCCACCCGATCGACCAGCGCGACGCGCCGCTCGACCCCAATTTCGTCGGCAACGGCCGCGTGCGGACGGACGGGGACGGGCGCTACGCCTTCTTCACCATCAAGCCCGGCGCCTACCCGGTGCCGGTGAAGGACACCTGGTGGCGGCCGCCCCACGTCCACTTCTCCGTGCTCGGCCCCTCCTCGCTGTCGCGGCTGGTGACGCAGATGTACTTCCCGGGCGACCCGATGAACGAGTGGGACCGCATCCTGACCTCCCTGCCCGACCCCGCGGCGCGCGCCCGGCTCATCGCGCAGCAGGTCCACCCGTCCGAGGTGGGGGACGGCTGGCTCGCCTTCACGCACGACATCGTCCTGCGCGGCCGCCACGCGACGCCGGAGGCGCCGTGATGCCGGACTCGATCCCCCCCGCCGGGACGCTGCCGCCGACCGCCCAGCACACGATCGGGCCCTTCTTCCCCCGCACCTTCTTCACCGAGGGCGACAACGACCTCACCCGCGTCAACGCGGCGGCGCCGCCGAGCACGCGGGGCGAGACGATCCTCCTCCGCGGCCGGGTGACGCGGGAGGGCGGCGTGCCCTGCCTGAACGCCATCCTGGAGGCCTGGCAGGCGGACGCGGCCGGCCGGTTCAACCACCCGCTGGACCCCGGGCGGCACGGGGCGGACCTGGACTTCCTCGGCTGGGGCCGGGCCTGGACGGACGCGGAGGGCGCCTTCGAGTTCCGCACCCTCCTGCCCGGCGGCTACGACGACCCCGCCGGCCGCCGCGCGCCGCACGTCAACCTGACGGTGATGGGCGCGGGGCTGATGCGCCGCGTGCTCGCCACCGCCTTCTTCCCCGATTTCCCCGCCGAGAACGCCGCCGACCCCGTGCTGAACCTCGTGCCCGCGGAGCGCCGCGCACGCACGGTGGCCCGGGCCGCGGGCGAGGAGGGCGGGATCCGCGTCTTCCGCTTCGACATCCATCTCCGCGGCGCCGCGGAGGAGGAAACCCCCTTCTTCGAGGACTGAGGCCGCGCCCTCCCCTCCGGAAAGACCGCCTTGCCCATCACCTACGACATGATGAAGCGCACCACGGCCCAGCTCTACGAGTGGTCGCTCCGCAAGGTGCCGGACGACACGCTCGACGCGCTGCGCCGGGCGCGGGAGACCGAGACGAACACGGTCGCGCAGCGGACGCTCGGCATCCTTCTCCGCAGCGCCGAGATGGCGGAGACGCAGGACCGGCTCGTCTGCTCGGATTCCGGCGTGCCGACCTACACCATCGCGATCGGCACGGGCGTGCGGCTGGAGGGCGACATCCGCCGCGCCATCGAGGACGGCTTCGACGAGCTGGTGGCGACCACCAACCCGCCCCTGCTAAAGCACGTCACCAACCCGCTGACGAACGAGCGCGGCTACCGCGGCAAGGACATGCCGCTGGTCACCTGGGACATCGTGGACGGCGCGGACCACGTCGACATCACCTGCCAGCCCAAGGCGCTCGGCTCCGGCCGCTGGGCCGCGCTCGAGATCTTCACCTTCCCGACGCTCGAGCGGATCGAGGAGTACGTGATGGAATGCGTGCTCAAGGCTGGCTCCCAGCATTGCCCGCCCGTGAACATCGGGGTCGGCATCGGCGGCTCCTTCGACCACTGCGCGAAGATGGCGGCCAAGGCGACGCTCCGCCAGTACGGCACCACCAACCCGGAGCCCGTGCTGGCGGCGATGGAGGAGCGGCTGCTCCGCGCCGTGAACGCCACGGGCTTCGGCCCCATGGGTACCGGCGGCGACACGACCGCGCTCGGCGTTCACATCGAGTACTGCGCGGGGCACGGCTTTACGCCCGTCGCCGTCGCCTTCAACTGCTGGATCAACCGCCGCACCCGCGCGCGCCTCTACGGGGACGGGCGGCTGGAGCGCGTGGAATGAGCGCGCCCGCGACCGAGGACGGCATCCGGCGCCTGCGGATGCCGCTGTCGCGCGAGGACGCGCGCTCGCTCCGCGCCGGGGACATGGTGCTGCTGGACGGCGAGATCGTCATCACCGCGGGGCTGCCCACCTGCCAGCGCCTGGTGGAATGCGCGGAGGGGCGGCGCGAGCTTCCCCGCCCGCTCGACGGCACCGGCCTCTTCCACCTCGGCAGCTACTCGCGCGAGGCGCCGGACGGCGGCTTCGAGGTGCTCTACATGAACCCGACGACGAGCACCCGCTTCAACGCGCTCATGCCCGGCCTCATCCGCCATTTCCGCCTCAGCGCGGTCGGTGGCAAGGGCGGGCTCGACGCCGCCTGCGCGGAGGCGATGCGCGAGGTCGGCTGCGTCTACCTCTCCTTCGTCGGCGGCGGGGCCCCGCTGCTGTCGGACGCGATCCGCGAGGTCGTCTCGGTGCACTGGAACGACCTCGTCTCCCACTACCGGCTCGTGACGCTGCGGGTGGAGGGGCTGGGCCCGCTCACCGTCGGCATCGACGCGCAGGGGAACAGCCTCTACGCCGACCTCAGCCAGGCCGCCGCGGACCGGATGCCCGCCATCATGGCGGAACTTGCCCGCGCGCGCGCCGCGGCGGAGGGCGCGCCGTGAGCCGCGAAACGGTCGCCCTCCTCGCCGCCGTGCCGAAGGACCTGCGCGACGCGCTCGGCCGGGACTACACCCTCGTCGAGCGCGGCGACCCCGCGGCCGCCGGCGCGCGGATCGCCGTGACCTCCGGCATGGCCGGCGCGGACGCCGCCGCGATGGCGGCCCTGCCCTCGCTCCGCCTCATCGCCTCCATGGGGGTCGGCCTCGACCGCATCGACCTCGCCGCCGCGCGCCAACAGGGCGTGGCCGTCTCCCACACGCCCGACGAGATGACCGAGGACGTGGCGGACTTCGCGATCGGCCTGGTCTACGCCGCCGCGCGCCGCATCGCCGAGGCTGACCGCTTCGTGCGCGCGGGCCGCTGGTCGCGCGAGCGCATGGCGCCGGGGATGAGCCTGCACGGCAAGGCCCTGGGGGTCGTCTCGCTCGGCCGCATCGGCGCGGCCATCGCGCGCCGCGCGGCGGGCATCGGCCTCGACGTCGCCTGGACCGGCCCGCGCCCGAAGCCGGAGGCGCCCTGGCCCTGGCTGCCCGACGCCACGGCGCTGGCCGCCCGCTCGGACGTGCTCGTCCTCGCCTGCCCGGGCGGGGAGGAGACGCGGCACCTCGTGGATGCCGCGGTGCTCGCCGCGCTCGGCCCGCGCGGCCTCCTCGTCAACATCGCCCGCGGCTCCGTCGTGGACGAGGCGGCGCTGCTCGCCGCGCTGGAGGGGGGCGGGATCGCGGGCGCGGGGCTCGACGTCTTCGCGACCGAGCCGGCGCTCGACGCCCGCTTCCTCGCGCTCGAGAACGCCGTGCTCGCGCCGCACTACGCCTCCATCACCGAGGAGACGCGCGGGGCCATCGTCGCGCGGCTCCTGCGCGACATCGCCGCCTTCCGCGCGGGAGAGCCCTTCTTCGATGCCACGCGCTGAGCCAGCGCCCCCCCGGGGCAAGGTCGATTTCAGCCGCAGCGCCGTGCCGCGCTACATCCAGCTCGCCACCCTCTTCCGCCGCCGCGTGGAGGGCGGGTCCTGGAAGCTCGGCCAGCGGATCCCCACGGTCGATGAGCTGGCGGCGGAGTGCAGCGTCGCCCGCGCCACGATCCGCCAGGCGCTGGACGAGCTCGAGCGCGACGGCCTCATCGAGCGCTTCCGCGCCAAGGGCACCTTCGTCCGCAAGGCGCCGGTCGAGCGGATCTGGTGCGACGTGGAGGCGGACTGGAACGGCCTGCTGCGCCCGCGGGAGGGCGCGCGGATCGAGATCCTCTCCGACGCGGACGGGCTTCCCGGCGCGGCCATCCCCGACAGCATCGGCGTCGCCGCCCCCTTCTACCGCCACATCCGCCGGCGCCACTGGCGCGACGGGCAGCCCTTCCTGCTCGCCGACGTCTACCTCGACGCGCGCCTCTCGCCGCTGGTGACGGAGGCGGACCTCGGCAGCAAGACCGCGCTGCGCCTCGTCTCGGGGCTGAAGGGCGTGCAGGTCGTGGACGCGCGGCAGACGCTGACCATCGGCGTCGCCGACGTGGAGAGCGCGGCCGCGCTCCACCTTCCGCTGAACGCGCCCGTCGCCAACGTCCACCGCGCGGCGGTCGACCAGCACGGCACCCTCGTGCTCGTGGCGGACGGCGTCTACCGCGGCGATGTCGTGCGGATCGACATCAAGCTGAAATAGCCCTCCCGGACCCGCCGCGCGGCGCCTTCTCCGTTGATCGGACGCCGGTTTTGTTGCAAGGCAGGGACAAGCCGTCCGTGAGCGGCCAGGGAGTGACGCCATGCTGTTCCGCCTCATCCGGGCCGCCGCCATCCCGGCCGCCCTCCTCGCCGCGGTCCTCGCCCCCGCCGGCGCCGCCCGCGCGCAGGGCTCGCTGAACCTCTACTGCTCCGTGCAGCTGGAGTGGTGCCAGGCGGCGGCGAACGCCTTCCAGCGCGACACCGGCATCCGGGTGGCCGTCTCCCAGAAGGGCTCGGGCGAGGTGTTGGCGCAGCTTCGGGCCGAGGCGGGGAACCCCCGGGGCGACGTCTGGTTCGGCGGCACCGGCGACCCGCACCTGCAGGCGGCGGAGGAGAACCTCTCGGCCGAGTACCGCTCCCCCAGCCTCGACCAGCTCCACGACTGGGCGCAGAAGCAGGCGCGGGACAGCCGCTACCGCACGGTGGGCATCTACGCCGGCGCGCTCGGCATGGCCTTCAACCCCGAGCTCCTCGCCCGCCGCAACATCGCCGCCCCCGCCTGCTGGCGCGACCTGCTGGACGCGCGCTTCCGCAACGAGATCCAGATGGCCAACCCGCAGTCCAGCGGCACGGCCTACGTGATGATCGCGACCATCGTGCAGATCATGGGCGAGGACCCGGCCTTCGAGTACCTCAAGGCGCTCCACCGCAACATCAACGCCTACCCGCGCTCGGGCACCGGCCCCATCAAGTCCGTCGCGCGCGGGGAGACCGCGGTGTCGGTCTCCTTCGTTCACGACGCGGTGACGGAGCGCCTGGGCGGCTTCCCCGTCAGCAGCGCGGTTCCCTGCGAGGGCACGGGCTACGAGGTCGGCTCCATGTCCATCATCCGCGGCGCGCGGAACCTGCGCAGCGCGCAGCGCTTCTACGACTGGGCCCTCACCCCCGCCGCCCAGCAGCTCGGCGCGGAGTCGAAGCAGTTCCAGACGCCCTCCAACCGCGCGACGCCGGTGCCGGCCGAGGCCCCGCGCATGGCCGACATCCGCCTCATCGACTACGACTTCGCGAAATACGGCGCCTCCGCCGAGCGCCGCCGCCTCATCGAGCGCTGGGACCGCGAGGTGAACGCGCTACCGCGCTGAGGCCGCGATGCGCGCCGCCGGCCTCTGGAGCAGCCTCGTCGCCCTCGCGGCGGCGCTCCTCCTCCCCTGGTACCTCCTGCAGGACGGGATCGCGGCCACGCCGCTCGCGAATCTCGCCTGGCTGACCGACCCCGACTTCGCGCCGGCCGCCGGGCAGGTCCTGGCGGAGGGCCGCTGGTGGCTGCTGCCCGCGCTGCTCGCGCCGGCGCTCGGCCTGCTCTCGGCCCTCCTGCCGCTCGCCCGCCCCGTGCGGGCGGCGGGCTTCCTGGTGGCGGGGGCGGGCGGGCTGCTCGCGCTGCTGGCCCAGGGCTACGCCATCGGCGTGCAAGGCTGGTCCGCGCCCTGGCTCGAGGCGCTGGGGCCGATGGAGAGCCGCCAGTTCGGCATCGGCTGGGGCGGCGCGGTCGTGCCCCTCGCGCTCGCCGTCCTCCTCGCGGCGGGGCTGGCCGGGCGCGGCGCCTTCCGGGGGGATGCCTTCACGGCGGCGGTCGCGGTCCTCGTCGCGGGCTCCATCGGCCTCTTCACGGCGATGCCCCTCGTCCTGCTGCTGGGCGACGCCTTCCGCGACCCCTCCGGCGCCCTCGCGGCCGGCGCGGTCTTCGGGCGGCTGGCCGACGACCGGCTCTGGAGCCTCGGCTGCCTCGCCGGCGCGCCCCGCTGCGGCGTGGTCTGGAACACCCTCCTGCTCGGCACGCTGGTGGGCGCCAGCACCACCGCCATGGGCCTCGCCTTCGCCCTGCTGGTCACGCGCGGGCGGCTGCGCTGGGCGCGGGGGCTGCGCTGGCTGACGGTGCTGCCCATCGTCACCCCGCCCTTCATCCTCGGCCTCGGGCTCATCCTCATCTTCGGCCGCTCGGGCCTCGTCTCCAACGCCGCCTCCGCCTGGTTCGGGCTGGAGCTCGGGCGCTGGATCTACGGGCTGCCGGGCGTGCTGCTGGCGCAGCTCTTCGCCTTCACGCCCATCGCCTTCCTCGTGCTGATCGGCGTGGTGGAGGGGCTGTCGCCGACCCTGGAGGAGGCCTCCTCCACCCTCCGCGCCACCCCGCGCGAGACCTTCGCCACGGTCACCCTGCCGCTGCTGCGGCCGGGGATCGCCAACGCCTTCCTCCTCGGCTTCGTGGAGAGCATGGCGGATTTCGGCAACCCCGTGGTGCTCGGCGGCAATTTCGGCGTGCTGGCGACGGAGATCTTCTTCGCCGTCGTCGGCGCCCAGGCCGATGCGGGGCGGGCGGCGACGCTCTCGCTCATCCTCCTCGCCCTCGCGCTCGGCGCCTTCTCGCTGCAGCGCTGGCTGACGGCGCGGAAGTCCTATGTCTCGATCGGCGGCAAGGGCGACGGCGGCCTCGCGCCGCCGCTGCCGGCGGGCGTGCGGCGGCTCTGCCTCTCGGTCGCGCTACCCTGGGCGGCGCTCACCGTCATCCTCTACGGCCTCGCCCTCTCGGGCGGCTTCGTGGAGATCTGGGGGCGCGACTACACGCCGACCTTCCGCCACATGGTGAAGGCCTTCGACATCGAGGGCGGGCAGCTCACCGGCCTCGCCTGGAACAGCGTCATCACGACGGTGACGCTCGCCGCCATCGCGGCGCCGGTCACGGCGGCGCTCGGCATCGCCGCCGCCTGGCTCTTCTCGCGCACGCGCTTCGCGGGGCGGGGCGTGCTGGAGTTCGCGACCATGCTCTCCTTCGCCGTGCCGGGCACGGTGATCGGCGTCGCCTATCTCCGCGCCTTCAACCTGCCGCCGCTCGAGCTCGCGGGCACGGGCGCGATCATCGTGGCCTGCTTCGTGTTCCGGAACCTGCCCGTCGGCCTGCGCTCGGGCATGGCGGCGATGGCGCAGATCGACCCCTCTCTGGACGAGGCCTCGCACACGCTCGGCGGCGGGGGCGGCGACGCCTTCCGGCGCGTGGTGCTGCCGCTGCTGCGGCCGGCCATCGTAGCCGGGCTCGTCTACGCCTTCGTGCGGGCGATGACGACGATCTCGGCCGTCATCTTCCTCGTCACGGCGGACACGGAGCTGGCGACGGTCTTCATCGTCAACCGCGTCATCAACGGCGACTACGGGCTGGCCATCGCGGTCGCGGTCGTGCTCATCGCGCTCATGGTCGTCATGCTGGGGCTCGCGCAGCTTCTCGTCGGCCGGCGCCGCATCGGGCGCCGCGCCGCGGTGCCGGTCGTCGCAACAAGGGGGGCCGTGGCATGAGCCGGGCGGCGGAAGTGCGCTTCGAGCGCGTGTGGAAGCGCTTTGGTGCCAACAGCGTCGCGGTGCGCGACGTCTCCTTCACCGTGCCGGCCGGCACGCTGTGCACGCTGCTCGGCCCCTCCGGCTGCGGCAAGACGACGACGCTGCGGATGATCGCCGGCCTCGAGTACCCGAGCGAGGGCCGCGTGCTCATCGGCGGCCGCGACGTCTCGGCCCTGCCGCCGGCCGAGCGCGACGTCTCCATGGTGTTCCAGTCCTACGCCCTGTTCCCGCACATGACGGTGCTCGAGAACGTCTGCTACGGCCTGACCGTCTCCCGCCGCCCGCGCCGCGAGGCCGAGGCCGCCGGGCGCGCGGCGCTGGACAGCGTGGGCCTCGCCGGCTTCGACGCCCGCCTTCCCTCGGAGCTCTCGGGCGGGCAGCAGCAGCGCGTCGCCGTGGCGCGGGCCCTCGTGCTGGAGCCCTCGGTCCTCCTCTTCGACGAGCCCCTCTCGAACCTCGACGCCCGCCTGCGCCGCCGCATGCGCGAGGAGATCCGCGAGCTCCAGCAGCGCCTCGGCGTCACGGTGGTCTACGTCACGCACGACCAGGCGGAGGCCTTGGCCATCTCGGACAAGATCATCGTCATGAACCAGGCGGTGATTGCCCAGGAGGGCACGCCGCGGGACCTCTACGAGAACCCGGCCAGCGCCTTCGTCGCGGGCTTCGTCGGCGAAGCCAACCGCCTTCCCGCGACGCTCCGCCGCCTCGACGGGCAGGAGGGCGAGGTGCGGGTCGCGGAGGCCCGGCTGGTGCTCGCCCATCGCGGCCTGCCGGACGGCCCCGCGGAGCTGGCGCTGCGCCCCGAGGCGATCGCCGTCCTTCCCGCTGCCGACCCCGCCGCCATGCTGAGCGGCCGGGTCTCGAAGGCGGCCTATCTCGGGGGTGTCGTCGAGTACACGGTCGACACGGGCGCCGGCGAGGTCTTCGTCGTCTCCCCCGCCTCCGCCGGCGCCCACGCGCCCGGGGAACCCGTCGGGCTCCGTTTCGGCACGCACGGGGCGGCGCTTCTCCCGGGGGCCTGAGCCCCGTCGATGCGGGCAGGCCACACTCGGCCCGCCCCGAGCGCGCGCCCGGTCCGCCAGGGCGCATAAACCCCCGTGCGCGGCGCATCCGGGCTATTCTGCCCTGCCGATCGCCTCGCCCGCAGGAACCGGCCCCCACCCCCAGCCCCGGAAGGAGGGCTCAGAGAGAGCCGCATGCTGCAGACGATCGCCGACGCCACCTATGACATCGTCCAGAACTGGGGCGGCTACGCCCCCCACGCGATCTGCCTCCTGCGGGACCCCGCGATCATCGCGACCATGGTCGTTACCAACCTCGGCGTGGCCGCCGCCTACTTCATGATCCCCTTTGCCCTCTGGCGCTTCCTCCGCCGTTTCGATACCTTACCGTTCCGGTCGGTCATCGTCATGTTCGTCGTCTTCATCCTTGCCTGCGGGACATCCCACGTGACGAAGGTCATGACGCTCTTCCTCGGCGGCTGGTCCTACTGGCTCGACGCGGCCGTCTGCACGGTCACGCTCATCGCCAGCCTGGGCACCGCCATCGGCCTCGTCCGCCACGGGCCCCGCATCGCCTCCCTGGCCGGCCGCCTGATCACCCGGCCCGCCTGACCCTCGTGCTCGACGGCGCGACACTGTCCGGCTACGCGCCGTGGGTGGCGGCCGTCACGATCGGCATCGGCCTCGGCACCTACGCCTGCATCACGATTTGGGACCGCCACGTCCGGCGGGAGGAGGCCGAGGCCGTCCGCCTCGTCCGCGAGCGGGAGGCCGCGGTGCAGGCGGCGGCGCGGGAGGCGCTCATCCGCGCCGAGCGCCACCGCGCGCTGGCCGAGGCCTCCGCCATCGTCCTCTGGCGCGCGGGCCCCGAGGGGCGGCTCATCGAGGCCGAGGGCTGGACCTCGCTCACCGGCCAGCCGCGCGAGGCCGCGCTCGGCAACGGCTGGCTGGCGATGCTCCACCCCGAGGACCGCGCCCGGGCCGCGGCGGCCTGGGCGGAGAGCTTCGCCGCCTGCCGCCTGATGGACGTCGAGTACCGCATCGCCACCGCCGCCGGCACCTGGCGCTGGTGCCGCTCCCGCGCCGTCCCGATCGGCGCCGCCGTGCCCGAAGGGCGGGCGGACGAGTGGGTGGGCGTGCTGGAGGACGTGGACGACCGCCGCCGGGCCGAGGAGCACCGCCTCCTCGTCGCGCGCGAGGTGGACCACCGCGCGAAGAACGTCCTCGCGGTGGTGCAGACCATCGTCCGCCTCTCGGGCGCCGACACGGCGGAGGCCTACGCGGCCAATGTCTGGTCCCGCGTCGCGGCCCTGGCCCGCGCGCACGACCTCCTGGCCGAGGGCGGCTGGGCGAACACCGAACTGCGCGCCGTCGCGGAGCGGGAGCTGATGGCCTATGCCGGCGCGGGGGGTGCCGGGCCGGTGGCGATCGAGGGCGAGCCGCGCCCGATCTCGCCGCTGGCCGTGCAGCCGCTGGCCATGGTCCTGCACGAGCTCGCCACCAACGCGGCCAAGGGCGGCGCGCTGTCCCGGCCCGGCGGCACCGTCACGCTCCGCTGGTGGGAGGAGGGCCCCTCCCTCCGGATTCGCTGGGCCGAGGTCGGGGGGCCGCCGGTGGCGGAGACACCCCGCCGCTCGGGCTTCGGCACGCGCCTCATCGACGCGACGGTGAAGGGGCAGCTCGGCGGGACCCTGATGCGCGACTGGGCGCGGAGCGGGCTGGTCGTCGAGATCGCGCTCCCCCTCGCGCGGGTCACCGCCGCGCCAGGATCCTGACCGGCCCCGCGCCGCCCTCCCTCCCGCCCGCCACCGGGCGCGGCCGGGAGGGCAGGCGCGTGCGGGCGGCGGCCAGGCGGGCGCCGGCCGGGAAGACCCCCGCCGCGAGGGTGAGCGCCCCCGGCGCGGCCTCCAGCAGCCGGGCGATCGCGCCGGCCCAGCGCATCGGCCGGCCGAGCTCCGCATCAAGCGCCCGGTGGAAGGCGGCGGAGGGCACCCCCTCCAGGATCGCCCGCGCGGCGGCCATCCCGCCGGCCAGGGCCATCGCGACCCCGTCGCCGGCAAGGGAGGGCACCACCGCGAACTGGTCGCCCGCGCGGTAGAGGCCGCACGGAGCGCCCGCGCCGTCCCGGTGGCGGAAGCCGTAGGGCACGCCGCCCACGGCCAGCGGCCGCGCCAGCAGCGGCTCGGCGTCCCGCAGCAGCCGGGCGGCCAGGGCGGAGCCCGAGGCCACGCGGCCCAGCAGCGCCGCCGGGTCCCGCGCCTCCGATCCCACCGCGCGCAGGGCCGCGCAGAGATTCGCCTCCCGGCCCGCCCCCTCCCCGCCCCGCGGCTGCAGCCCGGCATAGCCGCCGGCGAAGGGCAGCAGCAGGACGGTGCCCTCCATCGGCCCCGCGAGCCGGAGCGGCAGCTTGAGCCCGATCTGGCCGCGCGTGGCGCTCCGGGCATGGCCGCGCAGCTCGTGCTTGCCGGTCGCCAGCACGACGGACCGCGCCGCCAGCCGCGCGCCGCCGGCGAGGCGGACGGACCAGCCCTCCCCCTCCCGCGCCGCGCCCGCCGCGCCGCGCCCGCGCAGCACCGTCGCACCCGCCCGGGCCGCCGCGTCGAGCAACGCCTCGTCCATGACGGCGCGCGGCAGGCTCCAGGCGGCGAAGGGCAGCGCCCAGGCGGCGTCGCGCGATCCCGCGGCCAGGGCGCCGCGCGAGACCGGCACGGCGCCGAGCGAGGGCAGCGGCAGGCCGAGCGACGCCATCAGCGCCGCGGCATCGGGCCCGAGGAACTCGCCGCAGACCTTCTCCCGCGCGGCCGCCTCGCGCTCCACGACCGTCACGCGCGCCCCCGCCCGCGCGAGGAGGATGGCCGCCGCCGCTCCCGCCGGCCCGCCGCCGATCACGACCGTGCCGCTCACGCGCCGCCCTCGCCCGAGACGGTCCAGCGGAAGGGGAAGGCCCAGCGCAGCTCGGCCGGCACGCCCGCGCGCGCGACCAGCCCCTCCCAATCCGCGCGGGAGAAGCCGCGGGCGATGGAGACGGTGCTGTCGTGCACGACCATCGGGTCCATCCGCAGCAGCCGCACCCCCGCCCAGACGGTTGCCCAGGGGATCGGGTGGCGGTGCAGGTCGCTGATGAACCAGCCGAGCCGCGCCCGCGCCCTCATCCAGCGGAGGAAGCGCACCAGCGCGTCGTCGTCGAGGTGGTGCGTGAACAGCGCGCAAACCGCGGCGTCGAAGCGCTCGGCGGGGTCGAGGTCGAAGAGGTCCGCGGTGATCCAGCGGACCGGCAGGCCCGGGTGCCGCGCGCGCGCGTGGGCCTCGGCGTGGGGCGAGCGGTCGAGGGCCGCGAGCTCCACCGCGACGCCGCGCCGCGCGCCCCAGTCCGCCACCCGCGCGAGCATGTCGCCCCCGCCCGCGCCGACGTCGAGCACGCTCAGCTGCCGCGCGCCCGTCCGCCGGGCCAGCGCGTCCAGCCAGCGGAGCGTCGGGCGATAGGCGAGGCTCAGGCGGTTGATTCGCTCGAGGTCGCGGAGCGCGGAGGAGAAGGCGGGGAAGTCCTGCGCGGCGTCGTCCATGATCTCGGCCGCGGATGAGCGCGCGCGGAGCATCGTCAGACCGTCGCGAAGCGCATCGTCTCGGCGGAGAGGCCGGGGCCGAAGGCCATGGCGATCCCGCGCCGGCCGGGCGCGCGCTCCTCCATCATCGCGCGCAGCACGAACATGACGGTCGGCGAGGACATGTTGCCGTGCTCGGCCAGCACGGCGCGGGATTGCGACAGCGCGCCCTGCGGCGGGCGGCAGGCCTCCTCCACCGCGTCCAGCACGGAGCGCCCGCCGGGGTGGATCGCCCAGAGGTCGTAGTCCTCCGCCTCCCTCCCGCCGAGAAGCGCGGGCAGGCGCGGCGGCAGGGCGCGGACGAGGCTCTTCGGCACCTCGCCGGAGAGCACCATGTCGAAGCCGTTGTCGCCGACGCGCCAGGCGATCTGCTCCTCCGCCTCGGGCATGAGGGCGCAGCGGAAGCCGTCCAGCCGCAGGCCCTCCGGCTCGGCGCTGACGAGGGCGGCGGAGCAGCCGTCGCCGAAGAGAAGGAAGCAGAGAAGCTGCTCCACCTCCGGCCGCTCCTGCAGGTGCAGCGTGCAGAGCTCGAGGTTCACCACCAGCACGCGGGCTTCCGGGTCGGCGCGCACGGCGTCGTGGGCGAGGCGCAGCGCGACGATGGCGGCCTGGCAGCCCATGAAGCCGACATTCGTGCGCGCCACCGTCTCGTCGAGGCCGAGATGTGCGCTGAGAGCGTGGTCCAGCCCCGGCGCCGCGAAGCCGGTGCAGGAGGCAACGACGAGGTGGGTGATGCCGTCCAGCGGCCCCAGCGCCTCGACCGCGCGGAAGGCCAGCGCGGGCGCCTCGGCCTCCCAGCGCTCCATCCGGGCGCGGGTGGCGGGAAAGCGGCCCGGCTCGTAGAAGCCCTCGCGGTCGACCAGGCCGGGGCGCCCGTCGGGCTCGAGGATGCTCCAGCGCCGGGCGATGCCCGAGCGGTCCGCCATGCGGGAGAACAGGCGCCGCTCCCGCTCCCCGGGGATCAGACCCTCGGCGAAGGCACGGAAGGTGCCGTGGACCTCGTGGACGGGCACCGCGGTGCCGATCCGGTTCAGGAAGACGGGGCTCATCCCCTCGCAACGTCGTCCCGCCCCGCGAAATTGCGAGGGCCCGGAATCGATCCGGGCCCACACGAGAGCGGCAGAGGCGGCCGAAGCCGCCCCGCGGCTAGCGGAAGGTCGGCCCGGGCGCCTTGCGGACGCGGCGGTTGACCTCCTCGGCCGAGGCAATGCCGCCCTCCCAGAACTCGTCGATCAGGTCCCGGTTCGCCATGACCCAGGCCGAGACCCGCTCGAAGTCGCTCTGACCGAGGCCGCCGCTCACCTGCATGATGATCGGCTCGACCATGAGGATGGTCAGGCGGTCCGTGTCGAGGCGGGCGCCAGGGGTGACGCCGACGAGGATGTTCTCGTCCCCGTGGCCGCGCCGCAGCCACACCACCTGGGGCAGGCCGGTGAGGTGCGAGCGGAGCCGGATCATGTCCTCGGCGATCTGGTCGGCCGGGCCCGGATCGGGCGCCTCGTCGCGGCGCGGGCGGCGGTCGTCCCGCGGCCGGTCATCGCGTGGCCTCTCGTCGCGGGGCCTCTCGTCGCGGGGCCGGTCCTCGCGGTAGCGCTCCTCGCGCGGCCTCTCGTCGCGCGGGCGCCCGTCCCGCGGACGGTCCTCCCGCACGCGATCCTCGCGCGGCCGGTCGTCCCGCGGGCGCTCGTCCCGGGGCCGCTCCTCGCGCGGGCGTTCCTCCGCGCGCGGCGGCGGTACTGGGGCGGTCTCGGGCGGCGGGGCCGGCGGCTGGACGGCCGCGGGCGGCGCCTCCACCGGGCGCGGCGGGACCGGCGCGGGCGGCGCGGCGGGCGCCGGCTGGGGGGCGGGGGCCGCGGGGCGGGCGTGGCGGACGCTCACGCCGTCGTCGTCGACCGCGAGCTCGATCGAGAGATCGGCCTCGAAGACGAGCCGGAGCGCCGACTCGAAGGCCTCGCGGAAGGCGGCGGCGTCCGCGCCCGGCGCGCCGAATCGCGCCATCAGCTCCGGCCAGGGGGCGGTGACGGTGCCGTCGGTGCCGGCGCGCAGCAGCACCTCGCGCGTCCAGGCATGGGCGTCCATCGCCTCGGCCGAGGCCGAGAGGGCGCGCAGGATGCCGCGGTCCAGCGCCACCGCGTTCTCCGCCAGGCTCGCGAGGAAGCGGGCGTTCAGCTTCACCGAGGCCGGCCAGGCGCCGCCGCGGGGGCGCGAGCGGGCGTCGAGCACGGAGAGCTCCGGCCCGTCGTCCACGCTCGCCACGATCCGCGCGGTCAGCATCCGCTCCACCTGCTCGGCGAGCGGCGCGACCGCGCCCTCGCCAAGGCCCAGCTTCGCCGTCAGCGCCGCGGCGTCGGCGCCGAGCGCGACGGTCGGGCTGCCGGCGCGCAGCGCCGTGTCGCAGAGGAAGGCGAGCAGCAGCCGCAGCCCCGGTCCGTCGGGCAGCGTGTCGCCCGCCGTCGCCGGGGAAAGGCGCAGCGCGGCGTCGCCGCCCTCGCGCCGCCAGGGCTCGGTGCCCGGCGAGACGGGCAGGCCGAGGCGGCAGAAGGCAGCGTGCTGCCAGAGGACGGAGTCGGGCGCGGACGCGCGATCGGTTTCCGCCGCGACGGCTGGATCGGTACGTGTCGTCATGGGCGGGCGGGATTCAAACTCAAAAGGGAGAAGGAGGGCCGCGTGGCCAAGGGCTGAGTCACGCGGCCCGGTACGCGCCAGATAATTGGCGCGCGCCATGGGGGCAAGCCCGGCAACGGCAAATCGCCGGAGAGCGGGGGCTCACCGGGTGGATCGGGGCGAAAAGAGGGGTGGGGCGCGGGCGGCCGGTCGGTGCGCCCAAATCGGAGAGCGCCGGCGCGATGCGGCGGCCGGCGGAAGGGATCGGGGCAGAAGGGCGAGCCCCCGCGAAAGGGGACCCGCCGTCGGGGTCGCCGGGACCGGCGACCCGAAGGGGCCGTCAGACGGCCTCCTTCAGCTCCTTCGCCGGGCGGAAGGCGATCTTCTTGCTGGCCGCGATCTCGATCTGCTGGCCGGTCGCCGGGTTGCGGCCCATGCGGGCCGGGCGGGACTTCACCTCGAGGATGCCGAGGCCGTTGATGCGGATCTTGTCGCCGGCCTTCAGGTGATCGGCGAGCGACTGCACGAAGTCGTTCACCAGGGTCTCGGCCTGCTTCTTCGGCATCTCGTGCGTCTCGGCCAGGCCGGCCGCGAGCTGCTTCAGGCTGACCACCGCCGCCGCGGGCTTCGCCGCGGAGGACTTCGCCGCCGAAGCGGGTGCTGCCGGAGCCTTCGCCGCCGCGGGCTTCTTGGGTGCAGCTGCCTTCGCCATGTGAAACCGCCTGTCTGTTGCGCTTGGTTGGCGAAGTCACCACGAAGTCCGCAGCCCAACAAGGGCCAAGGCGGCTTTTCCTGTCAGCGTCAGCCGGAAATCGGCATCCCTGCAACAGTGTGGGTCGTCACGAAGTCGGGACGACGCGCCGGAGCTCCTCCAGCCAGGCCGCCGCGCTGCCGTCGGACGGCGCCCGCCAGTCCCCGCGCGGCGAGAGCGAGCCCCCGGCCGCCACCTTGGGCCCGTTCGGCATGGCCGAGCGCTTGAACTGGCTGAAGCCGAAGAAGCGGCCGAGGAAGACCTCCATCCAGTGCCGGATCTCGCCGAGATCGAAGGCGCGGCGGCGGTCCTCCGGGAAGTGCGGCGGCCAGGAGCCGCGGGCCGCGTCGGACCAGGCGTGGTGCGCGAGGAAGGCGATCCTCGACGGCAGGAAGCCGTGGCGCAGCACGTAGAAGAGGGTGAAGTCCTGCAGCGCGTAGGGACCGATCTTCGATTCGGTGCTCTGCATGGCGCCATCGGCGTCCGGCGGCACGAGCTCGGGCGAGATCTCGGTGGAGAGGACGTCCACCAGCACCGCGGAGGCCTCGGCGTCGAAGAGACCCTCCTCGGCCACCCAGCGGATGAGGTGCTGGATGAGGGTCTTCGGCACGCCACCGTTGACGTTGTAGTGCGACATCTGGTCGCCCACGCCGTAGGTGCACCAGCCCAGCGCCAGCTCCGACAGGTCGCCCGTGCCGAGGACGATGCCGCCCTCGTTGTTGGCGGCGCGGAAGAGATAGTCGGTGCGCAGCCCCGCCTGCACGTTCTCGAAGGTGATGTCGTAGACGGGCTCGCCGCCGGCGAAGCGGTGGCCGAGGTCGGCCAGCATCTGCCGCGCGGCGGGGCGGATATCCAGTTCCCGCGCGGTGATTCCCAGCGCCGCCATCAGCCGGTGCGCGCTGCCCTTGGTGCCCTCGCTCGTGCCGAAGCCGGGCATGGTGTAGCCGATGATGTCCGTGCGCGGCCGCCCCATGCGGTCCATCGCCCGCGCCGCCACGATCAGCGCCTGGGTCGAGTCGAGGCCGCCCGAGACGCCGATGACGATCTTCGGGTTCCCGATGGCCCCCAGCCGCTGCATCAGCCCCGAGACCTGGATAGCGTAGGCCTCGTAGCAGTCCTGGGAGAGGCGCGCGGGGTCGGCCGGCACGAAGGGGAAGCGCTCCACCCGCCGCTCGAGGCCGAGGTCCGCCATCGGCGGGTCCAGGCGGAAGGCCACGCGGCGGAAGGGGCGGCCCTGCAGGCGGCGGTTGTCGTCGAAGGTGCCCTGGCGCGCGCGCTCCTGCCGCAGGAGGTCGAGGTCGGCATCGGCCATCGCGATCTGCTGGCCCGCCGGGAAGCGCTCGCTCTCCACCAGCGTCGCGCCGTTCTCGTAGATCGAGACCTGCCCGTCCCAGGCGAGGTCGGTGGTCGATTCGCCCGCCCCCGCCGCCGCGTAGACATAGGCCGCCAGGCAGCGCGCGGACTGCGAGGCGCAGAGGAGGCGCCGCGTGTCCGCCTTGCCGATGGTGATGTTGCTGGCCGAGAGGTTGGCCAGCACCGTCGCCCCCGCCAGCGCCCCGTCGCTGCTCGGCGGGATCGGCACCCAGAGGTCCTCGCAGACCTCGGCGTGGATCGTCAGGCCGCGCAGGTCCTCGGCCTCGAAGAGCAGGTCCGGGCCGAAGGGGGCCTGGAGCGCGCCGACGCGGATCGTGCCGCCCTCGGTCCCGACGCCGGAGGCGAAGTGGCGGTGCTCGTAGAACTCGCGGTAGTTCGGCAGGTGGATCTTGGGCACGACGCCCAGCAGGCGCCCGCGGTGGATGGCCAGCGCGCAGTTGTAGAGGCGCGGGCCGTGGCGCAGCGGCGCGCCGACGAGCAGCACGGGCAGCAGCCCCGCCGATTCCGCGACCAGCCGGGCCACCGCCGCCTCCACGGCGTCGAGCAGCACGTCCTGCAGCAGGAGGTCGTCGATCGAGTAGCCGGAGAGGCAGAGCTCGGGGAAGACCGCGACCGCCGCGCCGCGCGCGTCGCAGTCGCGCGCCGCGGCGAGGATCGCCTCCGCGTTGGCCGCCGGGTCGGCCAGGGCGACGCGGGGGGTGCAGGCTGCCAGCCGCGCAAAGCCGTGCCGGTAGAGGGAATGGAAGCTCATCGGGGTGTTGAACGATCCAGGGGGCCAGGCGTTGGGGGCGGCGCGTTGCCGGGGCCGGAGCATCGCCGCCGGCCGGACCCGGGCGCAAGCCGCCCCAGGCTCGTCGGCCGGTGGGGACGGAGGGCCGTCCCGCGCGTTCACCCCCTCGCCGCCTTCGTCCTCGCCGCGCTGACGAGGGGCCGCGCCCTGCCCGGAACACCGCCCCATGCCCGATTCCCTTGCCCTGAGCCGACCGCTGCCCGAGGCGGAAGCGCCGCCCGCGTCCCCGCCGCCGCAGCGCCCGGCCTCGCGGCGGGTGGTGATGACGGGGGCGCTGCTCTGCATCCTGCTCGCCTCGCTCGACCAGAACATCGTGAACACCGCCCTCCCCCGCATCGTGTCGGACCTGGGCGGCATGGCGCATCTCTCCTGGGTGGTGACGGCCTTCATGCTGTCCTCCACGGTCACCACGCCGCTCTACGGCAAGCTCTCCGACACCTACGGGCGGCGGCGGATGTTCCTCGTCGCCATCGTGCTGTTCCTGGCGGGGTCGCTCCTCTGCGGCACGGCGGGGTCGATGGGGCAGCTCATCCTCTTCCGGGCGCTGCAGGGGCTGGGCGCGGGCGGGCTGATGGTGCTGGCCCAGGCCTCGGTGGGCGACGTCGTCTCCCCGCGCGAGAGGCCGCGCTACCAGGGGCTCTTCACCGGCACCTTCGCGCTGGCCAGCGTCGCGGGGCCGCTGCTGGGCGGGGTCATCACCTCGGCGCTCTCCTGGCGCTGGGTCTTCTACGTGAACCTGCCGCTGGGCGCCCTCGCCCTGCTGATGATCGGCTTCGGCCTCCGCACCCCCGCGGCCAAGCGCAAGCGCCCGCTCGACATTGCCGGCAGCGCGCTGATGGCGGCGGGCACGGCGGCGCTGCTCCTCTTCCTCGCCTGGGGCGGGGTGGAGTTCCCCTGGGTCTCCGCCGCCTCCGCCGCGGGCGCGGCCCTCGTGCTCGCCCTCTTCGCGGCCTTCCTCTGGCGGGAGAGGCGGGCGGAGGACCCGGTCATCCGGCTGGGCCTCTTCCGCAACCCGGTCTTCGCGCGGGGGGTGTCGGTCGGGGGGATGATGGTCTTCGCCATGATGGGCTCCACCGTCTTCCTGCCGCTCTACTTCCAGCTCGTGCTCGGCATGAGCCCGGCGCGGGCGGGGGCGATGATGCTGCCGCAGGTGATCGGCATGGTGCTGACCTCCGTCCTCGGCGGGCGCGCGGCGGCGAAGCTTGGCCGGAACAAGGGGTTCCTCATGGCCGGCCTCCTGCTGGAGGCGGTGGCGCTGGTGGGGCTGGCCGCCCTCGCCTGGTTCGCGTCCCCGGCCTGGACCTTCCTGATCGCCATGGCCGCGCTCGGCCTCGGCATGGGGATGGGCATGCCGAACCTCACCACCGCTATCCAGAACGCGGTGGACTACAAGGAACTCGGCGCGGCGACGGGGGCGATGACCTTCCTGCGCTCCCTCGGCGGCGCGGTGGGGGTGGCCTGCTCGGGCGCCATCCTCTCCGCCCGCCTGGCCGGGCCGGTGGACGTGGAGGGGCTGACCCGGGGCGGCGCCGAGGCCCTGGCAGCCCTCTCCCCCGCCCAGCACGCCGCCCTGGGCGAGGCCTACCGCACGGCGCTGACCGGCTGCTTCGCCCTCAGCGGCGTGGTGATGACCGCCGCCTTCCTGCTGGTGATCGGCCTGCCCGAGCAGAAGCTGCGCGGCACGGTGGAGCAGCCGCCGGGCTGATACACGGGCTCGATGCGCGGCGACCTCTGATACGCGGGCGGGCGCGCCGCGTTCCCCGAGCATGCGCAGGAGAGCGACCATGAGCGAGAGAGACGAGACCCTGGAGGAGCGCGTCCGCCGCCTGGAGGGCCAGAAGGTCCGCCCGGAGGAGGAGCGCCGCAAGTCGCCGGAGGAGGCGGAGGAGCGCCTGGAGACGGCCGAGGACCCGCCCGCCCCGGCCCCGCCCGGCCGGGGCTGACCCGCGCGGGTCGTCCTCGCCCCCCCGCGCGGCGCGTGGTAGGGCGCGGCCATGCTTCCGCCCGACCTCGCCACCGCCCGCCGCATCGTCGTGAAGATCGGCTCCGCCCTCGTGGTGGACCTCGAGACGGCGGCCCCGCGCGCGGCCTGGCTCGCCTCCGTGGCCGAGGACGCGGCCCGGTTGCGGGCCGGGGGGGCGGAGGTGGTGCTGGTCTCCTCCGGCGCCGTGGCGCTGGCCCGGCACGCGCTCGGCCTCACGCGCCGCGCCCTCCGGCTGGAGGAGAAGCAGGCGGCCGCGGCCGTGGGGCAGATCCGCCTCGCCGGCGCCTGGGAGGGGGCGCTCGCCGCCCACGGCATGACCGCGGCCCAGGTGCTGCTGACGCTGGAAGACAGCGAGCACCGCCGCCGCTACCTCAACGCGCGCGAGACGCTGCGCACCCTGCTCGGCCTCGGCTGCGTGCCCGTGATCAACGAGAACGACACCGTCGCCACCGCCGAGATCCGCTTCGGCGACAACGACCGCTTGGCCGCCCGCGTGGCCGAGATGATCGAGGCCGACGCCCTCGTGCTGCTGTCCGACATCGACGGCCTCTACACCGCCGACCCCCGCCGCGACCCCTCGGCGCAGCATCTGCCGGTGGTGGAGCGCATCACCGACGAGATCATGGCGATGGGGGGCGAGCCGCCGCCCGGCTACTCCTCGGGTGGCATGCGCACGAAGCTGATCGCGGCGCGGATCGCGACCGGCGCGGGCTGCGCCATGGCCATCGCGCTGGGCTCCGCCGCCAATCCTCTCTCCGCCATGCTGGCGGGGGCGCGGGCCACCTGGTTCCTGCCGGCGCCCGAGGGGCGCTCGGCGCGCAAGAGCTGGATCGCGGGCTCGCTCGCCCCGCTCGGCCGGCTGGTGGTGGACGACGGCGCGGCGCGGGCGCTCGCCGACGGCCGCTCCCTCCTCCCGGCCGGCGTGCGCGAGGTGGAGGGCCGCTTCGACCGGGGCGACCCCGTCTCCGTGCGGGACGCCGAGGGGCGGGAGCTCGCCCGCGGCCTCTCGGCCTATGATTCCGACAGCGCCCGCCGCATCGCCGGCCGCCGCAGCGCCGAGATCGAGGCGATCCTCGGCTGGCGCGGGCGCGACGTGATCGTGCACCGCGACGACATGGTGCTGGTCTAGCGGCCCGCCTCAGCTCATCCCGGCTCAGCCCATGAAGAAGGCGTTCAGCTTGTTGCCGTCGGGGTCCCGGAAGTAGGCGGCGTAGAAGCCCGGCCAGCGCTCGCCGGGCGCCCCCTCGTCCGTGCCGCCGCTCGCGAGCGCGACGGCGTGCAGCCGGTCCACCTGCGCCCGGTCCTTCGCCGCCAGCGCCACCATCACCCCGTTCCCGACCGTCGCCGGCTTGCCGTCGAAGGGGCGGGTGAGGCCGATGCCCGCGCCGCCGCCGGGCACGCCCCAGGCGATGAACTGCTCGTTCTCCATCATCCGGGAGGCACCGAGCTCCGCGGCGATGGCGTCGTAGAAGGGTGCACCCCTGTCGCGGTCGTTGGTGCCGAGCGTGACATAGCCGAGCATCGTGGCCTCCCTTGTCCGCGTCGCAGACTTCCACAGGACGGGCGGCGCAAGAAGGGGCCATCGCCGGCGGGCGCGCCGTGCTACCCGTGACCCCGATCACGCCGGAAGGACCCGACACGATGGACAAGGACGAGCTGACCGCCTGGGCGCTGAAGAACGGCTGGCAGGTCATGGCCGGCGCGCCCAGCCTTACCAAGCCCTCCAACCCCAAGGAGGCCATCGTGCGCATGGCCTTCAAGGCGACGGTGGTGAACCTGGAGGTGAAGAAGCCCGCCGGGAAGTGGGAGAAGGTCTCGGGCGAGGCCTACGGCAAGATCCAGCCCGATCCCGAGACGGGCGTGCCGCAGGGCCTCGGCTTCGAGAAGATCCCGAGCTTCTCCATGCTGATGCAGGAGAACCGGGACGCGCGCGTCTTCGCCAACATGGGCGGCATGGGCAAGCGCCGCTGAGGCGCGCTCAGCCCGCGAGCAGCTTCACCCGCGCGGCGTCCAGCGCCAGCGCCGCACGGCCGCCAACGGCGAGGTGCCCCTCGCCCCCCGTGTGCGGCGCGTCCACCAGCACCTCCGCCCCCGCCACCCGCACCCCGTAGCGGATGGAGGCGCCGAGGAACTCCCGGTGCGTTACCTCCCCCTCCAACAGCCGACGGCCGGGGGCTTCGGCCCCCAGGGGCAGCAGCGCCACGTCCTGCGGGCGGAACATCAGCCGGGCGCCGGGCGGCACGTCCAGGCCGGGCGGCAGCGGGATGCGCGTGCCGCCGTCGATCTCGAAGGCGCTCGCCGCGCCTTCGTGCAGCACCCTTCCCGGCATGATGTTGGCCGTGCCGAGGAAGCCCGCGACGAAGAGGTTGGCGGGATGGTCGTACAGCTCCATCGGGGTTCCGACCTGCTGCACCACGCCCTCGTTCATGACCGCGATCCGGTCGCAGACGGTGTTCGCCTCCTCCTGGTCGTGGGTGACGAAGATGGTGGTCAGGCGCAGCCGCTGCTGCATCTCGCGCAGCTCCCGCCGGACCTGCACGCGAAGCCGCGCGTCGAGGTTCGACAGGGGCTCGTCCAGCAGCAGCACCTTCGGCCGCACCGCGACCGTGCGCGCGAGCGCCACGCGCTGCTGCTGCCCGCCCGAGAGCTGCGAGGGACGGCGGTCCCCCATCCCCTCCAGCCCGACCAGCGCGAGCGCCGCCTCCACGCGCCCCGCGATCTCCGCCCGCGCCACGCGCCGCTCCTCCAGCCCGAAGGCGACGTTGCGGCGCACGGTCATGTGCGGCCAGAGGGCGTAGGACTGGAACACCATGCCCACGTCGCGCTTCCAGGGCGGCAGGGGCGTGATGTCGGCGCCGCCCACCAGCACGCGCCCGCGCTGCGCCTGGTTGAAGCCCGCGATCAGCCGCAGCAGCGTCGTCTTGCCGCAGCCCGACGGGCCGAGGAAGGCGAAGAACTCGCCTGGCCGGATCTCCAGGTTCACGTCCCGCAGCACGCGGGTGGCGCCGTAGGAGAGGTCCACCCCCTCCACCCGGATCCCCGCAGGCTCGCGCGCCAGCATCGCGCTCATGCGCTCTCCTTCCCGCCGCGGGCGGTCACCAGGTGCGAGACGAAGGTGGACAGGCCGACGATGACCACCGCGATGATCCCCAGCGCCGCGCCCGCCCCGCGCCCGGCCGGCGACTGCATGAAGACGTAGAGCCCGTAGGCCAGCGGCGCGTCGGCGTTGGACTGCACGAGCATCAGCGTGGCCGAGAGCTCCACCGCCGCCGTCGCGAAGGAGGTGACGAAGCCGGCCGCCAGCCCGCCTGCCATCAGCGGCAGCACGATCCGCCGGATCACGCGCGACCGCCGCGCGCCGAGGTTCTCCGCCGCCTCCTCCAGGCTCGAGGAGATCCCCTGGAGCGCCGCCGTGCAGGCCCGCAGCGCGTAGGGCAGCCGCCGCACCGCGAGCGCCAGCACGATGATCCCCCAGAAGGCCGTGACCGAGGTGCCGTCGGGAAGCGTCACGCCGAAATAGGTGCGGAGATACCCGATCCCCAGCACCAGCCCCGGCACCGCCAGCGCCGACATGGCGAGGTAGTCCAGCCAGCGCGCGCCCGTCAGGCGCGTCCGCAGCACGAGGTAGGCGATGGCCGTGCCGATCACCACGTCGATCAGCCCGGCCAGCCCGGCGTAGATCAGCGTATTCGTGATGTACTGCGAGCTTTCCGCGAAGACGCGCGCGTAATGCGCCAGCGTGTAGCCGTCCGGCAGCGGCGCGAAGGACCAGATGGTGGCGACGGAGAGCAGGAACAGCCCGAGATGCGGCGCCAGCACCAGCGCGAGGATGAGGAGGATCAGCGCGTAGGCGGCCACCGCCTGCCCGCGCGGCAGGCGCCGCCGCGCCAGCCCTCCCCCGCCCCGCTGCACCGTCGCGTAGTCCCGCCCGCGCAGGGCCAGCGACGACACCCAGAGCGACAGCACGGAGAAGAGGATCAGCACGACGGCGATGACGTAGCCGATCGGGTCCTCCAGCCCCACGGAGGTGATCCGCAGATAGGCCTGGGGCGCCAGCATCTCCCGCACGTTGAGCAGCAGGGGCGTCGCCAGGTCGTCGAAGACCTTGATGAAGACGAGGCTCGCGCCGGCGACGTAGCCCGGCATGGCCAGCGGCAGCACGATCCGCCGGAACAGCCGGAACCCGTGGCTGCCGAGGTTCTGCGCCGCCTCCTCCATCGACCGGTCGATGTTGCGCAGGCTGGCGGAGAGGTTGAGCAGGATGAAGGGGAAGTAGTGGATGGACTGGACGAAGATCACCCCGTTCAGCCCCTCCATGAAGGGGATGTTGATGTCCAGGTAATCGCCCAGGATCAGGTTCACGCTGCCGCTGCGCCCGAACAGCAGCCCCATCGCCACCGCCCCCGCGAAGGGCGGCATGATCAGCGGCAGCACGCCGAGCGTCTGCACGAGCACGGCGCCGCGGAACTCGAAGCGCGTGGTGAAGTAGGCGAGCGGCAGCGCGATCAGGCTCGCCACCACCACCGACATCAAGGAGACGTAGAGGGAGTTCCAGAAGCTCCGCATGAAGAGGTCGTTGGACAGGAAGTCCCCGACATGCGCGAGGGTGAAGCCGCCGGTCGCCCGGTCCTGGAAGGCGACGGTGATCACCGTCAGCACCGGCACCACCAGGAAGGCGAGGAGGAAGACCGCGACGAGCGCGAAGGCCACCGCCTCGCCCGGCCGCGCCGCCCAGCGCCGCGGGCGCGACGCGGGCGGGGCGGCGGCGGTCGCCTCGGTGGTGGCGAGGCTCACCCGGCGGCCTTCGCGGCGTCCGCGGCCTTGGCGGCGGCGGCCGTGTACTTGTCCCGCGCGAAGCCGGCCCAGCGCTGCTCCAGCTCCGCCTGGCGCGGCCCGGGCCCGCCGCGGCCGGAAAAGGAGCCGGCCACCGCGTCCGACGCCGCCTCCTCCGCCGTCACGGGCATGGCGGCGATCAGCGCCCGCGCCTCCTCGAGCAGGGCGCGGGCCTGGGCGTTGTCCCGCCGCGCCAGCCGCGTCTCGACGTCGCCGATCGCCTTGGTGGCGCGCTTCAGCCCCTCGAGGTTGGTGCCGACGAGCTGGTCGTAGAGCGCATCGACAACGGCGTAGCGCCGCTCCGACACGCCGAGGTCGAAGCGGAAGTTCGGCAGGCCGATGGTGCCGTTGAACGGGTTGGGGTAGCCGGGCGGCGCCTTGGCGTAGACGGCCGGGTTCACCGGAAGCCGCCGGATCGTCGGCTCCAGCAGGATCTCCTGCCCCGGGACCGAGAGCAGGAAGTCGATGAAGGCCCGCGCGCCTGCCGTGTTCGGCGCATTCTTCACCACCGCGATGTTCGCCGGCACCACCGTGGTGACCGAGGGATAGACGAACTTCACCGGGAAGCCCGCGCCCTGGGCCGAGAAGGCGAAGAAGTCGATCACGACGCCGACCCCGACCTGCCCCGAATTCACCGCGTCCGGCACCCCGAAGGAGCGCTCGGTGATCTGGCGGAGGTTGCCGGAGAAGCCCTTGATCGTCGTCCAGCCCTTCTCCCACCCCTCGCCCTGCAGGATCGTCTCGACCGTGAGGTGCGTCGTGCCGGAGCGCGACGGCGCGGTGATGATGATGTGATCGTGATAGGCGGGCTTCGCCAGGTCCGCCCACTCCTTCGGCTCGGGCAGGCGGTTCGCGCGCGCGTAGCGCTCGTTCCACATGATCCCGTAGCCCGACGCCGCGAAGCCCGTCACGAATCCCTCGGGGTCGTTGATCGCGTAGGGGCCGATGGTGTCGGGGATGCCCTGCGCCCGCGGGCGGTAGGCCTCCAGCAGCCCGGCCTTCTTCAGCACCTCGAAGGCGTCGGGCGCCGAGGCCCAGAAGAGGTCCACCGCGTTGTTGCTGCGGGTCTCCTGCACGAAGCGCACGCCGGCGGTGGTGTTGCGGCTCTGCACCTCCAGCGTGGTGCCGGGATGGGCGGCCTCGAAGGCGCGCTTGAAGGGGGCCGTGACGTCGTTCGAGAAGGAGGTGACCACCGTCACCTTGCCCGAGACGCCCTGCGCGCGCGCGGCGCCGGCGAGGGACGCGGCGGCCGCGGCAGCGAGGGCGCGGCGGCCCAGCACCGGTTGGGTCAAGCGCATGGTCTCCTCCGTTGCATTCTCTGATGCATCCCGGTTCTGGGTCAGGCCCGCCGCGCTGGCAAGCCTCGGGAACGGGGCTGCCCTGCCGCGCCGCGCTTCCCCCGGCCGGCGCGCGGCGCTACCGATACGGCCATGAACGCGATCACCGATCCCGCGGCGGACACCGCCGCCATCGCCCGCGCCGCGCTGGAGGGGGCCGCCCGGGCCGCCCGCGCCGCCGCAACCACCCTCGCGCGCGCGCCGCGGCCGGTGAAGGACCTCGCGCTCACCACCGCCGCCGCCAGCCTCCGCGCGCGGGCCGCGGAAATCCTCGCCGCCAACGCCGCCGACCTCGCCGCCGCGCCCGATCTCAGCGAGGCCTTCCGCGACCGCCTGACCCTCACCCCCGCCCGGATCGAGGCGATGGCCGTGGGGCTGGAGGAACTCGCCGCCCTGCCCGACCCCGTGGGCCGCGTGCTGGCCGAGTGGACGCGCCCCAACGGCCTCCTGTTCCGCCGCGTGGCCCAGCCCATCGGCGTGATCGGCATGATCTACGAGAGCCGCCCGAACGTGGGCGCGGACGCCGCCGCCCTCTGCCTCAAGGCCGGCAGCCCCGTCATCCTGCGCGGCGGGCGGGAGAGCCTGAACAGCGCCGCCGCCATCCACGCCTGCGTCCTCGACGGCCTGCGCGCGGCGGGGCTTCCCGAGGCCTGCGTCGCCACTGCCCCGAACACCGACCGCGCCTTCGTCGCCGCCATGCTGCGGGCGTCGGGGCTGATCGACCTCATCATCCCCCGCGGCGGCAAGGGCCTCGTCACGCGCGTGCTGGAGGAGGCCCGCGTGCCCGTCCTCGCCCATGCCGAGGGCCTCTGCCACACCTACGTCCACGCGGCCGCGGACCCCATGATGGCCCGCCGCATCCTCGCCAACGCCAAGATGCGCCGCACCGGCGTCTGCGGCTCGACCGAGACGCTGCTGATCGACCGCGCCGTCGCCCCCTCCCTCCTGCCGCTGCTGGTGGAGGACCTCCGCGCGCTCGGCTGCGACTTCCGCGCGGACGAGGCCGCGCGCGCCATCCTGCCCGGGCTGCCCGCGGCCTCGGAGGGCGACTTCTCCACCGAATGGCTCGCCGCCATCCTCAACGTCGCGGTGGTGGACGGAGTCGAATCGGCGCTCGACCACATCCGCCGCCACGGCAGCGAGCACACGGAGGCGATCGTCACCGAGGACGCCGCGGCGGCGGGGGCCTTCCTCGACGGCCTCGGCTCGGCGGTCGGCCTCTGGAACGCCTCCACCCAGTTCTGCGACGGGGGCGAGTTCGGCTTCGGCGCGGAGATCGGCATCGCGACGGGCCGCCTGCACGCCCGCGGCCCCGTCGGGTTGGAGCAGCTCTGCACCTGGCGCTACCATGTGATCGGGACCGGCCAGCTTCGCCCCTGACCGCCCCGCACGGGACAGAACCGGGACCGCCACGGCCCGGACAGAGGGAAGAAACAAGACCATGCGCCGCCTCTTCCTCCTTGCCGCCACCGGCCTCCTCGGGGCGCCGCTCGCCGCCCGCGCCGCCTGCCCGGAGGGCGCCGAGGTCGCGCGCGTGGCCGCCGACATCCTCGCCAGCCGCCCCTCCCAGGGCTACGGGCCGTCGCTGACGATGGAGGACGCCCTCTGCGCGCGGGAGAAGCTCGTCCCCCTCCTCGCGGAGCGCCACGGCGCGCCGGTGGGCTACAAGGTCGGGCTGACCAACGCGGCGGCGCAGACGCGCTTCGGCGTGCCGCACCCCATCCGCGGCACCATCTTCCAGGCGACGGTCCGCGCCCAGGGCACGGCCGGCCGCCCCGCGGAGGTCCCCGCCGCCTTCGGCGCCCTGCCCAACGTGGAGAGCGACCTCCTTGTTCGCGTGCGGGACGAGGGCATCAACGACGCCGGCGCCGACCACGTCGCGATCCTGCGCCACCTCGACCAAGTGATCCCCTTCATCGAGATGCCCGACCTCGTGCTGGCGCCAGGGGCGATGAACGGGGCGAACCTCGTCGCCATCAACGTCGGCGCGCGGCTCGGCGTGCTCGGCGAGGCCATCCCGGCCGAGGCCACGCCCGACTTCGCGGCGCGCCTGGCCAGCATGACCGTCACCCTGGCTACCGACCAGAAGGAGCTGTCCCGCGCGCCCGGCACCGCGCTGCTCGGCCACCCCCTGAACGTCATCCCCTGGCTGGTGGAGGACCTGAAGCGCGACGGGCGCCGGTTGCGGGCGGGCGACATCGTCTCGCTGGGCGGCTTCTCCCCGGCCCTGCCGACCGAGGCCGGGCGCACCGTCACCGCCACCTACGAGGGGCTGGCCGAGCGGCCGCTCACCGTCTCGGTGCGCACGCCCTGAGCCTCGCCTCCCCCCGCGGCCTGGGCTAAGGCCGTGCCGCCGCCGGTCCTGCCACTCGGCCGCGCCAAGGCCCCGCCGCGCAAGGCGTCCCCCTCGCACCGCGCCCCCGGGCGCTGGGGCGACGGGCGGCGCGCGCGGATCGGGCTGCTCGGCGGCTCCTTCAACCCCGCCCATCCCGGCCACCGCCACGTCGCCGACATGGCGCGCCACGTCCTGCGGCTGGACGAGGTCTGGCTGCTCGTCTCGCCGGGCAATCCCCTGAAGTCCGGCGACGGGATGGCCCCCTTCCGGGAACGCCTCGAATCGGCGCGGCGGATCGCGGACGGCCGCCACGTCATCGCCGCTGACATCGAGGCGCGCCTGGGCCTGCGCCAGACCGAGCGCACCCTCGCCCGGCTGCGCCGGCTGTTCCCCCGCGCGCGCTTCGTCTGGATCATGGGGGCGGACAACCTCCTGCAGCTGCCGCGCTGGCGGCGCTGGCGGCGCTTGGCCCGCGACACGCCGATGGCGGTGCTGCCGCGCCCCGGCTACACGCGCCCCGCGCTCCACGGCGCGGCGGCGACGGCGCTGCGCCGGCACCGGAGGGCTTGCGGCGCGCTGCTGTCGGGCGCATCCCCCTCCGCCGGGCGGCGCGGCCGGCGGGCGCACGCGCCCTGGTGCCTCGTCCCGGCCCGCGAGCACCCGGCCAGCGCCACCGCGATCCGGGCCCTGCGCGCCCGCGCAACCGCGGCCCCGCGCGCCCATTCACACCAAGAGCTCTCGGCCACGCCCCTCCCGGCGGCGGCCGAACCCTGACGCCCCCCGCGCCGATCGCGCCCCGCCCGATCGCGCACTGAAGCAAGGAGCCAGACATGGCCCGCCCCCCGAAGGACCCGCCCCGCCCCGCCGCCCGCGGCACGCGCAGCACTGGCACTGGCACCGGCACGCGCAGCACGGGCGCCCGCACGGGCACCGCCGCGACGCGCAAGGCGCCCCCCGCCCGCGGCGCGGCGCCCAAGAGCGCGGCCGCGAAGAGCGCGGCGCCCAAGAGCGCCGCCCGGGCGAAGCCCGCGCCGAAGGCGAAGCCCGCCGCCAAGGCGCCGGCACGCGCGACGAAGCCGGCGCGCGCCACGGCACCCGCCGCGAGCGCGCGCAGCAAGGCCCCCGCGGCT
>NZ_RCZP01000045.1 GCF_006438825.1 Muricoccus nepalensis
CGCCGCCGCGGGCGCCGCCGTGGCGGGGGCGCCGCCCACGCGGCCGGTGGTGCCCGCCCTGGCCGGCCCCTTCCTCCCCGCGCCCGAGCCCGCCGGCACCGCGGCCCCCTGCGAGCCCGCCGCCGCCCCGGTGCGCAGCCTGGAGAGCACCGGCTTCTACGCCGACCCCGCCTTCTCCCGCCCCGACCCCGTGCGGCTGCGGGCGGATGCCGACGCCGCGCGCCCGCTGCTGGACTGGCTGGCCCTCGTCCAGCGCGCCGTGGCCCGCCACCGGGCGGGGGAGGCGGGGGCCGCCTCCTGCGCGCTCAGTGCCCTCGACGCCTGGGCGAAGAACGCCGCGCTCCTCGGCGCCTTTAACCTGCAGGGCGGCTACCACCGGAAATGGACCCTCGCGGGCGCCGCCCTCTCCTTCCTCGCGATCCGCGAGGCGCCGGGCCTCGACCCCGTGGCCCTCGGCCGCACCGGGCGCTGGCTCGGCGAGGTGGCGGAGGCGGTGCGGCCGCATTACGAGCGCCAATCCGCCGCCATCATCAGCGACGTCCGCAACAACCACGCGGCCTGGGCCGGGCTCGCCGTCGCGGCGGCGGGGGTGGCCGGCGGGAACCGCGCGCAGCTCGACTGGGGCGTGGCCCGCCTGCGCGCGCAGCTTGGCCAGGTGGACGAGCGCGGCGTGCTGCCGCAGGAGGCGCGCCGCGCCGCCATGGCCCTCCACTACCACCTCTTCGCCCTCGAGGCCGTGGCGGCCCTGGAGCGCCTGGCCGCCGCCAACGGCCTCGCCCTGACGGAGCCGGAACGCGCCGCCTACGCCCGCCTGCGCGACCTCTGCCTCGCCGCTGCGAAGGACCCCTCCATGATGGAGGCCATCGCCGGCGCCCCCCAGTCCGACCCTTGGGCCAGCCCCCGCGGGCCGCTCGCCTCGGCCAACGGCCTGGAGATCGCCTCCGTCGCCCTGCCCGACCCGGCCTCCGAGGAGGCGCTGGCCCCCTTCCGCCCCTTCGCCTCCCGCTGGCTCGGCGGCGCCGTCACGGGCTGGTGGAAGCCGGGGGAGGGGCCTATTCGGCCCGCGGCGGCCGGCCCATGAGAAGCTCGACCGCGTCCCCCACCGCCAGCGTGCCATCGAGCACCGCGGCGACGGCGGCGCAGACCGGCAGCTCCACCCCCGCCCGGGCCGCCCGGGCCAGGAGGGCCGGGGCCGTCGCCACCCCCTCGGTCACGGAGGCCCGCCCCGCCAGCACCTTCGCCGCGCTCTCCCCGCGCCCGAGCGCGAGGCCGAGCGAGAAGTTCCGGCTTCCCGCGCCCGCGCAGGTCAGCATGAGGTCGCCGAGCCCCGACAGCCCCGCGACCGTCTCCGCCCGCCCGCCGAGGGCCACCGCCAGCCGCGCGATCTCCGCCAGGCAGCGCGTGACGAGGGCCGCGCGCGCGTTCTCCCCCAGCCCCGCGCCCATCACGGCGCCGGCCGCGATCGCCGCCACGTTCTTCGCCGCCCCCGCCACCTGCACGCCCATCGGGTCGGCTCCCTCGTAGAGGCGGAAGCCCGGCGAGGAGAGGCGGGCGAGCGCCGCCTCCCGCAGCGCCGCGTCGCTTCCCGCCACCACGGCCGCCGCCGGCAAGCCCGCCGCCACCTCGTGGGCGAAGTTCGGGCCGGACAGCACCGCGGCGGGAAGGCCGGGGCGGGCCTCCGCCAGGATCTCGAGCGGGAAGCGGAGCGTCCCCGTCTCGACCCCCTTGGCGACGACGAGGGAGGGCGGCAGCGCCCCCAGGTCGCGCAGCACGGCGCCGAGGTGCTGCGTCGGCACCGCCAGGACGGCGAGCGAGGCGCCCGCGAGCGCCGCCCCCGCGTCGGCCGTCACCGCCAGCCCGTCCGGCAGCGGTGTGCCCGGCAGGTGCAGCGCGTTCTCCCGCCGCGCGTCGACGGCCAGCGCCCGCGCCGGCTCGCGCACCCACAGGGAAACTTCGCCCCCCGCCCGCAGCGCCTGGAGCGCGAGCGCGGTGCCCCAGGCCCCGGCGCCGATCACCGTGACCTTGCGCGCGTTCCCTCTCAAGCGATCACTCCGGCACGATCTCCGTCACGGCCCAGCCGCCGCCCCGCTCATCGTAGAAGCGGGCCTGCAGCGCGGCCAGGAGCGAGCGGGCGGTCTCCGCGAAGCCGTAGGGCGGGTTCACCACGGCCAGGCCGCAGCCGTTCAGCCGCGTGGGGTCGGTGGGCTCCCGCAGCCAGAGCTCGCAGGCGACCACGTCCCGCAGCCCCGAGGCCGCGAGGGCGTCGGTGAAGCCGCGAACCGGCGCCCGGTGCTTGATGGGGTACCAGGCCGCCTGCACCGCCGGGCGGAAGCGCCTCCCCAACTGCGCCATGGCTGCCGAGAGCCGCCCGAACTCGCCTTCCGCCTCGAAGGGCGGGTCGAGCAGCACGAGGCCGCGGCGCTCGGGAAAAGGCGTGAGGGCCGCGACCGCCTCGTAGGCGTCCCGCCGGTGCACCGAGACCTGGGGATCCCCCCGGAAGGCCGCCCGCAGCGTCGCCGCATCCTCCGGGTGGAGCTCGCAGAGGGCAAGGTGGTCCCCCGGGCGCAGCATCGCGCGGACGAGGGCGGGGCTGCCCGGATAGGTCCCCCGCGGGAAGCCCCGCACGAGGGTCAGCCAGGGCATCAGCGGCCCGTCCTGGATCGCCTCCAGCAGCCCGATCCCGTCGCGCCACTCGCCCGTCCGCCGCGCCGCCTCGGACTGCAGGTCGTAGAGGCCGATGCCCGCGTGGGTGTCGAGGACCCGGAAGGGCGTCGCCTTGCGGGCCAGCGCCGCGACGATGGCGTGGACCAGCGCGTGCTTCATGCAGTCCGCGAAGTTCGCGGCGTGGAAGGCGTGCCGGTAGTTCATGCGGGAAGGGCCAGCTCGTCGAGGGGCCAGCGGGGGCGCGGGGCATGGTCCCAGGGGTCGGTCAGCCCGGCCCGCAGGCGCTCGATTCCCACCCAGGCCACCATGACGGCGTTGTCGGTGCAGAGGCGGACCGGCGGCGCCACCATCGGCAGCCCCGCGCGTTCCGCCACGGCCGTCAGCGCCGCGCGGACGCCGCTGTTGGCCGCGACGCCGCCCGAGACCACCAGCGCTGTCGCGCCCGGTGCCATGGCCAGCGCGTGCCGCGCCCGGTCCGCCACCACCGCCGCGACCGAGGCCTGGAAGGCCGCCGCGACGTCGGCCGGCGCCGCCGCGCCCTTCGCCACCACCTGCGCGACCGCGGTCTTGAGGCCGGAGAAGGAGAAGTCGCAGCCCGCGCGGCCCAGCAGAGGGCGGGGCAGGGGAACGCGCGCGGCCTCCCCCCCGGCCGCCAGCCGCTCCAGGTGCGGGCCGCCCGGCCAGGGCAGGCCGAGCAGCTTCGCCGCCTTGTCGAAGGCCTCCCCCACGGCGTCGTCCAGCGTGGTGCCGAGCCGGCGGTAGCGGCCGAGACCCTCCACCGCCACGCACTGGCAATGGCCGCCCGAGAGCAGCAGCAGAAGATAGGGAAAGGCCGCCCCGCCCGGCAGCAGGCCGGGCAGCCGGGGCGTCAGCGCGTGCGCCTCGAGGTGGTTCACCGCGACGAAGGGCAGGCCGTGGGACATCGCCATCCCCTTGCCGAAGCCCGCCCCCACGATCAGCCCGCCGATCAGCCCAGGGCCGGAGGTCGCCGCCACCCCGCCGAGGTCGCGCGGCGCCACCCCGGCCCTCTCCATCACCCCCGCCACCAGGCCGGGCAGCTGCGCCAAGTGCGCGCGCGCGGCCAGTTCCGGCACCACGCCGCCGAAGCGGCCGTGGTCCTCCGTCTGGCTGAACACCGCCTCCGCCAGGATGCGGCCGTCCGGCGCCAGCACGGCCGCCGCCGTCTCGTCGCAACTGCTCTCGATGCCCAGGACCGGGCCCCTGAGGTCCATGCGCCACGCCCCCGCTGATCCGCGGCGGCTTCTAGACCAATTCCGCGCCGGTTAGGATAAGCGCGGCCGAGCCCCCGCCCGGGTCGTTCCCGGCCGGCGGCGACCCATCTATAAGGCCGCCATGTCGCTTGCCCCTTCCGGCGCCCCCTCGGGCACCTCGCCCGGCCATCCCGCCGGCACCCCGCGGGTGCGGGCCCACGCGCGCACGCTGCCCCTCCGCGTGGGGACGCGGGGCTCGCCGCTCGCCCTCTGGCAGACGCGCTGCTTCCTCGGGATGGTCACGCATTTCTGCCCGGTGCTCCGCGCGGCCAACGCCTTCGAGGAGCACGTCATCCAGACCTCGGGCGACCAGATCCAGGACCGGCGGCTGGCCGACGTGGGCGGCAAGGGCCTCTTCGCGAAGGAGATCCACGAGGCGCTGCTCGACTACCGCATCGACTTCGCGGTCCACAGCCTGAAGGACCTCGAGACCGAGATGCCCCCTGGGGTGGTGCTCGCCTGCACCCTCAAGCGGGAGGACAGCCGCGACGTCCTCATCCCCGGCCCGCACATGGCCGCGCTGGACCCGGCGGACCCCCTCGGCAGCATCCCCGCCGGCACGCGCCTCGGCACCGCGAGCCTCCGCCGCCAGGCGCAGGTGCTGCACGTCCGGCCGGACCTGAAGGTCGGCATGATCCGCGGCAACATCCAGAGCCGGCTCCGCAAGCTCGGCGAGGGCGCGGTGGACGCCACCCTCCTCGCGCTCGCCGGCCTCCGCCGGATGGAGCTCGCGCCCGAGGGCATGGTGGTGCTCGATCCCGAGGCGATGGTGCCCGCCGCCGGTCAGGGCATCGTCGGCGTGACCGTCCGCGCCGAGGACACCGAGCTCCACGAGCTTCTCTCGGGCATCGAGGACCGCGAGGCCCGCGCCGTCTCCCGCGCCGAGCGCGCCCTGCTCGCCTCGCTCGACGGCTCCTGCCGCACCCCGATCGGCGGCCACGCCCGCCTGCTGCCGGACGGCCGCCTGCACCTCACCGGGCTGGTCGCCCGGCCGGACGGCTCCTTCCTCCTCAAGCGCAGCCTGCACGGCCCGGCCGCGGACGCGGAGCGCATTGGGGTGGAGCTCGGCAGCAGCCTTCGCGCGGACAGCCCGGCGGACATCTTTGGCTGAGGCGACCGGCTCCCCCCGCCCGGCCTGCCTGATCACCCGGCCCGAGCCGGGCGCCGCCGCCACGGCCGCGCGGGTCGAGGCCCTCGGCTGGCACCCCGTCCTCGCGCCCGCCCTCCGCCTCGCCCCCCTGCCGATGGCGCCGGCGCCGGAGGCCCGCGCCGCCCTCGTGGCCAGCGCCGCCGCCATCCCCGCCCTGGCCGCCGCCTGCCCGCCCGGCCTGCCCGTGCTCGCGGTGGGGGAGGGGACCGCCCGGGCGGCGCGCGCGGCGGGCTTCACCGCCGTCTCCGCCGCCGGGGGCGACGCCGAGTCGCTCCTGGCCCACGCCACGGCCCGGCTCCTGCCTGCGGCCGGCCCCGTCCTCCTCGCGGCCGGCGAGGGCTACGGCGACGAGCTGGCCGAGGCCCTCCTCGCCCGCGGCTTCGCGGTGATCCGCCGGGACGCCTACGCGGCGACGGAGGCGACCGGCCTGCCCCCGCCCGCGCGGGACGCGCTTGTTGCCGGATCGGTGCGAAGCGCGCTTTTCTTCTCCCCCCGCAGCGCCGCGGCGGCGGTCTCGCTGATCCGGGCGGCCGGCCTTGGCGCGGCGGCAACCGCCATCCGCGCCCTCGCGTTGAGCGGCCGCGTGGCCCTTGCCCTGGACGGCCTCCCCTGGGGGGGGCTGGACGTGGCATCGCGACCGGATCAGGACACGTTGCTGGGGCTGCTCGGCCCCGCACCCCCGCTGGCCCCTCACGCCCGACCAGAAGGATGACCCCGATCCCATGAGCGACAAGCCCAGCACGCCCCCCGGAGGGCCCGGCGCCAAGGGCCGGCCCGGATCGGAGCCCTCCGGCAAGGGCGGCCGGCCAGCCGGCGCCCCCGCGAAGGACGCGGCGGTGCGCTCCGCGGCGGAGCTTGCCTCGCCCATCCCGGAGAGCGGCCCGACCGCGGCCTCCTCCGCCTCGTCCTCGGCATCCTCGGGCCCGGCCGGAGCGCTGCCCTCCGCCAGCCCCGGCCCTGTCCCGGCCAGCCCCGGCCCGTCCCCGGCCGCCTCCGCGGCCTCCTCCGCCAGCAGCGCCCCCCGGCCATCCCCCACGCCGACCTTCGCGCCGCGCCCCCCCGACGCGCCCCGCAAGCGCTTCGAGCCGGCCGTCCTGCCCATCGCCGCCGCCCTGGTCGTGCTGGTGGGCGCCGTGGCCTATCTTCTCTCCAGCCCGCGCGAGACGGTGAGCAACCCGGTGGCCGCCCAGCAGGCCGATGCCGCGCGGATGAGCGCCGTCGACACCCGCCTCGCGGCCCTGGAGGCCCGCCCCTCCGCGGCCGGCCTCGCCGAGCGCGCCGCCGCGACCGAGCGCCGGCTGGACGCGGCCGAGACCGCGGCGCGCGAGCAGGCCGCCCGGCCCATCGCCGACGCCGACGCCCGCGCCGGCCTCACCGCCCTGACCGCAACCGTCGAGAGCGCCCGCAACGCCTCCACCGAGGGGCTGAAGCGCCTCGAGGAGCGCCTCGCCGCCCTCGACACGCGCAGCCAGGAGGAGCGGCGCCAGGCCGACGCGCGGCTCGCCGCCCTCGACACCCGCCTGCAGGAGGAGGCGCGCCGGACGGAGACGCGCTTCACCGCCGCCGAGAGCGCCGCGCAGGAGGCCGGCCGCCGCACGGAGGCGCGGATCGCCCAGGCCGAGGCCACCCTGGCCAACCGCCTGACCGGCGCCGAGCAGTCCCTCGCCGCCCGCGTCACCGCCGCCGAGCAGGCCTTCGCGCCCCGCCTCGCCGCGCTGGACGAGGCGCTGAAGCAGCGGGTGGAGGCCGCCGGGCAGGCCATGACGCAGCGCCTGGACGCCGCCGGCAAGAGCCTCGACGAGCGCCTCGCCCGCGCCGAGTCCGGGGTGAACGACCGCCTCGGCAAGCAGGAGGAGGCCCTCGCCCAGCGCGTGCAGGGCTTCGAGCAGCGCCTGGCCCAAGCCGAGTCCGCCGAGCGCCGCCTGACCGCGCTCGCCGCGCGCGGCACGATCCAGGCCTCGCTGGAGGCCGGCCGCCCGCTCGGGCAGGCGCTGTCCGGCCTGCCGGGCACGCCGCCCGTGGCCCTGACCCGCTACCGCGACACCGCGCCGCCGACCGAGGCGGCGCTCCGCCTCTCCTTCGAGGACGCGGCCCGCTCGGCCCGCCTCGCTGCCGAGCCGCAGGGCCAGTCGGTCACCGACACCGCGCTCTCCCGCCTCCAGGGCCTCGTCACGGTCCGCCGCGGCGAGCAGGTCCTCGTCGGCGACGCCGTCTCCGGCGAACTGGAGCGGGCGCGCCGCTCGCTCGACGCCGGCGACCTGCCGGGCGCGGTGGAGCGGCTGGAAAAGCTGCCCGCTCCCTCGCGCGACGCCATGGCCGGCTGGATCGGCCAAGCCCGCGAGCTGGTGGAGGCCCGCGCGGCGCTCCGCGACATCGGCACCGGCTCCTCGGCGGGGAGCAACTGATGCTCCGCGCGATCTGGCTGCTCATCCTCCTCGCCCTCGGGGTCTGGGCCGCGCTCTTCCTCCGCCAGATGGGCGGCATCGTCGAGATCAGCGTCGGGCAGACCTTCATCGGCATCCCGGTCTGGCTCGGCCTCCTGGCCCTGGTGGTCGGCTTCGTGGTGCTGCACGGCATCCTCTCCGCCTGGAAGTCGATCCGCGGCCTGCCGGCCCGGATGCGCGCCCGCCGGTCCGAGCGGCAGCGGCGCGACGGCGACGCCGCCGTCACCCGCGCCCTCGTGGCGCTCGCCGCCGGCACGCCGGACCAGGCGCGTACCGAGATCCGCCGCGCCCGCGGCCTGCTCGGCGACACCCCGCACACCCTGCTGCTCACCGCCGAGGCCGAGCGCATGGCCGGGCGCGACGAGGCCGCGAACGAGGCCTTCCGCGCCCTGGTCAAGCGCGAGGACGGCAAGTTCCTCGGCCTGCGCGGCCTGCTGCGCGACGCCATGCAGCGCGAGGACTGGCCGACCGCCCAGCGCCTGGCGCGCGAGGCCGAGGCGGCCCAGCCGGGCGCGCAGTGGGTGAAGGCCGAGCGCGCGGCGCTGGCCCTCCGCACCCGCGACTGGCGGGAGGCGCTGGCCCTCTCCCCGCCGGGACAGCTCAGCGGACGCCGCCGCGCGGCGCTCGCCCTGGCCGCGGCCATGCAGGAGCCCGAGCCCGCCAAGGCGGCCTCCCTCGAGAAGGAGGCCCTCTCCGCCGACCCCCGCTTCGCCCCGGCCGCGCTGGCCGTCGCCAAGCGGCAGGCGGCCGAGGGCAGCCCGCGCCGCGCGAAGACCACGCTGCAGACCGCCTGGACCGTCGCTCCCCACCCGGACCTCGCGACCGCCTATCTCGGCGAGGAGAAGGACGCCCTGGCGCGGGTGAAGGCCGCGGAGGCCCTCACGCACGACAACCGCGCCCATCCCGAGAGCCGCCTCATCCTCGGCCGCACCGCGCTCGCCGCCGGGCTGACCGGGCGGGCAAGGGCGGAGCTGGAAACCCTGGTGTCTTCCGGCAGCGCCGACCGCCGCGCCTACCTCGCCATGGTGGACATGGACGCGGTGGAGCTCGGCGAGAGCGCCGCCGGCCGCGCGGCCGAGGCCAAGTGGCTCCGCGCCGCGGCCGCCGCGCCGCCCGAGCCACGCTGGCAGTGCCTCTCCTGCGGGACGGAGCACGGGCGCTGGGAGCCGGTCTGCGAATCCTGCGGCACGCCGGGGCGGATCGAGTGGACGGGCGGCCGCGCGGCCCTCGTCGAGGGGGCCGGGACCCCGAAGGACGGCACCGTCGCCGCGACCTGAGCAAGCGGTGTTGCCGCGGCGCGCGGGGGCGGCTAGAAGGCGCCCCAGCGCGCCGCTTCCCGGCGGCGCGCGACGAAGGGGCCGGGTTAGCACAGCGGTAGTGCAATCGATTCGTAATCGATAGGTCGCGAGTTCGATTCTCGCACCCGGCACCATTCAGCCCCGGCGGGCGCGACAGCCCAGCCAAAGCCACACAATCCCGACGACCAGCGGCCCGCTGCCCCACGGCCCGGGAACACCCAGCGCGATCCCGGCAGGGGCATCGGGGCCTTTCGCCAGCGCATTCCCGCCCGCGACCAATCAACGCCAGGCCCGCGCGGGACGCGGAGGACGACCTCCCCGCTCGCGGCCGGCGCGCCTAACCTCTCCGACGGCTCGCGTTTTCGTCGGCATCGTTAACGTCCGTTTTGCTTCTCCCGGCTTAGTCTCAAGAAGTCTTACGCCTTCGTAACTTCATGGGATCGGGCCATGGCGACCACGCCGTCAATTTCCACGGGCACGGCCGGGCGCCGCCGGCCAGGAGCCGTCTCCATCCGGGCCAAGCTGATCGGGTCCTTCGCCCTCCTGCTGGTCATGCTGCTCGGCCTTGGCGGGATCGCGCTGGAGCGGACCGGGGCACTGCGGGAGAACTCGGCGGACCTCGCCGAGAACTGGCTGCCGAGCGTGCGCTACGCAGCGCTCATCCGCTCCGTCGCGGCGGACTACCGCATTGGCCTCCTCCGCCACATCCTCAACACCGACGACGCCGCCATGGCGACGATCGAGCGGGGGATGGAGGCGACCGCCCGGCGCATGGCCGAGGTCCGCCGCACCTACGAGCCCCTGATCACCTCGCCGGAGGAGCGCGACACCTACGGGCGCTTCGCCGCGGCCTGGGAGGAGTACCTGCGGGAGGTCGCCCCCGTGCTCGAGCTGTCGCGCCGGAACAACCTGGAGCAGGCGCGCGAACGGCAGCTCCTCCGCACCACGCCCGTCTACAACAGGGCCCAGGACGCCATCCAGAAGCTCATCGAGATCAACGTCGAGGGCAGCCAGCGAGCCTCCGAGCAGGCCGCTTCCATCGGTGCCTCCGCCCGGTTCTGGATCCTCTCCCTCTCCGGGGCGGCCCTCCTGATCGGCGCCGCCATGGCGCTCCTGATCGTGCGCGGCATCTCGCGGAGCATCGAGGCCGTCGCCTCGCCGATGCGGGCCATGGCCGGCGGCGACCTCCAGGTCGCGGTGCCGCATGCCGGCGAGCGGACCGAAATCGGCTCCATCGCCGACGCGCTGGAGCTCTTCCGGAAGGGCCTGCTGGAGGCCGACCGGCTGCGGGCCGAGGCGGCCCGGGCGGCGGAGGCCTCGGTCGCCGAGCGGCGCCACGCGGCGCTGCAGACCGCGGCGCAGATCGAGACGGCGCTCGGGGGCATTGCCACGGCGCTGGCGAGCTCGACGACGCAGCTCAGCGCCTCCGCCGACAACCTGACCCTCTCGGCCCGGCGCAGCGCCGAGCAGGCGGTCGCCGCGGCGGCCGGAACCACCGAGGCGGGGGCGAACGTCCAGACCGTGGCCGCCGCCACGGAGGAGCTGGCCAGCTCCGTGCAGGAGATCACCCGCCAGGTCACCCAGTCCACCTCGGTCGCCTCGCGCGCCCTCAGCGAGGCGCAACGGGCGGACGAAACCATGCGCGGCCTTTCCGAGGCGGCGGGGCGGATCGGTGACGTGGTGCGCCTGATCTCCGACATCGCCGAGCAGACCAATCTCCTGGCCCTGAACGCCACGATCGAGGCGGCCCGCGCCGGGGAGGCCGGGCGCGGCTTCGCGGTGGTGGCGAGCGAGGTCAAGCAACTGGCCTCCCAGACCGCCAAGGCGACCGAGGAGATCGGCGGCCAGATCCGCGCGATGCAGGAGGCCACCGCGGCGGTGGCACAGACCATCCAAGGCATCGGCACGGTGGTCGAGGAGGTCCACGGCATCGGCACGGCCATCGCCGCCGCCGTCGAGGAGCAGGGCGCGGCCACGCAGGAGATCGCGCGCAACGTGGCCGAGGCGGCATCGGGCACCAACGAGGCAAACGCCAGCGTCCAGCAGGTGAGCAGCGCGGCCGAGGAGGCCAGGTCCTCCCTCGGCGAGCTGCGCGGCGCCATCGGCGAGGTGGCCGGCCAGGGCGAGCGGCTGCGCGCCGAGCTCGCCAGCTTCATCGGCCGCATGCGCGAGGCCGCGTAGGAACGGGGCGGGTGGAAGCGTGGCTTCCGCCCGCGCCATTTCACTGGAACTCCGTCAGGGGAGCGGCCAAGCTCCCGCCGGGGCGCCGATGACGGTCCGACCGCCGGGGCAGGGGATTGCCGGAGCGGGCTGACGTTGCTGCCCTCGATGATCGAACGCCGGGTCCCGCACCCGGCGCCGCCCCCGAGGAGCCATGGCAGCCCCCTCCATCCCCGCCCGCCCGCGCTTCCCCGCACGGCGCGGCGCTGTGGCGCGTCTCGGCGCATTTCTCCTTCTTGCAGGTGCCCCGGCCCTCGCCCGCGAGCCGATCATTCCCCCCTCCGAGCTCCCCGGCCTCGGCCCCGCGGACCCGCGCCGCCCGGTGGACGCGACCGCCATGCCCTGGGCCGCGCTCGGCCGCGTGCAGACCGAGCTCGGAACCCGCTGCACGGGAACCCTCGTCGGGCCGCGCACGGTCCTGACCGCCGCGCACTGCCTCGTGGCGCCGCGGTCGGGGGAATGGGTGAGGCCGACCTCCGTCCACTTCCTGCTCGGCTACCGCCAGGGCGCCTGGAAGGGGGAGGGTAGGGGCGTCTCCTTCGTCACCGGCCCCGGCTTCGACCCGCGGACCCGCTCCCCCGCCAGCGCGGACTGGGCGCTTGTGACCCTCGCGGCGCCGCTCCCCGCGGCCCCCTCGCTGTCGCTCCTGCCCGAGGATTCGCCACCCGGCACCCCGCTGCTGCTCGGGGGCTACCAGCAGGACCGGCCGGAGGTCCTGATGGCCGACAGCGCCTGCCGCGTGCTCGGCCCCGCGCGCTACGAGGGGCGCCTGGTCCTCGTGCACGACTGCGCGGGCACCCGCGGGGCCAGCGGCGCGCCCCTCCTCGCCCGGCGGGCGGAAGGCGGCTGGGGCGTGGCCGCCATTGCCGTCGCCGTGGCGCGAAGCCAGGCCCAGGGCATCGCCGTGCCCGCCGCCTTCCTGCGGCAGGCCCTGGAGCGGCCCGGCGGCTAGCCCGCCGGCGCCTCCCTCAGCCCGGCGCCAGCCGCGCCGGTAGGTTGATGTTGTTCCCCTTGATGGTCACGATCAGCCCGATCTGCGAGCCGAAGCGCTCCAGCGACTTGCTGCCCTTCACCGGCATCGGGATGCCGCGTGACCGGCAGTAGCCGATCAGCGCCGCCGCGAGTTCCGAATCCGCGAGGTCGACCGTCACCTCGTTGCTCGCCCGCAGCTCCGCCCCCGGGAGTCCGGCCAGGGAGAAGACGATGCGGAAGCTGAGCGGCGCCCCCGGAGGTGTGTCGGCCAGGCCGGCCTCCTTGATCGACCCGCCCGGCATGCTCACGCCGCGGGCGCGGTTGTGCAGGATGATCGCCTCGACCACCTCCGCGGCCGAGAAGATGATGTGGCGAAGCTCAGTGGGCATGGCGGGCCATCGTCGGGCCGGAGGCCGCGCCCGCGGCAGGGCGGGCGGAGGCTGGGCCGACGGAACGCCCCTGTCGGCCGGCGAAATCGGCTGCGTCAGCCCTCTTGGCGTCTCGCATAACTCTCCTCGGGTCGCCGGTGCCGGCACGCTCGTCAGGGATGGCCAAGGCGCTGGCGCGGCATGCTACGCCGCAAACCAGCCTGGAGCGCATCGCGATCTTCGCCCGGGAGGGCTGACAGGTCTGTAAAGAGGTCGCCCGCCCGGCACGCAGCGCGACGGCCGCGGGGCGCAATCTCGCACGAACGCGTCGCCGGATGAGCCTTGCCGCAGGAGAAAAATCAGGGACGTTACGTTTTCCGTTTCAGGAGACGGTTAGGACGGTCTTCATCCCGCCGCCGGAAGCTGGCGGCCGTCGGGAGGCGATGTCCGCGGGTCGCGGACGCCGCCGAGCCTCGGCCCTGCCACCCAGCCTCCCACGGAGCACCGCCCCATGATCACCGCCCGCCTTCTCGGCGCCTCTGCCCTCGCCCTCGGCCTGGCGCTTGCCGCCCCCGCCATGGCCGCCTGCACCGACGCTCAGGCCGAGGCGAAGATGACTGAGCTGATGAACCTCATGGGCCCGCTCATGACCCGCAACGCCGGCCTGACCGAGACCATCTCCACGGAGATGCAGACGGTCATGCTCCAGCCCGTCTCCGACACGACCTGCTCGACCTACGACCGCCTGATCGCGCGGGCGCGGGCCGCGCGCTGACCCATCCGTCACCAGCCGGGGCGGCGCAGGCGCACCGCCCCGGCCGGCCTCGCCGCTTCGGAGGGTCATCCCCACGATCACGAATCTGTCACCGCCGGAGGATCGATACGATATGGGGACGTCGAAGTTACATGCCCGTTGGTTCCATCAACGGAGAACTCGAATGCGCCTCCTTCCCCTCCTCGCCGTCGTCGCGGCGTCCATGGGCCTCGCCGCCTGCACGCTGAACACGGCGCCGCCCCCGCCGCCGCCCTCGACCATCGTCACCCCGGCGCCCGCCCCCATGATGATGACGCCCGCCCCGGCCAGCCCGGCCGTCATCGTCCGCTGAGGCAAGCCGCGCCCCTGCCGTGAGGGCCAGCGCCCGGCGCGGGCCCGGCCCCGACGGGGTTCCGGCCAAGGCAGGCAGGGGCGGACCAACAGCACGGCCGCCCGCGCGGCGGGGGTAGTCCCCCGCACGGGCGGCCGGACTGATCGGCGGGCGTCGAATCCTTCGCCCAACGGCCGTCACGCCGCGACGTCGATCGATCCCTCCGCCACCGTCGCTGCCAGACTCCGCCAGTCCTCGCGCTCCGCCTGCCCCGGCTTGCGGGCGCCGAAGAGAAGGGTGACGGGCGCGCCGTTCGCGTCCAGCAGCTCGATGCTCGTCACCGGGCCGTCCGCCGTCGGCTTCACCACGCGCCAAGCCTCGGCCACGCCGGCCTCGCGCAGGTGGAGGTTGAACTCGGGGTCCAGCACGTTGAACCAGCCGGGGATGTCGACCAGCCGCCGGACCGGCCCGGTGTGGATCTGGATCGCGTGCCGGTTGCCCACGAACACCATGACCGGCACCTCCCCCGCGGCCGCCAGCCGCAGCGCGGCCGAGCCCGCCCGCGGGTCCAGCCGCCGCGCGAGGTCGTCCCCCGCCAATCGGAAGGCCTGCCGCCGCGTCGCCTTGTGCCGGCGCAAGAGGGTGATGAAGTCGTGCGTGTCCCGCAGCGCCAGCCAGTCCTCGCGGAGCGTCTTGGCGTCCACCAGCCCCTCGGACGGCGGGACGGGAAGGGTGGGGCGGCTGGCCGGCGCCGGGGCCTCCGCCGTCGCGAAGCCCGCCACGAGCGCGGCCCAGGCCTCGCGATCCGTGGCCTCCGTGGCGAAGACCTTGTGGACGGCCTCGCCCTCCTTGTCGAAGACCTGGATCGAGGGCCGCTCGCCGTCCAGCGCGTAGGCGTTCGCCCAGGCCCCGGGGAAGAGCCGGAGGTCGATCTCGGGCCCGAGGACGAGGATATGCCCGGGCCCCGCCGAGACCGCGCCGAAGGTGCCGTGCCGCTCGTGCACCGCGTGCTCGTTCCGCGTCAGCGCCATGATGCGGCCGAGACGTGGGAGCGCGCCGATGAGGGCCGGCCAGTCGCGGCGGATCAGCGCCACCGGCCCGGAGGCGCCCGCGGCCACGAGCGCGGCCTCCGTCGTGCCGAGCTCCCGCGCGGCGTCGCGGATGCGCAGCCGCGGGTTCGCCCCTGTCAGGGCCGCGTAGCGCTCGAGGAGGTCCGCCATGCCAGGTCTCCCGCCGGCCCGCCGCTCGCGCGCGGGAGCCAACAGGGAGTTTGCGCCCGAATCGCGGGGCCGCAAGCCCCGGCGCGCGTCAGCCCTGCAGCTCGCGTCGCACGATCGCGGCCCCGGCCGCCATCGCGCGCAGCTTGCCGAAGGCGCGCTCGCGGGGAAGGTACTTCATGCCGCAATCGGGGGCGACGACCAGCCGCTGGGCAGGGATCCGCTGCAGCGCGTCCCGGATCCGCGCCGCCACCACCTCCGGCGTCTCCACCTCGGCGCTGCCGAGGTCGATCACGCCGAGCATGATGGTCTTGCCCGAGAGCGCGTCGAGCACCGAAAGGTCGAGCCGCGGCTGCGCCGCCTCGATCGAGATCTGGGCCGCCGTGCAGTCCGCCAGCTGCGGCAGGAAGGAGTAGCCGGAGGGCTTGCTCTTCACCACGGCCGCGTAGCCGAAGCAGAGATGCACGACCGTGTCCCCCTCCAGCCCCTCAAGCGCGCGGTTGAGGGCGCGCACGCCGAAGCGGGCGGCGGCCTCGGGCCGGGCCTGCATCCAGGGCTCGTCGATCTGGATGACGTCCACGCCCGCGGCCTTGAGGTCCCGCGCCTCCTCGTTCACGGCGACGGCGTAGTCCATCGCCATCGCCTCCTCGTCCCGGTAGTGCTCGTCATGGGCCTGCTGGGACATGGTGAAGGGGCCGGGCAGGGTGATCTTCGTGCGACGGTCGGTGTTGGCGACGAGGAACTCCACGTCCCGCACCTCCACCGGCCGCGTGCGGCGGATGGGGCCGACCACGCGGGGCACCATCGTCTCCTTGCCCGCGCGGCCCATGGTCCGGGCGGGGTTGTCGAGGTCCACGCCGTCGAGCGCGAGGGCGAAGCGGTTGGAGTAGCTCTCGCGCCGGACCTCGCCGTCGGTGACGATGTCGATCCCCGCCCGCTCCATGTCGCGGATGGCCAGGATGGTGGCGTCGTCCTGCGCCCCCTCCAGCGCGTCCTCGGCCACGCGCCACATGCCCTTCATCCGCACGCGCGGCACGAGGTTCTGCGCCAGCACCGCGCGGTCCACCAGCCAGTCCGGCTGCGGGTAGCTGCCGACGACGGTGGTGGGAAGAAGGGTCTCGGTCATGCTCAGGCCCCAGGATTTTTGGTGGGCGGAAGGGAGGTCGGCTGATAGGCGAGAAGGCGCCACGCGTCGCCCTCCCGCACCCAGAGGGCGAGGGTCATGGCGGCGATCTCGCGCTCGCCCCCGTAGCGGTGGACGCGCGCGCTCATGCGCCCGAGCGCCGCGGCCGCGTCGGGCCCGGCCTCGAGCACCGTCTCCGTCTCGAAGTGGATCTGGAGGTACTTCAGGCTGCCGTCCACCAGCGTCCCGAGGTAGCTCTCCTTGCTGTCCGTCGTCGCGTTGGAATGCGCGTAGACGAGGCGCTCCGACAGCAGCGCCCCCAGAGCCTCGACGTCGCCCGCCTGCATGGCGGCGTAGCGGCGCACCTCGAGCGCGCGGATCTCTTGCTGCATGGGCATTCCTATCGAGGGTTGGGCCTGGAGGGCGCCGGGCCTAGCGGGGGTTGGGCGCGAGCAGCCGCTCGGGCCAGGTCGCAACGCGGAAGAAGTCGAGCCCGCCCTCGCCGGAAGCCTGGTAGGCCGCCGCGAACTGGCGCGCCAGGGCCGAGAGCGGCATGGGCGCCCCCTCCCGCTGCCCGACGGCGAGCGCGAGGTCGAGGTCCTTCGCCACGAGGTCCACGTCCGCCGCCGGCGTCCAGTCGCGCGCCTTCAGCATCTCCGCCTTGTAGGCCAGGAGCGGCGAGGCGACGACGCTCTTGGACAGCGCGTCCACCATGGCGGACCAGTCGAGCCCGAGCCGCCCGCCGAAGGCCAGCGCCTCGCCGAGGATGGCCGGCGTCAGGGCGACGACCATGTTCACCATCAGCTTCACCGCCCGCGCCTCCTCCGCGGCGCCGCAGCGCAGCGTCTCCCGCCCGAGCACCGCGAGCAGCGGCGCGCAGCGGTCGAGCGCGGCCTCGGGGCCGGAGGCGAAGATCGTCAGCGCCCCCGCGGCCGCCGTGCTGGTGCTGCCCGAGACGGGGCAGCGCAGGTAGTCCGCCCCGCGCGCCGCCATCACCTCCGCGACGCGGGCCGAGGCGGCGGGGGAGACGGTGCTGAGGTCGATCAGCACCTGCCCCGGCCGCATCGTCTCCGCCAGGCCCCCCGGGCCGGTCACGACCGAGAGCAGCGCGAGGTCGTTCGGCACCATGGAGAGAAGGATGTCCGCCCCCTCCGCGAGCGCCGCCGCGGTGACCGCGGGCCGCGCCCCGGCCGCGGCCATCGGCGCCAGCCGCGCGGGATCGGTGTCCGCCACGCCGAGGGCGGCCCCCGCCTCGATCAGCCGGTGGCAGAGCGGCGTCCCCATGCGCCCGACGCCGATCCAGCCAAGCTTCCAGTCCCTCAGTGCTGCCATGCCTAGAGCCCCAGGTAGAACTTGCGGACGAGATCGCTGTCGCCGAGCGCCGCGGGGCTGTCCCCCTGGAACTCGACATGCCCGTGGACGAGCACGTAGCCGCGGTCGGCGATGCGGATCGCCTGGTGGAAGTTCTGCTCGGCCATGAGCACGGTCAGGCCGAGCTTCTCCTTCAGCTCCGCGATCTTCTCGATCGTCCGCGCGACGAGGATGGGCGCGAGCCCGACCGAGGGCTCGTCCACCAGCAGGATCTTCGGCGCGCACATCACGGCCCGGCCGAGCGCCACCATCTGCTGCTCCCCCCCGCTCATGCTGCCCACCGCCTGCGAGCGGCGCTCCTTCAGGCGCGGGAAGGCGTCGTAGCAGAACTCGAGGTGCCGCGGGATGGCGGCGCGGGCGGCGCGGCGGTAGGCGCCGAGCAGCAGGTTCTCCTCGACGCTCAGGCGCGGGAAGAGGCGCCGCCCCTCCGGCACGATCGCGATGCCGAGGTCGATGATCTCCTCCGGCGCGCGCCCGATCAGTTCGGTCGTCACCCCGTCGATCGTCACGCTGATCCGCCCCCGCGTGGGCTTCAGCAGCCCGAGGATGCAGCGCATGAGCGTCGTCTTGCCGTTGCCATTGGTGCCGAGCAGCGCGACCGTCTCCCCCGGCGCGACGGTCAGCGAGACGCCGTCCAGCGCGCGCACCGCGCCGTAGCTCGCGTCCACGCTCTCGACGAGAAGGCTAGCGGCCAAGATAGGCCTCCTCCACCTCGGGCAGGGCGAGCACGGCGCGCGGGTCGCCGTCCGCCACCTTCTTGCCCGCCACCAGCACCGCGATGCGCTGGGAGAACTCGGTCACGGCGCGCATGACGTGCTCGATCATGATGATGGTGGTGCCGCCCTCGTTCAGCCGGAACAGCAGGGCCAGGATCTGGTCCACCTCCGTGTTGGAGAGGCCCGCCATGGCCTCGTCCGCGATCAGCAGCTCGGGCCGGAGCGCCGTGGCGCGGGCCAGCTCCAGCCGGCGCAGCTCCACCTGGGTCAGCTCCTTCGGCATGCGCGCCGCCTTGCCCGCGAGCTCCACGGCCTCGAGGCAGGCCATCGCCCGCTCGTCCGTCGCGGCCTCGCGGCCGGCATAGGCCAGCGGCACGCGGATGTTGTCGATCACGGAGAGGCCGCGGAAGGGGCGCGGAAGCTGGAAGGTGCGCGCGAGCCCCCGCCGCGCCCGCTCGTGCGCCTTCATCCCCGCCAGCTTCTCCCCCTTGAAGGTGAAGCCGCCGTCATGGCTCGGGAAGGCGCCGGCGAGGCAGTTGGTGAAGGTGCTCTTGCCCGAGCCGTTCGGCCCGATCAGCCCCAGCCGCTCCCCCGCGCGCACCTCGAGGTCGACGCCCGAGAGCGCCGTGAAGCCCCCGAAGCGCTTGCCGACGCCCTCCGCCCGCAGCACCACCGCGCTCATCGCCGCCCCCGGAACAGCCCGATGATCCCGTGCGGCGCGGCGCAGACGAAAACCACCAGCAGCACGCCCACGATCAGCAGGTTCGCCGCCGAGGAGATCGTCACCGTCGCCGCCTGCTGCAGCGAGGAGAGCAGCACCGCCCCGATCAGCGGCCCCGCCCAGCTCGAGGTGCCCCCGATGAGCGGCATGGCGATGGCGTTCACCGCGTAGGCCAACCCGAAGGCCGAGCCGGGCTCCACGTAGGAGCCGATATAGGGGAGGGGGGCGCCGGCCACCGCCATCATCGCGCCGCTGACGCTGGTGGCCACGAGCTTGAGGCGCAGCGTCGGCACGCCCGTCGCCTCCGCCGCCGCCTCGTCGTCGCGCAGCGCGGCGAGCCCGAGGCCGAGGCGCGAGGTCTCGATGGTCCGCGCGATCGCGACCGAAGCCGCGGCCAGCACCACCAGCACGGCGCAGAGATAGGCGGAATAGGTGTCGAAGGGCCAGGGAACTTCCCGCGGGCGCAGCACGTAGGCCCCGCGCGATCCCCCGACATAGGACCAGTTCACCACGATGGTCTGCAGCACGACCGAGAGGCAGAGGGTGGCGATGGCGAAATAGGCCCCGCGCAGGCGGAGCGTCAGCACCCCCGTCCCAAAGCCGAGCGCGCCCCCCACCAGCCCCGCCAGGCCGATGCAGGGAAGGAGGCCCAGCCCCATCGCCTTGCCGAAGGCGACCGTCGCGTAGGCGCCCGCCGCGAAGAAGGCGGCGGCGCCGAAGTTCACGTAGCCTGCGTAGCCGCCGAGGATGTTCCAGGCCGTCGCCAGCACGACGTATTGCAGCACGATGGTGAGGGCGAAGTAGGCGTACTCGCTGCCGATCCCGCGCAGCGCGAGAAGCAGCGCGGCCGCCACGGCCGCCGTCGCCAGCCAGAAGCCCGCGTGCCCCAGGCGGCGCGGCGCGGCCAGCCCCGCCGCGGGAAGCGTCGCGTCGCTCATGCCGCCCTCCCGAACAGGCCCTGCGGCCGGACCGCCAGCACGAGCAGCAGACAGCCAAAGGCCACCGCCGGCGACCAGGATGGGCCGTAGAAGGTGGCGGTGACGTTCTCCAGCACCCCGAAGGCGAGCGCCGCCAGCACGCAGCCGCCGAGCGAGGAGAGCCCGCCCATGATGACGATGGCGAAGACCCGCCCGATGAAGACGTGCCCGGACCAGGCGTCCACCGGCTGCACCACCACCAGCGCGCCGCCGGCCAGCGCCGCGAAGGCGATGGAGATGCCAAAGGCCAGCCGCTTGATGCGCACCGGGTTGATCGCGAGCAGCCGCAGCGCCTCCCGGTCCTGCGCCACCGCCGCGATGGCGCGCCCGGTGAAGGTGCGGCGAAGGAAGAGCGAGAGCCCCGCGATGGCCGAGAGGGCGAGGAGGGCCGGCACCAGCATGCGCAGCGGCAGGTCCACCTCGCCGATCCGCCAGGTCGTGTTGGCGTAGGAGGCGTCGGCGAAGTGCTGGTCGGGCCCGACGGTCAGCACGAGGCCCACCTCGATGATGAACATCACGCCGAAGAAGAAGGCGAGGCCCTGGATGGCCTCGTCCCCGCGCCGCTCGAAGAAGTGGTGGTAGGCGACGTAGAGCGCCGCCCCCAGCGCCCAGAAGGCGGGGGTGAGCAGCACCGAGAGGACCAGCGGGTCGATCCCCGTCGCCCCCCAGAGGAGGGCGACGAGAAGGGCGCCCAGCACCATGAAGGCGGGATGGGCGATGTTGACCACGTCCAGCATCCCGAAGGAGACGGACAGGCCCGCCGCCGCGGCCGCGTAGAGGCCCCCGAGCAGCAGCCCCGAGACGACGCCGTTGAGAAGCAGGACGAGGTCGGGATCCATCAGGCGCCCGCCGTGTAGGGCTTGCGGAGGTCGCCCGACTTGTAGCGCGGCGGGTAGAGCACGACCTGGGTCCCCGTCCGCTTGAACTGGTCGATCCCGTTCCCCTGCACGCCCTGGTACTGCGTGTAGAGGTTACGCTCCTCGGTCCACTCGCCCAGCGCGTCGAAGCGCAGCGGCCCGATCACCGTGTCGAACTGGTTGGCGTGCATGTCCGCCGCCAGCGCCGCCTGGTCGATGCGCCCGACCCGCTTCACCGCCTGCTCCAGCACCTGCATCTGGGCATAGGCCATGGGCGGCACGTAGTAGCCCAGCGCGTCCGTGTTCTCGCGCGCGGCGATCGGCTGGTAGCGCTCGATCAGCTCCTTCGTGCCCGGGAACTGCAGCGTCGGCTCGGGCGCGTAGACGTCCCAGACCACGAGGTTGTTCAGGATGGGGCCGAGCTGGAGCTTCTGCGCCGTCGCGTGCGGCCCGATCATCGGCCCGCCCATCATCTGGAAGTTCACGCGCTGCTCGCTCGCCGCCCGCAGCAGCCCCGCGGTGTCGGGGGGGTAGGAGCCGGCGAAGACGATGTCCGGGCGCGCGGCCGCGACGGAGCGGATGATCGGCCCGAAGTCGACGGTGCTCGGCGGGTAGGCCCGGTCGTAGACGATCCGCAGCCCGAGCTCCTTCGCCAGGAAGCGCGCGCTCTCGGCGGTGCGCTGGTGGAAGTCGCTGTCGAGGTTCACCAGCGCGATCGTGCGAGGCTTGGGGTCCATCGCCATGGCGATGTCCATGAAGCCCTTCGCGAAGGTCTCCTTCACCTTCGAGCCCGTGCAGTTGACGGAGAAGTAGCGGTCGTACTTGAAGTCCGCGTTCACGCCCGTGCCGAAGAGCGACACGAAGGTCATGTTCCGCTGCATCACCACCGGCATGGCCGGCGCGATGATGGCGGTCGCGTAGCCGGAGACCACGAGGTCGACCTTGTCGACGTCGATCAGCTTCGTGTAGATGCCCGGCACCTGCGCGCCCGTGCTCTGGTCGTCGTAGTTCACCAGCTCCACCGGCCGCCCGAGCAGCCCGCCGCGCCCGTTCACGTCCTCGGCCCAGATCTTGTGCGCCGTCAGCGCCGGCCGGCCGTTCGGCGCCAGCCCGCCCGAGAGCGACATGGAGTAGCCGATCCGGATCGGCGGCCCCGAGGGCGCCGCCTGCGCGCGGGCGGTGGCCGGCACCGTCATCGGCGCGGCCGCGGCCAGCGCCAGGCGGCCGATGCCGCGCCTGCTGATACCCTGCATCAACCCTACCTCCTGCATGGCCCGGGCTTGCCGCCCGTGGCCGGTTCTGGCGGCTATTCCGCCGCGATCTTGGACGGGTCGGCGCCCACGCGCCCGGTCTTGTCGTGGGCGGCGCGCGGCGCGACGTGGAAGTCGTAGCGCACGCTCGGCACGGCGGGGTCGGGCGATCCCTCGACCCCCGTCTCCGGCCGCACGACGAGCGATTCCGACACCCCGAAGACGACATCCGAGTCGATGTACTGATCGTTGCCGAGGTAGAGCGCCGTGACCAGCTCCCGGTACCCCTCGGCGCCGATCAGCATGTGGATGTGCGCGGGGCGGCAGCCGTGGCGGCCCTGCGCCGTGACCATGGCGCCGACCGGCCCGTCCATCGGGATGTAGTAGCCGAGCGGGAAGAGCGTGCGCACGGCGTAGCGGCCCTCCGCGTCCGTGCGGAACTGGCCGCGCATGTCCATCTGGCTCGGGTCCTGCGCCTGCAGGTCGTAGTAGCCCTCCGCGTCGGTCTGCCAGACCTCCACGCTCGCGTTGGCCACGCCCTCGCCCTTCTCGTTCAGCACGCGGCCGAAGACGATCAGCTCCGGCCCCGTCGCGTGCTTCGCGATGCTCTCGCCCATCTCGAAGCGGGGCGAGGCCTCGCGGTAGAAGGGCCCGAGCAGGCTCGCCTCCGTCGCGTCGCCCATCCGGTTGGCCTTGTCGTCCATCAGGTTCACCAGGCGCGACAGGCCGAGCGTGTCGGACAGGAGGATGAACTCCTGGCGCGCCGGCGTGCAGGTCTGCCCCGTGCGCGTGAGGAAGCCGATCGCCTGCAGCCACTCGTCCGGCGTCAGCCGGACCTCGCGCGCGAAGCCGTGCAGGTGCCGCACGAGGCTCTCCATCACCGTCTTCATGCGCGGGTCCGCCGTGGTGGACATCTGCGCGATCACGGCTTCGGTGATGCTGTTCTCGTCCAGGTCGGCCATCTCGTCCTCCTCAGGGGCCGGTCCCGCGGGCCGGCCCTCCCTCATGCTGCCCCGGCGGTCCCGGGCGTGCTCAATCCGGCCGGATGTTGGCAGCGGCGACCACGGGGCGCCACTTCGCGATTTCGTCCCGCGTCATGGCCGCCAGCGCCTCCGGCGTCCCGCCCAGCGGCTCCACCCCCTGCGCCCGCAGGTTGGCGAGCGAGGCGGGGTCGGCCAGCAGCGCGTTGGTCGCGCGGTTCAGCCGCGCCACGATCTCGGGCGGCAGCCCCGCCGGGCCGAAGAGATGCCAGCGTCCCTCCACCACGAAGTCGGCGAGGCCCGCCTCGGCCATGGTCGGCAGGCTCGGCAGGATGCTCACCCGCTTCTCGGAGGTCACCGCGAGCGCCTTGAGGTTGCCGACGTCGAGCTGCGGCTTGAGGCCGAGCGGGTGGTAGAACATCCCGTCCACCCGCCCCGCCACGAGGTCCGTCACCCCCTGGCCGGCGTTGCGGTAGGGCACGTGCTGCGTGTCGATCCCCGCGCGCAGGTTCAGCAGCGCCTGGGAGAGGTGCCCCGTGGTGCCGTTCCCGGCCGAGGCGAAGGTCAGCGGCCGCCGCTTGGCCAACGCCACCAGCTCGGCCACCGACGACACGCCGAGCGAGGGCGGCACCCCCAGCACCGTCGCGGTCGTGACGAAGGGCGCGACCGGGGTGAAGTCGCGGACGGCGTCAAAGCCGGGGTCAGAGAAGAGGCTCGCGTTGATGCCGTGCGTGCCGTTCGTGCCGAGCAGCAGCGTGGTGCCGTCCGCCGGCGCCCGCGCGACGGCCAGCGCGCCCACGTTGCCTCCGGCCCCCGCGCGGTTGTCCACCACGACGGTCTGCCCGGCCTCCCGCCCCAGCGCCTCCGCCAGGATGCGGCCGAGGATGTCCGTGGTGGTCCCGGCCGCGAAGGGCACGATGAGGCGGATCGGCCGGTTCGGCCAGGCGCCCTGCGCCCGGGCACTCTCCAGGCTCAGCGCGGCAAGGGAGAGACCGCCCAGCAGGGCGCGGCGGGAAGGCTTGGTCATCACGCGTGTCCCCTTGTCACGAAGCCGTCCATTGCCGCCCCGGCCGCGCCGCGCCGCATGGGCAGGCAGCTCTCCGGGAAGTCCTGCGCGAAGCGCGCGCCCCGCTCCCCCAGCTGGCCGAGGAAGCGGTCGAGGTGGCGCATGGCGCCGTTGGGAAGGTCGTGCAGCACCAGCACCACCGGCTCCGGCTCCGGCCCCGCGCACTGCGCCAGCGCCACCTCCGGCCAGCCCTCGGGATCGCGGAAGTCGCCGGGCACGGCGTTCCAGGTGACGCAGGTGAAGCCGCCGCGCGCCAGGTGGTCGAGCGCCGTGCCGCTCAGCAGATGCGGCCCCAGCGCGCCCCCGCCGCCCACCGGCCGGAACAGCCGGTCGGGGTGGGAGAGGTCGCCGATCACCGCCTGGGTGCGCCCGATCTCGGCCTCCGCGACGGCGGCCTCGTCCGGAGCCTGGCCGAGCGGCGCCGCGTGGTTCCAGGTGTGGTTGCCGATCCAGTGGCCCTCGGCGTGGGCGCGCTCGGCGAGCGCCCGGTGCGCGGCCAGCTTGTGGCCGAGCACGAAGAAGGTGGCCCGCAGCCCCCGCCGCCGCAGGACCTCGAGCACGCCCGGCGTCACCTCCGGCTCGGGGCCGTTGTCGAAGGTGAGGGTGACCGCCGGGCCCGCCATGCCCCTAGGCGGCCTCGGCGACGATCGGGTTCGACAGCATGCCCAGCCCCTCGATCTCGACCTCCATCGTGTCGCCGGGCTTCATGAAGACGGGCGGCTTGCGGGCGTAGCCCACGCCGCTCGGCGTGCCCGTCGCGATCACGTCGCCCGGCTCCAGCGTCATCGCCTCGCTCAGGATCGCGAGGATGCGGGGCACGGAGAAGATCATGTCCGAGGTGTTCGAATCCTGCATCGTCTCCCCGTTGAGGCGGGAGGTGATGCGGAGCGCGTTCGGCCCCTGGGGGATCTCGTCCGGCGTCACGATCTCGGGCCCGATCCCGCCCGTGCTCTCGAAGTTCTTGCCCATGGTCCACTGGGCGCCCTTGCGCTGGTAGTCGCGCACCGAGCCCTCGTTCATGATCGTGTAGCCCGCCACGCAGGAGAGCGCGTCCGCCTCCGTCAGGTGCCGTGCGCGCTTGCCGATGACGATCACCAGCTCCGCCTCGAAGTCGAACTTGTCCGACACCTTCGGGCGCACCAGCGGCTGGCCGTGGGCCGAGAGCGAGGTCGGGCCGCGCATGAACACCGCCGGGTAGTCCGGGATGGCGTTGCCCCCCTCCTTCGCGTGCAGCGCGTAGTTGAGGCCGATGCAGATCACCTTCCCCGGCCGCGGGATCGGGGGCAGCAGCTTCAGCCCCGCCATCGGCCGGCGCGGCGCGCCCTCCAGCCGGCCGGCCAGCGCGGAAGCGCCCTCGGGCAGGTTCAGCGCGGCGAAGGCGGAAAGGATGTCGGCGGGCAGGCCCGGCACAACATCGGCCAGGGCCACCACCTCATCGCCCAGGCGGGCGCCGAGGGCCGGGCGGCCCTCATGCTCGAACGCGATCAGTCGCACGCGGCGTTTCCTCCGGTTTGCGGCCGCAGGTTTTGTCGAAATTCCCCGTTCGTCAAGCGGGATCGTCGCCAGTCTTGCAGCGCCTTCATCTTTGGCGATGATGCGTCGGGCATGCCGGACGCCACGCCCCCTCCCGAAGGCCAGGATCCCATCCGCGACCCGACCCGCGACCCCACCCTGGCCACCGCCGTCCACCGGCGGCTGCGCGAGGACATCCTGGCGGGCCGCCTGCCGCCCGGCCGGAAGCTCAAGCTCCGCGACCTCGCCGGCCGCTACGGCGCCGGCGCCTCCCCCATGCGCGAGGCCCTCTCGAAGCTCGCCGCGGAGGGGCTGGCGGAGCGGCTGGAGCACCGCGGCTTCCGCGTCGCCGCCGCCGCCCACGGCCAGCTCGAGGGCCTGATCCGCGCCCGCGTCCTCGCGGAATGCGCGGCGCTCGTGGAATCGATCCGCCGCGGCGACGCCGCCTGGGAGGAGGCGCTGCTGCTGGCCGAGCACCGGCTACGGCGCCAGGCCCGCTCCCTCGACCCCGGGCGCTTCACCACCAACCCCGACTGGGAGACCTGCCACCGGGGCTTCCACCAGGCGCTCCTCGCCGCCTGCGGGGCGCCGCCCCTGCTCGCCTTCTGCGAGCGCCTGCGCGAGGAGGCCGGGCGCTACCGGGCGCTCGCCAACACGAAGGCCTACCCCAACCGGGACGTGGAGGCCGAGCACGCGGCCATCGCCCGCGCCGCCCTCGCCCGCGACGCCGAGGCCGCCGCCGCCCTCCTGGCCGAGCACTACGAGCGCACCGGCGCCCTCGTCGGCGCCGACCTCGGCCAGGATGCGGGCCAGGACATGGGCCAGGACCCGGGCTGAGCGGCCGCCCGCGCGGGCGCGGGCCGACGCAACTGCGGGAGCCGTCCTCACGTTCCCACGCCAAGGAACGGAGGCTCCGACACGGAACGGACCCGGCCCAGGCCGGCCCGCGACGCGCTTCTCTGTCTGCCCGGCGCCCGCCGGGCCGCCTCCGGTGCCCAAGCCCCTTGCAGGACACCGTCATGGCCGACCTCGACCTCCCCAGCCGCCAGGGCTTCGCCCCGGACGCGGCCCTCCCCACGGGCCTTCCCGGCGAGATCCCCCTCACGATCACCATCAACGGCGAGCGCCGCGACCTCCACGTGCGCCCCTGGACCACCCTGCTCGACCTGCTGCGCGAGGACCTGCACCTCTACGGCACCAAGAAGGGCTGCGACCACGGCCAGTGCGGCGCCTGCACGGTGCTGGTGGACGGCCAGCGCATCAACTCCTGCCTCTCGCTCGCGGTCAGCCGCGACGGCTGTGAGGTGACGACCATCGAGGGCCTCGCCGCCCCGGATGGCGCCCTGCACCCCATGCAGCAGGCCTTCATCGAGCACGACGCCTTCCAGTGCGGCTACTGCACCCCCGGCCAGATCTGCTCGGCCGTCGGCCTCGTGAAGGAGGGCCACGCCCATTCCGCCGAGGAAATCCGGGAGGGGATGAGCGGCAATCTCTGCCGCTGCGGCGCCTACACGAACATCGTCGACGCCATCGGCGACATGCTGGCCCAAGAGACGAGCCAGGAGGCCGCGAAGTGAACCGCTTCTCCTACGCCCGCCCCGGCAGCGTGGCCGAGGCCGTGCGCGAGGTGGCCGCGCCCGCCTCCAAGGTCCTCGCCGGCGGCACCAACCTCGTCGACCTCATGAAGTACAACGTGGAGCGCCCCGCGCACCTCGTGGACGTGACGCGGCTGCCCGGCCTGAAGGCGATCGAGGAGACGGGGGAGGGGGGGCTGCGCATCGGCGCGCTGGTGACCAACACCGCGCTCGCCTACGACCCGCGCGTGCAGGAGCGCTACCCGCTGCTCTCCTCCACCATCCTGGCCGGCGCCACCGCGCAGCTCCGCAACGCCGCGACCACCGGCGGCAACCTTCTCCAGCGCACGCGGTGCTACTACTTCTATGACGCCGCCACGCCCTGCAACAAGCGCGTGCCCGGCAGCGGCTGCCCCGCCATTGGGGGCGTGAACCGCATCCACGCCATCCTCGGCACCTCCGAGCAGTGCATCGCGACCCACCCCTCCGACATGGCGGTGGCGATGGCGGCCCTGGAGGCCGTGATCCGCGTCTCCGGCCCGGGGGGCGAGCGCGACATCCCCATCGCCGAGTTCCACCGCCTGCCCGGCGACACGCCGGAGCGCGACACCAACCTCGGCGCGGACGAGATCATCGTCTCCGTCGAGCTGCCGGCCCCGCGCTTCGCGACGAACTACACCTACCTCAAGCTGCGCGACCGCCTCTCCTACGCCTTCGCCCTCGTCTCGGTCGCGGCCGCGCTCGACATGGACGGCGGCACGGTGCGCGAGGCCCGCATCGCGCTCGGCGGCGTAGCCCACAAGCCCTGGCGCGTGCCCGAGGCCGAGGCCCTGCTGAAGGGGGTGGTGCCCGAGCGCGGCGCCTTCTCCCTGGTGGCCGACCGGATCCTGGAGGGCGCCCAAGGCTTCGGCGGGAACAGCTTCAAGATCGACCTCGCCCACCGCGCCATCCTCCGCGCCCTCTCCCAGGCGGCGGCCGGCACGCCGCAGTCCCAGACCGACAAGCGCATCCAGTAGAAGGGGAAGCACCATGCACGAGACCCATTTCGGCTCCCCCCGCAGCCGCGTCGACGGCCCGTTGAAGGTGACCGGCGCCGCCCCCTACGCCGGCGAGTTCACCGCGCCCGACCTGGCCCACGGCTACGTCGTCTCCAGCGCCATCGCCAAGGGGCGGATCACCCGCATCGACACGAAGGACGCGCTCGCCGTGCCCGGCGTGGTGCAGGTCTTCACCCACGAGAACCGCCCGCGCACCGCCTTCCGCAGCAACGCCTACCAGGACGAGGTGGCGCCCCCCGGCAAGCCCTTCCGCGCGCTCTACGACGAGACGATCGTCTACAGCGGCCAGCCCGTCGCCCTCGTCGTGGCCGAGGACTTCGAGATCGCCCGCTACGCCGCCTCCCTCGTCCGCGTGACTTACGAGGCCGAGGCGCACGAGACCGACCTCGAGAAGGTGCAGGCCAAGGCCTACGTGCCGCCGGTGAAGCGCCAGGGCATCTCGCCCCCGCCCAAGCCCCGCGGCGATTCCGAGGCCGCCTTCGGCGCCTCGCCCGTCACCGTCGAGGCCGGCTACCGGATCGCGGTCGAGCACCACAACCCCATGGAGCCCCACGCGACCACCGTGGTCTGGGAGGGCGACGAGCGGATCACCGTCCACGACAAGATCCAGGGCGCGCAGAACAGCCAGTCCTACATCACCGCCGTCTTCGGCCTGCCGCAGAAGGACGTGCGCGTGGTCTCGCCCTTCATCGGCGGCGCCTTCGGCTCGGGGCTGCGGCCGCAGTACCAGCTCTTCCTCGCGGTCATGGCCGCGCTGGAGCTCAAGCGCTCCGTCCGCGTGGTGCTGACGCGCGACCAGATGTTCACCATGGGCTACCGCCCGGACGGCCTGCAGAACGTGGCGCTCGGCGCGAACCAGGACGCGACGCTGCAGTCCATCCGCCACGACCTGATCGCCAACACCTCCACCTTCGAGGACTACCAGGAGGCGACGGTCAACTGGTCGGCCATGCTCTACCACTGCGACAACGTCACCACGACGCACAAGCTGGCCAAGACCGACCTCTACACCCCCGCCGACATGCGCGCCCCGGGGGCGCCGACGGGCCTCTTCGCCATGGAATCCGCCATGGACGAGCTCGCGCACAAGCTCGGCGTCGACCCCGTCACGCTCCGCCTGCGCAACTACGCCGACATCGACGAGTCCACGAACAAGTACCACACGAGCAAGGAGCTGCGCGCCGCCTACCAGCTCGGCGCCGAGCGCTTCGGCTGGTCGAAGCGCAACCCGAAGCCCCGCTCCATGAAGGAGGGGCGGGAGCTCATCGGCTGGGGCATGGCGTCGGGCGCCTGGGAGGCGCAGATGGCCCAGACCTCCGCCCGCGCGACCCTGACCGCCGACGGGCGGCTGGAGGTGGCCTGCGCCACTGCCGACGTCGGCACCGGCACCTACACCATCCTGACGCAGATCGCGGCCGACGCGCTGGGCCTGCCGATGGAGAAGGTGACGACGAAGCTCGGCGACTCCTCCCTGCCGAAGTCCCCGGTCGAGGGCGGCTCTTGGACGGCGGCCTCCGCGGGCTCGGCGGTGGAACTGGCCTGCCACAAGGTGCGCGAGACCCTGTTCAAGAGCGCCCGCGGCCTGGACCACTCGCCGCTGGCCAACGCCGACATCGAGCGCGTCACCTTCCACGGGGAGCGGATCGCGCTCGTCTCGGACTCCTCGCGCTTCGTGACCCTGGCCGACGCCCTCAAGGCCGCCGGCGTCGAGAAGATCGAGGCGGAGGAGACCGCCTCCCCGAGCAAGCTGACCCAGATGCGCTACAACTCCTTCACCCACTCCGCCGTCTTCGTGGAGGTGCGCGTGGACGAGGAGCTGGGCCAGGTGCGGGTCACGCGCATCGTGGACGCGGTGGCGGCGGGGCGCATCATCAACCCGAAGACCGCCCGCTCGCAGATCATGGGCGGCGTCGTCTTCGGCATCGGCATGGCGCTGCACGAGGAATCCATGCCCGACCACAACCTCGGCCGCTTCATGAACCACAACCTCGCCGAGTACCACGTGCCCGTGAACGCCGACGTCCACGACATCGAGGTGATCTTCGTCGAGGAGCACGACACGCTGACCAGCCCGCTCGGCGTGAAGGGGCTCGGCGAGATCGGCATCGTCGGCACGGCGGCGGCCATCGCCAACGCCGTGTTCCACGCGACCGGCAAGCGCATCCGGGAGCTGCCGATCACGATCGACAAGGTGATCGGCACGGCCGAGGCGGCCTAGCCGCGCCGGTGCCGGCGGGGCAGGGGTCCCGCCGGCGCCATCAACTGTTCGTCAACGCCGCTCCGGCAGGATGCGGCCTCGCCGAACAGGAAGTCCGCCCGCTTATGATGTTGAGAACCCGAGTCGTGGGCGCGATGATCGCCTGCGCCCTCGTGATCGCCGGCCTTGGCGGCTTCATGGCCCATCGCGTCTCGGCCATCGGCCAGCACGCGGCCTTCATAGCGACCAACTGGCTGCCCAGCGTCGACCTTATCAGCCAGTCCTCGGAACGCCTGCAGGTCTTCCGCCAGTTCGTCCTGCGCCACATCCTCGCCCCCGACGGGCCGGGCAAGCAGGCGCTGGAGGAGAGCCTGACGGGCCTCCAGGGAGAGATCGACGGCTTCTTCGGCCGCTACGCCAGCCTCGTGACCGGCCCCGACGAGCAGCGCCTGCTCGAGGACGCCCAGCGCGGCTGGAAGGCCTTCGCCGCCCAGGTCGAGCCGGTGCTGGCCCTCTCCCGCGCCGGCCAGCCCGTCGCCGCCTTCGCCCGCTTCGGCCAGAACAACGAGCTCGCCCGCGCCGCCACCGCCTCCTTCGAGTCGCTCAAGACCTTCAACCGGGAGGGCAGCCGGAAGGACGCGGCCCTGGTCACCGAGACCGCCACCGCGGCGATGATCGCGGGCGGCGCGGTCACGCTGGCCTCCATCCTCGGCGCCCTGGGCATGAGCGTCTGGCTCGTGGGCGGCGTCTCCCGCCCGATCCTGCAGACGGCGGAGCGGATGCGCCGGATCGCGGAGGGCGACCTCGCCATCCCCGTCGAGGGCCGGGACCGCACGGACGAGATCGGCCACATGGCCCGCGCCCTGGAGGTCTTCCGCACCAACGCCGAGCGCGCGCGCGATCTGGCCGCCGCGCAGGACGCCGAGCGCCTGGCCAAGGAGAAGCGCGCCACCCGGCTCGCCGAGCTCGTCCGCGGCTTCGAGGGGCGCGTCGGGGAGATGGTCGGCGTGCTCTCCGCCGCCTCCACCGAGCTCGAGGCCACGGCCCGCAACATGGGCAGCACCGCCGAGCACGCCCGCTCCCAGGCCACCGAGGTGGCGGGCGCCGCGACCGAGGCGAGCGGGGGCGTGCAGACCGTCGCCGCCGCGGCGGAGGAGCTGAGCTCCTCCATCCTCGAGATCAGCCGCCAGGTCTCCCAGGCCAGCCAGGTCGCGACCCGGGCGGTGGACACGGCGAACGAGACGAACGCCACCGTCCGCAACCTCTCCGAGGGCGCGAACCGCATCGGCGAGGTGGTGAACCTCATCAACAACATTGCCGGGCAGACCAACCTCCTCGCGCTCAACGCCACGATCGAGGCGGCGCGCGCCGGGGAGGCCGGCAAGGGCTTCGCCGTGGTCGCCAGCGAGGTGAAGTCCCTCGCCGCCGAGACCGCCAAGGCGACCGAGGAGATCGGCCAGCAGGTCGGCCAGATCCAGGGCGCCACGCGCGGCGCGGTGGAGGCGATCGGGCTCATCCTGAGCACGGTGAGGGAGATCAGCGAGATCACCGTCGCCATCGCCGCCTCGGTCAAGGAGCAGAGCTCCGCCACCCAGGAGATCGCGCGGACGGTGCAGCAGACCGCGCAGGCGACCGACCTCGTGGGCCACAGCATCGCCTCGGTGAGCCAGGCGGCCAGCGACACGGGCGCCGCCGCCACCCAGGTCCTCGCCGCCGCCTCGAGCCTCTCGACGCAGTCCGAGCACCTCACCGCCGAGGTGGGCGCCTTCACGCGCGACGTCCGGGCCGCCTGAGGCCCGGCGCCGCCCCTAGGGGCCGAGGAGCCCCACCAGGTTCTTCGGCCGGTAGGGCTCCTGCTCCCCTTCCTTCATGGAATCATTGCCCAGCAGGGTGACCATCTGCCCGTACCGGGCCCGGACGCTCTCGTGCAGGCTCTCGTTGATGGGCCGGAGCGGGTTCCCGTTGGCGTCCATGGGCGTGTAGAGCCGCTCGAGCAGGCTCACCCGCGTCTCCGCGCCGGCGATCTGGCGGATGGTCGGCGTCAGCCGGTCCTTGCGCGACCAGTTGAGGCGGGATTCGTGCTGCGGCGCCAGCGGGTCCAGCGCCTCCCGCCGGGGCAGCATCTCCCAGTCCAGCACCAGCCCGGAGGCCTCCGCCTCCTGCGCCATCCAGAACAGCGGGATGTCGGAAAGGCGGTGGTCCCCGTAGCCGCCGCCGACGTCGGAATGGGCGCCCGCGAACCAGACCTGGCGGATGTCGCAGCCCGGCGGCACCGGCTCCGTCCAGAGCGTCGGCTCGAACTCGTCCCGGTGCTCGTCGATCGCCAGCGCGTGCCGGCCGCGCCGAATGATGCGCGACGGCGTGGTGTCGTGGAACTCGTACTTCCGCGCCGTCAGCTCGTTCAGCACCGTCCCCGGGATGCCGAGCGCCCCCACCGTGTCCCAGACGCCGAGGAAAGCGATCTCGACCTCGCGGTGGCAGTCTGAATTGTACTGCGAGCAGAAGTCGTCGGCCGAGCGGGTGTCGACGCTGCGGTAGTACTCCCAGGCCTTCGAGAGGTCGCCGAGCCGCTGCCGCTTCAGCAACCCGCAGCTCCCGATGAAGCCGACCAGGCTCCGCGCCGTGAAGGCCCCGCGCGAGAAGCCGAAGAGGTGGATGCTGTCGCCCGGCACGTAGTTCTGCGCGAGGAACATGTAGCCCGAGCGGATGTTGTCATCCACGCCCTCGCCGGTTGCGCCCTCCAGCAGCTTCTGCAGCGCGATGCCGGTCGAGCCGACGCCGCGCAGGTAGAGGGTGAGCTGCGTCGGCTGCCCCTCCGGCCCCGCGCGGACCGCCCGGGCCATCCGGGCCACGTTGGTCTCGTCGCCCCGGCTGTCGGCGCTGTTCCAGGTTCCGTCGAAGCAGATGACAAGTCGCTTCATGGCCGGCGTTCCCTTCTTGGCAACCGGGCCAGCCTGGAAGGTGGAGGCGCCCGGCGCAACAGGAACCGCAACGGTCAGTGCCGGCGCGTGCGCCGGGTCACATCGCTCTCCTCGCGCGCCTCCTCGTCCACCACCAGGCTCTCCATCCCCGCGCGCCAGGTGACCTGCCAGCTCCGCGGGCGCCCGGCGCGGCAGCGCAGCAGGTCCAGCGTCCATTGCGGGTCGCCGAGGTCGTGCATCGCCCCGCCCGCGCGCCCGGTGACGCGCCAGCGCGTGGTGGCCAGCGCCGGCCCCTCGTCGGCCTCGGCCTCCCGCAGCAGCAGCCCGATCCCCCCGCCCGTCTCCGCCGCCAGCTGCAGCCGGCGCATGGCGGTCGCGTCCGGCCGCTCCTCCATCAGCAGCACGGCCGAGACCGCGGGGCAGCGCAGCGCCTCCTCCGTCGCCCAGAGCGCGTCCACGTGGTTCCCCGGCTGCGCCACGATGAGGCGCGAGGGCGGCAGGCCGAAGCGCATGAGGCCGGGCGGCCAGGGATCGGGGTCGCGCGCGATCCAGAACACCGTGCCGCCGGAGCGCGCCATCAGCAGGGCCGCGAAGCCCACCGCCGCTCCCGCGCCGTCCGACAGGATCTCGTGCACCGCGGCGCGCGGCAGGCCGCCGCCGGGCAGGTCCCGGTCCATCTCGGGGCAGAGGGGGATGGCCGGCGGCTCCTCCCGCTCGGCCAGCCCCGCGCGCTCGATTCGCGCCACCCGCGCCCGCAGTGCCGCGAGAACGGCGTCACGATCCATTCCTGTTCCGTCTCCCGAATCGCGTCCTCTCGCGGAGTCGTCACATCGTTCGTTAAGCCCTTGCGAAAAATGGTCCGAAGGCGGAATGAGGCGTGGCCGGGGGGGCGAATCGGAGGGCATGCCCGTTCATACTATGTTCCTTTTTTGGCCGCACTCTTCCTCTGCGTGCCGTTCCGTCCTCGCGCTGGAGAGAGGGTTTCCATGATGCAGCGCCGCAAGTTCCTCCCCCTGCTGGCGCTCCCCGTCCTCCTGGACGCCTGCGCGGGCCTGCCGGGGCCGGAGGCGGCCGGCACGCCCGTCGCCCCGCTCGTCGGCACCGGCTTCGGGCCCTCCACGCCGACGGGCCCGGGGGCGCGGGCGCGGTCCTCGGCTCCGCGGTCGCGGTGGCGCCGGGCCGGGTGGCCTGCACCACCCACGCCCTGCCGCAGGGAAGCGAGTTCGTCTGGCTCCGCCGCGGCGACGGCGCGCCCGCCCGGCGCGTGCCCGTCCTCGCGCGCAGCCCGCGCATGGACCTCTCCATCCTCGGCGACGAGACCGGCCTGCTGACGCCCGCCCACCGCTGCCGCGAGGGCGTGCTCGCCGGCGACGCCGTCTGGGCGGCGGGCATGCCGGGCATCGGCCCCTCGGTCGCCATCGGCACCGTGGAGATCCCGGACGCCATCCTGCCCCGCTTCGGCCGCGGCTTCACCGCGCGCATGCCGGCGCTGATGGGCTACTCGGGCGGGCCGGTGGTCGGGGCCGACGGGCGCCTGAAGGGCCTCGTCGCCGCCATCCCCGACGAGGGCGGCGCCGGGGCGCTCGCGCTCCTCGCGGGCATGGACCTCGGCGGCCTCGCCGCGGGGCGCGACCGCCGGGTCTTCGCCCTCTCCATCCACGGCATCATGGAGGAGGCGGGGCGCATGGGCCTCGCCTGAGGCCCGGCCCCCTTCGCGGGAGGACCGTCCGCGGCTCAGCCGCGGGGCGCGGTGTCCCAGGGCAGGCGCCCGATCTCCCGCTCCGCCTCCAGCCGGTTCGCCCCGATGTCCGAGAGCATCCGGTCGTCGAGGGTGGCGAGGATGCGGCGCTCCTCGATCGCGCGGGCCATGCGCAGGACCGACCCCAGCCAGCGCGCCGCCAGCCCGCCGGAGGCCGGGACGCCGGGAGCGGCGGCGGCTCCCCGGACGAAGGCGCCGCGCGGGATGACGTGACCGGACATGATGCGATGCTCCTCTGATGCGATGTCGCAGGGGAAGATCGGTCGTCGTCCCACATAAGGGAAACGAGTTGTTTTGACGCCCGGCATCAGCGATGCTGATGCGGCCATGATGAACATCCCCCCGGGCATCGACCCCGACCTGCTGCGCTCCTTCGTGCTGGTGGCCGAGGGCGGCAGCGTCACCCGCGCAGCGCTCCGCGTTGGCCGCACCCAGTCCGCCGTCTCCATGCAGATGCGCCGGCTGGAGGAGATGCTCGGCCAAGCGCTGCTGCTGCGGGGCTCGCGCGGGCTGAGCCCGACGCCGCACGGCCTCTGGCTGCTCGACCGCGCCCGCCGGCTGCTGGCGATGCACGACGAGATCGTGAACAACTTTCGCGCCCCCGAGATCACCGGCCAGATCCGCCTCGGCTCGCCCGACGACTACGCGCTGCTCTGGCTGCCCGAGATCCTCGCCGGCTTCGCCGAGGCCCATCCCGCCGCCGAGGTGGAGGTGGTCTGCCTCCCCTCGAGCGAGCTGCTGCGCTGCTACGACAAGGGCGAGCTCGACATCACCCTCATCTCCGGCGGCACCGAGCAGCCGGGCCTTCCCTCCGAATCGCTCTGGCGCGGCCCGCTCCGCTGGGTGGGGTCCGCCACGCGCCCGGTCCACCTGCTGCGCCCGCTCCCCCTCGTGCTCAGCAACACCGGCTGCACCTGGCGCGTCGCGGCCACGCGCGCGCTGGAGCGGGAGGGCGTGCCCTGGCGCATGGCCTATTCCTCCGCCTCCCAGACGGGGACCCACGCGGTGGTCCTGGCCGGCCTCGGGGTGACGGTCGGGCTCTCGATCGCCCTGCCGCCGGGCCTCCGCCTCCTCGGCAAGGAGGAGGGGATGCCCGAGCTGCCCGACCTCGAGATCGCCCTGCTCCGCCATCCCGGCGCCGCGGCCGAGGCGCTGGCCGACCACATCCGCCGGGGCTTCATCGCCCGCCCCAACACGGCCGCCCGGGCCGCCTGAACCCAGGGCGGCGACGGCGCCGCGGGGGAGGGGGCGCAACGCCGGGGATGGGTTGCGCGCTAAGGGGGCAGCGTCGAAGCTGCGACCCACCGTCCGCGAGGCCGGTCAAGAAACGGCGTTCCCGGAAGAAAGCGTTCAAGGAGCACACATGACCCAGAGCCCGAACAGGGGCCGGCGCGGGCTGATCGTGGCGACGGCCGCGGGGCTTGCCATGCCCGGCCTCCTCCGCGCCCAGGGGGCCGGCCCCGGCGCCTGGCCCGAGCGGCCGATCCGCCTCATCGTCCCCTGGCCGCCCGGCGGCTCCACCGACGTGGTCGCGCGGATCTTCCAGGCCCGCCTGAGCGAGGCGCTCGGCAAGCCCGTGATCATCGACAACCGCGGCGGCGCCTCGGGCGCCATTGGCGGGGGGGAGGCGGCCCGCGCCGCGCCCGACGGCTACACCTGGATGCTCGCCTACGACACCGAGGCGACGAACCAGACGGTGATGCGCCTTCCCTACAAGACGCTCGAGGCCCTGGTCCCGATCTCCCTCGTGGCGACCGGCCCGCTCGCCCTCGTCGCGCACCAGTCCACCCCCTACCGCAGCTTCGCGGACGTGGTGGAGGCCGCGAAGAAGGCGCCTGATTCCATCAACTACGCGACCTCCGGCGTGGGCGGGCTGGCGCATGTGGCGACCACCCTGCTGCAGCAGCGCGGCGGCTTCAGCCTCACCCACGTGCCCTACCGCGGCGGCGGCCCCGCCGTGTCGGACGCGGTGGCCGGCCACGTGCCGCTGTTCATGTCGAACGTCGTCATCATCAGCCAGCACATGCGGAACGGCATCCTCCGCCCCCTCGGCGTGACCACCCGCACCGCGTCCCGCCACGTGCCCGGGGCGAAGTCTTTCGCCGAGCAGGGGGTGGGCGACTTCGAGGCGCCCACCTGGTGGATGCTGATGGGCCGCGCCGGCACGCCGGACGCCATCCAGGAGCGCATGAGCACCGCCATCCGCCAGGTCCTGCAGGACGCGGAGGTGCGCGCCAAGATCGAGGAGCAGGGGGCCGACGTGGTCGGCTCCGATCCCGCGACCGCCCGCACCTTCCTGACCCGCGAGATCGACAAGTGGGGGACGGTGATCCAGTCCGCGAACATCAAGGCCGATACCTGAGGCGGCGCCCGGAGCCTGTCTCGCCGCTGCCCGGGAAAATTCGCGAAGGCGTCAAAAAGGGGTTTGACGGGTCCGCCCGCCGCCCATATAAGCCGCCCAACGCCGACGGGCCGGACGCTGAAACGCTTCGGTCCACCGGCACCTCCCTCGGACGCAGGGTCGGTCATCAGGTAGCCCTAAGAAGCTGCCCGGTGACGCTTCTCCGCCTCCGGGTGATTTGTTCCTTCACATGAAAATCTGATCTCTTGAAGACGAGAGTAGGGTATTGGTCCCTATGATGTTTGGGAGGGATGCGTGGCCAGTGCTGCGCGTTTCTGGCGGACATGGGTGGGACGGATACGGGTAGTAGAAGTGAGTGAGTTGGTTTTGGCTTGGGTCTTCTCGGAGATGCTTTGACCTTTCGGGGTTGGGGTATTGATGAACTTGAGAGTTTGATCCTGGCTCAGAGCGAACGCTGGCGGCATGCTTAACACATGCAAGTCGCACGGGCGGTTTTCGGATCGTCAGTGGCGGA
>NZ_RCZP01000046.1 GCF_006438825.1 Muricoccus nepalensis
CGATCGGCCCACGCCGCGCCAACGCTGGATCAAGTGAATGCGGTTCCTCCCTCCAGCGCTAGCCTGTACGTAGGCGAAGATCCCTCCTGGCGCATGGTCTACTACCCGGTGCAGACGCTCACCGTAGGTACTGCGGGGTTGCTCACGAGCGTAGAACTTGATGTTCAGCGCCTGTCTGGCATGGGTACGCTCACCGTGAGTCTCTTCCCCGTTGTGCAAGAGTACAATCCGCCTGTGTTCGGATCACTGCTGGCGGCTATCGTAGTTGCTGGAGAAGCAGTCTCGACGTCGATGAGCACAATCGCTTTGGACTTCTCAACTTACGGCCTCGTGTTCGCGCCAGGCGATAGGCTTGCAATCGCCCTTCAGGCGGGAGCGGCCACTCTGTTCAATTGGGCTGCGAACTACCCTAACTCGTACAATGGGGGCATATCGTACAGCTTCATCGGAGGTCTGGACGGCCCTTTGATCTACAACGCAAATTTTGATGTCGCTTTCCGCACTTTGGTGGATCCAACAGGGCTGGTCACAGTGCCAGAACCTGCTTCGTTAGCCTTGTTCGGCGCTGGGCTGCTGGGGCTTGCCGCGGTGATGCGTAGGCGGGTCGTCTAAACGAAAGCGGCCAGCAGGTTATAGCGAGAAGCGCCACCCGCTAGCCGCTCTGTGACATGCGTTCAGCCGACGCCCCTCACCCACCACCCAATAGGCAGGCACCACTTCGTGCGGCCGCCGGTCTTTCTACTTCTCCGGACGCGGAGAGCTGCCACGTCCTGATCAGGCCGAGGGGGGCTGGCACGGTAAGTCTCCGCGAACCGCACCAGCCCAGGCCGTTACAGAAGGGACATCCGATACACGAAGTGGTGGCCCTCTCGGTGCGCCCATCGTGGCACACGACGGTGAACGAATGATAAAAGAGGTGCTGCGGGCCGGGTCGTAAGGGGAGCGACCCCATGGGGACCGGATTACCGAGCCCGCCTCCAGGCCCACCCGCGCGCTGCCAATGCGAGGGGCAGGACGGCCCGTGCAAAGTCATCCTGCCCCCGCGTCGACCCCTGACAAAGGGGGATGCTAGGTGCGGTGCCGTGGAAACGTCCCTAGCAAGCTAGTTATCACATGGAAACATTAAGACAGGGTTTGTCGGGTGCCCGAAGGAGGAGGATCGTTCGAGGTTAGGGAGGCAACCCGAGATGCCGGGGCATGGCGGGGACTAGCTCCTCCTCCAGGGTGGCGCCGGACGGTGGAGGACGTGAGCCCCAGAAGCGAGAACAGCAGAAGCTATTTTCTGCTGCGCCAAGATCGCCGGGCTCTATAGGAGCTTCGGCGTCCATCCACAGCGGGGTAATGTCCCCTATGCCTGCCGATCCGACTCCCTTTCCGACAGAGCGCGTCCGTGGCGCGGAAGGCAAGGTGAGGCTGCCTCACTGGAACGGCTCGGTTCTAATGCGGCGCACCAAAGCTATGCCGGACAGTTTCAGTGTTGAACTGTCACGAACTTTCTATCTCGCTTATCCTCGCACCCTTCTCATAGGTGCTAAGGATTCTCCGTCAAATGCGACCTTTCACTATCGATTGACGAAGAAATGGTGGCTAACCGAGGATGAAATTGTAGCGCAGCAAGAATTAATCGGCTGGATCTGTCGAGGCCCGGAGAGAGTGGGAGCCATCCACCTTATCGAATGGCATCCTATCCCCGGGCTCGGGAACGAAGACTTCTACTTCGAATTGGATACGTACACCCAATCAGCTGAGGCGCTAGCCGGAGCGTTAGCAACGGCGTGGGACATGGAGCAGCTCAGCACCGTTGGGCCGATCCTCGAGTTTCATCGTCTCTGGATGCACCCCGATCATGCAAGGGGAAGCCTCTGGTGCGACGTCATGCAGCAGCTAATTCGACGTAGGTATGCGGACAAGTTCAGCGTCCTCATCCAGCACGCCTTCCCTATCGAGTACGAAGGCGAAGAGGAAGTCGCCACCCTCGGCAATCCACCGTTCCGTAGACGCTTCCGTGCAATGCAGCGCCTCTACACGCGAACGATGGGGGTAGTGCCCTTCCCTGGGCCTGAAGCCGAAGAGGGATGGATGTGGCGAGCTCTAAGCAAAGGCGTGCCGGAGCCGAAGGTCCGGCGTGAGTAGACTACCCCACCCACTCAGGCCTGTATCACTTTGAGCCTCATTCCGAGGGCGCGGATCACGTCCAGGAGTGTGCATAGGTCGAGGCTGCCGCTCTCCAGCAGCGAGAGTGCGGGGCTTTCGCGTTCAGCTCCCGACGCCATGCTCTGGGCACGAGCAACGGTACTGAGCGCTTGAGAAACCTCTGCAGCTTCACCATCGGCAAAGACGATGGAGAGGTACTCAGCCTGCGCCGCGGGTGTGTCCAGCGCCTCAGCCGGATCCCACGGGTAGGTCTTGGTCACCATGGTCTTGTCCTCTTCCTCGGTTGGCACCCCGACGGAAGCGGGTTGCGTTGCCTCCTAGCGACGCCAGAACGCGCCAAGCCGTGCCGAGCTGGGCATAATCAACGATCGTCTACCAGGTGATCCGTACCAATCGCTACATAGAGGTCGTGAAGAGCCTCCGCCGCGCGATCCGCAAGCGCCTTCCACTCAGGGCGCGCGAGCACGGCAGGGTGCTCGCATAGGCGCTCACCCACCAGCTCCGCACAGACGAAGGCCATGTGGAAAGCTTCATGGCAGCCAAAACTGCCAGGCGCGTACTGCCCTGGATCGAGCGCCTCTTGGTCTACCTTGGGATCGTCAGCGGTCATCGGGCAAAGCTCCATCAAAGCGAAGTAAGGGCGGCCTTCCTAACAGCTGCGTCACTCAGTTGTTTTCCGCAGCTTTACCCCTTCGCCCTCATCCTCAATCATCTGAATTCCTGCCCTCTCCAAGGCTGACCGCATAGCAGTCAGAATCGCTGGTCGAGGGGAAGCCTTCTCCTGCTCAAAATTGCGGACCGTGTTGACGCCGACGCTTGCCTTTGTGGCCAACTCGTCTTGGGACCAGTTGAGGAGCGCGCGCGCGGCTCGGCTTTGGGCAGGGGACACGTTGAGCATAGCTCCTAGCCTAGCGCATGGCACAAAAAACTAGAAATAGTTTTTTCCACCAATTTCCTGTTGCTTTGGGTTTGGCACCCCTTTATGGTGTTTTTCACCAGATAGGGACGTCAACCATGCTCTCCCTCCACCCCCACCTCAACCCCGCCGTCGTCCGCGAAGCCGACCTGTTTACCGACGGGCTGGTGACGGACCAGATCCTCCGCAGCGTTGCCGAGATGCGCAGCCTGCCGCTGCTGATTGAGCGCACCCCCTGCGCCGGTCCTGACGCTCTCACCCTCGCCGAGCGCGAGCTGGCTGCAGCCACCCACGCGCACCGTGGCGCCGCCGAGTGCTTCGCTGGCGCCTGCCGCCGCCTGGGCGAGGCCAACGCCCGCTTCCACCCTCCCCTTCGCGCTGGCGGGCCGCGCGCGCCCATTAGCCCCGAGACGCGCCGCCGTGAGCAGTCCCAGGCGATGTCCTGGCTCAACTCGCGCCGCGCCCTGCTGCGCAAGGCCGAGCGCCGGCTGGCCGCTGCGCAGGCCGCCATCGCCGCTCTGGGGAACTGAGATGACTACGACCGCGCCTGATACCTCCTCGCGCCCCGATGACGCTTTCTGGCGTCCCGAGCTGGCGGCCTTTGCGGAGGCCCTGCTTGCCGCAGGCGGCAAGCCCCTTGATCCCCTGCGTGGCGGCGACGTGGCCTTCCACCTCGAAACGTCCTCCACCGACGAAATCCAGATCGGCATGCAGATGGATGAGACCGGCGAAGGCCGGGAGTTTCTCGCCGTCAGCCTGACGCTCTTCCCCGAGGAGACGCTGAACGACGCCACCCCGCAGCAGACAGCGGCCATCATCGCCGGCTGGCTGCGCGACACCGCGGCGAGGCTCGAAGCGGCGGCAGAGGGGGGCGCCTGATGCCCTTCCCTTCGGCCACCCTCAGCGCCCTGGATGCCGCCCTGCGCGAGATTGATGCCACCGCGGACCTGGACCCCGCCCGCCTGGACGACATGAGCCCGGCACGGCTGCGGGCGCTCCTCGCCGGCATGATCGAGCAGGCTCGAGAGATCCGCGCCGGCTTGCTGCCTCGGAGCGCGTGACCGGCGCCTGACAGATCCCGCGCCCGGCGGGTCATCCGGGCAAAGCGGCCGAGCGGGGTGAGCCTCGAAAACCTCCCCGCCCGGCCTTGGCAGCCACACCAACCCAGGAGGCCAACATGGCATCCGCGACCCTTAGCACCCGCGCTCCGACGCGCGACACGAAAAGCAACGTTACCGCGCTGCGGTCGGTTCTGACGCCGGCCCTGCGTGCCCGCATCGAGGCGAAGGTGGCGTCCCTCCTAGACGGCGCGACGATGCTGCTGCGCGTGCTGGACGACGCCGACCGGGCGAACCTCGACATGGAGCCAGACGCGGATGGTGAGGCCGAGGTGGCCGAGGCCAGCGGCCAGCCCCTCACCCTCTCCCCCGATCGCAGCCCCGTGGTGGTCCATCGCCCGACTGCGCGGGAGATGCGCGCCGCGTATCGCCGGAACGGCGATCCGGTTCCGGCCAACCTGCGTCGCTTCGGTGGTGGTTTCGGGAGCGCGCACGCATGAGCCGCCGGAACCTGTTGGGCGGCTTGGCCGTCCTCGTCACCGTGACGCCGGCCCTGGCGACACATGCCACCCATCCGGACGCCGCGCTGCTCGCTGCCTGCGCCGAGCACATGAAGCTCGCCGCTGAGGAGAAGCGGCTGCTGCACGCGATGCGAGCCTTCGATGTTTCCCCCGATTGTGCACCGGCCGTCGCTGCCGAGAAGGTCTGGGATGCCGCTTGCGATCGCGCCAATACCGCCCTGAAGGTGATCACCGGGATGCAGGCCGCGACCCTGGAAGGGGCTGCCGCCAAGGCCCGCTCCGTCATGGCCTACGTCCGATCCATCGAGAATCCCGGCGACACGGACGCCATGCTCAACTTCGATGAAATCGCTGCCCGTTCCGTTCTTCGCGACTTGGAGCGGATGGCAGGAGGCGCCGCATGAGCGAGGCCTTCGACTTCCGCGCCCTCGTGGCGCGTGCGGCGGACGACAACCCCGATGCTGCGGTGTATGCCGCCATCGACCGTATGGCCGACGCCCGAGAAATGGGCCGCCAAGCTTGGAGAGGCACTCAGCGGCATATTAAGGCTGGACAGGCACACCTGGACGCCTTGTCGGACCTCGCTGCGGCACAACCAGAGACGATCGAGGGCTTGCTGGCAAAGCTCCGCTGGGCTGCCGACCGGATGCACCGCGCTCCCATCTTCGAGGCGCAGCACTCAGCACTTTTGAATGCCATTGCGTGGCTGGAGCCCAAAAAGCCGACCCGCCCCCACCGTCGCACGAAGGGAGGTGCAGCATGACCGCTCGTCGTCGCCTGCTGGCCACCATGGGAGGCGCCGCCGTTGCGGTGGCGCCCTTCCCTGTCCTCGCTGCGCCTTCGCGAGTGGGAGCCGTCGAGCAAATTGTCCTTAGGCTCCCGGCACTAAAGCGGGCGATGGACGCAGCAGACGAAGCGGTAGGGGCATTCAAGGGATCGAAGACGGAACGCCATCGGTTGTGTGATGCCTGGAACGACGCTGCAGCGGCCTACTTCGGAGCCGAAGACCAAGCTCTAAGCACCCAGCCGGAGACCGTCACAGACGCGCTTCTGGTGATTGCCCTAGCCGCCACTTTGGCCAGTGGTGCCGCAGATCTCGACATGAACAACGACGCTACATCGGGACATCTGCGCGAGGTCGCACGCTACAGCCGGCGTGCGGCCGACTTCATCGCCACCAGCATCGGGCGCGATCTGAGCGCCCTGCTGCCGAGTGACCACAATTTTCCCATGGAGGTTAGCTCATGAGTTCGGCTCGTCGCGGCCTGCTGGCTGCCATGGGGGGCGCCGCTGTTGCGGTGTCCTCCGCCCCTGCCATGCCTTCCCTCGCCTCCGGCGCCTTCATCCCAGAGCGGCTTCCCGACCGTCCCGAGCTGGCCGTCTTCGAGGCCCTGGGCACCACGCAGGGCTGGACGCCCGGCCGGTGGAATGACGAGGAGTTGGTCCACTTCGAGATCGAGACCTCGGCCACGGATGCGGTCTCGCTGGACCTGCAGGACCACGGCCCAGAGTTCGGTGGGCTGGCACTGATCCTGACGATGTATCCCGAGGATGAGTTTGCCGGCGCTACCCCGCAACAGATGGCGGCAAAGGCCGCGCGCTGGCTTCGGGATGCCGCGGCGAAGCTCGAGGCGGCGGCCGGGGGTGCAGCATGACCAGCACTCGACGCGACATGCTGACGCTGCTGCCGATCGCCATGGCTCCGGCTGCCCTCCCGCCGACTCTCCTGCCGTCGCCGCCCGTCTGTTCGGGAGGCAGCCCGGACGCGGCGCTGATCGCGAAGTGTCAAGAGTTCATCCGCGCGGACCAAGCCGCGATGGAACATTACCGCATGATGGCAAGCCTGGCCGATGAACACGACTGGACCGAACACCCGGCCGAGATGGAAGCCGAGATGCGCCGGCTGAACTCACTCATCCCGGATCAGGACGAGATAGGCGAGATCCCCGCTGCCACGGTCGCCGGGCTCAGGGCGAAAGCTGAGGCGAAGTTGCACTTCCTCGCCCGGCATGACGACGGGCGGTTTGAGAAGGAGGAGCGGCTGATCGGCGGCATTCTGCTGGATCTGCTGCGGCTGACGTAGTCAGTATGCCGATAGCGCTTGGGCCTGCCGCCTGCGTGCCCTACTGTTTAGCAGCTTGCCTGCGGAAGCAGGCCATAAGGCTAGTGACTACCAGACCCAGCCGATGATCGGTTCGCCGAACCAAACCTCATCGATGGAAGACGACATGACTACAATTCCCTGCCCGTTCGTTTACGCGAACGGGAAGCACTGCCAAGGCCATGTTCGCATGGCTCGGGCGTACGGCCCCTCCCGAGGCAGCCACTATGTGGCCCAAGAGGAGGTCCGGAAGTACCGGCTGTGGTGCTCCGAAAAGGAGGATCACGCAGGCGCGGTGCGCACCAATGAGGGCAAGCTGCGGATGGAGTTTTATCCGCGAGAGCTCGCGCCCGGCGTGGAGAACGAGCTGTGGCAGAGCGATCTGTTGGGCTGACATGAGAAGGGGGCCGCGCCGGGCGTGGCCCCTCTTCTTTTGCGCTCATGCGCCGCATGAACCGGAAGTCCGCTGACCATGACTGACTACGGCCGCCCCATTTCCTTCACCGTCGGCGGTGCACGAGAACCCATCACCGGAGAAGCGGCGGCCGAACTGGAGACAATGACGGTTTCTGACTTGCTGGCGCGGCAGCGGCGGCAGGATCGTGGGGCGATCCGCGCCTTTCTCGCAGCGGTAGCGGCGGGCGACTTTTCCGCACTGGCTGACAGCTTAGAGGCTCTGGAATATGGCTTCTTGTGGCGTCCCGCATTGGCGGCCTTGGTTCGCCGCGCTGACGTTCACCCCGATGTGCCGCCGGGCTTCTTGCGAATCTGGATCCGCTACGGGGACAGCCTTCGGCAGGGAGTAGGAGACGACCTGGCACTTGCTGCTGGCTTGCGTCTTCTCATGCCTCCCTATAGCGGGCCGGCGGTGGAGGTGTATCGAGGCGAAGGCGCGCGCAATCGGCGACGGCGCACCTATGGTTTTTCCTGGTCCTCATCCCGCGAAGCCGCGGAAGCGCACGCCCGTGGCCTTTGGCAGACGACTGACGGGGGAAGCGTTTTGCTGCGTGCGACGGCACCTCCCTCCGCGATCATCTGTGCGGTGCCGGAGGAGGATGACCACTACGGGGAGGAGGAGTTCCTAGTGGACCGCCGGTACCTCAGGGGCGTGGAGGTGGTCGCAAGGTTTCCCCAGAAGGCTCTCTGACGCTCGTCAGCGTCTTCGGACAGCCCGGATCACACGGATTAGCAGGGGCGTCATGGCTTCAGCCAAGGATGCCTCCATGGTGGCCAATCGCGCTTCTGCCGCTGCTGCACGCTCACTACTAGCCACCGCCTGAGCCTCAGCCCGTTCGGCACGTCCGCGATCGTTCAGGCGGTCGACTTGGGCCGCGTCCAGGGCCGTCCGTGCCTTTTCAAGCTGTTGACCAAGGTTGTTCACGGTCGTGCGTAGGTCGGCCACGGTCGCCTGCAGAAAATCCACAACCATGCCACGAGGTTCGTCAACCGGTTGTCCCTGGTCGTCCACGATCTCCTCTTGTGAGCTATCTAGCGGGGGTAGAGCGGCCAAGAGTTCGGGATCAAGACGGAGTTGACCATCCACGTTCGACTTAACAGCCCGCAGCTTGCCCCGGCGAATACGCTGCCGAAGAGCCTCCCGGCTATAGCCACTACGAGAAGCCGCCTCGGTCAGTGTAGGCCATTGGGCGGGTGTCCCTGGTTGTCCCTGGTCGTCCGTGGTCATGCCGCATGACAACCGCTAGGACGACCACGGTCAAGGATCACTCTGCGGGTTCTCTGCGGATGGCTTTTCCAGCCTGGGCCCGCGCGAAAAAGGTGAGGCGGCAGGCAGGTCGTGACAGTTGAGTCCGAGGCTCCTTCAACCGCGGAGCTTCCAATGTCCAACATCGTCAATCTGAATATCAATGCTCTTGACCGCATATGCGTTTCTGCGCATATTGCGCATATGCCTTGGCATGTCACCTTCCACCCCGAAATGGCCGAGGACTTCGAGACCTTCTCGCGGGAGGTGCGTATTGCCCTGGCCGCAACGCTGCGGCTCCTGGAGGCCAGCGGCCCCACCCTCGGGCGTCCCACGGTTGACACACTCAAGGGGAGTAAGGTCGCCAACCTGAAGGAACTGCGCTTTGCCGCTGATGGTGGTGTCTGGCGCGTTGCCTTTGCCTTCGATGGCCAACGGGTCGCAGTTCTGCTGGCTGGTGGGGATAAGGCGGGTGTGTCGGAGGCGAGGTTCTATCGAACGCTGATCGCCAAGGCGGAGCAGAGGTGGAGGACATGGGAATGAGCAAGGCCAAGGGTGTATCCCTGGACGAGATGATTGCCCGGATGTCGCCGGAGGATCAGCGCGAGGTGGAGCAGCGTGCGGCAGTCCTGGTCGCCCAGCACATGGCCCTCCGCGACGTGCGGAAGGCTATGGGTAAGACCCAGGCCACCGTCGCGCGGCAGCTCGGCATCAAGCAGGAGAACGTCGCACGCCTTGAACAACGCGGCGACATGCTGTTGTCCACCCTGCGGGGCTACGTCGAGGCCTTGGGTGGCCGCGTAACACTCAACGTGCAAATGCCAGGGCTGCCGCCGGTTGAGCTGGAGGGGTTGGGGGATCTGGCGCCAGAGGCGAAGAAGCGGGGCACCTCCCCCCGATCAACGCCGTCCGCAGCCGCACGCCCGCGCCGCACCATCGCAGCGTGATCGTCGGCGCCAGCCAATGCCTTTGCGGGGCGACTGGGGCCAGCCTTCGATGCTGCGCAACTGATAATGATGGTGACTATGGAGGCCGCAATAGGGTAGAGGCGCGCAACCCAGCGTTGTAATGGAGCGGATGTGTGCTCAAGTCTATTTGGCTGTGCGCCTTGCTTGCGAGCGACGTGCTCAAAGATGTCGAGGCTCTGGCACCTGAGTTCTGGTGACGAAGGAAAGGCAACCCTTGCCTGAACTTGCCAAGGCTCCTGTCTATGCGCAGCCACTCCGATCCTCACACGAGGGCGTCCGCCCTCGGTTGCGCCAAGTTCACATGCACAACCGCGGAGCCGCCGGTTAGCCTAGACGCTCAGCCGCATTCAGCCTGCTGATGGGTGCTGGCCGAGATGCGGAGATCTTCCAGATGACTCTTCCCGTCGACGATCAGTCCGATACCAGCGCCCTCGGCATCGCACGGGAAATGGCCAACAGAGGAGTCTCCCGCCACCAGTTCGTGGCAGCCATCAACGCGTCCGGAGAGGAGATGGTTCGCTCCGCCCGTCACCGGGGGGCTGCCCTCATGAGCGTGTACCGTGTCGTGCGTGAATACCGGGCAGAAGCCTTGGAGGAGTTCGACCGGCTCACCGCAGGGTCGGCGCGAGGGTAGCTGCGTTACCTGGGGAGGGAGAGCCGCTTACCGCCTCTGCGGAGGGACGGCCGGCGGAGCCCTTAGCCACAAGTTCAGGCTGGTCGCCTCGCCGCCTATGTCAGGGCGGAACTTAGTGCCTCGGCTGAGCGCCGGGCGTGGATCGCCATTGAGTTGGATCAAATCCAGCCAAGCCGCGGCCGCTTCTGCATCTAGGGCAAGGTGCCGGTTAAGCGCAGATACTTCGGCCATCACGGAGGCACGCCCCGCCAGGTAGCCTCCAGCTACGCCGAGCGCTGTCATGCCTGCGCAAGTAAGCCCCGCGATGACGGCGGTGCGCACCACCATCTGACGCGGCAGCCGCGCGAGCCCCTGGTGCAGGAAGCCCCGCACGTCGCGGAGGTAGGTCGCCTTGTCCGCATCGGAAAGCGAAGCCTTCCCGGCCTCGGCCAGCGTAGCAATCGCCCCGCGCAGCTCGCCTCGATGTTCGGGGGTGAGCTGCTGACGGACCGCATCGTCATCCAACGCGGCCAGCCTCTCCGCCAAGGGCAGGGCCATCAGCCTGTCCCGCTCCTTCGCGCTCTCCTCGGCCCAGACCGCACGCGCATGCTGGCGCGCGTCTGCCATCGCCGCCTCGTTGAACCCCTCCACCGTGGCGGAGGGGCGGCCCGCGCTGGAGGGGCTGGGCTTCACCGCGGCCCGTCAACCAAGCCGGCGGTTGTCAGGATGCGGCGAATCTGCGGGCGCCACTCGGCTAACCATTCCCCCACATCCGAAACCGAGCGAGCCGCCGCCCCGAGGCGGTAACCATGGGGCTGCAGGTCCTGCGGGCGCAGGGTGGCCAGTTCGTTGAGCGGTTTGCCCATACCGAACATGACCGGCCAGGCGGGGGCAGCGCAGCGCGGCAGCACGATCCGCACCACCTCGCCTGCCCGGCTGCCGGCCGCCTCACAGAGCTTGTCCAGCGCCGGATGCGAGGCTGGCAGTGTGCCCTGGTGCTCATTGACCACCACGAACAGCCGGGCGGCTGGCATCTCTTCCGCTACCCGCGCCAATGCCTCTCGAGCCAAGCGCATGGCCTCGATCTCGTTCGTGGTGACGATCAGCGCCCCGATTCCAGCGCCGTCGCCCAGCATCAGCCGGCCCGATCCGCTGTCCCACCAATTCCAAAAGAGCTTGGAGGCGTTGGCGCCCATGTCGAGCAGCCGCACGCCCTCCATGAACTCCTCCGCGATAGCGTCCCAATACTCGGCCACCAGATCCGGGTTGCGCCGGATGTCGCGCAGGCTGTCTTCGGACAGAGGATGGAAGGCCACCCGGTGCTCGCCGAGGACGCGCTGGAGGCGCGGGTCGCTCTCGGCCTCAATCACCCGGTGCTCAACCCCCACCGAGGTCATCTCCAGGCTCAGCCCGTGGATGACGATGGACTTGCCGATGCCGCCCTTGTCGTTGAGCACCAGGAAGCGCTCGACGGCAGGCGCGGCCGGAGAGGCACCCTTGCCCACCGCCTTCGTTTTTTCAGCCATACCCGCCTCGCTCATTCAGATGCTTCCTTGTTGCTAAGATCAAAGGGGTTCCAGTCCCGCGCCTTCGCCGTTCGTTCCCGGCGTTGCTTGGCCTCGTGCTGCCTGCGGTCCAGCTCGGCATAGGGATCGGCCGGACGGGCATTCTCGGGAGCGGGGAGGGGTGCCGGCACTAGGGGCTTAGCGGCCACAGGCTCGGCCTCGACGTCAGGAGTCACCCGGCGAGGCCGGACCTTAGGGGCTTCAGCAGCCCCGGCGTTCGGGCGCCGCTTCCGGCGCTCACCGCGGGCATATCTCTCGGCGTGAAAAAGCGCCTTCACCTCATCAGGGGTCAGCGGCTCCCCATCGGCGGCCTTGATCCCATCAGCGGTCATCAGGGCGGCGATCTGCTGCCAGGCAACCCCTCGCTTCCGGGCTGCCGTGAGGTCGTCAAACGTCTCCTGAATGCGAGCACGAGCGGCGGACGGCTCCTGCTTCCTGCCGGCCGGCTCCACCTCCGCCAGCCTTGCCCGGAACGCGTCATCCGCCATCGGCCTAAACCCGCTCCCCACCGAACAGACCTGAGTTCTAGCATGGTTTTCGTGCCGTAAAGCTCGAAAAGCTCCTGTAATGGTCGAATCGATGTAAAGGTGTCGTAAAGGCTGCGTTTTGCAAGCGAATAGGGTATGAAGAGCATCACACGGCGCGGCATCCACGATGCACAGTTTTGTGCGATGGGTGCTTGTTATGAGGAAAGCTTATGGCTGCTAGGGCATCTGTTCGCGTTTGGGCGTCACTCAGCGAAGGGGAAGTCGAGGCGGTTGTTAAAGTAGCCGAGGCACGGGGAATGAAACCACCTCAGCTCATTCGCTTGGCAATCCTCGCCTTCATCGGCCAAGCAGCCCCTGACACCACTGCCGCAACAGGCGTGGTCCCGGGCAGACTGGAAGCGCTGGTGGAAATCCTCGGCCAGCATGCGGCTGCTATCGGCAGGGCCGTCCCAACCCTTGAGGATGCTAGGGCGGACCGGGAGGCCGTGCAGGGGGCGCTGCAGGATATCGCGCAGGCCGTAGGCACCCTGGCAGGTTCCATTGAGCCGCCGGCCAGCGCCGGGCAGTTCTGAGGGGAGCTTAGGCCCGTGCTCGGCATCAAGCGCATCGGCGGTGGGGGCGACGGGCTGAACGTCTCGGCCGCTGCGGACTATTACGAGCGCGAGGCTCAACACGCCCTTCCCGAGCACGCCAGCCCGTCAAAGGCCACCGACGAGTACCTGATGGCCGATACTTCGGCCGCGCAGGCTACCTGGTGGAGCGCGTCCGATAGGCTTGCCCCTGATGGGGCACCGATCGTCCCTGACCAGTTGCGCCAGATGCTGGAGGGGCGTGGCCTCGATGGAGCGGCGCTCGTCCAGGCGGCCAAGCGGGCTGAACGGGTCGGGGGCTGGGATCTTACCTTCAACGCCCCGAAGGCGGTCGGCGCCCTCTACGCCACCGCCTCACCGGAGATGCGGCACGGCATCGCGGAGGACATGGCCGCTTCGGCACGCGCCGGCCTGCGCGCCCTGCATGACCGAGGAGTGTTCGAGACCCGGCGTGGCAAAGACGGGGAAACGCGCGAGCGGGCGGAGGACGTGGCCGCCGGCTTGTTCCCACAATTTACGAGCCGCGCCGGCGACCCTCAGCCTCACGTCCACTCCGTCCTGATCAACGCTGGCCGGCGCGCGGATGGCACCACCGGAGCTCTGGATCCGCAAAAACTGTATCCTTGGAAGACCTACGGGGGCGCCGTCTTCCGCGCCGAGCTGGCCAACCGCCTCGCGCAGCGTGGGGTGGCGATCCTGGAGGACGGGCAGGCCTTCACCATTGCCGGGGTTCCGCCGGAGCTCATCGCCACTTGGTCCAAGCGCCGGACCATCATCCTTGACGCCCTCGACAAGGTGCGGGCAACCCTTGAGCAGGCCGGCGAGCAAGAGCGCGTCGCCGCCACTGCTCCGGAAGGCCGGCAAGGTCCGCTGCGCGACACCCAGGCCGGGGACTCTAGCGACGCCACCGGCAAGCGCCTCCGGCTGTTGAAGGAGGAGATCACCCGGAGCACCCGGCGCACCAAGGCGACCGTCCCCGATGACGGCAGGCTGGAGGCTCGGTGGCTCCGGGAGATGGAGGGCCTTGGCCTCTCGCGTGAGGCCGTCTGGGGCGCCGTGCGCGAGGCTGCGGCACGCCACCGGCTCCCCGAGGACCGCCCGGCCAGTGCAGCCCTTACCGAGGCCCTGGAGCGGTCCTCCGTTGTCACCGACCGCACCCTGCGCCGCATGATTGCGGAGGCCACCCAGGCGCGCGGTGGTGGCGCCGAGGGCGCCCATGCCGAGTTTGACCGCCTCATCGCCAGCAAGCAGCTCGTCACCCTGGAGCCGAACCGACGGGGCGAGATGGTCTTCACCACCCAGGAGACGCTCGACCGTGAGCGCCGGATGCTGCTGGACACGCTGGAGCGGCGAGGGGAGGGGGGGCAGATCCGCAAGGCTGACGCCGAGGCCGCCATTGCTGCTCGTCCCAGCCTCGCGCCGGAGCAAGCCCAAGCCGTTCGTCACACTGCCCGCGGCGATGGCGTGGTGGTGGTCGAAGGCGTGGCCGGCGCGGGCAAGAGCTTCGCCCTGGCCGCCGTCACGGACGCGGCCAGGCGCAGCGGCGCGCATGTGGTGGGGCTCGCCCCCTCCTGGACCGCGGCGGACGTGGTGCGCCAGGACGCGGCGCTTCCCGGTGCCCGTGCACTGCAAGGGTTCGTCCGCGACCTCGACGCAGGGCGGGCCGAAGTGCAGCCGCGATCGGTCCTGATCGTGGACGAAGCAGGCATGGCTGGGGCTGGAGATGTCGCCCGGCTACTCGCCCACGCGCGCAGAGCTCGAGCGCAGGTCGTGCTAGTCGGCGACCGTCGCCAGCTCCGCAGCGTGGAGCCGGGCGCGCCCTTCTCCGCCCTGGCTGATGCGCTGGGCTTGGCGCGCATGGAGGACGTTCGCCGGCAGTCGGTTCCCTGGATGAAGGAGGCCAGCCAGGCCTTTGCCTCAGGCGATAGCGTGGAGGGGCTGGCGCGCTATGACGCTCACGGGCGCGTCCGTTGGGCGCGAGACGCCGCGGACACCTTGCAGCAGGCGGCCGACGCCTGGGAAAGGAACCGCCAAGCCTCGCCCGAGGCCTCCCGTCTCGTCCTCGCGGCCCGGAACGCGGACGTGCACGCCCTCAATCGCGAGATCCGTGGTCGGCTGGTGGCTGCTGGAGAACTCGGCGCCGATGCCATTACCGTCCGCACCCTCCATGCTGGAGGCCGCCGGGGTGGTCAGGGTGAGCTCCGGGAGATGGAACTGCGCACGGGCGACCGCCTGGCGCTAGGCTCCACGCTGACGAAGCGCGGGCATGACGTGCTGGCGAATGACGTGGCGACGCTGGAGGGCTTCACGCGCGAGGCGGACCCCACGCTCACCATCCGGCTCGACCGCACGCAGAAGACGCTTTCCCTGCGCCTATCGGAAATCGCGCCCCCGCCCACGAAGAAGCAGGGCCAGCGTCCGCCAGTGCTCCAGCACGCCTTCGCGCAGACCATTCACAAGGCGCAGGGGCGTACAGTGGACTTCACCGTCCTGCACGCGGGCGGCGGGCTCGATGATGCGCGTGCCTATGTCGGGCTGACACGGCACAGGCAGGACGCGGTGGTGGTGGCCGATGCTGGCGCCATTGCCGAACGGCTGGCCGGCGATGGCGAAAAGCCGACGCAGGAGGCCGTCCGCATGGCGTTCCTGCGGAGTGCAAAGGGGTCGGCCGATGGCTTGAACGCGGCCGACTATGTGGCGGACCGTGCCACTTGGCTGAGGACCGGCGATGCCAAGGCGCGGCCCGAGGCCGAGACGCGAATGCAGGTTGTCATGCGCCTCGCTTCGGAGGCGGCAACGCGGGCTGGGCGCATGCTCCAGTGGCGACCGGAGAGGATCCGCGCCATGGCCGCTCAGCGGGCCGAGAGGCAGAAGCTCCGCTCGCAGGATCCTTGGCAGGCGACACAGGAGCGTGGCTCCCAGCTAAAGAAAGCAAAGGCGACGGAGCAGCAGGCACCGCGGCAGCGGCAGGGGCCACGAATGGGAATGTGAGCTGTTGCCCTTTCGCGCCGGGTGATCCTGCAACGAGGGTTGCGCCGCGGAAGCGAGGTGGGAGCCCAAACGATTGGTAGGCAAAAAGGCCGATAAGAGAACACCGTCCGCTGTCACTCTTGCCGGACTAGACTTGTCCACGTCCTCGTGACATCCCGCCTCAGGTTGGACGCCTATGGTCCCCACGGCGCCTGACTACGCGCTTCCGATCCGACTGGCCCCTGCCTGCCCCTCGCAGGCAGGGGTTTGTCTTTCTCGTCCAAGTATCCGTCACACCGCACGTCGCCTTTTCTTACAGATTACCCGTTGCGGTTGCACAACACGACGCAAGTGGTTGTTCCGCAATGTGGCTTGTGGTGGCCTGTCCTTTGCGCTTACTCGCGCAGCGGTGGCGTCCGGTCCCGCTGGGAGAAGCATTTATGCGTATCGCAATTGCCGCCCTTTCCGCTGCCCTGGCCCTCGGCGCGGCCGATGCGCGGGCTGATGTGATTTACACCTTCACTCAAACCTCGGCCCAGAAGAGCGATGGGTCGCCCAGCTCGGCGGTGTTTAGCGGGTCCATCACCGTGACCGATGCGGCCTACGCCAATGGCTTCTCCTTCAACCGGGAGTATCGCGCCGGCAACGTCATTAGCGAGGGCGTGGCGGGGCTGGTGGATATCCTGATCACCATTCCCGGGACGGCTGGCCGCACGATCATTGATCGCCAGAGCCTGGATGCTCTGCCGCCTCCTTTCCGCAGCGATGCTACCTTCACCAACACGGTTTTTAAGTTCAGTGCTCCCGCCATGGGCGCGCTGGCTGGCTCATTCCTCTACACGAACACCAGCACCGTCTTCTCGCTCAACATCAACGCGACTGGCTCCGCGTCGGGCACTTACGCAGCTGACAACCTCGATCTCCTGTGCGGCACCGGGGCGACCTGCACCTATACCGCGAACGTAACTCGGACCCAGGTCGCCACGCAGACGCCGGTCACCCCGACCCCCGTTCCCGAGCCGGCATCCCTTGCCCTTTTTGGCGCCGGGCTGCTCGGGCTGGCGGCGGTGCGGAAGCGCCGCGCCTGACCGTCTAGGCCCTCGTCTGGCCGCGGCGCGTCACGCAGTTTCGGGGATCGCGCGCAAAGGCGGCGAGGTCGGTCGCCGTCCGGTCGGGCGGCATCGACTGCAGCTTTGCGTAGGCATCGGCCACGGAGGAGGTCGATTTCCCGTGGTCGGCGAAGAGGTCGTAGAGCTGCGACGTGACCACGACCTGCCGCTGCGGGTAGTCGAGCCCCATTCCGTTGTCCCGGAAGTTGGGGCCGAACGCAACGCCACCGAGCGCCGCCTTGACCGCGGCGTAAGTCAGCCACTTGCCGCTCTGGCTGGGATAGCCGGGCACCCCGCCCGTCACGTATTGCCAATTGTACTGCATCATGTCCGACCAATCGAAGTCGCCGCGCTGGAAACTGCCGCTCCAGAAGTGGTCGGCCCAGGTGACATGATCGAGCGCACCGGGGATCTCCATGCGGGCGGCGCGAATGTCCTGGGAAAGGATGAAGACCGTCTGCCAGGGCGGCCCGAGATTGCCGCCCTCGGTCCCATAGATCCAGTGCGTGGGCAGCCCCCACATCTCCATGTTCGCCTGTGCGCTGAGCTGGTCATCAATGCGCTGCTGAAAGTTCCCCTTGAGCAGGGCGTAATGGTAGTTGCCGTGCGGCTGCTCAGTCGTGGGGACCAGCGCATGGGCGTCGAGGCACTGGCGCGTCACCCACCCGCAGGCTCGCATCTGGTCGTTCCAGCGCAGGCTGGCACCGTGCGAGGTGGCGGCCATCTCCTGCATCCGGCTATTGCGGCCATTCAAGCTGTCCTCGGTGTTCGCCGGCATGCCGCGCTGCCCCTCGGGCCACTTGAGCATGATGCCAAACGACGCTTGCAGGTTGATCCCGTCGCAGAAGCTGCGCCGGCCGGTGTAGAGATACGCAGCGAGGAAGTAGTCGCCCATGTGGGCGCCGTCGACATCCCAGCCGTAGTCGTTCGAGCCGAGATCCATGTCGCGATGGCCGCGATCGAACCAGGCGTAAGGCCGGTCAACGCTGTTCAACCAGCGCCCGTGCGTCTCGTCCCAGCAGGCGAGGGGGGCCGATAGCGCCGCCTCGGACTGAGCAATGGCAGCGCGGATGGCGATCGGATTGCTGGTGAGGTAGGCGGTGCTGGCGATGCGGTCTGCAAAGCCGATGTTGGGCGCGTCGCCGGGGCCTCCGGTGATCGGCTGCAGCCCCCGGTAGCTGTAAGGGGTGTTGAAGTTGGCATCGTTGAGCACCGCCGAGCACTCGTCGAGGACGGACTGCGCGACCGAGAACTGCTGGTCGTAGTGCAGCAAAATGCCAGTGCGCTGCCAGTAGGGCGCATCGAGCTTAGCATAGGCCACCCGCGTCGGGAGGAGAGTGGTGCCGTCCGAGGCCACCCGCAGCTCGTTGGTATAGGCGGTGTAGAGCGGCGCGACGATGCCCGTCCGGGTCAACCTCTCATTGCCGCCAAGGTAGACCCGGAGGTCGTAGGTGCCCCTGCCCTGGTTTGCTTTGAGTGCGAAGTCATTCCGCGGCGTGACCTCGACGGTCATGACGCCCTGCTTGTCGATGCCGATGTCCACGATCAGCCGGCCGTCCGTGCCCCCACCCATGGCCGCGCGAGGGATATTGGCAATGCAGCGCGTGCTGGCCTTCAGGTTGCCCTGGTGCCAGCGGGCTGCTGGGAGGTTGGCAATCACGTCGTAGGAGAAGCCCCCCACGTTCACCGTCACCGACTTGCCGGAGAGCGCGGTCGCCAGATTGATAGCTGTCCCGGAGGGGGATGCCTGCTTGAACAGCGCACCGGCCTCCGTCGCCCCATTTCCCAGCGACGGCAGGGCAATGTGGATGGCCGTCGCCATAATCGAGCCATCAGCCCAGAAAGTGGACGGGGCCGCGTCGTACTGGGTCTCGCAGGCCGTGCCGCCCGAGGTCTTCCACACGAGCGGATCGCCCGGGAACAGGTGCCCACGCTGGAAGCCCTGGATCTGGGTGTAGACCGATCCCGCTGGGGCGCCCGTGCCGGTTAGGGTCAGGGGAATGCTGGTGAACGTGGTTGACGGATAGCTGCTGTCGGCCACACGCGCGATCGGCGTGGCGGGGGTGGTGCCGCCCGCGACGGGGGTGCCACCGATGACCGGGGGCGGGGTGACGACGACGGGGTTCGCGGGTTCGGTGGTGCCGGTGACACCGGCCGAGGCGCGCGCGGCCCAGGCAGTGTCGACGGCGCTCTGCGGCTTGAGGCCGATACGGCGGGCGAACTCCGCGCAGAGGAAGTCTTCGTCACCCATGGCATCGGTGACCCAGGCAAACGCCATGTCAAAGGCGCCCGTGAACAGGAAAGCGCCGTCCGGACTGCCCGGCGGCAGCGAAGACCCCATAAGGAGGCGGGCCGGGAACGGGTTCGCCGTACCGGTAAGGATCTGCGTCTTAGCGTCATTGACCCGGAGCTGCGCGGTGCCATCGGCGTTCCGGCGGAAAGCGATGATGAACGGCGCTTCGGTCGGCGCCGTGAGGTCGGTTGTCTCGAATTCGTTGTTGCCGAGGTAAATGCCACCCGTCGCACCGCCACCGTTAGGCCGGAAGTAGGGCCGCAGGAAGGGATAGCCGCCGTTGTAGTTGTTGGTCCCGCCCATGACGGTGAAGGGGCAGCCGAAGTCATTGGGCTGCGCGGCGCGGCGACGAATGGCCGCCACGACCAGGATCGCGCCAGTGCCCGAGTAGATCAGATCGCTCTCGAGGTGCTGGTTGAACCCGTTAAAGCTGAGGTAGGGCAGCCCGTTGAAGTAGGACGACTGGAAACCAGCGTCGCCCGGCTTGAGGTAGGTCGGCGGTGTGGGGTTGGAGCCAAGGCCGATGGCCTGAACCACGCCGGTCTGGTCGGCGACAGCCGAGACGGTACCGCCCGAGGCCGTGACAGGCGTGCCGCTGAAGGCGTTCAGCAGCTTGGAGCCGCCGAAGACCAGGCGCGCGCCCTGGAGCTGGTCAAGCGCGTCGGCCGGGGTCGCCGGGGTCGTCGTCGCAGCGTTGGTCACGGTGATTGACACGCTTGTCGGGCGCGGGCTGTTGCTGGCACCGGCCAGGGTCTGAATGACCGAGATCGTCAGCGGGTCGGCAGCAGCCAGAGGCGACGCTCCCACCAGAACAGCCGTCTTGGCTGGATTCAGGACGTACCGGGTCTCACCGGGGGGCACCGACAGGGTCGCACTCGGGTGCGCGCCGGAGAAGGTGGCGAGGGTTGCGCCTGCCGCCGCGGCAGGGGTGCCGATCTGGAAGGAGGAGGCCGCCGGCGTCAGCGTCAGCGCCGGCAGGGTGATGACGGTCGAGACGTTGGCCGTGAACTGGAGGGGCGAGCTGTAGAGCGGCACCAGCGCGCGGCCGGTGACGTTGCGGCCCCACACAGCCGCCCGGAACCACCTCCCGTTGTCAGCGTCTGGCGGGCTGTAGGTCGTGCCAATGGCGCCGGCCACATCCGACCACGGGCCATCTTTCGAGGGGCCGGCCTGCCACTGCTGGTCATACCCCGTGGGGTTACTATTCCACGTCCCGAAATTCGCGATCTGCATTCGGCGCTACCGCGTAATCACGGGCAGAGCTCCGCCCATTGGGGCGGGGCGACCCTTACTGGAGGGCTTTCCCTTTCCAGCGAGGATGGCCTGAAGCAACTCGATGACCAGCGCCTGCTGACTGACGTTGGTCATCAACAGCTCCTTGTTTGTGGGCATCTTGGGGGCCTTCGGGGGCGCCATGGCATGTCTCCAGAGGGGGCGCGGCGTGCTGCGCGCGTCAGGCGGTTTCGGTGTCAGGGAGGGCCATGCGGCTATCGAGGCCGGCCCCAGAACGGGCCGGGCGCGAGAACTCGCGTGCCAAGTGGCGCGAGGTGTTCTGGGCGATGACCCGGCCATCCAGGGTCGTGGTCAGGTTGATCACCACGTCCCCGCCGCCGGCCGACGCGAGGTTGAAGCTGTCGCCGCCGGCATCGCTGCGCTGTCCGGGCAGGGGGCGGAAGCTCGGCAGCCCAGGCATCAGGCCGGGGGAGGAGGGGAGGCCGCCAGGCGCCGCGTCTGGGGGGCGGACAAGGTTGGGGGCCACGCCAACGCCGGGGAGGATCGTCGGGCCTGTCGCGCCCGCGCCGCCGGGACCAAGCCCCACACCGGCCTTCAGGGTGTCGTAGAGGCCCTTAATCCCGGTGGTGAAGCCGGCGAAGAGCGTCTCCCAGTCCTTTCGATCCAGGGACAGAGCGACCGCCGTGATCCCCGCCCCCAGCGCCAGCAGGCCGAGGGGACTGACCATGAAGGCGAAGGCGGCGGTGCCAGCGATGCCGGCGAGACCGATGCCGGTGCCGATCGCGCCTGCGAGCGCCCCGAGGCCTGAGAGGGCGGCGCTGCCGACCGTGAAGAGAAGCCCCGCCGCGGCCACCGCCGTCAGGCCGGCGCCCACGTCCAGGAGAATGCGCGACGTGTCCGGGTTGGCCCTTGCCCAGTCGCCCAGATCGTTCAGCCCGCGCGCTACACTGTTCATCAGCTTCGTGACATCATCCGTGGAGGACATGCCGAGGCTTGCCGTGGCGTTGGTGACGCCGGCCTCCATATTGCCTCGGCCGGCGTTGAAGCCCTCGCGCAGATAGTCGCCGATGGCGTTCATGTTGACGCCGCCGACTGCGGCGCGATCCGCGCGCTGGCCCTCGGGGAAAAGACCGTAGCTCCAGAGCTGGCGGCCAGTGTTCGTGCTGCCGGCGCGGTTGGCGAAGGCGTCGCGCTCGTCTGGGGTGACCACGCCCTGCCGACGAAGGCTCCCCACAGCCCAATCGAAGTAGAGATCCGGCCGAAGGCCTGCGAGATCCGAGTTGACGATATCCCGCTTGTTAAAGCGCGCCGCCGCGCCCGTCCTCAGACGCCCCGCAAGGTCCTCGTCAATCTCGCCTCGGGCGAGGAGGTCGCGGATTTCGCGCTCGGGCACTCGCGCGCCGCGGGCGTTCTTGGCGATGAAGCCGTATTGCTGCAGGAAGGCGGCTTGATCCTTCCCCATGATTCCATTGGTCATTTGCCTTCCGAAAGCATTTAGAGCCGTTCCGAAGACGTTGCCCGACATGCTCTGGATGCCGCCGGCCGTCCATCCGCCGAAGTAGGTCTCGGGCGCCATGCGCTCGCCCATGACACGGGCGCGGCGCTGGAACATCTCCAGCTCTCGGTCGCTGACGCCCTGGTTGCGGTAGGCGAAGAGCATCCGCCCCGCTGCTGCCAGCTCGCCGCGCGCTCGCTCCGGGTCCATCTCGCCGGTCAGCGGGTTGTTGAAGGAGCCGCGCAGCGAGAGGGTGCGGCCGAGAGCGCCGGCGATCTTGTCCGGGTCGGAATTGCTCATCCGGCCAAGGGCCGTCGCAACCGACTGGAACTCGGGCAGCATGTTGATCGAGTTCTGCGCCTGCACCGCCGTCCGCAGCTCGGCGCCGGCTGCCAGGTTCCCTTGGATGGTCGTGCCCGGCACCAAGCGCGTCGTCTCGATGGCGCGGGCTAGGAGTGCCCGCTGGTACTCGGCCGGTCCCATCCCACCCTCCGGCGCCATGCGTCCCGTCTGGCCCCGAAGGATGGCCTGCTCATCCGAGAGGGCGCCGGCATCCCGGATGACGCGACCGAGGCCAGCTTGCCCGGCGTGCGATACGATCCCCAGGCTCGCCATCTCGGCAACCCGATCGCCGCGCCCACTCCGGGTGCCGCGCCCGCCGCCACCTCCACCACCACCACCGATCGGCGGGATGGACGGGAGGGAACCCAGGGAGCGGAAAGCGTTGATCGCCCGCGTCGCTGCCGCGCTGGCCCTATCCGCCGCCGTCGCGTTCCGGGTGAAGGATGCGGTCGCCCGCCCGATGGCCTGCGTGCCGGCTGCTACAGCCGGCTCCAGCGCCGTCGCCGATCGTGTCATCAGCCCCACCGCCGCCGCCGCCGTCCGGGCGCCCGTGGCCATCAGCCCCGTGGCCGAGGCCTGCCGGGTCATAGCTGCGGCGCCCCGGTTCGCCGCGGTCGCCATCTGCCCCATGGCGGTGGTCGTCGTCTGAATATCGGCGCCGGCCGTGCGAAAGGTGGAGAAGCGCCCGGCGAGACCAAGCAACGTGCGCTCTGTGACCTTCGCCCGCGCATCCAGCGCCCCCAGGCTGCGCGATAGCTGCGCCATGACCTGCGGGCCGTTGGTGGTGAAGTTCAGCGATCCGAAAGCGCTGTAGGATCCAGACACGTCTCAGCGCCTCCCGTTCGTCAGCGGCGCCGCGATGTGGTCCGCCACCGCCTTGCCCGCTTCGTCCAACTTCCGAACCAGTGCTGGGCCGATGAACGGACGCGGTGGCATCTTGCTCGTCCCGAACTCGTGGCGGCCGGCGTTGATGTCGCGCGAGAAAACGAAGGCGGTGTTGCCCCTCACCTCGTGATGGATGCTGTCCCGCAGCTCGCCAGAGCGGAGGAGCGGGTCGTTGGCAGTGAAGCCGCGCCGCAGTCGGTCGCGGATCGTGCTGTCCTTCAGGTCGGCCCAGCGCGGGAACGGAGGGATCGCTGGTTGGTAGTCGCCGAGCATCCCGCGCGCTTCGACCTCCACGATGCGGCCGGCCTCGTCCAATCCGCGCTGCTGCGCCCGGCCCATGACGGCGCCGATGCGGGAGAGCCGAAGGGCGAGAGCGGCGAAGCTCATTTCAGCCATGACGGGTCACCGCTTCTTGCGCTCGCGCCAGCGCAGTGCTTCCCAGTCGTAGCTGTCGCCCTCGGCCTCGCCCATCGCGACGGTCAGGCCGAACGCCCAGGCATGGTCGAGACCGAATGCGGTGTCCCAGGGCACGCCGGCCTTCACCAACTGGAGGCGCATTCCGAGGCCGGCGCGCCTACTCAATTTTTTGCCCGGTCCACTTCGTTGGCCGCCTCCCCGCCCTCGGTAGCCATCTGCCGGGCGTCGCCGAGAAGCGCGTCCATTCCCTCATTGCCAAGCCGCTGTATCTGCGATTCGAGCTGGAGGCGGGAGATCGGCTTCGGCAGCCGCTCCCCGTCAATCTCCGTCACCGCATAGGCGATCGTGGCCGGCCCCATGTAGCGATCGACGTTGGAGGTCTGCGGGCCGAGGAAGTCAGCCAGGCGCATCTCCTCCAGATAGCCAAGCCGCTTCCAGCCGATCACGCGGCCACGGGCGTCTGTGACGCGCCGCACTTCATCGGCGGAGGGCTTTGGCGTGGCCGCTGGCGCGGTCGCCGGACCGCCACCGCCTGTCGTCGACTCCTCGGAGTGCATCTCCACAGTCGGCATCAGTGCTTCGTCTCCGAGGGCACTTCGCATAGCGCGAGGGGATGGATAGGAGGCGGAGCGCCCAGCGCCCGCATGATCGTCGCCGCCTGCGCGGCAGAGGGGAGAAAGCCCATCGTCGCAGCGACCAGCGTTGCCTGCGTCGGCGTGGCGCAGAGCGCGCGGCAGATTGCCAAGGGGTCATAGGTGGGGCGGCCGAGGGCGAGGCCGATGCGCTCGAGGGTCCGGGGGTCCATCAGCTGGCGCCGGCGAGGGTCAGTCATGGACCGTGCCCCCGCTGCGGAAGTGCTCGGCGCGTGTGGCAGCCGGCATGCTCTCGAACTCGGCGCGGGTGATAGCCTTCCCGCCCGAGGCGACCTCCTGTCGCAGCAGCTCGTCGCGATCAGGCGACGCGTTCACCAGGATCTCGATGGCCTCCTCAAAGGAGGCGCGCTCGCCCGGTCGGCTCGGGCTGTAAATTGCGTTCCCGTGGCGATCCTCCGCCAGGAGAACACCGTCACGCACCGTGAACAGGTGGGCGAAGTCCGTCATCAGCAGCTCGGCCGGCACTACCAGCCGATCCCGAACGAATGACGATCCGGCGAACAGGCTCTCGATGACGTTCATGCGGGCACCTTCGTGCCCGTGAGCTGCTTCCAGCCCGTCCACCAGTTACCGTGGACGCTCCGGTCGCCGGTCCAGCGCCGCAGTTCCTCGTCGTAGGTGCCGAGCACCGAGCCGAAGTCCTGGATCAGCGGGAAGGTGCCGCCGCTCCGCGCCGCCTCGAGCATCCGCGTGGCGAGAGTGAACTCCGCCTCCGCCGCGCTGAGCATCGCCCGCGCCTCATCGGCCCGCTGGGCGGCGTCCAGGCGGCGTTGGATGCCGGCCGCGAACAGGGGCTGGAAGGCGATGCCACGGGCGCGGCGATACACGTCATCCCGGTCAATGAGGGCCTTCTGTGCCTCCTCCACCACCAGCCCGGCCAACCGTGCGGCACGCGCCGCTTCCTCCGCCTCGGCGTGTGCCTGCGCCAGGTCCAGGCTAGCTTCGCCGTTGAGAGCACGGTCCAACTTCGCCTGGGCCACGGCAGCGGCATCGTCAGCACGCAGCTTCTCGGCCGTCGCTTCCTGCAGCCGCTGGCCGACCGCCTCCCGCTCATGATCGGCGGTGCGGAGGGCGGCGCTGTCCACCAGTCGCGCCGTCTCCTCCGCGAGGGTGGGGAGAGTGTTGGTCAAGGGGTGATTCCTTTTGTGCTGGTGGACGCAGGCGCCGGAGTGGGCACGGCTTCATCGGTGGCCGGCGCCGCCTTGTGCTCGTGAGGGGTCAAGCCCAGCATCCGCAGCGCGTCGCAGAGGCCGCGAGAGAGCTCCAGGTACCGCCCGCTATCCGGAAGGGCCGTGGTGTCGCCCTCGGTCGCCTTCCGATCGAGCTTGACCAGGTGGAGGTTCAGCCAGCACGCGCGTTCGATCAGCGCTCGCTGCGTGACGCTGGGACTGCCCCCAACATGCTCCGTCAGTTCCGCCCGAAACCGGCGCAGAAGCCGAGCTTCGCGGCTCCGCAGATCCATTCGGCCGAGAACGCGAGCCCGCGAGGATGGCCCTACCTTTCGGAGCGCGGAGCCAAGGCCAGTTGATTCCGGCACTGATTGCCGGACCATCTCGACCGCATCTGCGCCATAACTCGACTTTATATGCGCCATAAATCAACAATAGATGGGCATATATTCAGTTTCAATCGAAATGCTGAGGTACAGCAAAAATTCGTTGCTGGCTTTCTCTTTGTAATTATTTAATCGGCTCTCCTATTGTTCTTTAATGTTCACGAGAGATAGCAACGGGACTGCTTGTCATTTCTTTTGGGGCGGAAGGTTGCGGCGCAGCGCCCAGGTGAACGACGCTGAAGGGCAGGCGGAGCGGAGAGGTCAGCGCCAGCCGCCCTGGAGGGTCCACAGGCCTTCTCCGCGCCGCGCCCCAAATCAGGGCGCTCTGCTCCGGCGACCTATGGACTTCCGGGACGGCCCCAACCGGCATCGCTGCGGGTGGACTCTATCAATTATCATCGCGGCAGAAGCCTGGGCCGAGCCCTTAGCTGCCTCGCAGGAATGCCGTCACCGCCCGCGCTTCCCGATTTAGCTCCGCGATCCGCCGACGGAAAGCGACCGCCTCCGCCGACGACCTGCCGTGTCGAGTGCGAGCGATGCGGATCCGCTCCAGCCCCTCGGCAGTAAGGGGACCGGTGCTCTTGCCGCCGTGGAAGGCGCAGCGGCCATTGCGCATGGCCGGTGCACGGCATGGCTCGCCGGAGCGCGCCCGAGCTCCACAGCGGGGAGCAGCATCAAGTCGAGCCGTGCAGGGGCGAGCTGGTTGCTTCGGGTCCATGGGGTCCTTCTGAACATTCGACTTCACCCCCTATCTCCTCCCCCCACCCTCTGAGCGACGCCAGGCACTGTCACCGGCGGTATTGAGCCGGATGCATCCAGAGCAGCCGGCGCTCCAGCTGGAGCGCCGCTCACGTTGCCTACGATGGCCTGCGCGCCCTCCTGGACGATGACGCGCTCGACCCTGACCACCTGCGGACCCTTGCCGCGCTTCCGGTTCAGTGCCTCCACCATGTCCGTCATCCCGCGCGCCAGGTTCGCGCCATCGCGGCGCAGCTTCGAGGTCGCGTCAAAGGTCTGGCCGGGCTGCACCACGCGACGAAAGCATTCCAGGCTCGCGAAGTGCATCGCAGCGGCCTGTGTCGCCATCATGCCCTCGATCTCATCCTTCGGTTTGAAGGCTGCGATGGCAGCGATAGCGGCCTTAGTCGCCCGAAGCACGTTCGCTTGGCGCTTTTCAGTGCCCTCCGCCCCCTCGATGTGCATCGAGGAAACCACCTCCGCGAACATGGTCAGATTGAACGCGGCTACCTTCGACCCGCCCAGCTCAGCGAATGCGTTGTCCACATCGTTCACATCCAAGGCGCCACTCTCGGTGACGTCGACGGCCGCTATCGCCTTGCGCAACCCATCCAAGCCATCGCCCTTGGGCTTGGCTGGGGACTTCGTTTTCGCTGCCGCCTTCGTTGTCACTGCTTTCGTCTCAGCCACCGCCACCTCCTCCAATTGGGTTCCATGTTGCCGCCCCAGCACTCGGGGGCGCCGCTCTCACAGCCGCGGAGGCGCCTGGCTTTCGTGGCGGCAGGCCGGTCTGTGGTCGTAAATCCTCCGCCAGTACCGGCGACCGGGACGGGGGCAGGCTCAGTCCCACCTCAGAAAGGCCCGGAAGGCCGCCTGACGCGTTCGGGGGGACATTCCGGCCGATACTTGGCCACGGCACTGAGGGGGCGTCCGGGGGGCCAGGGCGGGGCGGCTCAGGCTCAGGCCGATCCTCCGGCGTGAAGGCCGCTAGCTCGCCCAAACGCTCCTCCAGGAACCGCCAAACGTCCTCAGGGTCGAACTCGGTTCGAGCCCACCCCCTTTGCGTCCGCTGCCCTGCTCCCTTGGGTCGGTAGGTGAAGGCCCAGACACCCGAGGTTGGGGACATTCCCCTTAGAGTAACTAATCTTAGGGGAATGTCCCCAACCTCGCCCTTTTCGACTCCCCACCGCTGGAAGGCTTTCTTGCCCGCTTCGACGGTGCCGAAGAGGTCAGGATAAGCCCGTGCAGCGTCGGAGGGGCTGGCGAGGAAGATGCCACGGCAGGCCATGCGCTCCACCGACCCCGGCGCAAGGTCGCGCCAGTCGAGGAGCTCGTCCACCAAGAGAGGAGTCACCACGTCGGCGAAGAGCCAGACCCGCACCGGGTCCTGTTCGGTGCGGTTAATCCCTCGGGCGCGGCCGATGCCCTGCACAATCTCCGCGTCCGTAATCGCGGTCGAAACCAGTTCGGCGGCCGGGTTCGCGTAGGCGCGAACCTCCACGGTGCCGCTCCTGCCCTCCGTCAGCCGGACTCCTCGCGTCTCGCGCTGGCTCTCGGCCACCTCTACCGGCTCGCCCGTGAGAGCAGCGGCCAGGACCCGCACCTGATCGGATCGGGGGCGTGGCCGCCCGATGACGAAGAGGTGCCGCACGTCTTTCCAGCGGTCGATGCCAGCAACCGCGTTGAAATGCCCTGTTTCAACTCCGGGCAGACCGGCGAAGGCTGCTTCCGCATCTTCGTAGGTGATGACCAGAGACCGCTCCCCGCAGGTCTCCCCCGCCACGAAGTCGCGCAGGTTGGCCAGTATCGGCGGGAGGTTCTCCGGCTTCCCGTTCTCGTCCAGCGTGACCTTCATCCGCCCGGGGAGGAGCGTGGTCTTGCCCCATCCGCCGCGCACCTGGCGCACCTCCATATGGGGCGCCTTCACGCGCACCGGCTCAGGCACCTCCAGACGGGGCAGATAGGCCCGTACAAGGTCGGCCGGCATGGTGGCGTCCAACAGCAGGACAGGCGCTTCGTGGATGGCCCCCATCATCTCGGAGATGGTGTTGAGGCTGAGGCTCCACCGTTGCTCGCCCTCGCGATCCTTCCTCCACAGGAGTTCGGCTCGTCCGGTCGCCTCGTTGCCGCTGGCTAGGAGGTCCGCCATGACGGTCCACATGGCCGCCCAGCGGGCCACCTGGGCATTCACTCCGGCCTGCTCCGCAGCCTCGCGCCGCGCCTCGGCCGACATGCCGGGCCGCTGTAACCCTTCGATCCGCCGGTTCCACTCATGTCCGCGCGCCGCGCCACACTCGGCCGCAGACAGGCCGGTAGCGTCCAAGGCCTCACGCCGGACATAACCCTCGGGCGCAGCCTCGAGAGCACGCTGCAGCTTTGTCCGAGCGGTCAGAAGGGCGTCGGTGGCGTCGTAGTCAGGGACCTGGCGCCCGCCACCTGCTTTAGCGAGGACGGGATGGTTCCCTAGTCCGTCTGTCAGCACATCAACCGCGATGGTGCGGCCAGTCTTGAGGCCATCCTGCCAGAACGCCTCGTCCAGGATCGTCAGCGAAAGGCCTTTCTGGATGCCACCGGGCAAGGTGTGAAAGCCGGCCTCGTGCGTGGCGATAACGATGTCCGCCGCCCCCACCGCCGCAGCTTGCCGGTAATAGCCACACTGGTTCTCGCCATGTCGGAAAGGGCAGGCGGGAGCCCCCTCCTTCTTCCCGCCACAGACCGCCGTTTCCACAACCTCGCCGGCAGAGGTCGCAAGCTTCACGGCATCCAGATCAAGGCACATCTGAGCGTTGGGGTTGAGCGGGTCGTCCCGCTCGCGCCCGCGATGCACCGCCACTGTCACTCCCTGGCGTTCCGCCTCGGCGGCGAAGGCCTCTTCCGCTTCGACGTTGAGCTTCGTCGTAGGACCCAGCCAGAGCGTGCGGTGGGGTTGCTCGGCAGCCTTGGCCGCCACCACCCAGTCAACGGCTGCGATGCGAGCCTCACGGCTCTTGCCGGCCCCCACGTCGACCGCGAGCCCGAGATGCGGCGGCTTCGCGCCCTTCGGCGCTGCGCGCCACCTCGCCGCGTCCAGCATGAAGGTGCCAATGCGATCGTGCATCTCGCCGCGTGCTTCGGTCAGATCGTGCGCCGGAGCCTCATGGTGCGGCGCCACACCTTCCGGGACTTCGCGCTTGTTCGCGTCAACCCAGACGAAGGCTCCATCAAGGAGCGCATCCAGGTAAGCATCGGATCCAAAGCGCGCGAGGTCGGCGGCGCTGTGCTCCCCCGGTTCCCGATCAGCAGCAGCTTGGATCGCGGCGCGGCAGGCACCCTTGACCGCTTGGTCATCCCGGTTCTGCGGCGGCGTCTGGCGCGCATAAAGGAGGGTGGCGCGGCGCAAGGGTGCGTGCCAGCCTTCCCGCCCTTCGCCATCACCCAGCAGCGCCAGCGCGCCCGCCACGGTACGGGCCGCGGTGGGGTCCAAGCCAGCGCCGGCGGCCACCTTCTCGCGCCGCTTCTGCACGGTAGCCCGCAGCGCATCGAGATCCAGCGCGGGCAGCGTCACCGCTTCCTCGAGCCCTTTCACCCATCCGGTCCGGCGAGGCAGCGGGTCGTGCCCGCCCTCGATGATGGGGTCCGCGATGTAGTGCGGCTGAGCTGCGTTGAAGGGCGCCCGGTCCACGGCCGGTGCATGAACGTGAAGATAGAGCCTCAGGTCGTCGTTGCTGATCGGCTCTGCCAGCCAGAAGAACAGATGCACCTTGAGAACGCCGGCCACGAACCCGGCGGAACTCGATAGCTGCCACCAGCACGCTACATCGTGGAAGCACTCAGGTAGAAGGTCGTGGATTGCTGCCTCAATCGCGCTCTCCGGATCGTCGGCTAGATCGTCTGACTGCCGGAGCGGCCACCCGTCGACGTCGATCATGAGCCAGCGGCGTGGCACCTCGCCCAACGTCGGGAGCTTGCCGGTGCGGCTGACCTTCTTCGCGCGCCGGAACCGATGCTTCGGGTTCTCCTCCAGTATCGCGCGCGCCTCGGGAAGCAGCTCGCCGCGAACGATGAAGGCTTGCGGGTCAAGCCGAACCTTCTCCAGCAGCGCCGCCACATCCGCGAGGGATGCAACCGGCCGTTCGTGCGCGGTAAAGCTGGCGCCCGCGTCGTAGCTGATCTTGCGCCAGTCGCTACTGGTGAGATTCCACGCCCACCGCTTCGTGGCGAAGCGCGGAGCACCGGCCGGCGTCGGGACCGTGCGGAGGACGAGGAGGGATTCTGTCAACCACTGCCTCCCGACCGGGAGGGCGGCCAAACCGCCGCGATAGCTGTAGTGGCGGCCTCCAGGGCGCCAGGCTGCAGGCTGAAGCTAGGCCACGCGCGCCCCTGCCGATCGCGTCGGGTCGGGCACCGCAGCGTGACGCAACCAGCTTCGTCACGGCTCGCCTCGATGCCTGCCAGCGACACGCCGGGGAGCCGGATGGAGGCATAAGCAAAACCTGGCCGGATCTCCCGGACGGTCACGCGCTCGATGCTGGAGGAGGAGGCGGTCATGAGCGATCCCCCTTCCGCCGGAGGGTGCGCAGCAGGACTGCCTGTTTAGGCAGCCCTGCTCGGATTAGGGCCGCCACGGTGCGATCAGCATCGTCGCGAAGGTCGTGGTAGCGAGCGGACGCGCCACGCGCTTTCCACTCGGCCGCCGCTTCGTCAAAGGTCCGCCTCAGGCGGAGTATCAGAGCGTCGAAGTAAGGCCCGCTCGGGAAAGGGATCACCTCACCCACGGCGACCTCCTTCCATCCGGCCCTTCTCGGCTGCGGCAGCAGCGACGGTGGGGAAGAGCAGCAGCAAAGGCCGGCGAGCGGTGGCGGCCGAGGTCGGGGGGAGAACCAGCGCGCCGCGGGGCGATCCGTCCTCGTTCGGCAAATCGTGCAGGACCGCCAGCTTGATCTGGACGGCGGGGCTCACCTGTCCCGCTCCCGCCGAGGGCCACACCAGACCCAGCCGCCACGACCGAAGACCCACCCACCGCGATCCGCAAGGGCTCGGAGCGCGCCGAGGAGGGCGAGATCCCGCGCCAACCATCCAGCGCGGCCGCGCCTCCAGGTGCAGGCAATGTCGAGGAGGCGAACGGTTTGGCAGGCGTTGAGGGGAAGCCCCCGCGCCAGCAGCGCGACTGCGGCGACGCGGGCACCGTGCCGATCAGCGCGGAGCGCCGGGGCCTGCCACCACTCGCCAGTGCAGATCGAACGCGTCGCCCTGTTCGCTGGGATGGCACCAGACTGCAGAGAGGGGGCGCTCATGCTGCACCCCCGGCGCTCGTTATCTTGCGAAGCTTGGCCTGCGCTCCCATCGCATCGGCCAGACGGACGAATCCCATCAGGACAACCCCGCCGACATCCAGAGTGGCTGCGAGGAGCTGTTCTCCGGTTCGATCGGTCCGACTTACCCCGGGGTCGTGCGTCAGCATGGCCGCCACACCGCCTGGCTTCGTCAGCGAGCTGAAGAAAGCATCCGGCGTCGCCAGCTCGGCGCTTGGGGCGACGATGACGGCGAAAGGTCTGCCCTGAGCCTGGGGCTCGGAGAGGATGTGAAGCCGAGTGTTGGTCCCTGCTGGCAGGGTGAGGGTGTGTGGCATCGTCCGCCCCTTTAGGGACGGCGGCTCAAAAGCCCTTGCAACCTGGGACTAAACTACTATAACACGGGCGTTGATGGGTTTTTGGTCAAGGTCCGCGTTCAGTAGCTTCGCCCCACCCGCTTTCAGCCTTGGTCCGGCTGTAGGCGGGTGGTCGCATTTAGGGCCTTAGGCCGCCGCGACCGCGTTGGAGGGCGAAGAGGCCTTGCGGGGCCGGCTGGGCTTACGCCGGGCTCCCAAACCCAGAACCGAGGCAACCTCGGCCAGATGCTTGCGTCGGATGATCCATTCCCGGCCAAGCTTCTCGGCGGGAACCGTCCCGTTGATTACAGCATTGCGGACGTGGTTGTAGGTCACGCCCTCGAAGATTTCAGGGTCCAGGCCGAGGGCACCCGCATTCTCGCGTGCCTCGCGGAGGTACTGGGGCAGAAAGATCGGATCGTCAGGCGAAGGGGATGGCATAGGATTGTTCTCCTAGCCGGCGCGGCCGGCTCGCAAACGATTGCGTGGAGATGCCCAGCCGAGGACGCGAGCGGACTTGTGGTTCACTCTCTGTCTCTCTAAATTCGCAGCTGTGCGAACAGCTGGTCCCGTTGGTGCGGGGCTGGACATCATGGTTGGACGGCGCCTCGGTGGCCCCTGGCAGGGCTCCGTTGGCGCCGTTCTCCGTTTCAGACTTGGTCCCTTGCGGACCTCCCTCGGTCGGAAAAACACCGTTGCCGTCCTTGACCTCGCTAACAGCGGGGGTGCTGGTCGGCGGAAGGGGGAGGCTGCCACGACGGCTCAATGTGTCAGCCCAAAGGTCGCCTGCCGCCATGATCATGCGGCGATCAAGGTATGTCTTTCGGACGACGCCCCCTACGTCCGCCCCAAATCCTTGCGGGATATAGTAGTCGTACCGGTCTTCTCTCCAGACCACTTTCCCTGACTGGGGCATGTCCATCGACAACTCGATGGTGAGCGGAACCCTTTCGGGCCACACCAACAATTCAGTGCTGCCCTTGTGGGCCAAGGTCCAGCGTCCCGCATCGTCAACCGCCTGAGCCACGGCGTCGTGAAGGCACTGCCCTGGCTCACGCGGCTCCCCTCCAGGCGCGGAGGCAAACATCCTCATACTGCCCAAAGCGGCCGCGGTGAGGGCCGCATCACTCAACTGATGAGCAGCAAAGGAGAGAAGGACATAGGCAAGGTGGCCACAATCAAAGTGGCTATTGTGCTGTGCTCCGCCGACCTCTCCCTTTGGGATCAGACCGGCGTCTCGCAGGACGCGAAGGATGCGCAGGACGGAGGCGGGCAGGAACTTCGCTTCCGCCGCCATCCGCACGTTGACTGTTCCGATCAGCGACATCGCATCGAACTATGGCTGCAAAGAACGTGTTGTGCAATCCCTCTCTTCCCCTTTCGTTAACTTTTCTGGTATCCGACAACAGTGAATTATCGGATGTTAGACGCAAAGGGAGTTTCGCATGGTGAAGACCTGGGGCACCTCGGCTCCAACCGAGGAGAAGTGCTCGCAGTGCGGCTCGTGCTACGAGGTGCGGCAGGTAAAGACGCCGGTGCGTGACAAGGACAGCTTCAACTGCGTCGTCTGTCGCTACGAAATGGATAGCTGGAACGACACTACCTATCCCACGTACCGCCTGATCAAGCGCGAGCCCTGGCCCCGTCAGGCTGACTGAGAACTCATGACATCCGCCATCGTCCCTGCCGCGGCCGCGCAGATCCAAACAAATGCTGCCAGCCTTTCCGCTGAGGCGCTGGACTATGCGCGCGAGGCGTCGGCCGCGAACACGCGCCGCGCCTATCGAGCAGCTTGGCAGGACTTCATTGCCTGGTGCACGATCGAGGGGCGCTCCTCCCTGCCTGCTACGCCAGAGACTGTCGGCACCTTCCTCGCGGCGCGCGCCAACACGCACAAGGCCGCCAGCCTCTCCATCCGCCTCGTTGCGATTGGCCAGGCGCACCGCCTCGCCGGTCACCGCCTGGACACGGGGCACCCCGCTATCCGCGAGACGATGAAAGGCATTCGCCGCACCCATGGCACGGCGCCAACGAAAAAGTCCGCGGCGATCTCGGCCGTGATCCGTGATGCCGTGGACGCGCTGGCGAGGCGCCCCAGCCTCCGCGCCGCACGCGACCGCGCTCTCCTCCTCATCGGCTTCGCTGCGGCTCTACGCAGGTCGGAGCTGGTGGCGCTGGACGTGGCCGACGTCGCCTTCGTGGCCGAGGGAGTGATCCTCAACCTGTGCCGCTCAAAGACCGACACTGAGGGGCGCGGAACAGAGATTGCCATTCCCACCGGCAGCTCGGAGCGGACGTGCCCAGTTCTCGCTCTGCGCGCTTGGCTAGCGGCGGCAAGCATTGAGACGGGGGCAATCTTTCGCAGCGTGAACCGGCACGGACAGTTGGGCGCTGCTCGCCTGTCGGACCGCGATGTAGCGCTCGCAGTGAAAGCCGCGGTTCAGGCTGCCGGATACGATCCCGCCGCCTTCTCCGGTCATTCGCTGCGCAGCGGATTCATCACCAGTGCAGCGCGTGCTGGAGTCCCTGAAGCGCACATCCAGAACCAGAGCCGGCACAAGTCGCTACCGGTGCTGCGCGGCTATATCCGGCGCGGATCACTCTTCGTGGACAACGCTGCGGCGCGGGTAGGATTGTAAGCTATGGAGTGCACGCCGTCTGAGCCCGATCGGCCTGGTGACATCGAAGTCGGGCAGATGGGTCCTGATCTACTCTACTGGTCCACCAAAGAGGCTGTTCGACAAGCAGAGGCCAAAATCAAATCCCAGTCCGAAGCTCTTGCAGGCATCATGACGCGGGCAACCACTCTGCTTGGGTGGACGGTTACAGCATCGTTGGCGTTGGCAGCAGCCCTCGTGACTGAGAAGGAAGTCGTTGCAGTTGTGCTGACCGCTGCTTGTACGGTGTCCTCGGCGGTATGCGCTATCGCTGTAATCTGGCCACGGCAATGGGGCACAGCTTCTTGGGAAATCGAGTGGTTTCTTGAGCCGCCGTACGACACCGAGTTGCAGTTTCTGGATGCAATGGCGAGAGGCGCAGCCGAAAGGATTAGGGAGGACCAGGAAGGGATTGAGCAATGCGCGCACTTGTTGCGTCTTGCTTACCTTTTCCTGGTCCTTGCCCCTATTGTCGGAGCGGTCGCGATTTTTAGCTCTAACCGCGCTTAATGGGCTGGCTCGTGCCCTTCACTCCGGTAGTGGGCGGCACGGGCGCTGACTTCTGCGGCGGGGGAGCCTTCGACGCGCCTACTCCGCTGCCATGATCGCTCTTGTGGCTTACGGTTGGCACCTTCGGCGCAGAAGGGGGTGGGGGCGGGGCTTTAGCCATCAGCTCTTTTCTCCGACCAATTAGAGGCCTGCTGCAGAGCATAAGAAATCTCAATCAGCAACACAGGCCTTGTTTCGCAGCCGTGCTCCTGAGACAGACGGTGCTTCGGGACGGCGACTTGGCTCAGCTCAAGGCGGCTGTCGCGCGCCCTGCCGGCCTTCTACTCTCCAGAGCGCGACGTGCAACCATGTCTCGAGGGGTCCGGCGGGCGCTGACGGGGCAGGTCTGATGACCACTTGCTTGGTCGAAAATTTTTACATCGCTCTCGCAACGCATCGTGGACTGCCGCGCATCTCATTGCTAATTCATACTTATTTTGGAAGGCACGTAAATTGCGAGACCTGGTTTAGTTGAATGGTTCTCTGAGGTGTGGAACAGCGAGGGCATCCGCCTCGCCGTTGATGCCTTCCGTAAAGGACGAAGACGAAGTGGCCGATCCAACGATTTGCGCCAGCAAGTCAACCAAGTCGATCCTGAGGATCATAAAGGTTGCGGTGCTTGCCCTTGGTCTCTCGTTGCCTAGTGCCGTACGATCGGCCCACGCCGCGCCAACGCTGGATCAAGTGAATGCGGTTCCTCCCTCCAGCGCTAGCCTGTACGTAGGCGAAGATCCCTCCTGGCGCATGGTCTACTACCCGGTGCAGACGCTCACCGTAGGTACTGCGGGGTTGCTCACGAGCGTAGAACTTGATGTTCAGCGCCTGTCTGGCATGGGTACGCTCACCGTGAGTCTCTTCCCCGTTGTGCAAGAGTACAATCCGCCTGTGTTCGGATCACTGCTGGCGGCTATCGTAGTTGCTGGAGAAGCAGTCTCGACGTCGATGAGCA
>NZ_RCZP01000047.1 GCF_006438825.1 Muricoccus nepalensis
GCGACCACGAGCGCTTCATCCAGACCTACTTCTCGACCTTCCCGGGCAAGTACTTCACCGGCGATGGCGCCCGGCGCGACGAGGACGGCTACTACTGGATCACGGGGCGCGTCGACGACGTCCTCAACGTCTCCGGCCACCGCATGGGCACGGCCGAGATCGAGAGCGCCCTCGTCTCCCACCCCAAGGTGGCCGAGGCCGCCGTCGTCGGCATGCCCCACGAGATCAAGGGCCAGGGCATCTACGCCTACGTCACGCTGAACGCCGACGAGGAGCCCACCGAGGCACTCCGCAAGGAACTCGTCGCCTGGGTCCGCCGCGAGATCGGCCCCATCGCCTCCCCGGACGCCATCCAGTGGGCGCCGGGCCTGCCCAAGACACGCTCGGGCAAGATCATGCGCCGCATCCTCCGCAAGATCGCCGCCAACGAAGCCGACAGCCTCGGCGACACCTCCACCCTCGCCGACCCCACCGTCGTACAAGACCTCCTCGAAAACAGAGTGGGGTAGGGCCGCGCGCCGTCCCGGGGCACCCGCCCCGGGATGGCCCGAAGCCTGCTTGGAAATCCCGGCCACCGCCCGAGGACGACCCCGTGACCGACCGCGCCCCCCAGGACCTTCCCCGCAGCCCCGGCGACCGCCTCCTCCCGGCCGAGCCCGAGTCCTTCCCCCTCCTGCCCGCCCGCACGGCCCTCATCGTCGTGGACATGCAGAACGCCTACGCCTCGCGCGAGGGCTACCTCGACAAGGCCGGCTTCGACCTCTCCGGCACCCGTTCCGTCATCGGCAACGTGCAGAAGGTGGTCGCCTGCGCGCGCCTGCTCGGCATCACCGTCGTCTGGTTCCAGAACGGCTGGGACCCCGAGGGAATCGAGGCCGGCGGCCCCGGCTCGCCCAACTACTGGAAGTCCAACGCGCTCCGCCTCATGCGCGAGAGGCCGGCGCTGGAGGGCACGCTGCTGGCCAAGGGCGGCTGGGACTACGCCCTGGTGCCGGAGATGCAGCCCGCCCCCGGCGACCTCCTCATCCAGAAGCCCCGCTACGGCGGCTTCAACGGCACGCCGCTCGAGATGATGCTCCGCGCGCGCGGCATCCGCGACCTCCTCTTCTGCGGAGTCGCGACGAATGTCTGCGTGGAGAGCACGCTCCGCGAGGCCTTCCACCGCGAGTTCTGGCCCGTGCTGGTGGAGGACGCCTGCTGGCAGGGCGGCCCGCGCCACGTCCACGACGCGACCGTCTTCAACGTCCGCACCTTCTTCGGCTGGGTGACGACCACCGCCGCGCTGTCGGACCTCGCCGCCGCCTGAGGCGCCGCCCTTAGACATCTGTTCATCCCTTGGTTCCTACGCTGCTCCCCACCCGGCCCTCCGGCCGGGCGGAGAACCGCGCGTGCAACACCTCCCGCCAGCGGCGGTACGGCCGGCCGCCAAGCCCGCCGACGCCGCCTGGTCCGCCCTCGCCCGCCTGTGGTCGGCCTTCCGGTTCGAGATCGCGCTCGTCCTGACGATCCTGGCGATCCTCTGGGGCGCCATCGGCCTGCGCCTGGCGGAGGAGCACCGGGAGATCGACCGGGGCGCGGCCGTCGCCGCCGCCAACATCGCCGGCGCGGCCGAGCAGGGCGTCGCCCGCACGATCGAGGCCATCGACCAGCGCCTGCGCTTCGCGCGCGAGGCCTACCGGCGCGACCCCGCCGGCTTCACCCTCGACTTCGTGGCAAGCAAAGGCGGCTACAGCGACGGCATGATGGTGCAGCTCGCCCTCATCGACACCGCCGGCAAGCTGCGGCAGACCAACCTCGGCCCGACCGACGGCACGCTCGACCTCTCCGACCGCCCGCATTTCCGCATCCACGTCGAGGAACCCGCGGACATCCTCTTCATCAGCCGCCCCGTCCTCGGCCGCGTCTCGCAGCGCTGGACCGTGCAGTTCACGCGCAAGCTCTACGCCCCCGACGGAAGCTTCGCGGGCGTCGTCGTCTGCTCGCTCGACCCCTACTGGCTGACCCAGTTCCACGAGCTGCTGAACGTCAGCGGCAACATGCTGCTGCTCGGCCAGGACGGCATCGTGCGCGCCGCCGCGCCGGACGGCACGATGCTGAGCCACGACCTCTCGGACACGCCGCTCGGCCGGGCTGCCGCCGCCGCGGACCACGGCAGCATCCATCCCGCGCCCGCCCCGGGGAAGCCGGACCAGCGGATCAGCTTCCGGCGGCTGCGCAACTACCCCATCACCGTCGCCGTGGGGATGGACATGGCGCCGCTGCACGCCGGCTACGACGCGCTGCGCCGCTACACCATCGCCATCGGCGCCGGCGTCACCCTCCTCGTGCTCGTCGTCGGCTTCCTGCTCATCCGCCACAAGCGCCGCGTCCTCGCCTCCCGCGAGGTGCTGCGCCACGCGATCGAGAACCTCGACCAAGGCCTGCTGATGATCGACCGGCACGGCCGGATCTCCCTTCGCAACACCCGCTACGTCACCTTGCTGGAGGTGCCGCCGGCCCTCGCCGAGCCCGGCGCCGAGCACGCGCGCCTGGTGGAGTGGCAGGCGGCGCAGGGCGAATTCGGCCCCGCCGGCGCCGACGCCGCGGCCCGGCACCCGCCCGTCCCGGAGGACGACGCCGCCGTCCGCTTCGCCGAGCGGGTGCGGCCCAACGGCACCGCGCTCGAGATCCGCACGCGCCTCCTCGCGGGCGGCGGCCTGGTCAGCACCTACACCGACGTCACCGACCGCCGGCGCGCGCAGCAGGAGATCCACCACCTCGCCCACCACGACGGGCTGACGGACCTCGCCAACCGCACCCTGCTCGAGGAGCGGCTGACCCAGGCGCTGGCCGCGGCGGAGCGCGCCGGCGGCCGGCTCGCCGTGCTCTGCCTGACCTGAACCGCTTCAAGCCCGTCAACGACACCCTCGGCCACGCGGCCGGCGACGAGCTCCTCCGCCAGACCGCGCGGCGCCTGCACGGCCTCGCCCGCGCCTCGGACATCGTGGCGCGCGTGGGCGGGGACGAGTTCGTCGTCGTGCAGACCATGATGGCCGGCCCCGGCGACGCCGCGGCCCTGGCCGAGCGGATCATGGTCGAGATCGCCCTTCCCTACGACATCGACGGCCACGCGGTCAGCATCGACACGAGCATCGGCATCGCGATCTTCCCCCACGACGGCGACACCGTGGAGGCGCTGCTCAAGAACGCCGACACCGCCCTCTACCGCGCCAAGGAGGCGGGGCGCGGCGTCACCTGCTTCTTCGAGGCCGAGATGGAGGTCCGCCTGCGCGAGCGCGGGCTGCTCGAGCACGACCTGCGCGGCGCCATGGCCAAGGGCGAGTTCGAGATCAACTTCCAGCCGCTGCATGCCTGCGGCACGCGCGACGTCACCGCCTTCGAGACCCTGCTACGCTGGCACCACCCCGTGCGCGGCGACGTCTCCCCGGCCGAGTTCATCCCGGTGGCCGAGGAGTGCGGCCTGATCGTGCCGCTCGGCCAGTGGGTGCTCGAGCAGGCCTGCGCCGCCGCCGCCGCCTGGCCGCAGCCCTACACGGTCGCCGTGAACCTCTCCCCCGTGCAGTTCCGCCGGGGTGGCCTGCCGGCCCAGGTGGCCGAGGTGCTGGCCCGGACCGGCCTCGCCGCCAGCCGCCTCGAGCTCGAGGTGACGGAGGGCCTGCTGATCGAGGACGCCGAGGGCGCGCTCGCCACCATGCAGGCGCTCAAGGCGCTCGGCGTCCGCCTCGCCCTCGACGACTTCGGCACCGGCTACTCCAGCCTCAGCTACCTCCGCCGCTTTCCCTTCGACAAGCTCAAGATCGACAAGTCCTTCACCCAGGCGATCGAGCTGGACCCCGGCGCGCGCGCGATCGTGGACGCCATCCTCGCGATGGGCCACAGCCTGAACCTCCGCGTCACCGCCGAGGGCGTGGAGACCGAGGCCCAGCTCGCCTTCCTGCGCACCCTCGACTGCGACGAGGCCCAGGGCTTCCTCCTCGGCCGCCCGGTCCCGGCCGATCAGCTCCACCGCCGCCTCGACGCGGAGGCCCGCCTCGAGAGGGCCTGAGGGGGCCGCGGGGCTGGCGCCGCGGCGCCGGGCGCTGCACCTTCCCCCTGATGCCAGCCCCGCCCGCCGACCAAGCCGCCCGCACCCGCTGGCTCATCACCCTCTACGGCCTGACGGCCTTCTGCACGACGCTCTCGTCCCGCAGCCTCGACCCCATCCTGCCCGAGATCGCCCGCGACTTCGCGGCGGCGACCGACAGCGTGGCCCTCCTCGCCTCCGCCTTCGCCCTGCCCTACGCCCTCATCCAGCCCTTCCTGGGGCCCGTGGGGGACGCGCTGGGCAAGCGGCGGATCATCGCATTGGCCACCCTCCTCACGGGCCTGGCCCTCGTCGCCTGCGCCCTGGCGCCCTCGCTCGGCCTCCTCTTCGTCTTCCGCGCGGTCGCGGGCGCGGCGGCCGGGGGCATCTACCCCCTCGTCATCGCGACCTTCGGCGACCGCGTGCCGATGGAGCAGCGCCAAGTCGCCCTCAGCCGCCTCCTCGCCTTCTCGACCACGGGGCAGATCGCGGGCGGCGTCGTCTCCGGGCTGATCCACGGCGCGGTGGACTGGCGGGGCATCCTCGGCGGCGGCGCCGTCGCGGTCCTCGCCATGGGCCTCGTGCTCCTGCGGGACATCCGGCGCGACCCCGACCCGCCGCCGGGCAAGCTCGACGCCGCGGCCGCCGCGCGCCGCTACGCCGGCATCGTCCGCCTCCCCATGGCGCGCCGCGTCTACGCCGCCGTCACGGCCGAGGGCCTGCTCGTCTTCGGCCTCTTCCCCTACCTCGCGGCGATGCTGGCGGAGTGGCGCATCGGCGGCCCGCTGGAGGCCGGCATCGCCATCGGCGCCTTCGGGGCGGCGGGGGTGGCCAACACCTTCCTCGCCGGGCCCATGCTCTCGCGCCTCGGCCTCTCGGCCATGCAGCTCGTGGCGGGCGGCATCGTCGGCGCCGGCTTCGTCGCCATCGCCGGCACCGGCTGGCTCGCGGCCGGCGCGCCGCCGGGCGTGGTGCCCGTCGCGGCCGGGATGTTCGCGCTCGGCCTCGGCTACTTCACCATGCACAGCTCGCTCCAGACGCGGGTGACGGAGATCGCCCCCAAGGCGCGCGGCTCCGCGGTCGCGCTCTTCGCCTTCTTCTTCTTCGTCGGCCAGTCGCTCGGCCCGCTGCTCTTCGGCACGCTGCTGGCGCGCCTCGGCGCGGTGCCGGCGCTGCTGGTGGTCGGCGCGGCCATGGTCTCGCTCGGCCTCGCCCTGTCGCGCGTGCTCCGGTCGCGCTGAGCCGCCCCTCGCCAAGCGCCCGCCCGCGGGCGAGACTGCGCGCGAATCAGGAGGCACCGATGGCCGAGCCGCTCTTCGTCCCCGCGACGCCCGAGACCACCCGCATCGCCGTCTTCGACGCCGCCTTCCCGCCGGTGGCGAGCATCGCCTCCGGCGAGCGCGTGACGCTCGAATGCGTCTCCGGCCTCGGCGACGCCGTGCCGGGCGAGGGCAGCGGCATGACCATCCCGGACGGCCTGCGCGCGATCGGCCTCGCCCACGGCACGGCGCCCGGCGGCCACATCATCACCGGCCCGGTCGAGGTGCGCGGCGCCGAGCCCGGCGACGCGCTCCGCGTCGAGATCGAGCGGATCGAGCTCGGCGCCAACTGGGGCTTCTGCGGCTTCCGCCCGCTCGCCGGCACGCTGCCCGAGGACTTCCCCTTCCGCCGCATGCTGCACATCCCTGTCGACCAGGCCGCGAAGACCTGCACGCTGCCGATGGGCGGCGGCATCAAGCTCTCGCTCGCGCCCTTCTTCGGCGTGATGGGCGTCGCGCCGCCCGAGGACTGGGGCCGCATCTCCACGAAGGAGCCGCGCGCGCACGGCGGCAACCTCGACAACAAGGAGCTCGTGGAGGGCACCACCCTCTGGCTGCCCGTGCACGTCGCGGGCGCGCGCTTCTCCGCCGGCGACGGCCACGGCGTGCAGGGCGATGGCGAGGTCTGCATCAACGCGCTCGAGACCTGCCTCACCGGCACCTTCGGCCTGCACGTCGAGAAGGGCGGCGGCGCGCGCGATCCCATCCTGCGCTATCCGCGCGCCGAAACACCGACGCACTTCATCACCATGGGCATGAACGAGGACCTGGACCTCGCGATGAAGCAGGCGCTGCGCGAGATGATCGCCTTCATCGCCGCGCGCACGAACCTCTCGGCGGCCGATGCCTACCAGTTCTGCTCGCTCGCGGTTGATTTCCGTGTGACTCAAACCGTGAACGGCGAGAAGGGCGTGCACGGCATGTTGAGGAAGGGATTGCTCTTCTGATTCAACGCTAAGTCGGGCCATCAAATCGCTGATCCGATTCACGTCGCGAATCCTGTCCACAGCTTCGCCCACAATTCCATACACAAGATTCCGTGCGCCTCATCTTGTAGTCAAGCAACCGCCTGACCTACCGTATCTTGTATCGGCGTTGACGAGGATGGGCGCGATGGACTGGTCAGCGGAAGCGATCGAGCAATTGCGGGCGCTCTGGGCGGAGGGACACTCCACTGCCGAGATCGGCCGTCGCATGGGCATCTCGAAGAACGCCGTCGTGGGCAAGGCGCATCGCCTGCACCTGCCCGCGCGACCGAGCCCCATTCAGCGCGAGAAGATGCCCGCGGCCGCCAGCGCCGCGACGAGCGACGCGCCGCGCCCGGTCGCGGCGCCCGCCGCCCCGCGCCCCGCGCCGCCGCCGCCGCCACCGCCCGTGGCACCCGCCCCGGCCCCCGCGCTGCGCGCCGCGCCGCCCGCCGTCGTGCGCCCCTTCCAGCGCAGCAGCGCGCGCACCTGCTGCTGGCCGATCGGCGAGCCCGGCACGCCCGAGTTCCGCTTCTGCACGGACGAGGCGATGCCGACGAAGCCCTACTGCCTCGAGCACGCCTCCATCGCCTACGTGAAGGCGCGCGACCGCCGCGAGGACGCCGCCTGACGCCGAACCGCCGCGCCGAAGGATGAAGGGGCCGGGGGAGCGATCCTCCGGCCCTTTTTCATGATCGTTGGATCAACCGATCACGCGCGCGGCCGCTCGCCGATCAGCCGCCGCCGCAGCCGCCCGCCCAGCCAGTCGATGACGCCCACGGTGATCACCATCAGGATGATGATGAAGGCCACCTCGTCCCAGTGGCGCACCTTGATGCGCTCGGCGATCTGCAAGCCGATGCCCCCCGCGCCGACGACGCCGAGGATGGAGGCGGAGCGCGTGTTGCTCTCGAAGAAGTAGAGCGCCTGCGCGAGCATCACCGGCAGCACCTGCGGCAGGACGCCGAAGCGCACGGCCATGAGGCGCGACCCGCCCGCCGCCGTCACGCCCTCCGCCTGGCGCCGCTCCGTGTTCTCGATCGCCTCCGCGTAGAGCTTGGACAGCGTCGCGAGGTCCGAGACGGCCAGCGCCAGCACCCCCGCCAGCGGCCCGAGCCCCACCGCGCGCACGAAGGCCAGCGCCCAGATCAGCTGGTCCACCCCGCGCATCCCGTCGAAGACGCGGCGCAGCGAGAAGCGCAGCAGCGTCGTCGTCACGATGTTCCGCGCGCCGAGGAAGCCGAGCGGCACGGCGAAGACCGCCGCCAGAACGGTGCCGAGGAAGGCCATCGCGACGCTCTCCGCAATGCCCTCGAGGATGTCGCCCCACAGCTCCCCGGGCGAGGGCGGGACCATCAGCCGCAGGATGGTGAACAGCCCCGACAGCCCGCCCCAGAGCCGCGCGGGCGTGATGTCGAAGAGCCAGAAGGCCCAGGCGAGCCAGACGAGGAACAGGGCGCCGCCCGCCGCCCGCCAGGCGCGCTGCCGCGGCAAGGGCCCGAAGGCCGCCGGCAGCGCCGCCCGCCACCGCGCGACGCTTGCCGCCTCCGCGCGTCCCGCTCCGCTCACGCCGGGCGGGACATTCGCTTCGCTCATGCCCGGGCATCCCCCCGCAGCCGGCGCCGCAGCGCGTCCGAGAGAAGGTCGATCATCGCCACCACGACGACCACCAGCACGATGATGGCGGAGATCTCCTCGTAGTAGTTCTGGCTGATCACGAGGTAGAGCTCCTGCCCGATCCCGCCGGCGCCGACGAAGCCGATCACGCTCGCCCCTCGCACGTTGATCTCGAAGCGCAGCAGCAGGTAGGAGACCATGCTGGGCGCCACCTGCGGCAGCATCGCGAAGCGGCAGGCCTGCGCCCAGGTGCCGCCCGCCGCGCGCACGCCCTCCCAGGGCCCCATCTCCGCGTTCTCGATCGCCTCCGCGAAGAGCTTGCCCAGCGCGCCCGTCGTGTGCGCCGCGATCGCGACGATACCCGCCAGCGGCCCCACGCCGAAGGCCCAGACGAGGATCAGCGCGTAGACGATCTCCGGCACCGTCCGCATCGACTCCAGCCCCCGCCGCGCGAGGCGGTAGGCCCAGGGGGAGGGCGCCAGGTTCCGCGCGGCCGGGAAGGAGAGCAGCAGCGCGACGGCGCCCCCCGCCAGCGTCGCCAGCGCCGCCATGTTCGCGGTCTCCAGCAGCAGCAGCGCCCATTTGTCGAGGCGGTAGAACCAGAAAGCGAGGCTGCCCTCCGTCTCCCAGCCGCCGAGCAGGGCCGCCCAGCGCAGGTCCGGCAGCAGCCGCGCGAAGTAGTCCCCCGCGCGCGGCAGCCCCGCCGCGAGGGAGGCGGGGTAGAACTCGCTCACCCGCGCCGCCGCCAGCAGCGCCGCCAGGAACAGCACGGCGCCGAGCAGCGCCCGCGCCCGCTTCGCCCGCCGCGCCGCCTGGAAGGCCGCCTCGCCGCGCGCGGCCGCGGGGGAGAGGGTGGCGCCCCGGGACGGGGTCAGTTGCGCCGGCGGCGCTCGGCCGCCTCCTCGCGCCGCATGTCGATCAGCAGCTGGAATTGCTCGTGCGTCACCTCGCGGTAGCCCGTCCCCGCCCCGCGCTCGATCGCGCGGTAGATCGCCGGGTGGGCGGCCGGCAGCGCCAAGTGGAACACGCGCAGGTCCTCCTTGAAGGCCTCGGGAAGCGCCTTGCGCACGGTCAGCGGCCCGTAGATCACCGGCTCCGTCCGCCAGACGATCCGCAGGTCCCGCATGTCGAGCATCCCCTTCTCGACCATCGCGTGGAGGTTCCCGCGCGAGAAGCCGGCGGCGGGGTCGCCCTGGCCGGAGGCCCAGGTGAAGGCCGCGTCGTACTGCCGCTGCACCACCGCCACCACCGCCTGCTCGTGCCCGCCCGCGAAGCCCGTGCGCGCGAAGTAGGTGTTGGGGTCGATGCCCGCGCGGCGCAGCGCGAAGCGCGGGATGAGGTAGCCCGAGGCCGAGTTCGGGTCCGGCCAGGCGAGCGAGCGCCCGCGCATCCCCTGCAGGTCCGCGATGCCGGAATCCGCCCGCACCACCATCACGCCGACGTAGCTCGCCGAGCCGTCCTCCTGCTCGGCCACCAGCAGCGGCTCCACGCCCCCGTTCGTGTCCAGCCAGGCCGCCGCATAGACCGCGGGGCCGATGGCGGCGAGGTCGATCCGCCCCGCCCCCAGCGCCTGCACCACCCCCGCGAAGTCGGCGGCCAGGAACAGGCGCGCCGGCACGCCGAAGGTCTCCTCCAGCAGGCGGCGGTACCCCTCGTAGCGGCCCAGCCGGTCGCTCTCGTTCTCGCCGCCGAGGACGCCGACGCGGATCAGCGGCACCTCGGCCGCCCAGGCCCGCCGCCCCGGCGCGGGAAAGGCGAGGCCGGCCTCCGCGCTGCGCCGCTGCGCGCGGGCGGGCGCGGCGGCCAGGGCCAGCGGCAGGGCGAGGAGGGAGCGGCGGCCCGTCACCGCCGCCTCCGGCGCTCGGCCGCCTCCTCCTCGCGCAGGCGCACCACCAGCGCGTAGTCCGCGTGGGTCACCGTGCGGAATCCCGTGCCCCCGCCGCGCTCGATCCCCTCGTAAATTGCGGGATGGGTTTTCGGCAGCGCGAGGAAGAAGCGGCGCATGTCCTCCTTGAAGGCCTCCGGCAGCTCCGCGCGGCAGGCGATGGGCCCGGCCGGGATGGGGTCGCTGTGCCAGATCACGCGGAGGTCGCGCGTGTCGAGCATCCCCTTGTCCACCATCACCTTCAGCGCCCCGCGGGAGTAGCCCGTCGCGAAGTCCCCCTGCCCGGAGGCCCAGGTGCAGCCCGCGTCGTATTGCCGGTGCAGCACCGCCACCACCGCCTGCTCGTGCCCGCCCGCGAAGCCCGTGCGCGAGAAGTAGGTGGCGGGCTCGATGCCCTGCGCCCGCAGCGCGGCCCGTGGCGCGAAGTAGCCGGAGGTGGAGGCCGGGTCCGCCCAGGCGAGGGACCGCCCGCGCATGCCCGCGAGGTCCAAGATGCCGGAATCCGCCCGCGCCACCATGATGGCGACGTAGCCGATGCTGCCGTCGTCCGCCTCGGCCGCGACCAGCGCCTCGACGGCGCCGCGCGTGTCGATCCAGGTGCCCGCGTAGTTGGCGGCGCCCATCTGCGCCATCTCGATCCGCCCGGCCGCGAAGGCCTGGCCCACCCCCGCGAAGTCCGGCGCGGGGTAGAGGCGCACGGGCAGGCGGAAGGTCTCCTCCAGCAGTCGGCCGTAAGGCTCGTTGCGCGCGAGGCGGTCGGTCTCGTTCTCGCCGCCGGAGATGCCGATCCGCAGCACCGGGATGGCGTCCGCCCAGGGCCGGCGCCCGGCCTCGGGGAAGGTCACGCCGGGATCGACGCTCCGCCGCGGCGCAACCTGCGCGGCGGCCGGCACGGCGAGGGCCGACAGAAGCAGGGCGCGGCGGTGGATCATGCGACGGCTCCGACGGCGGGGTCCGCGGGCGGGGCGGTCTCCGCCTCCAGCGCCTCCTCCGGCACGCCGTAGATGGCCTCGACCTCCCGCGCCGTCAGCGCCGCCGGCATGCCGTCGAAGACCACCCGCCCCGCGGCCATGGCGACGATCCGGTCGCAGTAGCGGCGCGCGGTGTCGAGGTGGTGCAGGTTCACGAGCACGGTCAGCCCGTCCCGCCGGTTCACGTCGCGCAGCGCCTCCATCACCACGCGCGCGTTGCGCGGGTCGAGGGACGCGATGGGCTCGTCCGCCAGCAGCAGCCGCGGCTCCTGCAGCAGGGCGCGCGCGATCGCCACCCGCTGCTGCTGCCCGCCCGAGAGCGTCTCCGCGCGCTGCAAGGCCTGCTCCGCCAGGTCGAAGCGCTCCAGCGCGTCCAGCGCCATGGCGCGCTCCTCCGGCGAGAAGCGGAGGAGGAGGGAGTCGAGCGCCGCCACCACCCCCGGCCGGTGGTTCAGCCGCCCGACGAGCACGTTGGTCAGCACGTCCAGCCGCTGGATGAGGTTGAACTGCTGGAAGATCATCGCGCAGCGCGTCCGCCAGTCCCGCAGCGCCCGGCCGCGCAGCGCCGTCACGTCCACGCCGTCGTGCCGGATCGCGCCGGCGGTCGGCTCGGTCAGCCGGTTGACCATCCGCAGCAGCGTGGACTTCCCCGCGCCCGAGCGCCCGATGATCCCCACCATCTGGCCCTGCGGCACGGAGAGGCTCACGCGATCCACCGCAACACGGCCCCCGAAGCGGCAGGTCAGGTCCTGGAGTTCGAGCATCGCAATCCCCCGGCGTCCGGCGCAGCGTGGACGGGTCGGCGCGCCCGCGGGGTCAGAGCCCCGCGAGCACCGCCTCGGTCACCCGCGCCACCTGCGCCTCGCTAAGATAGGGATGCATGGGCAGGGCCAGGATGCGCTGGCACAGCATCTCGCTCACCGGCAGCGGCGGCGCCTGGCCGATCGCCGCGGCGTGGGCCTCGCGGTAGGCGGGCTGGTGGTGCAGCGGCAGGGGGTAGTAGATCGCCGTCGGCACGCCCCGCGCCTTGCAGGCCTCCTGCACCCGCGCCCGCTGCGCCTCGTCCTCCACCAGCACCGAGTAGAGCCCGTTCGCGCTCTCGTAGCCCTCCGCCCGCACCGGCGTCTGCACCCGCCCGGCCAGCGCCGCGTCGTAGGCGGCCGCGACCCGCGCGCGGGCGGCCAGCTCCCCCTCCATCAGCGGCAGCTTGCAGAGGAGGATGGCCGCCTGCATCGTGTCCAGCCGCCCGTTCATGCCCGTCCGCATCACCTCGTAGCGGGTCTTGCCCTCGCCGTGGGTGCGCAGCGACCGGTAGAGCTCCGCCTTCTCTGCGCTGTCCGTCAGCAGCGCGCCGCCGTCGCCGTAGGCGCCGAGCGTCTTGGTCGGGTAGAAGGACAGCGCGGCCGCCCCGCCCCAGCCGCCCAGCCGGCGGCCCTCCAGCGCGCCCCCGAAGGCCTGGGCGGCGTCGTCGAGGGCGAACATCCCCTCCTCCGCGCAGATCGCCTCGATGGCCCGCCAGTCCGCCGGCAGGCCGAAGAGGTCCACCCCCACCACCGCGCGCGGCCGCAGCCGCCCCTCCGCCTTCACGAGGGCGAGGCGGCGCCTGAGGTCCGCGATGTCGATGTTGAAGGTCCGCGGGTCCACGTCCACGAAGACGGGGGTTGCGCCGAGCACGAGCGGCACCTCGGCGGTGGCCGTGTAGGTGAAGGCCGGCAGGAACACCGCGTCCCCGCGGCCGATCCCCTCGGCCATCATGGCAATCTGCAGGGCATCGGTGCCCGAGGAGACGCCCACGCAGTGCCCCACCCCCGCGAAGGCGGCGAGGCCGCGCTCGAGCTCCTCCACCTCCGGCCCCATGACGAAGCGGCCGGAATCGAGGACGGCGGCGAGGCGGCGGTCGATCTCCGGCCGGATCAGCGCCTGCTGGGCGCGGACGTCGAAGAGGCCAATGGGGGCGGGTGTGCTGTTCGGCATGGGCCGGGGCCTTAGCCCAATCCGGCCGCGGCGTCGAAATCAAGGACTGTGTCGGAGGGTTACGCCAGCGGCCGGTCATGACCGGTCATGCCCTGTCATGACCGCATCCAGCGGCGGCGCAGGGCGGGGGAGGCACCGCCCCTCCCCGCCCCGCGCTCGTCACATGACGGCGGGCGGCATGCCCCCCGGGTCCGGCCCGATCGGCGGGATGTCGGGGCCGACCGGGTCCTGCGGCCCGCCGGGCTCGATGATCGGGAACTCCGGACCCGGGGAGGGCGGCGTCATCGGCTCGGGCGGCGGCGTCTCCGGCCCGGGGGCGGGCTGCGGCGCGGGCGAGGGGTCGGGCGGCGTGATCTCGGGGCGGTCGGACATGGCGGGTCTCCTCTCTGCCCCCTCCCAACGCGCCAGGCGGGCGGTTGTTGGAGAAGGGGCCTCGACACCCCCCGGCGGCGCCGGTAAGGCGCCGAGCCATGGCCCCTGCCCCCCCGCTGACCGGCGCCGCCTCGCTGACCAGCGCCCTGGACCGACTGCCGGAGACGCGGCGGCCGCGGCTGTGGCTCTCCCTCCTCTGCCTCCTGATGTGGGCGCCGGGCCTCTTCTCCCTGCCGGCCGGGGACCGCGACGAGTCCCGCTTCGCCCAGGCCAGCCGCCAGATGGTCGAGAGCGGCGACTACGTGCGCATCCGCAACGGCGAGGTGGAGCGGAACAAGAAGCCCGTCGGCATCCACTGGGCGCAGGCGGGCATCGTGCACGCGATGGAGGCGGCGGGCCTGCCGGCGCGGGGCTGGATCGGCAGCTACCGCCTGGCCTCGGCGCTCGGCGCCTGGCTCGCGGTGCTCGCCACCTTCTCCCTCGGCCGCGGGCTGGTCGGGCGGCGGGCGGCCTTCCTGGCCGCGGCGCTGCTGGCCGCCTCCCTCCTGCTGGTGGCCGAGACCCACATCGCCAAGACCGACGCGGCGCTGCTGGCGAGCGTGGTCGCGGCCATGGGGCTGATGGGGCGCGCCTATCTCTCGCCGGCCGGCTTCTCGGCCCGCGCGGCGCTCGGCTTCTGGCTCGCGCTCGGCGCGGGCGTGCTGCTCAAGGGGCCGATCGCGCCGATGGTGCCGCTGCTGGCCGGCCTCACCCTCTTCGCGGCCGACCGGGGCTGGCGGGCGGGCATGCCCTGGCTGCGCGCGCTGCGGCCGGGCTGGGGCATCCCGCTGATGGTCGCCTGCGCCCTGCCCTGGCTGGTGGCCATCGGCATCGCGACCGAGGGGCGCTTCTTCTCCCAGGCGCTCGGCGACGACATGCTAGCCAAGGTCGGCTCGGGCGAGGAGGCGCATTGGGGGCCACCCGGCTACTACCTCCTCACCTTCGGCATCGCGGCCTTCCCGGGCGCCTTCCTCGTGCTGCGCGGCCTGCCCCATGCCTGGGCGGCGCGGATGCGGCCGGGCACGCGCTTCCTGCTCGCCTGGGCCGCGCCCACCTGGCTCCTGTTTGAGGCGGTGGCGACGAAGCTGCCGCACTACGTCCTGCCCGCCTACCCGGCGCTGCTGCTGCTCGGCGCCGCCTGGGCCTGCGACCCGCTGCGCCGGCCGGTGCCGCGCTGGCTCGCCGGGATCGGCTGGGTGGCGCTGGTCGGCACCGCCCTCGGCCTGGCGGGGCTGGCGGTCGGCCTGCCGGTCGCGGCGGACGGGGCGCTGAAGCCGGTGAGCCTCCTCGCGCCCCCCCTCGCCGCCCTGCTCCTCGTCGCGGTGCGGCGCGCGGCGCGGGAGGGGGACTGGGCGCGGGCCGGCCTCTCGGCCGCCATCCTCGCCGTGCCGCTCTACGCCGTGGTGCTGGAGGGCGTGCTGCCGCGGCTGACGGCGCCCTGGGTCTCCACCCGCGTCGCCGCCATGGTGGCGGCGGAGGGCGTGCCGGCGGAGCGCTTCGGGATCACCGGCTTCCACGAGCCCTCCCTCGTCTTCGCCGCCGGCACCGCGACCCACCTGCTGACCGGCGGCGCCGACGCCGCCCGCTTCCTGTCGGAAGGGCCGGGGCGCGTGGTGGCCGTGGAGGGGCGGGAGGTGCCGCGCTTCGAGGCGGCGCTCGCGGCGCTGGGCCTGCGCCAGCACGCCGTCGGGCGGGTGGAGGGCTTCAACTACGTCCGCGGCCGCCGGGTCGCGATCGTCCTGTTCCGGACCCCCTGAGGCCATGCTGGACTTCGTCGCGAACATCATGGCGGCCACCGGCACCTTCGGCATCTTCCTGCTGATGCTCGCCGAGAACGTCTTCCCGCCCATTCCCTCGGAGGCGATCATGCCGGTCGCCGGCTTCGCCGCCGCGCAGGGCAAGATGGACCCGCTGGCGGTCTTCGCGGCGGGCAACGCGGGGGCCATCCTCGGCAACGCCCTCTGGTACGAGGGCGCCCGCGCCGTGGGGCAGGCGCGGATCGAGCGCCTGGCGGACCGCTACGGCCGCTTCGTCGGCATCATCGGCGAGGACGTGCGCGCGGCGAGCGCCCTGCTCGTCCGCTGGGGCGTCTGGGCGGTGCTGATCTGCCGCTGCCTGCCCGGGCCGCGCACCCTCATCTCCGTGCCCGCGGGCCTCGTGCGCATGAACCGGGCGGTTTTCTACACCGCCACTGCGATCGGCACCTGCCTCTGGACGGGCTTCCTGATGACCGCGGGTTGGCTGCTGCAGGGTCAGTGGGAGCGCATCGGGCACTGGATGGAGCCGCTGGGGATCGCGGTGCTGGGCACGGCGGCGCTGGCCTACGCCTGGCACCTCTGGCGCACGCGGGGGCGGTGGAGCGGGCGGTAGGGCCTGCCCGCCTCACTCCCCGCGGAAGACCGGCCGCCGCTTCTCGCCGAAGGCGGCCACGGCCTCCCGGAAGTCCGCGCTGCGGGGGAAGTGCTCCAGCTCCGCCCGGTCGGCCGCGGTGATCGGCAGGGGCCCGCGGAGCGCGCGCAGCGCGCGCTTGTGGAAGCGGTTGGCGAGCGGCGCGCCCTCGGCGACGCGGGCCGCGAGCGCGCGCGCCTCCGCCTGCACGGCGTCGTCAGGCACGAGGCGCGTCAGCAGGCGGCGGGCCAGCGCCTCCTCGCCGGTGTAGGTCCGGCCCTCGACGAGCATCTCCATCGCGACCGCCTCGCCGGCGATGCGGAGCAGGGCGTCGAGGCCCTCGTGCGGGTAGAAGAGGCCGAGGTTGCGGGCGGGGATGCCCAGGCGCGAGCCCGGCCCGCCCACGCGGAAGTCGCACATCAGCGCCAGCCCGCAGCCGCCGCCGAGCGCGTGGCCGGAGAGGGCCGCGACGACCGGGTGCGCGCAGCGCTCGATCGAGAGGAAGGCGGCGATCAACGCCTCGTTGTAGGCGCGCTCCCGCGGCTCGGTGCCGCGCTCGGTCGCGAAGCCCGTGATGTCGGCGCCGGCGGAGAAGGCCTCCTCGCCCGCGCCGCGCAGGATGACGCAGCGGAGCGCGGTGTCGGCCGAGAGCGCCTCGAGCATGCCCGGCATCGCCTGCCACATGGGCAGGGTCAGCGCGTTGCGCTTGGCCGGGCGGTCGATGGTCAGCGTCGCGATCCCCGCGTCCCGCGCGAGGTGAAGGTCGGGATGGCTCATGTCGCGGCCAGGGTGCGGGCGGCGCGGAGCCCCGGCAAGCCCCTCCCCGCAGCGGTGCGGAGCGCGCGCCACGGCGGCGCGGAGCGCTCGCCCCGCCGGGCAACCGCGCCGCCCCCGCGCCGTTCCATCGCCTGATCAGAGGAACTGAGGAGATCTCCATGGCCGAGGCGAAGACCGATCACGAGCAGCGCGAGAAGGTCCGCGAGATGATCAAGGACGTGCAGACCGCCGTCCTCGTGACCCATGGCGACGGCGACAAGCTGCGGGGCCGCCCGATGGTCGCGGCCGCGCTGGACCCGGACGGCAAGACCCTGTGGTTCTACTCCGGCAACAGCACGGAGAAGACCGACGAGATCAAGAACAACAACCGCGTCCTGCTCTCCTACAGCGACCCGTCGAGCCAGAACTACGTCTCGATCTCCGGCACGGCCCGCGTGGTGCGCGACGCCGCCAAGCAGAAGGAGTTCTGGCAGGAGAGCATGAAGACCTGGTTCCCGGGCGGCCCCGAGGACCCGAAGATCGCGCTCATCGCCGTGGAGATGACGGGCGCCGAGTACTGGGACAGCCCGAACTCCACCCTCCTGCACGCCTTCGGCTACGTGAAGGCGACGCTGACGGGCGAGCCGCCGAAGGGCGGCGAGAACGAGCGGGTGACCTTCACGGCCTGAACCCGGCGCGGCCGCCCCGCGCCCGTCGTGGCGCGGGCGGCGTTCGGAGGGCAACTCGTCCCGCCCGTGATCAAGAAGCATATCATTACGAAACACTTCCCATCGCGGAATTTTGATCGTAATGTCCTGGCAACGCGGTCGGCGCCTTCCTGGCTTCCGGCCGCGTCCGATTCGATGCAACGACCAGGAGCCGGTTTCCCATGGGCGCTGCCTGTAACGCTCTTCACGCCGCCTTCCAGCTTGCCCTGCTGGACGCTGTCCGCCCGGGCATGGACTGGCAGGAATCCGCCCTCGCCCTTCGCGACGCGCGCGACCGCTTGGCCGCCCCGCTCGCCCTCGCGGACGAGACCGGCGCGGTGGCCCCGCCCGGCGCCCTTCCCGGCACCGACGAGCGGAGCAGCCTCTTCGCGGCGCTCCAGGCCGGCTTCCGCGGGGCGATGAGCACCCTTCCCGTCCCCGCCAACGCCGCGGACGAGCGGCCCGCGGCGCGGCTGCGTCAGGCCTGATTCAGCTCGATCAGCGAGCGCCGGATCTTCCGCCCGCGGCGGATCCGGTCCTCGATAAAGCCGGCCTCGCCCCATCGGATGGCGCGGCCGAAGGCCTGGGCGTCCTCCGTCAGGCGGGCGAGCATCTCCAGCACCGCCTCGCGGTTGTTGAGGAAGATGTCGCGCCACATGTCGACGTCGCTCGCCGCGATGCGCGTGAAGTCGCGGAAGCCCGAGGCCGCAAACCTCAGAACCGCCTCCCGCGTCTCCTGCGCGAGGTCGTCGGCCGTGCCGCAGATGGTGAAGGCGATGAGGTGCGGCAGGTGGGAGACGACCGCCACCACCTTGTCGTGCGTTGCCGCGTCCATCGTCTCGATCATCGATTCCGCGCGCTCCCAGAGGGCGCGCAGCCGGGCCACGGCCTCGGGGTCCGCGCCCGGGGGCGGCGTGATGATGCACCAGCGGCCCTTGAACAGGGTGGCGAAGCCCGCGTCCGGCCCGGAATGCTCGGTGCCGGCCATGGGATGCGCGGGCACGAGGTGGACGCCCTCCGGCAGCAGCGGCACGAGGTCGCGCAGCACGCTGCCCTTGGTGGAGCCGACGTCGCTGAGGATGCAGCCGGGCGCGAGGTGCGGCGCGATCACCGCCATCACCCCCGCGTAGGCGCCGACGGGCACGCAGAGGATCACGGCGTCGCAGCCCTCGACCGCGCGGGCGGGGTCGGCCTCCACCGTGTCGGCGATGCCGAGCGCCCGCACGCGCTCGAGCGTTTGCGCGCTGCGGGCGGAGGCGACGAGGTGGCGGGCGATGTCGCCCCTCTCGCGCGCGAGGCGCAGGATGGAGGAGCCGACGAGCCCCGGCCCGATGATGCAGAGGCGCTCGAAGAGCGGGGCCTCAGGCATGGGCCGCGCGTCGCTGCACGGGGCTTCCGGCGCCGGCGAGCGCGTCGAGCACCATCCCGCACTCCTCCGCCGTGCCGACGGTGATGCGCAGGCAGGTCGGCAGGCCGTAGACGGCCACGCCGCGCACGATCAGCCCGCGCGCGCGGAGATGCGCGTCCGCCGCCTTGGACGCCTCCGCGCTGCCGAAGTCCACCAGCAGGAAGTTGCCGTGGCTGGGATGCACCTTGAGGCCGAGCGCCTCCAGCCCCTCGGTCAGCCGCGCGCGCCAGGCGGAGTTGTGCGCGACGCTCTTCGCGACCCAGTCGGGCTCGGACAGCGCCGCGATGCCCGCGGCCATGGCGGGGGCGGAGACGTTGAAGGGGCCGCGCACGCGGTTCATGACGTCGATGATGGCCGCCGGTCCGTAGGCCCAGCCCAGCCGGATGCCGCCGAGGCCCCAGACCTTGCTGAAGGTGCGCGTCATCACCGTGTTGGAGCCCGCGTCCACCAGCGCCTGGCCGGGGTCGTAGCCGGGGTCCTCCACGTACTCGGCGTAGGCGCTGTCGAGCACCAGCAGGATGTCCTCCCGCAGCCCCGCGCGAAGGCGGTTCACCTCCGCCTGCGGCAGCAGGGCGCCGGTCGGGTTGTTCGGGTTGGCGAGGATGACGAGGCGCGTCCGCGGCCCGCAGGCGGCGATCAGCCCGTCCACGTCGGCGACGAGGTTCTTCTCGGGCACCTTGATGATGTGGCAGCCGGCCCAGCGCCCGGTCAGCTCGTACATGAGGAAGCCGTGGGCGGACATCACCAGCTCCGTCCCCTCCCCGCCATAGGCGAGGATGAGGAGGGCGAGCAGCTCGTCCGAGCCGTTGCCGGTGACGATGCGCGCGGGGTCGAGCCCGTGGTGGCGGCCGATCGCCTCGCGCAGCGCCGTCGCGCCGCCGTCGGGGTAGCGGTGCGCCTCCCGCCCGGCCTCGGCGATGGCGGCGATGGCGGCCGGCGGCGGGCCGAAGGGCCCCTCGTTGGAGGAGAGCTTCACGATCCGGTTCACGCCCGGGACCTTCGATTCGCCGCCCACATAGGGCTCGACCGAGAGGATGGAGGGGCGGGGCATCACGGGCATGGTCGTCGTCGCTCCGGGAGGGGAGAGGAGGGGCTCAGGCGGGGGCGCCGTCCGGCTCCGGCTCCGCGTAGCCGCCGATCGGGGCGGCGCGGAAGGGGGCGAGCGGGGCGAGGCGCGGGTCGCCGGGGGCCACGAGGCCCTCGACTTCGGCCAGCATGCGCCGGCCGTCGGCGGAGGCAAGGAGGCGGCGCGGCGGCAGGCCGGCCGCGGCGAGCGCCGCCGCCACCGCGTCGCGGGCGGTGCCGGGCGCGCGCTCCAGCCGCAGCAGGCCGCGGTCGCGCGGGGTGGCGTCGGCGCCGAAGCGGGCGAGGACGAGGGCGCTCGGCACGGACTGGCCGGGGCGCATGAGGAAGGGCAGCGCGGCCACCACCTGCGGGCCGGGCGCGTCGAGCCCCGCCCACCAGGCGGCCTCCGGCGCCTCGCCGTCCGCCGGGGAGGGCAGGACCGCGACGGAGCACTCCCCCGCCTCCAGGGCGGCGAGCGCGGCGGCGGGGGTGGCCTGGGGGCGGAGCGGCGTCTCGAGGCCGAAATGCCCGCGCGCCAGCATCTCCGTCCCCGCGACGGCCGCGACGGAGAAGTCCGACTGCTGGCGGAGCGAGGTCCCGATCAGCTCCCGCCAGAGCCGGGCGAGGGCCGCGCGCGGCATCGGCCCAGCGTGGCGGCCGAGGAGCCGGCGGAGGATCATCGCCTCCCGCCCCGGGCGGAAGCTCGCGCCGCCCGCCTTCATCCCCTGGGCCGCGAGCGTGGCCGAGAGGGCGGCGCGGCGCATCAGCAGGTCGTGCACGGCGTCGTCGATCGCGTCGAACTCCGCCCGCGCGGCCAGGAGGGCCGCGGGGTTGACGACGGACGGGTCGGTGAGGGCGGGGTCGGGCATGGTTTCCGGCGGGTCTAGCGCCCCCGTGCCGGGGCGCCAAGGCAGGCCGGCGCTTTCGAAGGGGCCGCCATGGCGCCCGCAGCCTTGCCCCCCCGCCGCGGGGCTCCTAATCCTCCCGGCCATGAATGAGGCTGTGCCGTTCCTGCCGGAGGTTGCGCACCAGCGGGCCGTCTTTCCGGACGGGCTGCTGCTGGACAGCGGGGCGACGCTCGCGCCCCTCGTCGTCGCTTACGAGACCTACGGCACGCTGGACGCGGCGCGCGGCAACGCCGTGCTCGTCTGCCACGCCCTCACGGGCGACCAGTACCTGGCCGGGCGTCACCCCGTGACGGGGCGGCCGGGCTGGTGGGAGAACATCGTCGGCCCGGGGCTGCCGATCGACACGGACCGCTTCTTCGTCATCTGCGCGAACGTGCTCGGCGGCTGCATGGGCAGCTCCGGCCCGCGGGAGGAGATGACGGACGAGGAGGGCAACGGCCTCGGCCGGCCCTACGGCACGGATTTCCCGAGCGTCACCATCCGCGACATGGTCCGCGCCCAGAAGCGCCTCGTGGAGCGCCTCGGCATCACCCGGCTGCTCGCGGTCATCGGCGGCTCCATGGGGGGGATGCAGGCGCTGCAATGGGCGGCGACCTACCCGGAGGCGGTCTTCGCCTGCGCGCCCATCGCGACGGCCGCGCACCACTCCGCCCAGAACATCGCCTTCCACGAGGTCGGCCGCGCCGCCATCCACGCCGATCCCGACTGGTGCGGGGGCGCCTACTGGCGGGAGGGGCGGCTGCCGGCGCAGGGCCTGTCCGTCGCGCGCATGGTGGCGCACATCACCTACCTCTCGGAGAGCGCGCTGACGCGGAAGTTCGGCCGTCGCCTCCAGGGCGCCAAGGCCGTCACCTTCCTCGAGGACGTCTTCGCGGTGGAGAGCTACCTCCGCCACCAGGGCAGCACCTTCATCCGCCGCTTCGACGCCAACTCCTACCTCACGATCACCCGCGCCATGGACTACTTCGACCTGGCCGCGGAGTTCGAGGGCGACCTGTCCCGGGCCTTCCAGGGCACGCCGACGCGCTTCTTCGTCGCCTCCTTCTCCTCCGACTGGCTCTTTCCCACGGCCGAGAGCCGGGCGATCACCCGCGCGCTGAACCGGGCGGCCGCCCGCACCTCCTTTATCGAGATCGCCTCCGACAAGGGGCACGACGCCTTCCTGCTGGACGAGCCCGAGTTCCACGCGGCGCTGGGCGGCTTCCTGCGCGGCGCGGCCGACGCGGCGGGGGCGTGAGGGTGGGGATCCGTCCCAAGGCGGAGCCGGTCCGCCCCCCGGCGGAGCCCATCCGCTACGTCGCGAAGAACATGCGGCTCGACCTGCGGCTGATCGCGGAGATGATCCCGGCCGGCGCGAAGGTGCTCGACATCGGCTGCGGCGACGGGGCGCTGATCGAGCACCTGACGCGCGAGAAGGGCGCCGACGCGCGGGGCATCGAGATCGACATGGCCGAGGCGACGCGCGCGGTCGCGGCGGGCCTCGCCGTCATCCACGGCGACGCGGACGCGGACCTCGCCCACTACCCGGACGGCGCCTTCGACTACGTCGTGCTCAGCCGCACGCTGCAGGCGGTGGAGCGCCCGCGCGAGGTGCTGCGCCAGATGCTGCGCATCGGCAGCCACGCGATCGTCTCCTTCCCCAATTTCGGGCACTGGCAGATGCGCTGGCGCCTGCTGTCCACCGGGCGGATGCCGGACACCGACACTTGGAACCGCCCCTGGTACGAGACGCCGAACATCCACCCCTGCACGATCCTCGACTTCGTGGCGCTCTGCGAGGCCGACGGCTACGCGGTGGACGGCTGGCTCGCCGTGGACGAGCGCGGGCTGCGCGCGCCCTGGCGCCGCGGGCTGCGCCTGGCCAACCTGTTCGGGGAGCAGGCCCTCTTCCTGCTGAGCCGCAAGGGCTGACCGCGATGTCCGGGACATGCGCCGACGCGAGGTCCGAGGCCGGGCCCGCGATGAAGTACCCGGTGACGCCGGACGGCCGCTACTTCGCGGTCCGCGGGCGGCTGTGGCGCATGGCAGACCCCTCCCTGCCGCCAGAGCGCCGCGAGGTGCTGACGCGCGAGCTCATGGCCGCGCGCCGCGCGGTCGGCACGGCGCTGCGCAGCGAGGACGAGGAGGCGCTGAAGGTCGCCCGCGCCGCGGTGGACAAGGCCAAGCGCGCGCTCGGCGAGCGCGGCCCCGTCTGGTGGACGGACGGCGCGCCGGACATGAACCGGAAGAAGGTGAAGGACACCCCCTACGCCGCCTGGTACGCCGGGCTGAACCTCTGACGCCCGGCCGGGTTCCTCCTTACATTTCAGGGGGATGATCCCCATATGGGGTCCATGCGCAAGACCCCCGCGGGGCTCCGCGCCGACGCGTCCCCGCCGCCCTCCCGCCTCCTTCGCCGCCGCGTCGCCCGCCTCGCCCGGGCGGTGCGGGAGCGGCGCGCGCTCGAGCTGCTCTACGGCGGCGCCTGGCGCGTCGTGCACCCGCACGCCATCGGCCGCATGGGCACGGGGCGGATCGGGCTGCTGACTTGGCAGACGGCGGGCCTCGCGCGCGGCCCCGGCGACCCCGGCGAGGGCTGGCGGATGTTCGACGTGGCCCGGATCGGGGCCACGCGGGCGCTGCGGGCGCATTTCGCCCCTCGCCCCCGCGGCGGCCCGGCCTGGACGGCAGGGATCGGCGCGCCGGTGGCCGAGGTGCCCTCGCGCGACGAGGCGCTCTCGGCGGCGCCCGCGGAGGCCTGATCGCGGCTCAGGCGGCGCGGGCCGGCCTCACCACGCGCTGCAGGAGGTCCAGCACCCGCTGGGACCCCGTGCCCGTGGGGCTCGGCACGGTCAGGGTGGCGTAGCGCTCGGTCCCCTGCGCGGCCGGGCCGGCATAGGCCATCGACCACCCGGCGAACTCGCGGCCGGCGACGGCCTCGCAGGAGAGCACGACGGTGTCGGTGTGGCGCTGGTCGCACTGGATGCGCTCGAAGGTGGCCTGGACGGCGGCGAGCGGCCCTTCCAGCACCTGGGCGAAGCAGTCGGTGCTGAACAGCAGCGCGCCGGTGATGCCCACCCGCGCGTTGTTGCGCCGCGACACCGCGAGGATGCCGAGCACCTCCGCCTCCGTCTCCCCCGGGGAGCCCGCGAGAAGGTTCCGGCTGACATAGACCAGCCGGTGGAGCGGGCCCGCGGGGCTGTCGCTCACGGCCGGCCCTCCTTCCAGCTGTGCCCGTCGCGGAAGCGGTCGATCAGGCCCGGGACCTCGCCGGCCGGCACGGGCCGGCTGAGAAGGTAGCCCTGGGCCTCCGTGCAGCCCTCCTGGTGGACGCGGCGCATCTGCGCGGCGGTCTCCACGCCCTCCGCGGTGATGCGGATGCCGAGGCTCGCCCCCAGCGCGGCGACGGTCCGCACCACGGCGGTGTCGTCGGCGAAGGAGCGGTCGATCTTCACCTTGTCGAAGGCGAAGCGGCGGAGCTGCGTCAGCGAGGAGTAGCCGGTGCCGAAGTCGTCGAGCGACACCTTCACGCCGAGCGCCTTCAGCGCCGTGAGCTGCTCGATCGTCGAGCCGTCGTCGGCGAGGAGCGCGCTCTCGGTGATCTCAAGCTCCAGCCGGGGGCCGGCCAGGCCGGTGGTGTCGAGCGCCTTCCGCACCGCTGCGACGAGCGTCCCGGCCGCGAGCTGCGCGGGCGCCACGTTCACGGCCACGCTGAGCTCGCCCTCCCAGCGCACGGCCTCCGCGCAGGCCTGGTGCAGCACCCACTCGCCGATCGAGGTGATGAGGCCGAGCTCCTCCGCCACGGGGATGAAGCGGTCGGGCGGGACGAGGCCGCGGCCGGGGTGGCGCCAGCGGATCAGCGCCTCGAAGCCGTAGAGGCGGTTCTCGGCGAGGTGGAACTGGGGCTGGTAGAAGAGCTCGAACTCGCCGAGCGCGAGGGCGGCGCGAAGGTCGAACTCGAGTCGCTGCCGCTCCTCCGCGGCCTCCTGCAGGGCGGGCTCGAAGAAGTGGTAGCGCCGGCGCCCGCCCTCCTTGCTCTTGTAGAGCGCGAGGTCGGCGCGGCGGAGCACGGCGTCGGCGCCGAGGCCCGGCAGCACCATGGCGATGCCGACGCTGGCGCCGATGTTGGCGATCCGCCCCTCGACCATGTAGGGGCGGCCGAGCAGGTCCACGAGGCGGCCGGCGACGCTGGCCGCGGCGTTCTCGCCGGCCAGGCCGTGGAGCAGCACGGCGAACTCGTCCCCGCCCATGCGCGCGGCGATGTCCCCGGGGCGCAGCGTGGCGCGCAGGCGGCGGGCGACGTGGCGCAGCAGCGCGTCCCCGGCCGCGTGGCCGAGGCTGTCGTTGACGGCCTTGAAGCGGTCGAGGTCGATGAGCATCGCCGCCATCTCGGACGAGCCTCCGCCCTCCTCGGAGAAGCTGGCGCCGGCGTAGGAGAGGGCGCGCTCCAGCCGCGTGCGGAACTCCGTGCGGTCCGCGAGGCCCGTCAGCGGATCGCCCGGCCAGAGCGGCCGCGAGCACGCGGGGCAGTGCTCCTCCTGCCCGCTGCCGGCGAGCGGGCCGATCGAACCTTCCATGCCGCCACCGTCTCCCGTGAATCGTCGCGTAAGGGGCGCAGCCTAGGGAGGACCGGTGGACAGGACGTAAACGGCGCCCCCGGCGCTGACAGCCGTCCCGCCGCCGCGCTAGGCTGGGCCCGGCCTCGGGGGAGGCCGCGAGGGGGTTCGAGCGTATCGTGGCGGGATGGATGCGGCGCCTTGTCCTGCTGGCCGTGGCGGGCCTGGCGCTCTCGGCCTGCGGGGCGAATCGGGGCGGCCCGGTCGCCGCCGGCTCGGGCTACGAGGCGTCCGACGGCTATCTCTCCTGCGTGCCCTACGCCCGCGCCCGCTCGGGCCTCGACCTGCGCGGCGACGGCTGGCGGTGGTGGGAGGCGGCGAGCGGCCGCTACGCGCGCGGGCCGCGGCCGCGGGCGGGGGCGGTGCTCGTCTTCCAGCGCACCGGGCGCCTGCGGGACGGGCACGTGGCCGTCGTCTCGCGCGTGGTGGACGCGCGGGAGATCCGGGTGGACCACGCCAACTGGGCCTCGGGCGGGCTGCGCGGGCGGGTGGCGCGGGACCAGCCGGTGATCGACGTCTCGCCCCGCAACGACTGGACGGAGGTGCGGGTCTGGTACCCGCCGGCGGCCGTCGTCGGGAACACGGTCTTCCCCGCCTACGGCTTCATCCTGCCCGAGCGGGCGATGGCGGGGGGCTAGGGGCCGGCGGGGCGGATGACGCGCCTGTCATCTCCCCATTGCGTCGGCGCGGCGCATGGCCCATGTCCCCTCTGCATTCTCAGGGGAGGTCCTGGCCGGCGCCGCCGGCAGGTTTACCCCGGGGGGGCGCCGACCTAGTCTCACCGCGACACGGGGGGCCCGGGCGGCCGGCCCGCCAAACCAGGCAAGGATATCGGGGCTTCACATGGGTTCGTTCAGCATCTGGCACTGGCTCGTCGTGCTGCTGGTCGTGCTGCTGCTCTTCGGCAGCGGCAAGATCAGCGGGCTGATGGGCGACCTCGCCACGGGCATCAAGTCCTTCAAGAAGAACATCAAGGAGGACGAGCCCGACGCCTCCATGGCCGACACGACCATGGTGCCCCCGGCCGGCAACCTGCCGCCGCCCGTCCACGGCGCCGGCGTCCACGCGGCCAGCACCGATGCCGGCCGGACCACGGTGCGCACCCCCCCGGGGGCGTGACGCCGCCCTTCCTGCCCGCCGCGGCGCGCCGGTCCCCCAGGGGGCCGGCGCTCGTCGTTTGGGCCATCCCCGGGAGGGCCGATGCCCGACGCGATTCCTGAGGCGGCCGTCGCGGCCGTCATCGAGGCCGGCCGCCGCATGGCCGAGCGGAACTGGGTGCCAGCGACCGCCGGGAACATCTCGGTCCGCCTGCCGGGGAACCGCGTGGCCATCACCCGCTCCGGCTTCCACAAGGCGCATCTCACCGCGGACGCCGTCATGGCGGTGGACCTGCAGGGCGTGCCGGAGGACGGGGCGCTGCGCCCCTCCGCCGAGACGGGGCTGCACTGCGGCGTCTACCGCGCCTTCCCGGCGGCCCGCGCCGTGGTGCACGGCCACTCCGTCGCCAACACGGTCCTCTCCCGCCGCGCCGGGGAGACGATCCGGCTCGAGGGCTACGAGCTGCTGAAGGCCTTCCCCGGCCTCGACACCCACGCCGCCGCCGTCGCGGTGCCGGTGCTCGACAACGACCAGGACATTACGCGCTTGCAGGCGGCGGTGGAGGCCCGCTGGGCCCGCATGGCCGATCCCGTCGTCCCCGGCTATTTGATCCGGGGCCACGGGGTTTATGTATGGGGCCCCGACATGGACGCCGCCCTGGCGCGCCTGGAGGGGCTTGAGTTCATGCTGGCCTGCAAGATGGCCGCCATCAGCCTGGGAGGTTCCGACCCATGAGCCGCCTTGTCATCCACGACGCCGAGACCAAGGCCGTCCTCGCGGACACGCAGGACCCGGCCGAGATCGCGGCGAAGCTCGCCCCGCTCGGCGTGCGCTTCGAGCGCTGGGAGGTCGCCGACCTCCCGCCCGGCGCCGAGGCCGAGGCGGTGCTGGCCGCCTACAAGCCGCGCCTCGACGCCCTCATGGGCGAGACGAAGGCGGGCACGGCCGACGTCATCCGCCTGACCGCCGACCACCCGCAGGCCCACGCGATCCGGGCGAAGTTCCTCGCCGAGCACCGCCACACCGAGGACGAGGTCCGCTTCTTCCACGAGGGGGCCGGCAACTTCATCCTGCACGTGGGCGGCAAGGTCTACGACGCGCACTGCACGCGGGGCGACCTCATCTCCGTGCCCGCCGACACCCACCACTGGTTCGACGCCGGCCCCAACCCCAACGTGACGGCGCTGCGCATCTTCACGGACACCACGGGGTGGACGCCGCACTACACCGGCACCGACATGTCGGAGCGCTTCCCGGCCACCACGGCTTGAGCGGGGGCTTGAACGGGCGCTTGAGCGGGACGGTCCGCGCCGTCGTCCTCGACATCGAGGGCACCACCAGCGCCATCGCCTTCGTGAAGGAGACCCTGTTCCCCTTCGCGGAGGGGGCGCTGGGCGGCTTCCTGCGCGCGCGGGGGGAGGACCCCGCCGTCGCGGGCCTCCTCGCCGAGGTCCGCGCCCTCTCGCCCGGCGAGGAGCCGGAGGCGGCGCTGCGGGGCTGGATGGCGCGGGACGAGAAGGTGACGCCGCTGAAGGCGCTGCAGGGCCTGATCTGGCGCCAGGGCTTCGAGGCCGGGCGGCTGCGCGGGCATCTCTGGCCGGACGTCGCGCCCTGCCTGCGCGCCTGGGCGGCGGGGGGCATCGCGCTCCGCGTCTACTCCTCGGGCTCGGTGGAGGCGCAGCGGCTGCTCTTCGCCCACAGCGAGGCGGGGGACCTCACGCCGCTGCTGTCGGGCTTCGACGACACGCGCACCGGGCCGAAGCGGGAGGCCGCCTCCTACGCCGCCATCGCCGCCTCGGCCGGGATGGCGCCGGCGGACATGCTGTTCCTCTCCGACGTGGCGGAGGAGCTCGACGCGGCGGCGGCGGCGGGGATGGCCGCGTGCCAGGTCGTGCGCGCGGCGGACGGCACGGTGGCCAGCGGCCGCCATCCCGCCTGCGCCACCTTCCCCGAGGTCGCCGCCCGCTTCGGCCTGCCCGCGCCCGACGTGCCGCCCTCCGGCTGAGGGCCGCCGCCGCCCGCCGGTCACGCCGCCGCGCTTGCGGGGCGCCGCGCGCGGGTCCAGAGGGTCTTGGCCTGAGGCCCGAATTGCCCCCTTCTCCGCCCGGACGCCGGGAGACCCGCCCATGATGACCACCTATTCCCTCCGCGGCGGCGCCTGCGCGGTCCACGGGGGCCTCGACACGGCCGAGGCGATCGCCGGCTCGACCTGGATCGACCTCCTCAACCCGACCCCCGAGGAGGAGCGCGCCGTGCAGGACGCGCTGCAGATCGAGGTGCCGACGCGCGAGGAGATGCAGGAGATCGAGAGCTCGTCGCGCCTCTACAAGGAGGGCGAGGTGCTGTTCCTCACCGCCGCCTTCCTCTACGGCGCCGACGAGGGGGAGTTCGGCTCCACCCCCATCACCTTCGTCCTCGCGCCCACCGCGCTCATCACCGTGCGCTACGCGACGCCCAAGGCTTTCTCCGTCTTCGCCATCCGCGCCCAGCGCCAGGCGCTGCCCATCCTGCGCACGCCGGACGGCGTGATGCTGCACCTCTTCGAGCAGATCGTGGACCGCCTGGCCGACATCCTCGAGCGCACGGCGAGCGACATGGACCGCGCCAGCCAGACCACCTTCCGCAACGCCCGCAGCCAGGGCGTCAAGGCGAACAAGCGGGACGTGGACCTGCGCCAGGCGCTGCTCACCCTCGGCCAGGTGGGGGAGGTGACGACGCGGGCCAGCGACACGCTGCTCGGCCTCACGCGCATCCTCACCTTCGTGGGCGCCGAGAAGGCGAACGCGGTGCGCAAGGAGAACCAGGCGATGATCAAGACCCTGGTCCGGGACGTGCGCTCCCTCGTCGAGTACTCGAACACCATGGCGGCCAAGGCGCAGTTCCTGCTCGACGCCGTGCTCGGCATCATCAGCATGGACCAGAACGGCATCATCAAGACCTTCACGGTGGCGTCCGTGGCGCTGATGCCGCCCACCCTCGTTGCCAGCATCTACGGCATGAACTTCGAGAACATGCCCGAGCTGAAATGGGCGCTCGGCTACCCCTGGGCGCTCCTGCTGATGATCGCGAGCGCGCTGCTGCCGCTGGTCTACTTCAAGCGGAAGGGCTGGCTCTAGGCCGGCGCGCGGCGGCGGCGCTACTCCGCCGCCACCATCGCCGGCGCCGGGCCGGGACGGGATTCCGGCATGTCCGGCCCGAGGCCGCGGCGGTGGAGCCAGGACAGCGTGTGGTACACCGCCTTGAAGGACAGGATCGGCAGGATGGCACGCGGGTCGCCGAAGCGGCCGCCGGCGAGGTTGCCGGCGAGCATGTTGATGATCCCGTCCCGCATCCAGAGGGTGTTCTTCGGCGCCATGAAGAGGCTGCGCATGACGGGGTCGTTGATGCGGTAGATGAGCCAGCCGATGCGGTCCATCGCGCGGGCGAGCTCCTTGTTCGTGGCGCGGCAGGCGGCCTCCCCGCGCAGGGGGTCGCGCAGCCAGGTGTCGGCGGCCTTCGCGCCGAGCTCGCCGGCGGTCATCGCCATCAGCACGCCCGTCGAGAACATCGGGTCCACGAAGCCGAAGGCGTCGCCGATCATCAGGTAGCCCTCCCCCGAGCCCGAGCTGGCGCGGTAGGAGTAGTTCGCGGTCGAGTAAATCTCGGAGGCGATCTCGGCCCCGCGCGTGCGCGCGGAGACGGTGGGGCTGGAGGCGATGCGGTCGAGGAAGACCTCCTTCGCCGATCCCTTGCGGCCCTTCCAGGCGGACTGGTTGCCGACGAAGCCGACGCTCATCACGTCGCCGGGCAGCGGGATGAGCCAGAACCAGCCGTCCTCGGCGAGGTGGATGGAGATGTAGCCGTCCAGCTCCCCCTCGCGCCGCTCCACGCCGCGGAAATGCGCGTACATGGCGGCGGTGTTGTTCTGCTTGTTGGCCTCCTTCAGCCGCATCTTCCCGGCGAGGAAGGCGTCGCGGCCGGAGGCGTCGAGCACGAAGCGCGGGCGGAAGGTGAGGTCCACGCCCTCGGCCGTGCGGGCGGTGACGGTGGCGCGCTCCCCCTTGGGTCCGAAGGCGATGTCGGTGACGCGCGTCTCCTCCAGCGTCTCCGCGCCCAGGCGCCGGGCGTTGGCGAAGAGCGCGGCGTCGAAGTCCGAGCGGCGGACCTGCCAGGAATGGGTGCGCGCCTTGTTCAGCGCGTGGGCGAAGGGAAAGGCGCAGGAACGGCCGGTGCGGTCGGAGACGAACTCGGCGCCGGGCTTGTGCACGCCCATTGCCCGCACGGTCTCGAGCACGCCCAGGCGCTCGAGGATGTCGAGGTTGCGGGGCAGCAGGCTCTCGCCGATGTGGAAGCGGGGATGCGCCTCCTTCTCGACGAGCACGACGTCGCGCCCGGCCTTGGCGAGGAGGGCGGCGGCGGTGGAGCCGGCGGGGCCGCCGCCGACGATCAGGACATCGGGTGTCGCGCTCTGTTCCATGCGCGAAGGTTTCCAATCAGCGGCCCCCGCGGTCAAGTATTCCGTCCCGTCCCAAGGGTGGGCGCGGGGCGGATCGCGCGGCGCCTCCGGGCGTGGCAGGCTCCGCCGATGCACCCCGCCTATCGCCTCGGCGCCCGGGAGGCGCTCGGCGCCCAGGCCGTCGCCATGGCCGCCACCTTCATCGCCTTCGGGGCCGCCGTGCGCGCGGCCGGCTTCGGGCTCGGCTGGGGGCTCTTCTCCTCGGCAGGGATCTACGGCATGGCGGGGCAGATGGTGCTGCTGGGCGCCCATCCCGGCGCCTCGGCCGCGGCGGTCGCGGGGTCGCTGATGGCGAACGCGCGCTTCCTGCCGATGGCGGCCTCCCTCGCGCCGCTCGTGCGCGGGCCGCTGGCGCCGCTCTGCGTGCCCTTCATCTCCATCACCCCCTGGGCGGCGGCCATGCGGCGCCTGCCGGACCTGCCGCCGCCGGACCGCGCCCGCTGGTTCCTCGGCTTCGGGGTGACGGTCTGGACGGTCGGCCTGGTGGCGACGGCGCTGGGCCATGCCGTCGCGGGCTCGCTCCCGCCGCCCGTGCTGCGGCTGCTGCTGATGGTGAACGTGCTCTACTTCGCGCTGCTGATCGCGGGCGGGGTGGCGCGGGGCGGTCCCTGGCGCGCCTCGCTGGCGGGGGCGTTGGCCGCGCCCGTCGCGCTGCTGCTGCCGGCGGGGGTGCCGCCGGCCTGGGGGCTGCTCGGAGCCGCCCTGGCGGGGGGCACCGCGGCCTTCCTGCTGCGGACCCGGGGATGACGGCCCGGGAATGACGGAGACCCCCTGGGCGCCGCTGCTGGTCGCGGCGCTGGCGACGCTGGGGCTGCGCGCGGTCGGTATCGCCCTGGCCTGGCGGCTGCCGGCGAGCCACCCGGCCATCGCCTGGGCGGCCGCGGTCAGCGAGGCTGCGCTCTCGGCCTGGGTGGTGCTGGCGCTCGTCTCGCCGGGGTCCTGGCCGGTGGCGGCGCGGCTGGCCGGGGCGGGGATGGGGCTCGCGGTGTTCTTCCTCGCCGGGCGGCGGCTGCTGGCGGGAATGGCGGCGGGGCTGGCGGCGGTCTGGGCGGTGGGGGCGTGGCTCGGCTAGGGCGCGGCCGGGAGGGGTTCCGGCCGGTTGCTCGCGGAACGGTGTAAGGCGGGGCTTACAGTCCAAAAAACGATTGGAAAATATCTGGCGATTAAAAGGGTTTGGTAAATGGCATGACGATTGCTGAAACCGTTTGCCATTCTTTCCGAATATCCCGACCCGACGAGAACAGCCGGCCGGAGAAAATGGCAGCGGACAACGCTGCATGGCGCGCCATGCCGGCAAAAAGGGGGAAAGTACCATGAAGCGAGCCTACCTCGTCCTTGCCGCCCTGGTGGGCCTGGCCGCGAGCCCGATGGGCCCGGCGCGGGCCGCGACCGTCAACCTCGATTTCAGCGGGCCCAACGTCAGCGCGTCGCTTGTCCTGACCTACGGGACCACGACCGACGCCAAGTACCCGAGCGCCTTCCAGGTCACGGGGATCAGCGGCACCTTCACCGACACGAACAACGGCCTGGGCATCGTCAACGCGCCGGTGAACGAGCTCGTGCCCGTCGTCTTCTCGACGCCCGAGCCCGGCAACCTGCTGGCGCCGAACAGCTTCAGCCGCTTCTTCGTCGCCTCGGGCCTCTCGCCCATCAGCAACGGCGCGATCACCTACGACAACCTCTACTGGCCGAACGGCTCCGTGCAGACCGCGTCGGACTACCCGCCCTCCGGCGGGCTCTTCGACATCTACGGGCTGATGTTCCGGATCAACGGGAACGTGGTGGTCGACATCTGGAGCAACGGCACCGACGAGCGCGGCATCGCCGACTACGGCGTCGCCGTCGCGACCTCGGCCACGAGCCTCGACTACCGTCCCGGCGGCCTCACCGTCACCGTGCCGGAGCCGACCTCCCTCTCCCTCCTCGGGGTCGGCCTGCTCGGCCTGGTCGCGCTGGGCCGGCGCCGCGCGGCCGGCTGAGGCCACCGGCCGGGGAGCGCCCCGGCCGCCCGTCAGTCGTCCTCGTCGCGCCGCGGCGGGCGCTGGATGGTGGCCTCAAGGCGGCGGCGGAGCTGGGCGATGCTCCGCCGCAGGTCCTCGTTCTCGCGCTGCGCCTGGCGCAGGCGGGACTCCACGGCGCCGAGCAGGTCGGGCGGGGGCGGGACGGGGCGCGCCGGCTCGGCCTCGGGCTTGGCCATCAGCACGTCGTCCCAGGTGAGGCCGAGGCGGTGCATCAGCCGGTGCGCGGCCAGCGCCGCCGCGGCCCGCTCGCCGTCCTGGTCGGAGCCGAGCAGCGCGAGCACCCGCGCCAGCTTCGCCGCATCGTTCGCCCGCATCCCGCGCGCCTTCCATCCCTGCCCCGGGGGGGATTCAGCCCCCAGCGGGGCCGGAGGTTGCGGTGGCGGGAACGGGACGGCCCGGCTCCCAGCCCGGCGGCGCCATCTCGAAGCCCTCGAAGGTGAAGGCAGGGCTGACCGTGCAGGCGACGAGCGACCAAGCGCCGAGGCTCTCCGCCGCCTGCCAGCGGCCCGGCGGCACGGTGGCGAAGAGCGCCTCCCCCGCGCCGAGGTCCGGGCCCAGGCGGTGCGCCGCCGCCGCCGCGCCGTCCGAGACGCGGAGCGCGAGCGGGGCGCCGGCCTGCCAGTGCCAGCCCTCCGCCGCGTCCACCCGGTGCCAGTGGCTCCGCTCCCCCTTGGCGAGGAGGAAGAGAATGGCGGTGCCGGCGCCGCGCCCGCCGCCCTTCGGCCGGTCGCGCCAGGTCTCGCGGTAGTGCCCGCCCTCGGGGTGCGGGAGGAGGCCGAGGGCGGCGATGACGGCGCCCGCGTCCAGGCCGGGGTCGCGAAGGTCCGGGCCGGGCACGGCCGGGGTCACCGGGGGGCGGACTGCGCCAGGGCGGGACGGCCCTCGACGGAGGCGAGCCAGGCGGCCAGGCCCGGCCAGGTCTCGCGCCAGGGCTCCTGGGCGAAGCGGAAGTCGAGGTAGCCGAGCGCGCAAGCGACCGCGACGGCGCCCACGTCCTCCAGGCCCTTCGGCGGGTCGCCCTCCAGCCGGTCCAGCCCGCGGGTGATCGCGGCCTTCTGGCGCGCGTCGAAGGCCTGGCGCCCCTCGTCCTGCGGCAGCGCCACCTGCATGCGGCGCGCGACGGCGGCGTCCATGATGCCGTCGGCCAGCGCCTGCATGATGGCGACCCGCAGCCGCTCCGGGCCGGAGGGGGGCATCAGGGGCGGCGCGCCGCCGAGGGTGTCGAGGTACTCGCAGATGACGGGGCTGTCGTAGACGGGCGTGCCGTCCTCCAGCAGCAGCAGCGGCACCTTCGACAGCGGGTTGCCCGCGAGAAGCTCCGGCGGGCTGGCATGGGCGTTGGTGGGGACGATCTCGATCCGGTCGTCGAGGCCGCGCGCGATGGCGCAGGCGATGACCTTGCGGGCGAAGGGGCTGGCGGAGGAGGAGAAGAGGCGCATCGGCGTTCCTGGGCTGTTTCGCGGGAGGCTAGGTGTTTGATCCCAGGGTTTGATGGTGCAGTCTTCTCCCCTGAGCGGAAGGACGCACTATGGGCCAGGTTCTCCATGGCAGCGCCACAACGACGGAGGCAATCCGTCGAGCGATACAGCATAGTCAAGAGAGCCTGAGAGGGCTGGCCAAGCGCTATGGAGTGAACCCGAAAACGGTCGCCAAGTGGAAGGCGCGTGGGTCTGTTACCGACCTGCCGACTGGGCCGAAGGAGCCGAAGTCCACGGTTCTCTCGGTCGAGGAGGAGGCCGTCGTCGTCGCCTTCCGCCGGCACA
>NZ_RCZP01000048.1 GCF_006438825.1 Muricoccus nepalensis
GCCGTGGGCGAAGCTGGTAGAGGCCTGCCGCAGGCGAGTGCCCCGCAGGGCCGGGTGCTGCGCCCGGAAGCCCAGCACCTCCCGGCGGATGCCGCGGTCGATCACCGCGAAGAGGTAGACCGCCATGGCGGTGTCCGGCTCGAAGCCGAAGAACACGTAGCGCGAGCGGTCCTCGTCGCGGGCGAGCCAGACCTTGCAGTCGCAGAAGCGGGCGATGGCGGGCACGCAGCCGTCGATCGGCCGGCGCTGGCGGCCGGGCAGCGGCACCTCGGCCTGCACGCAGGGCTCGGCCCGGAGGTCCACCTCGGCCATGCTGAGCGCGTAGCGCTCGAGCAGGCGCCCCACCATCTCGGCCGCGGCCAGCGCCTCGGCCTCGGTGCAGCCGTTCGAGACGGTCTTCTCGGACAGCGCGCGGATGCGCGCCTTGACGCGCGTGAGTTCGGTCGTCTGGCTCAGGGGTGAGGGCACCGACAAGTGGGGCAGGAAGGCGCCAGCTTAGCACCGTGCGCCCGCTCCGGCATCTCGGGCTGACCCGCGGCGCCCCCGCGCTCCAGGGCGACTTCAACGGTGGCTTTGCGTCCAGAGCAGCCGTCCCACGTGGGCGCGCCAGTTCCCGCAAGCGGACGTTCGCAAAGGTGGAAGTGGAACTGGCGCGATCGTTCTGGCGGCGCGTGATCGACTGACTTGTTCACCCACCCGCGTCACCACCTCCGCTTGGCAGTTCCTCCCTTCTCACCCTACCTGAAAGAGGGGCAGCGAGCGCTTTGTCCGGGAAGGCTCCGGCGAGACCACAGTAGGAGAAAGCCGGTCCTCTACTGCCGTGGAGCGCGCCACCTGCTGCGCTGGCGCGTCAGCCCTGCCCGCGAACCCGGCCTGCAAGGGCGGGCACGGACCTGTTGATCCGGATCAGGGTTTTGCGGCGAGACGCGGAGGACTAGCCTGCCTGCAACAGCATTGGAGGAACCACGCCATGTTCATCGCCCGCCGGGCGTTGACTGCCCTGACAATGGGGATCGCGGCCGGGCCCGCCCTCGCCGTCGAGGATCGCTTCTTCGACGCCGCCGGCGTCCGAATCCGCTACATCGAGGAAGGCCGCGGGGACCCCATCGTGCTCGTCCACGGCTACACGACGAACACCGAGGAGCAGTTCATCCGCCCCGGGGTGTTCCAGGCCCTTGCCGCATCCTACCGCGTGATCGCCATGGACGCGCGCGGGCATGGGCTCAGCGGCAAGCCGCATGATCCCGCGCAGTACGGTGCTGAGATGGGCCTCGACGTGGTTCGCCTGCTGGACCACCTGGGCCTGCGGCGGGCTCACATCCTCGGCTATTCCATGGGCGCCCATATCGTTGCGCAGCTCGTGACGATGCGCCCGGAGCGCTTCGTCACCGCGATCCTCGGCGGTGCGTCCGGACGGCGGAACTGGAGCAACGAGGACCAGCGGCGGGTGGACATCGAGTCCGCCGAGATGGACCAGGGCCTGCTGACGTCCCAGATCGTCCGGCTCTGGCCGCGCAACGAACCGCCGCCGACCGACACCCAAATTCGCGAGCGCTCGGCGCAGCAGCTAGCCGGCAAGGATCCCCGCGCGCTCGCCGCGGTGAGGCGCTCCAACCCGGCCCAGGTCGTGACGGAAGCGCAGATGGCGGCGGTCACCGTCCCGACGCTCGGAATCGTGGGCACTGCCGATCCCTACCTTCGCGACTTCAAGCAGCTCAAGGCGGCCATGCCGCAACTGCAGCTCGTGACAGTGGAGGGCGCGTCCCACGGCTCGCTGCCGGGGACGCCGGAGTTCGTCCGCGCCATCCTCGATTTCGTTCGGGCCCACCCCGCTCCGGCAGCCGGCTGAGGCGATGCGCAAGCTTCTTGGGGCCGCGGTTTCGGCCTCACTCCTCGTCGCCGCGGGCGCGGCGAGCGCGCAGCCGGCCCTGGTCAACCCCGGTACGACCGGGCCGGATTGCAGGACCCGCGTCAACTTCGACCGCAACGCCGAGCTGCCGGGCTATCGGGTGGAGGAGGGTGGGCGCCACGTCTGTATCCCCTTCATGCCGACAGCCCAGCTCGTTCCCCCCGCCTTCACGGGGGACTTCTATGTTCAGGAGTTCACGGACGCCCGGATCCGTGCCCGCTGGGCGGATTGCCGGGCGAACCGCACCTGCGCTGAGCCAGCCCGCGCTGGGGCGGTAGCCTTCACCACGGCGGAGCGGCGCCGCACCGGCACGATGGATCCGCAGGGCCGCGTGGACGCGCAGGGCCAGGTGGACCTTCGCGCTATCCGTCGGCCGGGCTTCTTCGCTCGCTTCGGTGAGCCGATCGCTCAGGCCGAGCCGCGTGCCTGGACTGTCGAGTTCACCGTTCCTCGGGACAGTTACGAGCGGCGGCACTTGAACCTTGACACCCCGATCCAGCTGCGTGGCTGGTACATCGAAGGCACCGGTACCGAGGATGGCGCGGGCGCCCGTCGGCGTGCGCTCATCATCCTCAGCAACGGGGGCGGAAACGAGATCACCGGCATTGACGATCCCGCTGCGACCGGCGTGGCGCGAAACGCCGCCGGTGAGTTCGTCGCCGTCGCGGACGCCAGCGCCTCGGAGCAGCCGGGCATGCGGCACTGGCGCGGCTTCGCGGCCGCCCTAAACGCGGCAGGCTTTGACGTGCTCGTGACCGACCGGCGCGGTAACGGCATCTCGGGCGGTGTCAGCGGCTACAACACCGCCGAGCAGGCCCGCGACTTGTTCCGCATGCTCGACGCGCTCGAGACGGGAGAGGGCGTTCGCCTGCTCTCGCCCGGTGGCGAGCTCCTGTCGGGTGCGGCCGTGCGGGGCCGGCTGCTCGCCGGGCAACGCGCGACGGACATCCCCGTCGTGCTCGCGGGCTACTCGCGCGGCTCCTACGCCACGGCTTGGGCCATGCACCAGAACTTCGTCGAGGACTGCGATCGCGACGTGCCGGACGGAGCCTGCCGCCCGCCGCTCGGCCGCGCGAACATCCGGGGCGCCATTCTCTACGGGCCTAACTCCGGCGGCCTCGGATGGCGCGTCGCAGGGCATGACATGATCGAGGCCGCGCTCCGTGTGGAGCGGAACACGACCTACTACCCCGACGGTGATGTCCTGGCGGGCGTCGCGCGCTGGCCCGCGCTCCAGATCGTCAAGGGCACCTGGGACTACGTCGAGGGGCTTGAGGGCTCCCTCTCGGTTCTCCACCGCGCCCGAGGTTTGCGGGACATCTTTGTTTCCCGTGGGCCACACCCGCTGAACACGCAGCACCCCGAGGCGATGCGCCTCGTCGGCCTGCGCATGGCCACCTTCGCCCGTGCCGCGGTGCTGGGGCAGACGGCCATGGAGGGGGCGCGGGAGCCGGCCGATCTGAGGGAGCTTGTCCTTTCCAGCCCCCCGTTGTGGGAAGCCACGACGGCGCCCGCGAACTGATGGAAGCCATCGCGATGAAGAACGCCCTTCCCCTTGCCCTCCTCGTCGGTGCGGCCGCCCTGTCCGGGACGGCCGAGGCGCGGGTGACACGGATCGAGATCGAGCGCACCGAGGCCGCTCCGACCGGTGCGGCCGGACCTCAGGAGCGCATCACCGGCCGTGCCTTCGGGGAGTTAGACCCAGCGGATTCAGCCAATCGCATCATCACTGACATCGCGCTCGCGCCCCGCAATGCACGGGGCCGGGTGGAGTATGCCGCCCGCTTTACCCTGACCAAGCCGGTGGATATGACGCGGGCCAGCGGCGTCCTTTGGTACGACCTTGTAAACCGCGGCGCACCCGTGACGCCCGGGGCCGGCGCCACCACGCCCGGTGACTTCGGCCACGTCGCCCTCATCAGTGGATGGCAAGGTGACATCGCGCAGACGGGCGCGAACTGGGCGGTGGAGGTGCCGGTCGCCCGGAACCCGGACGGGACGCCGATCACCGGTGTCGCGCTCGCCCGCCTGGCGGATTCGCGGCCTGCTACCCGATCCCGCCCGCTGGTCCTGCTCGGTGCCGCCATTCCCTACGATGCGACGATGGACCAGGGGCGCGCGCGCCTCACCTCCCGCACGTCGGAGACGCGAACGGGCGAACTGGGCCCTCTCACCGAAATCCCCTCCTCGGACTGGGCCTTCGCCGACTGCACCGGCACCCCGTTCCCGGGAACACCGAACCCGAGGATGCTCTGTCTCCGGGAGGGCTTCGATCCCACCCTCCTCTATGAACTCACCTACGAGGTGCGCGACCCGAAGGTCCTCGGCATTGGCCTCGCGGCCATGCGCGACGTCGCGGCCTTCTTCCGCCACGAGACCGCGGACGAGCGCGGCACGCCGAACCCCGTCGCGGGGCGGATCACCCACGCCGTGGCACAGGGCATCTCCCAGTCCGGTAACGCGCTGAAGACCTTCCTCCATCTCGGCTTCAACCGCGACGAGGCCGGGCGGCGCGTCTTCGATGGCGCGAACCCGCACATCGCCGGGCGTCTCACGGCGGTCAACGTCCGGTTCGGCGTGCCGAGCGGTTCCGGTACGCTCTACGAGCCGGGCGGTGAGGGGGTGCTGTGGTGGGAGCACACCGAGGACCCGGTCCGAGGACGCCCCGCAGCAGGCCTGCTCGACCGCTGCCGTGATACGAACACATGCCCGCTTATCTTCGAGACATTCGGCGCGGCTGAGTTCAACGCACGCCTCATGACGACGGCGTTGACGGGCACAACCGGGCGCTTCGACCTGCCGCTGCCGCCAAATGTGTGGCGCTACTACTTCCCCGGCACGACGCATGGCGGTGACGAGCGCGGCGGCTTCGACGCGGCACCGCAGCCCATGGCGGGCTGCGTCCTGCCCCGCAACCCGAACCCCGAGACAGCGACGATGAACGCGCTGCAGGTCGCGCTTGTCGAGTGGGTCACACGCGGGAGGGAGCCGCCTTTGAGCGATTATCCGACGCTCCGCGACGGGCAATTGGCAGCGAACACGGCGGAGGCGATGGGCTGGCCCGCGATCCCTGGTGCGCCTCGTCCAACCGGACTTGCCGTCGGGTTGATGGACTACGACTTCGGGGAGCGGCTGAGTTACAACGACTTCTCCGGCGTCATCACCCACCAGCCGCCGACGATCCGGCAGATCATCCCGGCGATGATGCCGCGCCTCAACACCGACGGGAACGAGACGGCGGGCGTCCCATCCGTGCTGCATCAGGTGCCGCTCGGCACCTACACCGGCTGGAACGTCGTTGCGGGCGGGTTCTTCCGCGGCCAGCCGTGCGGTGGGGGGTTGACCGGCGGCTACCTTCCGTTCGCCCGTACCCGGGCGGAACGCGAGGCCGCCGGCGACCCTCGTCCGTCGCTCGAGGAGCGCTACGGCACCACTGAAGGCTACGTCTGCGCTGTCAGGCGTGCCGCGACCCGGGACGTCGAGCGGCGCTTCCTGCTGCCAGCTGATGCCGAGCGGCTGGTGGGCGATGCGGCCGCGAGCCGAAACCTTCCCGAGATCGCGCGAGACGGAGCTGTGCGCGACGTGGCTGCATCCCAGTGCAAAGGCTGACCTAAGCGCGATTGGGACGCCATAGGGAGCCGAGCTGACCTCGTTCGACGTGTCCTGGGAGCTTCGGTGCTTGGCCCTCGTACTGCGGGAGATGCTCGCTATGTCTGCTCGCATCGCTGTTATGGACCATGCCGCTTCCGGCCAGATCTGGTCATGTCGGCTCTGCGCTTGAGTTGGCCCTTCAGACTGCTTTGATAGTTTCCGGAAAACGAACATTCGGCCTTGATGTGGTATAGGGTTAGTGAGACGATCAGCCGCCTCTCCGAGGCATGGCGCCCCGATCCTGCCGTGGAGTTGGAACCATCAGATCGGCGGCAAGGACGAGACCGGCTCCGATCACCGTTGCGACCACGCGGTCAACCATGATGCCGGTATTAACCCCTTGGCCTCCGTCGAGCAGCAGGGCAAGGAGCAGTGTTACAGTGGCGGTGTAGGCGAGGTAATTAAGCGCCCGAAGCCAAGTACTCAGGACACCAAGCGCGGCGATGCTCAACGCCAGCAACCAGTTCGATAGAGGGTAGGTCAAGCCAACCAATCCCATCGCCGCGGCGCCGAGAGCCGCTCCGATCGAGCGCTGGAACGTCCTTGCGGCAGGGCGCTCGCCCTGCCTCTGGCAGAGGATCGCCACAGTCAGGGTGATCCAGCGGAGACGGTGTTCCGGCCACGCCATGTTCAGCAGTCCGGCGACGGCCAGGCACGGCGCAAGGCGGCTGGCGTACTGCCATCCAGCCCGCGTCCGAAGGGTCTGCCGCCAGCGCCGATACCTCTGTGCCGTCGTCACGGGGCGGTCGGCCGGGACCGGCGAGGGCGCATCCCATCCACGCCACCTGAGCAGCGCACCCAGGACCAGCTGCAGGGCGGAGGTCAGGGTCGCGCCCACCGTGATAAGGATCAGCAATCCGGCACGGTCTTGGTGCGCCTCGACGGCTCCGAGCAGAACGGCGAGGAACACGATGAACCGCCCCGCGCCCAAGGCGAGCGGGCGGCTATAGCCGCCCATCGTCGCCGCGGCCCCGCCCAGCACCATCACAGCACCCTCGGTCCACGGCCCCAGTCCGACGACGGATGCCGCCGAGAGCATGGCCAAGCCAGCCGCAGCAAGAAGCTGAAGCAGCTGGCGCAGATGATGGGCGAAAGTCCGCGCCACGCCGGAGGAGCCGACCAAAAAGCTTCCCAGAGAGGCCGCGAGCCCTTCGGCCGGGTTTCCGGCCGCGGATGCGAGGAGGATGGAAAGACCCATCCCAAGACCAGCACTGAGCATGGCCGCCACATCCGCTCCAGCCCGAACCCCCGAGCCGGGGGGTCGTACGAGCAATCTCAACCTGCTGACCACCAAGCCTTCCTTGCCCCACCACAAATTGCCAAGCTATGCGTACTATAAGAAGGGGGTGGGTGGTACGCTATGCGTAGTATTGGCTCAGACGCGGAGGATCTTGCCGCCATCCTCCACGGCGTACTCTCGCTAGGCCGCCGGTTGCGCGCGGAACGTCCCGTAGGCGGCGTTTCCCTTTCGGGTGTCGCGGTGTTGAGTACCCTTCGGCGTCTTGGACCGTTGCCGGCGGCGAGACTGGCCGAGGCTGAGCGCTTGCAGGCACAATCCCTGACGCGGGTCCTCGGGGGATTATCGCGATCCGGCTACGTCGAGCGCCGGCAAAGCGAGGTGGACCGGAGGGAAAACATCGTTGCCATCACGCCACTCGGCGAGGCGACCCTGGTCGAGGATTTCCGGGCGCGGCGGGAATGGCTTTCGCGGGCTATGGTCGAGGGCCTCGACAGCAAGGAGCGTGACGCCCTCCGCAACGCCGCCACCGCGATGGCGAAACTGGCGCGCTTCGAAGCGCCCACATCCCCGCCATAGCTAAACCAAGGTCTGATTGGACGCGGTTCGTAGGCCCGTGTCAGGCAACCAAATTACCTGTCGCCTTCATCCGCAGCCCGAATGCGATTGTCGAAAATCGACAGTTGAGGCATGGTGCTCCCATGCTGCCCTCGCCCCTTACCGGTCTGAACCTCTCCGAAGTGACCTCGGCTCGCTCCTTCCCGGACGCGGTGGCGACCGCCCTGCGCGAGGGCATCCTGACCGCGCGCCTGCCAGCAGGCACCCAACTCAAGCAGGACCACCTCGCCCGCCACTTCGGCACCAGCCGTGCCCCCGTGCGCGAGGCGCTGCAGGTCCTGACAGGAGAGGGTCTGCTGGTCATGAGCCGCCACCGCGGCATCACGGTCGCCCCCACCGATCCGGACGACCTGCAGGAGATCGCGGAAGTTCGGACGATGCTGGAGGCCCACGCCCTGCGGCTCTCGATCCCAAACCTAACCGCTGCCGACCTGAAGGAGGCGGCCGCGCTGCTGGACGAGGCGGATGCCGCGCCGGGGGACCCGATCGGGCAATCCGACCTGCACTGGCGCTTCCACCGCGCCCTGATGCGCCGTGCGGCGCGCCCCCGGGTCCTTGCCCAGGTTGAGAGCCTGCACGTCACGGTGTCCCGCTACCTGCTTCCCGCCTGGACAGCCGCGGGCCTGTCCATCGGCTGGGTGGCCTCGCACCGAAAGCTACTCGCCCTCGCTCGGCGCGGGCGCGGAGATGACGCGGCCGAGCTCAACGCCCGCCAGGTGGAGGAGGCGCGCGCCCGCGTCGCCGCCTGGCTGGCCGGACAGGAGACACCATGACCTTCGACACCCAAGTGGACGCGACCGGCAAGCGCGTCCTCACCTTCGACTGCTACGGCACCCTCATCGATTGGGAGACGGGGATCCTCGACCGCGTGCGACCCTGGCTGGCAGCCGCCGGGCGGGCCGACATCCCCGAGGATCTTGTGCTCACTGCCTTCGCCCTCCACCAGGCACGGCATCAGCAGACCCGCCCGACCCTCCTCTACCCGGAGGTTTTGTCCCGCGCCTGGGGAGACGTGCAAGCCACCTTCGGCCTGCCGGACGATGCGGACCAGCGCACCACCTTTGCGGGTTCTGCCGGCGACTGGCCGCCCTTCCCCGACACGGTCGCGGCGCTGCGCCGCCTCTCCGATCGCTTCTCCCTTGCCATCCTCTCGAACGTGGACGAGGCCTCACTCGCACGCAGCCTGCGCCTGCTTGAGGTCCCCTTTGTTCTCACCGTCACGGCAGAGCGCGTCGCCTCTTATAAGCCGGGCGCTCCTCACTTCGAGACCGCCATTGCCGAGCTCGCAGCCAAGGGCTTCCCGAAGGAGAGCATCCTCCACGTGGCCCAGAGCCGTCACCACGACGTGGACCCGGCGTCCCGCTTCGGCATCCCGACGGTCTGGGTGGACCGGCGGCACGGCAAGCGCGGCACCGGCGCGACGATCGCCAACACCGCCGTGCCTGTCGCGCGCGTGCCCTCGATGGCGGCCTTTGCAGAAGCGGTCAGCTCATGATTTTCGACAATCGGCAATAATGGAGGAGAGCTAACCGATGATCCGGAGTTTCGTGATCGTGGCTGCCGTCCTGGCCACGCTCTCCGCTGGCCCGGCGAGAGCACAAGCATCGCCCACCGGCCCATCCCCCACCTTTGACGCGGTCCGCGCGCGCGGGCAGCTCGTCTGCGGCACCGCCGCCACCCTCCCCGGCTTCGCCACCGTGGACAGCCGTGGCGGCTGGACGGGCCTCTACGTGGACGTCTGCCGCACGATCGCCGCGGCGATGTTCGGGGACGCTTCGCGCGTCCGCTACGTCCCGACCACTCTCCAGAACCGCCTGCCCATGCTCCAGTCCGGTGAGATCGACGTCCTCGCCTCGAACACGACCTGGACTTTGGCTCGGGAGGCGAGCCTCGGCCTGCAGTTCACGGGGGTGACCTTCTACGACGGGCAGGGCTTCCTGGTTCGTCGCTCGCTGGGCGTGACCTCGGCGCGCCAGCTCGATGGCGCGACGGTCTGCGTCCAGCCCGGCTCGACCACCGAGTTGAACCTCGCCGACTACTTCCGGCGCAACAGCATGCGTCTCACCCCGCTGGTCATCGAGACGGTGGAGGAAGTGCGGAACGCCGTGCTGACCGGGCGCTGCGACGCCTACACGATCGGTACCGCGGCGCTCACCGCTTTCCGAGCGGGGCTCGGAGCCCAGGCGGGCGACTTTGTGCTCCTGCCCGAGATCATCAGCAAGGAGCCGCTCGGGCCCGTGGTCCGCAAAGGCGACCAGCGCTGGTTCGACCTCGTCCGCTGGGCCGGTTACGCGCCGCTCCTGGCCGAGGAGTTCGGCATCACCTCGGCCAACCTGGAAGCCCGGATGAGCGATCCGGATCCGGAGGTGCAGCGCTTCCTCGGCCGCACCGGCGGCTTTGGGACCATGCTCGGTGTGCGGGACGACTGGGCGGCGCAGATCGTCCGCCAGGTCGGCAACGCCGCCGAGCAGTGGGACCGCAACGTTGCCCCGCTCGGGCTGCAGCGCGGCGCGAACCGTCTCTGGACGGAGGGGGGGCTGCAGTATCCTCCCCCCGCCCGGTGAGGTCTCAGAGCCTGGCGCGGTCCGTAACCGCGTCCGGCTGCACATAGCCGGTTCGCCCTTGCTCACTCTGGAGACGGCAGGCCCACCATCAGCCGACTTCATTCTCCGAAGAGCGTACTCGGTGAGCACCGGAGAGCACGCGGCGCTAACTGACCAATTGAGAATGGCTTGCCGTGGCGCGGGCAAGGTAATTCAAGTTCGGGGTGTGGACCCGAGAGACGCGTCGCCGGATGGCCGAGCTTGCCCGCAAGACGAAGCGCTACCCGTCTGCCCTAACGGATGAGGACTGGAGGCACTGCCTCCAACGCGCGGGTCGAGCCATTGATGCCGAAGCCGCCGAGGCGGGGCAGAAAGCCTTCGGTTGACCTGCGCGAGCACGGACCTCCTAGGCCGCCTGGCCGCGCGGCATGGAGGCCTCGCTCGGCACTCCCGTGGCAATCGACAACCGCGGCGGCGCGATCGGCGGCGACTTCGTGGCGAAGGCTACGCCGGACGGGCACACAGTATTTCTCGCCAACATCGCCTCGCAGGCGATGGCCCCGCGGCGCTGAAGCACATCCCCTACGACCCCGCGCGCAACGTCACGCCTATCGGCCTCATCGCCGCGGTGCCGAGCGCAATCGTGGTGGCGCTGGACGGCCCTATCTGCAGCCCGGCCGAGCTGGTGGTGCGCGCCCGCAGCGGCAACGTGAAGTTTGGCTCCACCGGCATCGGTACCTCCAGCCACGTCAAGCTGGAGTTGCTGAACCGGGCCGCCGGCGTGCAGATTCTGCACGCGTCCTACCGCGGCTCCGCGGATCTTATCGCCGCCGACTTGGCGCGCTGGGCCCGCGTCGCGAAGGAAGCTGGCATCCAGGCGGAGTAAGCCGGCCCGCCGCGCCTCAGTCCGCGCGCACGCCGGCCTCGCGCGCCGCGCGACCCCAGCGCGCAAGTTCCTCCGCGACGTAGCGGGCGTACCAGGCGCGGTCATGGGCCGGCGGCACCGCGCCGAACTCGGCAAGGCGCGCTCGCACCACCTCGGTCGAGAGGGCGTCGAGCGCCGCTGCGCTCATCCGGTCGGCGATCGCATCCGGTAGGCCGGGCGGGCCCGAGAGGCCGAACCAGGTCGGCGCGGTCATCGACGGCAGGCCGAGCTCGGCAAAGGTCGGCACCGCGTCCCAGCCCGGCGTGCGCCCCTCCGAGGTGATTGCGAGGAGGCGCACGCGGTCGTTGCGCCCAGCCTCGGCCAGGGTGGTGATCATAGCCTCCACAGTCCCGGCCATCACGTCCGCGATGCCCGGCGCGGAGCCGCGGTAGGGAACATGCGTCAGCTGCGCCCCCGTGAGCCGCGCGAGGGTGGTGGTGAGAACGTGCGAGGTGGTGCCGTTCCCGGGAGAAGCGATGGTCACTGGCCGCGCCCGTGCCGCCGCCAGGAACCCGGCCAGGTCCTGCACCGGCGAGGCCGCAGCGACGACGAGCACGGACGGTACGTCCGCGAGAAGCGCGATATGGGTGAAATCCCGCACGCTGTCATAGGGCACGCGCGGGTAGACGTTTGGCCCCACCGCGTGGGAGGCGATGTTAGACATGACGAAGGCGTAGCCGTCCGGCGGCGCCTTCGCGATGGCGTCGCTGCCGACCGTCCCGCCCGCCCCCGTGCGGTTCTCCACCACCAACGGCTGGCCGAGCGTTCCCGTCATCCGCTGCGCGTAGACACGCGCCACGATGTCCGTGGTGCCGCCGGGCGGAAAGGGCACGACGAAGCGGATGGGTCGGGCTGGCCAGCCGCCCGGCTCCTGGGCGCGCAGGGTCGGCGGAGCCGCGAGGGCGGTGCCGGCCGTGAGCAGGGTGCGTCGGTCCGTCATGCCCCTCATTCCACCCGCGCGGCCTCGCGCAGGCCGGCGATCATCGAGGTGCGCAGCAGGTGCTCGCGCAACCGCGCCGGATCCTCGCAGAGCGCCCTCATCTCCGAGAGCATTGCGCGACGGCGGGCCGGGTCGGTCTCGCGCATGCGGGCGCGGTTGCGGTCGGCCTGCGCGAGGATCTCGCGCTCCGCCACCGGGCGGCGTCGGCGGGTGTAGCGGTCGAGCAGCCCCTCCGGCGCCGCGCCGCGCAGCACGGGCAACAGCGTCGCGGCCAATTCGAAAGCGTCGTGGATGCCGCCGTTCATCCCCATCCCGCCAGAGGGCGAGTTGAGATGCGCGGCGTCTCCCGCCAGCAGCAGGCGGCCGCGGCGGTAATCCGCGACGATGCGCTGGTGGATACGGTAGGGGCGCAGGTCCGGCACGTCGTAGGGCGTTGGCTTTGGGTGGATGGCCTGGAGCTTGCGCTCGACCGACGCTGGGTCCAGCGCCACCTCCACGCTCTCGTCCGGCGCGGGGTAGAGGCTGGCGCGCCATCGACCGGGCACGCGGAGCAGAGAGAAGGTGCCGGAGAAGGCGGGATGGCTCGTCCAGACGTAGTTCACGTTGGACAGGTGCGGCAGGTGCTCGTGGAAGGGAAAGGTGGTCGTCGCGAGGATGGTTGTCTCGGGGTAGGTGTCGCCCGGGAAGTCGAGCCCCATCGCCCGACGGACGGCGCTGCGCGCGCCGTCGCAGCCGACCACGTAATCCGCCGCCACGTCCTCCCCGCTCTCCAGCGACAGGACCGCCCCGTCCTCGGACGGAGTCACCGCCGCGACGGGCGTGGCAAAGCGTACGGTGCCCGCCGGCAGCAGCGGCAGCAGCAGGTGAGACAGCCGCTGCTGCTCGCACTGCAGACGGTAGGGGTGGCCGGTGTCCTCGCGCAGCACAGACAGGTCGAAGACCGCCCGCTCGCCGGTCTCATGCAGGCGGATCTGCCATTCCGGCGTCACCAGTCCTTGGGCGATCAGCGGCCGCACCACACCGAGCGTGTCGAGCATGTCAAGGGTCGGCGGGTGAAAGGTGGAGGCGCGCAGCTCCTCCGCGATCGCCGGCCCGGCCTCGAACACCACGGGCGTGGCGCCGGCGCGGTGCAGCAGCACGGCGAGGGTTAGGCCGACCGGGCCGGCGCCGACGATCGCGATGCGGGGAGGACGATGCAGGGGGGAACTCCGTGGGCTCGCCTTGCGCGGCCGCGCAGGACCGGTCCAACTTGTCCACCATTCGCGCGAGAGGGCAAGGCCATGGGGCATCCGGAGCAGGGCACGAAGCGGCGCGCGGGACGGGCCTGAGTCGTGGCCCTCGAGTACGCGCCGCGCGGCCTCATCGGCGTGCTGACCCCGCAGGCGAACACGACCGTGGAGCCGGAGCTTGCCGTTCTCCTGCCGCCCGGCGTGGCCATGATCAACGCGCGCCTCACGAGCCCAAAGCCGACCATCGTCGCGCGCCTGCTCGATTACCTGCGCGATCTGGAAGGCGCGGTCGCGCAGTTCGCGAACGCCCCGCTCGCCGCTGTGGCCTTTGCCTGCACCGGCGCCTCCTACTACGCAGGCGCGGAGGAGGAGGCGGCCATTGTCGGCCGGATGGAAGCGGCGCGCGGCGTGCCCGTCGTAACGGCAGGCCAGGCCGTGCGCGACGCGCTGCGCGCCTTCTCCGCCCACCGCATCGGCCTTGTCTCGCCCTATCCCGACGACCTCACGCAGGCCGCGATCGGTTACTGGGAAGCGCATGGCCTGGAGGTCGCACGCGTCTCGGGCTCGACGCTGCGGGGCGGGGTCTTCCACCCGATCTACGCGATGGACGGCGCGGGCGCCCAGGCGGCGCTGGAGGCGCTGGACCCGGTGGGGCTGGACGCAATCGTGATGCTCGGCACCGGCATGCCAACGCTGCGCCCCATTCTCGCGCACGGGCGGCGTCAGGGGGTGCCCGTTCTTTCCTGCATGCTCTGCCTAGCCTGGCGCAGCGTGGAGGCGGCGGTCGGCGGGCGGGCCGATGCCGCGAGCCTCGAGGGCTGGATCGGCGGGCGGGACTGGCGGGGGCGCTGGCGGATGCGGCAGGCTGAGGCGCCGCCCGAGGGCACCGAACCGGGCGGGGGCGTTAAGAGATTGGAGTGATCGGCTGCCCTAACCAGCGTTGAAGCGGCACCGTCAACTTGCCAGCCTCAAGGCAAGGAAGCTGACGGATCGGCAGTGGGATCAAGGGCGATCAAGCCCGCGTGGCGACCCCGCTGACGTCGGACCACACCTCGAACGCGCGCGCCCTTGCAGCGCGGTACTCGCTAGCGCTGAGGTGGTCACGGCGAAGATGAAAGAGGTTGTTGATGCCGTCGTGGGCGGAAAGGAAGCGCTGTGCGTGGCCTGCTGATTTGAACCGCTTCATCTGCCGCTCTCGTYGTCGCGTCGGCTGATGCGRGTTCTCCGCCCKGTTGTTCAGCCCCTTGTGCTGGCGGTGCTCGACGGARGGCATCACSTCCYTCTTYGCGGCRCCRTAGCTTGCCAGCTTGTCGGTRATCATRACSCGSGGTGGCCGCATCTGACGCTTCAGCARYTTYCTSAGTAGCCGCTTGGCRGCTTKCTTRTCYCTYCGGYTCTGCACCAGCAYRTCRAGCACCATCCCGGCCTGATCGACGGCRCGCCARAGCCAGTGTGTCACACCGTTGATCTTGAGCACGACCTCATCCAGGTGCCACTTGTCACCGGTGCTGGGCAGCAGGCGGCGGATCCCGTTGGCGAAAGCCTGGCCGAACTTGCGGCCCCACTGTCGCAGCGTCTCGTAGCTGACCACGATGCCGCGGAACGCCAGCATCTCCTCCACCATCCGCAAGCTGAGTGGGAAGCGAAAGTAAAGCCACACCGCCTGGCTGATGATCTCGGCTGGGAAGCGGTACCCGGCGAAGCTGGGACAGGCGGCGGGGGCAATCATCCCACCCGACTACCTGTTGGTGCGCCGCTCGGACAAGCTGGCGGCCGGCCAAGTTGACTGTGCCGTTACGGGTGCTGGCTACCTGACCTGAGCCACGACTGTGAATGCACTCAAGTGCACAGAATAAGAAGCGCAGAACATGCGCAAGGCCCTGCAGGAGATCGATCATGTCCGCCGACAAGCATCGCGCCTAGCCATCGACGTTGCCTATGTCCGCCTCGCTTCCTTTGGCACCGAGCCAGAGGACCCGCTCGGCTTCGCCGTCAACATCAAGTTGGGCCGGCCCCTCCCCAAGCAGCTCCGCGACCTGATCACCCGCGGCGACGTGGAACTGCGGCGCACCGGCCCGGGGCGAAACCCGGGCGGCAAGCGGACGAGCATGATCATCTCGACCCGCCCGGGACAGGAGCGTCTTCAGACAATCCTCGCGCGCCACGGTGCCGGCTTTGGCACCGCCGACCTGTTGCGGGCGATCGAGCCCGTGCGCCCGCGCAAGGACGAGCGCCGGCGCATTGCGGCGACCGCCGACCCCGCGGTCCGCCGGGCCATGCAGGAACGGAAGGCACGCCGTCTCGCGAGCTTGCTCAAGCGCCTGCGGAAGCCCGCGCCGGCCATCACCCCGTCAGCCGCGCTCTGATCACGCTCGCCGCTGAACCAACCTCCGCGGGGAACGACCCACCGGCCTCAGCCGAACCCCGCCGCTGTCAGGCAGCCTCACAGGATCGAGGCCCCAGAAGGCGGGTAAAGAGGCGACGCCACGGCTCCTTGCGGCGCTCCGTGAACTCCGCCAGCAGGAGGACAATGGGCAGGACGCCCAGCATCAAGACGGTGCGGCTCTGCCAGCTACCGGCGTCCCACCCCATAACCGTCGTGAGGAACGTGGCGACCGGCAGGTGATAGAGGTAGATCGAGAAGGTCGCCCCGGCGAGCCACCGAATGGGCCGCGCGCACCGGTTCAGCACGCCGGCGAAGACGTCCGAGACCGTGTGGAAGCCGACCAGATGCGTCGCGAAGAGCGCCCCAATCAGGTACTCATCGATGTGGTGCACCCGGTCGGAACCCGGCGGGAAATGGCCGACCTGCCAGAGATACACCTCGTTGATGGCCCAGAGGATCACCGGGGCGATCAGTAGGACCTTCCCGAGAGAGCGCGAGATCGAGACACGCTTGCAGACGTGGTAAGCCGCCACACCCATTAGCCAGATTGGCAGCAGGCCTGCGATCTCCGGACCCACCAGCAGCACCGCGATCCCGACCGCGAGACCTCTCCATGCCGGGCGAGCGAAGATCGCGAGGGCGAAGATAAGGTAGTAGGGGACCTCGAATCCAAGCGACCAGAAGGGGATGTTGGAGCCGGGCCCACGGATAGGGGACCAGACCTCGTGAGTGAATGTCAGAGCCCGGATGAACTGCTCGGGTAGGTTCCAGTCCAAGTAGCCCCACGCCCCCGTGTAGAGGTCCGGCCGGAGCGCCTTGCCAATGGTGTCGAGCACCGCGGTAAGCAGCAGGGCCGGGACGACGACCGAGTAAAGCCGGGCCGCGCGGTTGACGGCGTACTGCCGGGCTGAGTTCTCGCGACCGTCAGTCACGTAGGCGATCACGAAACCCGACAGCACGAAGAAGACCATGACCGCCTCGGCCCCGTAGGGGACCGCCTGCCAAAGGAACCCGGCCGTCAGGCGCTTCTGCCCCATGTGGGACAGGAAGACAGCGAGCGCCGCACCGAACCGAACGAAGTCGAGGTAGAGGGAGGTTTCCCGGTTCATGGGTTCAGCGCCGCCTCCTTATTTTGGTCACGGCGTCGCGCGCTCGCTCGCGCCCCTGAGGCAGAGGCGCCCTACCAGCCCGAGAACCAGCAGACCAAGCCCTAGAGCGTCATGGGGACGGGGTCGGGAACGCGGACAGCTGCATCCAGCCAACGGGTCTGAGCAGCCGCTGCCACATTCTGCCGCCTCAGCGCGGAGGACCGCGAAAGGCACGCGACCGTTCCCCAACCTGGTCGGGCACCGGCGGCGGCCGACCGGACCTCGGCCGCCCGCTCGCCTCCTCCTCTCAGCTACCACAGGCAAACCAGCCACTCCGGAGAACTGCATTGCCAGCCAGCACCCACCACCCAGCCTCCCTCACCTCTCCTCGCCACGTCCCCAGCCAAGCGGGACTAATCCTGGACGCCCTCGCCCAAGAGCTCGCCATCCTTTCGGTATGGGCTCGCTCCCTGAACGTCACTCTAAGGCTCAGCACGCCGTCGCCCCGGCGCATAGACCTCGGCCTCATCGAGCGCTGGGACGGGCCCCTCAAGGGAAGCAGCGCCACCGTTCTGCGCCGCCTCTGTGACCTTGCGAACCGCCGCAGGCTGCGCGTGCAGCGCTGATGCTTGGCGAGTTGGGAAGCTTTTGCATGGGGAGTGCCCTTGGTCGGGGGACCTTCGCTAATCACGGCAGGAGCGCTTCCACCTCGGAAAGCCAGGGGGTTTTGGAGCGAGCGGGGAACCGACGTGGGTGATGACTGATCAGGCCGGCGTAGGTCCCGAAGTCCGTTGTGGGCCCGATACGGACTTCCTGCGCCGTCGCGGGGGTTCCCCAAAGCGGACGTGACACCGCCCGTGTCGCCCGTCGGCGTGCATCAGCCGCCGAACCGAAGTCACGGCCCGTTCGGAGGCAGATTTTGCGCGGTTACCATCGCCGGGCGCGCCGCTAGACCGCCTGGAGCATCCGAGCGGTTCGCTAAGCTCACCGCCATGCTGATGCCCGGCCTCCCTGGCGACTTTGGTAGTCTCGTTGCGCAACAGGCCAACAACGGAGGGCTAGCCATTCTATCAGCCGGCGTGAGGATGGATTGCGGCGGGTGGTACCCGGTCGGCCCAGGGTTGGTAGGCACGCCCCCGAAGCCTTCCATTAAGGCGGCCTTCCAATCTCAAACGGGCGCTTCCAACTGACCGCAGGCCCCGTCCCGCAGGATGGAGCAGACGGACCAAGCGAATTACCGCAGTCGCTGCAGCACCTTCGGCTTCCGCCCAGGCACCGACGCTTTCGCTGAATGCATGATGCAGCAGTCCTCGCAGGATGAGGCGCGGAACCAGCGGACCATCAACCGCATGCAGCAGGAGGATCGCATCGAGGAACGACGTAGAAGGCCATAGTCGTTGCTTTAGTGCCAGAACACCTTGAAGAGGTGGAGTGGCAAAGTCCAACAGCGGAGGACCTTGTTGCACCGATAGGAGACTGTGTTGCACGGACCAGCGTGGAGGCACAGTCGGTGAGCGGCGGGGCCGGGATCACGCGAGCCGGACATACTCCGGGCGTCCAAGCTCAAGCATGCGGTTCAGCACGCTGACAGCGACTGCCACCTCGGTCGCGCGGCGCCTGTCGGTGCGCGACCGCAGCGCGCCGCCGATGACGCGCTTGAACCTGCTGATGTCCGCCTCGACCAAGGCGCGCCAGTTATAGCCTGAGGCCTTCTGCCAGCTCCTGCGACCACTTTCTACGATGGCCCGAAGGTGATGGTCCCGCTGGGTCGGCACCGTCTCGGCCGTGGCGCTTGGCACAGCACTGGACCTTGGTGGAACGATGACAGCCGCGTCGGGGTACCGCGCCGCCTCAGCGTAGACGCCATCCTGGTCGTAAGCGCCGTCGGCGGTAAATGAGGCAATTGGGTCCGCGACTTGGCCGAGCAAGGGGCCGACCTGCGAGGCGTCATTGATGTCGTTCGTCGTCAGGGTGGATGCAACGATCCGCCCCGTGTCGGCATCCACGCCGATGTGCAGCTTGCGCCACGACCGGCGTGCCCTGCTCCCGTGCTTATCGACCAGCCACTCGCCCGGGCCACATAGCTGCAGCCCCGTGCTGTCGACGATCAGGTGTATGGGACGGGTGCCGGGCTGGGACCGGAGCTGCGGTACCTCCAACGTCTCGGCCCGGCGGGACATGGTTGAGTGGTCCGGCACAGTCAGGTCGAGACCGAACAGGGCGATGATGGAGCCGATCAGACCTTCGGTCAGACGCAAGGCTAGGCGGAACACGGCTCGAAGCGTCAGGGCCGTGGAGATGGCCAGCGCCGAATACCGCGGCTGTCCGCCGCGCGTGGTCCGGGGCTCGGCCTTCCAGGCCGCGATCGCCGCATCCGTGAACCACACGGTCAGACTGCCACGTCCGCGTAGGGCCGCATCATACTCTGCCCAGTTCGTCGCCCGGAACCGCTGCTTCGGAATGTGCTGGCGACGGTCAACATTAGCCTTGAAGGGCAAGCTGCGCTCTCCGGGAGGTTGACCGGCCGTCGACCCCTCAGGATCCTAACCTACCCAGATCGCCAGGCAGATCCGTGCACCACAGCGGTGAGGAGCGATACGGCTGAGACCGAGCCGACGCAGCGGGACCGACATCGGCAGTCCATTGCCGAGCGCGGCCGTATGGGCTGACAGCGGGCGTCAGGGTACAACTGGCGCGCTCTTGTGGAGGCCGACATCTCACGAGGAAGCGCGTCATCGGCGACGGCCTACGCTCACAGACCGACGGGCGTCAGGAAGCCGAGGTGGCCATCGCCGTCGACCTGCTGAGCCGCATGTTGGACTTGCGTCGCCCGGAGTACGTGCGCACCACCTGATCGTCAGGGCCATTGCGAGAGATGCGTCTAACGCTCCGATCGACGCAACAAAGTCACTCTGGGTCGATTTCGTTGTTTCCAGCATGGCAACGCCGCAGGGTGAGGGACGCCTTCATTCCCCTTACCAGGGGTGGGCCGGCAGGACCGGCTCAGGTGAGGCGGGCGAAGTAGTGGTCCCATGTCTTGCGAAATAGGCTCATGGACGACAGGCGCTCGCGGACGCGGGCTTGCTGGCTGTCGTCGAACACGAAAGGCGTACCGATTGCCATTGCGCCCACCTGACGGGAGGCGTTCTCCTCGAGATAGGCCGCGAGTGCGAAGCAGGTGACGAGGTCTTCGGCAACCACCGTCGCGCCATGCGCCTTCAGCAGGATCGCAGGTGCGTTGCCAAGCGTGAGTGCGAGCGCGGAACCCGCCTCCTGCGTGTTGATCGACATGGGATCGTCATAGACAGGAATGTCGCCGAGCAGGGCGCCCTGCGCAAAGACGGGGCGGTAAGGCACCCCGACACTGGTCAGAAGCGTTGACCAGCGCGGGTGCAGGTGAATGACCGCCCCTACATCGGGCCGCCGGCGGTAGATCTCGGTGTGGATATGGAATTCCAGCGGCGGCCGACCCGCACCCGCTATGGGCTGCCCCTCCAAGTCCATCTCTACCAGATTAGCCATCGTCAGGCGCCGCTTTGGCGCCACGGCGTCGTTGATCAGGATGCGGCCCTTGCGACGAACACTGGCATGGCCGCTATGATCGATCATCTCCGCGTGCTCCAGCATGCGCAACGCATCGACAAGAGCTTGCCTATCAACGTCGTCGAACTCCGTCGTTGCCGGTTGCTCATCCATCGGCCTGCGTCTCCCGTTCTTGTTCAACTGGCACCTGTGCCTGACGGCGCCTGCCGCGCTAGGATCGGCGCAACGCACTAGGCTTGCTGCAGCCACTGAGCCGCTCAAGCCCACTAAGAATAAGGGAAGGAACCAGCCTTGCGACGTGCCCTGCTGAGACTATCCGTGGCCCTGCTAGGCGTCCATCTGGCAACTGGGGCAAAGGCGGTCGGCACCGACTGGCCGCAGCGGCCCGTTCGCATCGTAGCCCCCTTTGCGCCCGGTGGCAGCGCGGACACACTCGGGCGCCTGGTCGCACGCGACCTGACTGACGCGCTAGGCCAGCCCTTCGTGGTGGATAACCGCCCTGGCGCTGGAGGCCTGATCGGCGCGGCGCAGGTCGCGCGCGCACCGGCCGATGGCTACACCCTCGTCATCTCCGGCATCGCGTCCCACGTGATTGCTCCTGCCACGAACGTGGGAGGTGCGGAGTTCGACGGGCTTCGGGACTTCACGCACATCGCCTATCTCGGTGGCCCGCCGATCCTTTTCGCCGTCGGTCCACAATCCACCGCGCGCAGTCTCGCCGACGTGCTGGCCCGCGCAAAGGGCAGCGAGACGGTTTCCTACGCAACGCCGGGCGCGGGGACACACGGTGCGCTGATCGGCGACATGTTCACACGCCTGACCGGCGCAAGTATGGAACCCATTCCCTATCGTGGCGGTGGCAATAGCATGAGCGACCTGCTCGGCGGCTCCGTGGAAGCTGCGTTCATTGCGTTTACTTCGGCCGCCGAGCCTCTCCGGGACCGGCGCCTGCGGGCCATCGCCGTGAGCTCGGCCGAACGGCTTCCGGCCTTCCCCAACCTGCCGACCTTCCGGGAACTCGGCTATCCCACGCTGACCGCGACCACGTGGTTCGGCCTCGCCGGACCGGCCAACCTGCCGGAGCCAATCGTGGAGCGGATGAACGCAGAGGTGCGGCGCATCCTTGCGAAGCCCGACATCCGCGCGCGGCTCGACGCCGATGGCATTGTCTCGCCCGCACTCACCGCACCGGAATTCAAGCACTTCGTGGAGGAGGAGGTCACCCGCTGGACACCGCTCGCACGCGCCTCGGCGGGCCGGTAGTCAGGGGCCAATCAAAAGTGGGCGCATCCCCGCGGCCGCTTCCCGCAGCGCAGCCTTTCCCTTGTTCATCAACTCTTCCAGAGAAGTTCGGCTGGCCTGGGTTGAGACATGCAGCGCCGCGACGACACGACCGGCTGCGTTGTGAACGGGAACCGCAAGCGAGCGCAGGTCGACCTCCATCTCCTGGTCAACCATGCAAAACCCGTCGCGCCGCACGCCGTCGAGCGCGCGACGCAGCCCTGCTTCGTCGTGGATGGTAAAGGGCGTCAGGGGGAACAGCTCCGCTCCGCGGAAGAACGTCTCCAGCTCCTCCTCAGGCAGGTAGGCGAGTAGGACCCGTCCCATGGAGGTACAATAGGCGGGCAGATGCGTCCCGACATCGCGGTTGATCGATCCGAGGCGTCGGCGCGCCGAGCGGGCGACGTAGATGACCTCCGTTCCATAAAGTACGGAAACGGAACAGGACTGCCCCAGCGCGTCGCTCGTCCGCTCAAGAAAAGGCTGCGCCACACGCGGGAGAAGAGAGGAGGACAGATAGGCTTGCGCAAGGGTCAGCACTTGTGGTGACAAGCGAAAGAAGTGGCCGGAGGACTGCACGTAGCCGAGCGCCTGCAACGTGAGCAGGCAGCGCCGGACCGTCGCGCGCGAGAGCCCCACGCGCTTCGAAAGGTCGGAAAGAGTGAGGTCCTGTTCCTCGGTGGTGAAGGCGCGCATGACCGACAGCCCGCGCGCCAGCGCGGTGACGAAGTCACGCCCTTCGGTCACGTTGGGCTCCGCCTCGGCGGTGAGGGGCGCGGCCACGGCTCAGGCCCTCAAGGCTTCGAGCATGGCCTCGACATAGCCCGCGTCGCTGACGACACTCAGCATCGACACGTAGGGACGAAGCTGGCTGAGCGTCGCGGAAACGGCCTCCGGCGACCTGTCGGCAGCGTCGTGAAGGATGAGGCCGCAGGTCTTGGTGCCGGTGGCACGGCAGGCGTCGCCCACCACCGAGGCGAGCTGCGCGTCCTGGCCTGAGGTCGCGATCATCACCGCCTGGTTGGAGACCTCGACCTCCTGCAAGAAGCCCTGCGCGCGGCCCACCACGTTGCGGAACCAGCGCTGGACGTCGCCAGCCGCCAGCCTTCCCTCGCTCTCGAAAAAGGAGGGGGCGAAGAAGACGGCGCCGTTCCACGTCCGCGCGGACAAGGCCTCCACGACGTCGAGGCTGGCTTGGTCCAGCGCGACCACAAGGGTGGCACGCGGCGCGGCGTTGGGCGTGCGGACCCGGAAGGCCGACTCCGCCGCCGTGGTCGCGCGCGCGCTCTCGCTGACCATCACACCGAAGCCTGCGCCACGCCGGGCTGGGCCTGCAGCGCCTCGCGCGCTGCGTCCTTGAAAGCCTGATCGGGTGGCAGCACGACCGCGGCGGAGCGAACCTGCTGCTCCTCCGGCCGCGTGCCGGGCGGCGCGATGCCCTTGTCGCGCAGGGCACGCGCGGCTTTCATTAGGCGGAAGCGCGCCATGATGATCCCATTGTCGGTAGAGGTCAGGTTCTCCCGCGTTCGGTCAACGATAGGTCCCATGCTTTCCTGGAGGGAGGCGTCCTGCATGGCAATGCCCGAGACGCCGCTGTAGGTGGTGCCTGCCTTCTGCGCAGCTCGGTCCATGAGGTAGTCGTTGTCCTTGTTCGCCGCGGGCCGGTAGGTGCCGGGAACGTAAGTCACGTGAATGCCATGCCCGTCGCGCATTGCCTGCACCTCGCGCTCCGTTAGGTCGCGCACCGGGTGATAGTCAAAGCTCCAGGCCCAGCAGTTCTCGTCGTCGATCGGGATCCAGAAGTGACCGTGGATCGGGTGGTCGCCGCGCGGCGGCACCATGGTGAAGCAGGGCATAACCCAGGGCGTGATGCGCCAGTAATAGTGGCCATCCTCCGCGTTCCGGCGCGCGCCGATATAGAGGCCGCTGCCGTGCTCCACCACCTCGAAGACGGGTGCGCTGTCGTTCAGGTTGTACTGGTTGCCCCTCGCCCCCTTAAACAGCGGGTCGGAGTTGAGCGCGCCGCGATGGAGGAAGGATACATGCGCGGAATCAATGCCACCCTCCATCGCCTGCAGCCAGTTGGACTCCTGGATGCGCTTGCTGGAAAAGGTCTGCTCCGGCCGGACGGTAATGAACTCCCACTCCGGCAAGGGCGGCTGCAGGTCTGGTGGGCCCATGTAGGTCCAGAGAATGTGCCCACGCTCCACCAGCGGATAGGCGGTGAGCTTGATCTTCTGGCGGAAGCCGCTCGATTCAGGCTCGGAGGGCACCTCGGTGCACTGGCCGGTCACGTCGTACTTCCAGCCGTGATAGGGGCAGCGCAGCCCGCAATCCTCGTTCCGGCCGAACCAGAGCGACACGCCGCGATGGGCGCAGAACTCGTCGATGAGGCCGAGCTTGCCCTCGCTATTGCGGAAGGCGAGCAGGCGCTCGCCCAGCAGCTTGATCCGCACCGGCGCGCCACCGGGCTCCGCCACCTCTTCCGCAAGCAGGGCCGGGATCCAGTAGCGACGAAACACGTCGCCCATCGGCGTTCCAGGCCCGGTCTGGGTGAGAAGATCGTTCTGTTCTTTCCGCAGCATGGCAAGTCGCTCCCAGGCTTGTTCTTCATCGGAACTGGCCGTCACGAGACAGGCCGAAGGTCCCGCTTGAGGTTCTTGACAAGGTCATTCAGCCTGACCGCCGGATCGGCCAGTGTCTCCGCGGGTACGGCAGCGTCCAGCGCGATGAGCTCCTTCGCGAAACGAAGGTCGCGCGCCGCGTTGATGCCGATGGCAGCGGCCGGCCGGTCTCCGTCCATTCCGAGGAGGAGGGCGATGCCGGAGGCCAGTGAACCCCGGCTGATCCAGGAGAGCCCGGACGAGACCATCCCGCAGATCTGCATGTTCAGCCCGTACTGGTCGCTCCAGAACCAGGGCACCTCGGTATAGGGCGCCGGGTTTCCCACCATGTTGCGCGCCGCCGCGATGGCGGCGTTCTGAGCGTTCTGCCAGGATTCCAGCCGCACTGGACGCCCGTAGCGTGCGTCAAAGCGGTTGGCGACGTCCCCTGCGGCCCAGACGGAGGGATCCTCCGTCCTGCCAAAGGCATCCACCACCACGCCGTTCTCGACCTTGAGGCCGGCCTCGCGGGCCAGTTCCACGTTCGGGACGATGCCGATGCCCACCACGACTGCGTCCGCCTCGAGCCGCTCGCCGCCCGCCAGCACGACGACAGGCCGGCCACTGGCGTCCTCGATGGCTTCCACCTCTGCCTGGAAGCGGATGTCCGCGCCGTGGCGCCGGTGCAGGTCGGTGTAAAACGCCCCGACCTCTGGCGGCACGCAGCGCGCCATGACCGCTGAGGTCGCCTCGATCACTGTGACGCGCGCCCCCTGCGCCCGTGCGGCGGAGGCGGCTTCCAGCCCGATGAACCCGGCACCGACGACGACGAGGTGCGCGTCCACCTGTAAGAGGGGACGCAGGGCTCGCGTGTCAGCCAGGGTGCGGATCGGATGGCAGCGGGGGTGGTCCGCGCCCGGCACGAGGAGTGGCCGCGGCCGCCCACCGGTTGCCAATAGGAGGGCGGCGTAGGGCAGGACGGAGCCATCCTCCAGGTGAAGGGTACGCACGCCCCGGTCGATGGAACTCGCCTTCACGCCAAGGCGCAGTACGATGCTCGCGGCCTCGTACCACTCGCGCGGCCGTACCCAGGCGATGTTGTCCGAACCCAGCAGCATCTCCTTCGACAGCGACGGCCGCTCGTAAGGTGGATCGGCCTCCTCTCCGACCAGCGTTAGCGGGCCGGCATACCCGGCGGCGCGCATCGCCTCGACGGCACGGCCCCCGGCCTGCCCCGCGCCCACGACGACAATGCCTCTTCCCGCGGGATCGTCCATGGCTCAGGCTGCCGCCTCGGCGCGGGCGCGCGTGGCGGCGCCAGCCAGGCGTAGAAGGGCCTCGACCACGGCCTCAGGGCTCGCCTTGTTCATCCCGGCGATCTCGAGCGCGCTGCCATGGGCAACGGAGGAAAAGAGCACGGGCGTGCCGATCGTCATGCCCGCGGTGCGGTTCGTCGCCAGCAGCTTCGCGGCCAAGTGCCCCTGGTCGTGCACCATCACAACGAAGGCGTCGTAGCCCGCCTTCTGGAACATCGTGTCGGCGCCGAACGGCCCCTCGCAGAGGATGCCGCGCGCGCGGGCTCGCTCCATCGCGGGCTCGATGATCGTCGCCTCCTCGTTGCCGAACATCCCGTGCTCGCTCGCGTGTGGGTTCAGCCCGGAGACGGCAATCTGGGGCGTGGCCACGCCGAGCTTCACGAGCACGGCGCGCGTTGCCTCCAGCACCCGCAGAACGCGCTCCTCCGTGATGAGGTCGATCGCCTGCCGCAGGCCGACATGTAGAGTTGTGTGCACAATGCGCTTGTCGTCGAAGCAGAGCATAAGGAAGGCGTCCTCCTCCGGCGTGTCGGTGCAGCGAGCGACGAAGGTTGGATAGCCGTCGAAGGCGATGCCCGCGGCCTTGATGGCAAATTCCGTCTGCGGGCAGGCAGCAACGGCCTCTACCGCGCCCTCCAGTGCGGCGCGGACGGCCACCGCGGCGGCCTCAACAGCGGCCCGGCCATGGGCGGCGCGCACCTCGCCCGGTGCCAGCGGTTGCTCCCCAAAACCGTCAAGGTCGAGCAGCACGACGCCCTCCCCCTCTGGCACCTCGCACGCCGAGCGCACGGTTAGGACCGGCACGTCGATGCCGCAGGCGCGCGCGTGGTAGTCCAGCGCACGCCGGTCGCCCACCAGCAGCGGGCGGCAGGCCGCGCGAACGCGCGGGTCGAGCGCCGCCTTGAGCGCGATCTCCGGTCCGATGCCGGCGGGATCGCCGAGCGCCAGGGCAATCCGCGGAAGCGGCGCCCCCTCGAGCTTCGGCGGCCTGCCAACCGCGTTCATACCGACTTCCTTACCTGCGCCGGGTCGATGCAAACCTTTCCCTCCACCACCCGAGCATCCCAGGTGCGGAGCGCCTCGGTGCAAGGGGGGGCTGTTGGCTCGCCCGTGCGGATATCAAACTTGCCCTGGTGGAAGGGGCATTCAATCTCACCGCCCTCCACGAAGCCCTCTGCGAGGGAGCCGGGGCCATGGGTGCAGAGGTCCTGCGTCACGTAGTAGGCGCCGTCCACGAGGAACACGGCATAGGCCTCGCCAGCAAGTTCCGCCCGGACGGGCGTGTCCCCCTCCACGGCCGTGGTGTCGCACAAAGCTTGCAGCTCATCCTCCAGCGTCATTTTTCCTCCTTGCTAAGCCTCGCTTTGGCTTCGCCGATGTTCGCAGTGCGAACACGAACTGCTGTTTGCGAACAATCTTGCTATTCCTTAAACCTTTATGCAAGCGCGGTGGTATGCTTTATCCGGCGTGACGCCACTGGTGCTTCGATGTTTCTGCTGTTCCTGGTGGATCGGCACTATGGTGCGACCATCTGGGACATGGGGTACTGGGAGCATGCAAATGCCGGTAGGCCGACGCATGAACCATGGCACGACTCTCCGCCTGACCATGCTCCCTGCCAATCGGACGACGGGCCCGAACTCGAGGCCATGCTCGACGTGGTGTCGCCGGGTTGCGGCCGTCCCGGGCGTCTCCGCCGCAGGTCCGACAAACTGCACGGCGACAAAGGCTCTGACTCCCGCGACTGCCGCAGGCGTCACATCAAGGCCCACTCTTCCCGCCGCGGGATCGAAGGCTACGACCACTCGACCTACACCGCTAGAAGGTTGAGCGATCCCGCGCTTGGTTCGGCGGCTTCTGCCGCCTTGTTACTCGAAATGACTGGCGCGACGACATCCATCTCGGCCTCAACCTCCTCGCCATGCGCATAGCCGTATAGCGCAAGCCGGCGCGGTGTGGCGCTCATGCGGCCTCCGCGCTGGACTGGCTGGAGGGAATAAAGGCATCCGCGAAGAAGTCGGCTTCGGGAAGGTTGTGCAGCTTCGTGAATGACTCGCGAGCCGAGGCGACCATGGCGGGGCTGCCGGAGGCATAGACCTGTAGGCCGGACATGGCCGGATGATCGGACGCCGCGGCTGTTGGCACCCGGCCGGTGCGCCCGGCCCAGGACGGGTCGGGCTGCGAGAGGACGGGGATGTAGCGGAAGTCCCGCAGGCGCCGGGTCCAGCGCGCGGGCAGTTCGGGCAGGTAGAGGTCGTCCGGCCCGCGGCCGCCACGGTAGAGGATCAGGGGGCGTGTCCAGCGGCGGCGCACCGCCTCCTCCAGGATGGAGGCGACGGGGGCGAAGCCGGTGCCGGTGGCGAGGAGGAGGAGAGGGCGCGGGTCGCGCCCGTCCGGCTCCACCTCGCCGTAGGGCATCGCCAGGCGCAGCGCGTCGCCGGGCTGCAGCCTGGCCAGCAGCGCGTCCGAGAAGGCGCCGCCCGGATGCATGCGGACGTGCATCTGCACCCCGTCCGCCTCGGCCGGGGAATTTGCCATGGAGTAGGAGCGCCGCTCGCCGCCCGGCAGCAGCACGTCCATGTACTGCCCCGCCTTGAAGGCGACGCGCTGGCCGATGGGGAAGCGCAGGTACAGCCTCGTCACGTTGGGCGCGACAAGCTGCTTGCGGAAGACACGCGCTGTCACCTCCCGCGGCAGGCCTATGCCGAGGGGGCGTGAAATGCGACGCGGGCCGATGGTGACGTCCGAGCGCGGGCGCGATGTGCAGAAGAGCGCGTCGAACGCCCCGCCCTCCCCGGTCGAGCGCACCGTGCCGGAGGCCTCCACCGCGCCGGCGGAGACCTTGCCCTGGCAGGTGATGCAGACACCCTTGCGGCAGGAATAGGGGATCTCCAGCCCGGCGCGCTGCGCGGCCTCCAGGATCGTCTCGTCCGGGGCGCAGGGGAAGCGATGGTCGCTGTGGGCGACCTGCACGGTCCACTCCATGCTAGAGCGGCAGCGCCAGCAGCGTGTCGGTCCGCGAGCTGTCGCAGACCACGACCCGCTCCGCGAGCTTCGGCGTGCCCGCCGCGTCCGCGCGCCAGAGGTCGAGGTAGCGCCCGGTCGCGAAGAGGTCCGTCGCGCCGTCGCGCATGATGCGCGCGACGAGGAAGGGGGTCTCGCTCCGCAGGCCTTCCGACCTCTCCTCCTCCAGCAAGGGAAGGCCGAGGACGTGACGGTAGGAATGACGCTCGTAGATGTTCGCCTCCCGCAGCGCGGCCACCCGGTCCTCCAGCATGCCACGACTGTCCGCCCAGATGATGCCGGCGGCGTAGCCGAGGCGGTGGTTCTCCGCCGTGGTGATCCGGTAGAGGCAGTCCTCGGTGAAGAAGTCCGGCCAGGCTTCCAGCCTGTCCGTGTCGATGCAGTGGGCGTAGCGCGCCTGCGCCGCCATGATGTCGGTGATCCTCATCAGAGCCCCGTGCACCCCCGGTAGGCTTTCCAGAAGCCGCGGACAGAGGCCTCGGTCGCGCGGGTGCGCGTGCTCGCCGCGTCCGTCCCGCCCATCTCCAGCACCGCGTGCCGGTCGGAGGCGCCGACCACGCCGCGCTGCACGAAGCCGCCGACGCACCCGTCCTCCATGGAGACGTAGCCCGCCGGGCCGACGAGGTTGCCCTGCTTCAGGCGCATCTTCCGCAGTTCCGGGCTATCGTCCTTGAAGCCGATGTAGGTCCAGTTCAGATCCGTCCGCCCCACGCCGCGCGGCACAACCTGCCGGATGGCGAGCGCGTTCTGGATCTGCTGCAGCACGAAGCCCGGGAATACGGAGAGGATCTGCAGGGTCACCCCATCCCCGAACTCGTCCTGACCCTCCAGCACGCTGGGGTCCTTCAGGCGGTAGTCGCTCTCGGAGCGGATGTTCTGCGCGGCGTAGTCGTTCGCGGCCATTGCCTCGGCGTCGCGGTCGATGGCGGAATAGGAGACGTGGTTGCCGCCGGATTCGGAGACGATGAGGCCGCCCCTCATGTTGAGCCTGTTCAGCTCGAAGGTGGTGAAGAACAGGTGCAGCAGCGAGGCATGGTAGCTGTCGCGCACGTTCTCCACGTAGAGCTTCCAGTTGTTCGGCAGATCCTGGGTGAAGCGGCCGATTACCTCCACCTCGCGCCCGCCGAGGACCCGCCCGATGCGCTCCATGATCTCGTCGCCGAGGTACTCCTCGATCGGGGGCACGGTGTCGGAGGCCGAGGCGAAGACGAGGCCGTGGACGACGGCGGTGCGGAGCTTGCGGGGGGAGTGCTCGGACATGCGGAAGCACTCGGGCATGCCGCCCTGGCCGTTGATGCCGTCCTTGAAGGCCACGCCCTTCAGGTTGCCCTGCAGGTCGTAGCTCCAGGCATGGTAGACGCAGGTGAACTCGCGCGCATGGCCGAAATCCTCCAGCGCGATGAGGGCGCCGCGGTGCACGCAGCGGTTCTCGAAGGCGTAGATCTCGCCGTCGTGGTCTCGCACCGCCAGGATCGGCACGCCGCCGAGGGTGGTGGCGCGGTAGTCGCCAGGGCCGGCGATCTCCGCCTCCAGGCAGAGGTAGTTCCAGGTCTCGCCACGGAACACGTGGGTCTGCTCGAGGGCCGCCACGTCCTGGCGCTGGAAGACCCAGTAGGGCACGCGGGTCAGTCCCTCGGGCCACGACACCTCAGGCAGGGTGACGAGGCCGGGGGGAAGCGCGGTCGCGGGGGGGGTGTGGTCGGGCATGGGGAGGGTTCCGCTCATTCCACGGTGACGTTGGCGCGCTGCACCAGGGCGCCCCAGCGCGTGCGCTCGGCCGCCACGAAGGCGGCGGTCTCGGCAGGCGTGCCGCCCACCACGGCGGCGCCGAGCTCGCGGTAGCGGCGCTGCACCTCGGGCGAGCGCAGCACCTGGGACAGGCCCTCGTGGAGGCGCGCGACGACGGTGGCGGGAGTGCCGGCGGGGGCGACGGCCGCGAACCAAGCGGTGGACCGGAAGCCGGGAAGCCCCGCCTCCGCCGCGGCCGGCACGTCCGGGATTTCCGGTGCGCGCTCCATATCGGCCACGGCCAGCATCCGCACGCGCCCGGCCTGGTGTTGCGCCAGGGCTCCGGTGACGTTGGAGAAGATCATGTCCACGCGCCCGCCCACCACGTCCGTCAGGGCCGGCGCCTCGCCGCGGTAGGGGACGTGCACGAGCTTCGTGCCAGTCAGGTCCTGGAACAGCGCGGCAGTGAGGTGGGAGGTGGTTCCCACCCCCTGGGACGCGTAGGTGAGCGTCTCGGGCCGTGCCTTCGCGCGCTCGATCAGCTCGCCAAGGGTGCGGATGCCGCTGGCGATGGAGACGATGGCCACGTTCGGCGTCTCGCAGAGCACCGTGACCGGCACGAAGCCCTCCGGCGCGAAGCCGAGGTCGCGGAAGAGGAATTGGTTGATCGAGAGAGGGCCGGGCGGGGTGACGAGCAGGGTATAGCCGTCGGCCTCAGCCCTGGCGAAGTTCGCCGTCCCCACGTTCCCGCCGGCGCCCGAGAGGTTCTCCACCACGAAGGGCTGGCCCCAGAGGCCACGGAGCTGCTCCGCCGCGATCCGCGCCGAGGTGTCGTTCGACCCTCCGGCCGGGAAGGGCACGATCACGCGCACCGGGCGGCTCGGGTAGCTGAGACCTCCTGGCAAGGGCTGGGCCCCGGCCCGGGAAGACGCGAGGGCGCCCAGCAGCGGCGACACCAGGAGCACGCGGCGATGCAGAAGTCCCAAGACCCGTCTTCCTCCGATCAGCCTTGACCTATCACTAGTGTTCGATTATCGAACTCACGGCCGAATTACGAACATCCTGCTCTGCAAGGTGGGAAGTCGTCAATGTGGGGCGGGAGAGAGGCGATGGTGGAGGAGGAGCCCGGGAGGAAGGAGGCCATGGCGGGGCTGGCGAAGGGGCTCGCCATCCTCGAGTGCTTCGGGGATGGCGTGCCGCGCCTGACCCTGGCCGAGGCCGCGCGCCGGACCGGCCTTTCCCGGGCCACGGCGCGGCGCTGCCTGCTGACTCTCCTCGAGCTCGGGTATGTCACGCATGATGGTCGCAGCTTCGCGCCGCAGCCGCGCCTGCTGCGCCTCGGCTACGCCTTCCTCTCCGCCACACCGCTGCCGCGCCTCGCCCAGCCGGTTCTCGAGGCGGTTCAAGAGGCGGCCGGGGAGGCTGTATCCCTCGCGATCCTCGATGGGTCGGAGACCGTCTTCGTCGCCCGCTCGGCGCCGCACCGGATGGTTTCGGTCGGGCCGGGGATCGGGTCGCGCCTACCCGCCTGGTGCTCGGCCACCGGGCGCGTCCTGCTCGCCGGCCTTTCTAAGGATGCGATAGCCGCCCACCTCGGCGCGGCACGCTTCGAGCCGCTGACCCGCCACACTGTAACGGTACCGGAAGAGGTGCGGGCCCGCATCGACGACGCCCGGACGGCCGGCTACGCCGCCTGCAACGAGGAGCTGGAGTTAGGGCTGCTCTCCCTCGCCGTGCCCGTGCGGGACCTGTCCGGGAATGCCGTGGCCGCTATGAGCGTGAGCACGCAGCCGAGCCGGCGCAGCTTGCAGGAGGCTGAGCGCGACCTGCTACCACTTATCCTCGACGGGGCGCGGCGGCTCTCTGTCCACCTTTGAATGTTGCGTGGGTGTGTTGCATTGATCGGCTTGGCGATCCGCCCGAGGTAGGATGGTGGGGACGATGCCCTGCCATCCTCGAAGGGACCTGAGCTTGCCTTTCAAGGCAAATGCCGACTGCCGCCATCGCATTCCGAAGCAGCGGTTCCGGGCGACGAACTGGAGCGAGTACGACGCCGGCCTGCGTGGGCGCGGCAGTTTGACAGTCTGCTTCACGGACGCGGCGATCTCAGCTTGGAAGGCAGAGCCCCGGACCACGCGTGGCGGGCAGCCGCGTTACTCCGCCCTGGCGATCACCACGGCTCTGACCTTGCGCGCGGTGTTCCGCTTGGCTCTCCGCCAGACCGAGGGCCTGATCGGCTCCATCATCGCCCTGCTCGGTCTCGATTTGGCCGTGCCGGACCACTCCACCCTCAGCCGCCGGGCCGAGACACTCGAGATGCTACGGTCTCACCACGGTAGCCGCCCCGTGCACCTGCTAGATGTTTGATCCCAGGGTTTGATGGTGCAGTCTTCTACCCTGAGYGGAAGGACGCACTATGGGCCAGGTTCTCCATGGCAGCGCCACAACGACGGAGGCAATCCGTCGAGCGATACAGCATAGTCAAGAGAGCCTGAGAGGGCTGGCCAAGCGCTATGGRGTGAACCCGAAAACGGTCGCCAAGTGGAAGGCGCGTGGGTCTGTCACCGATCTGCCGACTGGCCCGAAGGAGCCAAAGTCCACGGTTCTCTCGGTCGAGGAGGAGGCGATCATCGTCGCCTTCCGCCGGCACACCCTGCTGCCGCTCGACGACTGCCTCTACGCTCTGCAACCCAGTCTACCGCAGCTGACCCGGTCCTCGCTCCACCGCTGCCTGATGCGCCACGGCATCTCCCGACTACCCGATCCGGACAGTGCCTCGACCGCCAAGAAGCGCTTCAAGGTCTATCCCATCGGCT
>NZ_RCZP01000049.1 GCF_006438825.1 Muricoccus nepalensis
GTTCCTGCGCCATGCTCAGCAGGCGCTCCCACACGCCCAGGCGCGACCAGCGTATGAAGGTCTGTGCAGCCAGCCCGTGGCGTTCGGAGCAGTGCTCCGAACCCACCAGAGCCCCTCCTCCACCGGCAGGGCCCGCCACTTCGCGCCGTTGTCGTGTCGCCAGAGGATCGCGCCGATGGTCCTGCGCAGGTGCTGCGGCGGCACCTTGGCGTGCGGGCGGCAGGCCTCGACCAAGGGCTCCAGCACTGCCCACTGCTGGTCCGTCAGCGCCATCGCACCCTCCGCAAAGCCGGAGAACGCCCACTCACGCCAGCAGTCCAGGCGCTAACAGGACCTAGACCTCTCCTGGCCATGGGCGATTGAGTGTTGGCGTATCGAGGGGTCGGCTCAACGAAGTCTCGGCTGGCTCGGCGCTCGCAGCGATTCACCGAGCGGCGTAATCGGACCAGCCAATGGTGAGGAACGCTTATTGGCAGAAAACTGAGCCCCCGCGCTGGGTGCTGATCCCAGTCCATCGGCAAGTCATCTGCCGCAGGATGCTGAAAGCGCGGCAGTCACGACGGCAGCCGCGTTCTTCATCAACGCTGTTGGCTAAGAAGTAGTAGGCTTACAACCGGTACTTCGCCTGTATCTGGTCCGCACGCGATAACGGCTGCAGGGTGGGCACCAGCATGCGCCTGCCCACGCCCTGTGCCATGATACGAGCGGCAGGGTCTGAATGCGCTTTTCTGTTTCCGATGTGCCGGACTGCATCATCAGAATGCTCCATAGCAAGACGGCCTCTCCAGAACAGTCAAGGACGGTTAAGCACGCTGGGTAAATGCCGCGCAGTCACGAAGAGTAGCACTACGTCCCGACCTAGCTCTGAATAGGGCGAGCATCATCAAGCTTGTTAAATAAGGTAATTCCGCTCCAATGGGTGAGCATTCGTGTGCAAGAGTGAAGCAAGCGAATGTCTAGCCTGAAAGATCCGGTCATTCATAGCACCGTCAGCCCGCAGCGGATCAGTCGACGACGCAATCAACACTCAGTACAGAGACCGTCCGGGTGAGGAGCACAACTCGCACGGCCACTGGCGGATGAGGTGGGATTCGAACCCACGATACGCTTACACGTATGGCGGTTTTCAAGACCGCTGCCATAGACCGCTCGGCCACTCATCCCGAGGAGTTCGAGTTACGGCATTGGCGGCGTAGCGCAAAGCCCTTGCTCTCAGGCAGGCTGTACTCTTCACCGATTAGGGATGTGTCGGTAGCCGCGTCTCCGATCCGGCAATGGTCCCCATAGCTGCGAGAATGGCCTCCTGCTTCGCCTCCCGCGCTTCCCGCAGCGCCGCCTCGAGCTCCTCCAGCACCGCCTGCCCCGCGCCCGCCGCCCGAGCGCGTTTGTAGGCGACGAGCGCGGCCTTGATCGGGTCGTCATAAGCTGGGCAGTAGAAAAGCCACCACTGGTCGCCCCTCGGCGCCACGGCGGCGGCGGACGCGCGGTCCTCGCCCGACGCCCAGGCGGGATCCCGTCGCACGAGCTCCGCTTCCAGCGCATCCCGCCGGGACACGAGCGTGGCGAGGATGGCGGGCTGCAGCATGCGGCTCCGTCCCAACCGGACGGCCTCGGCGGCGTCGCGGAAAGCCTGCAGCAGGCGATCGTCGGAAAGGGCGCGTGGAGTCATCGCCGCATTATGCCGTACCCGCGCCCGCCGTTGCAGGGCATACGACGAAATCCTGGACGGCGTGCCGCGTCCGTCCCCTCAGGGGGCCAGCGCCGCCCGCGCCGCGGCGACCGTGCTCTCGGAGAAGGCGATGCCGCCGGCCTCGGCGAGCCGCTCCGCCTCGGTGAGCAGCGCGCCGCCCTCCTCCCCCAGTACGAGCGAGGCGAGCAGCGCGAGGGCGTAGGGAAGCAGCAGCCCCGCCCCCATCGCGCGGTAGTCCTCGAGGCCACGCCGCAGCATCGCCTCCCCCGCGGCCCGCTCGCCCCGCCGCGCGCGGGCCCAGCCCTCCAAGATCGCGGCCCAGGCGGACCAGTAGGCGAAGTCGTGACCGGCGGCGACGGCGCCGAGCTCGCCCGCCGCGGCGAGGCACTCGTCCCCGCGGCCCGCGAACTGCGCCAGCGCGCAGCGGAAGGCGAGCGCGAAGCAGAGGCTGTGCGCGTGGTCCAGCCCGCGCGCCGCCGCCACCGCCGCCGCGTCCGCCGCGAAGGCCGCCGCGGCATCGCCCTCGAACCAGTGCGCCCACCCCAGATGCGCCCGCGCCAGCACCGCCGGGTCCGAGCCATAGTCGAAGCGGTGCGGCTCGTCCCGCGCGGGGTCGTAGAGCGCGAGCACCCGCTCCAGGTGCTGCCGCGCCTCGCGGTAGCGGCCGAGGTAGAGCAGCCCGAGGCCGAAGGGGCGGTGGGCCTGCAGCAGCGCCGCCCCGTCCCGCTCGCCCTCCATCAGCGCCATGATCCGCTCGCCGATCGCGTGCCCCTCCCGCACCGAACCGCGGACGAGGTGGAAGGTCTGCAGCCCCCGCAGCGTGCGCAGCAGGAGCTGGCGGTCGTCGAGGCGAAGCGCGGCGGCGTGCGCCGTGGCGAAGGCCTCGCCGACCTCCGGCACCGCGTTGCCGCGCGCCACGGTGATCTGGGCGGCGAGCCCCACCTGCAGGCGCGCCTCCGCCGCGTCGCGCACCGGGCCAGGCAGCTTCGGCACCTGCTCCAGCGCGGCGCGGAAATGCCCGGCGGCCTCGCCATGGGCGCCGGCGCGCATGGCCCGCGCCGCGGCCCTCTCGTAGGCGGCGACCGCCTCCGCGGCCGCGCCCCCCGCCGCGAGGTGGCGCGCCAGCAGCTCGGGCCGCTGGTCCACAAGGTCGGCGAAGCGCTCGGGCAGGAGGCGGGCGAGCGCCAGGTGAAGGGTCGCGCGCCGGCTGCGGAGGAGGGTCTCGTAGGCCATGTCGCGCATCAGCTCGTGGCGGAAGGTGTAGCCGGTCGGGGCCTCCGGCGGGCCCTCCGGCTCCATCAGCCCCACCTCCACCAGCCGCCGCAGCGGCCGGCGGGCGGAGGGCAGCCCGACCGTCTCCGCCAACGCTGCGATCATGTCGCCGCGGAACGAGCGCCCGATCACGGCGGCGAGCTGCGCGAGGGGCTTCGCCTCGGGCAGCGCGTCCAGCCGCGCGGTGAGGCCGGCGCGCAGCGTCAGCGGCAGCGCGCAGTCGGCCTGCGCGTCCCGCGCCGCCTCCACGAGGAAGATGGGCACCCCGCCGGCGCGCGCGATGATCCCGGCGAGCAGCGCGGGGTCCGCCCCCTGGGGCGCCGCCGCGGCGGCCAGGCGCCGCGCGGCCGCGTCGTCGAGCGGGTGGAGCCGGAAGGTCAGGGGCGCCGCGCCCGGCAGGCCGTGGCCCTCCGGCCGCCGCGTCAGCAGCAGGAGCATCGCCGCGTCGCGCGCGGCGCAGGCATCGGCGAGCAGGCGCAGCACGGCGAGGGTGCTGTCGTCCGCCCAGTGGATGTCCTCCGCGACGAAGAGCGCCGTCCCCGGACCCGCGCCGGCCCGGAGCGCGGCCAGGAAGGCCGCCATGCCGCGCCGCCGCCGCCGCCGGCCCGCCGCCTCCATCTCGGCGGCCTCCGCGGGCGTGGCGCAGTGGAGCAGCACGGCGAGCGGCGCCGCGTGCTCCGTCCCCGCGAGCCCGTGCCGCCCGAGCCACGCCGCCAGCGCGCCGCGGGCCTCGTCGGGCGCCGCGCGGGGAGGGAGGGCCGCCGCGGCGGAGAGCCACGCGATCAGCGGCCGGAAGGCGCTCGCTTCGTCCCCCGCGCTGCAGGCGACGACCACCGCGGCCTCCCCGGCGGCGCCGATCCGGGCGCGGAACTCCTCGAACAGTCGCGTCTTCCCGTGACCGGGCTCCGCCTCGATCATCACCGCCGTGCCGGCCCCGGCTTCGGCGTCGCGCCAGGCGGAGAAGAGACCGCGCAGCTCGTCCTCCCGCCCGACCAGGGGCGGCCCCGCGGCCGCCGGGCCGGGGGCGGCCAGGCCGGGCGGCAGCTCATCCTCCAGGCGATGGGCGAGCACCGGGCGCGGCAGCCCCGCAAGCGCCACCTCGCCCCGGGGCGCGAAGCGGAAGCGGCGGGGCGCGAGGCGCCGCGTGGCCTCGCTGACCCAGACCTCGCCCGGCCCGGCCGCGTGCTGCAGGCGGGCGGCGACGGTCGTCACCTCGCCCACCATGGCGCCGGGCTCCGACGCGACGCCATGGCCCAGCGTCGCGACCACCACGATCCCGCTGTGAACGGCCACCCGCACCTCGAGCGCGAGGCCGAGCCGCGCCCGCAGCGCCGCCACCGCGCGGGCGATGCCGAGCGCCGCGCGCAGCGCCCGCTCGGCGTCGTCCTCCCGCGCGACCGGGAAGCCGAAGCGCGCGAGGATGCCGTCGCCCTGGTGCTGCGACAGGCTCCCGCCCTGCCCCGTCACCGCCGCCGCCGCCGCCTCGCGATAGGCCAGGAGGAGGTCGCGCAGGTCCTCGGGATCGAGGCGGGCCGCGAGGGCGCTCGACCCCACGAGATCCGCGAAGAGGACGGTGACGGGCCGCCGCTCCCCCGCTTCCGGCGCCGCCGTCTCCGCCGGCGCGCGAAGCGCCACGCCGCAGGCGCCGCAGAACCGCATCCCCGGCGGGCTGACGAAGCCGCAGGCCTGGCAGAGGGCGACGGACGGGATGCGGCTCAGGAGCGGACCTCGCGGCGGTTCGCGGGACGCACCCGCGGGGCGCGGGCCGTGCCGAATGTTACTGCGACCGGCAGGATGGCGCTGCTAGCCTCCCCTTGGGAAGCGGAGGAAGCGCGTTGTTCTTGGCCGACGGCACGCAGGGAGGCGGCGCCTCGTCCCGCATCGATCCCGTGCTGCGGGCCGCGACCCTGGCGCTGGCGCTCGGGCCGCGCCCCGCCGAGTTCGGGCTGCTCGCCCTCATCCCCGGCGGCACGGCCGTCCGCCCGCGCCCCGGGATCCGCTTCGGCCACGCGGTGCGGGAGGCGGACGGGGCGATCTTGCCGCCGGACGGCACGCCCCCCCGCTCGGACGGAACCCTCCTCGCCGCCATCCGCATCGACCTCGACGCGCTCGGCGCCGAGGGGCCGGCCGACCTCATGGGCAAGCTCCTGGCCCTCCTCGAGGATCTCGCCGGGGAGGGCTGGTGCATGCAGGTCGAGCGCGTGGCGGCCGCTCCCTCCTCGGCGGCGATGGGCACGGGACCCGGCATGACGGCGGGCCTTCCGCCGCCGCCGGGGGCGCCGGACGGGCGCGGCGTCCTCGTCGGTGCGGTCGACTTCGGCTGCGCCTTCGCCCATCCCGCCTTCCGCGAGGGCCCCGACGGGCTCGGCGGGACGCGCCTCCGCCTGCTCTGGGACCAGAACGCCCCGCGGCCGCCCGGCGCCCCCCTGCCCGGCCGCTTCTACGACCCGGCGGAACTGGACGCCCTGCTGGCGGGGCCGGGCTCGCCCTATCCCCCCGGCGGCTACGCGCCCTGGCAGAACGGCTACGTCGCGGAGGACGCGGCACCGGCCCGCCCCGGCCGGCGGCCCGATCCGCGCCTGCTGGTGCACGGCACCGGCGTCCTCGCGCTGGCGGCCGGGCGGCGCCCGGCGGCCGGCCCCTGGGCGGGCGCGGTCCCCTCCGGCGCCGCGCCCGGCGCCGCGCTCGGCTTCGTCCACCTTCGCCCGCGCGCCCTCGTGTCGGAGGGCGACGCGATCGACGTCCTCGACGGCGCCTGCGCCCTCTTCGCGCTCGCCGAGCGCGAGGGGATGCCGGCGGTGGTGAACCTCAGCATCGGCGCGAACACCGGGGGGCATGACGGGCGCAGCCTGATGGACCGCGCGCTGGACGCGCTCCTGCGACGCCCGGGCCGCGCGATCACCGTCGCGGCGGGGAACATGCGGGGCGCGGGCCTGCACCGCTGCGGCGAGGTCGGCACCCGCCCGGAGACGCTGAGCTGGCGCTTCGCCGCGGGCGACCCCACGCCCAACATGCTCCGCGTCTACGCGCCGATGATCGCGGGCCTGCCGGCGCTCGACCTCTCCCTCGCCCATCCCGGCGGCGCGCCCGGCTCGGCCATCCCGCGCGGCGCGCTGCGCGACGGGAGCGCGCGGCTGATCCGGGACGCGGCGGGGCGCGACGTCGGCACGGCGGTCTGCACGACGCGCCCGCCGACGACCGAGGCGCCGGTCCAGCATTTCGAGCTCCGGATCATCCCCTCGGGCGCGGAGGAGACCTGGGAGGTGACCCTCGGCCTGTCCGACGCCTCCCCCGCCGCCTCCTGCCCCTTCGACGCCTGGATCGAGCGCGACGACCTCCGCGCCAACAGCACCTCCCGCTTCGAGCCGCGCGAGCCCCCGGGCGGGGAGGGCGGCTGCTCCCTCGGCTCCCTCGCCTGCGCGGAGGGCCCGGTCTGCGTCGGCGCCTGCGCGCCGGCGGACGGCCAGCCCGCGCCCTTCAGCTCCCTCGGCGGCACGCGGGGCGGCGGCGAGAAGCCCGACCTCGTCGCGCCCGGCATCGGCGTCGCCACCGCCTCCGGCCTGGGCGGCCTCCGCGATGGCAACGGCCTGACCTACGCGGCGACGGCCGCTATGGACGGCACGAGCGCGGCCGCGCCGCAGGTGGCAGGCGTGGTGGCGCTCATGCTCCAGCTCCGCCCGCGGCTCCCCGCGGCGCGCGTCCGCGAAATCCTGCGGACCACGACGCGCGAGCGGCAGGCCGACCCGACCTTTCCCTGGGACAGCGCGCGCGGCGCCGGCCGGCTGGACGCCGCGGCCGCGCTCGCGATGACGATGGAGGAGCCGGAATGACCGCGCCCGGCGGATCGCCGCCCCTACACCGCCCGATGAAGGTCACCATCGGCTACACGGAATCCTGCAACCTCGACTGCCGCGTCTGCTACGCCGACTGCGCGCGCCGCCCCTCCCCGCGCGAGCTGCCGGCCGCAACCTGGATCCGCCTCCTCGACGAGTTCTTCGAGGCCGGCGTGATCTCCGTCATGATCGAGGGGGGCGAGCCGCTGCACCGGCCCGACGTGCTGGAGGTGATCGCCCACGCCGCGCCGCGCGCCATGACGCGGCTGCGCACGAACGCGACGCTCGTGGACGATGCGATGGCCGCGCGCCTCCGCGGCATCGGGCTCGGCGACGCGATGGTCGACCTCCTCGGCGCCACCGCCGCGACCCACGACGCCCTCACCGGCGTGGCCGGCAGCCTGGAGCGCAGCCTCGCCGGAATCCGCGCCCTCCGGCGGGCGGGCCTGCCGGTCACCGTGCTGGTCATCATGAACCGGCTGAACCACCGCGAATTGCAGCCCTTGCTGGAACTTGCGCAGGCGGAGGGCGCGGAGGCGGTGGGCGTGCTCCGCCCCTACCCGCTCGGCCGCCTGCGGCGGGACTGGGCGGCACTCTCCCTGTCGCTGGAGGAGATGACGGCCGCCATCGCCGCGCTGCGCCCGCCGCCGGGCCTGCGGCTGATGCAGTCCTGGCACCCGAACGACGCGAACTGCTGCTGGCAGATGGCGGCGGTGAACGCCTACGGCCGCTCGATCGGCTGCATGTACCTGCGCGAGTACGTCGACTATGGCGACGTCACGGCGATGCCCTTCCTGGAGACCTGGGAGGACCCGCTCTACCGCCATCTCCGCGCCGGAAAGGTCGAGGCGAGCTGCGCCGGCTGCGCCTCGACGCAGCACACCCATGGCGGCTGCCGCTCCACCGCCTACGCCTTCCACGGTCGCTGGGACGCCCCCGATCCCTTCGACGCCGGGCTGAACGGCGGGGTGGACCTGCGCGCGCTGCCGCCGCTCCCGGTTCCGGCTGGACGGCCCCCGCATGCGCCATAGCCGCGCGCCCGGGCTCCGCCTCCGCCCGCTGCCCGAGCTCGGCGCCTGCCTCGCCTACACGCCCGCGGCGCCGCGGCTGCACCAGCTCAACGTGACGGCCTGGCTCATTCTCGAGCTGGTCGACGGGCGCGACGACGCGGCGCTCGCCGAGGCCTTCGCCTCCCGCACCGGCCCTGCCCTCTCCCCCGAGGCCGCGCGGCGCACCCTGGCGGAAGGGCTGGCCGGGCTGCGCGCCTCGGGGCTGGTCAGCGCCGATCCGCCGCCCAACGAGCAGAGGAACCCCGCATGAGCGAGCCCTTCGACCCCGCCGCGGCCGCGGAGGCCCTGCTGCGCTCCGGCGGCCGCGTGCCGCCGGCGAGCGTCACGCCCCTCGTCTCGGTCGTGCGCAGCGGCGAGCAGTTCCTCATCCTCCCGCCGCCCGGCGACGAGCCCAGCGCGAGCGTGCTCGGCCGGATCGTCCTCGAATGGGGCTACGAGGTGCCCCGCGCCCGCCACGCCGAGTTCCTCGCCTTCATCGGCGAGAAGCACGGCGCCCTGAGCGTCTCGCCGGTCGCGGGCCTCCGCTATCTCGGCACCTACGCGGTGTTCCAGCAGAGCGAGCGCAGCCTCGGCAGCTTCCGCACCCTCTGGGACCTCGAGCGGCTCAGCCAGCTCGAGGAGATGACCGCGCGCGTCGCCGACCCGAAGGACGACTGGGGCGGGCTGGTGAAGGCGCTGATGGGCTTCCGGGATCCCGACTACACGGCCGGGCGCAGCCAGGTGATCCTGCAGCTCGCCGCGGCGACGATGCTGCCGGCGTCCCCCGATCCGGTCGCGGGTCAGGCCCCAGGCCGCGGCGCGCCGCCGTAGCCCGCCTCGACCTCCGCCTCCAGCGCCTCGACCCGCGGCAGCACCACGCCGCCGCGCGTCAGCTCGGCCAGACCGTCCCGCTGCAGCGCGCTAAGGGTGCGCGAGACCACCTCGCGGCGGGTCCCGATCCGCGACGCCAGCTCGTGGTGCGGCGGCGGCGGCGACACGACGCGCCCGCCCCGCTCCCGCGGGCGCGAGAGGCGGAGCAGCAGCGCCGCGAGCCGCGCCCGCACCGGCAACACCGCGAGCTCCATAAGCCGCGCGTCCTTCTCCCGCACGAGGGCGGCCAGGCAGCGCATCAGGTGGTGCGAGGCCTCGGGGGTGGAGAGCGCGAAGGCCATGAAGGGCGCGGCCGCGATGGAGCAGACCCGCGCCCGCGTCAGCGCCACGACGCTCGCCGAGCGCTGGCCGCCGTCGATCGCCGCGATCTCGCCGAAGAGGCTGCCCGCGCGGAGTTCCGCGAGGATCATCTCGTGCCCGCCGCTGCTGCGCGTGACGACGCGGAGCTCTCCCTCCACCACCAGCGCCACCTCGCGGCTGGGGTCGCCGGCCTCGATCACCGTCTGCCCCGGCGCGTAGCCGCGCCAGCGCGCGACCGTCGCCAGGGGTTCGAGCGCGGCCCGGTCGAAGCTGCGGAAGAAGGGAAGGCGGCTCAGTTCATCCATGGTGCAGGGCTCTTCGAGCCAGAGTGCCGCGGGCGGCCGCCGGCGTAAACGCGCGCCCTCGCCGCCCGGCCGCGAGGCGCCGCGCTCGCGCGGGGCGGGAGGGCGCGGGGCACGGGCCTCGTTGCGTCGGCCGAGGCAGGGCAGGATCACGGCAACCTCCTGGGATCGGGACCGGCCAAGCTTCGGCGCCCCGGCCGCGCCGGGATGTGACATTCGGCACCGCGCCGCGGCGGCCGCGCTGGCCAGGCTGCCCTCACCGAACCGAGGGCCCGCCGATGACCGCCTCCCCCCTTCCCGCCGCGGCGCTCGCGCTTCCCTCGCGGGCGGGCGCGACGCGATCGCCGCCGGGCCCTTCTTTCCGCGGTTGGGCGGTCGTGGCCGGGTCCTTCCTCGTGCAGGCCCTCTGCTTCGGCGCCGTCTACTCCTTCCCCGCCTTCGCCGCGCCGCTGCAGGCGAGCTTCGGCGCCTCGGACGTCTCGATCAGCCTCGTCTACGCCGTCTGCGGCGCGATGGCCTTCGCGACGGGCGCCGTCAGCGGGCCGCTCGCCGACCGGGTGGGCGCGCGCTGGCCGGTCTCCGCGGGGATGCTGGTCATGGCGGCCGGCTTCCTCCTCGCCTCCGCCGCGGAGCGCTTCGAGACGGTGCTGCTCTCCTACGGGCTTCTCGTCGGCACGGGCGCGGGGCTCGCCTACGTGCCCGCGCTGGCCGCGGTGCAGCGCTGGTTCGTCACCTGGCGCGGCCTCGCCTCCGGCATCGCGACGGCCGGGGTCGGCGCGGGCACCGCCATGGTGCCGGTGACGGCGGCGCTGCTGTCGGCCTGGGGGGACTGGCGGGTTTCCTTCGCGATCGCCGGCACGGCCATCGCGCTGCTCGGGCCCGCGGCGGCGCTGCTCATCGCAAGCTCCCCCGAAGCCTGCGGGCTGCGCCCCGACGGCGCCGCCGGCCCCGCGCCGCGGGACGAGTCTGCCGGCGGGGCGGTGCTGGAGGGAACCGGGCTTCGCCAGGCCATCCGCACGCGGCGCTTCCTCGGGCTGGTCGCCGGCTGCTTCCTCCTCTCCGTCCCCGTCGCCCTTCCCTTCGCGGGCATCGCGACGACGGCGCGGGAAGCAGGGCTGGATGCGCGGCAGGCGCTCCTCCTCCTCAGCTTCATTGGCGGCGGCTCGGTCGGCGGCCGGCTGCTCCTCGGCGCGGGCGCGGACCGGCTGGGGCGGGAGCGGGTGCTGGTCGCCTGCGGCCTCGGCATCGCCGCGATGATGGGGTGGTGGGCCTGCGCCGCCGGCCCCCTCGGCTACGCCCTCTTCGCCCTCGTGTTCGGCGTCGCCCAGGGTGGCTTCGTGGCCCTGATGCCGGGCCTGGTGGTGGACCTCTACGGCCGCCGGTCGGCGGGCGCGCTGATCGGCGCCCTCTTCGCCGGGCGCGCCCTGGCCGTGCTTACCGCGCCGCCCTGTGCCGCGGCGCTCGCGCCGGTGATGGGGCAGGCCGGGCCCCTCTGGGGCGCGGGGGCGCTCGCCCTGCTCGGCACCCTCCTCCTCGCCCGCGCCGCGCGGCGCGGGGGTGGCGCCGTCCGGCCGATCGCTCCCCTCTCTCTCCGCGCGAGCGCTCCTTCCGCGGCGCGCACTGGGCTGGCCCGGCGGGGCGAGCACCACCTCCCCTCGCCCGCGGCGCCGGGGCGCGTGCCGGCCGGCCAGGGACTGCGCCCCGCGGCCTGACCGGCGCCGCCCCGAGCCCGGCCGGGTCGGGCCGGGCGCTAGTCGATTGCTATGCTCCCGCGCCGGGCGACCTCCCGCCACTTCGCCTGCTCCTTCCGCAGGAAGGCGGCGAAGCCATCCGGCCCCTCGGCCAGCGGTGCCGTCGCCTGCTCCTCGAAGCGGGCGCGCAGGGCCGGTTCCCGCATGGCCTCGAGGAAGGTCTCGGCGAGAATCTCCACGACCGGCGCCGGGGTGCCGGCGGGCGCGACGATCCCGCCGGAGCCGAGCACGGTGAAGCCGGGGAGCCCCGCCGCCTCCTCCAGGGTGGGCACGCCCGGAAGCTGCGGGTGGCGGGCGGCGAGGGTCACGGCCAGCGCCCGCAGCGCCCCGTCCCGCACCAGCGGCAGCGCCGCCGCGGTGCTTTCCATGACGAAGCCGAGCGAGCCCGCGACAAGGTCCATCAGCACGGGGCCGGAGCCGCGATAGGGCACGTGGGTGGCCTCCGCGCCGATCTCTTGCAGGAAGAGCTCGGTGCCCATGTGCTGGGTCGATCCCGGCCCGCTCGAGCCGTAGTTGGCGCCGCCGGCGCGGATCCGGCGAACCAGCGCCGCGACGTCGCGCGGGCCGTCCTTGGGCACCAGCAGCACGAGCGGCGCCTCGAAGACGCGGGCGATGGGCTGGAAGTCGCGCTCGGCGTTGTAGGGGATGTTCCGCATGACCGCGGGGTTGATGGCGAGGCTCGCCAGGCTGCCGAAGCCGAGGGTGTAGCCGTCCGGCGCGGCGCGGGCGACCGCCTGCATGCCGATCACCCCCGAGGCGCCGGGCCGGTTCTCGGTGACGACGCGGTTCGCGCGGAACCGGCCCTCCGAGGCCCGGTCGGCCAGGAGCCGGCAGAAGATGTCGTTCGCCTGCCCCGGCGGGAAGGGCACGATGATGCGCACCGGGCGCGACGGATAGGCCTGCGCCAGGGCGCGCGGCGCCGCCAGGCCGCCGGCCGCGGCAAGGAGCAGCCCGGCGGCCGCCCGGCGGGTCAGGATGGTCATTCTCGTTCTCCTCCGTGCTTGCCTACGGCCGCGCCGCGCTACTCGGCGGCCAGCGCCGGCGCGGGCGCGGCGTGCAGCGCCCCCGCGGCCAGCAGCGCGGCGATCTCGGCCTCGCCGAGCCCGGCCTCGCGCGCGATCTCGATCCCGTGCTCCCCGGGGCGCGGGGGCTGGCGGCGGAGCGCGGCCCGGGCGCCGCCCATCAGCACGGGCAGCCCGGGGATGCCGGCCACGGGCCTGGACGGCACCCCGCCCGGCGCGCCGGCCGCGCTTCCCATCTCGACCGGCATCAGCCCGCCCGAGGCGAGGAGGTGCGGGTCTTCGAAAAGGTCCGCCGGCTTGGCGATGGGCGCGAAGGGCAGGCCCAGCGCCTCGCACCGGGCCATCAGCTCCGCCGGGGGCAGGCCACGGAACACCGCGGCCACCCGCGCCCCGATCCGGGGCCGGGCGGCGGCCAGGTCGGCCATCGTCGCGAGGGAGGGATCCGCGAGGAGATCGTCGAGGCCGAAGGCGCGGCAGAAGGCGTCCCACTGGGTGGCCGTGACCACGCCCACGAAGACCTGGCGCCCCTCCTCCGCGCTGTCGAAGACGTCGTAGAGGGGCCAGGGCTTCGGCATGGCCTTGTCGCCGAAGGGCACGGGGTCGCGCCCGGTGATGGCGGCGCCGGCCATGTGCTGGGCGACGAGCAACATGTTCGTTTCGAAGAGGCCCGACTGCACCAAGCCGCCCCGTCCCGTCGCCGCGCGCTCCCGCAGCGCCGCCAGGATCGCGACCGCGCCGAAGACCCCGCCCAGGATGTCGTTGATCGAGGTGCCCGCGCGGAGCGGCCGCCCCGGCGGCCCCGTCATGTAGGCGAGCCCGCCCATCATCTGCACGACCTCGTCCAGCGCCGCGCGCTTCTCGTAGGGGCCGGGCAGGAAGCCCTTGCAGGAGAGATAGACGAGGCGCGGGTTCTCCGCCGAGAGCGCGGCGTGCCCGAGCCCGAGCGCCTCCATCGCGCCCGGCCGGAAGTTCTCGATCACCACGTCCGCGCCCGCGGCCAGGCGCCGCACCAGGGCGAGGCCCTCCGGCTTCTTCAGGTCGACGCAGAGGCTGCGCTTGTTGCGGTTGAACGTCGGGAAGAAGCCGATCGCCGCGCCGGTCAGCCGCCGCGTGTTGTCGCCCCCCGGCGAGGGCTCGACCTTGATCACGTCGGCACCGAGATCCGCGAGGACCATGCCGCAGCTCGGCCCCATGACCATGTGGCTGAACTCGACGACGCGCAGCCCCTCGAGCGGGCGCGGCGCCGCCGGCGGCACGGTCGCCGGGGCGGCGCCGGCCTTCCGCCCGGTGCGGGGCAGGCCCGCCGCGGCCACACGGCCGTGCAGCGGCTCGTCCGGCAGCCCGGCCCGCAGCGCGTCGCGCGCCGCGACCAGCGCGGGCAGGTCGATGCCGGTCGGGAAGCCCTCCGCCTCCAGGAGGTGCACGAGGTCCTCCGTGCAGGCGTTGCCGACCGATCCCGGCGCGTAGGGGCAGCCGCCGAGGCCGCCGAGCGCCGCGTCGAAGCCGCGCACCCCCTCCTCCAGCGCGGCCATGGCGTTGGCGAGGGCGGTGCCGAGCGTGTCGTGCAGGTGCAGGTTGCCGAAGCGCTCCGGCCCCACCTCCGCCCGCACGGCCCGCACCAGCCGCCGCACCGCGGAGGGCGTCGCGTAGCCGAGCGTGTCCGCCAGGGCGACCGTGTCCGCGCCCGCCGCGGCGAGGGAGGCGGCGAGGGCCACCACCTCCGCCTCCGAGACGGCTCCCTGGAGGGAGCAGCCGAAGGCCGTGGAGATGCCGGCCTCGATGCGCGGCGCCGCCGGCCCGAGGCCGCGCGCCCAGGCGACCACCCGCGCCACCTCGGCCACCTGATCCGCCCGCGAGCGTCGGACATTCGCCCGGCTGTGCGCCTCGGAGGCGGAGACGGGCACGATGATCGACTGGGCGCCCGCGGCGGCGGCGTCCCGCGCGCCGCGCAGGTTCGGGGCCAGGGCCACGACGCGGAGGGAGGGATGGGCGGCGCGGACGGCGCGGACGACCTCCGCGGCATCGGCCATCTGCGGCAGGGCGGCCGGCGGCACGAAGCTGGCCACCTCCATCTCGCGCAGCCCGGCCGCGACCATGGCCGCGATCCAGCGCAGCTTGGCCGCCGTCGGCATGACGCCCGCCGCCATCTGCAGCCCGTCGCGCGGGCCGACTTCTCGCACCGTGATCATCCGTCGTTTCCCGAACGCTTCCTCGCGGCATCCTGCTTCGCCAGAAACGGAACGGGAATCGCTATCTGGCGGGGTCGGCATCCGCCGGCGGAGGACGCTCGATGCCCTCCGCGCCGCCGAGGAGGTGGGTCGTAAGGAGGCGCGCGGCCGGCGGCAGCAGCCCGGCCGGGCGGGCCACCAGCCGCAGCCGCCGCCGGGCCCAGGGCTCCTCCAGCGGCACGCCGCGCAGGCCGAGGGCGCGCTCGTAGGGGCGGACCATGCCCTCCGGCATGACCGCGATGCCGTGGCCCGCGGCGACGAGGCACCGGCTCGCGTCGGTGCCGGCGACCCGGAAGCGGTAATGGAGCGACCGGTCGCGCCGCTGCGCCTGCTCCTCCAGCAGGAGGGACAGCGCGCCGCTCTCCACCGCGCCGATCATGGGCTCGCCGAGGAGGGCGTCGAAGGCGAGGCCTCTTTCGGCGGCCAGCGGGTGGCCCTCCGGCATCACGGCCAGCAGGCGGTCCTCGCGCCAGGCGCTGCCCTCCAGCCCCGGCGGCAGGGCGCCCTCGCCGGTGATCATGCCGAGGTCGGCGCGCCCGTCGAGAAGCTGCTGCAGGATGACCAGGCTCACCTCCTCCCGCAGCTCCACCCGGACGCCCGGGCGCGCGGCGGCGAAGTGGGCCAGCGCCTCCGGCAGCGGGTGCCCCGCGATGCAGGAGGTGGTCGCGTGGAGGCGGACGATGCCCAGCCCCCCGGCGGCCAGCGCCTTCAGGTCGTCCTCCAGCCGCGCGAGCAGCCCGAAGGCGGCGCGCCCGTGCCGCACCAGCAGCTCCCCCGCCGCGGTCAGCCGTGCCCCGCGCGCGCCGCGCTCCACGACGGCCTGCCCGCAATCGGCCTCGAGCCGCTGCACCCGCTTCGCCGCGGCGGAGGTCGCGATGCCGCAGCGGGCGGCAGCGCGCGTGATGCTGCCGAGCTCGGCCGTCGCGAGGAGGATGCGGAGCGTCACCCAGTCCGGCGTCATCATCCGGCGGTCTTCGCGGAGCGGGCGGGGATCGGCAAGCCCGCTCGCCTCGTTCGGCGGCCCGCCCCGGGTTGCGGCCGCGCGCGGCTTGCCGCTTAGACTGGCCTCCCGACGGTCGGCCCAGCGCGCCGCCCGTCTGCCGACCGCCCGGAGAACCGCGCATGAGCAGCCCGTCCGACTACGTGCCCCCCCGCGTCTGGACCCCGAACCAGGCGAATGGCGGGCGCTTCGCCAACATCAACCGGCCGGTCGCCGGGGCGACTCACGAGAAGGAGCTTCCCGTCGGCCGCCATCCCCTCCAGCTCTACTCCCTCGGCACGCCCAACGGCGTGAAGGTGACGGTGATGCTCGAGGAGCTGCTCGCCCTCGGGCACGCGGGGGCGGAGTACGACGCCTGGCTGATCCGCATCGGCGAGGGGGAGCAGTTCGGAAGCGGCTTCGTCGGCGTGAACCCGAACTCCAAGATCCCGGCTCTGTGCGACCGCAGCGGCCCGGAGCCGGTCCGGGTCTTCGAGTCCGGCGCGATCCTCGTCTACCTCGCGGAGAAGTTTGGCGCCTTCCTGCCCGCCTCCGGTCTGGCGCGCGCCGAGTGCCTCTCCTGGCTCTTCTGGCAGGTCGGCAGCGCGCCCTATCTCGGCGGCGGCTTCGGCCACTTCTACGCCTACGCGCCCACGAAGATGGAGTACCCGATCGACCGCTTCGCCATGGAGGTGAAGCGGCAGCTCGACGTGCTGGACCGCCGCCTGGCCGAGAGCGAGTACCTCGGCGGCGACGCCTACACGATCGCCGACATGGCAACCTGGCCCTGGTACGGCGGCCTGGCCAAGGGCTGGCTCTACGGCGCGGCGGAGTTCCTGCAGGTGGAGGAGTACCGCCATGTGCAGCGCTGGGCCGACGCGATCGCCGCGCGGCCGGCGGCGCGGCGCGGCCGGATGGTGAACCGCGTGCAGGGCGAGCCGGAGAGCCAGCTGCACGAGCGCCACGACGCCGCCGACTTCGAGACGCGGACCGCGGACAAGCTCGCCGCTTCCGGCTGAGGCGAAGGGACGCTGCGGAAGGTGCCCGTCCTGTCGGCGGTGTGCCGGACGGGGCGGGTTGGTGGCGAGGGGACGGCGATGCGGGCAGCGGTGTTCGGGGCGGGCGCGATCGGCGGCTGGCTGGCGGCCGGTCTCGCGCGGGGCGGCCACGAGGTGGGTGTCCTCGCGCGCGGCGCGAGCCTCGCCGCGCTGCGCGACCATGGGCTGGTGCTGAGCGAGGGCGATCGGCATGAGCGCTTCCGGGTCCGCGCGACCGACGATCCCGCCGCGCTCGCCGGCGCCGACCTCCTGGTGCTCGGCCTTAAGGCCCACGACCTGCCGGGCGCCCTGCCAGCGATCAACGCGCTGCTCGGCCCGGGGACGCGCGTGCTGCCGGCGATCAACGGACTGCCCTGGTGGTTCCTCGATGGGTTCGGCGGCCCGGCCGAGGGGCTCGTCCTCCCGTCGGTCGATCCCGGCGGCGCCCTCCGCGCCGCCCTCCCCGCGCGACGCGTGATCGGCGCGGTGGTCCATGCCGCAAGCCGCGTGGAGGCGCCCGGGCATGTCCGGCTGATGAAGGCGGACCGGCTGCTGCTCGGCAGCCCCGCGGGCGCGGAGGGGGCGGCGACGCTGGCCGACGCCTTCCGCCGGGGCGGCATCCCGGCGGAAGAGGTCGCCGACATCCGCGCCGCCGCCTGGAGCAAGCTCTGGGGCAACGCCTGCATGAACCCGCTCAGCGCGCTCGCCCGCGCCGACACCGCGCAGCTTCTCGGCGACGACGGCGTACGGGGCCTCGTCCGCGCCATGATGGACGAGATGACGCGGCTTGCCGCCAGCATCGGGCTTCCCGATCCGGGAGATCCCGACGAGCGAATCGCGGTGACCCGGCGACTGGGCCCGATCCACACCTCGATGCTGCAGGACCTTGAGGCCGGGCGGCCGCTGGAGCTCGGACCGCTCCTCGGCTCCCTCGTCGAACTGGCCGCGCATCTTCGCGTCGAGGTGCCGAGTCTCAACGGCGTGCATGGGCTGGTCCGGCTCCTCGCGAGGAGTGCGGAGGGGGCGGCGCGGAAGATCGACACGCCGCTGTAGAGCATGGCCAAAGCAGCGCTGCCCAGTCCACTCCTCAGCAAACCGGGTGCGGCCTCGATTCGGCGACCGGACTTCCACACGCCGCGCCCGTCGGAAAGTTTACATTTTCTGAAAATTTGCAGCACGCCCCGTTTCCTGCCTCACGAAGTCGTGTGATAGATCGACATCGCAACGTCATCGGCCACGGCCGGCAGCAGGGTTACCACGGGCATGTCTCAGACCACGACTTCCGCGCAGTTCATGGTGGGTGACGCGTCGGTGGTGGAGGGTTTGTCGGGGGTTCGGCAGCTGTCCTTCGTGGTGCGGCTGACGCAGGCGCTGGACACGGCGGCGAGCGTGAGCTGGGTGACGGCGGACGGCGAGGGCTCCTTGTCCTCGGGCGCGCGCTACGGCGCGGCCACGGCGGGGTCGGACTACACCGCCGCCGCGGGCACGCTCACCTTCGCGCCGGGCGAGACGAGCAAGACCGTCACCGTCAACGTGCTCGGCGACGCCGCCGTCGAGGCCGACGAGCTCCTCCTCGTCAACCTCTCCAACGCGACGGGTGCGAGCATCGGCGACGGCCGCGGCGAGGGGCTGATCCGCAACGACGACGCGCCCCAGATCTCGCTCGCCGCCGGCTCCGTCCTCGAGGGCGGCCCCGGCCAGCAGGCCGCCCTGCCCTTCACCGTCCGCCTCTCCGCCCCCACCACCGAGACCGTCACCGTCGCCTGGCGCAGCCTCGACGGCACCGCGCACGCGGGCTCGGACTACACCGCCGCCTCGGGCACGCTCACCTTCGCGCCGGGCGAGATGAGCAAGACCATCGCCCTCAACGTGCTCGGCGACAGCGCCGTCGAGCCCAACGAGACCGTCCTCCTCGAGCTCTCCGCCCCCAGCAAGGCGGTCTTCGCCCCGCAGTACGGGCCCGTCTACGTCCCCTCGCCCACCGCGCTGACGGCCGCCGGCACGATCCTCGCCGACGACGTCGCCCCCGCCGTCCTCTCCATGCTGCGCCTCAACCTCGGCGCCGGCGGCGCCCAGGCCAACGCCGAGACCCAGGCCTTCGCCGTCTCGGCCGACGGCAACCGCCTGCTCCTCCTCAGCGGCGCCACCAACCTCGTGGCGGGCACCACCACCCCGGGCTCCGGCCTCTTCCTGCGCGACCTCGCCGGCACCGGCGGCTTCACCTTGGTCGTCAAGGACGGCCAGAGCCTCGGCGACGGCTGGTCGGCCTTGCTGTACGGCTCCGCGCCGCCGGTCCTGTCGGCCAACGGCACCCGCGTTCTCTTCCAGGGCAGCAAGGCCGGGGACGCGGATCTTTACGACCTCTTCGTCAAGGACCTCGCCTCCGGCGCTGTCACCCGCCTCGGCCTCGAGGAGAGCGCCCCTACCTACACCTCCGTCCTCTCGCCCGACGGCCACAAGGTCGCCTTCGCCAGCGCCTCCTCCACCCTCGTCGCCGGTGACGCCAACGGCGGCACCGATCTCTTCGTCAAGGACCTCGACACCGGCGCCGTCACCCTCGTCAGCCGCGCGGCCAACGGCCAGCAACTTCCCGTCCCCTCCTACGGCTACAGGGATCTCGCCTTCTCGCCCGACGGCACCAAGCTCGCCTTCACCACCGCCAGCACCGCCCTGCCCGGCGTCGGCAGCCAGCCCCAGATCCTCCTCAAGGACCTCGCCTCCGGCGCCGTCATCCTCGTCAGCAGCGACGCCGGCGGCAATCCCGCCAACGGCTACACCGGCAGCGCCGTCTTCTCACCCGACGGCACCCGTCTCGCCTTCGTCAGCAGCGCCTCCAACCTCTCCGCCGCCGCGGCCGGCACCTACGATGCGCAGGTCTGGGTCAAGGACCTCGCCTCCGGCGCCATCACCCTCGCCAGCAGCGACGCCGGCGGCAAGCCCACCGGCACGGGCTTCGGCAAGCCCGCCTTCTCCCCCGACGGCACCCAGATCGCCTTCAACAGCGGCGCCGCCATCTTCCCCGGCGACACCAACAACGCCGCCGACGTCTTCGTCAAAGACCTCGCCTCCGGCGCCCTCCGCCTCGCCAGCACCACCAACACCGCCGCCGCCAACGGTGACTCCTCCAGCCCCACCTTCCTCCACGACGGCTCCGTCGCCTTCCTCAGCAACGCCTCCAACCTCGTCAGCAACGATACCAACAACTCCTCCGACCTGTTCCGCGCCACGCTGCTCCCTGTCCCGCCCCCCCCTGCGCCCCCGGCCGCGACGCTCTCCATCGCGGCGCTCTCGGCGGACCACGCCGAGGGCCATGCCGGGTCCGCGCCCTTCACCTTCACGGTGACCCGCGCCGGCGATCTCTCCGGCACCCACACTGCGAACTGGTCGGTGGCCGGCACCGGGCTCTCCCCGGCAAGCGCGACCGACTTCGGCGGAGGCGTTCTTCCCGCCGGCACCGTGGTCTTCGCGGCCGGCGAGACAACGAAGACCGTCACGGTCAACGTCGCCGGCGATACGGCCGCGGAGGCGACGGAAGGCTTCAGCGTGACGCTTTCCGCGCCCAGCCTCGGCACGACCATCGCCGTGGGCACGGCCACCATCGGCAACGACGACTTCGCCGGCGGCAGCGGGGCTGACCTGCTCCGGGGTTCCGCCTTCGACGATGTGATCCAGGGGTTCGGCGGCAACGACACCCTCCTCGGGGGCGCCGGCAACGACACGCTCGACGGCGGGCTCGGCGACGACACGCTCGACGGCGGCACCGGCGCGGACCTCCTGCGCGGCGGCGCCGGCAACGACACCTACTACGTCGATAGCCTCGGCGACGTCGTCGTGGAACTCGCCGACGAGGGCAGCGACCGCGTCGTCGCCTCCGTCACCTGGACGCTCGGCGCCAACCTCGAGCGCCTCAGCCTCGCCGGAACCGCCGACCTCAGCGGCACCGGCAACGCCCAGGCCAACCAGATCGACGGCAACGCCGGCAACAACCTCCTCGCCGGCGGCCTCGGCAACGACACCCTTCTCGGCGCGGCCGGGAACGACACGCTCGACGGCGGGCTCGGCGACGACACGCTCGACGGCGGCACCGGCGCGGACCTCCTGCGCGGCGGCGCCGGCAACGACACCTACTACGTCGACGGCCTCGGCGACGTCGTCGTGGAACTCGCCGACGAGGGCAGCGACCGCGTCGTCGCCTCCGTCACCTGGACGCTCGGCGCCAACCTCGAGCGCCTCAGCCTCGCCGGAACCGCCGACCTCAGCGGCACCGGCAACGCCCAGGCCAACCAGATCGACGGCAACGCCGGCAACAACCTCCTCGCCGGCGGCCTCGGCAACGACACCCTCCTGGGCGCGGCCGGGAACGACACGCTCGACGGCGGGCTCGGCGACGACACGCTCGACGGCGGCACCGGCGCGGACCTCCTGCGCGGCGGCGCCGGCAACGATACTTACTACGTCGACAGCCTCGGCGACGTCGTCGTGGAACTCGCCGACGAGGGCAGCGACCGCGTCGTCGCCTCCGTCACCTGGACGCTCGGCGCCAACCTCGAGCGCCTCAGCCTCACCGGCACCGCCGACCTCAGCGGCACCGGCAACGCCCAGGCCAACCAGATCGACGGCAACGCCGGCAACAACCTCCTCGCCGGCGGCCTCGGCAACGACACCCTCCTCGGGGGCGCCGGCAACGACACCCTGCACGGCGGTGCCGGCGCCGACACCCTCGACGGCGGGGCGGGCGCGGACGTCATCCTCTACCTCAACGCCTCGGAGGGCGGCGACCGCATCGCCAACTACGTCGCGGCCGACGACCAGTTCCACATCTCCGCCTCCGGCTTCGGCGGCGGGCTCGTGGCCGGCATGGACCTCGCCGCCAGCGGCCGGTTCGAGGTGAGCGCCGTGGGGCGGGCGAGCGGCCCGGCCGGGGTCGGCGTCTTCGTCTGGCAGGCTGCCGCGACCACGCTCTGGTGGGACGTGGACGGCGCGGGCGGCGCCGCCGCGGTGAAGATCGCGACCTTTACCGGCACGCCGGCGCTGACCGGCGGCGAGTTCACGATCATCGCCTGAACCAACCCGGCGGCGCGGCCCTCCGCGCCGCCGACACCCTTCCGCGGGAGCCGGAGGCCCGCGCTAACCCCTGACCATCGAGGCCACCGCCTCCGCCACCTCGCCCAGCGCCGCGCTCATCGCCCCGACCAGCGCCGGTGTGTCCGGCCCCGTCGCGGCCCGGCGCGCGCGCACGACGCGCGTCGTTCGCCGCTCCCGGTCGGCACGGCTCCTCACCGAGACCTGGGCAACCAGCTCGACGACGTTCGCGCTGCCGGCCTCGAAGCGCTGCACGTCCACCTCGACCACGACATCCCCCTCCGCGCGAAGCGCCCCTCCCTCCGTGACGACGGTCGCGTCGGGGAGGCGGAGCGCGAGGTTCTCGGCCAGGACGCTGCCGAGGAGGTCGCCGAGCGGCTCCGCCCAGCGCTCGTTGCCGAGGGAGCGCAGCCGCGCGCCCTCGCCGGCCCGGATGATCTCCGGCCGGTCGAGATAGCCGGGCACGCTCACCTGCCGGAGCTCCACCGTCAGCGGCCGCGTCCGTCGGACCGGGCCGGGCGCCGGCAGCAGACGGTAGAGGCTCGGCTCCGGGGAGGCGCAGGCCGCCGGGAGCAGCGCCAGGCCCAGGAGGGCCAGCCCGCGGCGACCGGGCGTCCTCGCGCCCCTCACCGCTCGGTCGCCCGGTCGGTGCGTCCGCGGATCAGCGCCTCGGGGTGGCGGTCGAGGTATTCCGCGAGCAGCCGCACCGAGCGCGCCGTGTCGTTCGCCCGGGCGAGCAGCCGCTCGAGCTCGCGGTTGACGGTCGAATCCCCGCCGTAGCCCCGCTGGATGGACGCGACGGCCGCGTTGGCCCGCCCGATCGCCTGGTCGAGGTTGGAGGCGATCCCCGGCAGGCGGCGCATCAGGGGCGTGAGGCCGGCATCGGCCGTGCGGACAAGCTCCTGCACGCCCTCCAGCGCGCCGGACAGGGCGCCCACCGCCCCCCGCAGCTCGGGCCCGCCGACGAGCCCGTTCACCGAGGCGAGCGCCGCGTTCAGGTTCCGCCCGATCTCGTCCAGCGGCAGGCGCTCGATCCGCCCGGCCACGCCGCTCAGCGCCCCCATGAGGTCGGACCCGCCGCCAAGGCTCGGGAGGACGATGTCCCCTCCCTGCAGCCGCGCCTCGGCGGGCGCGGCATCGGGGTGGAAGTCGAGGGAGACGAGCATCTGGCCGGTGAGCAGGCTCGCGCTCTGCAGCTGCGCGCGCAGTCCGCGCTCGACCATGCGCCGGGTGAAGGAGAGCACGTCCTCCTTCGTCCGGACCGCGCCGGCCTCGGGGAAGGAGATCCGGCTCGGCTCGATCGCGAGGTGGACGGGGACGCGGAAGGTCTCGTCAGCGGGCACGAACTCGAGGCTGCGGTCGAGCACGCTGCCGATCCGCACGCCCCGCATCTCCACGGGCGCGCCCGGCCCGAGGCCGCGGACGGAGCCGTCAAAGTAGACGAGGAACTCGAGCCGCTCCTTCGAGGTCGCCGCGATCGCCGCCTCCAGGTCCTCGTAGAGCTGGAAGCGCGCCCCGTCGGGCACGGGCGGCTGGTCCTGGAACTCGGAGGGCGTGTCGAAGGCCACCCCGCCGGAGAGGAGGGCGCGCAGGCTCTCCAGCTCCAGCTTCACCCCCTCGGCGCCGACGCGGAGGTTCACGCCGGAGGCGTTCCAGAAGCGCGAACCCTCGCGCAGGTAGCGGTCGTAGGGCGCGCGCACGAAGGCCCGCAGGTTGACCTTGCCGTCCAGCCCCGGCGCGTCGAGGCCGAGCACCTCCCCGACGTTGACGTCGTGGAAGATGACGGGCGAGCCGCGGTCGAGCGATCCGGCCCGCCGCGCCTCCAGCGTGAAGACCCGCCCCGGCTCGTCCGAGCGCACGCCCGGCGGGTCGTCGAGCCCGGTAAAGTCGCGCCGCGCCTCGCCCTGTTCCGATCCCGGGTCGAACTCGATGAAGCTGCCCGAGACGATCGTCTCCAGTCCCGAAACGTTGCCCGCGGTGAGTCGCGGGCGCACCACCCAGAAGCGCGCCCGCTCGGTCAGGCGGGGGGCGATCTCGGCGTTCATGCGGATGGCGGCGCGGACCTGGCGCAGGTCGTCGCTCAGCCGCACCGCCTCCACCGTGCCGACCTGCACGGCCTTGTAGCGCACGGCGGTCTGCCCCGCCGTCAGCCCGTCGGCGTTGCGGAAGGTGACGGTGACGAGGGGCCCCCGGTCCGAGAGGCTGCGCCACCCGAGATAGCCCGCGACCAGCAGCGCCGCGAGGGGCACGAGCCAGACGAACGAGAACCGCCGGCGGCGCGTGGTTGCCTCCGCGACGCCAGGGCCCGGCGGCGCCTCCCGGCCGTCGCCGCTCATGCTTGCTCCCCCGGCGCGGTGGAACCGGGCCGGCCGGCCGCGTCCCACATCAGCCGCGGGTCGAAGGCCGAGGCCGCGAGGATCGTCAGCACGACCACGCCCGCGAAGCAGGTCGCGCCCACCGCCGCGTCGATGGACGCCAGGTTGCCGAAGCGCACGACGGCGATCAGCACGGAGACGACGAAGACGTCGATCATCGACCAGCGCCCGATCGCCTCCACGGCGCGGTAGAGCCGCGTGCGGTCGCGGAGCCGGGCGGCGGAGCGCCGGTGGATGCCGACCAGCATCACCACCAGCCCCGCCAGCTTCAGCACCGGCACCATCACGCTGGCCAGGAAGACGATGAGGGCCAGCGGCCAGAACCCGCTGTACAGGAACTCCGCCACGCCGCCGAGGATCGTGTGCGGCCCGCCCCGGCCGAAGGTGACGATCACCATCACCGGGTAGATGTTGGCCGGGACGTAGAGGACGAGGGCCGCGAGGAGGAGCGCCCAGGTCCGGGCGACGCTGTTCGGCTTCCGCGGGTGCAGGCGCGCGGCGCAGCGCGGACAGGGCGACCCCGCCGGCGCCGCGGCCAGCAACCGGCAGCAGTCGCAGCTGATGGGCGGCGCCCGGCCGGCCTCCGCCTCCGGCCAGCCATACCGCCCCGCCGCGGTCGCGCCATGCCTCTCCAGCGCGTCCCAGACAAGCTGCGGCTCCAGCACCGCCCGCACCGCCACCAGCGTCAGGGCCAGCGCCGCGACCCCGTAGGCGGCCGGCCCCACCTCCACCTCCGCCAGATCGCGCAGCCGCGTGTAGGAGACGAGGGCACCGAAGAGGAACACCTCCACCATCGCCCAGCTCCCCAGCCGCTCGTGCCAGCGGAAGGCGTGGAAGAGCCCGCGCGGCGGGTGCCGAAGCCGCAGCCCGAGGAGGACGCCGACGAGCAACAGCAGCCGGGCGAGCGGCGCCAGGACCAGCGTCAGCACCACCAGCGCCGAGAGGGGCACGAAGCCCTGCTCGATGAAGGCCGCCGCGCCGGTCTCGACGCCGCTCGTCCGCAGCCGGCCGAGCAGGTTCAGGCTGAGGAAGGGGGAAGCCATGGTGATCGCGTAGAGCACGAGCCCGGCGATCCCGAGGGCGAGCGGCGCGTCGAGGGAGCCGGACGGGCCGCGCAGCACGGCGTCGCAGCGCGGGCAGCAGGCCTCGGTCCGACGGGCAAGCGCGGGCAGGCGCAGCACCTCGCCGCAGCCGTCGCATTCCAGCGGGCGGCGCGCCGGTGCCGGGGCTGGCAGGGTGGCTGGCACGGGGGCCGGCGCGGCGGCAAAGGCCGGCATCAGACGGCGGGCACCGGCGGGAGTCGGCGTCCGGTCGAGCCCGCGGGATGGCCGGGCCGCGCGCTGCATCGGGTCTTCGGCAAGGTTGCTCCGCCCTGGCTACGATCGAGCAATGCCACAGCGCTCCGGTCGGTTTCCTGCCCGGATCGTTATTTCGGGAAAACGCCTACTCCTCGAGGTGGAGCTCGCGGATGAGGGCGCCGACGACGGCCTCGTCCGTGGCCATCCGCCGGCCGATCTCCCCGCGCCCGAGATAGGTGGCGCGAACAGCCTGCTTCTCTGCGACCTCGCGGTAGGGCGCGCCCTCGACCACGCGGCGGCAGGCCTCCTCCAGGCGGGTCGTCACCGCCTCCGGCGTGCCGGCGCGGACGAAGAGCCCGCCATAGGTCACCGAGGCCACCCGCCCGAGGCCGAGCTCCTCGACCGTCGGCACCTCCGGCATGGAGGGGAGCCGCTCCGAGGAGGCGACGGCGAGGGAGCGGAGATTCAGGGATTGCACGAGGAAGCTCGTGGCCATGCCGATGTCTAGCGTGCCGGAGAGAAGGTTCGTGGCGAAGTCCGCCTCCCCCCGGTAGGGCACGTCGACCAGCCCGACGCCGGCCTGCCGCCAGATCTGCTCGCCGAGCAGGTGCGGCCCCGAGGCCGGCCCCGTGTGGCCGTAGCGCAGCCGCCCCGGGTTCGCGCGGGCGTGGTCGACCAGCGCGCGGAAGTCGCGGAAGGGCGAGGAGGGCGGGACCGCGACGTGGAAGACGTTCTCGAAGGTCTGACAGATCGGCACGAAGCTGTCCCGGCCGTAGCCGAGGTTCTTCACCCGGTGCGTCTGCACGACGATCGGCGTCACGGGGGTGAAGGCGAGCGTGTAGCCGTCGGCCGGCGCGTTCGCGAGGGCGGCCATCCCGATGGTGAGCGAGGCCCCCGTCCGGTTGTTCACCACCGCCCGCTGCCCGAGGATCCCGCCGAGCTCGGTCGCGAAGACGCGCGCCATAAGGTCGGTGCCCGAACCCGGGGGCAGCGGCATGATGATCTGCAGAGGGCGGTCCGGGTAGGTCTCGGCCAGGGCGGGGCGGGGTCCGAGGGCCAGCAGGGCCGCTCCCAGGGACCAGGCCAGGGCCAGCCGGCGCGACGGCAGCTTCCTCGTCATCGAACGTCATCCTCTCCGGTCGAGCCTTCGCCGCGCGCCGCCCCCGTGTGGCGCCCGGGCAAGGGCGACGCGTCGGAAGCCCGCCGGGCGGGTCGTTGGCCGCATCTGACCGCGCGTCCGGCCGGAAAGCCATCGATAGATGTTCATCGGTCCATGAAGCGGCTGCATGATCCGCCGCCTCGCCGCCTCGCCGCCGCGGCTGCCGCGGCGGCGCCCCTCAGGGGATCGGCACGCCGAGCCTCTCCGCCCAGGGCCGCAGGCCGTCCAGGATGCCGTCCCTCAGCCGGACGCCGTCCCTCTCCGCAGCCGCGCGGTGGCGGAGGCCCGCCTCGCCCGGCAGGCGCACCGGCGGGCCGCCGGGCCGGGGCGCGCTCGCCCGGCAGCCGCCGGTGATGACGTCGGTCTCCCGCCGGAAGGCCTCGGCGCCGCCGAAGGCCGAGGGGTCGAAGACCTGCAGGAAGACGGCGTTGCCCATCGGCCGCGTCCCCTCCGCCCGCCCGTGCCCCGAGAGGCCCTGGCTCAGCGCCTCCGCCGCCAGGGCCCAGCCATAGCCCTTCTGGCCGTGGTCCTGCCCGCCCGCCGGCAGCACCGTGCCGCCGCGCTGGAGCACGGTCGGGTCGTCGGTCGCCTGCCCCTCCGCGTCCATCAGCCAGGGCCGGTCGTAGCGCCGCCCCTCGCGCGCGAGGCGGAGCGCCATGTTGTTGGTCGTGATGGAGGCGCTGACGTCGATCAGCACGGGGTCGCCCCCCGTCGGGAAGCCCATGGCGAAGGGCGCGGGCGACAGCGCGCCGGCGGTGCCGCCGAAGGGGGCGACGGTCGCCACCCCGGGGGCGGAGGAATGGATGGTCAGCACCATGCCCCGCGCCGTCGCGCGCGCTGGATAGGCCGCGAGGCAGGCGATGTGGTGGCCGTTGCCGATCGCGACCGCGGCCATCCCGTGGCGCGCCGCGCGCTCCATCGCGAGGTCAATCGCGCGGACCATCAGCCAGGGCCCGGGCAGGCGTTGGCCGTCCCAGGCCAGGCAGGCGCCGCGGTCGGAGACCACCACCGGTTCCCCGGTGACGGCGAGCGCCCCCGCCTCGATCTCGTCGAGGTAGCGCGCGGCGAGCGACAGGCCGTGGGTGTCGTGGCCGAGCATGTCGGCCTCCACCAGGATCTCGGCGACGGCCGCGGCCTTCTCTGCGTCCATCCCCGCCGCGCCGAAGAGGGCGGCCGCGAAGCCGCGCAGGCGCCCGGCCGGGAGGCCTTCCCCGCCGCTCACGCCACGACCCCGATCGGCCAGGGCACGAACTCGTCCCGCCCCATGCCGCTCAGCTCGCTCTTCGTCCGCTCGCCGGAGGCGTGTCGCAGCAGCCGCTCGAAGATGCGCTGGCCCATCTCGGCGACCGTCGCGTCGCCGTCGATGATGGTGCCGCAATTGATGTCCATGTCGTCCACCATCCGCTCGTACATGGGGGTGTTGGAGGCCAGCTTGATCGTCGGCGCGGGCAGGGAGCCGAAGCAGGAGCCGCGGCCGGTGGTGAACATCACCATGTTCGCGCCCCCCGCGATCTGGCCGGTGGCCGAGACGGGGTCGTAGCCCGGCGTGTCCATGAAGACGAGGCCGCGCGCCGTGACGGGCTCCGCGTACTCGTAGACCTCCATGAGAGGCGAGTTGCCCCCCTTCTTCGCCCCCCCGAGCGACTTCTCGAGCACGTTCGCCAGGCCCCCCGCGTTGTTGCCGGGGCTGACGCGGCCGTTGATCTGGGTGTCGCGGCCCTCGCTGTGGGCGAGCCACCAGTCCATCCGGGCCACGAGCTTCCGCCCGACCTCGGGGGTCACCGCGCGGGCGGTCAGCGTGTGCTCCACCCCGAAGATCTCCGGCGTCTCGCTCAGGATGGCCGTGCCCCCGTGGCGCACGAGGATGTCCATGGCTGCGCCGAGGGCGGGATTGGCCGAGAGGCCCGAGAATCCGTCCGACCCGCCGCACTGCATGCCCACCACGAGGTGTGAGGCCGGGACCGGCTCGCGCGAGACCGCGTTGGCCGCGGGCAGCATCGCCTCGACCATCGCCCGCCCCGCCTCGACCGCGCGGCGCAGCCCGCCGGTCTCGCTGATCACCAGGGTGCGCAGCGCCGGCCCGGGCTCGAGGCCCGTCTCCCGCAGGAAGCCCTCCAGGCCGTTGCCCTCGCCGCCCGCCGCGATGAGGAGGGCGGCCGCCGTGTTCGGGTGGCGGAGGGTGCCGGCGATGGTCCGGCGCAGCAGCGCCATCGGCTCGCCGGAGCGCTCCATGCCGTCGCCGAGCTCGTGGACGAAAGGGGCGACGCCGTCGACGTTCGGGTAGTCGCGCAGCCGGTCCGGCGTGAACCAGTCGGCGATCTTCCGGGCCGCTGTGCCGCCCGCGTTGCCGAGCACGAAGACGCCGACATGGTTGCGCGTGGCGACGCGGCCGTCCGGCCGGCGGATCCCCAGGAACCGGGCCCGGCGCTCCTCCGACAGGAGCTCCGTCGGCCGGTAGTCCCGGCCGAAGGCGTAGTCCTTCTCCACGGCGTCGAAGAGGATGTTGTGGCTGTGCATCCAGGTGCCGGGCGCGAGGTCCTCGGAGGCGTAGCCGATGACGGTGTTGTACTTCAGCACCGCCTCCCCCTTCGCGATCGGGCGGGCCGCGATCTTGTGGCCGGCCGGCACGTCGTGGCGCGTGACGGTGCCCTCGCTCGGCACTGCTGTCCCGGCGGGCACCGGCATCCGCGCGACCACGACGTTGTCGGCGGGGTCGAGCCGGATGAAGGGGTTGGCGTTGGGGCGCGGGGGGCTGCCGTCCATGGGTTTGCTCCTTCCTGCCGGTCAGGCCAGCACGCCGACGGGCCAGGGCACGAACTCGTTCAGCCCCATGCCCTCGATCTCGCCCTTCGTCGGCTCGCCCGAGGCGTGGCGCAGCAAGGCCTCGAAGACGCGGGCGCCCATGGCCTCCACGCCGAGAAGCCCGTCCAGCACCGGGCCGGCGTCGAGGTCGGTATCTTCCGCCAGGCGCGCGAAGGCCTCGCTGCTGGCCGCGATCTTGACGGTGGGGGCCGGCTGCGAGCCGAAGGCGGTGCCGCGGCCGGTGGTCATCGCCACGAGCGTGGCCCCGCCCGCGATCTGGCCGGTGACGGAGACGGGCTCGTAGTCCGGCGTGTCCATGAAAACGAGGCCCGGCCCCTCGACCCGCTCGGCGTAGCGGCGGACGGCGGAGATCGGCGCGTGACCGGCCTTGAGGGCGCCGTCCTGCGCCTTCTCGAGCGCGCTGGCCAGGCCGGCGGCGGCCTGCGCCTCGTCGAGGGCGCCGTTGACCGCCGTGTCCCGCCCGCGGCCATAGCCATGCCACCAGTCGAGCCGCTCGCGCAGCGCCGCCGCGATGGCGGGCGAGGCGGCGCGCGCCAGGAGGGAGTCGCCCAGGGGCAGGAGCTCCGGCGTTTCCGACAGGATGGTCGTTCCCCCGGCGGCGAGCAGGAGGTCGACCGCCACGCCGAGCGCCGGGTTGGCGGAGAGGCCGCAGAAGCCGTCCGGGGTCGCGCCCTGCAGCCCGAGGACGAGGCGGGAGGCCGGGACAGCCTGGCGCCGGGCCGCGTTGGCGGCGGGCAGCATGCGCTCCACCATGCCCTTCGCCGCCTCGACCGCCCGGCGGATGCCGCCGACCTCCTGGATGGTCACCGTCTGCAGCCGCTCCCCGACGGCCAGCCCTTCCTGCTCGAGGAAGCTGCGAAGGTTGTTGCGCTCGCAGCCGAGGGCGATGACCACGGCGCCCGCCGTGTTGGGGTGCCGGATAAAGCCGGAGAGCGTGCGGCGGAGAAGGTCCATCGGCTCCCCCGTCATCTCCATCCCGCAGCCGATCTCGTGGATGTAGGGCACGACGGCGTCGACGTTCGGGAAGGCGGCGAGCCGGTCCTCGTCGAACCAGTCGGCCGCCTGGCGCGCCGCGGTCGCGCCGCAGTTACCGACCACGATCACCCCGACGGTGTTGCGGGTGCCGACTCGCCCGTCCTCCCGAAGGTATCCCTGGAAGGTGGCGCCGGCCGGCGGCGCCAAGCCTTCTCTGGGTGGAGGAAAGCGGAACGCGCCTGGCGCGAGGTCCGCCCGCAGGTCGGAGGGGCGCAGGCGGGTCCCGGCCCGGAGGGCAAGCGCCGCCCTTCCTATCGGCAGTCCGCCCCGGACCAGCGTCTCGCCGGCTCCGATGTCCCTTGCCACGATCTTGTGGCCCGGCAGCACCGCCTCGGCCACGGTCGGACCATCCGCAAGCCTGTCGCCGGGGGCAAGGGCGTGGCGAGCAACGAGGAGGTTGTCGTCCGCGTGGAGACGAAGAGCCCGGGCCGTGCCCAACGTCATCACCGCCATGCGCGCTCCTCCCGCTCCTCGTTCCCTCCTGTCTAGACCGGCTTTCCCGATCGGCCGAGTCCGGTGCCGGAGTACGGGTGAGGCGTGACGGGCCCGGGCGGCCTCAGGCCACCGTGTCGGCCATCTTCGCGCCGCGCGCTCCGAGCGGTTCCTCAGGACCTTCGGTGGTGTCCCTCTCCGTCTGCCGCTCCATCTCCGCGTCGAGCTCCGCCCCCACCAGGACGATGGCGGTCGAGATCCAGATCCAGGTCATGAAGCCGATCACCGCGCCGAGCGCGCCATAGGTCTCGTTGTAGCTGCCGAAATTGGCCACGTAGAAGGAGAAGCCGGCCGAGCCAAGGAGCCAGGCCACCGCGGCAAAGGCCCCGCCCCAGCTCACCCAGCGCCAGCGGGCCGTATCGCGGCTCGGGCCGTAGCGAAAGAGACAGGCGAGCAGCACGCCAACCGCCGCGAGAAGCAGCGGCCAGCGCAGCACCCGCAGGAGGGTCTCGAAGGTCGAGCCAAGCCCGACATAGTCCAGCAGGATGGGGAGGACGACGACCGCGGCCATGGCGAACAGGGCGAAGAGGATCGCGCCGATGGTGAAGGCCAGGGTGGTGAGCGTGCGGCGGACGAAGCCGCGCTTCTCGTCCTCCTCGTAGACGACGTTCAGCGCGTCGAAGACCGCCTTCGTCGCCCCGTTCGCGCTCCAGAGCGATAGAAGGAGGCCGGCCGCGGCCCCGAAACCAAGGGTGCCGTCCCCTTGGGACGCAACCCGGCGCACCTGTTCCGAAATGATGTCCATGCCGCCTCCCGGCACGAAGCCCGAGAGCGACGCCAGATGGTCGTTGATCGTCCCAGGGTCGGCAAAGAGGCCGTAGAGCGACACCATGGCGCTGAGCGCGGGAAAGAGGGCCAGGATCGCGTAGAAGGTAACACCGGCCGCCTCGGTCAGAAGCCGGTCCTTGGACGCTTGCGACGCGGTGCGCCGCAGGATGTCCCACCAGCCCCGCGCGGGGATATCGGAGGGCTTTGTGGCCGACTGGCCTCGATTCCCGACGCTCTGAAAATGATCTTGGCCGGAAGGGTTCGATGCGCGCGACCCATGCTCACCAGAGCCTTGGACGGCTACGGTCTGTTGCCGACGCGAAAATCCCGTGGCCATCAACCCAATCGTCGCCGCCGTCGCCGCGATGAGCAGGCCAAGCCGCTTTGTCCCGTCGTTCATGCTCACTCCAACGCTGCGTGGCCGCGCTGGCTGTCGTCACCGACACCGCCGCGGCGGCTGCTTCTGGAGAACTGAACGCTGCGGGGCGCTGCTCGCTGCAACCGGTTGGCGAAAGACGGTCGAGCCCGGTCGCGGGTGTAGGAGACGAACAAGTTCTTACCAGACACCAACGCCCCGGCGCTTGGGGCGTCGGGGCGTTGGTGTGGTGCTTGGTTGGTGAGGTGTGCGTTGGCGTCGCGTGGTGTGGTGCCGTGTGTTTTGGATGCGGGGACAGGATTTGAACCTGTGACCTTCAGGTTATGAGCCTGACGAGCTACCGGGCTGCTCCACCCCGCGTGAGGTGATGGTAGGATTGACGTTCCGGTCTGGTGGTCTGGCGCCGACCGACTCTCCCGTGTCTTAGGACACAGTACCATAGGCGCAGGGTGGTTTCACGGCCGAGTTCGGGATGGGATCGGGTGTGGCACACTCGCTGTAGGCACCAGGCCACCGGGCCGGAACGTCTGATGGTGTTCCCCTGGTGAGGGGGAGGATGGCGAGGTGTGAGGGGGTAGCGCGTTGGTGCTGCGTGCGGCGAGGGTTTGGGCCCTCACGCGGCGTGTGTTGAGGAGTTCGATCGGGCGATTAGGACCGCTCGGCTGCGCTTGTTACC
>NZ_RCZP01000005.1 GCF_006438825.1 Muricoccus nepalensis
CGATGAAGTCGTCGGCGCCGAGGCCAAAGCCCTTCACCTTGGCACCCGGGCGGGAGAGGCCCGACAGGATCAGCACCGGGGTGGTGCTGCGGCCGGCGCGCAGGCGGCGGACCACCTCGTAGCCCTCCATGTCCGGCAGCATGAGGTCGAGCACCACGATGTCGTAGTCGTAGAGGCGCGCGAGCTCGAGCGCCTCCTCCCCCGTGTCGGCGGCGTCCACGATCATGCCCTGGGTCTTGAGCATGAGCGTCACCCCGCGCGAGGTGGTCAGGTCATCTTCTACGAGCAGGACGCGCATGAATTTTTCATCCGTCGGAGCGTGGGCTATTCATACAACCATGACGCGAGTTCTGCCATTTGGTTTGGTGTCATGTTTTGTATGGGTGCGACGGGGAGTTGCCGGGTCGGGCGGTTGGAAGGACAAATAAGACTGTTGAAAAGACTTCTGATCATTGCGTTGCTGCTGGAGGACAGCGTCTGTTCGGGTGCCGAGGTTGCCTCTGGAGTGAGACTTACGGCCGACCGCCCACGCTATGGGTTATACAACCTCTGGTTGATAAAATGGAGCGAGGCGCTTTCCAGAGCGGGGATCGGTGGGCCGGTGGTCATGATCCGTTAACCTTTTGCCGCGAGGTTCCCGAAGGTTAACGCCGGCTTTCCGAAGGCCGGTGCCAGACGTCAGGAGCACAAAATGCGCCCCGAGCAGTACCTGTCGAACACCACGGCCCCTCTGCGGGCCTTCCACAGCCTCTCCGACGAGCAGGCCGGCGAGTTCGAGGCGGGGTTGGCCCTGTTGCCCGGCGCCTGGGAGCTCGACCGGCAGGAGGGCTATGATGGGCACCTGACCCTCCTCTTCTCCCCTGCGGACGCGGCGTGCGACGTCGTGTTCGCGGTCTGGCGCGCGGGTGCCGAGCTGCAGTTGAGCACGATGCGCGGCGACGAGCCGGTCGCGGTCGAGGGCTTCGGCTCCGTCCGGGCCGTCCTGCTGGCCATCCGCGACAGCGTGAGGCGGACGGGCGCTCCCTTCGCCCTTGGCGGGCCGATGAGGCTGGTCTGACGCCGGCGCCGCTGCGCGCGGACGCCGTTCCGGCCCAGCGAGCGGTCAGTGGCCGGGGCGTTTGGCGAGCGCCAGCCCGACGCCCAGGGCGATCATCGCGGCCCCCGAGCCCTCCCGGAGGCGCCGGATGAGGGCGGGGCGCGCCGCGGCCCCGTCCCGGATGCCGCCCGCCGCGCAGGCCACCGCGACGTCCGCCAGCGTGTTGAGCGCGACGGACACGGACCCGAGCACCAGGAACGCCGGCGCCACGGGGCCGGCGGCGGGGTCCACGAACTGGGGGACGAAGGCGAGGAAGAAGGCGGCGGTCTTGGGGTTCAGCGCCTCGACCAGCACGCCCTCGCGGAAGGCGCGGCGCGGGCCGACCGGGGGCGGCGCAGCGTCCCCGGCCCGGGCGGCGGAGGCGTCCCGGCGGGCGGCGAGGATGGTGCGGACCCCGATCCAGACGAGGTAGGCGGCCCCGGCCAGCTTGAGGGCGGCGAAGAGCTCCGCGCTCGCGAGGACGAGGGCGGAGACGCCCAGGCTTCCCGCGAGCACGTGGACCATGCCGCCGAGCCCCGTGCCGAGGCTGGAGGCGACGCCTTCCCCTCGGCCGCCGGAGAGGGTGCGGGCAGCGACGTAGAAGAGGCCCGGGCCGGGCGTGACGGCGAGCAGCAGGGCGGCGGCGGCGTAGAGGGCGAACTGGGTCGGGTCCGGCACGGTCGGGAGCCTCGGCGGGAGGGTGGGACGCTCAGGTCGGGATCAGGGCCGCCGCGGCGCGGTCGGCGGCGCGGTCGCTGGCGGCGAGGCCGGCGGCGACGCCCGCCCGGTCCTCGGCGCTGCGGTTCTGGCTCATCTTCCGCTTGCCCTCCAGCCGCGCGATGGGCAGGCGCAGGCCCACGATCCCCCGGAGCTGGGACTGGACGAAGGCGGCGGGCGCGTCGCTCACGGCCCAGGGTTCGGCGCGCGGCTGCTCGTGCCGGTCCGTCAGCCGCGTCACGGCGTCGAGCAGGCGGTCGGCGTCGTCGAAGAACTCCACCGGACCGTGCGCGTGGACGGCGATGTAGTTCCAGGTCGGCACCACCTTCCCGTGCTCCCGCTTCGACGGGTACCAGGACGGGCTGACATAGGCGTCCGGCCCCATGAAGATCGCCATGGCGTCGCCCAGCGGCGGCTGCCTCCACTGGGGGTTCGCGCGGGCCAGGTGGCCGTAGAGCGTGCCGAAGGGGCCCTCGTCCGGCGCCAGGAGGAGGGGCAGCGGCGTGGCGACGAGGCCCTCGGCCGTCGCCGTGACGAGGTTCGCGAGGCCCGCGCCGCGCATCATCCCGTGCAGGGCCGCGAGATCCTCCTCACGGAAGGCGGGCGGGACGTACATCGGCGGGGCTCCTCGGTGCGACTGGACGGTGCCCGCGACCTGGCCCACAAGGAACGGCCAGTTTGCGCAAAAGAGAGAGGGCCAGTTCCGCATGGCATCGGACCAGCCCGCGGCGGCCCGGGTCACGCCGCGGATCGTCGAGACCATCAAGGCGCGGATCGCCTCCGGCCTGCTCGGTCCCGGCGACCGGCTTCCCTCGACCCGCGCGCTCGCGGCGGAATGGGGGATCTCGCGGACCACGGTGACGGCGGCCTACGAGCAGCTCATCGCGGAGGGCTACGTCGCGACGCGGCCGGGCGCCCGGGCCGAGGTGGCGCGGGGCCTGGGCCGGTCCCCGGCGCCGCCGTCCTCGCCCGCCGCCGCGGCAGCGCCCGGCCGGCTGTCGGCCTTCGGGGAGCGGCTGGCCGGCTTCGCGCTGCCGTCGGCCCCTGCCCCCTCGCCGGTGGCGGACTTCCGCTACGGGGACCTGTCGGCGGCGGACTTCCCCTCGCTTGCCTGGCGGAAGGCGGTGACCGGCGTGATCCTGCGCCGCCCGCCGCGGCTCCGCTACGAGGACCCCTGCGGCTCGCCCCGGCTGCGGGCTGCCCTGCAGGGCTACCTGTGGCGGGCCCGCGGGCTGCGCTGCGCGCCCGAGCAGATCGTCGTGGTGAACGGTTCCCAGCAGGGGCTCGACCTCTGCGCGCGGCTTCTGCTGGACCCGGGGGACCGGGCGCTGATGGAGAACCCGGGCTACGCCCTGGCGCGGCAGGTCTTCCTGGCGGCGGGGGCCGAGGTCGTGCCCGTGCCCGTCGACCGGGAGGGGCTGCTGACGGAGGGGCTGCCGGCGGCGCGGCTGGCCTATGTCACGCCGTCCCACCAGTTCCCGCTGGGCGGGGTCCTGCCGGCGGGGCGGCGCCGGGAGCTCCTCGCCTGGGCGCGGCGCACCGGCGCCCATGTCGTCGAGGACGACTACGACAGCGAGTACCGCTTCGACATCGCGCCGATCCCGGCCCTGCAGGCGCTGGATGAGGCGGGCCGCGTCCTCTATCTCGGCACCGTCTCGAAGACGCTGTCGCCGACGCTCCGGCTCGGCTACCTCGTCGTGCCGGCGGCGCTGTCCCTCCCCTTCGCCAAGGCCAAGCGGCTCGCGGACCGGCACACGCCGAGCCTGGAGCAGGAGGCGCTGGCCGGGCTGATCGAGGACGGCGCCTACGAGCGGCATGTCCGCCGCGCCCGCCGGCGGAACGGCGAGCGCCGGGCGGCGCTGCTCGCCGCGCTGGCGGCGACGCTGGGCGAGGGGGCGACGGTGGTCGGCGCCGAGGCCGGGCTGCACGCGGTCGCCTGGCTGCACGGCGTGCCGCGGGACCGCGAGGACGCGCTCGTCGCCCGGGCGCGGGAGGCGGGCCTCGGCGTCTACCCCGTCGGGCCTCTCTACGCCCCGGGCGAGGCGGACCGCCCCGGCGTGGCCGGGCTGGTGATCGGCTACGCCAGCCTCGACGCGCGCGCCATCCGCCGGGGCGTCGAGGTCCTCGGGGATGTGGTCCGGGCCATGCGGGGCGGAGGCGGGGCCCCCGCGCCTTAGGGCTCGCGCGCGAAGGGGTGATCGGGCCGGGGGCCAGGCGGCCCGTGCGCGCCCGGGCGGCACCTATGGGGGACCCGGAAACGGGAATAAGGTGCGGGGTCCGTCGAGGAGGAAAAAACCCATGCGCTCGTTAATCCCGGGCGGCGCCACGCGCCGCGCGTTCCTGCTGGGCGCGGCCGGCCTGCCCCTGCTCGCCCGCCGCGCGGCCGCGGCGGAGCTCACCGTCCTCTCTTCCGGCGGGCTGAACGCCGCCTACCTCGCCCTCGTCCCCGACTTCCAGCGCGCGAGCGGCCATACGCTGACCTCGGTCGGCGCCTCCTCCATGGGGGCCGCGCCGGACGCCATCCCGCAGCGCCTCGCGCGCGGCGAGCCCGCCGACGTGCTGCTGCTGGCCGATGGCGGGCTGCCGCCGCTCGAGGCGCGGGGCTTCATCCGCCCGGGCAGCCGGGTGGACATCGCGCGCTCGCTCATCGGGCTCTGCGTGAAGGAGGGCGCGCCGAAGCCCGACATCTCCAGCCTCGACGCCTTCCGCCAGGCGCTGCTGAACGCCTCCTCCATCGCCTATTCGGCCAGCGCCAGCGGCGTCTACATCGAGAACGAGATGTACCGGCGCCTCGGCATCCACGACCAGGTCATGCCGAAGTCGCGCCGCATCCTGTCCGAGCGCGTCGCCGCCGTCGTCGCCCGCGGCGAGGCGGAGCTCGGCTTCCAGCAGGTGAGCGAGATCGTCACCGTCCCCGGCATCACCTATCTCGGCACGATCCCCGAGGAGGTGCAGCTTCCAACGATCTTTTGCGCTGTCGTCACCGCGGGCTCGCGGCAGCCGGAGGCCGCGCAGGCGCTGATCCGCTTCCTCGCCTCGCCCGAGGCGGCGCCCGCGCTGCGCCGGACGGGCCTGGAGCCGCTGAGCCGCGGCTGAGCCCGCGGGCCCGCCGACCCCCAACCCCGTGCCGAGGACGCCCGCCTTGCCGTTGCTCTCCCCCTCCCGCCGCCGTCTGCTCGCCCTGTCCGGCGCGGCGCTCCTGCCCGCGCCGGCCGTGCTGGCGCAGCGCGCCTTTCCGAACCGGCCCATCCGCCTCGTGGTGGCCTTCGCGCCCGGCGGCAACTCCGACACGCTCGCGCGGCTGATCACGCCGAAGATGTCGGCGGTGCTCGGCCAGAACATCGTGGTGGACAACCGCGGCGGCGCCGGCGGCACGCTCGCGGCCGGCGCGGTCGCGACGGCGGCCGCGGATGGGCACACGCTGCTGTTCGACGCGGCCTCCTTCGTCGTCGCGCAGTTCGTCCAGCGCAGCACGCCCTTCAACTACGAGCGCGACTTCGTGCCCGTGGGGAACGTGGCGGACGTTCCCTACATCCTCGCCGTCCCGGCCAACGCGGGCGTGCGCGACCTCAAGGGCTTCCTCGACAAGGCGCGCGCCGACCGCGAGGGCACCTCCTACGGGACGCCGGGCGTGGGCAGCCCCGGGCACCTCGCGGGCGCGCTGCTCGCGCACCGGGCCGGGGTGAAGCTGGAGCACATCCCCTACCGCGGCGGCTCCGAGGTGGCGCGCGACCTCGCGGCCGGGACGCTGCCGGCGGGGATCCTGACGGCGAACTCGCTCAACCCCGTCGTGCAGGGCGGGCGCGCCGTGCCGATCGCGGTGACGAGCGGCAAGCGCGGCGGCATCCCCGGCGTGCCGACGATCGCGGAATCCGGCGTCCCCGACTTCGACATCACGAGCTGGAACGCCATCTTCTGCCGCAGCGGCACGCCCGACGAGGTGCGGCATCGGCTGGCGGAGGCGATCGACGCCGCGACCTCCGATCCCGAGGTGCGGAGCCGCTTCAACGACATCGGCGCGGAGGCGACCGCGGCCGAGCCTGACCGCCTCGGCGAGCGGCTGGTGCGCGAGCGGGCGCTCATCCAGCAGCTCGTGCGCGACACGGGGATCAGCCTGGGCTGATCCGCGGGGCGGGGCGCTGCCGGCCGCGGGCCGCGCGGGGTTTCGCTGGCGGGACCGGGGAGGCGCCCCACATGGGGGGCTCCCGCGCTCCCCTTCCCCGCCGAGGCCACGATGCACCACTCCTCCACGGCCGCCCTGATCACCGGGGCCACCAGCGGCATCGGCGAGGCCTTCGTCCACGCCCTGCCCGCCACCACCGACCTGCTGCTGAACGGGCGCAACGAGGAGGCGCTGGGCCGGCTGGCCGCGGCGCTGACCGCGCGCAACCCGGGGCGGCGGGTGGAGACGGTCGCGGCGGACCTCGCCACTGACGAGGGGCTGGCGGCGGTCTGCGCGGCGGGCGAGGCCTTCGGCGTCGACCTGCTGGTCTGCGACGCCGGCGTCGGCCCCTTCGGCGACGTCCTCTCGGCGCCGGAGGCGGACCTCCGGGAGACGGTGCTCGTCAACGCGCTGGCGCCGCTGGTCATGATCCGGCGCCTGCTGCCCGGCATGATCGTGCGGGCGGAGGCGGAGGGGCGCCGCGCGGGGCTGATCGTGGTGTCGAGCGGGCTCGGCTTCGTGCCGACGCCCCGGCTGGCCACCTACGCCGCCACCAAGGCCTTCGACCTGTCGCTCACCGAGGCGCTCTCCGCGGAGCTCTCCGGGCGGCCCGTCGACATCCTCGCGCTCTGCCCGACCGCGACGCGCAGCCGCTTCGCGGAGCGCTCGGGCTTCGGGCGCAACCTGCCGGGGGCGCAGGACCCCTCCCATGTCGCGACGCGGGCGCTGGCGGCGCTGGGGCGGCAGCGGACGCTGGTGCTGGGCGCCATCACCGGCTCGGTGCTGACGGTGCCGGCGCTGGTGCGCGCGGCGGCGGCGCAGGTGCTGCAGACGGTCATGCCCCGGGGCTGAGGCGGGCCCTCCCCGGCCGTCCGACGGGGATCAGGTCGGGGCCGCGTCGGGCGCCATCGCGACGGAGAGGCGGAGGCCGCGCAGCAGGGCGGCGTCGTCCGCGGCCGGGTCGGCGGGCACCAGCAGGATGGGGGAGCTCTCGCCCATTCCCGCGAGCATCTCGGGCAGGCCGACGGCGGCGACGAGGCCCCGCGCGGCGCGGGTCGGCCCGTCCTCCTCCGGGTGGCCGGGGCCGTAGGGGAGCGTCGCGGTGCCCTCGGGCTCGGGCAGGGCGCCGTCGCGGCCGGCGAGGGTGAAGCCGCGGAGGGCGAGGCCGCTTCCCTTCCGCTCCACGACCCAGCCGGCGATCCCGGCGTCCTCGGCGGGCCGGGCCTCGATCCAGAAGAGCGGCGGCAGGACGTCGAGCACGGCGGGCGAGCGGGACACCTCGGAGAGGGCGAGGCCGCGCGCGAGGCTCGCGAGGCCGTCGTCGACGGCGACGACGGGCGCGCCCTCCGCGCGCAGGCGCCGCGCGGCGCGGCGGGCCTCGACCGGCGCGTCCTCGCCGAGCATGGCGGCCAGCAGGCTGTCCTCGGGGAACCTGGCTCTCGGCCTTCCCGGCATGGTGCGGCTCCTCTCGACGGCCCGTGGCGCGCGGCCGGGTCCGGCCGGTGGCGAGAGAGAGCCCGAAGTCGCGGGCGCGCGCCAGCGGGGGGGGGGACGCCGCCGGGCTAGCGGGCGGGGGGCGAGGGCGGCCCGGCGGGCGGGTGCAGGAGCGCCGCGCGGCAGTCGCGCACGGCGTCGCCGAAGGCCTCGCCGGCGCGGTCCTGCGGCTGGAGGTCGGCCGCGGCCTCGCCCAGCAGGTCGCAGAGGGGGAGCGCGCGGGGGTTCCAGTCCTCCCGGGCAGGCTGGGGGGCGCCGCCCGCGAAGCTCGCCTTCCGGCCGGGGCCGCCCAGCCCCGCGGCCGCCGCGAGGCGCGGCCCGGCCTGGCCCAGGTGGGCGGCGGCGACGGGCTCCGAGGCGGCCGCCAGCGCCGCCGCCTCGGCCACCCGCCCGCCATGGCCGAGCGCGACTACGACGGCGGCGCCGATGTCCCGCTGCAGGGCGACGAGCGCGCCGAAGATCGCTGGCAGGTGCTCCGCCTCGCCCAGGGCCGGCGCCCGCGTGGCGAGGGGCGGGTCCGCCGCGACCCCGCGGGGCGCGCCCAGCAGCAGCACCGCCGCGCCCTGCTCGATGAGGGCGGCGATCAGCCGGTCCCGCGCCGGGTCCGCCCCCGGGCTGTCCGGGAGGAGGATGGCGGCGGCGTGGCCCGGCGCCCACCCTTCGGGATACTCGAGCATCGCGGTGACGGGCGGGGGCGTCCGCGCGGGAGGGGGCGCGGCGGCCGGCGGGAAGGGCGTGACCCAGACCGGCTCGTGCCAGCTCAGCTCCCCGGGCAGCGGGTCGGGGTCGACCGGGCCCGCCGCGCCGAGGCCGAGCAGGGCGCCGAGCGCGAGGAGGCGCCGGCCGCGGGAGGGCGCGCGGCCCTTCCCGCCGCGCGGGGGCGGGGAGGCCTCGGCTGGCGGGGGGGCGTCGGGCGGCATGGGGCCGATTGCGGTCCGGCGCGGCGGGCGCGGCATCCTTCATCTGACGGAAGGCGGCCCGAAGACCGGCCTTCTCACCAAGATGTCAGCGGCGTTTTTCCGCCGGGCCTGTTCCGCTCGGGGCGCCGTGCCGTGGCGCCGAACGCGGCGCCGGTCGGCTGGCGGGCCGGCCGGGCGCCGCGCGGGCGGGAGGCTTCGGGGCGGGTCCCCGACCCGGGAGGCGGACGGCGGGGCGACGGGGTCGGGGCGATGCCTGTTTTTCGTTTCCTTCGACGGCATCTCGATCTTTCCCGTTCGCGGCGCAGAACCCGCGGCCGGATCGGGCTAGGTCGCGCGGCGCCCGCCATGCATCATCGAGGGCCGCGCTGCGCGCCGATCCGGCGCCGCGCGGTCTCCCCAGCAGGGCAGCCGACGGCGGGCTGCGCCGTCTTCCCGGCCGCAACGCGGCGGTCGCGGCGGCGTGCCGCCCGCGCGGCGCGGGACGGGGAGCCACCGAGGCAGCGAGGGCGGACAGCGGATGCGACTGCTCGATGATCCCGTGTTCCTGAGCGAGACGGTCGGGGCGATCTACGACTGCACGCTGCGGCCCGATGCCTGGCCGGAGGTGCTGGAGCGGCTCTGCGACGCCATCGGCGGGAAACGGGGCGCGCTCGGCGTCAGCACCGTGGCGGGCGGGAGGGCCGCGATCGCCGCGATCCACGGCCTGCCCTGGACCGAGGAGGACGAGCGGTCCCTCGCGATCAACCCCTTCCTGCCGCTGGCGATGGTGCAGCCGATCGACCGGGCCTTCGTGGGGTCGCGCGACTACGGGATGGAGGCGCTGCAGGCCACCCGCTACTACCGCGAGTACCTCCGCCCGCGCGGGTTCCGCGACCTCATCGGCTTCCGCGTGACGGACGAGGGGAGCAGCTTCGGCAACTGGCTCCTCGTGACGGGCGACGACCGCGACGTGCTGACGCCCGCGGAGATCGCCGGGCTCGAGCTCGTCGCGCCGCATGTGCGGCGCGCCGTCGAGATCTCGCAGGTGCTCGGCGCGCAGCGGCTGATGGCCGACAGCTACCGCGCCACGCTCGACCGGATCGACGCGGCGGTGCTGCTCCTCGATGGCGCGCGGCGGCCGGTCTACGCGAACCCGCGGGCGGAGGGGGAGATCGCGGGCGGCGCCGTGCTGCGGCTGCAGGACGGCCGGCTGCGGGGGGCAACGGAGGCGGCGGAGCGGGCGCTGCGGCGCGCCGTGGGCGAGGAGGGCGGGCGTTCGGGCGGCGTGGAGGCGAGCCTCGCCGGCACGGACGGGGAGGAGCGGCTGCTGTTCACGCTCGGCCTCGACGCCGAGGGCTGCGGCGGGCTGCGGCGGACGCTGCTGGTGCTACGCTCGCCGCGCGAGGACACGCGCAACCCCGTCGCCAACGCCGCCCGCGCCTTCGGCCTCACCCCGGCGCAGGTGCAGGTCCTCGCCTTCCTCACGCGGGGGCACGCGCCGGACGAGATCGCCGGGCTTCTCGGCGTCTCCGTGACGACGGTGCGGTCGCATCTGGCGGACCTCTTCGCGCGGTCGGGCACGTCGCGGCAGGCCGAGCTGGTGGCACGCACCCTCTCCTTCGCCTCGCCGATCCGGATGCCGGAGCCGTAGGGACGGCCGTTGCGCTCCGGCGCGGCTTGATGCAGTGCCGGGGAGGGCCGCCGGCCCCAAGGGGCGGCTTCCGTGCCGCGCCGGGCGCGGACGGCCGGCACAGGGAACCCCGCTGCATGACCAGGCCCTCCCCTCCCCGCTGGCGCTCGCTTCTCTTCGTGCCCGCGCATGTCGAGCGCTTCGTCGCCCGCGCGCACGAGCGGGGGGCGGACGGCGTGATCCTCGACCTCGAGGACGCGGTGCCGCCGGCGGAGAAGGAGGGCGCGCGGGCGCGGCTGGCGGCCTCGGTCGCAGGGATCGCGCGGGCGGGCACGGCGGCGATGGTGCGGGTGAACCACGGGCTGCGCGCGATCGGGCGCGACCTGGAGGCGGCGGTCCATCCCGGCCTCGCCGCGATCGTGCTGCCGAAGGTGGAGGAGCCGGGCTTCGTGCGGGAGGTGGCCGAGGCGGTGGGGGAGCTGGAAGCGGAGCGCGGGCTGCCGGCGGGGGGCGTGCGGCTCGTGCTGCAGGTGGAGACGCCGGGCGCGCTGTTCGGCCTGCCCGCGATCGCCGGCGCCCACCCGCGGGTGGCGGCGATGACGCTCGGGCCCGAGGACTATTCGGCGGCGATGGGGGGCGTGCCGGAGGAGGACGTGCTCTTCGCGCCGAACTACGCCGTGCTGCTCGCCGCGCGGGCGGCGGGGATCCTGCCGCTGGGCTTCGTGGGCAGCATCGGGGACTTCTCGGACATCCCGGCCTTCGCGGAGCGGGCGCGGCGGGCGCGGCGGATGGGGTTCCGGGGGGCGCTGGTCGTGCATCCCTCGCAGGTCGGGCCTCTGAACGAGGCCTTCGCGCCGACGGCGGAGGAGACCGCCTGGGCGCGCCGTGTCGTGGAGGGGGACCGGGCCGCGCGGGCGGAGGGGCGCGGCGCCTTCCAGGTGGACGGCCGCATGGTGGACCTGCCGGTCGTGCGGCGCGCCGAGGAGATCCTGGCGCTCGCGGGGTGAGGCGGGGGCCGCCCGCGCCGGGAGGCCGGGCGCGGGCGGGGTCGTCGGGCGCCCGTCAGATCGGGCAGACGCCCGAGGCGCATTGCAGGTGGGCGAGGTCGATCGCCTCGTGCAGGGCGGGGTCGCGGATGCCCTCGACGAGGGCGGCGAAGCGGTCCATCGGCACCTCCTCCTCCGGCAGGTACTCGTAGCCGAGCGCGTGGTCGGGGCCGCCCGGGAGGATGGCGCAGCAGCGGATGCGCGGCTGGTGCTCGAGCAGCATGTCGCGGAAGGCGTCGAGGTCGTGCCGGTCGGTGTAGACCTTGAGCGTGTAGGAGACCTGGTTGCCGCGCTCCTCGCCGATCCAGTGGCGCTCCAGGAGGGCGAGCCAGCGGTAGTGCTCCTCCGGCGAGGCCTCGGGCGCGGTGACGAGGCGGTCGCCGATGCCGAGGCGCTGGATGAGCGGCAGGGTCGGGAAGCCGGCGACGGACATGCCGGGGAAGCTGCGCAGCACGCGCACGGGGTAGCCGCGCGCCTCGTATTCCGGCAGCAGCGGGTCGGTGTCCGCGCTCCAGTCGCCCGCGCCCTCCCGCGTGCCCTTGAACTGCACCCAGCGGAGGTACTGCCGGCGCGCGGGCAGGTGCGCGCCCTCGGTCAGGCCGAAGAGCTTGCTCGTGGTGCCGGCGGGCTTGACGGTGGTGATGGTGACGGGCGCTTCCAGGCCGAGCTCGGCGGCGTAGGCGAGGCCCTCCTCCTTCGCCGCGGCCGAGAGGCGGTCGAGCATGGCCCAGAAGGGGGCGGCGCGCGCCTCGTCGAGCAGGTCGGGGAAGGCGAGGCCCCAGCGCATGAGGGCCCATTCGTGCAGGCCCGTGGGGCCGATGCCCATGCGGTTCGTGCGGCGCACCTCCTCGCCGTAGAGGGCGTCCATGGTGTTGGCGCGCATGAGGAAGCGCACGCCGAGGCGGACGGCGTCCTCCACGCGGGCGTCCCACTCGGCCGCGACCTCGTCCGTCACGAGGCCGGGCGCGAGGGTGGCGAGGTCCGCGGGGCAGGCGAAGAGGGGGGCGAAGTCGGCGATGACGCAGTAGCCGCCGGTGACGTGGAGCGTGATCTCGCCGCAGGGGTTGGTGGTGGCGGGGAAGCGCGCGGTGGCCGCGCGGCGGGACAGCTCGGCGAGCAGCGGCACGGCGTGGTCCGCCCGGTAGCGGGCGGAGCGGACGTCGCGGCCGTCGGCGTGGACGGGCTTCGTGCGGGCGTGGCCGGTGCGCACGTCCTCGAGCTTGTCGCCGTTGATGAAGCCGGGCTCGCCGTTGACGTAGGCGCAGCGGGTCACCTCGTCGAAGACCGCCAGCGCGTGGCGGTGGAGCGGGTCCGCGCTGCCGGCGCGGGCCGCGCGCACGCCGGCCCAGAATTCGGCGTCCACCATGACGGAGTTGTTGGCGGTCCAGAGGCCGCCCTCGGACTTCGCGCGGACGAAGCGGAGGATGCCGGGGTCGCGCCAGGACTTGGTGGCCATGCGGGCGGCGCGGCGGGCGCCGCCGACCTGGACCTCGACGGAGAGGTGGTGGTCGGCGAGCAGCGCCTGCTCCCAGGGCTGGAGGGCCTCGCCGTCCGGCGCGCGGTCGCGGGCGGGCTCGATGACGTGGCGGCGGAGGTTGGCGAAGGCGCGCATGAGCGAGAGCGGGCCTGAGGCGGGGCGGCCCTGCATGCCGCCGATCGGGGCGCCGCGCGGGCGGACCGCGGAGAAGTCGAGCAGGAGGGTGCGGTCGGCCGCGCCCTCGAAGGCGAGGCTCTCGAGGAGCTCGACGGCCTTGCCCCAGCCCTCGCGGCTGTCGGCGACGGCGTGGCGGAGGGCGCCGGGGGGCGGGGCCTCGTCGCCGGCGAACTCGCGCGCGATGAAGGCGCGGATCTCCGCCTCCTGCGCCTCGGTCAGGGCGTCGAGGGACGTGCCCCAGGGGAGGAGGCCGAACTCGGTGCCGAAGCGGTGCAGGTCGGCGCGGGTGCGCGGCCAGTCGGCGTGGGCGGGGTCGAGGCGGAGGAGGAGGCGCGGGGCCTGGCCCCAGTCCACCGCCACGAGCTCGTCGTCATAGGCGCGGCCGACGCCGCTGCCGTTCAGCAGGAGGTAGAAGAGGGTGAAGGAGGCGTTGGCCGTCGCGCAGTTGGTGAAGACCTCCATGTTGCGGCCGGGCTGGCCGGCGTCGCCGTGCTGGAGGTGGCGGCCGGAGGTGATGAGGGCGCCGGTGGCGATGGCGTTGCGCAGGCGGGCGCGCTCGGCGGGGTCCGCGTCGGGGCCGAGGAGGGCGGTGTTGCCGGCGGCCACGCGGTCGGCGACGCGGCCGAAATCCTCCTGGTCCTCGGGGCGGAAGACGGTGCGGCGGGCGACGGCGAGGCCCATGCCGGGGTCGATCGCGCGGGCCGGGAGCGGGGCAGTGCCGAAACGCGCGCCCGGGGGCGTGCGGGGCGTCGCGTGGGCGCTGAGGGCGTGCCGGTCGGCGGGCGCGGGGAGGAGGTATCCGTCCATTCGGGGATTGGCCTTCGTCACCGCCCGCCCCTTTTGGCGAGTCGGCGAACACATCATATGGTGGTTAAGGCGGTGTGTAAGCCACCATATCTGGAAAAATTGCGCCCGAGTCGCGGAGGTTCGTTGCGACTCCGGCGTGGGGTCCATGGCCCGCAACGAGAAGGGCGGGCCCCCTTCCGGGAGCCCGCCCTTCCGCCTCACGGCGCCTGGTGGATCAGGTCTTGTTCACGGCGTCGCGGACCGCGTCCTTCGCGCCGCCGGCGGTGTTCTGCACCTTGCCCTCGGTCCGCTTGGCCGCGCCCTCGGCCTCCATCTTCTTGTCGCCGACGGCCGCGCCGACGTTCTCCTTGATGGCGCCGCCGGCCTGCTTCAGCGCGCCCTCGATCCGGTCCTTGTCGATCGCCATGTGCTGTCTCCTGCTCGTTGTTGCGACGGCGATGAAACGGGGGGCTCGCCCGGGCGGTTTCGGGAGAGGCCCCGCAACGGTGCCATGGAGTAGAACGACGGCATGTGTGGGCGATACTTCCTCCAGCGCGACCCGGCGGCGCTCGCGCGCTACTACGACGTGCCCGACGGCAGCCCGACGCCGAACGCGGCGCCGAGCTGGAACAGGGCGCCGACGCAGGACGGGCTGGTGCTGCGGCGGCATCCCGAGACGGGCGAGCGGCGGCTCGACGCGCTGCGCTGGGGGCTGGTGCCGCGCTGGGCGAAGGACGCGCGGGACGGGGCGCGGCTGATCAACGCGCGGGCGGACGGGGTGGCGGAGAAGCCCTCCTTCCGGGAGGCGTTCCGCAAGCGGCGCTGCCTCGTGCCGGCGGACGGGTTCTACGAGTGGCTCACGCCGACGGAGGCGGAGGCGCGGACGCGGCCGAAGGACCCGAAGCAGCCCTACGCGGTGGCGCTGGCGAGCGGGGAGCCGATGAGCCTGGCGGGGATCTGGGAGGGGTGGAAGGACCCGGAGGGGAACTGGCTCCGCACCTACTCGATCATCACGACGGAGGCGAATCCCAAGCAGGCGCCGCTGCACCACCGCATGCCCGTGATCCTCGGCCGCGGGGACTGGGGGGCCTGGCTGGGGGAGGAGGCCTCGGAGGAGGCGCTGCTCGGGCTGCTGCGGCCCTGCCCGCCGGAGTGGCTGGCCTGCTGGCCCGTGAGCAAGCGGGCGAACAAGGTCTCGGAGAACGACGCGTCGCTGATCCTCCGGGACGCCTCGGTGGTGGCGCCGGCGGGGCTGGACGACCCCTCCCCCTACGAGGCGGCGCGGGACGCGGCCTGAGGCCGGGCGGGCGCCGCGGGGCGGCGTCCCGCCGCGGCGCCCGGCACCCCGTCAGGCGACGCGCGGCACCTGGGCGAGGGCCTTGGTCGCGATGGCGCGGCCGAGGCGCTCGCCCTCGTTGCAGGCGGTGCGGAAATGGGCGCCGCACCAGACGCGGCTGTTGGAGCACTCCGTGAGGGCGGCGGCGAGGCTGGGGAAGTCCCGGGTGGGGCGGCCCTGGCGCTCGAGGGCCTGGAAGGTGAAGGGGAACTCGCCGAGCAGGCCGGTGATGACGTAGGCGCCCGTCGCGACGTCGGCGCTGTGCCCCGAGGGGTATTCGGGGTGGTAGGGCGTGACCAGCAGCGGCTGCCAGAGCGGGTCGCGGCGCACGCCGGCGCTGCCGAGGTTGATGGCGGTGACGGGGCGCCAGTAGGCGAAGTGCGCCTTGTAGCCGTAGACGAAGACGTCCGTGTCGGCGTGCGCCGTGGCCAGGATGGAGACCATCCGCGCGATGTCCCAGACGCCGCCCGGCGGCGGGTAGGCGGCCAGGCGGCGGAGGAGGACGACCATCAGGTTCCGGGGCAGGAGCTGGGGCACCCAGAAGCGGGCGATGTCGGCCTGCTCCGGGGTGCGGTCGGTGGAGGTGGTGCCGCCGACGCGGCGGGTCTCCTCGAGCACCTCGAGGTAGGTCGGGGAGTCGAGCGCGGGCGGCGGCGGGCCGAGCAGGGAGTCGCGGCTCGGGAAGAGCAGCGGCGCGGAGAGGTCGTAGAAGCTGTTGCGGCCGGCCGGCGGGGCGGGGCGCCAGCGGCCGGTCTCGGAGAAGACGGGGAAGACGCGCTTCTCGGGGGGCGTCGGGCCGGCGCCGGCGAGGGTGGCCGCGCCGATGGCGGTGCCGAGGGCGAGGCCGGCGGCGCGGGCGGCCTCGGAGGGCTCGGCGGCGAGCGTCGCGTCGAGCATGGCCCGGGCCTCGCCCTGGGCCGCGGGGGCGCTGCGGGCGGCGATCACGGTGTAGGCGGCGGCGGCGAGCGCGACCTCGGGCGCGGCGCCGCCGCCCGGCGGCTCGGAGCCGGCGCGGGGCACCCAGCGGGCGTAGCGCGGGCGGGCGGCGTTCAGGCCGTCGTGCATGGCGCGGGCGGACAGGGCGATGGTGTCCGCGCGGGGCCAGGCGGCGTTGGGGTCGCCGCAGAGGCGGTCGGTCACGTCCAGCCAGCGGGCGACGGGGCTGGAGAGGGCGGGCTCGGAGGGGTCGCGGCCCGGGCGCGGGTCGTGGCCGGCCCGCATGGGCGTCTCGCAGGCGGAGAGGCCGAGGAGGGCCGCGCCGCCGCCGAGGAGGGCGCGCCGGGAGGGCGCCGGGTGCCCCGCCGTGCCCCGGACGGGCGGCGGGGCGGAGGGTTTGGCGGGGGTCGTCATGGCCGGGGTCCTCTGCGCGTCGTCGATCGGGGGAGGATAGGGGGCGGGGGCGCGGCGCGGCCACCCCCCCCGCCTGGCGATCCCAGGGGCTAGCTGCCCCGGTAGGTGGAGTAGGACCAGGGGGAGCAGAGCAGCGGGACGTGGTAGTGCCCCTCCCCTTCCTTCAGGCCGACGTTGAGGACGACGGTGCCGAGGTAGCCGGGGTCGTTGCCGCGGGCGGCGAAGTAGGCGCTGACGTCGAAGCGGAGCTCGTAGCGGCCGGGGACGAAGTGGTCGGGCGCGAGGAGGGGCGCGTCGAGGCGGCCGTCGGCGTTGGTGGTGCCCTGGGCGAGGAGGGCGGGCTCGGGCTCCATGCGCCAGAACTCGACGGGCATGCCCTCGGCGGGGATGCCGCTGGCGGTGTCGAGGACGTGGGTGGAGACGGCGGAGGGCTTCATCGGCGGGCTACTCGGCGGCGAGGGTGCGGAGGGCGTCGGCGAGGGCTTCCTCGGCCACTTCCTGGGGGATCTCGCTCGTCAGCTCGGGCTCGGCGTAGGCGAGGAGGCTGTCGAGGTGGTGCCCGGCGTCCTCGAGCCAGAGGCGGCGGCAGATCCCGTCCACGAGGCGCATGGTGCCGTACTTCATGCCGCTGATGGTGGCGCCCGAGAGGCCCATGGAGGCGGTGGCGCCGTAGTTGATCATGTGGATGTTGGCGACGAAGGGCGCGGCGCCGGGGGTCTTCTCGCGGAGGGAGAAGTCGTCGCGGAGATAGGGGCAGGCGCCGAGCGCCGGGAACTCCTGGCCCGCGGGGGGCGTGTAGACGTCGCGCCAGAGGAGGACGTGCGCCGCGAAGGGCGCGAGCTCGGGGCGGAGCGCCAGGTCGAAGGCGGTGCCGGTGCCGGTGATGACGTGGTCGGTGCGGTGCTCGCCGCGGGGCGTGGTGACGACGACCTCGCCGCTCTCCTCGCGCACGGCGAGGACGGGGCTGGCCATGTGGAGGTCGAAGCGGGGGTCGCCGGCGACGCGGTTCCAGGACTCCTGGGGCGGCGGCTGGTTGAGGGCGAAGATGTGCTGCATGAAGCGCCAGCGCAGCGGGTCCGGCAGGGCGTAGAGCTGGCCGAGGAAGCCCGGCTGCTCCATCCAGCGGAAGGGGTTCACGCGGGGCATCCGCGCGCGGCGGACGAGCATGGTGCCCTTCGTCGCGCCGGCCTCGAGGGCGGTCGCGAGGTTGTCGAAGGCCGAGGCCCCGGCGCCGACGACGAGGACGCGCTTGCCCGAGAGCGCCGCGAAGTCGACGTGGCCGGAGGTGTGGGAGACGCGGGACGCCGGAAGCTGGTCGAAGGGGGCGGGGATGGACCAGCCGCCCATGCCGTCCATGCCGGTGGCGAGCACGAGCTTGCGGGCGCGGATCACCGTCTCGCCGGCGGGGGTGGCGAAGGTGAGCTCGAGGGGGTCGGCGGCGCCCGTGTGGCCGATGCGGAGCAGCCGGTGCTCGTGCGCGACGGGGAGCTCGAGCGTCGCCTCCAGCCAGTCGAGGTAGCGCTGCCAGTCCACGCGGCCGATCTTGTGCAGCGCCTCCCAGGCCTCGGCGCCGTCGCGGGCGGTGAAGAAGGACTTCGGCGTGAGCGCGGGGACGCCGAGGTCGGGGCCGGTGACGTGCTTGGGGGTGCGCAGGGTCTTCATGCGCGCGAAGGTGGTCCAGACGCCGGCGCCGCCGGCGGGCGCCGCGTCGAAGACTCGGACGCGCTGCACCCGTTCCCGCAGGAGGCCGAAGGCGGTGACGAGGCCGGTCTGGCCCGCGCCGAGGACGGCGACGTCGAGCACCCCCTCCCCTTTCTCCGGCACCCAGGGGTGGCGGGGGTAGGAGAGGAGCTCGAGTTGCGCGCGGGCTTCCGCGGCGAGGGCGTCCAGGCCGGGGTGGCGGGCCTCGGGGCCGGGAGGGGTCGTGGCGTCGGGCATGGCGGGGGTCCCGCGGAGGGGTTGCTCAGGGTTCTCAGCACGGGTGCTTAGCACGGCGCGTGCCGCGGCCGACACCGCGCCGCCGCCGGGCCAGCGCGGCGCGGCGCGGGCCCCCGGGTTGATCTCCGGGCGGGCTGCACCGCAAATGCGGGGAGCCGACCGGAAAGGACCCCCGATGAGCGCCAGCACCGCCCCCAACCTGATCGCGGCCGTGAGCGAGCGGCGGCAATGGGACCGGCTGATGGAGCTGGCGAAGCTCGGCGCCATCACGGGGGCCGACGGGTCGCCCGGGGTGAACCGGCCCTGCCTCTCGCCGCTCGATCGCGAGGCGCGGCGGCTGATGATCGGCTGGGCCGAGGGGCTGGGGCTCTCGGTGACGGTGGACGAGATCGGCAACCTCTTCTTCCGGCACGAGGGGACGGAGGCGGAGGCGGCGCCGGTGCTGACGGGCAGCCACATGGACAGCCAGCCCAATGGCGGGCGCTTCGACGGCATCTGGGGCGTGGTGGCCGGGCTGGAGGCGGTGCAGGCGATCCGCGAGGCCGGCGTCTCGACGCGGCGCCCGATCGAGGTGGTGGCCTGGACGAACGAGGAGGGCGGGCGCTTCGCGCCGGGCTGCATGGGCAGCATGGCCTGGGCCCACTTCAAGCCCGCCAACGCCTGGGACGAGGTGCGCGACCTCGAGGGCGTGACCTTCCGCCAGGCGCTGGACGAGCACCGCGCGGCGGAGGCCGACCTCGCGCGCCGGCCGCTCGGCGGCAAGCCCTTCGCCTACCTCGAGGCCCATATCGAGCAGGGGCCGCTGCTGGAGGCGGAGGGGATCGACATCGGCGTGGTCACGGGCATCCAGGGGAGCCGTTGGTTCATCGTGGAGATCACGGGCGAGACGGCGCATGCCGGGACCTCGCCGGTCTCCACGCGCCGCGACGCCGTGCAGGACATGGTCCGTGCGGTGACGGCGCTGAACGCGCTGATGACGGACCCGACGGACGTGCTGCGCTTCACGGTCGGGCAGGTCGAGGTCTTCCCGAACACGTCGAACACGGTGGCGGACCGGGTGCGCTTCACGATCGACTTCCGCCACCCCGACAAGGAGCTGCTGATCACCAACGGCGACGCGATCGAGCCGACGATCCGCAGCGCGGTGAAGGGCTGCGACGTGGTCGTGACGGAGCGCTTCCACGCGCTGCCCGTGGAGTTCGACGCGCTGGTGGTGGACGCCGTGGAGGACGCGGCGACGGCGCAGGGCCTCTCGAGCCGGCGGATGCCGAGCGGGGCCTTCCACGACGCGCAGTTCATGGTGCCGATCTGCCCGGCGGGGATGGTCTTCGTGCCCAGCCGGAACGGGGTGAGCCACAACCCCGCGGAGTACTCGAGCCCGTCGCAGCTCGCGGCCGGGGCGCGGGTGCTGGCGGCGGCGCTGGCGGAGCTGGCGAACCGCTGAGCGGTTCCCCCCCGAGCGGCCCGGGCGGCGTTTCACTTCGTCACGGCGCGGCATCGAAGAATCCGGGGGGCCGCGCGTTTCTTCCCTTGCCGTGACCGGCGAGCGGCCGGGCGGCACGAGGAGACAGGCATCATGACGAAGCCTTCGACGATGCTGCGCGGCGGCGCCTTCCTGCTTGGCATGGGCCTGCTGGCCGCCTGCCAGGGCCCCGCGGGGCCGGTGGACCTTTCCTCCCGGCGCGAGCGGCAGGGCGGGCCGATGACCGCGGCCACGCCCGCGCCGCTGATGACGGACCCCGCCGGCAACACGACGCGGCGCGAGGCGATCGGCGGGCCGCTCTCGCCCGGTGGCACGGGGGCGGTGGGGGTGGGCTCGCCCTCCTCCGCGCCGGCCCGCACGCTGAACCGGACGCCGGGGGTCTTCGACGACAACCGCGGGGCGCCGCTCTAGGCCCGGGCAGACGGAAGGCCGGTCGCTTCCCAGGCCGGGGAGCCACCGGCTTTCCGTGCTCCCCAGGCGGGGGCGGCGACGACGGGGGCGGCGACTAGATGTCCTCGAACCAGTCGACGTCGACGTCGCCGTCGTCGAGGTCGTAGCGGGCGGCGACGACTTTCAGCCGGTCGGCGCGGATGGCTTCCTGCGCGATGGCGCTCTGCGTCTTCAGGCGGGCCGCGACGCGGCGGGCGTTCGCGGTGACGGCGTCGTCGAGCGAGATCTCGCCGGAGAGGCCGCGGGCGGAGAGGACGGCGGGGATGATGGGCTGGATCATCTCGCCGATCATGCCGGGGTAGGTGGCGTTGCGCTGCACGACCGCCAGCGCGGCGGCGACGGCGCCGCAGTTCTCGTGGCCGAGCACGACGACCAGCGGGCAGCCGAGGACGCCGACGCCGTACTCGATGCTGCCGAGGGCGGTGGTGTCGACCGTGTTGCCGGCGTTGCGGACGATGAAGAGCTCGCCGAGGCCGCGGCCGAAGAGGAGCTCGGGAGGCACCCGGCTGTCGGAGCAGCCGACGAGGACGCAGAAGGGCGCTTGGCCGCGGGCAAGCTCGATGCGGCGCTCGCGGCCCTGGACGGCGCGGTAGGGGGCGTCCATCCGGAACTCGTCGTTGCCCTGCTTCAGGCGGGCGAGGGCCTGGTCGGGCGTGAGGTCCGTCTTGGGCACCGGGTCGGCCGCGCGGGCGGGCAGGGCCGCCGCGGCGAGCAGGCCGGCGGCAAGGCCGCCGAGGGCGCGGCGGCCTAGTGGGCGGGGATGGGGAAAGCCGCCGCAGCAGCGGCAGGGGTCGGTCTGCATGGCGTGTCCTCCTGGCGGGCCGGGCGCTGGTTTTCAGTCGCTCCCTTGGCCGGCACTAGAACGCCTGGGGACAGTCTGTCGACAGGAAGGTGGGTCGGGTTGCCGGCATGAAAAAGCCGGCCTTCCCGGGGGAAGGCCGGCGTTCCCGATCCGGGACGGGCCGCTACTTCGGCGCGAGGACCATGATCATCTGGCGGTTCTCGAGGCGGGGCATGGACTCCACCTTCGTCGCCTCGGCCATCTCGGTGCGGATGCGCTCGAGCACCTTCACGCCAAGGTCCTGGTGCGCCATCTCGCGGCCGCGGAAGCGGAGGGTGACCTTCACCTTGTCGCCCTCCTCGATGAAGCCCTTCATCTGGCGCATCTTCACTTCGTAGTCGTGGTCGTCGATGTTCGGACGGACCTTGATCTCCTTGATCTCGACGACCTTCTGGCGCTTGCGCGCCTCGTTGGCCTTTTTCTGCTGCTCGTACTTGAACTTGCCGAAGTCGGTGATCTTGCAGACGGGCGGCTCGGCGTTCGGGCTGATCTCGAGCAGGTCCATTCCGACGTCGTAGGCGCGGGCCAGGGCCTCGCGCGCGCTCATCACGCCCTGCATCTCACCGTCCTGGTCGATCAGGCGGACCTGGGGCGCGCGGATCTCCTCGTTCACCCGCGGTCCGTCGCGGGTCGGGAGGGTGTTGGGCATTGGGCCTCGGGCCAGGGTCGTCTCCTCTAGTGGTGTCTAGTCGTGGATTTATGGTGCGCGGTGGGTGCGTCTGCAACCTTCGCGTGGCGGGGTCAAGGCGGATTCGGGGGCACGTCCCGGCGACGGCGGGCGCCGCGCGGGGCGCGGCGTCCGGGGTTACGCCGCGGCGGCCTCCGGCAGGGGCTGCGGGCGGCCGTCGGGGGGCGCGGCATCGCTGAGCAGGCGGGCGATGGCGTCGGGGAGCGGCAGGGTTTCCTGCTCCCGGCCGGGGAGGCGGCGGAGGACGAGGTTGCGCTCCTCGGCCTCGCGCCGGCCGACGACGGCGAGGATGGGGACGCGGGCCTCGATGTGCTCGGCGACCTTGCGGTTGATCTTCTCGTTGCGGGTGTCGGTCGCGACCGAGAGGCCGGCGGCGCGCATCGCCTCGGCCACCTCCTCGGCGTAGGGGGCGGCGTCGTCCACGATGGAGGCGACGACGACCTGGACCGGGGCGAGCCAGAGGGGGAAGCGGCCGGCGTGCTCCTCGATGAGGATGCCGAGGAAGCGCTCGAACGAGCCCAGGATGGCGCGGTGGAGCATGACGGGGCGGTGCTTGGCGCCGTCCTCGCCGACGTATTCGGCGTCGAGCCGCTCGGGCAGGACGAAGTCGACCTGGAGCGTGCCGCACTGCCAGTCGCGGCCGATGGCGTCGCGGAGGACGAACTCGAGCTTGGGCCCGTAGAAGGCCCCCTCCCCCGGGTTCAGCTCGTAGTCGACGCCGGCCGTCGCGCAGGCCTCGCGCAGCGCGCCCTCGGCGCGGTCCCAGGTCTCGTCGGTGCCGGCGCGCTTGGCGGGGCGGTCGGAGAACTTCACGCGGAAGGACTGGAAGCCGAAGTCGCGGTAGATCGAGGAGAGGAGCCCCACGAAGCGCACGGTTTCCGAGGCGATCTGGTCCTCGGTGCAGAAGATGTGGGCGTCGTCCTGGGTGAAGGCGCGGACGCGCATGATGCCGTGGAGCGCGCCCGAGGGCTCGTAGCGGTGGCAGGCGCCGAACTCGGCCATGCGCCAGGGGAGCTGGCGGTAGCTGCGGATGCCCTGGTTGAAGATCTGGACGTGGCAGGGGCAGTTCATGGGCTTCAGCGCGAGGACGCGGTCCTTCTCGGACTCGTCCTCCACCGTCGCGATGAACATGCTCTCCCGGAACTTCTCCCAGTGGCCGGACTCGATCCAGAGCTTGCGGTCGAGGAGCTGGGGGGTCTTGACCTCGTCGTAGCCGGCGGCGTCGAGGCGGCGGCGCATGTAGTCCTCGACGGTGCGGTAGAGGCGCCAGCCCTTGGGGTGCCAGAAGATGCTGCCCGTCGCCTCCTCCTGGAGGTGGAAGAGGTCCATCTCGCGGCCGATGCGGCGGTGGTCGCGCTTCTCGGCCTCCTCCAGCATGGTGAGGTGGGCCTCGAGCTCCTTCGCGTCGCGCCAGGCGGTGCCGTAGATGCGGGAGAGGACGGGGTTGCGGTGGTCGCCCCGCCAGTAGGCGCCGGCGACCTTCTGCAGCTTGAAGGCGGTGCCGACGTCGCCCGTGCCGCGCATGTGCGGGCCGCGGCAGAGGTCGAGCCACTCGCCCTGGCGGTAGATCGAGATCGTCTCGCTCTCGGGGAGGTCGCGGATCAGCTCGGCCTTGAAGCGCTCGCCGCGGGCCTCGAAGAAGGCGATGGCTTCCTCGCGCGGCCATTCCTCGCGGGTGAAGGGGGCGTTGCGCGCGACGATCTCGCGCATCTTCGCCTCGATCGCCGGGAAGTCCTCGGGCGTGAAGGGCTGGTTGCGGGCGAAGTCGTAGTAGAAGCCGTTCTCGATCGCGGGGCCGATGGTGACCTGGGTGCCGGGGAAGAGCGCCTGCACGGCCTCGGCCAGGACGTGGGCGGCGTCGTGGCGGATCATGCCCAGCGCTTCCGGGTCGCGGCGCGTGATGAAGCGGAGGCGCGCGTCGGAGTCGATCGCGACGGAGAGGTCGCGGAGGGTGCCGTTCACCTCCATCGCCAGCGCCGCCTTGGCCAGGCCCGGGCCGATGGAGGCGGCGACCGTGGTGCCGGTGACGGGGCCGTCATAGGCGCGGACGGAACCGTCGGGCAGCGTGATCGCGGGCATGGGGGGTGGGCCGGGCCTTGCAGTGGTGGGAAGGGGTCGGGAGAGGTGGCAGGGGGCCCGGCCCAGGTCAAGCGCGGGGCGGGCAGGGCTGGGGCGCGGCGCCAGAGTGGTGCGCCGGTGGTGGGGCCGGGGTGGTGGGCCGGGGTGGTCGTGCCGGGCGGGCCGCGGGGCGGCGCCGCCCCGGGGGACGGCGCCGCGGGCGTCCGGCTACTGCAGGCGGCGCGAGAGGGAGACGGCGTAGGCGCCGGTGCGGGCCTGGAGCGTGGGGTCGTCGCTGTAGGTGACGCCCGGCGCCATGTCGAGCTGGAGGAAGCTGATGGGGTCGCAAGCGCCGCCGGGGCCGGGGGCGACCTCCGTGACGGCCAGGCGTCCGACCACCGCGCGCGGCCGGTCGTCGGGCCAGGCGATGGTGGGGTTGGTCACGTCGTCGCCGGGGGCGGCGAACTGCAGGACCATGTCGAACTCGACGGGGGCCTGCGCCACCCGCTGGCGCAGCTCGTCGGCGAGGAAGTTGGCGGGCTTGGTGCGCGTCTCCTCCTCGGTCAGGCGCTGGGTGCCGGCGGCGGGCTCGAAGCTCCAGCGGGCATGGCGCACCTGCCCGTCCGTGCCCTGGAAGCGGAAGGCGTTCACGCCCCAGTAGGGGGTGGTGGCCCAGCTCGCCGGCAGCAGGGTGGCCGCGAGCCAGCGGCCCTGGAGGGTGGTCGCGGGGTTGGCGGCGACGAAGGCGGCGACGGCCTGCGGGTTGGGCTGGCCGGTCGCGGGGTCGGGGCGGCGGGCGAGGAGGCCGGCCACCAGGGCCTCGGGCGTGGGCGAGCCGAAGATGGGGGCGGAGATGTTCGCCATGTCCCAGGTGTCGCCGGACGGGGTCTCGAAGCGGATGGAGAGGCTGCGCGTGGTGCGGCCGGTGTCGGGGCCGGCCGGGTTCCCGACGCCCACGCCGAAGCGGATGATGGTCGCCACGCGCTGGCCGTTGAAGACGGGGGCGACGGAGAGGCGGGTGCCCTCGGGCGTCGCGGTGAAGTGGCCGGCGGCGCAGGTGCCCTTGGCGTGGCTCGGGCGGTTGGCGCGGATCGGGCCGAGCACGGCCTCGAAGGCCTCCACGATCGCCTCGGAGGAGGGCGGCTCGGCGCGCGCCCCCGCCCATAGGCCGGGCAAGGCGAGGAGCGCGCCGGCGGCGAGCGTCACGGCGAGGGCGCGGGCGGGGATGGGCATGGGGGGTTCCTGGGGCCTGGGGGGACCGAAGCTTAGGGGGAGGCGGGCCGCGGCTGGCAAGCCCCTTCTCCCGTCTCGTCTCCGGCCCCGGCCCCGGCCGGGACGGGCCTCAGTTCCGGAACACCACCGTGCGCGACCCGTTCAGCAGCACCCGGTCCTCGAGCTGCCAGAGCACGGCGCGGGAGAGGACGCGGCGCTCGATGTCGCGGCCCTGGCGGACGAGGTCGTCGGGCGTGTCGTTGTGGGAGATGCGCTCGACGTCCTGCTCGATGATCGGGCCCTCGTCGAGGTCGGCGGTGACGAAGTGGGCGGTGGCGCCGATGAGCTTCACGCCGCGGGCCTGGGCCTGGTGGTAGGGCTTGGCGCCCTTGAAGCCCGGCAGGAAGGAGTGGTGGATGTTGATGCAGCGGCCGGCGAGCTTGGCGGCCAGGCCGTCCGACAGGACCTGCATGTAGCGGGCGAGGACGACGAGTTCCGTGCCGGTCTCGCGGATGATGCGCCAGATCTCCGCCTCCTGCTCCATCTTCGTGGCGCGGGTGACGGGGAGGTGGTGGAAGGGGACGCCGGCGAAGTCGAGGTGCTGGTAGGTCTCGCGCGGGTGGTTGGAGATGATGCCCGCGAGGTCCATCGGCAGCTCGCCGAGGCGCCAGCGGTAGAGGAGGTCGGCCAGGCAGTGGTCGAACTTCGAGACGAGGACGACGACGCGGCGCCGCTCCCCGGGGTCGCGGAGCGTCCAGCGCATGGCGAAGCGCTCGGCGACCGCCGACAGGCCGCCGCGCAGCGCCGGGGCGTCGAGGGCGCCCTCGGGGTGGTCGAGGGTGATGCGGGCGAAGAAGCGGCGGCTCTCGACGTCGTCGTACTGCTGGGCGCTGCGGATGTTGCCGCCGTGCTCGAAGATGCAGGTGGCGACGGCCGCGACGATGCCGGGCCGGTTCGGGCAGGAGAGGGTGAGGACGTGCTCGGGGCGCGGGGCGGCCGCGGCGGTGGCGGCGGGTGCGGGGACCGGGGCGTGCGGCATGCGGGGGCGGACCTGTCGGAGGGGGCGCGCCGGAGGCACGGCGCCGCCCCGCCCCTTGCCACCAAGGGGGCCGCCCCGGAAGCCCCCCCGGCGGGCTTCTCGCGGGCTTCCTCGGGCCTTCTCGCGGCCGGGCTCAGCCGGTGGTGACGTACTCGCGCAGCGCCGCGGCCTCGGTCACGGCCTCCTCGATGCGGGCCTTCACGAGGTCGCCGATGGAGACGATGCCGCGGAGCTTGCCGTCCTCCATGACCGGCAGGTGCCGGACGCGACGGTCGGTCATCATCTCGAGGGCGCGGGTGATCGGCGTATCGGGGGTGGCGGTGAAGAGCTTGCGGGTCATGACGTCGGCGGCCGTGCGGCCGTCGAGGACGCCGTCCTCCTCGGCGAAGGCGCGGACGATGTCGCGCTCGGAGACGATGCCGAGGACCTCGCCGCCCTCGTCGCGCACGAGGACGGCGCCGAGGCGGTGACGGACGAGGGTGCGGGCGATGGCGGCGAGGTCCTCCCCCGGCGCCACGCCGATCACATCGCTGCCCTTGTTGCGCAGGATTCTCGCAATGGTCATCGCAGCCTCCCCTTAGCCGGTTGTGGAGGGGATCGTGACAGGTGAGAGGGGGGCGGCCGCAAGCGGGAAAGCGGCGCATCACGGCGCCGTGAACTTTCGGTAATGCGCCCGCCCCCTCCCCGGCCCGGCGGTCAGGCGGCGACGCTCGCCTTCTTCTGCTCGGCGCCGGAGAGCTGGGTGCGGACGAGCTCGGCGAAGCGGCCGCCGAGGGAGACGAGCTCGTCGAAGGAGCCGCGCTCCACGATCTTGCCGTGCTCGAAGACGAGGATCTCGTCGGCGTCGCGGATGGTCGAGAGGCGGTGGGCGATGATGAAGGTCGTGCGGCCGGCCATCAGCGCCTTCAGCGCGATCTGCACGCGGGCCTCCGTCGCGGCGTCGAGGGCGCTGGTGGCCTCGTCGAGGATGAGGATGGGCGGGTCCTTCAGCAGGGCGCGGGCGATGGAGAGGCGCTGCTTCTGGCCGCCCGAGAGGCTGATGCCGCGCTCCCCCACCCGCGTGTCGTAGCCCTGGGGCTGGCGGGTGATGAAGTCGTGGGCCTCGGCCATGCGGCAGGCGTGCTCGAGCTGCTCCTGCGTCGCGTCGGGGCGGCCGATGAGGAGGTTCTCGCGGATCGTGCGGTTGAAGAGCATCGCGTCCTGGAAGACGACGCCGACGTTGCGGCGGAGGCTCTCGAGGCTGATGTCGCGGAGGTCGTGGCCGTCGATGGTGACGCGGCCGTTCACGGGGTCCCAGAGGCGCTGGAGAAGGGACATGGCGGTCGACTTGCCGGCGCCGGTCTGGCCGACGAGGGCGACGGTCTTGCCGGGGTCGGCCTCGAAGGCGACGTCGTTGAGGATGAGGCCGCCGCCGGGGTAGCCGAAGGCGACGTGGTCGAAGAGGACGCGGCCCTGCACGCGCGGCAGGTCGAGGGCGCCGGGCTTCTCGGGCACGGTGCTGCGGGCGTCGAGCACGCTGAAGACCTCGCGCAGGCCCGGCACCTGGCGGAGCAGGGTGGAGACGAAGCCGACCGCGCCCTCGAGCCGGCCGATGAGCATGGTGGCGAAGCCCATGAAGGCGACGATCTCGCCGACCGACGCCTGGCCGCGCATGTGCAGCCAGGTGCCGAGGATGAAGATGGTGATGACGCTGAGCGTGCTGGCCGAGCGCGTGAGGACGGAGACGACGGCCCACCAGTTGAGCACGGGGAACTGGTGGTCCAGCACCTGGCGGACGATGTCGCCGAAGAGGCGGGCCTCGGCGTTCAGGCGGGTGAAGGACTGCACGACGACGACGTTGGAGAGCGCGTCCTGGGCGTTGCCGGCGAGCTGGCTCTGGTAGTCCTCGACCTGGGCCTGGGCCTCCTGGGTGCGGCTGACGACGAAGGCGGCGACGGCGCAGAAGACGACGACGAGCACGAGCAGGACGATGGCCAGCCGCCAGTTCATGAAGAAGGTGAGCGGCAGGAGGATGATGGCGGTGATGAAGGTGGTCAGGTGCTCGCGGAAGAAGGAGAGCCAGATGGAGAAGAGGTGGTCGGTGCCGACGAGCATGACCTTCATCAGCCGGCCCGAGGCGGTGTCGCCGTGGAAGGAGAGCGGCATGGCGAGGACGTGCTGGAAGTAGCGGTGCATCACGGTCAGGCGGTTGCGGTGGGCCATGCGGTCGGCCAGCAGGCTGACGGCGACGTTGGCCGCGATGCCCGTGACGCCGACGGCGGCCCAGACGATGAGGAGGGAGATGGCGGAGCGCCAGACGACGTCCTGCGGGAGGCGGTCGGCGCTGGTGAGGACGTCCACCACGCGGCCGAAGAGGACGGGCTCCAGGAACTGCAGGCCGGCGAGGGCGAGCGAGGCGAGGGCGAGGCCGATGGCGACCCATTTGTCCGGCGCCAGCAGGCCCAGCACCCGGGCATAGGTCTGGAGGAATCCCATGCGGTTCGTCTTCCTTGCGCTGTGGCCCGGCGTCCCGGGACGCGGCGGCGGTCTGCGACGGGGCCAGCCTTCGGCGGGCCGGGCCGAGCCGGGCCCTTCCGCAACGCCGAAGGACGGCCGGGGCTGCATCAGCCACCCCGGATCGCCCCGCGGTGCAAGCCCCCGCCCGAACACCCTTGCAGGAGGCCTTGCAAGCGGCCGGCGGGGCGGGCACCTGTTCCGGGACCGCCGCGACGCGGGCACGGGGCGCGAGACCCCGGCGACAGACCCTGGCGCGGCGCGGCGAAGGAGGTTGTCCATGAGCGTATCGCGCCGTGCCCTGCTGGCGGCCCCCGGGATCGTGTCCCTCGGGCTGGCCGCGCTTTCCTCCCCCTTCGGCTCGGCCGCGCGGGCCCAGGGGGCGACGGCCCCGGGCGCGGCGGGCTGGCCGAATCGCCCGGTGCGGCTGATCGTGCCCTTCACGCCGGCCGGCACGACGGACGTCGCGGCGCGGATCCTGGCGGAGCGGCTGCAGGCGCATCTCGGCCAGCCCTTCACGGTGGAGAACCGGGCCGGCGCGGGCGGGAACGTGGGGGCGGACGCCGTCGCGAAGGCGGAGCCGGACGGCTACACGGTGCTCATGCAGGCGATCTCGAGCGGGGCGATCAACTACACGCTCTACGGCGGCCGCATGCCCTACCGGCCGGAGGATCTCGCGGAGGTCGGGCTGGTGGTGCGGGTGCCCAACGTCATTTTCGTGACCAACGCCCTGCCGGTGCGGAGCCTGCGGGAGCTGGTCGCCTACGCGAAGGCGAATCCGGGCAAGCTCAACATCGGCTCCTCGGGCGCCGGCACCTCGCTGCACGTCACGGGGGAGCTGCTGAAGATGGAGGCGGGGATCGAGATGACCCACGTGCCCTTCCGGGGCGCGGGGCCGATGCTGGCGGAGGTGATCGCGGGGCGCGTGCAGGTGGCGGTGGACAACCTGCCGTCCGCGATCGGGCACCTGCGGGAGGGGCGGCTGCGGGCGCTGGCGGTGACGACGGCCGCGCGCACCCCGGCGCTGCCGGACTGCCCGACCACCGCCGAGGAGGGGCTGCCGGGCGTGGAGGCGACGGCCTGGTTCGGCATCCAGGCGCCGGCCCGCACGCCGCGGCCGATCGTGGAGCGGCTGGGGGCGGTGATCGACGCCATCGTGAAGGAGCCGGCGACGCGGGCGCGCATGGCGGACCTCGGGGGGATGATGCCCGACCTCACGCCCGAGGGCGGCACGACGCCCGCCGCCTTTACCGCCTTCGTGCGGGCCGAGACGGCGAAGTGGGGCGAGGTCGTCCGCAAGTCCGGCGCAACCGTGGAGTGAGCCTTATGAACCATCCGACGAACCGCTTCCCGCTGACGCGCCGCGCCGCGCTGCTGGCGCTGCCCGCGATCGGGGCGCCGGCGGTGCTGCGGGCGCAGCCCGCCTTCCCGAACCGGCCCATCCGCATCATCGTGCCCTTCCCGGCCGGGGGGGCGACCGACCTGACGGCGCGGGTGGTGGCGGAGCGGATGCCGGCGCTGCTCGGCCAGGGGGGCGAGCCCTCGCGCTTCCCGGTGGTGGTGGACAACCGGCCGGGCGCGGGAGGGAACCTCGGCAGCGACGTGGTGGCCAAGGCGGACCCGGACGGTCACACGATCCTCTGCTGCACCATCGGCACGGCCAGCATCAACCAGTTCCTCTACACGAAGCTGCCCTACGACCCCGCGCGCGACCTGGCGAGCGTGGCGATGGTGAACGAGGTGGCGAACGGAATCGTCGTGGCCGCCGATTCGCCCTTCCGCACGCTGGCCGACCTGCTGGCCGCGGCGAAGTCGCGGCCGGGGGAGCTGAACTACGGCACGCCGGGGAACGGGACCTCGGGGCATCTCTGCGGCGAGTACCTCAAGACGAAGGCGGGGGTGAACCTCACGCACATCCCCTACCGCGGCACGGCGGGGGTGATCCCGGACGTGCTGGGGGGGCGGGTGGAGGTCGCGATTGACAACCTCCCGGGCTACCTGCCGCACATCAAGGAGGGGCGGATGCGGGCGCTGGCGGTGACCTCCTCCGCCCGCTGGTTCTCGCTGCCCGAGGTTCCGACCGTTTCCCAGGCGGGGGTGCCCGATTTCGAGGCGGTGGCCTGGTTCGGCTTCCAGGCGCCGGCGCGCATCCCCCGCCCCGTGCAGGAGCGGCTGGCGGAGGCGGTGCTGGGGGCGGTCGCGGAGCCGGCGACGGCCGAGCGGCTGCGCGAGATCGGCAGCGAGCCCAAGCCGCTCGGGCCCGCCGCCTTCGACCGCTACATCGCCACCGAGAACAGCAAGTGGCGGGAGGTGGTGCGCGCCGCGGGGGCGAAGCTCGACTGAGGAGTCCGAGCGAGGGCCGGGGCGGGGTCAGAACTCCGCCTCGACCTCCAGCTCCTGGATGGCGGGGTCGGGCTCGTCGAGGGCGGCGGCCAGCCACTCGGCCATCGGCTCCCACTCCATGATGCGCTGGGCGTAGGCGGCGCAGGCGCCGGCGAGCGGGACGTCGTAGGTGAGGAAGCGGGTGACGACGGGCGCGTACATGGCGTCGGCGACGCTGGGGCGGCTGCCGAAGAGCCAGGGGCCGCGCCAGGTCTCGAAGCATTCCCGCCAGATGAAGAGCACGCGGTCGATGTCGGCCTGGGGGCCGGCCCAGACGCGGAAGCCGGGGCGGTGGGCGCGGAGGTTCATCGGCAGCGAGGCGCGCAGCGCCTGGAAGCCGGAATGCATCTCGCCCGAGATGGAGCGGCAGCGGGCGCGGGCGGCGCGGTCCGCCGGGAGCATCCCCGCCTCCGGCCGGATCTCGTTGAGGTAGCCGGCGATGGCGGTCGTGTCCCAGATCCGCAGGCCGTCGTGCAGGAGGCAAGGGATGCGGATGGAGGAGGCGCGCATCAGGAGCTCGGCGCGGGCGGCGGGGTCGTTCACGTCCACGGTCTCGACGGTGAAGTCGAGGCCGGCCATGCGGGCCAGGAGGAAGCCGCGGAGCGACCAGGAGGAGTAGTTCCGGCTGCTGATGAGGAGCCGGGCGGGCTCGCGCCCGTCCTCCCTCCGCGGTGTCCTGGGCTGTTCGACCTGTGCCATGGGGGGGACCTTCCTGTGGCCGGGCGGGGCCGGCGAGGAAAGCTTATGCGAGAACTGTTCCGCCGGCCCGCTCTCGTTCTATGTATGGGAACAGAGCGGTTGTGCCGGCCACGGCGGACACCCGCGCGAACAATACGATTCACAAACTGTTGACCTACCGGGAGGATGCTCTCACCATTCTCGACTGTGATCAAACCCCTGACCCTGGTGGGCCGTTCCTCCATCATGCGCCCTTCCGACACGAACCATCCGGCATGATCTACCAGCTCTGGCAGGCTCAGCAGGACTTGCAGCTTCCCTTCCGGATGTTCGCCGAGAGTGCCGGGCGTGTCCTGAACAGCCTCGAGCCGGTGGTGGCGGCCATGCCGCTGGCGGCCCCCTTCGTCCGCCGGACGAGCGCCGCCCTGGAGATGGTCGCGCGGTCCCGGACGACGCATTCCCGGCCGGGCTACGACTTCACCACCGTGCGGGTCGGCAACCGCGACGCGGAGGTGACGGAGGAGGCGGTCCTCGAGACGCCCTTCGGCACGCTGCTCCGCTTTGCCAAGGACACCTCCGTCCAGCAGCCCAAGGTGCTGGTGGTGGCGCCGATGTCCGGCCACTTCTCCACCCTGCTGCGCGGGACGGTGGAGGTGCTGCTGCCGGACCACGACGTCTACATCACGGACTGGGCGAACGCGCGGGACGTGCCGGTCTCGGCCGGGACCTTCGGCTTCGACGAGTTCACGTCCCACGTCATCCGCTTCCTTGAGGAGCTGGGGCCGGGGAGCCACGTGCTGGCGGTCTGCCAGCCGGCGCCGGCGACGCTGGCGGCCGTCGCGATCATGTCCGAGGACCGCAACCCCGCGACCCCCGCCACGATGACGCTGATGGCGGGGCCCGTGGACACGCGGGTGAGCCCGACCAAGGTGAACGAGCTTGCGCAGTCGAAGCCGATCGAGTGGTTCGAGAAGAACCTCATCGGCACGGTCCCCGGGCGCTACGCCGGGGCGGGGCGCCGGGTCTACCCGGGCGCGATCCAGCTCCAGGCCTTCATGGCCATGAACGTGCAGCGCCACATCCGCGCGCACCGGAACCAGTTCGCCAATATCGTCGCGGGCAACGCGGAGGCGCAGGCCGCGCATCGCCGCTTCTACGACGAGTACTTCGCGGTGATGGACCTGCCGGCCGAGTACTTCATCGAGACGGTGCGGCGGATCTTCCAGGAGCACGACCTGCCGGAGGGGCGCCTCACCTACCGTGGCCGGCCCGTGCGGCCCGAAGCGATCCGGCGGACGGCGCTGCTGGCGGTGGAGGGCGAGCGGGACGACATCTGCGCCATCGGCCAGACCATGGCAGCGCTGGACCTCTGCCCGAACATCCCGCTGGCGAACCGCTTCTACCACCTGCAGACAGGGGTGGGGCACTACGGGGTGTTCAGCGGCAAGCGCTGGGCGAACGAGGTCTACCCGAAGGTGCGGACGCTGATCGAGGCGCACAGCTAGGCGGGATCACGCCGCGGAGGATATGGCCGAAGGGCTGGGCGAGGGATCGCCCAGCCCTTCGGCGTTGCGGGGGCCGGCGCCGCCGTCTTCCCCGGCGGGGCGGGCAGCTCAGCCCTGGAAGGTGTCGCACTGGCGGATGTCGCCGCTCTCGAGGCCGCGGCGGAACCAGCGGACGCGCTGCTGGGAGCTGCCGTGGGTGAAGCTCTCGGGGCGGATGCGGCCGCCGGTGACGCGGTCGTCGCCGACGGCGGCGGCGGCGTTCAGGCCCTGCTCGATGTCGCCGTCCTCGAGGATCTGGTGGGCGCGGTTGGCCTGGTTGGCCCAGACGCCGGCGAAGCAGTCGGCCTGGAGCTCCACCCGGACCTGGAGCTGGTTCCGCTCCGTTCCGTCGGCCCGGGCTTGGGCGCGCTGAACCTGGGGAAGGACGCCGAGAAGGTTCTGGACGTGGTGGCCGACCTCATGCGCCACGATGTAGGCGGCCGCGAAGTCGCCGGTGGCGCCGAGCTGGCGCTGGAGCCGGGCCATGAACTCGAGATCGATGTAAACGCGGCGGTCCTCGGGGCAGTAGAAGGGGCCGGTCTGGGCCTGGGCGGCGCCGCAGCCGGACTGGGTGGCGCCGGAGAAGAGGACGAGGACGGGCTCCTCGTAGCGGCGGCCCATCTGGGCGAACTGGGCGTTCCAGACGCGCTCGGTTTCGCCGAGGACCTGGCCGACGAAGCGGCGGCCGGAGTCCTCGCTGCCGCGCTCGGCCTGCCGGCCGGGCTCGCTGCCGGCCTGGCGGCCCGGGTCGTTGCCGGCCTGGCGGCCGGGGGCCGGGCGGTCCGCGCCGGGGTCGTAGCGGCGTTCCTGCGGGGCGGGCTGGGGCGCGGGGTCGCCGCCGCCGAGCAGCATGGAGGGGTCGACGCCGAGCAGGAGGGCGACGACGAGCAGCACCACGCCGCCGATCCCGCCGACGGCGATGCCGCCGCCGCGGCCACCTCCCCCGCCCAGGCCGCCGAAGCCGCCGCCGCCGAAGCCACCGCCGCCCTCGCCGCGGCGGTCCTCGACGTTGTCGCTCTCAGGACCGTCGAGGCGCATGGCGTGGGGCTCTCTTCTTCATGGCAGGGGGCGAACGCCGCCCCGGGGGTGGGGTTGCGGGCGGGGTCCCTCCCCCGCCTCAGCCGCCCTCGGCGAGGATGGCGGCGAGGCCCTCGCGCCAGGTCGGGTAGCGCCAGGCGATGCCGAGCGCGGCCTTGGTGCGGCCGTTGGCGACGCGGCGGTTCTCGGACCAGAAGGAGAGCGCCATGGGGGACATGGTGGCGCGGGCCTCCTCGAAGGGGATCGCCGGCGGGGGCTCGAGGCCGAGGAGGCGGGCGGCGCCCTCGGTGACGGCGGCGCTCTCGGCGGGCTCGTCGTCCGAGAGGTGGAGGACGCGAAGGCCCGGCGGCGGGGGGTTGGCGGCGGCGGCGAGGACGGCGCGGGCGATGTCGTCGCGGTGGATGCGGCCGAAGGCGTGGCCGGGCAGGACCGTGCGGCGGGCGGTGCCGGCGCGGAGGTCGTCGAGCACGGAGCGGCCGGGGCCGTAGATGCCGGCGCAGCGGAAGAGGTCCACGGCGGCGCGGCCGGCGAAGGCCTCCCAGGCCCGCTCGGCCTCGCGCCGGCGGCGGGAGCGGGGCTGGGCCGGGGCGGGCTCCGTCGTCTCGTCGACCCAGGCACCGCCGCGGTCGCCGTAGACGCCGGTGGTGGAGAGGTAGCCGATCCAGCGGAGCGGGGCGGCGTCCAGCGCGGCGCGGTGGGCGGCGAGGACGGGGTCGCCCTCCTCACCCGGCGGGGCGGTGACGGCGAGGTGGGTGGCGGCGCGCAGCGCGGGGGCGGCCTCGGCGAAGGGGATGACGGCCGTGCCGCCGGGGGCCGCGACGCGGGCGGGGTCGCGAGCGGTGGCGGTGACCCGCCAGCCCGCGGCCAGGGCGTCGCGCGCGATGGCGAGGCCGCTGAAGCCGAGGCCGACGAGAAGGAGGTGGGGCTGCATGCCCCCATGCTGGTCGGTTCGGGCGGGCGCGGCTAGGCCGGCGCCGCGCCCTCAGAAGTCGAGGTCGGCGTAGTGGTTGGGCGGGGTCAGGCCGCTCACGCGGTCCGCCAGGATGGGGCGGAAGGCCGGGCGGGACTTCACGCGGGCGTACCAGTCCTTCACCGCGTCGTTCATCGACCAGTCGACGTCGCCGATGTAGTCGAGGCAGGAGAGGTGGGCGGCGGCGGCGAGGTCGGCGAGCGAGATCTGGCCCCCCGCGAGCCAGGCGCGGCTCTCGGCGAGCCAGCCGATGTACTCGATGTGCGGCTTGATGTTGGCGTAGCCCGCGCGCAGCGCCCCGGCGTCCGGGTTGCCGCGGCCGAGCATGCGCTTGAGCTGCTTCTCGAAGTAGAGGTTGCGGGTGACCTCGCGGTCGAACTTGCCATCGAACCAGGCGACGAGGCGGCGGACCTCGGCGCGCTCGGCGTGGGTGCGCCCGATGAGGGGCATGTCGGGGTAGGCCTCGTCGAGGTACTCGCAGATCGCGCTGCTGTCGGCGATGACGAGGCCGGTCTCCTCCTCCAGCACGGGGACCGTGCCGGCGGGGTTCATCGCCAGGAACTCCTCGCGCCGCTCCCAGATGCGCTCGGCGCGCAGCTCGAAGGGGATGCGCTTCTCGTGGAGGGCGAGGCGGACCTTGCGGCAGGCCGGGGAGAGCGGGAGGTGATGGAGGATGCGCACGGGGCGGGTGTTTGCCACCGCGGGGCCTGCCGGGCAAGATGGGATGGAGGTTTAACGAACCCGCTCAACGCCTTGTAGTGTCAGGTTTTGTGCAATCGATCACGGGCGGGAGCCGGCGGTTGCCCGCCGGCCTCCTCCGGTCACTCCGCGGCCATGAGCTGGTCGCTCATGGGCTGCGGCAGGAGCTTCGCGTAGTCCTTCGGCACGACGTGCCAGAAGCGGTCGCGCTCGGTGGCCCAGTCGTTCAGGATGCGGGCCGCGAGGCGCGAGCCGGTCTCCTGGACGTGGCGCTGGATGAGGCCGCGGAGCATCCCCTCCCAGTGGGCGGAGCCGAGGCGGGCCCAGAGGAGGGTGTCGCGGTTCAGGCGGCGCTCGAAGGTCTGATCCGCGTCCCAGACGAAGGCTTGGCCGCCGGTGAAGCCGGCGCCGAAGTTGTCGCCGACCGCGCCGAGGATGACCACCGCGCCGCCCGTCATGTACTCGCAGCCGTTGGCGCCGATGCCCTCCACCACGCAGGTCGCGCCGGAGTTGCGGACGGCGAAGCGCTCGCCCCCCTGCCCCGCCGCGAAGAGCTCGCCCGCCGTCGCGCCGTAGAGGACGGTGTTGCCGACGATGGTGTTCTCCTCCCAGAGGAAGTTGGCCGACGGGCCGGGGCGGACGACGATGGTGGCGCCCGAGAGGCCCTTGCCGACGTAGTCGTTGGCGTCGCCCAGCACCTCGAGCTTGAGGCCGCGGACGCCGAAGGCGCCGAGCGACTGGCCGGCCGAGCCGCGGAGGCGGACGGTGAGGTGGCCGGGCTGCAGGCCGGTCATCCCGAACTGGCGCACGATCATCGAGCTCGTCTTGGTGCCGATGGCACGGTGCGTGTTCTGGATGTTGTACTGGAGCTGCATCTTCTCGCCGCGGGAGAAGAGGGCGGCGGCGTCGCGGATCATGTCGGCGTCGAGCGTCTCCGGGACCTCGTTGCGGCCCTCCAGCGTGCAGTGGGAGGGATGGCCGCCGGCATCGGCCTGGACGAGGAGCGGGTTCAGGTCGAGGTCGTCGAGATCCTCGGCGCCGCGGGAGACTTGGCGGAGGAGGTCGGTGCGGCCGATGACGTCCTCGAGCTTGCGGACGCCGAGCGAGGCGAGGATCTCGCGCACCTCCTCGGCCACGAAGGAGAAGAGGGAGATGACCTTCTCCGGCGTGCCCTCGAACTTGGCGCGGAGCGCCTCGTCCTGGGTGCAGACGCCGACGGGGCAGGTGTTGGAGTGGCACTGGCGGACCATGATGCAGCCCATGGCGACCAGGGAGGCCGTGCCGATGCCGAACTCCTCGGCGCCGAGCATGGCGGCGATGACGACGTCGCGCCCGGTCTTGATGCCGCCGTCGGTCCGCAGCTTCACGCGGTGGCGGAGGCGATTCAGCAGCAGGACCTGGTGGGTCTCGGAGAGGCCCATCTCCCAGGGAAGGCCCGCGTACTTGATCGAGGTGACGGGCGAGGCGCCGGTGCCGCCCGAGTGGCCGGAGACGAGGATGGCGTCGGCCTTGGCCTTGGCTACCCCGGCCGCGATGGTGCCGATGCCGCTGCGGGACACCAGCTTCACGCAGACGGTGGCCTCGGGGTTGATCTGCTTCAGGTCGTAGATGAGCTGGGCGAGGTCCTCGATCGAGTAGATGTCGTGGTGGGGCGGCGGCGAGATCAGCGTGACGCCCGGGGTGGAGTGGCGGAGCTTGCCGATGAGCTCCGTCACCTTGAAGCCGGGAAGCTGGCCGCCCTCGCCGGGCTTGGCGCCCTGGGCGACCTTGATCTCGATCTCGCGGCAGTTGTTCAGGTACTCGGCCGTTACGCCGAAGCGGCCGGAGGCGATCTGCTTGATGGCGGAGTTCGCGTTGTCGCCGTTGGCGCGGGGCTTGGCGCGCGCGGGGTCCTCGCCGCCCTCGCCGCTGTCCGAGCGGGCGCCGATGCGGTTCATGGCGATGGAGAGGGTCTCGTGCGCCTCCGGGCCGAGGGCGCCGAGCGAGATTCCGGGCGCGAGCAGGCGCTTGCGGATCTCCGTGATGCTCTCGACCTCCTCCAGCGCGATGGGCTTGCTGGGGGGCGCGCGGAAGTCCAGCAGGTCGCGCAGCGCCACCGGGGGAAGCTGGCGGACGGCGTGGCTGTAGCGCTTGTAGGTCTCGTAGCTGTCGGCGTTCACCGCCTTCTGCAGGAGGTGGATGAGGCTGCCCTCGAAGGCGTGGGCCTCGCCGCGGCGGCGGAGCTTGTAGAGGCCGCCGACGGGCAGCACGGGGGTGGCCGCGTCCCAGGCGGCGGTGTGCATGTCGAGCACGCGGCGCGCGATGCCCGAGAGGCCGATGCCGGAGATGCGGGACTGGGTGCCGGGGAAGAACTCGGCGACGAGGGCGCGGGAGAGGCCGATCGCCTCGAAGTTCATGCCGCCGCGATAGGAGGAGAGCACGCCGATGCCGATCTTGGACATCGTCTTCAGCAGGCCCTTGTCGATGGCCTTGCGGTAGCGGGCGACGCATTCCTCGACCGAGAGGCCGGGGAAGAGGCCGCGGCGGTGGCGGTCGGCGATGCTCTCCTGCGCGAGGTAGGCGTTCACCGTGGTCGCGCCGGCGCCGATGAGGACGGCGAAGTAGTGCACGTCCATGCATTCCGCGCTGCGGATGTTGAGGCTGGTGAAGGTGCGGAGGCTGTGGCGCACGAGGTGGGTGTGGACGGCGCCGACGGCCAGGATCATCGGGATGGCCGCGCGGTCGGTCCCCTGGGCCTCGTCCGAGAGGATGACGTGGGCGCAGCCGGAGCGCACGCCCTCCTCGGCCTCGCGGCGGATGCGCTCGATGGCGCGGCGGAGGCCGGGCTCGCCCTCGGCGACGGGGAAGGTCGCGTCCACCTCGCAGGCGGTGTCGCCCATGTAGCCGCGCATGGCCGCGAACTCGGCGTTGGACAGCACGGGGCTGTCCAGCATGAGCATGTCGCACTGGGTCGGGTCCTCGTCGAGGATGTTCCCGAGGTTGCCCAGGCGGGTCTTGATCGTCATCACGCGCGTCTCGCGCAGGCTGTCGATCGGCGGGTTCGTCACCTGCGCGAAGGCCTGGCGGAAGTAGTGGTGCAGGCCGCGGTACTGGCGGGAGAGGACGGCGATGGGGGTGTCGTCGCCCATGCTGCCGATGGCCTCGGCGCCTTCCTCGACCATGGGGTGCAGGATCGCTTCCAGGTCCTCGAGCGTGTAGCCCATGGAGAGCTGGCGGCGGCGGAGGGACTCGCCCTCGAGCGTCGCGCCCTCCCGCGCGTCGGCCTTGACGATGCCGTCGATGCGGGTGGTGCGGCGCGTCCAGTCGCCCCAGGGCTTGCGGGCGGCGAGCGTGTCCTTGAGCTGGCCGTCGTCGTAGAAGCGGGCCTCGTGCAGGTCCACGCCGATGCACTGCCCGGGGCCCAGGCGGCCGCGGGCGATGATGCTCTCCTCGGGGAAGCGGACCATGCCGGTCTCGCTGCCGACGACGAGCATGCGGTCCGCGGTGACCGTGTAGCGCATGGGGCGCAGCCCGTTGCGGTCGAGGCCGGCGACGACCCAGCGGCCGTCGGTGGCGGCGATGGCGGCGGGGCCGTCCCAGGGCTCCATGACGGCGTTGCAGTAGAGGAAGAGCTCCTGGTGGGCCTTCGGCATGGTGGCGTTGGAGCCGATGCTCTCGGGGATGAGCATCGCCTTGGCCATGGGCGCGTCGCGGCCGGCGCGGACGAGGAGCTCGAAGACGTTGTCGAGCGACGCCGTGTCGGAGTTGCCGGCCTGCACGACGGGCTTGATGTCCTCCATGAAGGGGTCGAGCAGCGCGTGGGAGAGGCGCGTCTCGTGGCTCTTCATCCAGTTGACGTTGCCGTGCACCGTGTTGATCTCGCCGTTGTGGGCGAGGGTGCGGAAGGGCTGGGCCAGGCGCCAGGTGGGGAAGGTGTTGGTGCTGTAGCGCTGGTGGTAGATGGCGAAGCGCGAGACGAAGCGCGCGTCCAGCAGGTCGGGGTAGAAGACCGAGAGGCTCTCGGCCAGGAACATGCCCTTGTAGATGATGGAGCGGCAGGAGAGCGTGCAGAGGTAGAGGTCGGGGATCTGGGCCGCGATGGCCTGCTTCTCGATCCGGCGGCGGATGACGTAGAGGTCGCGCTCGAAGACGGCCTCGTCGCGCTGCTCGGGGTCGTAGATGAGGATCTGCTCGATCTCGGGGCGGGTGGCGTTGGCCTTCTCGCCGATGCAGGCGACGTCGATCGGGACCTGGCGCCAGCCGTATATGCCGTAGCCCGCAATAAGGATCTCGGACTCCACGATCGAGCGGCAGCGCTCCTGCGCGCCGAGGTCGGTCTTGGGCATGAAGACCATGCCGACGCCGATGCGGCCGGGGCGGAGGCGGTCGCCGCCGTGCTCCACGACTTCGGCGAAGAAGTCCTGGGGGATCTCGACGTGGATGCCGGCGCCGTCGCCGGTCTTGCCGTCGGCGTCGACCGCGCCGCGGTGCCAGACGGCCTTGAGCGCGTCGATGCCGGCCTGGACGACGTCGCGGCGGGCGATGCCGTCGAGCGCGGCCACGAGGCCGACGCCGCAGGCGTCGTGCTCGGTCGTGTCGATATGGGCCTCGTCGCGGAGGAGGGCCGTGTTGGCGAGGTGCCGGGACACGTAGTCGGTCATGGTCGTTGCCTCGCTCACTCGGCGGCCTGGGGGACGGCGTCGCGCGCCTTGACGTAGTCGGCGATGCGGTCGGCAGCGTCGCGGCCGTCGCGGATGGCCCAGACGACGAGGGAGGCGCCGCGGACGATGTCGCCGGCGGCGAAGACGCCGGGCAGGCTCGTCATCATGTTGCGCCGGTCCACCGTGAGCGTGCCCCAGCGGGAGACGCCGAGGCCGGGCTCGTCGAACATCCGCGGCAGGTCCTCGGGGTCGAAGCCGAGCGCCTTGATGACGAGGTCGGCGGGCTCGGTGAACTCGCTGCCGGGGATGGGCTCGACCTGCTGGCGGCCGGTGGCGTCGGGGAGGCCGAGGTGCATCTTCGTGACGCGCACGCCGGTGACGCGGGTGTCGCCCTCGAAGGCGTCGGGGGCGGAGAGCCAGGCGAAGCGGACGCCCTCCTCCTCGGCGTTGTGCACCTCGCGCATGGAACCGGGCATGTTGGCCTTGTCGCGGCGGTAGAGGCAGGTGACGGAGGCCGCGCCCTGGCGGATGGAGGTGCGGAGGCAGTCCATCGCGGTGTCGCCGCCGCCGATGACGACCACGCGCTTGCCGGCGGCGTCGAGGGCGCCGCTGTCGAACTCCGGCACGTCGTCGCCGAGGCCCTTGCGGTTCGAGGCCGTGAGGAAGGACATGGCGGGGACGACGCCGTCGAGATGCGCGCCGGGAACGGCGATGTCGCGGGCCTTGTAGACGCCGGTCGCGATGAGGACGGCGTCGTGGCGCGCGCGCAGCTCCTCGAGCGTGACGTCGCGGCCGATCTCGCTGTTGAGGTGGAAGTGGATGCCGCCCTCCTCGAACTGGGCGGTGCGGCGGGTGATCACGTCCTTCTCGAGCTTGAAGTTCGGGATGCCGTAGATCATCAGCCCGCCCGCGCGGTCGTAGCGGTCGTAGACATGGACCTGCCAGCCCTGGGTGCGGAGCTTCTCGGCGGCGGCGAGGCCTCCGGGGCCAGCGCCGATGATGGCGACGGAGTGCTCGAGCTCGCGCACGGGGGTGGGCGGCTTGACCCAGCCCTTCTCCCAGGCGGTGTCGTTGATGTAGCGCTCGACCGCGCCGATGGTGACGCTCTCGAAGCCCTTCTCGATGACGCAGTTGCCCTCGCAGAGGCGGTCCTGCGGGCAGACGCGGCCGCAGATCTCGGGGAAGGTGTTGGTGGCCGCGTTGACCTCGTAGGCCTCCTCCAGCCGGCCCTCGGCCGTCAGCTTCAGCCAGTCCGGGATGTTCTGCTGGAGCGGGCAGTGGACGGAGCAGAAGGGGACGCCGCACTGGGAGCAGCGGCTGGCCTGCTCGGAGGCGCGGGCGGGGTCGAAGCGGGCGTAGATCTCGTCGAAGTCCTCGCGCCGGATCGTCGGCTCGCGCTTCTCGGGCGTCTGCTGGGACAGGCGGACGAACTGGAGCATGCGCTCGGCCATGGCGCGATCCTTGCAATGCTTTCCGGACCCGCGGGCGTCCCGAATGGCGGCGGGGCGAGCCGAGGGGCCTGTTGGCGCGCGGTTTGCCATAGTCCCACGGGGTTCGCGAGACGAAAATCACCGCTAGGGCAGCATGGCTGTCCTTATTCCGCGGCAGGCAGGGCTGCGTGGGGTTTGCGCAGCCCAGGGCGCGGCGCGTTGGGTCCGGATCGGACCTTTCAGCCGGGGATCACCGCGCGGCGGCCGCCGCCCTCCCGGAAGCGCGTGAGGTAGCTCGGCAGGATGGCCTCCAGGGAGGTGGGGGCGATGCCGAGCTCCGCGAGGCCCGGGAGCATGCCGGAGGGAACATTGTCCCGCTTGAGAAGGATGATCTGGTCCCCGGTGAGCGGCGGGTTGGGGAGCCAGGCGGTGAGCTTCGCCTGGAAGGAGGCGAGGCCCTCCGGCATCTCCACGATGGGGCGCCGCCGGCCGATGAGCTGGAGCATGTATTCGAGGAGGGAGCGGAAGGTCGCGGCGCGGGGGCCGGCGAGCTCGTAGGTGCGGCCGGCGGCCTCGGGGCGGTCGATCGCGGCCATGACCGCGTCGGCGACGTCGCCGACGTAGACGGGCTGGAAGCGGGTGCCGCCGCCGACGAGGGGGAGCACGGGCAGGACGCGGGCGAGGCCGGCGAAGCGGTTGAAGAAGGAGTCCTCGTGGCCGAAGACGATCGAGGGGCGGAGGATGGTCGCGCGCGGGAAGGCGGCGAGCACGGCGGCCTCCCCTTCCGCCTTGCTGCGGGCGTAGAGGCTGGGCGAGGCGGGGTCGGCGCCGATGGCCGAGACCTGGACGAGGTGGGCGACGCCGGCCGCTGCGGCGGCGGTGGCGATGCGGCCCGGCAGGGCGGCGTGGACGCGGGCGAAGTCGCCCTCGCGGCGCTCGGCGAGAATGCCAACGAGGTTGATGACGACCTCCGCGCCCTCGACCGCGCGGTGCAGGGAGGCCGCGTCCATGGCCCCGGCGGCGGCCGGGGCGATCTGGCCGACGGTGCCCTGGGTCATGAGGCCGCGGGCGCCCTCGGCGCTGCGGGTGACGACGCGCACGACGTAGTCCTGGCGCGCGAGGCGCTGGACGACGTAGCGGCCGATGAACCCGGTTCCGCCGAACACCACCGCCACACGTCGCGCCATCGGCCGCCTCCGTTCCGCAGGAATCGCTGCTCTCGTGGCGGGGAACTTAGGGCCGGCGCCGCCCGGCGCAAATCTCCCCTTGCGGCGCGGCGCCTCGGGGCGCCGATTCCGCGGCGGGGTGCCTTGACGGCGGTCCCGGCGCCTCATAGAAGCCCGCCCACGCCCTCTCTGATACGAGGGTGCTGGCCCCCTTGCCCAGGTGGCGGAATTGGTAGACGCGCAGGTTTCAGGTACCTGTGACCGCAAGGTTGTGAAGGTTCGAGTCCTTTCCTGGGCACCACCGCCTCGACGGCGAGAGATCGTCCCCCCTGGGGGACGCCGGGCGTGATCCCGTTGCGCCGCTTGCCGGCCCTGCCCCTTCCCTCCCCGGCCCTCCCGTGACCGACGGAGCGACCCGCGTGGGAACGACGCTCTTCATGCCGAACGCCACCCTCCACCTGCACCGGGACGACCTGCCCGAGGGCCTGTCGCTCGGCCCGGTCGTGGCCGTGGACACGGAGACGATGGGGCTCAACCCGCATCGCGACCGGCTCTGCCTCGTGCAGCTCTCGGCGGGCGACGGGGTGGCGCATCTCGTGCAGATCCGCCCGCCGGAGCTCGGCGGGCCGCCGCGGCGGGAGGGGCTTGCGGACTGCCCGCGGCTGCGGGCAATGCTGGCCGACCCCGGGACGGTGAAGCTGTTCCACTTCGCGCGCTTCGACGTCGCGATCCTGCGGCAGGCGCTGGGGGTGGAGGTGGCGCCGGTGCGCTGCACAAAGGTGGCGGCGAAGCTGGTGCGGACCTTCACGGACCGGCACGGGCTGAAGGAGCTGTGCCGGGAGCTGCTGGGAGTCGAGATTTCGAAGGGGCAGCAGACGAGCGACTGGGGCGCGCCGGAGCTGAGCCCGGAGCAGCTCGCCTACGCGGCCTCCGACGTGCTGCACCTGCACGCGCTGTGGGAGAGGCTGGAGGCGCTGCTGCGGCGCGAGGGGCGCCTTGCCCTGGCCGAGGAGTGCTTCCGCTTCCTGCCGGCGCGGGGGGCGCTGGACCTGCTGGGCTACGGCGACCCCGACATCTTCGCGCACTGAGCGCGCCGTGCCGGGTGCGCGGGCCTAACCTATGGCATGATTCTTGGAAGAATGTGGGTCTCGTCCGCGTTGACCGGTTCCCGGCCCCGCTCCATACAGGGGCCGTGACCCTCCGAGCCTCCACCACCCCCCCGGCCAGCGACCCGGTTCCGCCGGGCGCGCCCGTGCGCGCGGCCGATCCGGGCGTCGCGGCCCCCGAGGAGGCGGGGCTGGTGCTGCCGGCGGAGTGGCGGGAGAGGCCGGTGCCGTCCCGCGCCCGGCGCGGCTACACGCGGGGGTCGATGCGGCGGCGGCGCTTCGCGGTGCGCTTCCTGAAGTTCCTCCTGCCGGCGGCCGCCCTGGCGCTGATGTCGGCGATCGTGCTCTGGCCGGAGTTCGAGCGCACGGGGGAGAGCGCACGGCTCTCCTTCCGGCGGCTCAGCCGCGCTGCGCCCGAGGCGGTGCGGGTGGTCGATCCCCGCTACCAGGGCATCGACGACACGGGGCGGCCCTTCAACGTGACGGCGTTCACCGCTTCGCAACAAGGAAGCAGCAATGTGGTCGACCTCGAGGCCCCGCGCGGGGACATGACGCTGACGAACGGGGGCTGGGTTCTCCTGGACAGCAAGACGGGTCGGCTCGACCGGAACGAGAACATCCTCGACCTCTGGGGCGACGTGACGATCTGGCAGGATGATGGAACCTTGATCGAGACCCAGCAGGCGCGCGTGGACGTGAAGGAGGGCCACGCGGAGGGCGACAGCCCCGTGGCCGCCCAGGGGAGCTTCGGCACCCTGACCGGCGAGGGGTTCCGGCTCCGCGACCGCGGGGCGGTGGTGGTCTTCACCGGGAACGCCCGCGCCGTGCTGGAGGGCAGCCGGTGAGGACTCTTCGCGCGGGGGTCCTGGGCCTTGGGCTTCTCGGGGCGGCGGCGGGCCTCTCGCCGGCGCTCGCGCAGCCGATCGACCTCTCGGGCGGCGGGCCCGTCGAGATCACGGCGACCGAGGGGATCGAGTGGCGCCAGGGCGAGCAGGTGATCGTCGCCCGCGGCAAGGCGCGGGCGGTGCGGGACGGGGTGACGGTGGACGCGGCGCGGCTGATCGCCCGCTACCGCCCGCGCGCCCCGGCGCCCGGCGCCGCGGCCCCCGCCGCGCGAGGCGAGGCGGCCGGGTCCGAGAACCCGATGTCGGGGGGCGAGATCTGGCGGCTCGAGGCCGAGGGCGACGTGCGGATCACCACCGCGACCGACAAGGCGCAGGGCGACCGCGGGGTCTACGACATGGACCAGGCGGTGATGGTGCTGACGGGGCGGGACCTGAAGCTGACCACGCCGAACGACACCATCGTGGCGCGGGACAGCCTCGAGTACTGGTCGCAGCGGCGCATGGCGGTCGCGCGCGGGGCGGCGCGGGTGACCACGAGCGACAACCGACAGATCATGGCGGACACGCTCGTTGCCTACTTCCTGGAATCGGCGCCGGGCGTGCAGGCGGCCGCGGCGCGCGCGCCGGCCGCCGGTGGGGCCGCCAGTGGGGCCGCCGGTGGGAGCGGGGCCGCGCCGCGGCCGGTGCCGGGCGAGGGATCCAAGGTCGACCGGGTGGAGGTCTTCGGCAACGTCGAGATCCGCACGGAGACCGAGGTCGTGCGCGGCGACCGCGGCGTCTACAGCCCCGTCTCGGGCATGGCGCGCGTGCTCGGCAACGTGCGCATCACGCGCGGGCAGAACCAGCTCCAGGGGCAGGAAGCGATCGTGAACCTTCGTACGGGCATCTCCCGCCTCGTCTCCGCGCCCGGGCAGCGGGTGCAGGGTCTGGTGCTGCCGAGCTCCGGCCAGGAGGCGACGCCGCCGGGCGGCGCGGCGGCGCCCTCCCCGTCTCCCTCCCCGGCGCAGGGGCGCGGGCGATGAGCGAGGCGCTGAAGGTGGTGCCGGGGGAATCGGGCCTCGTCGCGCGGGCGCTCGGCAAGCGCTACAAGAAGCGGCCGGTGGTGCGGGGGGTGTCGCTCAGCCTCAAGCGGGGCGAGGCGGTGGGGCTCCTCGGGCCGAACGGCGCGGGGAAGACGACCACCTTCTACATGATGACGGGGCTGGTGCGGCCGGACGAGGGCCAGGTCTTCCTCGACGGGCACGACGTGACCATGCTGCCGATGTACCGCCGCGCGCGGCTCGGGCTCGGCTACCTGCCGCAGGAGGCCTCGATCTTCCGGGGGCTGTCCGTGGAGGACAACATCCGGGCGGCGCTGGAGGTGGTGGAGCCGGACCGCGAGCGGCGGGACGGGATGCTCGACAGCCTGCTCGCCGAGTTCGGCATCGCGCATCTGCGGCGGGCGCCGGCGCTGGCGCTGTCGGGGGGCGAGCGGCGGCGCTGCGAGATCGCGCGCGCGCTGGCGACGCACCCGGCCTACATTCTTCTCGACGAGCCGCTGGCGGGCATCGACCCGATCGCGGTGGGCGAGATCCGCGACCTCGTGCGGCACCTCAAGGACCGCGGGATCGGCGTGCTGATCACCGAGCACAACGTGCGCGAGACGCTCGCCATCATCGACCGGGCCTACATCCTGCACGACGGCCAGGTGCTGATGGAGGGGCGGCCGAGCGAGATCGTGGCGCACGAGGGCGTGCGGCGCGTCTATCTCGGGGAGCGGTTCAGCCTGTGACGGCCTGGACACCTCTCGTTGTCGCAGCGGCAGGCGCGGCGTGGTGAGCCGCCGATGGTAAGCCGCCTATGGTGAGCCTGGGCCCGCGGCTCGACTTCCGGCAGACGCAGCAGCTGGTGATGACGCCGCAGCTGCGGCAGGCCATCAAGCTGCTGCAGTCGAGCAACCTCGAGGTCTCGGCCTTCGTCGAGGAGGAGCTCGAGCGGAACCCGATGCTCGAGCGCGAGGAGGGCAGCGCGCCTGCGGCGCCCGTTGCGGTGGAGCCCGACGCCTTCGAGGCGGCCTCCTCCTCCACCATGGCGGAGGAGGCGAACAGCCCGATCGAGGCGGACTGGTCGGCGGGCTACGAGAGCGGGGACGCGCTCTACCCGGCGTCCCGCGGGGCGCGGGCCGATTCCTGGGACGATGACGGGCGGAGCCTGGAGGAGATCGCGGGGGAGCGGCCGCGGACGCTGCGGGAGCTGCTGGCCGAGCAGGTGCGGCTGACCTTCGGCGACCCGCGGGAGCGGCTGATCGCGGGGCAGTTCATCGCGCTGATGGACGCGGCCGGGCGGCTGACGGTGCCGGACGCGTTGATCGCGGGGGCGCTGGGCTGCGCGGTGGAGCTCGTCTCGGGCGTGCGGGCGCGGATGCAGCGCTTCGACCCACCAGGGCTGTTCTGCGCGGACCTGCGGGAGTGCCTGGCGGTGCAGCTCGCGGAGCTGGACCGGCTGGACCCGGCGATGCAGGCGCTGCTCGACAACCTCGAGATGCTGGCGCGTCGGGACATGGCGGGCTTGCGGCGGGTCTGCGGCGTGGACGCCGAGGACCTCGCGGAGATGGTGGCCGAGATCCGCCGGCTGAACCCCAAGCCGGGGGCGCTGACGGACGGCGAGGTGGCGCCGCTCGTCGTGCCGGACGTGCTGATGCGCCGGGTGCCCGACGGGACCTGGCTGCTGGAGCTGAACCCGGAGACCCTGCCCCGGGTGCTGGTGAACCGGGGCTTCCACGCGACGGCCCACACGGGGACGCGTAGCAAGGAGGACCGGGCCTTCATCGCCGAGAAGCTGCAGGCGGCGAACTGGCTCGTCCGCAGCCTCGAGCAGCGGGCGAACACCATCCTGCGGGTGGCGGCCGAGATCGTGCGGCGGCAGGAGGGGTTCTTCCGCTACGGGGTCGGGCACCTGCGGCCGCTGATCCTGCGGGACGTGGCCGACGAGCTCGGGATGCACGAGAGCACGGTCTCGCGGGTGACGGCCAACAAGTACATCGCCACGCCCCGGGGCACGCTGGAGCTGAAGTACTTCTTCACCACGGCGATCGCGGGCATGCACGGGGGCGAGAGCTTCTCGGCCGAGGCCATCCGGCACCGCATCCGGGACATGGTGAACGCCGAGACGGCGGATGACGTTCTGTCGGACGACGCGATCGTGGAGCGGCTGCGGGCCGAGGGCGTGGACATCGCCCGGCGGACGGTCGCGAAGTACCGCGACGCGTTGAAGATCCCCTCTTCGGTGCAACGCAAAAGGGAGAAATCGGCGCTCGTTCTCTGATCGGGCCCCTTTAAACGCCCGGCGGATGGCCTCAGGTCAGTTCGGCTACAGGTTAACGAAAAGGGAGCCGATCCATGCAGATCACAGTCGCCGGCAAGGGCGTCGAGACCGGCGAGGCACTGAAGACTCATGTGACGGACGGGCTCGAGGCGGTCACCCGAAAGTACTTCGACCATGCCATCGACGCCCATGTGACCTTCCGCAAGGACCGGGCCTTCTTCGCTTGCGACATCAACCTGCGCGCCGGCCGCGGCCTGAACATGCGGGCGGAGGGCGAGGGCGTGGACGCCCATCGCGCCTTCGCGGACGCGGCGGCCCATATCGGCAAGCGGCTGCGGCGCTACCGGCGGCGGGTGAACGAGCACGCGCGCAGCCTGGCCGAGGAGCGGGACCCGCTGACGGAGCTCGCGCGCAGCGTGGTGCTGCGCGAGGAGGAGGAGCCCGAGGAGGGCGCCGAGGCCGCGCAGGCGGCGCCGGGCGAGGCGGTGACGCCGGAGGGCTACGCCGACGGTGCCGTGGTGGCGGAGACGCCGACCGAGATCAGCCGGCTGACGGTGCCCGAGGCGGTGATGCGGCTGGACCTGTCGCAGGAGCCGGTGCTGATGTTCCGCAACCGGGGCACGGGGGTGCTGAACGTCGTCTACCGCCGGGCCGACGGGCATGTGGGGTGGATCGACCCGCAGAAGGCCTGACCGAGGGCCTGACCAAGGGAGGGGGAGGCCCGCGGCCTCCCCCCAGCTCCTCAGTGGACGAGGACGGGCGCCATCTCGTGCTGGAGGATGGCGGCGATGGCCAGGGCCTCGTTCGGGGCGGCGCCGATGGGGGTGCCGTCGGCCGCGTGGATGGCGACCGCCTGGGTGCCGTTGACGGTCACCGGGCGGATATAGGCCATCTCCTGCGCGCCGAAGCGGGCCCAGTCGAGGGGGGTCAGGTTGCGGAGGCTGATTTCGGTGGTGGGCTGCATGATGGATCCTCTCGCCCGCAGCCGGGATGGCCTGCGGGCTGATAACGTCCGCGGCGCCCCCCGGTTCGGCGGAGCGTTGCGGACGGGGAAAGAAACTAGGCCTCGCCGTCCACGAGGGGGCGGGTCTTGCCGTTGATCTGGATGGTGCGGACCCGCACCTCCGGCTGGGGGCGTCGCAGCTCGACGTGGAGGAGGCCGTTGTCGAGCCAGGCGCCCTCGATCTCGATGCCCTCGGCGATGACGAAAGCGCGCTGGAATTGGCGCCCCGCGATGCCGCGGTGGAGGAAGATGCGGTCCTCCGCGTCCTCCTTCTGGCGGCCGCGGATCACCAGCTGGTTGTCCTCCTGGGTGATCTGGAGGTCGTCCATGGCGAACCCCGCGACGGCAAGAGTGATCCGCAGCCGGTTGGCCGCGGTTTGCTCGATGTTGTAGGGGGGATAGCCGTCCGCGGTCTTCTGCACCCGGTCGAGCATCTGCTCGAGGTGGTCGAAGCCGAGGAAGAGCGGCGATCCGAAGACCGGCGAACGGGACATGCTGCGGCGTCCTTGGGAAAGCGAGGCCACGTGGCCCGGCCCTTTCCGCGGCACCGAACCACGGGATTGATATTGTCGAAGGCGGCGGCCGTTGCAAGGCCGGGACGGGCCCGGGCGGCATTCCGCCGGGGGCGGTTCTGCCCTACATGCGGGGCGCAGCCATGACCGACGCCCCGATCCTTCCCATCCTGCTCCACCCCGCGCCGATTCTCCGCGCCAAGGCCCGCGCGGTGGCCGAGGGCGACGGGCCGCGGGTGTCCGACCTGGCGGCGCGGATGCTGTCGACGATGTACAAGGCGCCCGGGATCGGGCTGGCGGCGCCGCAGGTAGGCGAGGCGCTGCGGCTGGTGGTGCTGGACGTCGCCAAGGAGGAGGACCCGGCGCCGATGGTGCTGGTGAACCCCGAGATCGTGGCGGCGAGCACCGAGCTGGCGGTGCGGGAGGAGGGGTGCCTCTCCCTGCCCGGGCAGTACGCCGACGTGGAGCGGCCGGCGCGGGTGAAGGTCCGCTACCGGGCGCTGGACGGGTCGCGCCAGGAGATCGAGGCGGAGGACCTGCTGGCGACCTGCCTGCAGCACGAGATCGACCACCTCGACGGGGTGATGTTCACCGACCACCTGAGCATCCTTAAGCGGAACATGCTCATCAAGAAGTTCCTCAAGGAGCAGAAGCTGAAGTCGCGGGAGGCGATGTGACCCCTCCGGGCCAGGCGAGAGGCGGGCCGGGGGGCGGGCGGCTGCGGCTGGCTTTCATGGGCAGCCCGGCCTTCTCGGTGCCGGCGCTGCGGGCGCTGGTGGCGGCGGGGCACGAGGTGGCCTGCGTCTACGCCCAGCCGCCGCGGCCGGCGGGGCGCGGGCAGCGGGAGACCCCCTGCCCCGTCCACCAGGCGGCGGTCGAGATGGGGCTGCCGGTGCGGACGCCGGCGCGGGTGCGGCGCGAGGCGGCGGAGCACGAGGCCTTTGCGGCGCTCCTGCTCGACGCGGCGGTGGTGGTCGCCTACGGGCTGATCCTGCCGCGGCCGATGCTGGAGGCGCCGCGGATGGGCTGCCTGAACATCCACGCGAGCCTGCTGCCGCGCTGGCGCGGGGCGGCGCCGATCCAGGCGGCGGTGCTGGCGGGGGACGCGGAGACCGGCATCACCATCATGCGGATGGACGAGGGGCTGGACACCGGCCCCATGCTGCTGCGGGAGGCGACGCCGGTCGGGCCGCGGGAGACGGCGGCGGGCGTGCACGACCGGCTCTCCGAGATGGGCGCGCGGCTGGTGCTGCGGGCGCTGGCGGAGCGGCCGCCCGAGACCCCGCAGCCGGCGGAGGGCGCGACCTACGCGCCGAAGCTCGGGAAGGAAGACGGGCGGCTGGACTGGGCCGAGCCGGCGGCGGCGCTGGACCGGCGGGTGCGCGCCATGACGCCCTGGCCGGGCGCCTTCACGGCGCTGGGGGGCGAGGTGCTCCGCGTTCTCTCGGCCGAGCCGGCGGAGGGCCTGGCCGGGCGGGCGCCGGGGACGGTGCTGGACGAGGGACTGCTGGTCGCCTGCGGCGGGGGGACGGCGCTGCGCCTGACCCGCGTGCAGAAGGCCGGGCGGGCGGCGATGGAGGCGGGCGCCTTCCTGCGCGGGCACGCGGTGCCGGCCGGCACGGTGCTGGGCTAGGGGCCGGGCCGGGATGCCGCGCTACGCGCTGCTGGTGGAGTATGACGGCGCGGGCTTCGTCGGCTGGCAGCGGCAGGCGGAGGGCGTCTCGGTGCAGGGCGTGCTGGAGGCGGCGGGGGCCTTCCTCAACGGCGGGGTGCCACCGGAGGTCGCGGCCGCCGGACGGACGGATTCCGGGGTCCACGCGGAGGGGCAGGTCGCGGGGATGGATCTTCTCGCGGACCTGCCGGAGGAGCGGGTGCGGGAGGCGCTGAACGCGCGGACGCGGCCGCACCGGGTCTCGGTGCTCGCGGTGGCGCGGCCGGGCGGGGAGTGGAGCGCGCGCTTCTCGGCGGTGCACCGGAGCTACCGCTACCGCATCCTGAACCGGCGGGCGCGGCCGGCGCTGGAGGTGGGGCGGGTGTGGCACGTGCCGGCGCCGCTGGACGCGGCGGCGATGCACGAGGCGGCGCAGGGGCTGCTCGGGCACCACGACTTCTCGGCCTTCCGGGCGGCGACCTGCCAGGCGCGCCACGCGATGCGGACCCTGGACCGGCTCGACGTCTCGCGGGAGGGCGAGGAGATCGTGCTGCGGGTGGCGGCGCGGTCATTCCTCCACCACCAGGTGCGGAACCTGGTGGGGACGCTGGCGAAGGTGGGCTGGGGGCAGCGGCCAGTCTCCTGGCCCCACGCGGTGCTGGAGGGGCGGGACCGGACGCGAGCGGGGCAGACGGCGCCGGCGGAGGGGCTCTGCTTCACCGCCGTGCGCTACGACCCGCCGCTGGAATGGCCGTCCGGGCGGGGGGACTAGGCCCCCGCCCGGACCGCGGGCGGCTACATCGAGGCGATCAGGCGCTCGATCCGGGACCGGGTCTCGCCGACGAGGTGCGTGATGTCCTGCGTCGACTTCGCCGAGTTCTGGGCGAGGCTCTTCACCTCGCTCGCGACCACCGCGAAGCCGCGGCCCGCCTCCCCCGCCCGCGCCGCCTCGATGGTGGCGTTCAGCGCGAGGAGGCTGGTCTGGCCGGAGATGGTCGAGATGGTCTGGGCGAACTGGCCGATGCTGTCGAGCACGACGGACATGACCTGCTCGGTCTCCTGCACGGCGCGGCGGCGCGAGGAGACGTCGATCGCGTACATCACCGTGCCGCGCAGCCCTCCCTCGACGTCGCGCAGCGGCTGGAGGGTGCCGGACAGGAAGACGGGGGCCGCGCCCTCGCGCTCGATCCGGACGTCGCGGCGCGACACCTCCATGCTGCTCAGCTCGGCGGCGGTCACGCCCGGCAGGAGGCGCGCGTGGGAGAGGACCGCGGGGTCGCCCAGCTCCGCCAGGGAGGCGATGCCGAGCGACTCGAGGCCGGCCTGGTTGACCTTCGCGATCGCGCCCTCGGCGTCCCACTCGACGACGATGTTCGAGCCCTCGATCGCGTCCAGCCGGGCCTCGGCGTCGACGGCGTTGAGCTTCGTCTCGGTGATGTTGGCCTGCACGGAGACGTAGCGCTCCACCTCGCCGGCCGCGTTGCGCACGGGGTTGATCGAGAGGGAGACCCAGTAGGGGTCGCGCGCCTTCGTGTAGTTGAGGATCTCCTCGTAGAAGGCCTGCTTCTGGCGGATCTTCTCGCGGATGCGCTGCACCGTGGCCTGGTCGGTGCCCGGGCCCTGCACAAGCTCGCCCGGCTTGCGGCCGAGGGCCTCCTGCATGGTGTAGCCGGTCAGGCGGGTGAAGCCGGGGTTGACGTACTCGATCCGGCCGCGCGCGTCGGCGATGATGACGCTGTTGTCGGTCTCGTTGGCGACGAGCGAGAGGAGGGAGATGAGGCGGCGCTGCTTCACCTCCTCGGTGATGTTGGTGGCGTATTTCACGACCTTCATCAGCCGCCCGTCCGCGTCGTTCACGGGGTGGTAGGTGGCCTGGAGCCAGACCGCCCGGCCTTCCTTGCCGACGCGCTGCATCTCGCCGGCCTGGACCTCGCCGTTGCGCAGGCGCTCCCAGAAGCGCGCGTATTCGGGCGAGCTCCGCTCCGGCTCCGGGACGAAGATGGCGTGCGGCTGCCCCTGGACCTCGTCGAGGGTGTAGCCCATGACGCGGAGGAAGTTCTCGTTGGCCGTCATGACCTTCGAGGAGGGGTCGAACTCGATCAGCGCCTGCACGCGGTTGAGGGCGGCGATCTTGCTCTCGGCGTCGGCGGCGCGCTGCTTCTCGGCGGTGATGTCGGTCGCGAACTTGACGACCTTCGTCACCTGCCCGCGCTCGTCGAAGATCGGGTTGTAGGAGCCCTCGATCCAGACGGTGTCGCCAGTCTTGGTGAAGCGCCGGAAGCTCGCGGCCTGGTACTCGCCGGCGAGCAGTCGCTCCCAGAAGCGGGCATAGGCGGGGCTGGCCCTCTCGGCGGGGTCGACGAAGACGCCGTGGTGCAGGCCGCGGATCTCCTCGATCTTGTAGCCCATGAGCTGGAGGAAGTTCTCGTTGGCGTCGAGGACCTTGCCCTCGGTCGTGAACTCCACGATCGCCTGCGAGCGGCCGATGGCGCGCATCTGGGCGGCGTAGTCGAGGTTGAGCAGGCGCTCCTTCGCGTCGGACCACTCGACGACGAAGCCGATGCGGCGGCCGAGCCGCGTGAGCGGGCTGACCAGGAGGTCGAACTTGCGCGAGCCGACCTGGATGGTGGCCGCGTGCGGCTTGGCGAGCGCGGCCAGCATCTTGCGCTGGTGCGCCGGCTTCTTGTGGAAGATGTCGATGTTGCTGCCGATGAGGCGGTCGACGCTGAAGTTCGGCATCTCCCGCTTCAGCTCGGCCTCGGCCTCCTGCATCAGCCGGATGACCGAGGGGTTCATGTAGACGATGCGCAAGTTGGCATCGGCGATCATGACGTTCGCGCGGACAGCCTCCATCGCCGCCCACCGCCGCGAGCCGAAGCACCGGTCCAGCCACCGCATCATCCAGCCATCCTCCAGAAATTGTGTCGTCGCGAGGCACAATCTTCCGAGAACGGGATGAACGGGAGATTACCGGCGCGGCCCGAGGTTTCCGGGCCGTTTCGTCGCGCGGTCCCGGGCCGGGGCGGGGCGGCGCCTAGAGGCCGGCGAAGCCCGCGCGGGCGCGGCGGTACTCCCAGGATCGGGAGAGCGGGCGCTCGCCCATCTGCATCTTCGCGGTGAGCGCGATCTCGCCGGGGGAGAGGTACTGGACCTCGCCCATGGCCTCGGCGGCGGCCTGGACCTCGGCGTTGTCGCGCAGCGTGACGGCGACGAAGGTGACGGCGGCGAGGCCGGCCTCCGCGTTGGTGGCGCCGTGGCCGCGCAGCAGCAGGCTGTTGCCCCCGCCCATCGCGCGGGCGTGGCTGTCGGCGACGGCGCCGTCGGCGATGATCATGGCGGTGTCGCCGAACTCGGGCACGCTGTCCCAGACGGGCACGGCCTCGCCCAGCACGGCCGCGAGGTGGAAGACGGGGCGGAGCGGGCGCTTCGTGACGGTGAAGGGGAGCACGGCGCGGGCGTGGTGGTGGACGATGGCCCGCACGTCCGGGCGCGCGGCGTAGAGGCGGGCGTGGACGATGGTCTCGAGGTAGGGGCGGCGCTGGCCGGGGTCCTCCGGCCGCCCGTCGAGGTCGAAGCGGAGGAGGTCGGCGCGGGAGACGAGCTCGGGGCTGCGGGAGGCGCTGAGCCAGAAGCGGGAGGGGTCGTGCGGGTCGCGCGCGGAGACGTGCCCGAAGTCGTCGAGCACGCCCTCGTGCGCGAGGATGCGGTTGGCGATGACGAGGTCCGCGAGGAGGGCGTCCAGCGTGCGGTCCGTCATCGCCCTCCCCTCCCCTTGCCGGCTCAGAGGCCCGTCTGGGTCACGAACTTCGTGACGAGGTAGGGCTCGATGGCCTCGGAGCCGCCCTCGGAGCCGTAGCCGCTGTCCTTCACGCCGCCGAAGGGAACCTCGGGGAGGGCGAGGCCGAGGTGGTTGATGGTCATCATGCCGGTCTCGACGCGGGCGCCGAGGGCCTGTGCGGTGCCGGCCGAGCCCGTGAAGGCGTAGGAGGCGAGGCCGAAGGGCAGGCGGTTGGCCTCCTCCACGACCTCGTCGAGGTCGGAGAAGCGGTTGACGAGGGCGAGCGGCCCGAAGGGCTCCTCGTTCATCGCGCGGGCGTCGCGGGGCAGGTCGGAGATGACGGTGGGCTCGTAGAAGTAGCCCTTGTTGCCGATGCGCTTGCCGCCGGTCTGCAGCTTGCCCCCGCGGGTGACGGCGTCCTGCACGAGGGCCTCGATGGCGGGGATGCGGCGCTCGTTGGCGAGCGGGCCCATGGCGACGCCGGCCTCGGTGCCGGGGCCGACCTTGATGGCCTTCGCGGCGGTCGTGAAGGTCTCGAGGAACTCGTCGAAGGAGCGCTCCTGGATGAGGAAGCGGGTGGGGGAGACGCAGACCTGGCCGGCGTTGCGGAACTTCGCGGCGGCGAGGGTCCTGGCGGCCTTCCCCACGTCGGCGTCGTTGAAGACGATGGCCGGCGCGTGGCCGCCGAGCTCCATGGTCGCGCGCTTCATGTGCTGGCCGGCGAGGCCCGCGAGCATCTTGCCCACGGGGGTGGAGCCGGTGAAGGTGATCTTGCGGATCACCGGGTGCGGGATGAGGTAGGCGGAGATCTCCGCGGGGATGCCGTAGACGAGCTGGACGACGCCGTTCGGCACGCCGGCGTCGATGAAGGCGCGGATGAGCTCGGCCGGGGAGGCCGGGGTTTCCTCGGGCGCCTTGACGATGATGGAGCAGCCCGTCGCGAGCGCCGCCGAGAGCTTGCGGACGACCTGGTTGATCGGGAAGTTCCAGGGCGTGAAGGCGGCGACGGGGCCGACGGGCTCGCGCAGCGAGAGCTGGTAGACGCCCTCGGCGCGGGCGGGGATGACGCGGCCGTAGGCGCGGCGGCCCTCTTCCGCGAACCAGTCGATCACGTCCGCGCCGGCGAGGACCTCCATCTTCGCCTCGGGCAGCGGCTTGCCCTGCTCGGCGGTCATCATCGTGGCGATGGCATCGGCGCGGGAGCGGAGGAGGTCGGCGGCCTTGCGCATGAGCTTGGAGCGCTCGTAGGGCGAGACCTTGCGCCAGGTGGCGAAGCCGCGCTCGGCGGCGGCGAGGGCCTCGTCGAGGTCGGGGATCTCGGCGTGGGCGACGGTGCCGATGACCTCCTCGGTCGCGGGGTTGATGATCTCGAGGGTCTTGCCGGAGCGGGCGTCGCGCCACTGGCCGTCGATGTGGAGCTGGACCTTGGGGTAAGCGGTCATGGCGGGCGTCTCCGTCTAGATGACGAGTTCGATGAGGAAGGGGCCGTTGCGCGACGTGCTCTGGGCGAGGAGGTCGGCGCAGGCCTCGAGGGTGGTGGCGCGGGCGGCTTCGACGCCCATGCCGTTCGCGATCTTCACCCAGTCGAGGTCGGGGTTGCCGAGGTCGAGCATGTTCATGGCGGTGGGGCCGGGGTTGGCGCCCACCCCCGCGTACTCCCCGATGAGGATCTGGTACTTGCGGTTGGAGAGGATGATCGTCGTGACCGGCAGCCTCTCCCGCGCCTGGGTCCAGAGGGACTGGACCGTGTACATGGCGGAGCCGTCGGCCTGGAGGTTGATGACGCGGCGGCCCTGGCCGGCGATGGCGGCGCCGGTGGCCAGGGGCATGCCGTCGCCGATCGCGCCGCCCGTCAGGTGGAGCCAGTCATGCGCGGGGGCGGCGTGGGTCTCGGCGTAGAAGCCGCGGCCGAAGGAGACGCTCTCGTCGGCGACGATGGCGCCCTCGGGCATGAGGGCGGCGACGGTGCGGGCCAGGCCCTCGGGGGTGGGGGCGCCGCGGCCGGGCTCGGGGCGCGGGCCGGGGTCGGGGATGGCGGCGTCGGGGGCGCCGAGCTCGTCGACGAGGGCCTGGAGGGCGGCGACGGCGTCGCCCTCGAAGCGGGTGAGGACGTGGACCTCGGCGTCCGGCGAGTAGTGGCGGGAGGGCTTGTCGGGGTAGGCGAAGAAGCCGACCGGGGCCTTCGCGTTCACCAGGATGATGTGCTCGAAGCCCGCCAGTGCCTTGATGGCGACGTCGGCGACGTAGGGGACGCGCTCGAGCGGCATCCGCCCCCGGCCGCGGGCGACGCGGGCGTTGGAGCCCTCCGCCAGGACCTTGGCGCCGGTGGCCCGGAGGATGCGGTTGGCCAGGCGCTGGCCTTCCTCCCGCAGGGCGGGGCCGCCGAGGAGGAGGAGGACGTTCCGCCCCTCCCGCAGGACGCGGGCGGCGGTGCGGACGGCGTGGGGGTCGGGGGCCGTGGCCGGGGGGACGGGGAGCGGGTCCGCGGGGAGGCCGCCCTCGTCCCAGGAGGCGTCGGAGGGGAGGACGAGGGTCGCGATGCCGCCCGGCGCCGTGCGGGCGGCCTGGACGGCGATGGCGGCGTCCCGGCCCACGTCCTCGGCGCGGGTGCTCGTGCGGACCCAGGCGGAGACGGGGCGGGCCCAGCCCTCGGTGTCGGCGGTGAGCGGCGCGTCGAAGGGGCGGTGGTAGGTGGCCTGGTCGCCGACGACGTTGACGATGCCGCTGCGGGCGCGGCGGGCGTTGTGGAGGTTGGCAAGGCCGTTCGCGAGGCCCGGCCCGCAGTGCAGGAGGGTGCAGGCGGGCTTCTCCGCGATCCGGAAGTAGCCGTCGGCCATGCCGGTGACGACGTTCTCCTGCAGGCCGAGGACGCAGCGCATGCCCGGGACCTGGTCGAGGGCGGCGACGAAGTGCATCTCGCTGGTGCCGGGGTTGGAGAAGCAGGTGTCCACGCCGGACTTGAGAAGCGTGTGGACGAGGCTGTGGGCACCATTCACGAGACGCGGACTCCCTCTTTGAAGGGGGCGCAAGTTGCGCGCGGCGGGCGGCGCCGGCAAGGGCGGGGGGCGCGCGCTTCACAGGCGCCGCCGATCCCGGAATAATCCCCGGAAGGGCCGGAAAGGCCGCGGGGGGGTGGGAAACGGCATGGCGCGTCTTTCGGTGGCCTTCTTTCTTTCCGGCTTCGGGGCGCTGCTGTGCCAGATCGTCTGGCAACGGATGCTGGGGATCTTCGCGGGGTCGGACAGCGTCTCGGCGGCGCTGGTGGTCGGCGCCTTCCTCTCGGGGCTGGGCCTCGGCTCGATCGCCGGGGCGCGGCTGGCGGACCGCCTCTCCCCGGCGCGGGCGCTGCTCGGCTTCGCCGTCGCGGAGCTCGGGGTGGGCGGCTTCGCGCTGCTGTCCAAGGCCTTTCTGTACGATTTCCTGGCGACGGACCTGGCGGGGGTCGTGGACAGCCCGGCGGCGATCTTCGCGCTCTGCTTCGCCGGGCTCGTGCTGCCGACGACGCTGATGGGGGCCTCCCTGCCGCTGCTGGCGCGGGCCGTGGCGACCTCGCTCGACACGGTGGCGGAGCGGGTGGGGCGGCTCTACGGCCTCAACACCCTCGGCGCGGGGATGGGGGCGCTGCTGGGCGGCTGGTTCCTCGCGGGGAACCTCGGCTTCGTGGGCGCCCTGGTGCTGGCGGCGGGGCTGAACCTGACGGCGGCCGGGCTGGCGCTGACCCTGTGGTCCTCGGCGCGGCGCGGCGCGGCGCCGGCCCCCGTGGCGGAGGCGGCCGGCCCGGCGGGGTCGCCCTTCGGGGGGCTGCCGCTGTGGTGCGCGCTCGTCTTCCTGTCGGGCTACGTGATCGTCGCGCTGGAGATCGTCTGGGTGCGGCTGCTCGGCCAGGTCGGGCAGTACCACGCCTATCTCTTCCCGACGGTGCTCGGGATCTTCCTCCTGGCGGACGGGCTGGGGATGGAGGTGGCGTCGCGGCTGCTGCGGCGGGTGCGGGACCCGCGGCCGGCCTTCTTCGCGGCGCAGGCGGGCGGCTTCGCCCTGGCCGCGGCGCTGATCCTCGCCCTGTGGTGGGCCCTGCCCCACTGGCCGCTGGATACCGTGCTGGGCGCGGACCGCGCGCGGCTGCACGGGGCGGGGCTGGCGACGACGATGGCGCTCGCCGTGCTGGTGGTGGCCCCTCCCTCCTTCCTGATCGGGATGACCTTTCCCTTCGTGCAGCGCGCGGTGCAGCGGGACCTGGCGAGCGTGGGCGCGCGGGTGGGCTGGGTGCAGCTCGCGAACATCCTCGGCAACGCGGCGGGGTCGGTGGGGACGGGGCTGGTGTCCTTCCACTTCCTGGGCACGGCGGGGACGCTGCACCTGCTGGGCGGGCTGTCGGTCCTGCTGGCGGGGCTGTGGTGGTGGAGCCTGCGGGGGCCGGGGCGGGCGGGGGCGCTCGCGCTGGGCGGGGCCTGCGCCGCGCTGACGCTCGCCATTCCCGGCAACGCGGCCTTCTGGTCCCGCCTGCACGCGGAGCGCGAGGGGCAGGCGGTGTCCTGGGCGGAGGACCGGTCCGGCATCGCCTTCTTCCGGGACGACGGGGCGGCGGGCGAGGGGCCGGACGGGCCCTTCTTCATTCAGGGCTTCAGCCAGGGGCGGCTTCCCTTCCTGCCGATCCACCAGTTCCTGGGCGCGGTCGGGCCGCTGCTCCATCCCGACCCGCGGCGGGTGATGGTGGTGGGGGTGGGCTCGGGCGGCACGCCCTGGGCGGCGGGGGTGCGCGAGGAGACGCGGGACATCCGCGCGGTGGAGCTTGTCGGGCCGGTGCTGCCGGCGCTGCGCGGCATCGCCCGGCGGCACCCGGAGGGCCCCGTGGCGGCGCTGCTGGCCGATCCCCGCTATGCCCTCGAGTACGGGGACGGGCGGCGGGCGCTCGCGCGCGGGGAGACGCGCTGGGACGTGATCCAGGCCGACGCCATCCTGCCGGAGGGGTCGCATTCCGGGCTGCTCTACTCCGCGGAGTTCCTGGCGACGGTGCGGCGGCGGCTCGCGCCGGGGGGGCTCTACGTGCAGTGGGCGCCCACGGTGCGGACGGTGGAGACCTTCGTGGCGAGCTTCCCCCACGTGATCCTCCTCATGCCCGGAAGCGTGCTGGTGGGCAGCGACGCGCCGATCCCCTGGGACAGCGAGAGGCTGGCGGCGCGCTTCGCCGAGCCGGGGGTGCGGGCGCGGCTGCTGCGCGGCAACGCGGGGGCCGGCGACTACGCGGGGATGTTCCGGGACGCGCCGCTCGTCTGGGGTCCTGGCGCGCCGCGCGGCGAGGCGCCGCTGACGGACGTGTTCCCGCGCGACGAGTTCTACCTCAACAATCCCATCCTCGGCGCCGACGTGCTGGCGCGGCAAATGCGCGAGGCGGCCTTGGCGCGCGCCGCGTGGAGCCGGGCGGAGCCTTGCCCCGGCGGGCCGTCGGGCGCAGTTTCAGCGACCTGTTAGGGAGATTTCCGGCATGGGCACCACGATCACCGGCGAGGCCACGGCGTCGATCGAGGAGGGGCTGCGCAACGCGACGCTCCAGGCGCGGAAGGAGGCCGCGGTCCCGCGGGGGCTCGCGACCTCCCTCCCCGTCTTCGCCGCCAAGGCCGAGGGGTCGGAGATCACGGATGTCGAGGGCAAGCGCTACATCGACTTCGGCAGCGGGATCGCGGTGCTCAACACCGGGCACCTGCACCCCAAGGTGAAGGCCGCCGTGCAGGCGCAGCTCGAGAACTTCTCCCACACCTGCATCCAGGTGACGCCCTACGAGAGCTACGTGCGGCTGGCCGAGCGGCTGAACGCCATCGCGCCGGTGCGGGGTCCGGCGAAGACCATCTTCCTGACGACGGGCGCCGAGGCCGTGGAGAACGCGGTGAAGATCGCCCGCGCCCACACGGGGCGCCCGGGCGTGATCGCCTTCTCCGGCGCCTTCCACGGGCGGACGCTGCTGGGCATGGCGCTGACGGGCAAGGTGGTGCCCTACAAGGTGGGCTTCGGCCCGATGCCGGCCGACATCTACCACCTGCCCTTCCCCGTGGCCTACCACGGCAAGGAGGTCGCGGCGACGCTCGAGGCCATCGAGACGCTGTTCAAGGCGGACATCGATCCCGCGCGGATCGCGGCCGTCATCATCGAGCCCGTGCAGGGCGAGGGCGGCTTCTACCAGGCGCAGCCGGAGCTGATGCAGGGGCTGCGGGCGATCTGCGACAAGTACGGCATGCTGCTCATCGCCGACGAGGTGCAGACCGGCTTCGCGCGCACCGGGAAGATGTTCGCGATGGAGCACACGGGGGTGAAGGCGGACCTCGTGACCATGGCGAAGTCGCTCGCGGGCGGCTTCCCGCTCTCGGCGGTGACGGGCACGGCCTCGATCATGGACAGCCCGCACCCGGGCGGGCTCGGCGGCACCTATGGCGGCTCGCCGCTCGGCTGCGCGGCGGGGAACGCGGTGCTCGACGTGATCGAGGAGGAGGACCTCTGCGGGCGGGCCGAGCGGATCGGCGAGCTGCTGGTCGCGCGCATCCGGGAGCTGCAGGCGAGCAACTCGCTGCGGGGCGTGATCGGCGACATCCGCGCGGTGGGCGCGATGGTCGCGATGGAGCTGGTGGCGGGCGGCGACGCCGACCGGCCGGACCCGGACCTGACGCGGGCGCTGGTGGCGCGGGCGGCCGAGAAGGGCCTCGTGCTGCTCTCCTGCGGGGTGCGCGGGAACGTCATCCGCTTCCTCTGCCCGCTGACGACCTCGGACGCCCTGGTGAACGAGGGGATGGACATGCTGGGCGAGGCGCTGCGCGAGTGCGTGGCGGAGCGCGCCGGCGCCTAGGGGCGCGCGGGTTGCGGAGGAGCCTCCGGCGCGCGCTGGTCCTCGGGGTTCCCTGCGGCGCGCTGTCGGTGCCCGTGTTCCGGGATTCGACGCTCTTCCTGCTGGCGAAGCTGGCGCGGGTGATGCCGGACGCGGCCTACGCGTCCGGGCCCGGCCCCTACGGGCTGCCGCTGCTCGGCTGGTTCCTCCTCCTCGGCGCGGCGGGCAGCTTCGGCATCGCGCTGTTGCTGCGGCTGGTGCCGCTGCCGGACCTTCTCTTCGGGGCGGTGGTGGGGCTGGCCGCGGCCTGGCTCGTGCCGCAGCACCTGCCGCGGGGGACGCCGGACTGGGTGCCCTGGTTTACCGGCGCGGCCTGGGGATGGGGCACGGCCTTCCTGCTGCGGCCGCTGGCGCTGCGTGGGTAGGGCGGGCGTCCTTGGCCTCGTGCTGGCCGGGGGGCTCGCGCGGCGCATGGGCGGGGGCGACAAGGCGCTGCTGCCGCTGCTCGGGCGGCCGATGCTGGCGCACCTGCTGGCGCGGCTGGCGCCGCAGGTGGACGCCCTGGCGCTGAGCGCGAACGGCGATCCCGCGCGGTTCCGGGAGGCCGCGCCGGGGATGGCGGTGGTGGCGGACCCCCTGCCCAGCCATCCCGGGCCGCTGGCGGGGATCCTCGCGGGGATGGAGCGGGCGGCGGGGCTGGGGATGGGCTGGGTGCTCTCCGTGCCCGGGGACACACCGCTGGTTCCGAGCGACCTGGCGGCGCGGCTGGGCGCGGCCCTCGAGGGGTCCGGCGCGGCGATCGCCTGCGCGGCCTCGGGCGGGCGGGCACACCCGCCGGTCGCGCTCTGGCCCGTGGGGCTGCGCGGGGACCTGCGGCGGGCGCTGCTGGCGGGCGAGGGCAAGGTGAGCCGCTGGGCGGCGCCTCATGGGGTGGCGACGGTGGAGTGGGCGGGGGATCCCTTCCTCAACGCCAACGCGCCGGCGGATCTGCCGGTGCTGGAGGCGGCGCTGCGGGGTCAGAACAGCCCGGCATAGGGGATGACGGCGACCGGGGTTCCCGGCTCGAGGGCGGTGAGGTCCTCGGGCAGCTCGGCCAGGGCGTCGGTGCGGGCGAGGGAGGCGAGGAGGCCGGCGCCGTCGCGGGGGTAGCGGTGGGCCTCGCCGCCGATCAGCCAGACGCGGAGGTACTCGCGCCGTCCCGGCTTCTTGCGGTGGGCGAAGGCGGCGATGGCGGTCAGGCGCGGCAGGGGCCGCGGGAGGGCGCCGGCGAGGCGGAGCACCAGGGGCCGCGCAAGGTGCAGGAAGGCGACCACGGCGGCGACAGGGTTTCCGGGCAGGCCGAGGACCGGGGTGCCGGCGATGGTGCCCATGGCCGCGGGCTTGCCGGGCTTCACGGCGAGCTTCCAGAAGTGCAGCGCGCCGCCGGCCTCGATGGCCTGGCGGACGTGGTCCTCCTCCCCGGCGGAGACGCCGCCGGAGGTGAGGAGGAGGTCGTGGGCGGCCGCGGCGGCGCGGAGGGCCTCGGCGGTGGCCCCCGCGCGGTCGGGGAGGATGCCGAGGTCGCGCGCCTCCGCCGGCAGGGCGTCCAGCAGGGCGAGCAGGGTGTGGCGGTTGCTGTCGTGGCGGGCGGCGGGGCCAAGGGGCTGGCCAGGCTCGACGAGCTCGTCCCCGGTACTGAAGACGCCGACCACGGGGCGGCGGGCGACGCGGAGCGCGGGGCGGCCGAGGGCGGCGGCGAGGCCGATGGCGGCGGCGTCCAGCCGGTGGCCGGCCGGGAGGGCGAGCTCGCCGCGGGCGAGATCCTCGCCGGCGGGGCGGATGTTGGCGCCGGCCGGCAGGGCCGCGGGAAGGGTGACGGCGCCGCCCTCGGCCGCCGCGTCCTCCTGCAGGGCGACGGCGTCGGCGCCCGCGGGCACGGGGGCGCCGGTGAGGACGCGGGCGGCGGTGCCGGGGGCGAGCGGGGCGGCGGGCTGCCCGGCGGCGACGCGGGCCGCGAGCGGGAGGGTGCCGCCGGGCGGCCGGTCGGCGCGGCGGAAGGCGTAGCCGTCGACGGCGCTGTTGGCGAAGGGGGGGAGGTCGGCGGGGGCGGTCAGGTCCTCGGCGAGGACGCGGCCGCGGGCAGCGCGGAGGGGGACCGTCTCCGTGCCGTGCAGGGGGGCGACGCGGGCGGCGACGAGGGCGGCGGCCTCCTCGACCGACAGGAGGGCGCCCTCCCCGCCGAAGCAGTCGCCGGGGGCGCCGGTCAGCCCGGCCATGGGGCCGCGTGCTCCAGCGCGAGGGCGCCGATGGCGGGGATGTCGTCCAGCGCCGCGTGGGGCAGGCAGCCGGGCGGCGGGGTGTCGGCGGCGACGGCGCGGATGGCGGGGTCCTCCGGGTGCAGCCAGGGCTTGCCGTTGGCGGCGCGATGGACCTCGATCTTGGGGTGGGGATCGCGCCGGAAGCCCTCCACGATCACGAGATCGACGGGGTCGAGATGGGCGAGGAGGGCGAGGAGGGGCGGCTCGGGCGCGCCGCGCAGCTCCGTCATCAACGCCCAGCGGCGGGAGGAGGCGACGAGGACCTGGCTCGCGCCCGCCAGGCGGTGGGTGTGGCTGTCCTTGCCGGGCCGGTCGACGTCGAACTCGTGGTGGGCGTGCTTGATGGTGGAGATCGCGAGGCCCCGGGCGGTGAGCCAGGGGATAAGGGCGGCCAGCAGGGTGGTCTTGCCGGCGCCGCTCCAGCCGGCGAGGCCGATCAGCCGCATCGGAGGGGGGGCATGGCGGGGGGTCCTCGTGGGTCGGGGGGTGCGGCTCTAGCGCCGCGCGGGGCGGCGCGCCAGTTGTTAGGCCGCCCCCCGGGCTTGGGGGACGTGGTGGACACCGAGGACAGGAACGCCTGATGGCCGAGAACAACCTCCGCATCCTTCTCCGCGCGCGGCCGGAGGGGCGGGTCGGGCCCGAGCACTTCGAGGTCTCCGAGGCCCCTCCCCCCGCCCCGCGCCCGGGCGAGGCGCTGCTGCGGAACCGGTTCCTCTCGCTCGACCCCTACATGCGCGGGCGGATGAGCGCGGCGAAGTCCTACTCGGCGCCGGTCGAGATCGGGGCGGTGATGGAGGGGCAGTGCGTCGCCCAGGTGGAGGAGGACCCGACGGGGCGCTTTCAGCGGGGAGACTGGGTGTTGGGCGGCTTCGGCTGGCAGCGCTTCTCGGCCGTGCCGGCGGCGGGGCTGCGGAAGCTGGAGGAGGACGGCGCGCCGATGACGACGGCGCTCGGCGTGCTGGGGATGCCGGGGACCACGGCCTGGGTGGGCACGACGGAGCTCGCGCGGCCGCGGCCGGGGGAGACCTTCGTGGTCTCGGCGGCCTCGGGCGCGGTGGGGAGCGTGGCGGGGCAGATCGCGGCGCGGATGGGCGCGCGGGTGGTGGGCATCGCCGGCGGGCCGGAGAAATGCGCCTTCGTGCGGGAGGAGCTCGGCTTCGGGGAATGCGTGGACCACCGGGGCGAGGACTTCGCGGAGCGCCTGCGCGCGGCCTGCCCGGAGGGGATCGACGCCTATTTCGAGAACGTCGGCGGCGCCGTGCAGAAGGCGGTGTTCCCGCTGCTGAACGACTTCGGGCGGGTGGCCTTCTGCGGGATGGTGGCGGAGTACAACGACGCGGAGCCGGCGCCGGGGCCGAACCTGATGCAGCTGGTGAGGAAGCGGCTTTCCCTGCGGGGGTTCATCGTGAGCGACCACCCGCGGGCTTTCGCGGACTGGCGGCGGATCGGGGGCGGATGGGTGCGGGACCGGTCGCTGCGCTACCGCGAGGAGGTGGTGAAGGGCCTGGACAAGGCGCCGGAGGCCTTCATGGGGCTGCTGGCCGGGAAGAACTTCGGGAAGCTCGTTGTGGAGGTGACCTGAAGGGTTCCGATGACTAGAATCGGGGCATGAAGAACGACCCCATCGCGCTCGACCACCTCGACGGCCTCGTGGAGGCCAAAGCGCCGGCCTACGCGGCGCTGTCGGACCTCATCTGGGGCATGCCGGAGCTGCGCTTCGCCGAGCACCGCTCGGTGGAGGCGCAGATCGCGCAGCTGGAGGCGGAGGGGTTCCGGGTGACGCGGAACGTGGCGGGGATCCCGACCGCCTTCGTGGCCGAGGCCGGCGAGGGCGGGCCGGTGATCGGCTTCCTCGGCGAGTTCGACGCGCTGGCCGGCCTGTCGCAGGAGGCGGGGGTGGCGGAGAAGCGGCCGCTGGAGGCCGGGGGGAACGGGCACGGCTGCGGGCACAACCTGCTGGGCGCGGGCGCGATGCTGGCGGCGGTCTCGGCCCGCGACGCGCTGCGCGAGGCGGGGATGCCCGGGCGCGTGCGCTACTACGGCTGCCCCGGCGAGGAGGGCGGGTCGGGCAAGACCTTCATGGCGCGGGAGGGGGCCTTCGACGACCTCGACGCCGCCGTGACCTGGCATCCCGGCGCCTTCAACGCGGTGATGTCGGTGCGCAACCTCGCGAACTACCAGGTCTACTTCCGCTTCAAGGGGAAGGCGGCGCACGCGGCGGGGTCGCCGCATCTCGGGCGCTCCGCGCTGGACGCGGTGGAGCTGATGAACGTGGGCGTGAACTACCTCCGCGAGCACATGCCGCAGGAGGCGCGGGTCCACTACGCCATCACCAATTCCGGCGGCGTCTCGCCCAACGTGGTGCAGGCGGAGGCGGAGGTGCTCTACCTCGTGCGGGCGCCGCGGGTGGCGGAGGCGCGCGCGCTGCTCGAGCGGGTGAAGGACTGCGCGAAGGGGGCCGCGATCATGACGGGGACCTCCTGGTCCTTCGAGATCGACAAGGCGTGCTCGGAGCTGCTGCAGAACCGGACGCTGGAGACCGCGCTGCACGGGAACTTCCAGGCGCTCGGCGCGCCCGCCTACGACGAGGCGGACCGGCGCTTCGCGGGGGAGATCCGGGCCTCGCTGAGCGCGGAGGACATCGCCTCGGAGGTGGCGAGCTTCGGGGCGGACCCGGCGCTGGCGGAGGCGGGGCTGCACGACGGGGTGCTGCCCTTCGACGGCACGCCGCTGGTGCAGGCGGGCTCCACCGATGTCGGCGACGTCTCGCAGATCGTGCCGACGGTGCAGGCCTGGGGGGCCTGCTGGGCGGTGGGCACGCCCTTCCACACCTGGCAGGCGGTGGCGCAGGGGCGCTCGGCCCACGCGCACAAGGGCATGGCGCAGGCGGCGAAGGTGATGGCGGCGACGGCGCTGGACGGGTTCCGGGACCCGGAGCTTCTCGCGCGGGCGAAGGCGGAGCTGGCCCAGCGGCGGGGCGGGGCGGCCTATGCCTGCCCGATCCCGCCGGAGGTGGCGGCGCCGCCGCTGCGCAAGCGGGGCTGAGAGCGGCCGCGGTGTAAGGGGAGGCGTGCCATCCCCGTTTCCGACCCTGGCGGCCGGCGACCTTGTGCCGCCGGCTTCCCGTTGCGCGTCGACGTGGTTCCGGGGTGGACATGCTGCCGGACGAGCTGATCGAGGGCGCGATCCGCGTGCTGCTGGGGCTGCTGGGCTTCGTGTAGCGCGCAGGGTCTGCCCAACCGTCGCGGCAGGGCCGGTTCGCGGCCCGCCGCCGTTCCTCGCGACGGCCCGGGGCCGGGAAGACCTGCGAGGAAAGCGTTACTGCCAGGGCCGCGATCCCGCTAAGGGTCGGGCAGGCGTGCGACGCGCCCGTGGCGCCGTGACGGCGCCGTCCCGCGCTCCCCGCGCCCAGACACCCGAAAGAACCCCCGTGCAAATCCAGGTTGGCTACAAGCTCGACTACGAGCTTCCCCGGGCCACGCCGATGGTCGTGATGCTCACCATCCATCCGAGCCGGGCCGAGGACATCCTCGTGGCGGAGGCGCCGGTCTTTGATCCGCCGGTGGCCGTCACGCCCTATGCCGACCGCTTCGGCAATGTCGGCAGCCGGCTCGTCGCGCCGCCCGGGCGCTTCACGATGACCAACAGCGCCCTGGTGCGGGACAGCGGGCAGCCCGATCGGATCGTGCCGGACGCGGCGGAGCACCGGGTGGAGGACCTACCCGACGAGGCCGTCGGCTTCCTGCTGGGCAGCCGGTACTGCGAGACGGACCTCCTGTCCGACACCGCCTTCGAACTGTTCGGGCAGGTGCCGGCCGGCTGGGGACGCGTGCAGGCGATCTGCGATTACGTGCACCGGCACATCGCCTTCGACTACCAGGCGGCGCGGGCGACGCGGACGGCGGTGCAGGCCTTCCAGGAGGGGACAGGCGTTTGCCGCGACTACGCGCATCTGGCGGTCACCTTCTGCCGCTGCCTGAACATCCCCGCGCGCTACTGCACGGGGTACCTGGGCGACATGGGGACGCCGCAGCCCTGGGGCACGCCGGACTTCGCGGCCTGGTTCGAGGTGTATCTCGGTGGGGCCTGGCACACCTTCGACGCGCGGAACAACACGCCGCGGATAGGGCGCATCCTGCTGGCGCGCGGGCGGGACGCGACGGACGTGGCGATCACGACGACCTTCGGGGCGAACCGGCTGAGCGGCTTCGCGGTGCGGACGGACGAGGTGGCGGGCTGATCCAGGCGGGGGGGTGCGGAGGCCATTGGGAGAGAGGAGTTCTCCCTTCCGGACCCGCCCTCATCGTTGTTTCGAGGCTCCCGCGGAACGCGGAGCCGAGGCTTCCCCCGTGTTGCCAGCAGGCCCCTGGCCGGCGGCGCTTCCCCTTCTCCGGGGCATCCACGGCAGTCCTGCAGGAAAGGATGAGGGGTTCGGGAAGAATTCCTTCTCTCCGGCTCTCCTCCAGCGCTTGATCGTCAGTCCTGCCGGATGCCCAGCGCCGCGACGGCGCCGCCGATGTCGCGGACCTGCTGCGCGACGAGGGCGGTGAACTCCGTCGGGCCGAGCGGGGCGCCGGTGATGCCGCGCTCGTCCAGGCGGCGGCGCATCTCGGGGGTCGCGAGGGCGGCGACGCTCTCGGCGCGCAGGCGCTCGGCGATCAGTGCGGGCAGGCCGGCGGGGGCGCTGAGGCCGAGCCAGTTGTCGATCTTGATGCCGGGGTAGCCGAGCTCCGCCATGGTGGGGACCTCGGGCGCCAGCGGCTGGCGGGCGCTGGCGGTGACGGCGAAGGCGCGGAGGCGGCCGGCGCGGATGTTCTCGACGGTGTCGGGCAGGACGTCAAAGCCGAGGGGGAGCGAGCCGCCGAGGAGCTCCGCCTGCATGGGCGCGCTGCCGCGGTAGGGGATGTGGCTGAGCTGGAGGCCCGCCTCGCGCTCGAGCAGCACGCCGAGGATGTGGGGCACGGAGCCGACGCCGGAGGAGCCGTAGGGGACGGGGCCGGGCTGCGCCTTGATCCAGGCGATGAGCCCCGCAAGGTCGGTCGCGGGGACGAGGTCCTTGTTCGCGGTGATGACGGCGGGCGTGGTGCCGAGGAAGGCGACGTGGGCGAAGGAGGCGACGGGGTCGTAGCCGGGCCGGGCGTAGAGCGGGGGCGAGGTGACGATGGGCGCGGTGTTGGAGAGCATGAGCGTGTAGCCGTCGGCCGGCTGGGCCGCGACGTGGGAGGCGCCGAGGGTGCCGCCGGCGCCGGGGCGGTTGTCCACCACGAAGCGCGCGTTCATGCGCTGCGACAGGACGTCGGCCATGACGCGGGCGACGATGTCGGAGGCGCCGCCCGGCGGGAAGGTGACGACGATGCGCACGGGCCGGCTCGGCCAGGGGGCGGTCTCGGCGCGGGCGGCGCGGGGGAGGGCCGGCGCGAGCGCCAGGCCGGGGAGCGCGAGGAGGGCGGAACGGCGGCGCATCGGGAACTCCGCGCACCGGGGGCGGTGCGATGACGGGCGGGGGCGGTGCCTGTCGGGCATGGACAGACGGAGCCGAGGCTAGCACGGCGCGTGCCAGCTCCGCACGGCAACGTGAGCGCATCCTCCCTGCCCTGCCCGCTGCCTTCCGGCCCTGGCCAAGGCCCGACGGGCGGGGGATGCTCGGCGGGGATGCACAGCCGACGCCGCCTTCTCCTCGCCCTTCCAGCCCTGGCCGGCCCGCTTGCCGGCTGCGGGACGGCGCCGGCGACCTTCGAGGGCAAGGGGCCGCCCTTCCGGCCGGAGGAGTTCTTCGCGGGGCGGCTGCGGAGCGCGGGCCTCTTCGTCACGCGGCTGGGGGGCATCGAGGGCTGGTTCAACGCCCGCCTGGTGGGCGCCTGGGATGGCGCGACCCTCACCTTCGACGAGTACTTCCGCTACGAGGACGGCTTCGAGGACCGCCGCTTCTGGCGGCTGCGCCGCGACCCCGCGGAGCCCGGCGGCGGGGCCTGGCTGGGGGAGGCGACGGACGCGACCGGCCCGGTGCGGGGGCGGGCCGTGGGCAACGCCTTCCACCTGGAGCACGAGCTCGACATGCCGAGCCTGTCCGGCCGGCGTCGGCGGCTGGCCTTCGACCAGTGGTTCGTGCGCACCGGGGAGGACGTCGCGCTCTCGCGCGCGGCGGTGAGCTGGCACGGGGTGCAGGTCGGCGTGGCGCAGGTCTCCTTCCAGCGGCTCTCCCAGGGGGTGACGGAGGGCGCGGTGGTGGCCGGGCAGGCGGCACGGGAGGAGATGCAGGCGGCGCCGCGGGGAGCGGCCCCCGGGCCGCCCGGGCGCGATCCGGGGCGCGACCCGGGGCGGGTGATGAACGCGCCGCCGCGGCGCTGAGGGGCGCCGGGCGGGGCCCCCGCGACAGGCGGCGGCGCCTGTGGCAGGCTGGGGCCATGCACCAGTTGCTCCTGCTGCGGCACGCGAAATCGGCCTGGGACGACCCGGCCCTCTCGGACCACGCCCGGCCGCTGAACGCGCGCGGCCGGCGCGCCGCCGCCGCCATGGCCGGGGCGATGCGCGGCCTGGGGCTGCGGCCGCAGCTCGTGCTCGTCTCCTCCTCCCGCCGCACGCTGCAGACGCTCGAGACGCTCGGCACGCTGGAGGGGCCGCCGCGGGTGGAGCCGATGGACGACCTCTACCTCGCGCCCTGGACGCGGCTGCTGGACGCGGTGCGGGAGGTGCCGGAGGAGGTCGGGAGCGTGCTGCTCATCGCTCACAACCCGGGCCTGCACGATCTGGCGCTGGCGCTGGCCGGCGAGGGATCCGATTCGGAAGGAGCGCCCCCGGCGCTGGCGGAGGCCTATCCGACGGCGGCGCTGGCGGAGTTCGCGATCGAGGGGGAATGGCGCGGCCTCTCCCCCGGCGGCGCGCGGCTGGTCCGCTTCCTGCAACCGAGCGACCTGCCCGAAATGGCGGCCTGACACGCCCGCGTGATCCTCCCGGGCGCTTCCCAGGGTCGGAGCGCGCGCCGGGCCGTGCCGCCGCCCCCTCCCCGGGGCGGTGGATGGACAAGCGCGCGGGTCGGCCTATCTTGCGCCGCACCACGGGGCCTTGGTTGGGAAGCATCCGTTCCGCCGCCCCGCCCTTTGCCCCATCAACACGGCCGGGCGGACCGGTCGGCGAGGATCAACGCATGAGCGACCCGTCCACCAAGGGTTCCGTCACCATCACGCTCGACGGGACGAACCGGAGCAGCACCGCGCCGCTTGTCCAGGCAAGCGTCGGGCCGGCGGTGGCCGACATCCGCAAGCTCTACGCCGACCTCGGCGTCTTCACCTTCGATCCGGGCTTCGGCATGACCGCGGCCTGCGAGAGCAAGATCACCTACATCGACGGCGACGCCGGCGTGCTGCTCTACCGCGGCTACCCGATCGAGCAGCTCGCCGAGAACTCCGACTTCGTCGAGGTCTGCTACCTCCTGCTGAACGGCGAGCTGCCGAAGGAGGGCGAGCTCGCCGAGTTCAAGCGCGGCATCACGATGCACACGATGGTGCACGAGCAGATCCGCCGCTTCTTCGACGGCTTCCGGCGCGACGCGCACCCGATGGCGATCCTCTGCGGCGTCGTCGGCGCGCTCTCGGCCTTCTACCATGACAGCCTCGACATCAACGACCCGCGCCAGCGCGAGATCGCGGCCTTCCGGCTGCTCGCGAAGGTGCCGACGATCGCGGCCATGGCCTACAAGTACTCGATCGGCCAGCCCTTCGTGTACCCGCGGAACGACCTGAACTACGCCGAGAACTTCCTCTACATGCTCAATGCCGTGCCGGCGGAGGAGTACAAGGTCAACCCGATCCTCTCGCGCGCCATGGACCGCATCCTGGTGCTGCACGCAGACCACGAGCAGAACGCCTCCACCTCCACCGTGCGGCTCGCGGGCTCGACCGGCGCCAACCCCTACGCCTGCATCGCGGCGGGCATCGCGGCGCTCTGGGGCCCCGCGCATGGCGGCGCCAACGAGGCGGTGCTGAAGATGCTCGGGGAGATCGGCAGCCCCGAGAACATCCCGGACTTCATCAGCAAGGTGAAGGACAAGAACAGCCACGTGAAGCTCATGGGCTTCGGGCACCGGGTCTACAAGAACTTCGACCCGCGCGCGAAGATCATGAAGGAGACCTGCCACGAGGTGCTGGCGGAGCTCGGCATCAAGGACGAGCCGCTGCTCGACATGGCCATGGAGATGGAGCGGATCGCGCTGCACGACGATTACTTCGTCTCGCGCAAGCTCTACCCGAACGTCGACTTCTATTCGGGCATCATCCTCAAGGCGATGGGCATCCCGACCTCCATGTTCACCGTCCTCTTCGCCGTCGCGCGGACGGTGGGCTGGGTGAGCCAGTGGAAGGAGATGATCGAGGACCCGGCGCAGCGGATCGGCCGGCCGCGGCAGGTCTACACGGGCGCGACCACCCGGGACTACACGCCGGTCGCCCGCCGCGGGTAGCGCCCCCGCACAACCCTGGGCTGCATAGCGAGCCCGCTCCCTCCGGGGAGCGGGCTTTTTTGTGCTTACGGGAAGAAATTAATACTTCGCGCCAAAAACGCTCTTCAGTCGAATGAAGTGATTCAGAATCAAGGGGTGATGCCGTTTCTTTGTCCTGGCCACGAGGACTTGGGTTCGAACCGCATATACAATATTTTCGTATACGTTCTTGCGTGTTTTTGAATTGTTCTCTTGATCACAATAGGTTGCTGAGCGCTTTCTATGATAAGTTGCAGACCGAGGGCGTCACACCCGTGAACATTGCATTCCGCGCGAACATGCCCGCTAACCTTTCCGCCGATGAGCAGGTGCGCCGGCGGTTGCGGCAGTGGCCGCAACGCCCGCCCGGCGCACCGGTCACGCCCAAGCAACCCGGGACCTGGCTCCGTGCCCGTCCCGGCGACGCGAGGACGGCCAACCAGCCCTTCCTGAAGCTGCCGGGCAGCAACCGCCTGCGCACGCTGCCGGACGGGCTCTGGCTGCACTTCTCGCCCGACCCGTCGGACCCCTATGCTGACATCCTCTGCATCGAGGCCTGCTCGAGCCTGCAGAACCTCCTCGACAAGCGGTCGCGCTTCGCGCCGTCCACGACCTCCCTGCTGGCGGTCTGCCCGGTGCCCTGGCTGCTCTCGCCCTGCCAGCCGAACGACCCGACGCCGCGGTGGCGCCTGATCAAGCTGCTGCGCCACGAGCCGCAGGACCCTCTGGTGCTGCCGGTGCGGGACATGCGGGTGCTCTACGGGCTGAAGGCGCGGCAGTACGACGGCTTCGCGCGCAGCCAGATGCCGCAGGCGCACGAGTATTTCTGCCCGATGGAGGCGCTGATGGAGGAGGACGGCGACCAGAACCCCGCCATGCGGGCGCTGCTGGCCCGCGCGAGCGCGGCGGCCAACTTCATGCACCTGCCGGGTTAGGGAGCGCTTCCGGGCGGTGCCGAGAGGCGGGCCCGGAGCGAGCCGCCGCGCGGCGGTCCGGCCTCACCGGGAGGTTCCCGGTGCGGCCGGGCGTGCTGTTCGGGGGTACTGGTGCGGCGGGGCGGTGGCCCGGCGCGAGACGTCGGGGTGGTTGGCGCGCCCGAAGAGATTCGAACTCCTGACCCCCAGATTCGTAGTCTGGTGCTCTATCCAGCTGAGCTACGGGCGCATCACCAACGTCTCTGACTGCATCGGCCCGGCCGTTGCCGGCGCCGGTGCGGGGCGGGCCCTGAGGGCCCGTCCTTGGCGCGGGAGATACCCGCAAGGCCGCCGGGGCGCAACCCCTTTCAGGCCACCATCTTGTCGAGTTCGCGCACCACGGCCTCGCCCATGATGGAGGTGCCGACGCGGGCGGCGCCGGGCACCATGATGTCCGCCGTGCGCAGGCCGCCCGTGAGCACCTTCTCCACCGCGCCCTCGATCAGCACCGCGTCCTCCTCCATGTCGAAGGACCAGCGCAGCAGCATGGCGAAGGAGAGGATCTGCGCGCAGGGGTTGGCGATCCCCTTGCCGGCGATGTCGGGCGCGGAGCCGTGGATGGGCTCGTAGAGCGCGTGGCGGCGGCCGCTGGAATCGGGCGCGCCGAGGGTGGCCGAGGGCAGCATGCCGAGGCTGCCGGTGACGGCGGCCGCGAGGTCGGACAGGAGGTCGCCGAAGAGGTTGCTCGCGAGGATGACGTCGAACTGCTTCGGGCGGGAGGCGAGCTGCATGGCGCAGTTGTCGGCGTACATGTGCGAGAGCTCGACGCCCGGGAACTCGGCGCCGACGCGCGTCACGATCTCGCGCCAGAAGCGGCCGGACTGCATGACGTTCGCCTTCTCGACGCTCGTCAGGCGCCCGCTGCGCTTGGAGGCCAGCTCGAAGGCGAGGCGGGCGACGCGGGTGATCTCCTCCTCGGTGTAGCTCTCGGTGTCGAAGCCGCGGCGCGTGCCGTCAGGAAGGGTCTCGATGCCGCGGGGCTCGCCGAAGTAGATGCCGCCCGTGCTCTCGCGCACGATCATGAGGTCGAGCCCGTCCACGAGCTCGGCCTTGAGGGAGGAGGCCTGGGCGAGCGGCGACCAGACGATGGCGGGGCGGAGGTTGGCGAAGAGGCCGAGCTCCTTGCGCAGCCGCAGGATGCCGAGCTCGGGGCGGCCCTCGAAGGGCAGGCTGTCCCACTTCGGGCCGCCGACGGAGCCGAAGAGGATGGCATCGGCGCGCTCGGCCTGCTGCATCGTGCGGTCCGGGCAGGGATGGCCGAGCGCGTCGATGGCGGCGCCGCCCACGAGGCCTTCCTCGATGTCGAAGGTGACGCTGCGGCGGCGGTCCATCCAGTCGATGACACGCCGCACCTCGCGCACGACCTCGGGGCCGATGCCGTCGCCGGGCAGCACCAGCAGCTTCTTGTTCGCAGGCATTATGGGGTCTCTCTGAGGGTTCTCTTCGCTCAGCCGTAGAGCCAGGGCTGGGCGGCGCGCTGCTTCTGCTCGAAGCCTTCGATGACGGAGGCGCGCTGCATGGTCTCGCCGATATCGTCGAGGCCGTTGAGGAGCCGGTGCTTGCGCAGCGGGTCGACCTCGAAGGGGATCTCCTCCCCGTTCGGGCGCACGACCACCTGACGGGCGAGGTCGACGGTGATGCGGGAGTTCGCACCGAGGCGGGCGTCCTCCATCAGCGCGTCGCAGACCGCGCGCGGGAGGCGGATCGGGAGGATGCCGTTCTTGAACGAGTTGTTGAAGAAGATGTCGGCGAAGTCGGGCGCGATGACGCAGCGGATGCCGAAGTCGAGCAGCGCCCAGGGCGCGTGCTCGCGCGACGAGCCGCAGCCGAAGTTCTCGTGGGCCACGAGGATCTCGGCGGCGCGGTAGGGCTCCTGGTTGAGGACGAAGTCGGGCTTCTCGCTGCCGTCGTCGTTGAAGCGCATGTCGGCGAAGGCGGCGCGGCCGAGGCCGCGGCGCTCGATGGTCTTGAGGAAGCGGGCCGGGATGATCTTGTCGGTGTCGACGTTGGCCATCGGCAGGGGCGCCGCGATGCCCGTCAGCGTGGTGAAGGGGGTCATGCGGCGTCTCCCATAGCGGTCCCGCGCGGCATCAGCTCGCGCACGTCGGCGAGGCGGCCGGTGACCGCGGCGGCGGCGGCCATGGCGGGGGAGAGGAGGTGCGTGCGGCCGCCCTTGCCCTGGCGCCCCTCGAAGTTGCGGTTCGAGGTGGAGGCGCAGCGCTGGCCCGGGGAGAGCTTGTCGGGGTTCATGCCGAGGCACATGGAGCAGCCGGCCTCGCGCCACTCGAAGCCCGCCTCCTTGAGGATGATGTCCAGGCCCTCGTTCTCGGCCTGCTCCTTCACGAGGCCGGAGCCGGGGACGACCATGGCGCGCACGCCGTCCGCCACGCGGCGGCCGCGGACGACCTCGGCGGCGGCGCGGATGTCCTCGATGCGGCCGTTGGTGCAGGAGCCGACGAAGACGGCGTCCACCTTCAGGTCGGCCAGGCGCTGGCCGGGGGTGAGGCCCATGTAGTCGACCATGCGGCGAAGCTGGGCGCGGCGCGCCTCGTCGGCGGCGGAATCGGGGTCGGGCACGGTGCCGGTGATGGGCAGCACGTCCTCGGGCGAGGTGCCCCAGCTCACCATCGGCGCGATCTCGGCGGCGTCGAGCACGACCTCGCGGTCGAAGACGGCGCCCTCGTCGGAGGGGAGCGTGCTCCACCAGGCGATCGCGCGCTCCAGCGCCTCGCCCTTGGGCGCCATGGGGCGCTCGCGGACATAGGCGAAGGTGGTCTCGTCGGGGGCGATCATGCCGGCGCGCGCGCCCGCCTCGATCGACATGTTGCAGACGGTCATGCGGCCGGCCATGTCGAGCGCGCGGATGGCCTCGCCGGCGAACTCGATGACGTGGCCGGTGCCGCCGGCCGTGCCGATCTTGCCGATGATGGCGAGGACGATGTCCTTGGCCGTGCAGCCGAAGCCGAGCGTGCCGTTCACCGTCACCCGCATGTTCTTCGCGGGCTTCTGCAGCAGGGTCTGCGTGGCGAGGACGTGCTCGACCTCGGACGTGCCGATGCCGAAGGCGAGCGCGCCCATGGCGCCGTGGGTGGAGGTGTGGCTGTCGCCGCAGACGATGGTCATGCCCGGCAGCGAGAGGCCGAGCTCCGGCCCGATGATGTGGACGATGCCCTGGCGCTTGCTGTTCAGCGGGATGTAGGTGACGCCGAACTCGGCGACGTTCTTCTCGAGGGTCGCGACCTGCAGCGCGCTCTCGGGCTCCTGGATGCCGGTGAAGCGGGTGCTGTCGGTCGGCACGTTGTGGTCGGTGACCGCGAAGGTGCCGTCGAGGCGGTGGACGCGGCGGCCGGCGGTGCGCAGGCCCTCGAAGGCCTGCGGGCTGGTGACCTCGTGGACGAGGTGGCGGTCGATGTAGAGGAGGGCCGTGCCGTCGGGGAGGGTCTCCACGACGTGGGCTTCCCAGATCTTGTCGAACAGGGTGCGGGGCTGCGTGGCCGGCATGGCTTTCCTCTCCTCAACTCGAACGGAAGACGGCCCGCCCCAGATAGGGCGGGCCGCGGTCCGTCTTCAGGCCCCCTGCGCTTCCTCGGCGGCCTTGCGGGGCGCCGCGCGCTCCTGGATGCGGGCCGACTTACCGGTGCGGCCGCGCAGGTAGTAGAGCTTCGCGCGGCGGACCTTGCCGCGGCGGACGACGATGATCTCGGCCACGTTGGGGGAGTAGAGCGGGAAGATGCGCTCCACGCCCTCGCCGTAGGAGAGCTTGCGGACGGTGAAGTTGCTGTTCAGGCCGCGGTTCGAGCGGGCGATGCAGACGCCCTCGTAGGCCTGGGTGCGGATGCGCTCGCCTTCCTGCACCTTCACCATCACGCGCAGCGAATCGCCGGCCTGGAACTCGGGCGTGGTGCGGGCGCTGGCGAGGCGCGTCATCTGGTCGTGCTCGAACTGCTGGAGCAGGTTCATCGTCGGGGTCCCTTTCGTCTCACATCTAGCTGGGCGTGAAGGCGGGCGTCGCCGCCGGCTGCAATGGCGTGTCCATTGGCATCCGGGCGGCCGAATCGCGCCGTTGTTCGGTTTGCAGGAGGTCCGGACGCCGTTCGCGGGTCACGGCCTCCGACTGGGCGCGCCGCCAGCGGGCGACCTCCGCGTGGTGGCCCGAGAGCAGGACCTCGGGCACGCGCAGGCCGCGCCATTCGGCGGGGCGGGTGTAGTGGGGGTACTCGAGCAACGCGCCGGCCTCGGAGGGGGAGAAGCTCTCCTCCTCCGCGCTCTCGGCCGCGCCCATGACCCCCGGCAGGAGGCGGACGCAGGCGTCGAGCAGGACCATCGCCGCGAGTTCGCCGCCCGAGAGGACGTAGTCGCCGATGGAGACCTCCACCATGCCGCGGGCCTCGACCACGCGCTGGTCCACGCCCTCGTAGCGGCCGCAGAGGAGCACCGCGCCAGGGCCCGTGGCGAGGCTCCGCACCAGGGACTGCCGGAGCGGCGCGCCGCGGGGCGTGAGGAAGACCAGCGGGCGGGGATCGCCCTCGGGCATGGCGGCGGCGCAGGCGGCCTCCACCACGTCGGCGCGCAGCACCATGCCGGCGCCGCCCCCGAAGGGTGTGTCGTCCACCCGGCGGTTGCGGTCGGTCGAGGCATCGCGGATGTCGCGGGCCTCGAGCGACCACAGGCCGCGCTCCATCCCGCGCCCAGCGAGCGCGGTGCCCAGCGGGCCCGGGAACATGCCGGGGAAGAGGGTGAGGACGGTGGCGCGCCAGGTCATGCCGCGTCCCGCCCGCCGCTGCGGCGGCGCATCGAGGGGCGGCGGGGGCGCGGGGTGTCGCCCGCCTGGACCTCGTCCGCGCCGTCGCCGGGCTGGGGGGGCACGGCCTGCTCCTCCGGCGGCGCAACGACGACGCGGCCGGCGGCGACCTCCACCACCGGCACCACCGCGCGGGTGAAGGGGAGCAGCGTGTCGCGCCCGTTCGCGTCGCGGATGGTGATGACGGTGCCGGCGCCGAAGTCCTCCACCGCCGCGACGGTGCCGAGCGCCTCGCCCGAGCCCGTCTCGGCGCGGAGCCCGATGAGGTCGGAGAGGTAGAACTCGTCCTCCTCGGTCTCCGGCAGGGCGGCGCGGTCCACGTAGAGGCGCGTGCCGGTGAGGCGGGCGGCGGCGTCGCGGTCGGCGACGCCCTCCACCTGCACCAGCCCGTCCGCCAGCCACTTCAGCGCGAAGACGCGCGCGCCGCCCTCATCGAGGAGCGGCCCGTAGCCGGCGATCGCGGCCGGCTCGGCGGTGTAGGAGCGGACATGGATCAGCCCCCTCACCCCGTGCGGGCGGCCGAACTCGCCGACAAGGATGCGCGACGCGGGCATGGCTCGGTGCGGTCAGCCTCAGGCGTTCGCGGCGGCGGCGGCCGCGGCGGCGCGCTCTTGGGCGCGCTTCTTCGGGGCCGACTGCTTCGGCTGCTCCGGGAAGACGGGCATCGGCGCGAGGCCGGCCTTGCCGAGGAACTTGGCCACACGGTCCGTCGCGACGGCGCCGACGCTCAGCCAGTGGCGCAGGCGCTCGTCGAAGAGGCGCACGCGCTCGGCGTGGTCGGAGGGCAGCATCGGGTTGTAGGAGCCGAGGCGCTCGATGAAGCGGCCGTCGCGCGGGGAACGGCTGTCGGCCACCACGATGTGGTAGTAGGGGCGCTTCTTGGCACCGGCGCGGGCAAGGCGAATCTTGAGGCCCATAGGCTAGTCCTTCTTTCTCTGTCTTCTCAGAAAGGTCGACGGTTTCCGGCGCCGGGCAGGAGGGCGCCGAGCCCACCCCGCATCAGCCCCTTCTGACCGAGCTTGTTCATCCGCTTCATCATCGCGGACATGTCGTCGAACTGCTTCAGCAGGCGGTTCACGTCCTGCACCGTCACCCCGGCCCCCGACGCGATGCGCTTCTTGCGGGAGGCCTTGATGATGTCGGGGTTGCGCTTCTCCTTCGCGGTCATCGACGAGATGATGGCGGCCTGGCGGCCGACCATCTTGTCGTCGATCTTCGCGTTCCCGATCTGCGCCTTCATCGCGCCCATGCCGGGGAGCATGCCGAGGATCCCCGAGAGGTTCCCCATCTTGCCGACCTGCTTGAGCTGGCTCGCGAAGTCCTCGAGGTCGAAGGTCCCCTTCTTCATCTTGGCGGCGAGCTTCTCGGCCTCGTCGCGGTCGATGGTCTCGGCGGCGCGCTCGACGAGGGAGACGATGTCGCCCATGCCGAGGATGCGGGACGCGATGCGGTCGGGGTGGAAGTCCTCGAGGGCGTCGAGCTTCTCGCCGGCGCCGAGCAGGCGGATGGGGGCGCCGGTGGTTGCGCGCATCGACAGCGCGGCGCCGCCGCGGGCGTCGCCGTCCACGCGCGTCATGACGATGCCGTTGACGCCGACGCGGTCCTGGAAGTTCCGCGCGGTGTTCACCGCGTCCTGGCCCGTCATGGCGTCGACCACGAGCAGCGTCTGGTGGGGCTTCGTCGCGGCCTTCACGGCGGCGACCTCGCTCATCAGCGCGTCGTCGATCGAGAGGCGGCCGGCGGTGTCGAGGATGACGACGTCGAAGAGCTCGCGCCGGGCCATGTCCATGGCGCGCGCCGCGATCTCGAGCGGGGACTGGCCGGGGACGATGGGCAGGCTCATCACGCCGGCCTGGGTCGCCAGCGTCTGGAGCTGGAGCTGGGCGGCGGGGCGGGCGACGTCGAGCGAGGCCAGCAGGACCTTCTTCTTGTCCCGCGTCCGCAGCCGGAGCGCGATCTTGCCCGAAGTGGTGGTCTTGCCCGAGCCCTGGAGGCCGACCATCAGGATCGGCACCGGCGAGGGCGCGTTCAGGTCGAGGCCGGGGGCCTCCGCCCCCTCGCCGCCGCCGAGCGCCTCGACCAGCGCGTCGTTGACGATCTTGATGACCTGCTGCGCGGGCGAGACGCTGCGGATGACCTCCACGCCCACCGCGCGCTCGCGCACCTTCGCGATGAGGTCGCGCGCCACCGGGAGGGCGACGTCGGCCTCCAAGAGGGCCACACGGACCTCGCGAAGGGCCTCGGTGACGTCGGCCTCGGACAGGGCGCCGCGGCGGCGAAGCTTGTCGAAGACGCCGTTCAGGCGGGTGGAGAGCGCCTCGAACATGCGGGCGGGATCATTCCATTCTCTGTCTGAGACCCGCCCATGACCGATCGCGCCGCTGCGCGAGTCTTCGCGGAGCGACGGAGCCGGCGCCTTCTGGAGGCGGCCGACCGGCGGGCGGGACGGGTCCCGGGAGGGCGCGGATTACGCGAGGGCGGCGGGCGCGTCAAGGAAAGATGGGGCGGGGGTCCCCTCCCCCGCCCCACCGTACCAGGTTTGGTGGCGCTTCCCCGGCGGGGCGGCGGGGCGTAGAGGCAGCGCCGCGTCCCTTCCCATCCCCCGGGAGAACCCCAGTGACCGACCTGCCGAGCCGCGTGTCCATCAACGAGGAGGGCCCGCGGGAAGGCTTCCAGATCGAGCCGGGGCCGATCCCGACGGCGGACAAGGTGGCGCTGGTCGACGCGCTCTCCGCCACCGGGCTGCGGCACATCCAGGTGGCGTCCTTCGTCAGCCCGAAGCTCGTGCCGGGCTGGGCGGACGCGGAGGCGGTGGTGGCGGGCTTCGCGCCGCGGGAGGGGGTCGCCTACACGGCGCTCTGGTTCAACGGCGCCGGGCTCGACCGGGCGTTGGCCTTCCGGGACCGGCTGAGCGTGACGGGCTCGATCTCGCTCTCGGCGTCCGAGGCCTTCTCGCGCCGGAACCTCAACCGGGACCGCGAGGGGAACCTGGCGGCGATGCGCAAGCAGACGGCGGCGCATCTCGCGGCGGGGGTGCCGGTGCGGCGTCTGGGCATCATGGCCGCCTTTGGCTGCAACTTCTCGGGCGAGGTGACGCCGGCCCAGGTGTTCACGGCGATCGAGGACGGGCTCTCGATCGCGGCTGAGGCGGGGGTGGCGCTCACGCGGCTCTCGCTTGCGGACACGATGGGGTGGGCGAACCCGGTGGCGGTGGAGCGGCTGGTGGGCGCGGTGCGCGCGCGCTGGCCGGCGCTCGAGCTGACGCTGCACCTGCACGACACGCGGGGCATGGCGGTGGCCAACGCGCTCGCCGCGCTGCGGATGGGGGTGGCGAGCTTCGACGCGACGGTGGGCGGGCTGGGCGGCTGCCCCTTCGCCGCGCACAAGGGCGCGCCCGGGAACATTGCAAGCGAGGAGCTGGCGATGCTCTGCGAGGAGATGGGGATCGAGACCGGCATCGACCTCGACGCGCTGATCGAGGCGGGGCACCGGGCGGAGCGCATCGTCGGCCACCCGCTGCCGAGCGCCCTGCTGCGGGGCGGAAGCCTGCGGGCGATGCGCGCGAGGATGGCGGCGTGAGCGGCGCGGGGCCGCTGGCGGGGATCCGGGTCCTCGAGTTCTCCCACACGATCATGGGACCCTGCGCGGGGCTCGTCCTGGCCGATCTCGGCGCGGAAGTGGTGAAGGTGGAACCGGCGCCGGACGGCGACCACACGCGGCGGCTGCCGGGCTTCGCGGCGGGCTTCTTCGCGACCTTCAACCGGAACAAGCGCTCGCTCGCGATCGACCTCAAGCGGCCGGAGGGGCGGGAGGCGGTGCACCGGCTGGCGGCGACGGCGGACGTGGTGCTCGAGAACTACGGGCCCGGCACGATGGAGCGGCTGGGCTGCGGCTGGGAGGACCTCTCAGCCCTGAACCCGCGGCTCGTCTACCTCGCGCTCAAAGGCTTCCTGGCCGGGCCCTACGAGAACCGGCCGGCGCTGGACGAGGTCGTGCAGTTCCAGTCGGGGCTCGCCTACATGACGGGTCCGCCCGGGCAGCCGCTGCGGGCCGGGGCCTCGGTGGTGGACATCATGGGCGCGGTCTTCGGCGTGGTCGCGGTGCTGGCGGCGCTGCGGGAGCGCGACGCGACCGGGCGCGGCCAGCGGGTCGGCAGCGCGCTGTTCGAGTCCGCGGCCTTCCTCGTGGGATCGCACATGGCCGGCGCGGCGGCGACAGGGGAGCCGGTGCCGCCCATGCCCGCGCGGCGCGGGGCCTGGGGCGTCTACGAGCCCTTCACGGCCGCCGATGGCGGGCAGGTCTTCATCGGGGTGACGAGCGACGCGCAGTGGGTGCGCTTCTGCGAGGCCTTCGGCCTTGCGGACCTCGCGGCCGACGAGCGCCTGCGCCGCAACGCCGATCGCACGCGGGAGCGCCCCTGGCTCATCCCGCGGCTGCGCGAGGCGATTGGGGCCCTACCGCGGGATGAGGTGGTGGCGCGCTGCGAGCGGGCCGCGATCTCCTGGGCGCCGGTCGGGCAGCCCGCCGACCTCTTCAGGGACCCGCATCTGCTCGCGGGCGGCGGGCTTCTCGCAACGGCGATCGCCGCGATGGGCGGCGGGGCGGAAGCGATGCTGCCGGCGCTGCCGGTCGAGATGGGCGAGGCGCGGGCGCGCCCCGGCCTGCGTCGCCAGCCGCCGCGCGTCGGCGAGCACAACGCGGAGGTGCTCGGCGAGGCCGGGCTGGACGGGGCGGCGATCGCCTCGCTGGCCGCGCGCGGCATCCTCTGCGCGGGAAGTCCCTGAGGGGCGTCAGCCGCCGGCGATGCCCTCGATGACGATGCCGGTGCCGCCGCAGGTCGGGCACTCGGCCCCGGCGCGCTTGCCGCTGCCCTGGCACGCCGGGCAGACGTTCTCGCCGGTGCCGGGCGTGCCGGGGGGCGCGTCGTCGCCGGGGTTCAACGGGCCGCCGGACGGCGCGCCCTGTGCCTTGCCTGCGTTCGCGTCGGACATGCGACTTCCCCTTGCTACGTTTCCTCGACCGGGAGAACGCGCCGGCCGGCGCCCGCGTTTCGCGGGACGGGCGGTCCGCCTCGGGCCCGATCGCTCCCGGGGCTACTTCCGCTCGGCGGCGCGGCGGTCGCGGCGCAGCACCCAGAGTTCCCGCAGCCCGAAGGCGATGACGAGGCCGAAGATGAGGCCAACCTCGATCAGCCCGGCATTCTCCATCCCGCCCTCCCCTTGTCGGCCGTGCCCGCGTGGAAACACGCTTGCGTGACGATACTACGCAAAGCCTCGCCCTCCATCCAGCTTCGATAAGCTCAGGTTCCGATGGCGGCTCGCCAAGGGCCGCGGTCAGGATCGTACAAGGCCGCCTCGAGACGGCCGAAAGGGATGGCTGATCATGGTCCAGGTTTCGACGACCCCCGTGACGAATCTCAACGCCTATGCCGAGCCCACGGTGCGGCGCATCGGCACGGACGACGTCTGGAGTTCCCTCTCGCAGGGCTGGCGCGACTTCCTCGAGGTCCCGACCCAGCTCTTCTTCCTCGCGATCATCTACCCCGCGGTCGGGCTGGTGCTCGGCTTCGCGGCGGCCGGGGGCGACATGCTGTCGGTCATCTGGCCGCTGACGGCGGGCTTCGCGCTGCTCGGGCCGATCACGGCGGTCGGCATCTACGAGATGAGCCGGCGGCGCGAGCAGGGATTGCCGGTGCACTGGATGGACGCGCTGGCTGTGTTCCGCTCGGCGGGCCTAGGGTCGATCATCGGGGTGGGCATCGTGCTGCTCGCGCTCTTCGTGGCCTGGATCGTGACGGCGCAGTGGATCTACCACTCGACGATCGGCCCGGATCAGCCCTCGTCGCTGAGCGACCTCTGGCGCGTCGCGACCGGCACGCCCGAGGGCTGGCGGCTGATGACGATCGGCAACATCACCGGCTTCGTCTTCGCCGTCGTCGCGCTCTCGGTCAGCGTCGTGTCGATCCCGCTGCTGCTCGAGCGCGACGTCGGGCCCGTGGCCGCGATCCGCACCTCGCTGCGGGCGGTGGCAACCAACCCGGTGCCGATGGGGCTCTGGGGCCTGCTGGTGGCGGGGCTGCTGCTGGCAGGGTCCATCCCTCTCTTCGTCGGGCTGGCGGTGGTGATGCCGGTGCTGGGCCACGCGACCTGGCACCTCTACCGCAAGGTCGTCGGCTGAGGCCTGCCCATGCGTGAAAGGCGGGGGCCGTCGGCTCCCGCCCTTTTTCGTGCCCGGTGCCTAACTGTGCGCGGTCAGAGAGGCTTATTGTCCGGGGTCGAGGAATCCGGGGGCGGGTGGCTGACATGGCCGTGCTCGTCCCGCACGTCGCGGCTGCGCTTGATGGAGCGCCACTGCCACACCCCCGCCGCGAGCGCGGCCAGCAGCGTGAAGGCGAACAACCAGAAGATGATGCTGTTGTATTCCACGGAGGCCTGCCTTCTGCCGGGTCACCGGAGGAACAAGCCGCGGGGACGCGCCGCGGTTGCGTCGGGTGGAACCTTGCTCCCGCGGAGTTGAGCCCCTCGCCCGGCCTGTCCTGGACGGCGGGGGCGGCGCGGCCGGGATCAGTGGCCGGGGGCGAGGCGGTAGCGGCCCTTCACCTTCACCCAGAACCCGTAGGCGACGAGGAGCGCCACGAAGCCCGCGAGGTCGAAGAGGGAGAAGACCCCGCCGCCGCCGGTGAGCCAGAAGGCGAGCGCGACCTGCCCGCCCGCGACGACGAGGCCGAAGATGATGATGGAGGGCCCGAGATCCGCCATCAGCACGAGGGAGGGGTGGAGCGGCGGCGGCTCGACACCCGCGCGCGCGGCGGCAAGGGCGCGGCGGCGGCGGTCCATCGCGGACCAGACCAGCCAGGCCGCCACCGCAAACAGGACCGCGCCCATGACGTGCGGCATGGCCAACTCCTCCCCGGAAGTGTTCTCGTCATTCGATCATTGGTTCGCCGCGGCCCACGTCAACGGGCGGCCCGGCGCCGCGGCGCCGCTCAGCGCGCGAGGTCGCGCGCCCAGGCGCGGCGCGGCGCGTCCCGGCGCTGCCGGTCGCGCTCCTCGAGGCGCTCGAAGAGGCCGAGGAGCCAGAGGAGCCGCGCGCGCAGGTCCCACCAGGCGACGCCGCCGGGGCGCGCGGGGGGCGGGGCGAAGGCGGCGGCCTGGCCGGCCTCGACGAGGAAGCGCATCTCGGGCAGCGGCGCGCCCCCGCCCGCCCGCGGGCGGGCCGCGACGGCGGAGAGGCTGCGGGCGGCGAGGCGGAGCTTGCGGCGCCCGGGCACGACGGCGCGGCGGGTCACGCTGTCATGGCCGGCGCGCGACACGGCGCGGCCGATCTCCGCGTAGATGGCGCCGGCCGCGGCGATGGCGGGGCGGCAGCCGGGCGGCAGGAGGGGGACGCCCTCGAGGCCGCGCGCGTAGAGCCCCTCCGCCTCGGCGAGGAGGCGGGCGACCACGCCGCGCAGCGCCGCGTCGGCTTTGGGTCGGGCGAGCCATTGCTCGGGGTCGATGCCCGCCTCGCGCAGCCAGGAGAGGGGGAGGTAGAGGCGGCCGGCGGCGGCGTCCTCGCCGACGTCGCGGGCGATGTTGGTGAGCTGCATGGCGGCGCCGAGGTCGCAGGCGCGCGCGAGGGCGTCGGCGTCGCGCGCGCCCATCAGCAGCGACATCATGGCCCCGACCGAGCCCGCCACGCGCGCGGCGTAGTCGCGGAGCGCCGGCAGGTCCTCGTAGCGGCGCCCCTCCGTGTCCCAGGCGAGGCCCTCGATCAGCGCCTCCGGCAGGGCGCGGGGAATGGCGTGGCGCGCGACGGTGCGGGCGAAGGCGCGGTCCACCGGGTGCGGCAGGGGCGCGCCGGCGTAGGCGCGGGCGAGGCGGTCCCGCGTGCGGGCGAGGCCCGTCGCGGCGTCGCCGAGGTCCACCGCGTCGTCGGCCGTGCGGCAGAAGGCGTAGAGCGCCGAGGCCGGCAGGCGCACGCGGGCGGGCAGGAGGAGCGAGGCCGCGTGGAAGGAGCGCGAGCCGTGGCGCAGCAGCGCGCGGCAGGCCGCGAGGTCGGCCCGCGCCGCCGCGGAATCGTCAGACCAGCGCGTTGGCATGGGGCACCACCGTGTCGAGAACGCGGGCGGAGGAGAGCACGCCCGGCACGCCCGCGCCGGGATGCGTGCCGGCGCCGACGAGGAAGAGGTTCGGCACGCCGCTGCTGCGGTTGTGCGGGCGGAACCAGGCGCTCTGCCACAGCACGGGCTCGAGGCCGAAGCCGGAGCCCTGCGTCGCCAGGAGGCGGCTCTGGAAGTCGAGGGGGGTCGCGATGCGGGAGGTGACGATCTCGCTCTCGAAGCCCGGCATGACGGTCTCGGCGAGGCGCCGCGCGACGGCCTGGCGGTAGGGCTCGGCCTCGCGCGCCCAGTCGGTCCCGCCGGCGAGGTTGGGGACCGGGGAGAGGACGTAGAAGCTGTCGTGGCCGGGCGGCGCCATGGCGGGGTCGCTCGCGCTCGGGCGGTGGAGGTAGAGGCTGAAGTCCTCGGACAGGACCTTGCGCGCGAAGATGTCGCGCAGCAGGCCGCGGTAGCGCGGGCCGAGGAGGATCGTGTGGTGGCCGACCGCCTCGTATTTCCGGCGGGTGCCGAAGTACCAGACGAAGAGGCCCATGGACTGGCGCGCGCGGTCGGCGCGGCGGTGGGACCAGCGGGGCTCGGTGCCCTCGGGCAGCAGGTGGCGGTAGGTGAAGGCGGCGTCGGCGTTGGAGACGATGACCGTGGCGGGGACGTGCTCGCCGCCCTTGAGCAGGACGCCGGTGGCGCGGCCCCCCTCGAGGGTGATGCGCGCGACCTCCGCCCCGCAGCGGAGGCTGCCGCCCTGGCCCTCGATGAGGGAGGCCAGGCCCTCGACGATGCGTCCCATGCCGCCCATCGGCCAGTGCACGCCCCAGCGCTGCTCGAGCGCGGGGATGAGGGCGTAGAGGCCGCTGGCGGTGAAGGGGTTCCCGCCGATCAGCAGGGGGTGGAAGGAGAAGACGGTGCGCAGGCGCTCGTCGCGGAAGAAGCGGGAGGCGAGGCGGTAGACGCTACCGAAGCCGCCGAGGCGGAGCAGCGCGGGGGCGACGCGGAGCATGTCCGAGACGCGGCCGAAGGGAAGGTGGCCGAGCTGCTCGAAGCCGATGCGGCAGGCTTCGAGGCTGTGGGCCATGAAGCGCTCGAAGCCCGGGACGTCCTCCGGGGATAGCCGCGCCACCTCGGCGCGCATGGCGTCGCGGTCGCCGGAGTAGTCGAAGGTCTCGCCGTCGTCGAAGCGGATCCGGTAGAAGGGCGCGACCGGGCGGAGGTCGATGCTGTCGGCCATCCGCTTGCCGCAGAGCGCCCAGAGCTCCTCGAGCAGGAAGGGGGCGGTGACGATGGTGGGGCCGGCGTCGAAGGTGAAGCCGTCCTGGCGGTGGGTGAAGGCGCGGCCGCCCGGCGCCTCCAGCCGGTCGAGCACCGTCACGCGGTAGCCGCGGGCGCCGAGGCGGATGGCGGCGGCGAGGCCGCCGAGGCCGGCGCCGATGACCACCGCGTGCGGCCGCGCGGGGCGGAGCGCCGCGGGCGCGAGATCCGTCAGGGCGTCCATGATCCCTCCCCTTTATCCATCGGCGTCCAGCTTGCCCCGCGCCAGGTGCCGCCGCGCGCGGTGCAGACCGAGCGCGACGAGGATCGCGACGACCGGCACCGCGATGGCGGTGACGAGGCCGGGCGGCGCGCCGTAGCGCCCCGTGCCGATGCCGTTCGCCACCTGCCCGATGAGGCCGACGACGTAGTAGGTGATGGCCGCGACCGAGAGGCCCTCGACCGTCTGCTGCAGGCGGAGCTGCATCCGCGCGCGGCGGTCCATGGAGGCGAGCACCGCGAGCGACTGCTCCTCGCGCGTCAGCTCGACACGGGTGGAGAGAAGCTGCGTCGCCCGCGCCACGCGGCGGGACAGCGCCTCGTGCCGCGCGGAGACGGCGGTGCAGGTGGCCATGGCCGGGGCGAGGCGGCGCTCGACGAATTCCTCGAAGGTCGCGATGCCCTCGATGCGGCGCTCGCGGAGCTCCGCGATGCGGCGGCGGACGAGGTCGTAATAGGCGGCCGAGGCGCTGAAGCGGTGGAGGTGGGCGGCCTCCTGCGCCTCGATCTCCGCAGCGAGCGCGGTGAGACGGCCGAGCAGGGGTGCCTCGTCGGCGGGGCGGGCGGGGGCGAGGATGGCGGTGATCCCCGCCAGCTCGTGCTCCCGGTCCGACAGGAAGGGGGCGAGGCTGCGGGCGATGGGGAAGGCCAGCAGCGCGAGGAGGCGGTAGGTCTCGATCTCGAGCAGGCGCTGGGCGGTGCGGCCGGCCTGGGCCGCGGTCATGCCGGCGTCGAGGAGGAGGACGCGCGAGAAGCCGTCGGGCTGGATGCGGAAGTCGGTGAAGGCGGCGCCGCGGCCCTCCAGCACCTGGCCGCCGACGATCTCGGCGCCGTGGAAGTGGCGGGCGGCCTCGGCGGCACCGGCCTCCGCGCGGCCGCTCTCGGAGCGCGCGCTCTCCGCGCGGCGGAGGGCGAGGTGGATCGCGACGAGGAGCTGCCCCGGCAGGGCGGCGAGCCAGCCCGGCGGCAGCGCCGCGATGGCCGGCTGGGCGAAGGGGACGGTGGCCCCGGCGGCGGGGACGGAGACGGCGAGGCGGGAGAACTCAGTGTGGCGCTCCCAGCGGAGCCAGAAGGTGCCGAAGTCGCCGGCGAAGTGGTCGGTGCCCTCGGCCGGCGGCGGGATGCCCGCGTCCTCCGCGAGGGTCCGGATGGCCGCCAGCGTCCCGTCCCGCGCCGCGCGGTCGCCGAGGAGGGCGACGTAGGAGATGTCGAGCGGCGCGGAGAGCGGCGCCGAGGGGCGCGCGTGCGCCTCGTCGTTGAGCGCCTGGCGCTGGGGGTGCGAGGGGGGGAGGTCAGGCGGCGGCACGCGCGGCCTCCGCGAGGTCGGCGATGAGGCGGGCGACCTCCTCCGGCCGCTCCTCGTGCGCGAGGTGGCCGAGGCCGGGCATGGGGTGGATGCGGGCGGCGGGCAGGATGGCGCGCACGCGCTCGGCCTCGGCGGCGGGCACGGCCCGGTCGTTCGTGCCGACCACGAGGACCAGCGTGGCGCGCAGCCGCGGGAGGTCGCGTAGCAGCGGGCGGAGGTCCCAGGCGGCCATCATGCCGAGGGCGGCGGCGAGATGCGTCGGCTTGCGGAGGAGGCGCGTGTAGAACTCGACGCCCTCGGCCGAGATGGTGGAGCCGGTGTCGCGAAGGAGGCGGTTGGCGACTCCCGTGTTGCCCGCGCCCCAGGCGAAGAGCCTCGGCACGAAGGGCAGGCCGGCCAGGAGCTTGGCCGTGCGCGTGAAGAAGTCCGCGTTCTCCCGCCCCATGGGGGTCAGCGCGCCGTTCAGGGCGACGATGAGGCGGGGGTCGATGGCGCCGTCGAGCGCCATGCGCAGCGCGACGGCGGCGCCGGCCGAATGGGCGGCGACGACCTCGGGGCGGAGATCGAGGACCTCCAGCAGGGCGCGGGTGGCGGCGGCCATGCCCTGGAGCGTCAGGCCCTGGGCGGAGGGCGGGGCGGTGAAGCCGTGGCCGGGGAGGTCCGGGGCGACGACGGTGAAGCGCTCGGCCAGACGGGGCAGCAGGTCGCGCCAGGAGTGGGTGGCGGCGGCGGTGCCGTGGAGGAGGAGGAGCACCGGGCCGCGTCCCGCGACCTGGACGTGCCAGCGCAGCCCCGCCGCGGCGACGAAGCGGCTGTGCGCGCGGTTGGGCCAGTCGCGGCCCTCGCGGTCCCAGGCGGGCCGGTCGGTCATACGCCCTCGCTCACGGGGGGCTTTTCACGAGGGCGCCATGGTGGCGCGCACCGTCCGCGAGAGGGCGGCGGCGCCGGCATGGGGGAGCGGGACGTAGCGGGCGGCCATCTCGGCGGCGAGCCGGGCGGCGGCGGGCTGAGGGCGCGGGGCGGTGTCCACGAGAAGGGAGGCGGTGCCGGTCGCGCGCAGGCGGCGAGCGGATTCCGCGGCGTCGTCCGCCGCGCGGGCGCGGTCGGCGGTGCCGTCGCGGGCGATGTTGGCGCGGCCGTCGGTGAGGAGGACGACGAGCGGGGTGCGTCCCGCGCGGCGCTCGGCGGCGGCGAGGAGGGTCGCGGCGTCGAGCCCGGCCGAGATGGGCGTGGCGCCGCCGCCGGGCAGGCCGGCCAGGCCCCGCTTCGCGCGGGTGAGCGAGGTGGTGGGCGGCAGGAGGAGGGTGGCGGCGGTGCCGCGGAAGGCGATGACGGCCACGCGGTCCCGCCGCGCGTAGCAGTCGGCCAGCAGCAGCTCGACGGCGCCCTTCGCCTCGGCAAGGCGGTGGAGCGCGGAGGAGCCGGAGGCGTCCACCGCGAAGATCGCCGTCGTCTCCGTGCGCTGGCGGAAGCGGACGAGGCGGACGTCCTCCTTCCGGAGCTTCAGCCCGGGCCCCGGGGAGGCCTGGCGGCGAAGCGGCTGCCAGGGCGCGGCCGCGCGGAGGGTCTCGACGAGGCTGACCCGGGCGCCGGGGCGGAGCTCGCCGGGCGCGGTGCCGATGGGCTGGCCGCGGTTGGCGGCGCGGCGGGGCTGGCCGCTGCGCCCGGCCGAGCCGGCGCCGCGGGGGGTGGCGAAGGGGCTCAGGGCCGCGAGGAGGCCCGCGGGGATGGCGGCGCGGGCCGCGGCGACGACGGATTCCTCGAGCGCGCGGCGGGCGGCCTCGTCGGTCTCCTCCTCGCCGGGGTCCTCGGGGTCGGGGCGGTCCTCGGGGGGCTCCGCCTCGGGCTCGGCGGACGGCGCGGCCATCGGGACGCCGCGCGGCGAGAGGACGAGGGCGGCGGCGCGGGAGGCGTCGGCGGGGGTGACGGCGAGGCGGCCTTCGAGCGCGGCCAGGGCGCGGGCGGCGCGCAGCGCCATCAGAGGCGGCCGGAGGGAGGCGATGCCAAGCTGGACCGCGGCCTTGCAGAGCGCCTCGGTGACGCCGGGCGCGGCCTGGACCTGCGGGAGGAGCGCGCGGGCGGCACCGACGGCGGCGCTGTCGTAGGGCGGGGCGTCGAGCGGGCCCTGGACGCCGTCCAGCGCCACCGGGAGGGCCAGGCGCTCGGTGAGGGCGGCCGGGGGGCGCTCGTCTTCCAGCCCCTCGTCGAGCGCGACAACGGCGAGGCGCGCGGGAAGGCGGCGGGCGAGGCCGTCGCGCTCGAGGACGACCGTGCCGGTGTCGAGGACGGCGGCGATGCGGGCGGCGGCGCCGGGCTCCATCCGCTCGGCCATGGCGAGGAGGAGGACGCCGCCGTCGGTCTCGGCGAGCACGCCGCGCTCCACCACCGGGCGGCCGCGGCGGAGGGTGGCGCCGAGGTCGAGGCCGCCGAGGAGGCGGCTGTCGGGGGCGTTGGGGGGAAGGCGGCGCAGGGGCAGGCCCGCGGGCAGGAGGTCCCGCAGCAGGGCGAGCCAGCGGTCGCGCAGGGGGCCGGGGCGCGCGCGGAGCCAGGCGCCGCCGAGCCCGGCGGGGTCGGTCGCGAGGAGGCAGGCCGCGAGGGCGGCCTCGGCCCAGGAGGGGGCGGCCGCCGCGTCGGGGTCGGGGACGGCCGCGTCGCTCACGCGCCGAAGACCTCCTCCATCGCGCGCTCCACGCGGGTCGTCGCGACCGCCTCGTCCAGCGCGTTGCGGCGCAGGCGGTGGCGGAGCGCGGGCGGCGCCATGCGGCGGAGATGGGCGAGGGTGACCTCCGGGTCGCCCTCCAGCGCGGCCAGGGCGCGCGCCGCGCGGGTGAGGGTCAGCTCGCCGCGCAGCCCGTCGGTGCCGAGGGCGATGCAGAGGCGGGCGGCGTCCTCGATGGCGCTGTCGGGGACAATGACGGCCTCGAGCCGCGCGCGGGCGGCGGTGAGGCGGTCGCGCAGCGCGGCCTCGGCGGGCGCCCAGGCGGCGGTGACGCCCTCCGGGTCGCGGTCGAAGGCGTCGCGGCGCTTCACGACCTCGACCCGCGCCTTGAGGTCGGTGGGGGTGCGGACCTCCACGGCCAAGCCGAAGCGGTCCAGCAACTGGGGCCGGAGGTCGCCCTCCTCGGGGTTGCCGCTGCCGACGAGGACGAAGCGGGCGGGGTGGCGCAGCGAGATGCCCTCGCGCTCCACCACGTTCTCGCCGGAGGCGGCGACGTCGAGGAGGAGGTCCACGAGGTGGTCCTCGAGAAGGTTCACCTCGTCGACGTAGAGGAAGCCGCGATGGGCGCGGGCGAGGAGGCCCGGCTCGAAGGCCTTCACGCCGCCGCTCAGCGCGCGCTCGATGTCCAGGGCGCCGGCGACGCGGTCCTCGGTGGCGCCGAGGGGGAGGTCCACGACGGGGACGGGCACGGTGACGGCGCGGACCGGCCGGCCGCGGCAGGCCTCGCAGAGGGCGGCGGGGCGGGCGGGGTCGCAGTTGTAGGGGCAGCCGGCGACGGACCGCATGGGCGGCAGGAGGGCGGCCAGGGCGCGGACGGCGGTGGACTTGCCGGTGCCGCGGTCGCCGAGCGCGAGCACGCCGCCGATCGCGGGGTCGACGGCGGCCAGCAGGAGGGCGTCGCGCAGCTCGTCCTGGCCAACGATGGCCGAGAAGGGAAAGACGGGCCGGGCGGCGCGCGGCCCCGGCGCGGCCGCGGGGCGTCGGGCCCGGCGCGGGCGCGCCGGGGCCGTCGCGGGCGGGGGCGCGCCGAAGCCGTCCATCAGGCGGCGCGCCGGAGGCTGAAAGCGCCCCAGATCTCGCCGAGCGCGTTCACCAGGTGGTCGATGTCGGCGTCGGAGTGGAGCGGGGACGGCGTGATGCGCAGGCGCTCCGTGCCGCGCGGGACGGTCGGGTAGTTGATGGGCTGGACGTAGATGCCGTAGCTCTCGAGCAGCACGTCGCTGATGCGCTTGCAGGCGACGGGGTCGCCGACCATGACGGGCACGATGTGGCTCGGGTTCGGCAGGTGGGGCACGCCGGCCGCGTCGAGGCGCGCGCGGACGCGGGCGACGCGCTCGTGCATGCGGGCGCGCTCGGCGCCGCTCGCGCGGAGGTGGCGGATGCTGGCGAGCGCGCCGGCCGCGACGTGCGGGGGCAGCGAGGTCGTGAAGATGAAGCCGGCGGCGTAGGAGCGCACGAAGTCGCACATGGCGGCCGAGCCCGCGATGTAGCCGCCCATGGTGCCGAAGGCCTTGGCGAGCGTGCCCTCGATGACCGTGAGGCGGTGGGCGAGGCCCTCGCGCTCGGCGATGCCGGCGCCGGTCGGGCCGTAGAGGCCGACGGCGTGGACCTCGTCGAGATAGGTCATGGCGCCGTAGCGGTCGGCGAGGTCGCAGATCTCGGCGATGGGGGCGATGTCGCCGTCCATGGAGTAGACGGATTCGAAGGCGATGAGCTTCGGCCGGGCGGGGTCGATGCCCGCGAGCAGGCGCTCGAGGTCGGCGACGTCGTTGTGGGCGAAGACCTTCACCTCGGCTCGGCTGTGGCGGATGCCCTCGATCATCGAGGAGTGGTTCAGCGCGTCCGACAGCACGACGCAGCCCGGCATGCGGGAGGCGAGGGTCGAGAGCGTCGCCCAGTTCGACATGAAGCCGGAGTTGAAGAGCAGCGCGGCCTCGGTGCCGTGGAGCGCCGCGAGCTCGGCCTCGAGCATGACGTGGTTGTGGTTGGTGCCGGCGATGTTGCGCGTGCCCCCTGCCCCGGCCCCGCAGGCGTCGATCGCCGCGTGCATGGCGCTGATGACCGCGGGGTGCTGGCCCATGCCGAGGTAGTCGTTGGAGCACCAGACGGTGACGGGCGACTGGGTGCCGTCGTGGTTGTGGGCGGCGGCGGGGAAGCGGCCCGCGCGGCGCTCGAGATCGGCGAAGACGCGGTAGCGGCCCTCGCGGTGGAGGCCGTCGATCTGGCGACGGAAGAAGCTCTCGTGGTCCATTTCGTCCCCTACCCTCTTCACCGGCGGCCCTTTCCCGGCCGCGTTCTGGACTATGCGGCGGCGCAGGCCTCGAAGGCCGCGCGCAGGCGCGACCCGTCGAGGCGCCCCACCGCGGTGACGCGCTGCGCCCCGTCGTCGCGCGGCGCGATCGCGGCGAGGCTCGGCTGCCCCTCCGCGACGTAGAAGCGGACCCAGCCGTTGCCGGCCCGGGCCTCGCCCTGCAGGCGGTCCACCGGGCCGAAGCTGCCGCGGGCGACGGCCTGCAGCAGGCTCTCCAGCCCGCCGGGATCGCAGCTTCCCTCCAGCTCCGTGCTCCAGGCGCGGGAGCGGAAGCCCCAGCCCCAGAGGGCGGTGGCCGGGAGGGGGATGACCATCAGCGCGTGCTCGAGCGCGCCGAGCCCGGCCAGCGTGCCGAGCAGCGTCCCGGCGACGGCCTGGAAGGGATCGGCGCCGGGCGCGAAAGCCCCGGCCAGCAGCCAGGCGGTGACGCCGGCCGAGCCGAGGAGCGAGAACGGCAGCAGGGCGTTGGCGGACCGGCGGCCGAAATAGGTGCCGAGGTAGCGGAGGTGGTCGGGCAGGAACTCGGTGTTGAGGTTCCGCACGCCGAGGAAGAGGTTCAGCTTCGCGCTGAGCCGCATGCCCCAGAGCAGCAGGACCGTCAGCAGGCCGACCTTGTTCGCGCCGCCCCAGGTGAGCGCCGCCGTCCCCGCCGCGGCGGCGAGGATCGCCAGCTCGTGGTGCAGCACCGCCAGCGTCGCGCGGCGGAAGCGGGGCCAGCCCGCGAGACCCGGCGGGCAGGCGCGGCGCTCCGGCCCCGTGATGGCGCCGGTGAGGAAGGTGAGCTCCAGCCAGCCCCAGACCGCGATGCCGCAGGCGAAGGCGAGGGTGGCGCCCCCGGGCGTCGCGTCGCCCGCCGTGGCATGCAGGCCCCAGGCCGCGAGCGCCAGCACCGCGGTCGCGGCGCCGAGCGTCCCGCGGAAGGTCTCCCGGCGCATCCCGTCGAGGTACAGGATCGCCCCCGTGGTGAACCACCACAGGAACAGCGTCAGCGCGGCCGGGAGGAGGTGCTCGGCCATGGCTACCAGGCCGGGGAGAGCCGGACGTCGGCCGGGGGCGTGCCGCGGCGCGGCGTGCGGAGATAGAGGCGGGCGAAGGTGGCGGCCGCGGACACGGCGAGGCCGGCGCGACGGGCCTTGCCGAGGAGGCCCGGCGTCGCCTTCGCCTCGGCCATGCGGCCGCTGATGAGGCGAAGCCTCTCCAGGCCCGCGAGGAAGCCCGGGTGGTCCACGTCGAGCGTGTCCGGGAAGATCTGGCGGCAGATCTCCTCGGTGATGCGGAAGACCTTCATGTCGTACTCGACCGGCGTCATGCCGAGCGCGCGGTGGAAGGCGGGGCGCGCGTGGTCGCGCACGTACATCGTGGCGAAGACGGCGAGCTGGAAGAAGCGGGCCCAGTACTTGTTCCGGCCGGCCACGAGGTGCGGGTTGGCGCGGACGAGCAGCGCGAAGGCCTCGCCGTGGCGGAACTCGTCGTTGCACCACTTGTCGAACCACAGGAAGATCGGGTGGAAGCGAAGCTCCGGGTGCTTCTCGAACTGGCGGAAGATGGTGATGTAGCGGGCGTAGCCGATCTTCTCGGAGAGGTAGGTCGCGTAGAAGATGAACTTCGGCGTGAAGTAGTGGTACTTCTTCGCGCGCGTCAGGAAGCCGAGGTCGACCCCCACGCCGAGGTCCTTCAGCGTGTCGTTGATGAAGCCGGCGTGGCGGGCCTCGTCGCGGCTCATGTAGCCGAAGAGCGCCTTCATGTCGGGGTTCGTCACCCGCTTGCGGATCTCGGCGTAGAGCACGCATCCCGAGAACTCGGCGGTGACGGAACTCACGAGGAAGTCGAGCAGCTCCGCCTGCAGGTCGGGCGGCAGGTCGGCCATGCGGAAGCTGTCGAAGGCCTCGTTGCGGGTGAAGTGGCCCTTGTTGGGGTCGCGCCGGAACTCGTCCATCAGCGCGTCCCACTGCGCCCGCACCGGCTCGACGTCGATGCGGTCCATGGCCGCGAAGTCGGTGGTGTAGAAGCGGGGCGCGAGGACCGTGTCCTTCACGGCCTCCTGCGTCGTCTGGTTGAGGGGCTGCGCGGCGCGGCTGGCCGCGGTCTGGCTGACGGCGTTCACAGGGCGTGCTCCTTCGCTTCGAAGCCGCAGTGGTAGAGCTCGGTGAGCTCGAAGAGGGCGACGGCCATGGTCCAGTTGCGCTCGGCCCAGCCGGCGCGGCGGACGGTGGCGCGGCATTGCAGCGTGGTGACCGTGCCGTCGGGGATCTCGGTGGGCGCGCCGTGGACGATCACGCGGTCGCCCGGGCGGAGCTCGATGCCCTCGGGGATGGCGTGGGCGTGCAGGCTGTCGAAGCTGCGCTCGATCTCGACGGTGCAGGGAACCTCGATCGTGCGGGAACCGGAGAGGCGCCAGAGGAGGCCTGGGGCGGCGTCGTTCATTCGTTTTCCTCCCGGGCGGTCAGCAGCCGCGCGAAGGCCCCGGCATTGGTCGCGCCGAAGGCCCGCAGGTCCACCCACCGCCCCGTTGCCGGGTCTTGGAGCGTCACGCGCCCGTCGACGTACTCGGTGACGTTGAAGGGCGCGGCGATCGCAGCATCCTCCCTGCGGCGCTCGCGCGCCAGTCCTCTGAGGGCCCCGCGGACAAATCCGTTGGTGCCGGGCGGAAGGACGGCCACCAGCGTTCCGTCCGGCGCACTCACCACCACCGCGCCGTCGTCGCGGTCGGCGAAGACGAGGCTGCGCGCGGCGGCGACCGGGGTGGCGGGCGGCGGCTCCGGCACGTGCCAGAGCCGCGCGCTCGCCGCGCCGGCCAGGGTGAGGCCGAGCAGCAGCATCATGCCGAGGAAGGGGCCGCGGAGGGATGCGCGCTCTGCCATCATCGCCTCCCTCAGGCCGCGGCCACGGCGGGGCCGGCGGGGCCGGCCTGCGCCGCGCCGGCGGCGGCGAGCGAGGGCACGGGCTGCGAGGCGTGGGCCGCCAGCGCCCGCGAGAGGAGGCCCGCAACCGTCCGCGCGTCGGGGAGCGAGCGCAGCATCGGCTCGGGCCGCGCGAAGCACCAGGGGCGCGCGTGCGGCCAGAGGGCGACCCAGGACATGCGGTGCGGCGGCAGGACGGCGAGCACCACGTCGCCCATGCCGTCCGGCTGGATGCGGGCGGCCGCGCTGGCCACGACGCCGAAGGGGACGTTCAGCGTCATGGGCAGGGCGATGCCGACCCGCATGACCAGGCGGCGGTCGGTCAGGGTGTAGAGGGTGCTGCGCGCGGAGAGCACCGCGACGGCCGCGAGGATGGCGAGCGGCACGGCGCCGAGCAGGAGCGTCATGGCGACGCCGCCGGCGACGGAGAGGCCATCCGCGCCCTCCGAGATCATGGCGCCGGCGCGGAAGACCGCGAGGGCCGCGAAGTAGGCGGCGATTCCGCGGAGGTGGAAGGCGCGTCGGGCCAGGAGGCGCCACTCGGGCGCGCCCTGCCAGAGGATGACCTCGCCCGTCGGCAGCGCCTCGGGAAGGCCGGGAATGGGCTCGCCCTCGTGCTCGCGCACGTCGGGCCGGATGGCGGCGGGCCTCACAGCACGGGCCCGAAGCGGCCGGGGGTGGCGTAGATGTGGCCGCCCGCGAAGTAGCCGGAAATGCGGTCCTCCTCGCGCAGCGTGATCACGTCGGGGTTGGCGATGCCCGGCGCCGCGGCGAGGTGGTGGGAGAGGACGGACTTGATGCGGATGCGGCGGCGCTCGGGGTCGATGCGGACGAGCTGCATCGGGACCAGCACGCGGCGGGAGCCGGTGGTGAGCGCGTCGTCGATCGGCACGGTCGCCGGCGTCGCCCTCTGGCCGCCGGCCTCGGGGGCCACGGGCATGGTCGGCACGAGCTCGGCGCGGTCGGCCTCGGGCGGCACGACGGGCCAGTCGCGGGGCGCAGCGACGGTGACCTCGAGGTAGCGCACGAAGGTCTCGGAGCGGTCGACCCAGGCCTCGTTCACCACGCCGGAGAGGATGCCGTCGGCGGTGACGACCTCCATGCCGCGGGGGTCCGGGTCCTCGGGCGCGAGGTAGTAGCCGGGGGCGGCGCGGAGGGGGACGATCTTGGGCAGCATCTCGTCGAAGGTGAGGTCCGGCTCGTCGGCGCGCTGGGCGTAGGAGGCGGGGCCGACGCCGTCGCGCATGGGGTCGCCGAGCGGCTCCATGGGAGCGCCGGGCCAGCGGGCGGCCGGCTCCATGATGCCCGTCAAATCGCGCTCGGCGGCGCGCGCGAACTCGGGCCCGACATGCGGCAGCACGAAGACCTTGGGGCTGGGGATGGATGGCCAGCCCTGGACCTTCACGCCCGGGCTGCGGTCGGAGACGAGCGGGTAGCCGTCCCGTTTGTCCTCGCGGCGAAGCCAGATGACGAGGCCCGCGAAGAAGGCGAAGAAGGCGTAGAGCGCCAGCTCCGCGACGTCGAAGGTGCTGGTGAAACCGGCCGTGGGCATGGGGTTTCCTTTCAGGCCCGGCGGGACGCGACGGCGCCCAGCTCTGTCGTGGTGGCCGCGCGCCGGACGGCGCCCAGCTCTGTCTGACCGGCCGCGCGACGGACGGCGCGCGGCGCGTGCTGCGCGAGCGGGCCGAGGGCGGCAAGGGTGGCGAAGAGAAGCGCGATCTCGAGGAGGTAGACCGCGCCGTAGGGGGTGGCGGCGCCCGTGAGCGCCTCGCCGAGGCGGCCGTCGGTGGCCGGGCGCATCAGCAGGTCGCGCAGGAGGCCGCCGAGGGCGATGGCGGTGCCGGCGGCGGTGGCCTGCGCCGCGCCCCAGGCGCCGAGCGCGAGCCCGACCTGCCCGCTCGGCGCGAGCTGCATGCAGGCGGTGAGGGTCGCGTGGGCGAAGAGGCCGGCGCCGAGGCCGATGAGGGCGACGCCCGCCGCGAAGACGGCGGCCGAGGCCGCGGGAGCGGCGGCGATGACGGCGGTGAAGGCGACGATGCCCGCGAGCAGCCCGGCGGCGGCCACGCGGTGCGCCTCCACCCCGCGCCCCATGCCGCGCGCGGCGAGGACGAAGCCCGCGATGCCGGCGCCGGCGACGAGCGCCGTCAGCAGCGTGGTGGAGGAGACCGACAGGCCGAGGATCTCGCCGCCATAGGGCTCGAGCAGGATGTCCTGCATCGAGAAGGCGGCGGTGCCGAGGCCGGTCGCGACCAGGCGGCGCGTCCAGGGGCCCTGGGTGCGGAGCGCGCGCCAGCTCTCGCGGAAGCCCGGCGTGTCGCCGCGCCGGCCGCCGGTGATGCGCGCCTCCTGCCGCCAGAGAGCGATGCAATTGAGCACCATGGTGGCGAGGGCCGTGCCCTGGATGACCTGGATGAGGCGGATCTGGGAGAAGTCCCGCAGCGCCGCGCCGAAGCCGAGGGCGGCGCCGACCATGCCCAGCATGAGCATAACCGAGAGCAGCGCGACCACGCGCGGGAGGGCGCGGGGCGGCGCGAGGTCGGCGGCGAGCGCAAGGCCGACCGTCTGCACGGTGTGAAGGCCCGCGCCCACCATCAGGAAGGCGGCCGCCGCGGCGACGTGGCCGATCCAGGCGGGCCCGTCCGTGTCGCCGGAAAGAAGGATCAGGGCGAAGGGCATGATGGAGAGGCCGCCGAACTGCAGCAGCGTGCCCATCCAGAGGTAGGGGACGCGGCGCCAGCCGAGCGCCGAGCGGTAGTTGTCCGAGCGGAAGCCGATGAGGGCGCGGAGCGGGGCGAAGACGAGCGGCAGCGCGACCATGGCGGCGACGAGGCCGGCGGCGACGCCCATCTCGACGATCATCACCCGGTTCAGCGTGCCGATCATCAGCACGGCCGACATGCCGACCGTGACCTGGAAGAGCGACAGCCGCAGCAGGCGCCCGAGCGGGAGCTCGTCGGTCGCGGCGTCGGCAAAGGGCAGCAGCCCAGGGCCGAGGCGCGTCCAGGCCTGCGCCAGGCGGCTCACCGGCGAAGCTCCATGGCCTGCGAGATGTAGAAGCCCGTGCTGATGCGGTGGCCGGCGCCGGGCTGCCAACCGCGGAGGGCGGGCTCGGCCGCGATGCGGCGGCGGAGAACCGCTTCGCGCACGGGCTCGACCGCCGGGGCGCGGTCGGCGCGCGGGAAGAGGCGGCCGGCGGCGTGCATGAGGGCGAGCGCCGGGTTCCAGGGCGCGAAGGTGAAGACGATGGAGCGCGAGGTGCGCGGGGCGAAGGCCGCGAGCGCGCGCGCGACGTCGTCGGCGCGGTAGTGGATGAGGCTGTCCATGGCGACGACGTGGTCGAAGTCACCGAGGTCGGCGGAAAGCATGTCGCCGACGTGGAAGGTCACCCGCTCCGCGCCCGGCAGGCCGGCGGCGCGCTCCCGCGCGAGGCCGACGAGGGTGGGGGAGAGGTCGGTCGCGACCACGGTGCCGCCCCGGGCCGCGGCCTCGAGGGCGAGCGCCCCGGTGCCGCAGCCGGCGTCGAGGATCCGGGCGCCGCGGAGGTCGTCGGGCAGGAAGGAGAGGAGCGTCGCCCGCATCGCGTCGCGGCCGGCGCGGACGGTGGCGCGGATGCGGCCGACGGGCGCGTCCGAGGTGAGGCGCATCCAGGCCTGGACGGCCGTGCGGTCGAAATAGGTCTCGAGCTCGCCGCGGCGGCGGCTGTAGGTCGTGTCGCTCATCAGTCGAAGCCCAGCAGGTCGAAGATGTCCCGGTCCTTCAGCGGCGTGGGCGCGACGCCCGCGACCTCGGTGCCGGCCCAGAGGCGGGCGGCGAGGCGGAGGTATTCCTCCTTCACGGCGGCGAGCGCGGGGGTGTCGTCCATCTCGAAGAGCGTCGCCTTCTTGAGGCGGGAGCGGCGGATGTCGTCGAGGTCGGGGAAGTGGGCGAGGACGTCGAGGCCGACGCGGCCGTTGAAGCGGTCCACCTGCTCCCGCCCGTCGCTGCGGTTGACGATGACGCCGCCCATCCGCACGGGGTAGTTCTTCGACTTCGCCATGATGGCCGCGACGATGCGGTTCATGGCGAAAATGCTGTCGAAGTCGTTGGCGGTGACGATCAGCGCGCGGTCCGCGTGCTGGAGGGGCGCCGCGAAGCCGCCGCAGACGACGTCGCCGAGGACGTCGAAGATGACGACGTCGGTGTCCTCGAGCAGGTGGTGCTCCTTCAGCAGCTTGACCGTCTGGCCCACGACGTAGCCGCCGCAGCCGGTGCCGGCGGGCGGGCCGCCGGCCTCGACGCACATGACGCCGTTGTAGCCGGGGAAGACGAAGTCCTCGGCCCGCAGCTCCTCGGAGTGGAACTCCACGGTCTCCAGAACGTCGATGACGGTGGGGATGAGGGACTTGGTAAGGGTGAAGGTGCTGTCGTGCTTGGGGTCGCAGCCGATCTGCAGCACGCGCTTGCCGAGCTTGGAGAAGGCGACGGAGAGGTTCGAGGAGGTCGTGCTCTTGCCGATGCCGCCCTTGCCGTAGACGGCGAAGACCTTCGCGTTGCCGATGCGGAGCGCGGGGTCGAGCTGGACCTGCACGCTCCCCTCCCCGTCGCCCCGCCGCGGCACGGCGCCGCGGATGTGGTTGGTCCGGGTGATCGTGGGCGCTTCGCTCATGCCGCCATCTCCGCGCCGATGCCTTCGATCCGGTCCTCGAGCTGTTCGCCGGCCTGGCGGAGGCGCTCGAGCACGTCGGGGCTGGGTTGCCAGTACTTCCGCTCGTGCGCCTCGATGAGGCGGTTCGCGATGCGCGACGAGGCGGCAGGGTTGAGGGAGGCCAGGCGCTCCCGCATCTCGGGGTCGAGCATGAAGGTCTGCGCCGCGTGCTGGTAGACCCAGGGGGCCACGGCGCCGGTCGTCGCGGACCATCCCATGGTATTCGTCACCTGCGCCTCGATGTGGCGGACACCCTCCGGGCCGTGGGCGAGCATTGCCTCGTACCACTTCGGGTTCAGCGTGCGGGTGCGGCTCTCGATCGCGACCTGCTCAGACAGGGTGCGGACCGTCCCCTCCCCGCGCGTCTGGTCGCCGATGTAGATGTCGGCCTCCTGGCCGCGGGCGCGGCTGACGGCGCGGCTGATGCCGCCGAGGGTATCGAAGTAGTGGTCGACGGTGGTGATGCCGAGCTCCACGGAGTCGAGGTTCTGGTAGGCGGCCTCGACGCTCGACAGCGCGTGGCCGAGGACCGTCCCGGCGGCGCGCGCGCGACCGTCGGTGCCGTAGGCGAAGCCCTTGCGGCGGAGGTAGGTGTCGGCCAGCTCGTCCTCGCTCTCCCAGCCGCCGTTCTCGAGGAGGTGGTTCACGTTGGCGCCGTAGGCCCCTTCCGCGTTGCCGAAGACGCGGAGGGCCGCCTCCTCCATCGTGCCGCCGTTCGCCGCGATGAAGGCGAGGGCGTGGGCGCGGATGCGGTTCAGCTCGGCGGGCTCGTCCGCCTGGGCCGCGAGGAGCGCGGCCTCGGCGAGGAGGCGGGTCTGCAGCGGCAGGAGGTCGCGGAAGATGCCGGAGAGGGTGACGACGACGTCGACGCGGGGCCGGCCGAGCCGCTCGAGCGAGACGAGGCTCGCGCCGCAGAGGCGGCCGTAGCTGTCGTGCCGGGGCTCGGCGCCCATCAGCCAGAGCGCCTGGGCGATGGGGCCGCCCTCGGTCTTAAGGTTGTCGGTGCCCCAGAGGACGACCGCCACCGTCTCGGGGAAGGCGCCGCGCTCGGCGACGTGGCGGGCGAGGAGCCGCTCGGCCTGGCGGGCGCCGTCCTGCACGGCAAAGGCGCTGGGCAGGCGGAAGGGGTCGAAGCCGTGGAGGTTGCGGCCGGTGGGAAGGACCTCCGGCGTGCGGAGGAGGTCGCCGCCGGGCGCGGGGCGGATGTAGCGGCCGTCGAGCGCGCGGATCAGGGCGGGGGTCTCGTGGTCGACCGCGAGCAGCGCGTCGAGGGCGGCGCGGCGGGCGGGGTCGGTCACGCCCGCGGCGTCGAGCGTCGTCGCGCGCTGCGCGGCGTCGGGCGGCTGGCCCACGACGTGCAGGCCGTGGGGGATGAGGGTGTACTCGAGCTCCAGCAGGGCATTGCCGAGGGCGAGGATCTCGGCGTCGAGCGCGGCCTCGTCCCAGGCGGGCTCGGCGGGGGCGAGGTCCACCGCCGCGGCCTGGGCCTGGATCAGCCCGGCGAGGTCGCCCCGGCCGCAGGCGGCGGCGTCGAGGTTGCGCCAGCGGTCGAGCGAGGCCTTGAGGTCGAGCAGGCCGCGGTAGAGGCCGGCGCTGGCAACAGGCGGGGTGAGGTGGCTGACCAGCGTCGCGTTGGCGCGGCGCTTGGCCAGCGCGCCCTCGGAGGGGTTGTTGGAAGCGTAGAGGTAGACGTTGGGCAGGTCGCCGATCAGTCGGTCGGGCCAGCAGGCGGCGGAGAGGCCGGCCTGCTTGCCCGGCATGAACTCGAGCGCGCCGTGCGTGCCGAAATGCAGCACCGCGTCGGCGCGGAAGTCCTCGCGCAGCCAGCGATAGAAAGCCGAGAAGGCGTGGGTGGGGGCGAAGCCGTGCTCGAAGAGAAGGCGCATCGGGTCGCCCTCGTAGCCAAAGGCGGGCTGCACGCCGACGAAGACCTTGCCGAAACGTGCGCCGAGGATGAGGAGGTTCGCGCCGTCGCTGTTCTGGCGGCCGGGGGCCGGGCCCCATTGCCGCTCGATCTCGGCCAGGTGCGGCTCGCGGCGGACATGCGCGTCGGCGGGGATCTTCGCCGCGACGTTGGCCAGCGTGCCGTGGCGGGCGGCGTTGCCCTCGAGGATGGCGCAGCGGAGGTCAGCCGGCGTCTCGGGAAGATCGACGTCATAGCCGACCTCCTTCATCGCGCGCAGCGTGTTGTGGAGCGAGGCGAAGACCGAGAGGTAGGCCGCAGTGCCGACGCTGCCCGCGTTGGGCGGGAAGTTGAAGAGCACGACGCCGATATGGCGGTCGGCCCGGGCGCGGCGGCGGAGGGTGACGAGCTTGAGCACGCGGGCCGCGAGCGTCGCCGCGCGCTCGGGGTGGACGGCCATGTCGCGGCGGCCGTCGCCGGGCGCGGTGGAGGAGCGGCCGCCGAAGGTCATGGGGCCGGTCGCGCCGTCGAGCTCGGGGATGGCGACCATCATCGTCGCCTCCACCGGCGTGAGGCCGCGGGCGTCGCCGTTCCACTGCTCGATCGTCTGGAACTCGAGCGGGTGCGCCGCGAGGTAGGGGACGTCGAGGGAGGCGAGGGCCTCCTCGGCGGCGCGGGCGTCGTTGTAGGCGGGGCCGCCGACGAGGGAGAAGCCGGTGAGCGACACCACGGCGTCGACGCAGGTGGCGCCGTCGCGGCGGAAGTAGCGGTCGATCGCCGGGCGCTGGTCGAGGCCGCTGGCGAAGGCGGGGATGACGCGGAGGCCGCGCGCCTCGAGCGCCTCGATCACGCCGTCGTAGTGCGCGGCGTTCCCGGCCAGGGCGTAGGCGCGCATGATAAGGAGGCCGACGGTGCCGGCGGCGCCGCCGTCCGGCAGGTCCTCGGCGCGCTCGGTGATGCGGCCCGCGGCGCGGGGGTGGTAGAGGCCGACCTCGGGATAGTGGATCGGCGGCGCGACCTTCAGGGCGTTGGCGGGCAGCGCGCGCGAGCCGGCGGCGTAGCGCTGGACGAGCATGCCGAGCAGGCTGGCGAGGTTCTCCTCGGAGCCGGCCAGCCAGTACTGCAGCGCGAGGAAGTAGGCGCGCACGTCCTGCGCGGTGCCAGGAATGAAGCGGAGCAGGCGCGGAAGCTCGCGCAGCATCCGCATCTGCTTCTGCCCGGAGGAGACGCCGCCCGCCTTGCCCTTGCCCTTGCCGCCGCGCAGGCGCTTGAGGAGCGCCATGGGCCCCTTCGCCTCGCCGCTCATGCTGAAGCGGCCGAGGCGGGTGAGGCGCATGACCTCGCCGGCCGAGAGCATGCAGAGCATCGCGTCGCAGCCGTCGCGCCGCGCGGCGAGCGCGGGGAGGACGGGGCGGATGTGGTCCTCCATGAAGAGCATGGTGGCGACCACGATGTCGGCGCGGGCGATGTCCGCGTGGCAGAGGGCGAGCGCCTCCGGGCAGTCGGCCCACTCGTCGGCGGAGTGGACGTCGAGGCGGAGGCCCGGCAGGTCGCGGCGGAGGCCCGCCTGGGCCGCGGCGGCGGCGCCGGCCAAGTGGCTGTCCATCGTGACGACGACGACGCGGATGGGAATGGCGCTAGCGGGCATAGTGTGCCTTTGCGTCATAGAGCGCCTCCACCGTGATGTTGGACAGGCCGCGCTCGCGGGCGAAGGCCTCGGTGTTGCGCCGGGCCTTGCCGCGAACGAAGAAGGGGATGCGCTGCAGCTCGCGCTCGGCGTCCGGCGCCCAGGCCACCGCGTCGGTCGCGGCGGCGGCGGTTGCGAGGGCGGCCGGTGCCGGCGCGGGCGCGGCGGCGGCCGCGTGGCCGAGATGCGAGGGGGCGGTGTCGTTGAACTCGAAGTCGTCGCGGAACATCGCGACGAGGTGCTCCTCGAGGCCCATCATCAGCGGGTGGACCCAGGTGTCGAAGAGGACGTTCGCGCCCTCGAAGCCCATCTGGGGGGAGAAGCGGGCGGGGAAATCCTGGACGTGGACGGGCGCCGAGATGACGGCGCAGGGGATGCCGTGCTTCTTCGCGACGTGGCGCTCCATCTGGGTGCCGAGGACCAGCTCGGGGCGGAGCTCGGCGACCTTCTCCTCGACCTCGAGGTAGTCGTCCGTCACCAGCGCCGCGCAGCCGAGGCGGGCGGCGGCGTCGCGGATGTCGCGGGCGAACTCGCGGGAATAGGTGCCGAGGAGGACGACCTCGAGGCCGAGCTCCTCCGTCGCGACGCGGGCGGCGGCGATGGCGTGGGTCGCGTCGCCGAAGATGAAGACGCGCTTGCCCGTGAGATAGGTCGAGTCGACCGAGCGCGAGTACCAGGGGAGGCGCGAGGTCTCCTCGCCGAGCAGCGGCGCGGCGTCGAGGCCGGCGAGGGCCGCGACCTCGGCGATGAAGTCGCGCGTGGCGCCGACGCCGATGGGCACGGTCTTCGTCGCGGGCTGGGCGAAGTTGCGCGCGAGCCAGGCGGCGGCGAGGCCGGCGGTCTCGGGGTAGAGGACGACGTTGAAGTCGGCCTCGCCGAGGCGGGCGAGGTCGGCGGGGGTCGCGCCCTCGGGGGCGACGACGGCGACGTCCACGCCCAGGCGGGCGAGGAGGGCGCGGACCTCGCGCAGGTCGTCGCGGTGGCGGAAGCCGAGGGCCGTCGGGCCGAGGATGTTGCAGCGGGGCGCCCTTCCCGGCGCGCGCGGGGCGCGGGCGGTGCCGGGCGGCGGGACGCTGGGGCCGGCCATGGCGCGGACGAGCTGGTAGAAGGTCTCCGCCGCGCCCCAGTTCTCCTTCTTCTGGTAGGAGGGGAGCTCCACGGCGACGACCGGGATCGGTAGGCCGAGCGCGCGGGCGAGGCCGCCGGGGTCGTCCTGGATGAGCTCGGCGGTGCAGGAGGCGCCCACGAGGAGGGCCTCGGGCCGGAAGCGCTCCACGGCCTCGCGCGCCGCGGTCTTGAACAGCTCCGCGGTGTCGCCGCCGAGGTCGCGGGCCTGGAAGGTGGTGTAGGTCACGGGCGGGCGGCGGTCGCGCCGCTCGATCATCGTGAAGAGGAGGTCCGCGTAGGTGTCGCCCTGCGGCGCGTGCAGGACGTAGTGCAGGCCCTGCATGGCCGTCGCGACCCGCATGGCGCCGACATGGGGCGGTCCCTCGTAGGTCCAGACGGCGAGCTTCATCGTCAGACCTCCAGCTTCGCGCGGCGCAGGAGCGGGCGGGAGAAGAGGGCGGCGAGGTCGCCGGCCTGGTCGTAGCCCTGGATGGGCGTGAAGACGAGCTCGATGGACCACTTGGTGGCCATGCCCTCGGCCTCCAGCGGGTTGGCAAGGCCGAGTCCGCAGACGACGAGGTCGGGGCGGGCGTCGCGGCAGCGGTCGAGCTGACGGTCGAGGTGCTGCCCCTCGCTGAGGGCGGTGCCCTCGGGCAGCATCGCGAGTTCCTCGGCCAGGTGCTCGCGGTGGAGGTAGGGGGAGCCGACCTCGGCCAGTTCCATGTCCAGCTCGCGCGACAGGAAGCGGGCGAGCGGGACCTCGAGCTGGGAGTCCGGGAAGAAGAAGATCTTGCGGCCGGCCAGGCGCTCGCGGTGGCGGGCGACGGCGCCGCGGGCGCGGGCCTCGCCGGCGGCGGTCGCGGCGGCGAAGCGGGTGGGGTCCACCCCGAAGGCCTCGGCGGCGGCGCGCAGCCACATCGTCGTGCCCTCGACGCCCAGCGGGAAGGGCGCGGGCAGGCGGCGGGCACCCCGCCCGGCGAGGGCGCGGGCGGTGTCGGCCAGGAAGGGCTGGGCGAGCAGCATGAGGGTGTTGGGGCCGACGGGCGCCAGCTCGTTCGCGCGGCGCGGCGGCAGGAAGTGGACGCGGGCGATGCCCATGGCGTCGAAGAGGCGGCGCATCTGGTCCTCGACGACCTCGGCCAGGGCGCCGACGACGAGGAGGGAGGGCGCGGCCCCCGCGGGCTCGGCCGGCATCTCCGGCACGAGGGCGGCGAGGCAGGCGTCCTCGCCCTGGGTGAAGGTCGTCTCGATGCCGCTGCCGGAGTAGTTCAGCACGCGCACGTCGGGGTGGATCCGGCGCGAGAGGCGCTGCGCGGCGCGGGAGAGGTCGAGCTTGATGACCTCCGACGGGCAGGAGCCGACGAGGAAGAGGAGGCGGATGTCCGGGCGGCGCTCCAGAAGGCGGGCGACCACGCGGTCGAGCTCCTCGTTCGCGTCGGCGAGGCCGGCGAGGTCGCGCTCCTCGATGATGGCGGTGGCGAAGCGGGGCTCGGCGAAGATCATAACGCCGGCGGCGGACTGGATGAGGTGGGCGCAGGTGCGGCTGCCGACGACGAGGAAGAAGGCGTCCTGGATCTTGCGGTGCAGCCAGACGATGCCGGTGAGGCCGCAGAAGACCTCGCGCTGCCCGCGCTCCCGCAGGACGGGGGCCGCGGTGCAGCCGGCGCCGCCGGCCCCCGTCCCGGGGAGGCGGGGGGCGGGCGAGAGCGCGTTCACCTTGCGGCCCCGAACGGCACAGCCTGCCGGGCGGCCTGGAGGCGGGCGGCGCGTAGCTTCACGACGAACTGGGCGGCGTTGATCACGTAGGCGGCGTAGGCGGCGAGCGCGAGGAAGAGCTGGGCGCGCGGGCTGCCCCAGCCGAGGGCGATGGCTGCGAGGTAGGCGGTGTGCAGGGCGAGGACGAGAATGCTGAAGGCGTCCTCCCAGAAGAAGACGGGCGCGAAGAGGTAGCGCCCGAAGACCTCCTTCTCCCAGATCGCGCCGGTGACCATGATCGCGTAGAGCACGAAGGTCTTGACCACGACGGAGGCGCTGGCCGCGGCCAGGCCCTCGCCGGTCGCCAGCGTGTGCAGCACGAGGGCGAGGCTGACGAGGAAGACGAGGAACTGGACGGGGGCCAGGACGCCCTGGACGGTCGTCCAGCCGGAGGCGTCGCGGCGGCGCCGCTCCTCGGCGGTGTAGAGGGGCCGGCCCTCCTGGCGGGCGGCTTCCTGGAGGTGGTGCACGGCGCGGCGGCCGGCGACCGTGCCCCAGGGGCAGCAGTCGATCTGTCCAACGAGGCGATCGATGAGGCTGGAGGCACTCATTGCTTGACAAGCTCCCCTTGCGGCAGGCCGGCTGGCAGCTTCTGGTCGTTGCGACCGTGCCCGGGCACGGCCTGAGCTGACTTCCCGGTTGTCTTGCGTGATCGACGGAGCCGCATGCCGTTTCCTGTTTCAGGGCCGCTCTCGGGCGGCCTTGGTTCCTGAACGGTAGGGGGCGGCGAAACAGGATGTCAATGGAGATTGACGTCATCTCAAGTTGACACTGGTGCGGCCGGACATTAATCGTCGAGGGGGAAACGGACATGGGTGACAAGCCAATGGCACCGGGCAGCGCGCAAATGGCGGAAGACAACGGTGCTTTCGGCCGGCACGCGCCCGAGGTGCCGCCTCCCTATCCCGACGAGCAGGACACCCCCGAGAGCCTTGACGCGCTGCGCGAGAGCGGCCTGGTCGCCGACGCGGCGCCGCGGCTGAGCCTCGCGAAGGAAGCGGCGCTCGCGCTCGGCCAGCGGCTGGTGCTTCTTGCCCGCACGGTCGAGACTGAGGTCGTTCCGCGCCTCGTCCTCGTGCACCGCGCCTCGCCGCCGCAGGCGCGGCCGCGGGTCCAGCCGATCACCGCGTCCGACGTCTCGGCGCTGACCGCCAGCATCCTCGCGAACGACCGGGAGGCCGCGGTTGCCCGCATCGAGGAGGCGCGGGCGCGCGGCGCGACGCTCGAGCATATCGGCCTCGACCTCATGGCGCCCGTCGCCCGGCGGCTCGGCGAGCTCTGGGAGGAGGACCACTGCACCTACACCGACGTCACGCTCGGCGTCTGGCGGCTGCAGGGGCTTCTCCGGGCGCTGAACCCGGTCTTCCAGCCGCAGTCCGACCCGGCGCGCGGCGAGGCGCGGCGCGCGCTCATCGTCGCGATTCCCGGCGAGGACCACACCTTCGGCACCGACATCGTCGCGGGGCTGCTGCGGCTCTCGGGGTGGGAGATCTGCAACGAGCCGGCAGCGACCGCGGCGGAGCTCGCGCGCCGCGTGCAGCGCGACCGCTTCGCCATCGTCGGCCTCTCCGCCGGCTGCTCGGGCGACCTCGGATCCATGGCCACCCTCATCACGAAGCTGCGCCGCGCGGCGGGGGGCCAGGCCATCGGCGTGATGGTCGGCGGCTACATCTTCAACCAGAACCCGGAAGGGGCGCTGCGCGTGGGCGCGGACGCCGTCGCGCTGGACGCGCGGCACGCCGCGCGCCAGGCCGAGAGCCTGATCGGCTTCCTGGGCACAGGCAATTGACGGCCTCGGGGCATTGAGACCTGCCGCGTGAAGACCGTATGGGAGCGTCCGAATTGAGGGAATTCTGCTCACGTGAAGCTGTTCAAGACAGCGAGGAAGTCACTGGGAGGGCTCGACGCGAAGGCGATCGGATCTCTCCTCGCGGCTGCCGCTGACATCACTCTCATCCTCGACGAGAACGGCGTGGTCCGGGACATGGCCATTGGCAACGACGCCCTCGCCGAGGACCTCGGCGACGTGAGCGGCTGGGTCGGCCAGCCCTGGATCGACAGCGTCATGCTCGACAGCCGGCCGAAGGTGGAGGCGCTGCTGCAGGACGCGAGCCTCGGCGAGGCGACGCGCTGGCGCCATGTGAACCACCCGATCGGGCCGCAGGGGTCCGTCTCCGTTCTCTACAGCACCGTCATGCTCGACGCGGAGGGACGGATCGCGGCGATCGGCCGCGACCAGCGACTCGTCTCCTCCCTCCACCAGCGCCTGATCGACACGCAGCACTCGATGGAGCGCGAGTACGCGCGGCTGCGCCATGCCGAGGCGCGCTACCGCGTCCTGTTCAGCCTTTCCGCCGAGGCGGTGGTGGTGATTGACGCGAACGGGCACGAGGTGATCGAGGCGAATCCGGCGGCGGAGCGGCTCTGCGGCGGCAAGTCGCTCGGCGGCCACTCGCTGCTCGAGGTCTTCGAGCGCGGCGACGCGGGCGACGTCGGCTCGATGCTGGCGGAGGTCCGCTTCGCGGGGCGCCCGAGCCAGGGCGAGGCGCGGCTCGCCGCGGGCGGCGCGGCGGTCACGGTCTCCGCCTCGCCCTTCCGCCAGGACAAGGCGTCGCTGCTTCTTGTGCGGCTGGTGCCGCGGCAGGACGGGCCGGGCACGGCGAGCCTGCCGGCCGCGCGCGCGGGGCTGCTGCGCTTCGCCGAATCGGCGCCGGACGCGATGGTCGTCACCGCGCAGGACGGGCGCATCCTCTCGGCCAACACGGCCTTCCTCGACCTCGCGCAGCTCGATGCCGAGGAGCAGGCGGTGGGCGAGCCGCTGGAGCGCTGGCTCGGCCGGCCGGGACTCGAGTTCGAGGTGCTGGTCGCGACGCTGCGCACGCGCGGCGCCGTCCGCCTCTTCGCGACGACGCTGCAGGGCGAGCACGGCACGGGCGTGGAGGTGGAGGTCTCCGCCGTGCCGCTCGCCGAGGGAAGCGCGCTCGGCTACGGCTTCGCCATCCGCGACATCGGGCCGCGGCTGACGCCCAAGCCCGCCGAGGGCCCTCCCCTGCCCCGACCCGTGGAGCAGCTCACCGAGCTCGTCGGGCGCGTGCCGCTGAAGGAGCTGGTGCGCGAGACGACCGACGTGATCGAGCGCCTGGCGATCGAGGCGGCGCTGCAGCTGACCGACGACAACCGCGCCGCGGCGGCCGAGATGCTCGGCCTGTCGCGGCAGAGCCTTTACGTCAAGCTGCGGCGCTATGGCCTTGGCGGCGACGGCGTGGGCGAGGACTGACCGATGGGCGACGCGCTCCTCACCCTTCCCTCGCCCCGGCGGCTGCCGGAGGCCTCGGCGGTGCTGGAGCTGCTGAAGCCCCTCACCTGGTTCCCGCCCGTCTTCGCCTTCGGCTGCGGGATCGTGTCCTCCGGCGCGCCGCTCGCGGATCGCTGGCCGGTGGCGCTGCTCGGGCTGCTGCTGGCCGGGCCGCTCGTCTGCGCGATGAGCCAAGCGGTGAACGACTGGTTCGACCGCCACGTGGACGCCGTGAACGAGCCGACGCGGCCGATTCCCTCGGGCCGGATGCCCGGGCGCTGGGGCCTCTGGGTCGCCCTCGCCTGGACGGTGCTCTCGCTGCTCGTGGCCGCGGCCCTCGGTCCCTGGGGCTTCGCGGCGGGGCTGGTGGGGATCGGGCTCGCCTGGGCCTACAGCGCGCCGCCGCTGCGGCTGAAGCGGAACGGGTGGTGGGGGAACCTCGCCTGCGCCGCCTGCTACGAGGGGCTGCCCTGGGTGACGGCGGCGGCGGTGCTGCGGGACGCGGCGCCGGCGACGGCGACCCTGGTGATCGCCGGGCTCTACAGCCTCGGCGCCCACGGCATCATGACGCTGAACGACTTCAAGTCGATCGAGGGCGACCGGCGCTTCGGCATCGGCACCCTGCCCGTCCGCCTCGGACCCGCCAGGGCTGGGCTCGTCGCCTGCCTGTTCATGGCGGCGCCGCAGATGGTGGTGGCGGGGCTGCTGATGGCCTGGGGGGCCACCTGGCAGGCGGGCGCGGTCGCGCTGTTGCTGGCGGCGCAGGTTGCGCTGATGGCGCGGATGCTGCGCGACCCGCGGGGGCTGGCGCCCTGGTACAACGGCACGGGCGTTACGCTCTACGTCGCGGGGATGATGGTCGCGGCCTTCGCGCTCCGCGCGGGGGCGGGGTCGTGAGCGCGCCCGCGACGCTGGGCTGGCTCGGCATCCTGCGGCTCGGGCTCGTGCAGACGGCGCTCGGCGCGGTGGTCGTGCTCACCACCTCCGCGGTGAACCGGGTGATGGTGATCGAGCTGGCCCTGCCAGCGACGCTGCCGGGGCTGCTGGTGGGGCTGCACTACGCCGTGCAGATGATGCGGCCGCGCATGGGCTTCGGCTCGGACCTCGGCGGGCGGCGGACGCCCTGGATCATCGGCGGCATGGGCCTGCTCGCGCTCGGCGGCCTCGGCGCCGCGGGGGCGACGGCGCTGATGGAGGCGAGCCTCCCCGCCGGCATCCTGGCGGCGGTGGTGGCCTTCGTGATGGTGGGGCTCGGCGTCGGTGCGGCCGGCACCTCGCTGCTGGCGCTGCTGGCGGCGCGCACGGCGCCCCGGCGGCGGCCGGCGGCGGCTTCCATCGTCTGGATCATGATGATCGCGGGCTTCGTGGTGACGACGGCGACCGCCGGGCGGCTGCTCGACCCCTATTCGCCGGAGCGCCTCGTCGCGGTCTCGGCCGGGGTCTCGGCGCTCGCCTTCCTCCTCGCGGTGGTGGCGGTGCTGGGCATGGAGCCGCGCACGGCCGCGCGGGCCGCGGCGCTGCCGGCCGCGGCGCGCCCCTCCTTCCGCGAGGCGGTGGGCGAGGTCTGGGCGGAGCCGGAGGCGCGGCGCTTCACGGTCTTCGTCTTCGTCTCGATGCTCGCCTACGCGGCGCAGGACCTCATCCTCGAGCCCTTCGCGGGCGCGGTGTTCGGGCTTTCGCTGGGCGAGACGACGCGGCTCTCCTCCGTGCAGCACGGCGGCGTGCTGGCGGGAATGGTGGTGGTGGCGCTGGTCGGCGGGCTCTTCGACGGCCCGCCCCGCGCGCTGACGGTGGGCGGCTGCCTGGCGGCGGCGGGGGGGATGGTGCTGCTGATGGCGGCGCCCTTCGCCGGCGCAGGCTTCCCGCTCGCCACCGCCTGCTTCCTGCTCGGGCTGGCCAACGGCGTCTTCGCGGCCTCGGCCATCGCCTCGATGATGCATCTCGCCGGCCGCGGGCGCGCCTCACGCGAGGGGGTGCGGCTCGGGCTCTGGGGGGCGGCCCAGGCGATCGCCTTCGGGCTCGGCGGGCTGGCGGGGACGGTGGGGGTGGATGTCGTGCGCTGGGCCACGGGCTCGGCGCCGGCCGCCTACGCGGTGGTCTTCGCGGCCGACGCCGCGATGTTCCTCGCGGCGGCGGGGCTGGCCGCGGGAATCGGGCGCGTGACGGATCGCCGCGGCCTCGCCGCGGCCCATGGTTAGGGAGGGGCGCATGGTCGAGACCTACGACGCGGTGGTGGTGGGCGGCGGCCCGGCCGGCGCGACGGCCGCGGACGACCTGGCCCGGCGCGGGCGATCCGTGCTGCTCCTCGACCGCGCGGGGCGCATCAAGCCCTGCGGCGGCGCCATCCCGCCGCGGGCGGTGCGGGACTTCGCGATCCCCGACCACCTGATCGTGGCCCGCATCCGCTCCGCGCGGATCGTGGCGCCGTCGGGCAAGAAGGTGCCGATGCCGATCGAGGGCGCGGGCTATGTCGGCATGGTCCAGCGCGAGAGTTTCGACGAGTGGCTGCGCGAGCGCGCGGCCGGCGCGGGCGCCGAGCGGCGGACCGGTCGCTTCGAGCGCGTGTCGCGCGACGCCGACGGGACCGCGGTGGTGGAGTTCGCGTCGCCCGACGGCACCGTCGCGCGCGTGCGGGCGCGGAGCGTGGTCGGGGCGGACGGGGCGCTCTCGGCGGTGGCGAAGCAGTGCGTGCCGAGCACCCGCAAGACGCCCCTCGTCTCCGCCTACCACGAGATCGTCCGCGTGCCGCGCGACGTGCCGGACTACGACGGGACGCGCTGCGACGTGGTCTATGACGGCAAGCTCTCGCCCGATTTCTACGCCTGGGTCTTCCCGCACGGCGACACCGCGAGCATCGGCACGGGCTCCGCGCGCAAGGGCTACGCGCCGCGGGAGGCCGTCGCCGCGCTGCGCGATCGCGTGGGGCTGGCGGGCGCCGAGACGATCCGGCGGGAGGGCGCGCCGATCCCGATGCGGCCGCACCGGCGCTGGGACAACGGGCGCGACGTGGTGCTGGCCGGCGACGCGGCGGGCGTGGTCGCGCCGGCCTCCGGCGAGGGGATCTACTACGCCATGCTCGGCGGGCGGCTGGCGGCGGAGGCGGTGGAGGGGCTGCTCTCGACCGGCGACGCCCGGGCGCTGGCGGGCGCGCGGCGCCGCTTCATGAAGGATCACGGGCGCGTTTTCTGGATCCTCGGCGTCATGCAGTGGTTCTGGTACCGCAGCGACTGGACGCGGGAACGCTTCGTCAAGATGTGCGGCGATGCCGACGTGCAGCGCCTGACCTGGGAGTCCTACATGAACAAGGAACTGGTGCGCTCGAAGCCGGTCGCGCATGTGAAGATCTTCTTCAAGGACCTGGCGCACCTGCTCGGGCTGGCGCGCGCCTGATGGGCCCGCTGACGAGGGACGGCGCGCTGATCGAGCGCGGCGCGCGCGCCCGCCCTGCCCCGCCCGATGGCGCGATGGTCCACCCGCACGGGCGCGCGCTGCCGCTCCGCGTGGGGACGCGGGGCTCGCCGCTCGCGCTCTGGCAGACGCGGGACTTCATCGCGCTGATCACCCGCTTCTGCCCCGTGCTCCGGCATTTCGAGGCCTTCCAGGAGGAGGTGATCGCAACCACCGGGGACCTCGTGCAGGACCGGCCGCTGGCGGAGATCGGCGGCAAGGGGCTCTTCGCGAAGGAGATCCACGAGGCGCTGCTCGACCGGCGCGTGGACTTCGCCGTGCACAGCCTGAAGGACCTCGAGACCGAGCTGCCGCCGGGCATCGTCCTCGCCTGCACGCTCAAGCGTGAGGACAACCGCGACGCGCTGGTGCTCGGGCCGGACTGCGCCGCCGCCACCGAGGAGGACCCCTGGGCCTGCCTGCCGCGCGGCGCGCTGGTCGGCAGCGCCTCGGTCCGGCGGCAGGCGCAGCTCCTGCACGCGCGACCGGACCTGCGGGTGGAGCCGATCCGCGGCAACGTGCAGACGCGGCTGGCGCAGGTGGCGAGCGGGCGCTTCGGCTCCTCGCTGCTGGCCCTCGCCGGGCTGCGGCGGCTGGGGCTGGAGGAGAAGGCGGGGGTAGTGATCGGCACGGACGCGATGCTGCCGGCCGCCTGCCAGGGGATCGTCGGCGTCACCTGCCGGGACGACGACGTGGAGCTGCACGAGCTTCTCTCGGCCATCCAGGACCACGAGTCGCGCGCGGTCGCGACGGCGGAGCGGGCGCTGCTCGGCGCGCTGGACGGGTCCTGCCGCACGCCGGTGGGCGGCCATGCGCGGCGGCTTCCGGACGGGCGCCTGATGGTCGAGGGGCTGATCGCGCGGGCCGACGGCACCTTCCTGCTGCGCCGCTCGCTGACGGGACTCGTGGACGAGGCCGCCGAGCTCGGTCGGGAGCTGGGCCGCAGCCTCTGGCGGGACGCGCCGGCCGACGTCTTCGGCTAGGGGCGCCGCCAGCGCGCGGCGAGGTCGATCGCGTGGGCCAGACCTGAGAGGGCGAGGCTCAGCGCGATCCAGCCCCACCAGGCACCGGTGAGGGCGAGGCGCAGCGCGAGCAGCATGGCCGCGCCCGCCGCGAGGAAGGGCCAGGGGTTGCCGGGCGCGGCGCGGCCGGCGCGCCTCCTCGCCGTCAGCCACAGCCCCTCGGCGGCCATGAGCGCGAGCAGCAGGTCGACGATCCGGCCGCTCTCGAAGAGGGCCTCGAGCGCGCTCAGCGGCCGAAGGGCCGGTTGAGGCGGACGATCTCGGCGTTCAGCACGGCCGCGAAGGACACCCACGCGAGGTAGGGCGCGAGCAGCCAGCCCGCGAGCCGCGAGCGCCGCCCGCAGGTGACGATCAGCCCGAGGATGGAGAGCCAGAGCGCCGCGACCTCCACCAGCGCGTAATCGGGGCGCCGCATGCGGAAGAAGAGGACGCTCCAGGCGATGTTGAGCGCGCCGTTCGCCGCGAACTGCGCGAGAAGCCCGCGGCGCTCGGCCGGGTCGGGCGTGCGCCGCCAGGTGCGGACGCCGGCGATGGCGGTCAGGGTGAAGATGAGGGTCCAGGCGGGCGCGAAGAGCCAGTTGGGTGGCTGCCAGGAGGGCTTGCGCAGGGCGAAGTACCAGGGGCCGATTTCGGTCGCGAGCCCGCCGGCCATGCCGACCAGCACGGCGCTGCCGGTTGCAACCATGACGGGCCGTCGGTCCTTACGGTAGGCTCCCGACCGTCGGTAGCGGGATGGCGAGTCCATCTCCTGCAGCATTGGCTCTCTCCATCCTGTTCTGACGCGTGTCTAACAAATCTTTCACTACCAAGTTTTGCGCCGGCACCCAGGTTGCCAAGAGGGGCTTCGGCGCCCCTTCACTTCGGCGCCGGGTGCTGCCTCGTCCGTCTGGTTGCGTTGTTCTGCTATCGGGGCCGGGGGTCATGGGGCCCTCGTTCCCTTCCGTCCAAGGAAAAGGATCGTAACGCATGATTCGCATTTCCGTGATTGCCGCGCCGCTTCTCCTCGGCCTCGTCGCCCTGCCCTCCGGCGGTGCGCAGGCGCAGGACGTCGCGGCCGGGCAGCGCGTCTTCGCCCAGTGCCGCGCCTGCCACATCGCCGATGCCTCGGACCGCAACGCGGTGGGGCCGAACCTCTACGGCGTGGTCGGCCGGCGCGCGGCGTCGCGGGAGAGCTACACGCGCTACTCCGCCAACATGAAGCAGCTCGGCGCCGACGGGCATGTCTGGACGGAGGAGAACCTCCACGCCTACCTCGCGAACCCGAAGGCGGTCGCGCCGCAGGGCAGCATGGCCTTCCCCGGCCTGCGCCAGGAGCAGCAGATCAACGACGTGATCGCCTACCTGAAGTCCGTGCCGACGGCCGCGCCCGCTGGTGCGGCGCCGGCGGCCGGGGCCGCCACGCCGGGCTGACCGCCTCTGCCCGCGGGGCCGCCGGCCTCGCGGGCGTTCCTCGCCGCCGGGCGCTACCGACGCGCCCGCGGCACCCGGAAGGCGAGCATGGCCTGCACAACAGGCAGGCGGAACCGATCGAGCAGCAGGCTCTCGTGCACTGCCGACCGGTCCGTCCCGAGCAGCCGCGTCGAGAGGACGGAGCGCGAGTAGAAGGGCGTGTCCTCCAGCGTCTGCGTGACGCGCGCCGCGCCCCCCTTCCCCACCCGCGTCGCGCGGGGGATGCGCCAGATCCGTGTCGGCGGCAGGGTCGCGCGGGGCGGCGCCTCCACCTCCTCCACGTCTCCCGAGGGCGGTGCGCGGAGCGCGAGGCACTGCGTGGTGCCGTCCCGCCGGGTCGCCTCGTAGAGGATGGCCGTGCCCTCGGGGCCGGGGGCCCGGCACCAGTCCCACTCCACGAAATCGCGTTCGAGCGGGGCGTCACCCTCGTTCGTGTCGAAATAGGCGGCGCCCGACCAGCGGAGGGCGGGGCTCTCCAGCGCGACTTCCACCCGGGCCACGGCGGCGATGGGCGACCAGCGGTGGCGGCCCGCGGCGTCGAGCTCGAAGACGCGGCGGTTGAGCGCGCCGGGGATGACGCGGACGGTGCCCCGCAGGCGGGAGGGGATCGGGGCGGTGACCTCGTCGATGCGGATGGTCAGCGCCTCCCCGTCCCATTCGAGGCTGCTCGGGCCGATGGCGAGGTGGGTGGCGTCCCGCTCGACGGCCGAGCGCGGGCGGTCCGTCATCGCCCAGCGACGCGGCGCGCCGTAGAGCGAGACGTTCAGGCAGGCGTGGTTGAGCGGGTCCGCGGGGCCGCGGCGGCGGGCCAGCGCGTACCAGGGCGAGAAGACGCTGCCGAGGAAGGCGATGAGGGTGATGCCGTGCCGCCCGTCGTCGCTGAGCGCGTCGACGTACCACCAGGCGTAGCCGTCGGGCGCGACGGGGCGGTCGAAGCGGAGGGTGTTCATCGCGCTGCCAGGTCCGCCAGCAGGCTCTCGGCCGCGTGGCGCCCCGACATCGTCGCCATCGGCACGCCCGCCCCCGGATGCGCGCTCCCCCCCGCGAGGTAGAGGCCCGGCAGCGCCGTCCGCGATCCCGGCCGGGCGAAGCTCGCCGCCCAGCCGTGCGGGGGCGCCCCGTAGAGGGCTCCCCCCGTCGCCGGGAAGCGCTTCGCCCAGGCCGAGGGCGTGGTCACCACCTGGTGGTGCCGCGTCACCCGCAGGCCGCAGCGCTCCATCAGGCCGAAGGCGGCTGTCTCGCAAGGATCGATCTCCCTCTGGGGAAAGGCGTTGCTGTCGCCGGTGGCGGGGGCGTTGACGAGGACGAGGAGGCGCTCGGGGCCGCCGGGCGCGGCGCCCTCGTCGTCGCGGTCCTGGGCGCAGACATAGACCGTGGGGGCGGTGGGCAGGCGGCCGCGGGCGAGCAGGTCGCGGAACTCCGCCTCGTAGTCCGCCGAGAAGAAGACCGTGTGCCGGGAGAGGGGGAAGCCCTCCGTCTCCGCCACCATGGCCCAGGTGAGGGCCGAGAGGGAGCGGGCGGCGGGACGCGGCACGGCCTTGCCGGCGGCGCGGCCGAGCAGCCCGTCGGCGAAGGCCGCGGCGTCGACGTTCGCGACCACCGCGTCCGCGGCGATCCGCTCCCCGCCCGCGAGGAGGACGCCGGCGGCGCGGCCGCGCTCCACCGTGACCTCCGCGACCTCGGAGTCGTAGCGGAAGACCGCGCCGTTCGCGGCCGCGATCCCGGCGAGGGCGGCGGCGACGCGGTGCATGCCGCCCTGCACGAGCCAGACGCCCTCCTGCTCGACATGGGCGATGAGCATCAGCGTGGCGGGCGCGAGGAAGGGCGAGGCGCCGACATAGGTGGCGTAGCGGCCGAAGAGCTGGCGCAGGCGCGGATCGCGGAAGTGCTCGCCGAGCGCCTTGGCGAGGGTGGTGAAGGGCGAGATGCGCCAGAGGTCGCCGAGGCCCGAGAGGCCGGCGGAGGCGGCGAGCGACACGGGGGTGGGCCGCTTGCCGCGGATGAAGGGGCCCTCGAGCGTCGCGTAGGTGCGGCGCGCGCGGGCGAGGAAGTCGCGGAAGACCCGCGCCTCCGCCGCGCCCGCCAGCTCCCCGATGGCGGCCTCCGAGCGCGCGGGATCGGCGAAGAGGTCGAGGCGCCCGCCCGTGCCCCAGGCGTGGCGGGCGAGGACGCCGGCGGGGGCGACGGCGAGATGCGCCTCGAGGGAGGTGCCGAGCTCGGCGAAGAGCTCCTCAAAGACCCAGCGCATGGTGAAGACGGTGGGCCCCGCGTCGAGGCGGCAGCCGCCGACCTCCTCCTCGCGCATCTTCCCGCCGGGGCCGGGGGCGCGTTCCAGCACCGTGACCTCGATCCCCTTCCTGGCCAGCAACGCGGCGGCGGCAAGGCCGCCGATCCCGGCTCCGATCAACGCGACGCGATGCACAGGGCCCTCGATCCTTGTTGACCCCAACGTCAATACAAGTTGACACTCATACCTGACAACCGCCTTGGACGGTTGCGCGAGGGGGAACGACAATGGACGCAGCGAGCCGGATCGAGCGGAGCCTGTCGGTGGCGGTCGGTCTTTCCCAGACGCGCGGCTGCCCGCCGAGACTCGCGCAGGCGATGCACCACGCGGTCTTCCCCGGCGGCGCGCGCGTCCGGCCGCGGCTCTGCCTCGCGGTGGCGGCGGCGAACGGCGGCGCGCCGGCGGGCGTCGCCGAGGCGGCTGCGGCCGCGATCGAGCTGCTGCACTGCGCCTCCCTCGTGCACGACGACCTGCCCTGCTTCGACGACGCCGCGACGCGGCGCGGGCGGCCCTCCGTCCACCGCGCCTTCGGCGAGCCGCTGGCGGTGCTGGCGGGCGACGCGCTGATCGTCGCGGCCTTCCAGGCGCTGCTGCAGGGCGCGGCCGCGGCGCCGGCGCAGCTGCCGCTGCTGATGGAGGTCGTCTGCGGCGCGGCCGGCGTTCCCTTCGGCATCGCGGCCGGGCAGGCCTGGGAGTGCGAGGAGGAGGCGGACCTCTCCGTCTACGAGCAGCAGAAGACGGGATCGCTCTTCGCCGCCGCCGCCGTCGCGGGGGCCGCGGCCTGCGGCGCGCCGGCCGAGGCCTGGCGGCCCTTCGGCGCGGCGCTCGGCGAGGCCTACCAGGTGGCGGACGACCTGCGGGACGCGCTGTCCGACGCGGCGGAGCTCGGCAAGCCCGTGGGGCAGGACGCGGCGCACGGGCGGCCGAACGCCGTGCGCTCCTTCGGCGTCGCGGGCGCGGTGGCGCGGCTGCGGGACATCGCGGGCCAGGCCATCGAGGCCATCCCCCCCTGCCCCGAGGCGGCGTCGCTGCGCGCGCTCGTCGGGCTCGAGGTGAAGCGGCTGATGCCGCAGCGCGCCGCGGCGGTCGCGGCCTGAACGGGCGCGGGGCGTGAGCGCGACCGTGCCGGCGGAGGCCGCGCCCTCCTGGCGCGACCGGGCGCTGGGGCTGCGGGACCGGCTGGTCTCGGACCCGCGCTTCCGCCGGCTGGCCGCGCGCTTCCCGCCGACCCGCGCCCTGGCGAGGCGGCGGGCGGGCGCGCTGTTCGACCTCTGCGCGGGCTTCGTCTACTCGCAGGTGCTGCTCGCCTGCGTGCGGCTGCGCCTCTTCGACCTGCTGCGCGACGGCCCGCTCACCGCCGCGGAGATCGCGGCGCGCGCGCGGCTGCCGCCGGAATCCGCCGCCCGGCTGCTCGGCGCGGCCGTGTCGCTCGGCCTGCTGGACCGCCGCGGGGGCGGGCGCTACGGGCTCGGCCCGCTCGGCGCCGCCCTGCCCGGGAACGACGGCCTGGCCGCGATGATCGAGCACCACGCGATCCTCTACGCGGACCTCGCCGATCCCGTCGCGCTGCTGCGGGACGGGGGCGAGACGGGGCTGTCCCGCTACTGGGCCTACGCGCGCGAGGCGGCGCCCGCCGGGCTCGCCGAGGAGCGGGTGGCCGACTACTCCGCGCTCATGGCGGCCTCGCAGGCGATGATCGCGGAGGAGGTGCTGGACGCTTTCCCCGGCCTCGCGCGGCACTGCGCGCTGATGGATGTCGGCGGCGGCGAGGGCGCCTTCCTGATGGCCGCCGCGGCCCGGGCGCCCGCGCTGCGACTCGTGCTGTTCGACCTGCCGGGGGTGGCCGCGCGCGGTCGCGCCGCCCTCGCGCGGGCGGGACTCGCCGCGCGCGCCGAGGCGGTCGGCGGCGACTTCCGCGCCGGCGCGCTGCCGCACGGCTCAGACCTCGTCTCGCTCGTTCGTGTCCTGCACGACCACGACGACGCGCAGGCCCTCGCGCTGCTGCGCGCGGCGCACGACGCGCTGCCGCCGGGCGGGCGGCTGCTGCTGGCCGAGCCGATGGCGGGCACGCCGGGCGCGGAGGCGATGGGCGAGGCGTATTTCGGCTTCTACCTGCTCGCGATGGGCTCCGGACGTCCGCGCGGCGAGGGGGAGCTGCGCGCCTTCCTCGCGCGCGCGGGCTTCGGCCGCGTCACGGCGCCGCGCACGCGCGTGCCGCTGCTCGTGCGCGTCCTGGTGGCGGAGCGCGCGGGCTGACTGTCATTATTGATTGACAGTCAGTTGAGTAATGCTAGCCTGACACACACGCCAAGAAGGGTCCCAACGTGGACACCGTCGCCGTCCTCCTCAGCAGCCCGGAGCGCATCGCGCTCCACCGCCTCGACCTCTCCCCCGCCGGAGAGGCCGACGTGGTCGTCGATGTCGACTTCAGCGGCATCAGCACCGGAACCGAGCGGCTGCTCTGGTCGGGCGCGATGCCCGCCTTCCCCGGCATGGGCTACCCCCTCGTCCCCGGCTACGAGTCCGTCGGCCGCGTCGTCGAGGCGGGGCCGCTCTCGGGCCGCCGCGTGGGCGAGAGCGTCTTCGTCGGCGGCGCGCGCTGCTTCGGGCCGGTGCGCAGCCTCTTCGGCGGCAGCGCGGCGCGGCTGGTTCTTCCCGGCGAGCGGGCGGTGCCCGTGCCGGAGGGCCTCGGCGAGAAGGGCGTGCTGCTGGCGCTGGCCGCCACGGCGCAGCACGCGCTGGCGGGCGGGCTGCCGGATCTCATCGTCGGCCACGGGGTGCTGGGCCGGCTGCTCGCGCGGCTCGTCGTGCTGGCGGGCGGAAGCCCGACCGTGTGGGAGCGGGACGCGGCCCGCCAGGCGGGCGCCGCGGGCTACGCGGTGATGCACCCGGACGAGGACCCGCGCCGCGACTACGCCCGCATCCACGACGTGAGCGGCGACGCCGCCGCGCTCGACGGCCTTATCGCCCGGCTGCGGCCGGAGGGCGAGGTGGTGCTGGCCGGCTTCTACGCGAAGCCGCTGCAGTTCAGCTTCGCCCCGGCCTTCATGCGCGAGGCGCGGTTGCGCGTCGCCGCCGAGTGGAAGCCCGCCGACCTCGCGAGCGCCACCGCCCTCGTCGCCTCGGGCCGCCTCTCGCTGGAGGGGCTCGTGACCCACCGGCGCGCCGCGGCCGACACGGGCGACGCCTACCGCACCGCCTTCGGGGATGCGGCGTGCCTGAAGATGGTTCTCGACTGGAGAGACGCCGCATGAACGCCCAGACCCGCCCCGCCGCGCCCGAGGCTTCGGCCATGACGGAGGCGCTGCGCCTCGAGGCGGCCATCGAGCCGGACGCGCCCTCGACCGAGCCGGCGAAGAAGGAGACGCAGATCATCGCGATCTACGGCAAGGGCGGAATCGGCAAGTCCTTCACCCTCGCCAACCTGAGCTACATGATGGCGCAGCAGGGCAAGCGCGTGCTGCTCATCGGCTGCGACCCCAAGAGCGACACGACGAGCCTCCTCTTCGGCGGGCGCGCCTGCCCGACGATCATCGAGACCTCGTCCCGCAAGAAGGCGGCGGGCGAGGCCGTGCAGATCGGCGACGTCTGCTTCAAGCGCGACGGCGTCTTCGCCATGGAGCTGGGCGGGCCCGAGGTCGGCCGCGGCTGCGGCGGGCGCGGCATCATCCACGGCTTCGAGCTGCTCGAGAAGCTCGGCTTCCATTCCTGGGGCTTCGACTACGTGCTGCTCGACTTCCTCGGCGACGTCGTCTGCGGCGGCTTCGGCCTGCCGATCGCGCGCGACATGTGCCAGAAGGTGATCGTCGTCGGCTCGAACGACCTGCAGTCGCTCTACGTCGCGAACAACGTCTGCTCGGCGGTGGACTACTTCCGCAAGCTCGGCGGCAACGTCGGCGTCGCGGGCCTCGTGATCAACAAGGACGACGGCACCGGCGAGGCGCAGGCCTTCGCGGAGGCGGTGGGCATCCCCGTGCTCGCGGCCATCCCCGCCGACGAGGACATCCGCCGCAAGAGCGCGAACTACGAGATCATCGGTATCCCCGGCAGCCCTTGGGCGGGCGTCTTCGAAGAGCTGGCGGAGCAGGTGGCCGGTGCGCCGCCGATCCGCCCGAAGCCCCTCACCCAGGACGGGCTGCTCGGCCTTTTCAAGGGCGAGGCGGTGGGCCGCGGCGTCGTGCTCGACCCCGCGACGATGGAGGACATGTGCGGGACGACCGATCTCGTGAAGCCCTCCCTCGAAGTGATCTACGAGGGGGGCTGAGCGTGGACGCCCCTCCCCCTCCCGCGTCCCAGGAAGAGGGCGCCTGCCACGGCGGGCGCGAGACCTTCCAGGCGGCCGCCCGCGCGGCCGGCAAGGGCGGCACGATGGACCGGCTGCTCGCAGACTACCCGCGCGGGCCGCACGACCAGCCGCAATCGATGTGCCCCGCCTTCGGGTCGCTCCGCGTGGGGCTCAGGATGCGGCGGGTGGCGACCATCCTCTCGGGCTCGGCCTGCTGCGTCTACGGCCTAACCTTCACCTCCCACTTCTACGGCGCGCGGCGGAGCGTGGGCTACGTGCCCTTCAACTCCGAGACGCTGGTGACGGGCAAGCTGTTCGAGGACATCCGCGACGCGGTCGTCGCCTCCGCCAAGCCGGACGAACTGGACGCGATCGTCGTCATCAATCTCTGCGTGCCGACCGCCTCCGGCGTGCCGCTGGACCTGCTGCCGAAGCAGATCGACGGCGTGCGGGTGATCGGGATCGACGTTCCCGGCTTCGGCGTGCCGACGCACGCGGAGGCGAAGGACGTGCTGGCGGGCGCGATGCTGCGCTACGCCCGCGGCGAGGCGGAGGCCGGGCCGGTCGCGCGGCCGCGGGGCGAGATCCCGGGCCTGCCGACCGTGGCGCCGATCGGGGAGCTCTTCCCGGGCGACCCGCCGGGCATCGGGGCGATGCTGGCGCCGATGGGCCTGGCTCTTGCGCCGCAGACGCCGGCGCGGGAGTGGCGCGACCTCTACGGCGCGCTCGATTGCTCGGTCGCGGCGGCGCTGCACCCTTTCTACACGGCCTCCGTGCGCGAGTTCCGCGCGGCGGGGCGGCCGGTGGTGGGCTCGGGGCCCGTGGGGCTGGACGGTACCGCGGCCTGGCTCGAGGCGATCGGCCGCGCGGCGAACGTGCCGGCGGAGGCCGTGGACCGGGCCAAGGCGCGGGCGCTCCCGGGCATCCGCGCCGCCATCGAGGCGAGCCCGATCCGGGCGCGCATCACCGTCTCCGGCTACGAGGGCTCGGAGCTTCTCGTCGCGCGGCTGCTGGTCGAGGCGGGCGCCGAGGTGCCCTATGTCGGCACCGCCTGCCCCCGCACCGAGTGGAGCGACCCCGACCGCGACTGGCTGGAGGCGCGCGGGGTGCACGTGCAGTACCGCGCCTCGCTCGAGCAGGACATGGCCGCGATGCGCGACGTCCGGCCGGACCTCGCGCTCGGCACCACGCCGCTGGTGCAGGCGGCGAAGGAGGCGGGGACGCCGGCGCTCTACTTCACGAACATGGTCTCGGCGCGGCCGCTCTTCGGCGCCGCTGGCGCGGGGGCGATGGCGGGGATTGTGGCCTCGCAGACGCGGGGGGCGGAGCGCTTCTCGCGCATGGTCTCCTTCTTCAACGGCGTGGGCACGAAGGAGGGCGCCGGCTACGGCTGGCAGACCCCCCCTCAGGACCCACCGGGCTTCCGCGACCGGATGAAGCGCGCGCGGGCGCTCCGCGCCAAGGCCGAGGAGGCGACGGGAAGCTGATGCTCGTCCTCGACCACGACCGGGCTGGCGGCTACTGGGGCGCCGTCTACGCCTTCACCGCGGTGCGCGGGCTGCGCACGGTGATCGATGGCCCGGTGGGCTGCGAGAACCTGCCGGTCACCGCCGTGCTGCACTACACCGACGCGCTGCCGCCGCACGAGCTGCCGGTGGTGGTGACGGGGCTGGACGAGGACGCGCTGTCCAAGACCGGCACCGAGGGCCCGCTGCGCCGTGCCAACGCGACGCAGGACCCGGACCTGCCGGCCGTGGTGGTGACGGGCAGCATCGCCGAGATGATCGGCGGCGGCGTGACGCCGCAGGGCAGCAACCTGCTGCGCTTCATCCCGCGCACGATCGACGAGGACCAGTGGCAGTGCGCGGACCGCGCCATTAACTGGCTGTGGTCGGAGTTCGGCGCGAAGAAGCGGCCGAAGGTGAGGAAGCCGCGGCCGGAGGGCACGAAGCCGCGGGTCAACATTATCGGGCCCATCTACGGCACCTTCAACATGCCCTCCGACCTCGCGGAGATCCGGCGGCTGGTGGAGGGGATCGGCTGCGAGGTGAACCTCACCTTCCCGCTCGGCTCCCACATCGAGGACATCCCGCGCCTCGGCGACGGGGACGTGAATGTCTGCCTCTACCGCGAGTTCGGCCGCAAGCTCTGCGAGGAGCTGGGCCAGCCCTACCTGCAGGCGCCGATCGGCGTCTTCGCGACGACCAACTTCCTGCGCGCGCTCGGCGAGCTGGCGGGCGTCGATCCCGAGCCCTTCATCGAGCGGGAGAAGCACGCGACGCTGAAGCCGCTCTGGGACCTCTGGCGGAGCGTGACGCAGGACTTCTTCGGCTCCGCGCCCTTCGCGGTGGTGGCGACGGAGACCTACGTGAAGGGCATCCGGCGCTTCCTGGAGGAGGAGATGGGCATTCCCTGCGCCTTCTCCTTCGCCCGTAAGCCCGGCGAGAAGACCGACAACGCGGCGGTGCGGGAAGCGGTGAAGAGCAAGCCCGCGCTGGTTCTGTTCGGCTCCTACAACGAGCGGATGTACGCGGCCGAGGCGCGGAGCCGGGCGATCTACATCCCCGCCTCCTTCCCCGGCGCCGTCATCCGGCGGGCCACCGGCACGCCCTTCATGGGCTACGCGGGCGCGACCTACCTCCTGCAGGAGTACTGCAACGCGCTGTTCGACGCCCTCTTCCACATCCTGCCGCTCGGCACGGAGCTGGACCGGGTGGACCCCACCCCCGCGCGGCCGGCCGAGGCCGAGGCGTGGGACGAGGACGCGCTCGCCCTCGTGGCAACGCGCGTCGAGCTCGAGCCCTTCCTGCTGCGCATCTCCGCCGCCAAGCGCCTGCGCGAGCGGGTGGAGACGGCCGCGCGGCGCGAGGGGGAGGCCCGCATCACCGCCGCGCGCGTCGAGCGCTGCCTGGCGGAAGCGGGCACGGAGGCGGTCGCGTGACCGCCCCCTGGCAGGGCCGCCCGAGCGGCCCCGAGATTTCCCCGGCTTCGGCCGCGGGAATGACGCCTGGCGGAGACGCCGGGCCGATCCTCGTCGTCGGCCTTCGTGCCACGGCGATCCTGGCCGCGCGGGAGCTGCGCGGCGCAAGCGGCCGAAAGTCCGCCGTTACTAGGGGAGCCTGAATGGCCGAAATGGAAAGAAGGGATGTGTCCGTATCCGGGCTGACGGAGCCGGAGGCGAGGGAGTTCCACAGCATCTTCGTGATGAGCTTCCTCATCTTCACCGTCATCGCGGTCGTGGCACACTTCCTGGTCTGGCAATGGCGGCCTTGGCTGCCCGGGCCCGACGGGTACACGCGCGCCATGCTCGACGGGGTGACCACCATCACCTCGATGCTGACCTGAGGAGGCCGGACCATGTGGCGTGTATGGCTGCTCTTTGATCCCCGCCGGGCGCTGGTCGCCCTCGCGACCTTCCTCCTGACGCTGGCGCTGCTGATCCACTTCATCCTGCTCAGCACCGACCGCTTCAACTGGCTGGAGGGCCCGCGGCGCGCGGCCGCCCCGATCGGGCAGATGTCGCCCATCCCGGCGCCTGCGCCGGGTGTCACGCCGGCGCGATAGCGCTGGAAACCGGGCGGCGGATGGGTCCCGACACGGGTTCCAGCCGCCGCCCCTTCGGCCGCGATGCGCAGACGGGCGCCCGCGGGACGTCGGGGAGGAGGGTTCGGCGATGGCGATGCTGAGCTACGAGCAAAAATACCGCGTACGGGGTGGCACGCTCATCGGCGGCGACCTCTTCGACTTCTGGGTGGGGCCCTTCTACGTGGGCTTCTTCGGCGTCACGACGATCTTCTTCAGCCTGCTCGGCACGCTGCTGATCCTCTACGGCGCCTCGCTCCAGGGCACCTTCAACATCTGGCTGATCAGCATCGCGCCGCCGGACCTGTCCTACGGGCTGGCGCTGGCGCCCATCAAGGAAGGAGGGCTGTGGCAGATCATCACGATCTGCGCCATCGGCGCCTTCAGCTCCTGGGCGCTGCGCCAGGCGGAGATCGCGCGCAAGCTCGGCATGGGGCTGCACATCCCCGTCGCCTTCTCCTTCGCGATCCTCGCCTACGTCACGCTCGTGGTCGTGCGGCCCGTGCTGATGGGCGCCTGGGGCCACGGCTTCCCCTACGGGATCTGGAGCCACCTCGACTGGGTGTCGAACGTCGGCTACCAGTACCTGCACTTCCACTACAACCCCGCGCACATGCTGGGGGTGACCTTCTTCTTCACCACCACGCTCGCGCTCTCGCTGCACGCCTCGCTGGTGCTGGCCGCGCTCAACCCGCGCAAGGGCGAGGCGGTGAAGACGGCGGAGCACGAGAACACTTTCTACCGCGACATCATCGGCTACTCGATCGGCACGCTGGGCATCCACCGGCTCGGCCTGTTCGTGGCGCTGAGCGCGGGCTTCTGGAGCGCGGTCTGCATCGTGATCAGCGGGCCCTTCTGGACGCGCGGCTGGCCGGAGTGGTGGGGCTGGTGGCTGAACCTGCCGATCTGGCGCATGGGCTAAGGGAGGAACGGACGATGCTCGAATACCAGAATCTCTTCACCCGCGTGCAGGTCCGGGGGCCGGCCTATGCCGGCGTGCCCTTCTCCCGCGGCGACGGCCCGCGCGAGGGCAAGCCGCTCTTCTCCCACCTCGCGGGCATCCTCGGCGACGCGCAGGTGGGGCCGATCTACCTCGGCTGGAGCGGGCTCGTCTCGCTCATCTGCGGCTTCATCGCCTTCGAGATCATCGGGCTCAACATGTGGGCCTCGGTGGGGTGGAACCCGATCCAGTTCATCCGGCTCCTGCCCTGGCTCGCGCTCGAGCCGCCGGCGCCCGGCTACGGGCTGCGCTTCCCGCCGTTGGCCGAGGGCGGCTGGTGGCTGCTGGCCGGCTTCTTCCTGACGACGTCGATCATCATGTGGTGGGTGCGCATCTACCGCCGCTCCCGCCAGCTCGGGCTCGGCACGCACACGGCCTGGGCCTTCGGCGCCGCGATCTGGCTCTACCTCGTGCTCGGCCTCTTCCGGCCGCTGCTGATGGGCTCCTGGGGCGAGGCTGTGCCCTTCGGCATCTTCCCGCACCTCGACTGGACGGCGGCGCTGTCGATCCGCTACGGGAACCTCTTCTACAACCCGTTCCACGCCCTCTCGATCGTGTTCCTCTACGGCTCGACGCTTCTCTTCGCGATGCACGGCGCGACCATCCTCGCCGCCGGGCGCTTCGGCTCGGAGCGCGAGGTGGAGCAGGTGATCGACCGCGGCACCGCGCATGAGCGCTGCGCCATCTTCTGGCGCTGGACGATGGGCTTCAACGCGACCTTCGAGTCCATCCATCGCTGGGCCTGGTGGTTCGCGGTGCTCTGCCCCATCGCGGGCGGCATCGGCATCCTCCTGACTGGGACGGTGGTCGACAACTGGTATCTCTGGGCCATCAAGCAGGGCTACGCGCCCTCCTACCCCGCCGTGTATCCGCCGATGGTGGACCCGGCCTCCGTCCTGGGAGCAGGTCGATGAACTCTCGGCTGATCGTCGGCATCGGGGCGGGCGCCGCCCTCCTCGTGGCCGCCGCGGTGGTGCTGCTCACCTTCGAGCGGCCGCCCGTCGTCTCCGTGCAGCGGGGCTTCCGCGGCACGGGCATGGAGCTGGTCTACAACCCCCGCATGCTGGAGGTGCAGGCCGCCCTGCAGGTGCTGCCGGAGGTCATCGAGCCCGCCGACGACGAGGACCCGCGGGCGTCCGAGATCTACCAGAACGTGCAGGTGCTGGGCGGCCTCAGCGCCGGACAGTTCGGGCGGATCATGCAGGCCATGACGGCCTGGGTCTCGCCCGAGGACAAGGTGCAGAACGGCGGCTGCGGCTACTGCCACAACCTCGAGAACTTCGCCGAGGACTCCGTCTACACGAAGGTGGTCGCGCGCCGGATGCTGCAGATGACGCAGCAGATCAACGCACAGTACGCGAGCCATGTCGGGGTGACCGGCGTGACCTGCTACACCTGCCACCGCGGCAACCCGGTGCCCCAGAACGTCTGGGCCGCGCAGCCGGCGAACCAGAGCTGGACGAACGGCTTCGCGGAGACGGCGACGGGCCAGAACCGCCCCTCGGCCGCCGCCGGGCAGGCCTCGCTTCCCCTCGACCCCTTCACGCCCTTCCTGATGGGCGCGGAGCCGATCCGCGTGCAGGGCCGCACGCCGCTGCCGGCCGGGAACTACAGCTCGACCAAGCAGACGGAGTGGACCTACTCCCTGATGATGCACTTCTCGACTGCCCTCGGCGTCGGCTGCACGAACTGCCACAACACGCAGCAGTTCTCCTCCTGGGAGGAGAGCACGCCGCAGCGGGTGACCGCCTGGCACGGCATCAACATGCTGCGCGACGTGAACACCAACTACATCCAGACCCTGCAGCCGGTCTTCCCGGCGAACCGGCTGGGGCCGCAGGGCGACCCGCTGAAGGCGAACTGCACCACCTGCCACCAGGGCGCCTACAAGCCGCTCTACGGCGCCTCCATGCTGCGGGACTACCAGGAGCTCAACCGGGTGACCCAGGGCCCGACGGAGATCCGCATGCCCTGACCGGCATGGCCTGACCCGCATTCCCTGACCGGGGGCTGCATCCCGGACGCGACCCGCATCCCCGCCTCCCTCCGAGGCGGGGATGTTCTTTTGTCGAAACGGCCTGTTAATACCGCGGGTCCAAGGTGGTGCCTCTGACGCCTTCGCCGGACGGTGTGCGTCAGCATCATCATAAGGAACCTTGGGATGCTTCGACGCTTCGTTCTCGCCGCCGCCCTGCTCGCGGCCGCGGCCGGCCCCAGCCTGGCGCAGGGCTGCGACACGCGCTTCACGCTGCGCAACAACTCGGGCGCGACGGTGAACGAGTTCTACTTCGGCCCCTCCTCGCGTCCCGACTGGGGCCGTGACCGCCTCGGCGAGAACGTCGTCGCGCCGGGCCGCGCGGTGAACTACACGCCCGGCGGGCGCGGCGGTAGCTACGACTTCAAGATCGTCTGGGCGAACGGCGAGAACGCCGAGCTGATGCGCGTGAACATCTGCGAGACCTCGGAGATCGTCGCCACGCGCAGCGGCATCGAGGCGCGCTGAGGCAGCGGCTTCGGCCAGGGGCGGCGCGAGCGGGCAGGCACCCGCCGCGCCGCCCTTGCCGTGCCGGGCGTCGCGGCCGGCACGGCCGGCGGGCGTCGCCGGGCCAACGGCGGACACGGTAGAGCACATCCATCCCGGGCTTCGGCTGCCGCATCGGCAGGCGGGCCCGGGATTTGCGATTCGGAGCTTTGTGCCTCTCAGGGGTTTGTGCCTCGCTGGCAACCACGGCCGGAGGAGCGCCGCCGGATGGCCGTCCGCCCGAGGGGCGGCGGGTTCAGGCGGCGGCGGGCGCTTCCAGCGCTAGGTGTGCAGCGGCCGGACCGGGTCGCCCGAAGAGCCATCCCTGCGCCTCCGCGCAGCTCTCGGCCCGCAGGACCTCGAGCTGCTCCTCCGTCTCGACCCCCTCGGCCACGACGGGCAGGCCCAGGCCGCGGGCTAGCCCGAGCACGGCGCGGACGATCGTCGCGTCCTGCGCGGACCCTCCTCCGAGCCCGGCCACGAAGCGCCGGTCGACCTTGATCTTGTCGAAGGGGAAGGCCTGGAGCGTGGCAAGGGACGAGTAGCCCGTGCCGAAGTCGTCGAGCGCGATTCGCACGCCGAGCGCGCGCACGCGGCGGAGCGCCTCGAGGGCGGCGTCCGTCTCGCGGATGAGCACGCCCTCGGTTACCTCGAGTTCCAGCCGCGCCGGCGGCAGGCCGGTCCGCGCCAGGACGCGCTCGACCATCTCGGCGAAGACGGGGCCCCGCTGCACCTGCACCGGGGAGACGTTGACTGCAACGAAGAGCGGCACGGGCCAGCGGGCAGCCTCGGCGCAGGCCTGCTCGAGCGCCCATTCGCCGAGGGCGACGATGCTGCCGTTCGCCTCCGCCACACTGATGAAGACGTCGGGCGGCACCATGCCGCGCGCGGGGTGGCGCCAGCGAAGCAGCGCCTCGAAGCCCAGGACGCGTCGCGTGCCGACGTCGACGAGCGGCTGGTAGGCCACCGACATCTCGCCTTGCGACACGGCGGCCGCGAGATCGGCCTCGAGCGCGCGGCGCTCGCGCGCTTCCCGCTCCATGGCCGGGTGGTAGTAGACGGACCGCCTGCCGCCCGACGCCTTGGCGCGCTGGAGCGCGGTGCCGGCGGCGGCGAGCAGCGCGTCGACCGCCTCCCCGTCCGCGGGCGCGACGGCGACGCCGATGGAGGCGCCGATGTTCCGGATCGTCGCCTTGCCGCTGACATAGGGCAGGCCCAGGGCGGCCACCAGGCGCGCCGCCAGGGGCTCGGCGGCGCCGGGCTGCTCGTTGCCGACCTGCACGATCGCGAACTCGTCGCCCCCAAGCCGGGCGACGGTGTCACCGCTCCGGACGAGGCTCGACAGCCGGCGCGCGGCCTCCATGAGGAGGACGTCCCCGGCCTCGTGGCCGTGCAGCTCGTTCACCTCCTTGAAGCCGTCGAGGTCTATGCAGAGCACGGCCACCTCCGCCGCTTGGCCGCGGCGGCGGCGGCGATGCTTCAGCACCTCCTCCAGCCGGTCGCGCAGCACGGCGCGGTTGGCCAGGCCGGTGAGGCCGTCATGCTCGGCGAGGTAGCGGATGCGCGCCTCGGCCGCGTGGCGCTCGGTGACGTCCTGGCAAACGGCGTGGAGCGCGTGGACGGCCCCGCCCTCCTGGCGCGGCCGGACCTCGGTCCAGATCCGGCGCTCGCGCCCGTCCGGGCAGACCGCCCGCCACTCATAGGCCTCGGCCATGCCCGCGCGGGCGCGCCGGTGCGCGGCCTCCACCTCCTCGCGGTCGGCAGGATGGACGAGCGCGTGGTACTCCTCCCGGCCCGCGGGGCCCCGCGCGGGATCCAGGCCGAGGACGCGGTAGAGCTCCGGCGACCAGGTCCAGCTCTCGACTCCGGCGTGGAGCTCGGCCTGCCATGTCCCGAGGCGCGCCATCTCGTGGGCGAGCGCGAGGTCCCGCTTGCTGCTCTCCGAGAGCGCGATCGCGCGCCGGGCGACGTGCAGCACGGCGTTCCCCAGCATGGCGAGCTTCTGCGCGGAGAGGTCGGCGCTCTTCACGTCGAGGCGGACGTCGAGGTTGCCCGCCGCCACCGCGCAGATCTGGCCGCAGATCTCCTCGACCGCGCTGCGCAGGTCGGCGTCGGACTCGCTGGTGGATGGCGGGACCCGCGGCGGGACCGGAGTCGGTGTCACGCGGCGGCCTGCGCCGGTTGCTCGAGGACCTCGACGGCCATGATGCATTCCGCGTCCCCTGGCCCGCCCGCCTCGTAGCGGACCCGGGTGGGCTCGCCGAACTCCTCGCCCAGGCGGCACGCGACCGCGGCGTAGAGGCCGGCGAGGCGGTTCTCGGAACGGTAGAAGACGCGCACGCCGCCCGGCATCGGCTCGACCCGGAACTTGGCCGCGACGTGGTCGCGCTGCCCCTCCTTGAGGCCCGCCGCGAGGGTGTTGTGCACCTCCGGCTGGTGCAGCAGGAAGTCGCGCACCCGGGGGCGCCGGTTGAAGAAGGCGGGGAACATCGTGCGCGAGCGATCGAGGAAGAAGGGCGCGAAGGCGGCGAAGGCGGCCTCCTCGGACAGGCCGAGGCGCGCGCAGGCGGCGTCGAGGATGCGGCGGCACTGCCGGTCGGCGTAGCCCGCGTCGATGCGGAACGCCTCGTTCGGGTCAAAGCCCGCCTCGGCGAGGATCTCGCCGCGGACAGCCGGGCCGGCGGTCTCCTCGAGGAAGGCGCTGAGGAGATAGGGCACCCAACCGATCATCCGCTTGCACTCCGATGGGAGGGGAAGTTCCGGGGGTGCCGCGCGATCCGTCCCCCTGCGGGGTGGTAACTCCTGCCCCCCTACCAGGGCGTTAAGGGGCACCGCTTCCCGGGGGCCGGCGCCGTGGCATGATCGGTGGGCGTGGAGGAGGGCGAGCGATGATCCTGCGGAGTCAGGAGGACGTGACCGCGGCGGTGCTGGCCGTCATGGAGCGCACGCGTGACCCGCGGATGCGCGAGATCATGGTCTCGCTCGTGCGGCACCTGCACGGCTTCGTCCGCGACGTGCGGATGACCGAGGCGGAGTTCCGCCAGGCGAACGCCATTCTCAACGAGATCGGCCAGCGGACGACGGACACGCACAACGAGATGGTGCTCATGTCGGGCTCGCTTGGCGTCTCCTCCCTCGTCTGCCTGCTGAACAACGGCGACAACGGCAGCACGGAGACCTCGCAGTCGCTGCTCGGCCCCTTCTGGCGGCTCGATTCGCCGCGGGTGGAGAACGGCGGCTCGCTGCTGCGCTCCCCAACCTCGGGCGACGCGCTCTTCATGACGGGGCGCGTGCAGGACCGGCAGGGCCACCCCATCGCGGGGGCGGAGGTGGACGTCTGGCACTCCTCCCCGGTCGGGCTCTACGAGAACCAGGACCCCGCGCAGGCCGACATGAACCTGCGGGGGAAGTTCACGACCGACGCGGAGGGGCGGTTCTGGTTCCGCTCGATCCGGCCGGCGGGCTACCCGATCCCGACGGACGGCGTGGTCGGCCGGCTCCTCGCGATGCAGGACCGCCACCCCTACCGCCCGGCCCATGTCCACGCCCTCGTCTTCAAGGAGGGGTTCAAGACGCTGACTTCGCAGGTCTACGCCGCGGACGACCCCTGCCTCGAGACGGACGTGCAGTTCGGCGTGACGCGAGCGCTGATCGGGGATTACCGCCGCCACGACGGGCCGCACCCGTCCGAGCCCGGGGTCGCGGCGCCCTGGTACTCGCTCGACTACACCTTCACGATGGAGCCGGGCGAGGCGGTGCTGCCGCGGGCGCCCATCCGCTAGCGGGACTGGTCGGGCGTCGGCCGCTGGGCGGTGCCGGGGTCGCGTCCCGGCGCCCGCTCGCCGCCCGCGGAGGGGGCGGAGGCCGCGGGGGTGGAGACGGGGCTGCGGGTCGCGGCGGCCGGCCCCTGCCCCATGTGCCGGGTCTCGCGGCCGGGGGTGATGAGGGTGGTCGGCGGCCCGCCCTCCCCCAGACGCGCGGCGTCCTGCGCCCCGGCGCTCACGGGGAGGAGGGCTGCCAGGAGGGCGGCCGCGAGGGCGGGGCACCGACGCACCGCTAGGCCCCGGCGAGCGCGGCCCGCACGCGCTCGGGCGTGAAGGGGCCGCGGCGGAGGCGGACGCCGGTCGCGTCGAAGACGGCGTTGGCGATGGCGGCGCCGGCCGTGCGCACGGCGGGCTCCCCCGCGCCGGTCGGGCGGATGTCGGGGCGGTTGATGAGGACCACCTCCACCGCCTCCGGCGCCTCGGCGACGTCGAGGATGGGGTAGGTCGCCCAGTCCACGCTGGTGACGTTGTTGCGGTCGAAGGTGACCTCCTCCCGCAGCGCGCGGCTGGTGCCGTAAATGAGCGCGTTCTCCACGCAGCGGCGCAGCCCGTCGGGGTTGATGATGAGGCCGCAGTCCTGCCCGACCACCATGCGCCTGACGCGGATGGCGCCGCTGCCCCGGTCCACCTCGACCTCGGCGACGAGGCCCACGACGGTGCCGTCGCGCCGGGCGAGGGAGACGCCGCGGCCGCGGGCGCGGTCGCCGGGCGCGCCGCGGGGGCCGGCCGGGCGCGGCTCCCAGCCCGCCCGCTCCGTGATGGCGCGGAGGACGGCGATGTCCCGCTCCTCCCGCAGGTGGCGGAGGCGGAACTCGACGGGGTCGGCGCCGGTCGCCGCCGCCAGCTCGTCGACGAAGCTCTCGGCCGCGAAGATCAGCTCCGGCCCGAGGGGGTCCCGGAGGTGCGAGGTCCGCAGCGGCGAGGCGCGGTCGAGCAGCGGGGGGATGGTTTCCCAGGCCATGAGGCGCGCGGGGAAGGCGTAGGGCTCGGTCGGCACGAAGTCGCCGGGGAAGAGGTAGGTGTCCTGCGGGTTCAGCCCGCCGCCCAGGACCTGGCTGGCCAGGCTGTCGCGGGGGTCGGCCTCGCTGGTCGCGATGTTGGTGCGGGAGAAGGCCTTGCTCTCGAAGGTGATGCCGACCACCCGCCCCTCGGCGTCGAGCCCCGCGCGGACGCGCTGGACGGAGGCGGGGCTCTTCGTGTCCCAGCCGTGGCCCTCGTGGCGCGTGTACTGGACGCGGACGGGGGCGCCGAGCTCGCGGGAGAGGAAGGCGGCGTCGAAGGGGGTGTCGCCCGCGTCGTTGCGGCCGTAGGAGCCGGGGCCGGTGACCCAGACGGCGTGCACCGTCTCCGGCGGCACGCCGAGGAACTTGGCGACCCCGTCGCGCACGGCGTGGGGCTTCTGGGATCCCGTCCAGATGCGCACGCCCTCCGGCCGCACGTCCGCGACCGCGCAGCCAGGCCCCATGCTGCTGTGGGAGTGGAAGGGCCACTCGTACTCGGCCGCGACGACCCGGGCGGCGCCGGCGATGGCGGCGGGGGCGTCGCCCTCCTGCAGGGGCACGCCGCGCTTGGTGGCGGGCGCGTTGCGGATGTGGTCGTAGAGCGCGGCCTGCTCGGGGAAGGGCGGCGCGGCCTCGGACCAGGTGACCTTCAGCGCCGCCGCCGCGCGGATCGCGTCCCATTCGCGCGGGGCCGCGACCGCGAGGAAGCCCTCCTTCCACACGGCGCGGGCGCCGGGGATGGCGCGCAGCGGCGCCTCGTCGACGGCGACGGGCCTCGCCCCCGCGACCGGCGGGCGCAGCATGCGCGCGTGCAGCATGCCCGGCAGGCGGATGTCCGTGACGTAGGCGTGGCGGGCGAAGACCTTCTCCGCGATGTCCCGGCGCGGCACGGCGGTGCCGACGACCTTGTAGTCGGCGATGGGCTTCGGCCGCGCCCTGCCCTCCACGTTCAGGTCGTTGCCGTAGCGGCCGTTCCAGCGCAGCTCGGCGTCCAGGCGGCGGTCGCCGATCAGCTCCTCGTAGGTCACCCGGCGGGCGGGATCGGCGGCGACGCTCACGGTGCCGTCCTCCACGCGCAGCGCGCCGGGCGGCACGCCGAGGCGGGCCGCGGCCATCTCCACGAGCATCAGCCGGGCCTCGGCGGCGGCGTTGCGGAGCGGCACGGCCCCCTGGGACACGCCCGAGGCGTTGCTCGCGCCACCCTGGTTCACCGTGCGCGCCGTGTCGCCCATGACGACGCGGACGCGCGCGGGCGGGAGGTCGAGCTCCTCCGCGACGATCTGGGCGATGGCGACGTCGAGCCCCTGCCCGCCGTCGATCTTCCCGAAGAAGGCGGTCGCGGTGCCATCGGCGTGGACGGCGACGTAGGAGGCGAGCCGGCCGGGCGGCGGCAGCGGCGAGAGGGGGGCGCCCGCCCCGGCGGGCTGCGCCGGCGCCTCGCCGGGCGCCGCGGCGACGGTGACAACGAGGGCGCCGGTCGCGCGGAGCGCGGCGCGGCGGGAGAGCCGGAGGGTCATGGCGCGCCCCTCACGCGAGGCTCGCCGCGCGCTTGACCGCGCGCAGGATGGCCATGTGCGTGCCGCAGCGGCACTTGAGGCCGGTCAGGGCCTCGCGGATCTGCGCCTCGCTGGGGTCGCGGTTGTCGCGGAGGAAGGCGGCGGCGGTCATGATCCAGCCGTTGATGCAGTAGCCGCATTGCGGCACCTGCTCGTCGATGTAGGCCTGCTGGACCGGGTGGGGGCGCTCGGGCGTGCCGAGGCCGGCGAGCGTCGTCACCGCGCGCCCCTCGGCCGCCGAGGTTGGGGTGACGCAGGAGCGGGTCGGCACGCCGTCGAGGTGGACGGTGCAGGCGCCGCACTGGGCGAGGCCGCAGCCGAAGCGCGGGTTGTCGAGGCCGAGGTCGTCGCGCAGGGCGTAGAGCAGCGGCATGTCGGGATCGACCGTGACGGTCTCGTCCTTCCCGTCCACCCGGAAGGTGATCCTGGTCGCCATGCGCCCTCCCCTCGCCGCGCGTTCGCCGCGCCTTGAGGGAAACTCTGGACCCGCGCCCGCCCGCGGCACAAGCGGGCCCGCGCCGGCTGACGCGCGGGGGGGGGTGGGCGCCCCGGGGCGGGGGGCGTGCTAGAGGGCGCGGATGCAGCCCCCCCGCCCGTCCCCCTCCGCCGCGCGGCCCCTCCCCGCGGGGCGCTTCGTGACGGGCTCCACCCTGCGGCACGTCCTGGTGATGGCCAGCACCGGGGCGGTGGGGCTCGTGGCAGTCTTCGCGGTCGACCTCCTCGCGCTGTTCTACATCTCGCGGCTGGGCGAGCGGCCGGTGGCGGCGGCGGTGGGCTTCGCGGGGGCGGTGGGCTTCTTCCAGATCGGCGTCGGGATCGGCCTGTCGATCGGGCTCGGCGCCGTCGTCTCGCGCGCGATCGGCGCGGGGGAGCGGGAGGAGGCGCGGCGGGTCGCGGCCTCGGGCCTTGCGCTCATGGTGGGGGTGATGGTCCTCATCGGGCTCGCCACCGTGGCCGCGGTGAACCCGCTGCTCGACTGGCTGGGCGCGACCGGCGAGACGCACCGGCTGGCCGCGCGCTACCTCGTCCTCACCGCGCCGACGGTGCCGCTGCTGGCGGCGGGGATGGGGCTCTCGGCGCTGCTCCGCTCGGTCGGCGACGCGCGGCGGGCGATGAACGTGACCCTCTTCGCCGCCGTCACCACCGCCGCGCTGGACCCGGTGCTCATCTTCGCGCTCGACCTCGGGCTGGACGGGGCGGCGGTCGGGGTGCTGGCCTCGCGGCTGGTGCTGGTGGGTCTCGCCTGGCACAGCGCCGCCCGGCGGCACGCGCTGGTTGGGCGGCTGCGGGTGGCCTCCCTGGCCTCCGACGCGCGGCGGGTGATGGCGGTGGCCGCGCCCGCGGTGCTGACCAACCTGGCGACGCCGGTGGCCTCGGCCTGGGTGACCCAGGCCATCGCGACCTTCGGCCCGGCCGCCATTGCCGGGCAGGCGACGATCGAGCGGCTCTCGCCGGTCGCCTTCGGCATCGTCTACGCGCTCAGCGGGGCGGTGGGGCCGATCATGGCGCAGAACCTGGGCGCCGGGCGGCCGGACCGGGTGCGCGCGGTGCTGCGGGACAGCATGCTGGTGGTGCTGGCCGCCGTGCTCGCGGCCTGGGCGGTGCTCTGGGCCTGCCAGGACCTCGTCGTCGCGGCCTTCTCGGCCACGGGGGAGACGGCGGCGCTGATCCGGCTGTTCTGCAACCTGCTGGCCGGGGGCTTCCTGTTCACGGGCGCGCTGTTCGTGGCGAACGCGGCCTTCAACAACCTCGGCCACCCGTTGCTGTCCACGCTGTTCAACTGGGGGCGGGCGACGCTGGGCACGATCCCCTTCGTCGCGCTCGGCGTGGGCTACGGGCCGGGCGGCGTGCTGGTCGCGCAGGTCGCGGCCTCGGCCCTCTTCGGCACGGCCGCGGCCCTCGTCGCCTTCCGCGTGGTCGGGCGGCTGGGCCGGGACGGCGACGCGGAGGAGGCGGGGCTGGAGGTCGCGCCCGCGAGCTCCGGGGCGCCCGCCGTCGCGGCCCTCGCCGCCCGGGCGCGCAGCGGGGCGGGGCCGGCGGGCTGAAGCCCCGGCCCGGCCGACCGCGTCCCCGGGGTCAGCGGCGGCTGGAGCCGCCCATCCGGTCCCCGTCCTTGCTGACCCGCAGGTCGAGCATCTTCTGGTGGGCGGCGCGGTAGGCGTCCTCGGCGCTCTTGAAGCCGCTGCCGAGGCCGATCGCGAGGCCGCCGTCATTGGCCAGGCGCCACCGCCACTTGTTCTGGCCGAAGCCCCCGCGCTCCACCACGATGCGGATCTCGTCCAGACCCTGGTCACCCCTGCTCATCGTCCTGGTTCCTCTCGCGACAACAAGGCATCCACAGAACGCTCACTATCTCGTGAGTAAGCATGATCGCAAGATAATTTGCGTCCGTTCCACCCACGGCTAGCTTTTTCCGGCCGCCACCCCCGCCCCGGTCCGGGACGGGCACCCGCCGGGCGGGAACCGGGAGGGAACGCATGCCGCCGGACGCGCGCGACGAATGGCCGGAGGAGCCGCTCCGCCTGTGGGACAGCCTTCCGGAACCGGACCGGAGGGTCGTGCTGAGCGCCGTCTCACCGGCGGACGTGGACGGGCGCCCCGTCGCGCCGCACGGCATCCAGCGGGCCATTGCCGCCGGGGCCGCGCTGACGCGAGAGGTGCTGGGCCGGGATCGGGCGCGGGGCTGACCGGCGTTGGCGGGGCGCCCGGCGCGCGGTCGAGTCGGGGAAGCGCGGGCGGTCCGCCCCTCGGCGCAGCGGGCCAGATATTCGAAGATCGGCGATGTTTCGATAGACGCGGTGCCGGTGGCTGGCTATCAGGAGCGCGGGCCGGCTTCGTCCGGGCCGCGGCGTCCGAGGGGAAGAGGGATGAGACCTGCCGGTCCGAGGGAACGATCCGACCGCCGGAGGGCCCGCGCATGCTTCCGGTGAAGCGCCTTCGGTTCCTCGCCCTCGCCACCCCCGACCTCGAGCGGCAGCTCGCCTATTACCGCGACGTCATCGGCCTTGCCGAGGTGGGGCGGGAGCGCGGCCGGGCGTTCCTGGCGACGGAGGCCGGCCAGCTCGCGATCGTCCTCGAGGAGGGCTCGCCGCCGGGCCTGTGCCGCCTGGCCTTCGACCTCTCGCCCGCGCTGGACGCGGAGGAAACGGCGCGCGCCCTGCGGGACGCCGGGCTCTCCGCCGAGCGGGTGTCCGACAGCGCGCCCGGCTGCCCCCTCGCGCTCCGCGCGCGGGACGGGGATGGCCGGGTGATCGAGCTCCATGCCGGCCCGCATTTCCACGACAACCGCCAGCCGCTGCCGGGCGTGGCGCCGCTGAAGCTCGGCCATGTCGCGTGCCACGCGCCGGACCCGGCGGCGACCGCCGGCTTCTACGCGGAGCGCCTCGGCTTCCGCGTCTCGGACTGGATCGAGGACCGCTTCGTGTTCCTCCGCTGCAGCCACGAGCACCACACGGTGAACTTCACCCGCGGCCCCGACGCCCGGATGCACCACCTGGCCTTCGAGCTCCGCGACGCCGCGCACATGCACCGGGCCTGCGACATCCTCGGCGGGCAGAAGGCGACGGTCCTCTGGGGGCCCGTGCGGCACGGGCCGGGCCACAACGTGGCGATGTACCACCGCGACCCCGACGGCAACGCGATCGAGATGTTCTACGACCTCGACCGCATGACGGACGAGGCGCTGGGCTTCTGGGACCCGCGGCCCTGGCACCGCGACCGGCCGCAGCGGCCGAAGACCTGGGTCGGCCTGCCGCGCGACGTCTGGGGCCTGCCGCCGTCGCAGGCCTTCCTCGAGATGCACCGGCTCCAGCTGCCGGACGCGAGCTGACGGCAATGGGCGACGCCACGCTCCTCGCCCGGGAGGACGAGCGCTTCCGCGCGATGATCGCGGGCGACCTCGCGACGCTCGACCGGCTGATCGCGGACGACCTGCGCTTCGTCCACTCCAACGGCGCCGTGGAGGGCAAGGCGGAGTTCCTCCGCAAGCTGCGCAGCGGCGAGCGCCGCTACCGCCGCTACGAGGCCCTCGCCCGCGAGGTGCGGCAGGAGGGCACGCTCGGCCTTGTCTTCGGCGAGGCGGAGGCGGAGATCGAGCGGCCCGGCGGTTCCGTCCGCGCGCGCATGATCTACACCGCCGTCTACCGCGGCGGCGCGGAGCCCCGGCTCCTCGCCTGGCACTCGGTCAAGTCGCCCGCGCCGGCCGAGGGTCCTTGAGGCGGGGACCCTTGAGGCGCGGGGCGGGCGGCGCCACAGTCGGCCCTTCCCAGAAGGTTTTCCAAGCCATGCCCGCGAGGGTCGCCCCCCGGAGCGCCGCCCCGCCCGCGGTGCTGGTCAGCCAGACCGTCCTGAACCAGCTCCAGGCCGACATCCTGGACGGGCACTACGCCCCCGGCGCGCGACTGCGCTTCGCCGAGCTCCAGAAGGCCTACGACGTCGGCATCGGCACGCTGCGCGAGGCGCTGTCGCACCTGGCCTCGGTGGGCATGGTGGAGGTGGACGCGAACCGGGGCTTCCGCGTGGCGCCCGTCTCGGAGGAGGACCTCCGGGACGTCTCCACCCTCCTGATGGAGTTCGAGCAGCGGGCGATCCTCTCCTCCATCGAGCGCGGCGGCCAGGACTGGGAGGAGGGCGTGGTGCTGGCCTTCCACCGGCTGGCCGGCATCGAAGCCCTTCCGCGCGCCGAGCGCACGGCGCACTTCAAGGAGTGGGTCGCGCTGCACCGCGACTTCCACCAGGCGCTGGTCGCCGCCTGCGGGTCGCGCTGGCTGCTGCACATGCGCGGCCTGCTCTACGACCACATGGAGCGCTACCGGCTGCTGTCGCAACGCCACCGGCCGCAGGGGCCGGGGCGGCTGGCGGAGCACGAGGCGATCAAGGAGGCCGCCCTCGCCCGCCGCGGCGCGGAGGCGGCGGAGCTGCTCCGGCGCCAGATGCAGTGGACGGTCGACAACGTCCGCCGCTACGCCCCCCAGTTCATCCAGGCGGCCTGACGGCGGAGCCACCTCGCCGCTGATTATCGAATGTCTTGAAATTTTCGAAGATCAATGCATCCTGCCGCCGTACCGGAGGAATGCCAGGTCATGGACAGCGAGATCACCTTCCCCTCCGACGGGCTGCGGCTCGCCGGCAGCCTGCACGTGCCGGACTCGCGCGGGCCGGAGCAGCGGCTGCCGGCCGTCATCGTCCTGCACGGCTTCATCGGCGCGAAGGACAACTCCTACTCCGAGGTGGTGAGCCGGCTGATGGAGAGCTGGGGCTATGTCGTGCTGCGCATCGACTTCCGCGGCTGCGGCAAGAGCGAGGGGCGGCGCGGCTACGTGCTCTGCCACGACCAGGTGGCGGACACGCGCAACGCCCTCACCTGGCTCGCCGCGCGGCCGGAGGTGGACCCGGCGCGGATCGCGGTGCTCGGGCACTCCTTCGGCGCCGCCATCGCCGCCTACACCGCCAGCACCGACACGCGCTTCCGCGCGGCGGTCATCTCCTGCGGCTGGGGCAACGGCGAGCGCAAGTTCCGCGGCCAGCACCCGACGCCCGAGGCCTGGGCGAAGTTCACGGCGATGCTGGAGGAGGGCCGCGCGCACAGGCAGCGCACCGGCGAGACGCTGATGGTGAGCCGCTGGGACGTGGTGCCAATGGCCGAGCACCTGCGCAAGAACCTGTCGCACCTCGCCCAGACCGTCGTGGCCGCGGACACCGCGCAGAGCATGTACGACTTCAAGGCCGAGGAGGTCATCGGCCAGCTCGCGCCGCGGCCCGTGCTGTTCATGCACGGCGCCGACGACACCGTGACGCCCGTCGAGCAGTCCATGCGCCTGTGGGAGCGCGCGGGCCAGCCGAAGGACCTCGTGCTGATCACCGGCACCGACCACTTCCCCATCTTCGGCGACGACAACCGCGGGCGCGACATCCTGAAGGGCTGGCTGGGCCGCTACTTCCCACTGGACGCGGCATGACGGCGCGCGTCGCGGCGGACGCGCTGCGCGACTTCGCGGGCGCGGTCTTCCGCGCGGCCGGGGTCGGCGACGCGGACGCGCGGGCCTGGGCCGAGACCCTCGTCTGGGCGAACCTGCGCGGGGTGGACAGCCACGGCGTGCTCCGCATCCCCCGCTACCTCGAACTCATCGGCTCCGGCGCCATCAACCCGCGGCCGGCGATGGCGATGCGCGTTGCCGCCGGCGCGATCGGGCTACTGGAGGCGGACCGCGCGCCGGGCCCGGTCGCGATGAACCGCGCGATGGACGAGGCGATCGCCATCGCGCGCCGGCTGCACCTCGGCTGGGTGGTGGCGCGCGACATCACCCATGCCGGCGCGGTCGGGCACTTCGCCGTGCGCGCCGCGGCGCAGGGGCTGGCGGGGCTGGTGATGACGGCCTCCGGCCCTCTCATGGCCTGGCCGGGCAGCCGGGGCGCCGTGGTGTCGACCAACCCGATCGCCGTCGCGATCCCGGCCGGCGAGCGCCCTCCCCTGCTGCTCGACATGTCGACGGCCGCGGTGGCGCTGGGCAAGGTAATGGCCGCGAAGGACGCGGGCACGCCGATCCCGGAGGGCTGGGGCGTGGACGGCGCGGGCCGCCCCACGACGGACCCCGCCGCGGTCGCCACGCTGCTGCCCATGGCGGGGCCGAAGGGCGCCGGCCTGTCGCTGATGATCGAGTGCCTGGCGAGCCTCGCGGCGGGCAACCCGCTGCTGACGCCGTCGCTGCTCGGCCAGGGTCCGAAGGAGGGACCGCGGATGAACGGGCTCGCCATCGCGGTCGACGTCGGCGCCTTCGGGGAGGCGGGCGCCTTCGCGCGGGAGGTGGACGCGCTGGCCGCCGCCGTCGCCGCGGCGCCGGCGGGGGGCGACGCGCCCGTGATGCTGCCGGGCGAGCGCGGCGGCGCCGTGATGGCGACGCGGGAGCGCGAGGGCATCGCCCTGCCCGCCGGCACCTGGACCCGCCTGGAGAAGGCCGCGGCCGCGCTGGGCGTGCCGATGCCGCCCCGGAGCGGCGGGCCGCCGGCGCGTCAGTCCGGCTGAAGCTGCCGGCTGACGACGAGCTGCCGCCACCGCGCGATCTCGCCCGCCACGAGGTCGCGCAGCTCCTCGGGCGAGCTGGTGCGCACCTGGCCGTCCACCAGCTCCGCCAGACGCGCGCGCAGCGCCGGCTGCTCGGCCAGCGAGAGGACGGCCTTGTGCAGCGCCGCGACCGCCGGGGCCGGGAGGGAGGCCGGGCCCGCGAGCCCTGCCCAGGTCGTGACCGCGTAGCCGGGCACGGTCCGCCCGACCGGCGGCACGCCGGGGAAGGAGGCGGAGGGCTCCGGCGCCGTGAGGGCGATCGCGCGCAGCCGCCCGTCGCGCACATGCGGCCCGGCCGTGACCGTCGTGATGATGGCGCAGGCGAGGTCGCCGGCCATCAGCGCGGTGATCGCGTCCGCCTCGCCGCGGTAGGGCACGTGGAGGAGGCGCGCGCCCGTCATCGCGCCGAGCAGCTCGCCGGCGAGATGATGCGTCGAGCCGGAGCCGGCCGAGCCGAAGCTGAGGCCCGCGGGCGTGGCGGCGAGCCGCAGCAGCGCCGCGAGGTCGCGCGCGGGGTTGTCGGCGCGCACGGCGACGACGAAGCCGTACTCCACCACGCGCGCGACCCAGGTGAAGCCCGCGACCGGGTCGAAGGCGAGGTTCCGCCCGAAGGCCGCCCCGACGGCGTGGCCGCCCGTCATCAGCCCGATGGTGTAGCCGTCCGCCGCGGCGCGGTTGAGCGCGCCGGCCGCCACCATCCCGCCCGCGCCAGGCCGCGGCTCGATGAGCACGGGCTGGCCCAGGAGGCCGCCGAGCGGCGCCGAGAGCACGCGGGCGAGGGTGTCCGCCGAGCCGCCCGGCGCAAAGCCGTGCAGCATCACCAGCGGACGTTCCGGGTAGGCCGCGAGGGCGGGGCCGGCGGCGAGGCCCGCCGCGGCGCCGAGGAACAGGCGGCGCGGGAGCGGGCCGCCGGTCCACGCCGTGTGTTCGGGTTCCGCCTCCGCGCGACGGCGGGGCACGCGGATGGGCGCTGTCACGGTTCCATTCCCTCCGTCCGGCCGCGCCGCGACAGAGGCGGGCGTCGCGCGGCCGCCCTGCATGGGAGCGGCCTCTATCGTGCCGGAACCGTCCCACAGCATATTCGAAGATACAATCTTTTTCGAAGATAGGCGCTGTAGGCTAGTAGCGGGAGGGCCCCGCCGGCCTCAGGCGCCGAAGGTGATCCCCTCCTTGCGGTACATGTCCTTCACGAGCTTGAGGATGAGGCTGATCTCCGGCGAGCGGTCGCCCTTGCGGGTGCTCATAATGACGGGCGAGACCGCCTCGGGCTCGTCCAGGCGCCGGTAGACCACGTTGTCGCGGCGGAACCGCTCGACGGAGGCCGGCACGACGCAGACGCCGGTCTCCGCCGCGACGAGGCCGAGGGCGGTCTGCAGCTCCCGCACCTCGTGCACGGCCCGGGGCTTCATGTCGCGCTCCCGGAAGAGCGCCAGGACCTGGTCCGCGTAGCTCGGGCGCGGCGACTTGGGGTAGACGACCAGCGCGTCCTGGGCGATCTCGGCCAGCTTCAGCAGGCCGGTGCGCGACGAGAGGGGATGCGTCAGCGGCAGGGCGACGCAGAGCGCCTCGTTGCGCAGGAGCGTGCGCTCGACCGCGATGTCGTTGAACGCGACTCGCCCGAAGCCGACGTCGATGCGGCCCTCCTTGAGGGCGGCGACCTGCTCGATCGTCGTCATCTCGAGCAGCGTCAGCTCGACATCGGGCCGCGCGGCGCGGTACCGGCGGATCACCTCCGGCAGGTAGCCGTAGAGCGTGGACGCAACGAAGCCCATGCCGAGCCGCGCGTGGCCCCCCGAAGGCGCGCGACCATCGCCTTCATCTCGTCCAGGCGGTCGAGCGGGCGCGCGCCGAGGCGCTGCTGCGCGAGGGCAAGTGGGACCACCTCTGGCGGAGGAGACGGCGCGCTGGGGAGCCTTCGTCCGGCGCGCTGGCGTTCAGCCGGAGTAGGGCGCCTTGCCCGGGCCGCACGGCGCGCCCCAGGCCGGCGGCGCCGGGGCCCCGTCGGTCAGCGCGCCCCGCGCGGATCCCGGACGAGCAGGCCCGGCAGCGCCCCGCCCTCGCGGATCGCGCGGCGCAGGGCCTCCGCCGCCGCCGCGCCGAGGACGGGCTCCGCGAGCTCGTGGAACTTCGCGTCGAGCTCGGCGTCGGTCAGGGGGTCCTCGGGATCGCCCTTGCGGATCGGCTGCTCGTGCTCGAGCACCGTGCCGTCCGCCAGCGCCAGCCGGAGGCGCGCCGCGCGGCGGCGCGGGTAGGCGTCGGCGAGCTCCGGCGCGAGGCTGACGGAGACCTTCGGCATGAAGGCGCGCAGCGCGGGGTCCGAGAGGCGCTCGGGCCGGAAGGCGTCCAGCCGGACGGCGCCGAGGTGCAGCAGGGCGGCGACGCAGTACTGGGTGCTGAAGCGCGCCTCCTCCGCGCTGGCCACGACCGGGCGGTCGCACATCTCCGCGGTCGCGCGGTAGCCGGCGACCTGGAGGCTCTCGACCTCCTCCGGCCGGAAGGGGCGCTGCGCACGGAGGGCGACGAGCCCGTCCAGCGCCGGGAAGATGTGGCCGCAGCAGCCGTGGTTCTTGACGGTGATCGCGCCGATCACGAAGCGCTCGCCCAGCCCCTCCAGCGCGTCCTCCCACCGGCCCGTGCTGTCGCTGGTCGCGGCGGCGAAGCCGGCGGGGCCGTGCAGCACGTCGGGCGCGCCGGTCACGCCGGCGGCCGCGGCCCGGGCGGCGAGGACCCCGGCCTCCGCGGCGTGGCCGGGGTGGAGCGGCTTGCTCATCCCCTCGCCCCGGAAGGCGCCCTGCAACCCGCCCGCCATGGTGGCCGAGAGGGCGATGGCGTGGCCGATCCGCGCGGCGTCGCAGTCCAGCAGCAGCGCCGCCGCCGTCGCGGCCGCCAGGGTGCCGACCGTCGCGGTGGTGTGCCAGTGGCGGTAGTGGCTCGGCTGCACCGCCAGCGCCACGCGCCCGCCCACCTCGTAGCCGGCGGCCATGGCGCGCAGCAGGCCGTCCATCCCCGCCCCCTGCGCCTGCGCGACCGCGAGGGCGGCGGCGATGGTGGGGCTGCCGGGATGGAGGCCGGAATCGCGGTGGATGTCGTCGAACTCCACGGCGTGGCTGGCCACCGCGTTCAGCAGCGCCGCGTGGCGCGCCCCGCCGCGCCGTCCGTCGACGTAGCAGACCGCCCCGCCCTCCCCGCGCTCGTCCGCCAGCGCGGCCGCCAGCAGCGTCGCGGGCGGGGAAAGCGTGCCCGGCAGGGTGGCCGCGAACCAGTCGAGCAGGGCGCGCCGCGCCTGGTGCTCCAGCCCCGCCGGCCAGGGCCGGTCGCGCCAGCCGGCGGCGTGGGCCGCGAGGACCGGCAGGGGGTTGGCGGTCACCGCAGCACCGCGAGCCCGTCCACCGCCCGCGCGCCCTCGCCCTGTGGCAGCACGAGCAAGGGGTTGATCTCCGCCTCCAGCAGCCGCTCCCCCGCCGCGCCGGCCATGGCGGCGAAGGCCATCACCGTGTCGACCAGCGCGCCGGTGTCGGCGGGCGGGGCGCCGCGGTAGCCGCGCAGCAGCGTCGCGGCCTTCAGCTCGCTGACCATCGCCTCCGCGTCGGCGCGCGCGATGGGCAGCAGGCGCAGCGCGGTGTCCTGGAAGACCTCCGCGGCGACCCCGCCGGCGCCGAGCAGGACCACCGGGCCGAGCTGCGGGTCGCGGTGGAAGCCGAGGATCATCTCCACGCCGCCGCGGACGCGCTCCTGCACCAGGAAGCCCTCCGGCGCCGGGGCGCCGGCGGCGCGCAGCCGCTCCAGCATGGCGACGCAGGCGGCGGGCACCTCCGCGGCCGCCAGACCGACCTTCACGCCGCCGATGTCGCTCTTGTGGGCGATGGCGCGGGAGAGGATCTTCAGCACCACCTCCCCGCCGAGGGCGCGCGCGGCGGCCTCGGCCCCGGCCGCGTCGGACACCGCGCGCTCGCGCGCCACCGGCACGCCGAAGCGCGCGAAGACCGCCTTGCTCTCCACCTCGTTGAGGTTGCCAGCGGGAAGGCCGGCCAGCACCGCGCTGTCGGGCGCGATCGCGGCCGGCGCGGGCGGCAGGGCGCGGCGGCGCAGCGCGCGCAGCACGGAGGCGCAGCTCTCGGGCGTCGCGAAGGCGGGGATGCCCTGGCCGTTGAGCAGCCGCACGAGATGCGGCGCGTGCGGGCTGACATAGGCGAGGATCGGCTTCGTGCTGCCCGCCTGGCAGGCAAGGATGGCGCCGGCGACGATGTCCGGTGTCGCCAGGGCCGAGGAGCCGATCACCACCACGACCGCGTCGTAGGACGGGCTTTCCAGCAGCGCGGTGATGGCGCCGCGGAACAGGTCCGGGCGGAGCCCCGCGAGCGTGACGTCGACGGGGTTGCGGCCGATCGCCGCGGGGTCCTCGTCCAGCAGGGTCGCCAGGGCGCGCGTCGTGGCCTCGTCCGGCGCCGGCACCTCGATGCCCGCCAGCCCGCAATTGTCGGCCAGCAGCGTGCCGGCGCCGCCGGTGGAGGTGAGGATGGCGACGCGGTCGCCCTCCGTCCGGCGGCCGGCGGCGAGGGCGGCGGGGATGTCGAGCAGGTCGGTGAAGGTCTCCGCGCGGATCACGCCGTGCTGGCGGAACAGCGCGTCGTAGACGCGGTCCGCGCCCGCCAGCGCGCCCGTGTGGGAGGTGGCGGCGCGCGCGCCGGACTCCGAGCGCCCGACCTTGTAGACCACGACGGGCTTGCCGAGCTCGGCGGCCCGGCGCGCTGCGCGCTTGAAGGCCTCCGGCCGCCGCAGCCCCTCCATGTAGACCGCGATCACGTCCGTCGCCTCGTCCTCGACGAGGTGCTCGAGGAGGTCGGAGCTGTCGAGGTCGGCCTCGTTGCCGGTGGAGACGAGCTTCGCGAAGCCGATGCCGCGATCCGCCGCGCGCGAGAGGAGGGAGCCGAGGATGCCGCCGCTCTGCGAGACCACCGAGATGCGCCCGGCCGGCAGATCGCCCACCTCCAGCGCGCCCGTCGCCGAGAGCATCATGCCGTCGGTGAGGTTGACCAGCCCGATGGTGTTGGGGCCGAGGAGCCGCATGGCGCCGGCCGCGTCCTTCAGCGCGGCCTGGCGGCGCGCGCCCTCCTCGTTGGACTCGCCGTAGCCGCTCGCGAGGACGATCGCGGCCCGGCAGCCGCGGGCGGCGAGGTCGCGCACCGCGGCCTCCGCCCGGTCGGGTCCCAGCAGCACGATGGCGGCGTCCGGCGCGCCGGGCAGCGAGGCGACGTCCGGGTAGCAGCGCAGGCCGGCGATGCTCTCGGCGCGCGGGTTCACCGGCCAGATCTCGCCGGCGAAGCCGTATTTCTGCAGGTAGCCGACCGGGCGGCCCGTCATCTTCGTCGCGTCGGCGGAGGCGCCGACGACGGCGACGCTGCGCGGGCGCAGCAGGGCAGCGACGGCGCTCACGCCGCGTCCCCCTTCGCCTTGGCGGCGCGGCGTTGCGCGACCCCTTCGAGGAAGGCGGCGACCGATTCCTGATGCTCCCGGGAGGAGTAGCAGATGGCCTGCGCCTGGCTGCCCATGGCGAAGACCTGCTCGACCGAGAGCTCGAAGGTCTGGTCGAGGATGTTCTTGCTCAGCGCGAGCGCCGCCGGCGCGCCCGCCGACAGCTCCCCGGCCCAGGCGCGCGCGTCGTCGAGCAGCGCACCGGCGGAGGTCACGCGGTCGATCATGCCGAGGCGCAGCGCCTCCTCCGGCTCCACGGTGCGGCCGGAGAAGATGAGCTCCTTGGCGCGGGAGAGGCCCACGCGGCGCGGGAGGAAGTACATGCCGCCGCCGTCGGGGATGAGGCCGCGCAGGATGTAGGTCATGGCGAAGCGAGCCTGCTCGGAGGCGATGATGAAGTCGCAGCAGAGGGCGACGTCGCAGCCCAGCCCCGTCGCCGCGCCGTTCACCGCGGCGATGGTCGGCTTGGGCAGCGCGTGCAGCATCGAGATGGCGTGATGCGTGCGCTGCTGGCGGCGCCAGCCGTTCAGCGCGACCTCCCCCTGCGGGACCGCGAGGCGCGCCTGCATCGACTTCACGTCCCCGCCCGCGCAGAAGCCCTCGCCCGCGCCGGTGAGGACGAGCGCCTTGATCGAATCCGTGCGCGCGACATGGTCCAGCGCCGCCATGAGGTCGGCCCGCATCGCGTCGTCGATGGCGTTGCGCGCCCGCGGGCGGTTCAGGGTCAGCACGGCCACGGGGCCGTCGGCCTCGAGCAGGATGGCGTCGGAGGTGGGGTCGGCTGGGGTCATGGCGTGGTTCCTTGCGCGTCGCGCGCGATGCTGTTCAGCGGTCGGGGCAGCGGGAGGCCGGCGTTCCAGGCGCGCAGGCAGGCCGCCGCGCCCTCGAAGTAGCGGCGGACGTTCTCCCGCGTGACGTAGCCGAGATGCGGCGTGAGGATGGTGCGCGGGGCGCGGCGGATGGGGTCGTCCTCCGCCATGGGCTCGGGCTCGTGCGTGTCGATGGCGGCGCCGCCGAGATGGCCGCGCTCGAGGGCCGCGATCAGCGCCGCCTGGTCCACCAACGGGCCGCGCGCCGTGTTTACCAGCAGCGCCCCCGGGCGCATCAGCGCCAGCTCCGCCGCGCCGACCACGCCGCGCGTCGTGGGGCCGAGGCCGAGATGCAGCGTGACGATGTCGGCGCCGCGGAACAGCCCCGCCTTGTCCGTCAGGGTGGCGCCCGCCGCCTCGGCGGCCTCGGCCGTCATGTTCGGGCTCCAGGCGAGAAGGCGCATGCCGAAGGCGCGGGCGATGGCGGCCACCCCGGCGCCGATGCGCCCGAGCCCCGCGACGCCCAGCGTCGCGCCCTCCAGCCCCAGCCCGGCGCCGCCCTGCCAGGCGCCCTCCCGCAGCCGCGCCTCCTGCCAGGGGATCTCCCGCGCGAGGGCGAGGAGGAGGGCCCAGGTTAGCTCGACCGTGGGGGAGGCGAGCGAGTCCGTGCCGCAGACGGCGACGCCGCGCGCCGTGCAGGCCTCGAGGTCCAGCACGCGGTTGCGCATCCCGGCGGTGACGACGAGGCGGAGCGCCGGCAGTTGCGCGATCAGCCCGGCCGGAAGGGCGCTCCGCTCGCGGAACAGCACCAGCGCGTCGGCGCTGGCGAGCCGCGCTGCGCGCTCCCCCTCCGGGACCGGCGCGGCGAGGAACTCCACGGGCAGGCCCGACCAGTCCGCCGCGGCCGGGGCGACGTCGCCGAAGTCGTCGAGCACGACGACGCGGCGCAGCGGCGCGCGGCCCATGGTTCGGCCCGTCATTCGGCCCGTCATTCAGCGCGAATGTTCGCGCGGGTCACCACCCGCTGCCAGCGCTGCCGGTCCCGCTCGATGAAGGTGCCGAAATCCGCCGGCGCCGGGCTCGCCTCGATCTCCACGCCCTCCTCCGCCAGGCGCTGGCGCACGCCCTCCTCGGCGAGCGTCGCGTTCAGGGCGGCGTGCAGCGCGGCGACGCGGTCGGCCGGCGTGCCCGCGGGCGCCAGCAGCCCGTACCAGGTGGAGGAGATCACGTCGTCGAAGCCCTGCTCCACCGTCGTGGGCACCTCGGGCAGGAAGGCGAGCCGGCGCGGCGCCGCGACCGCCAGCGCGCGCAGCCCGCCCGAGGCGATGTGCGGGCGCAGCGGGGCGGCGGCGTTGGTCAGAATGTTGACGCGGCCGGCCAGCACGTCGGTGATCGCGGGCCCCGTGCCGCGGTAGGGGATGTGCTCCATCTCCGCCTCGAAGGTGAGGGCGAGCAGGGCGCCGAGCACGTGGCCCGTGGTCCCGACCCCCGGGCTCGCGTAGGAGAGCGGCGGCCGGGCGCGGCGGGCGAGGTCGCGCAGCTCGCCCATCGTCCGCGCCTCGACCGACGGGTTCACGGTGATGACGTTCGGCGCGTTGCCGACGAAGCCGATGGGCGCGAAGTCCCGGATGATGTCGTAGGGCACGCGCGGCTGCACGAGGCTGCTGATGAGGAAGCTGCCGCTGCCGCCGAGAAGGAAGGTGTAGCCGTCCTTCGGCGCCTGGAAGACCACCTCGTTGCCGATGATGCCCCCGGCGCCGCCGCGGTTCTCGACGACGATGGTCTGGCCCAGCCGCGCGCCCATCCCCTCCGTCAGGACGCGGCCGACGATGTCGTTGCTGCCGCCCGCCGCGAAGGGGATGATCATGCGGAGCGGGCGGTCCGGGAAGCGGGCCGGCTGGGCCAGCGCCGGGCGGGCGGGCGGCGCCAGGGCGGCCAGCGCCGGTGCCAGGCGCAGGGCGGTACGACGGGTGATCATCGCGGGGTTTCCTCCGGGGCGTTGCGGTTCCCCTGGCGCTTAGGGACGGCCTTGGCGGGCAGGATCCCCGCCGCGGCCGGCGCTGTGAAGTCCCAGAGTTCCTTGCCCTGCCCCAACCCCTGGTTATGCTGGCGGGATGCGCCCGGCCCTGCCCCTGGAAAGCCTATGGGCCTTCCACCTCGTCGCGGAGACCGGCAGCCTGACGGCGGCCGCGGCGGCGCTGGGCGTCACCCAGCCGGCCGTCAGCAAGCGGCTGCGCGACCTCGAGACCTCGCTCGGCTGCGCCCTGGTCCGCCGCGGGGTCAACGCGATCAGCCTCACCGAGCCGGGCCGGCGCTTCGCGGAGGAGCTCGGCGACGGCTTCGCCCGGCTGCAGGCCGCGACCGACCGGCTGCGCTCCGCCTCCCCGCCGCTGCGCGTCCGCGCCTACACGACCTGGGCGCTGCGCTGGCTCATCCCGCGCCTGTCGGCGTTCCGCCGGCGCTACCCCGGCATCGAGGTGGAGGTGAGCACCTCGACCGCCGCGGTGGACCTCGCGCGCGAGGCGGTGGACGCGGCGGTGAGCACGGCGCCGCAGGACCGGCCGCCCTCCCCGGCGGCGCGGCGGCTGCAGCCCGTGGTGGTGGCGCCCTTCGCCATCCCCTCCCTCGCTGGCGCCTGGCGGCCGGAGGGAACGCTCCTCGGCAGCAAGGTGCGGCCGAACGACTGGCCGATGTGGCTGCGCGCGAACGGCCTCGAGGGCGCGGGGCGGCCCCTGCTGTTCGAGAGCACGACGCTCGCGATCCAGGCGGCGCTGGAGGGGCTGGGCGTCGTCATCTGCGCGCCGGGCTACGTGGGCGGCGAGGTCCGGGCCGGCCGGCTCGCCGGCCTGCCGGGCCGGGCGCTGGCGACGGGGGACTGCTACTGGCTGAGCCTACCCGGCGGCCGGATCGACGCGCCGCTCCAGGCCTTCGCCGACTGGCTCGTGGAGGCCTCCGCCAAGTCCTCCTGAGCGGCGGCCTTACTCGGCGCTGAAGCCGGTCGCGAGCACGATGGGCGCCCAGCGCTCGCGCTCCGCCCGGAGGCGGTCCGCGAACTCGCGGGAGGTGGAGGGGCGCGGGCGCTGCTCCATGGTGGCGAGGGAGGCCTGCAGGTCCGGGTCCCGCACCGCCTGCGCCACCGCCTGCTGCAACGCGTCCACGAGCGGCGCGGGCGTGCCGGCGGGGAGCAGGATGCCGTACCACTCCTCGGCCGTCAGGGCGGGATGGCCGAGCTCCGCCAGCGTCGGCACGGCCGGAACCCGGCGGGACCGCTCGCGGGAGGTGACGCCGATCACGCGGCCGAAGCCGGTGCGCTCGTACTCGGCCATGTCGCCCGTGACGGTGATCGCCAGCGCCAGGCGCCCGGCCTGGAGGTCCGGCATGGCCGGGCCGGTGCCGCGGTAGGAGACGTGCTCGAGCCGCAGGCCCTCCGCGCGCGCGAGTTCCTCCATCAGGAAGTGCGGCGTCGATCCGGCGGCCGGGCTCGCGTAGGGAACGGGCGCGGGCTGCCCCTTCGCCCAGGCCACGAAGCCCGCCAGGTCGCGCGCGGGGTGGCCGGGCGTGAGCGCCAGGGCGAAGGAGGTGGAGCAGAGGCCGCTGACGGGGACGAAGTCCTTCAGCCCGTCGTAGCGAAGTGTCCGCGGGTAGATGTGGGGGTAGATGGTCAGCATGCTCTCCGGCGTGACCAGGAGGGTGGCGCCGTCGGGCGCCGCGGCCTTCGCCGCCTCGATCGCCAGGCGCGAGGCGGCGCCCGGGCGGTTCTCCACGACCACCTGCGTCGCGTAGGTGCCGCGCAGCCGCTCGGCGAAGACGCGGGCGACGATGTCGGCGGCGCCGCCCGGGGGCCAGCCGAGGAGGATGCGCGCCGGCCGGTTCAGGGCCGGTGCCTGGAGCGGCGCTGGGACAGGGGCCTGCGCGCGCGCCGCGGCGGCCGGCGCGAGGGCCAGGCCGGTCGCCAGCAGCCCTCGCCGGTTGATCGGGGACGCCATCTCTTCCCTCCGTGGTGAGGGCGGCGGCGGGTCTCGCGCCCGCCTTGCCGCCGCGACGATCAGGCCGGCTGGGCGAGCGGGTGCCGTCCGACCACGTTGAACACCTGCCCCAGGCCCTGGCGCGCGACCTCGGGGTCCTCGGCCATGCGGCGCAGGCGGGCGAAGTCCTCCTCCCGTCGGGCGGGATCGCGCTCGCTCATGCGGCGGCGGTTCTCCTTCGCCGCGGGCGAGACGACCTCGAGGAAGACGCGCCGGCGCTCCTCGGCCCAGTCGTCCAGCACCGCCTCCTCCGCCCGCCCGGCGATGACGGCGGCCAGGGCGTCGCCGAGCGGGATGGCGTCCAGGAGCCCGCCCGTCAGGCCGAGCCCGCCGATGGGGTTGACGAGGTGGGCGGCGTCGCCGGCCAGCAGGACGCGGCCGGCGCGGAAGCCCGGCACGCAGCGGTCGTGGACGCGGTAGGGCGAGACGGCGACGGGTTCCACCGGCGCCCGACCCGGCAGGATCATCGCCTGGCGCTCAGGCACGAGGCGGCGCACCTCCTCCTCGGGGAGGCCGGGGTGCTCGCGGTAGGTGCAGCGGAAGAGGCCGGTCTGGTCGATCTTCGGCATGATCGCCCAGTGGTCGGGGTCGATCACGAGGTTCGCCGTGCCGTAGCCGTGCGCCTCCATGTCGTAGCGGATGTCGGTGGCGACGAACCACTCCGGCCAGGTCACGCCGTCGAGCGGCAGGCCGAGCGCGCGGCGCACGCCGCTGCGCCCGCCATCCGCGCCGATGAGCCAGTCGGCGCGAAGCTCCGTCTCGCCGCCCTCCGTCTCCACCGTCACCGTGACGCCGTCGTCGTCCTGCCGCAGGCCGGTGATGCCGTGCCCCCAGCGCAGCTCGACGCCCGGCACCCGCAGGAGGTGGCGCAGCACGATCCGGGCGAGGTTGTTCTGGCCGAGATGGAGGTTGAAGGGGTAGCGCGTGTCGCGGGCCAGCACCGCCATGTCGATGCGCGCGATCAGCGTGCCGTCGATCGTCCACCACCAGTAGTCCTGCTTGAGGACGCCGATCTCCCGCAGGTCCTCGAGCAGGCCCATGCGGTCGAGCGCCTCCACCACGGGGGAGTGGTAGACCACCGCGCGCGGCGCCTGGATGATGCCGGGCTCGGCGTCCAGCACCACCACGCGGATGCCGGCCCGCGCCAGCTTCAGCGCCGACACGAGGCCCACCGGGCCCGCCCCGGCCACGATCACGCCGTCGATCCTCTCGGGCATGGCCCGGCTTCCTTCCATCAGGCCTTGCGCCCCGCGGCGTCGGCGCTACCGCGCGGCCGCCTGCCGCACGAAGGACGCGAGCTCCGCGTTGAAGCGCGCGGGCTCCTCCCAGAAGGGCGCGTGACCGCTGCCGGGGTAGAGGGAGAGCTGCGCGCCCGGCACGGTGGCCGCGGTGAAGCGGGCGATGCGCGTGTCGAGGATGCGGTCCCCCTCCCCGTGCGTGACGAGCACGGGCAGGCGCAGCGCCCGCAGCGCCGCGGCGTAGTCTCCGGGGCGCCCCGCCAGCCCGGTGCGGACGTGCAGCGGCGCCAGCATGTTGAAGGCGAGCATCGTCTGGAAGTCTGCGGGGTCGGGCTGCGTCACGAAGCAGGCGCGCAGGAAGCGGGCGGTGCCCTCCACGAAGGCGTCGATCCCCGGCGCGAGCATCGCCTGCGGCCCGAGCAGGCCGGCGTCCGGCCCGAGGAAGCCGGGGTCGCCGAGCGAGCTGCTGGCGTCGACGTAGTGGATGCCGGCGAGCTCCGCCGCGCCGTGGGCCGTGAGGTAGTCGCCGATCACCCGGCCCGCGTAGGACCAGCCGACCAGCACGGGGCGCCGCAGGCCCATCTCGGCGATCACGGCCCGCACGTCGTCGGCCCAGACCTGGCCGGGCTTGTAGAAGGGGTCGCCCTCCGGCTTCGCGCTCATCCCGTGGCCGCGAAGGTCGATCGCGACCATCCGGAACTCCCGGGCGAGCGCGGCGTCCTGGAGCTGGCGGTCCCAGGAGAGCGCGGCCTGGGCGAAGCCGTGCAGGAACAGGACGGCGGGCCCCTGCGGGTTGCCGAACTCGTAGGCCGCGAGCCGCACCCCGTCCGGCGAGCGCACCGGGCGGGGCTGGTAGGCCGTCCGCGCGGCCGCGGCCGGGACCGCCTGCGCCCGCGCGGCCCCCGCCGGGATGAGCTCGCTTCCCATGGCCACCGCCCCCCATCGCATCACGTCGCGCCGGCCCGCCCTGTCCTGCGTCATCCCCGCCTCCTCTGTCGCCGCGCGTGGGGCTCCGCCCCGGGTCAGGCCGGCACCTTGCCGCCGAGGGAGGAGGCCGGCACCGTGATCGGCTCCAGCGGCGCGACGATCTCGGCGCGGCGGCTCTCGAACCAGGGCGGCAGCAGCAGGTTCCGGCCCAGCTCCTCCGCCGGCTCGTCGATCGTGAAGCCGATGTCGGAGGTGGCGAACTCGCACAGGATCCCGCCGGGCGAGCGGCAGTAGACGGAGTGGAAGTAGTTCCGGTCCTTCGATTCCGAGCAGTCCGTGTAGCCCATGCCGACGACCTGCTCGCGGAACTCCATCTGCTCGGCGTCGTTGCGCACGGCGAAGGCGACGTGGTGGACCGTGCCCTCGCCAAAGGTCCAGCTTCCCTGCGGCACGTCGGGGTCGTGGCGGACGATCACCGTGCAGCCCGGCCCGCCCTCCGCGATCTCGAAGCGCTGGTAGCGCTCGTCCTCGGCGGTCTTGCGGAAGCCCACGGCGTCCACGAGGAAGCGCTCCTGCTCCACCCGGTCGCGCACCGACATGGTGACGGCGTTGAAGCCGCGGACGGAATCCTTCTCCTCGATCTCGTCGGTCGTCCAGCCGGCGCGCGCGTCGCGGTCGTCGCCGACCATCTCGAACTCGAGGCCGGAGGGGTGCTCGAAACGGATGACGGACTGGCCCAGGCGCTGCCGGATGCCGTCGTTCGCCACCCCCAGGCGCTCCAGCCGCCGCGCCCAGAACTCCAGCGCGCCCTCGGCGACGGAGTAGCCGGTCACCGCCACCTGGCCCGTGCCCTTGCGGCCGCGGATGCCCGCTTGGCGGTAGGGGAAGGTGGTCATGATGGTGCCGAGCTGGGCGTCGCGGTTGCCGTAGTAGAGGTGGTAGATCGGCGTGCTGCCGTCGAAGAGCACCGTCTGCTTCACCATGCGCTGCCCGATGACGCGGGTGAAGAAGTCGATGTCCTCCTGCGCCTTGCCGACGCAGGAGGTGACGTGGTGCATCCCCGTCACGTAGTTCTTGGCCATCGTTTCCTCCGTCCTGGCCGTTCGGCCTTGGCCCGAGGCTAGGCCGGCACCGGGAAGGCCCTCCTGCACGATCCGCGCGCCGCTTCGGCACGAAACGCGCACGGCGGAGCCCGCAGCCCCGGCGCGCTCAGCGGGAATGGCGGCGGAAGGCGGCCGGCGTCGTGCCCGTGCTCCGGCGAAAGAGGCGCGTCAGGTGCTCCTGGCTCGCGAAGCCGCACTCGAGCGCGACCTCGGCGATCGGGAGGCGCGTGCCCGCGAGCAGGCGCCGCGCCGCCTCGACCCGGAGCTGGATGAGGTACTGGTGCGGCGGCTTGCCGAGCGCCTGGCGGAAGCGCCGCGTGAGCTGGACGGGGCCGCAGGCGGCGACCGCGGCGATGTCGGCGAGGGTGATCGGGCGCTGGAGGTTGGCCTGCATGAAGTCGACCGCCGGCGCGATGTCGCGGGCTGTGGCCTTGCGCGCCGGGGGCGGCGCGGCCGGGGCGCTGGAGTGGCGCAGCACCAGCCGCGCCGCGATGGCCGCCGCGAGATGGTCGACGAGGAGGGCGTTCCCCCCTTCCCCTTCCGCGAGCACGTCCCGCACCGCGAGCAGGAGGTGGGTCAGCGCGGGGTCCACGTCGCCGAAGCGCGGGATGACCTCCAGGCGCGACGGGTCCCGGGCCCCGCATTCCGCGGCGACCCCGCGCAGGACCTCGTCCGCGAGGTAGAGGTGGAGGCTGTTGAGCGGGCCGCGCAGCCGGACGCCGAAGCCCGTGCCGCCCGGGATGATGTGGGTGCCGCCCTCCGGGATGAGGGAGACACCGCGCCCCATGGGGAGCTCCCGCTCGACGGGGACCGGGCCGTCCAGGTGGAGGACGAGGAGGTGGTCCGGGACGCTCGGGCAGTGGTGCTCGTAGGGCTGCTCGCGCTGGGCCGAGGCGTGCAGCGACCGCCAGCCCTGGTCCCGGCTGGAGAGGTACTCGTCCACCCCGGCGCGGAGCAGCATTCCATGCGCGAGGCACGAGGCGTAGGGCTGGTTCATCGCCATAAGGGATCGGAGGCCCGCCGTGCTACGGGGATGGTGCCCGGATCGGTGCGGCAACGCCAGCGCGACGAGGGCGGCCGGCGGGGTCGTCCATCGCCCGGGCCGCGCGGCCGATGGCGGGCCCACCGGGCGGCGGCGCGCCCGGGGCCAAGGGGCGTGCCTCGCCGAGCGCCCGGGCCGCCGGTGAACGGAACAGGAGACGCCATGAACCAGCACGCCGCTTCCCGCCGGGCCCTGGGCCGCGGCCTCCTCGGCCTTGGCGCGGCCGCGGCGATGCCCGCCGGCCTCCGGGCGCAGCGGGCGGGGCCCGTCTTCGACAGCCACCTGCACGTCATCGATCCCCGCTTCCCGCTGGTGGAGAACCAGGGATACCTCCCGCCGCCCTTCACCCTGGCGGACTACCTGGCCCGCGCCCGGCTGCTCGGCGTCGCGGGCGGCGCCGTCGTGTCCGGCTCTTTCCACGGCTTCGACCAGAGCTACCTGCTGGCGGCCCTGGCCGGGCTCGGCGCGGGCTGGGTCGGCGTCACGCAGGTGCCCGCCAGCATCGCGGACGAAGAGATCGCGCGCCTCGCCCGGGCCGGGGTGCGCGGGCTGCGCTTCAACATGTTCAGGGGGCGGATCGACGGCGTGGACGAGCTGGTCAGCCTCGCGACCCGCGCCCACGCGGCCGGCGGCTGGCATCCGGAGATCTACGCCAACGCCGCGGCGCTCGCGCCCCATGCCGGCGCGCTCCAGAAGCTGCCCGCGCCGCTGGTCATCGACCATCTCGGCATGACGCAGGCCGGGCTGCCGGTCGTGCTCGACCTCGTCAGCGCGGGCGCCAAGGTGAAGGCGACCGGCTTCGGCCGCGTCCAGCTGGACGTCCCGAGGGCCCTCGAAAGCATCGCCCGGCGGGACCCGGCGGCGCTGATCTTCGGCACCGACATGCCCTCGACCCGGGCGCGCCGCCCCTTCGAGCCCGGGGACATGGAGCTGGTCCGGCAGGTCCTGGGGGACGACCTCGCGGGCCGGGTCTTCTGGGACAACGCCCGCGCCGTCTACCGCCTCTGACCTTGCGCGCCTCGCCCCAGGAAGTCCGGCCGGCGTCGCTGCGGAACCCCGTTCTTGCACCGCCCTGTCCCGCTCCATAGGCTTCGGGAAAACACGGGATGGGGGCGAAGCGATGTCCGGGAAGCGTGCTGCGGGGCGGGCCGGCGCCGCCCTGCTGTTTCTGGCGGGGGCCCTCGCGTGGCAGGCGGCCCTCGCCGACGGCCCGAGGATCGGCGATCCCCCCGAGGCGGAGAACATGCGCCTCGTCGGCCATGAGCCCCTGCAGAGCCGGGCCGCCTACCAGCCCACGATCCACCGCCAGGGCGGCCGCTGGATCGCCTATATCGGCCACATGGGCGGCACCGACGAGGTCCCGAGCCCGGTGAACGCCCTCAACGGCCAGGCGGAGGCGAACGGCACGTCGGTCGTGGACGTGACCGACCCGGCGCGCCCGCGCTACCTCGCGCATATCCCCGGGCAGCCCGGCACCTACGAGGGGGGCGGCGCGCAGATGACCCGCGTCTGCGACGGGTCGCAGCTTCCGCGCGGCGACCGGGACGCCGTCTACCTCCTCCGCGCGGTGGGCGGCCAGGGCCACGAGATCTGGGACGTCCGGGCTCCGGAGACGCCCCGGCTCGTCACGCGCCTCGGCGGGAACCTGCGGGACACGCACAAGAGCTTCTGGGAGTGCGGGACCGGGATTGCCTACCTCGTGTCCGGCGTGCCCGGCTGGCGCGTCCGCCGCATGACCGAGATCTACGACCTGAGCGATCCCGCCCGCCCCACGAAGATCCGCGACTTCGGCCTGCCCGGGCAGGAGCCGGGCACCCAGGGCCCGGTTCCCACCGAGTTGCACGGGCCGATCTCGACCGGGCCCGAGGGCAACCGCGTGTACTTCGGCTACGGCACCAACACGGGCGGCGTCCTCCAGATCGTCGACCGGGGGAAGCTCCTGCAGGGCCCGGCCGAGCCGACGCGGGAGAACCTCCTTCTTCCCGAGCTCGGCCGCCTGACGATGTCGTCGCTGAACGGCGCGCACACGACCTTCCCGATGCTGGGCATGCCGATCGCGGAGTTCCGCAACGACGCGGTCGGCGCGACGCGGGACATCGTGATGATCGTCGACGAGGCCATCCAGAACGAGTGCCGCGAGGCGCGCCAGATGGTGTGGTTCGCCGATGTCTCTGTCGTGGCGCGCCCGATGGTGATCTCCAGCTGGACGGTGCCGGAGGCGAGCGGGAACTTCTGCTCCCGCGGCGGGCGCTTCGGCGCCCACTCCTCCAACGAGAGCATGGCGCCCATCTTCTACAAGAAGCTCGCCTTCATCGCCTTCTTCAACGCCGGCGTGCGCGCGCTCGACGTCCGCGATCCCTACCATCCGCGCGAGGTGGGATACTTCATCCCGCCGGTCCGCCCGGAGACCGACAAGCGCTGCGTGACCGTGGACGGCCAGCCCCGCTGCCGGACCGCGGTGCAGACGAACAACGTGGAGACCGACGAGCGCGGCTACGTCTACATCGTCGACCGCGCGAACACCGGCCTCGACATCCTCGAGGTGACGGGACCGGCGAGGGCGATCGCGGAGGGACGGTGAGCGTGCGGCGCCCGGACATCCTGCTGGGGGCGGGCGCGGCGGCGCTGGTCGCGGCGACGGTCCTTGCCGTCCCGTTCCGCCCGGACGCGCGCGCCCCCTCCGCGGCCGCCGCGTCGCCCGTGGCCTGGCGGGAGGTCGGGTGGTCGGCGCCCTTCGACCCCTGGCCGGGGGGGCGCGAGTTCCGTTGCTCGGGCGGCGGCTGCGGGCCGGAGCTGCGGCTGTCGATCCGGCCCAAGATCGGCTTCTGCAACTGCGCGACCGGCGTCGCCGACGACGACGAGCTCGACCGGGTCGGCGACCTCGACCTTGTCGCCGACGAGTTCGGCGGCTCGGCGGAGGGGCGGCCCCTGGCGATCGGCGGCCTGCCGGGCCGGATCCGGGCCTACCGGGTGCGGCGCGGCGGCCGGGACGGCGAGGCGCTGGCGATCGCGGCCGCCGCGAACTGCAACGTGGTCGTGGCCACGCTGTCCAGCGGCGGATCGCTCCCGGGCACGGCGCGGGCGGAGGGCCTGGCGTTCCTGCAGCGCCCGGAGATGATCGCGTGGGCCCGGCAGGCGGTGGAGAACTGAGCGCCCGCGGGCGCCGGGCCGGCCCGCGCGCCACCGTTTCATGCGGGCGAAAATCCGCCCGCCCCCTCTCGTGCCGACGGATCGCCCGCGACGAGCCACTATCCCCGCTTCTCCAGCAAGCCGCCATCGACGGGCAGGATCACGCCGGTGACGTAGCCGGCCTCGTCGGAGGCCAGGAACACCGCCGCGTTGGCGACGTCCCAGGCCGAGCCCATGCGGCCCATCGGCACCAGCGCCTCGCGCTCCGCCCGGACCACCTCGCGCGGCACGCCCCGCTCCTGCGCGCGGCGCTCGATCGCCATGGGGGTGTCGATCAGCCCGGGCAGGATGACGTTGGCGCGGATGCCGTGGCGGGCGTTCTCCATCGCGATGTGCTGGGTCAGCGCGTTCACCCCCGCCTTGCTGGTCTTGTAGGTCACGGTCGGCCGCGCCGAGAGCGAGGAGGTGGAGGAGATGTTGATGATGCAGCCCGCCTTCCGCGCGACCATGTGGGGCAGGACGTGCTTGCACGTCATGAACATGCCCTTCAGGTTCATGCCCATGATGGCGTCCCAGGTGTCGGCGTCCATCTCCGCCGTCTTCCGGTCGCCCCTGGAGCGGCCGACGTTGTTGTGCAGCACGTCGATCCGGCCGTAGCGCTCGACGCAGGCCCGGGCGATGGCGGCGCAGTCCTCCTCCCGCGTGATGTCGGCGCGGAGCGTCGAGGCCGGGTGGCCGTGCCGCTCGACCGCGGCGCGCGTCGCCTCCGCCCACTCCTCGTTGATGTCCACCAGCAGCAGCGTCGCGCCTTCCTCCGCGTAGCGCTCCGCCACCGCGCGGCCGTTGCCCACGGTCTCGCCGGGCTGCTGCCCGGCGCCGACGACGATCGCGACCTTGCCTTCAAGCCGTCCGGCCATTCGACGTTCCTTCAGTCTGAGGTGATGCGGCCGTCGGTGACCACGCGCCGCCAGCGGGCCTCCTCGGCGCGCATGAAGCGGGTCATCTCCTCCGGGCTGTTCACGGCCACCGTCAGCCCCTCGCCCGCCAGGCGGGAATGGTAGGCGGGCGCCTGCGTCACCTTCTTCATCGCGTCGTTCAGCCGGGCCAGGATCGGCGCCGGCGTGCCGCCCGGCGCGAAGACCGCGTACCAGACCTCCGCCTCGTAGCCCGGCAGGGTCTCCGCGACCGTGGGCACGCCCTCGTAGGCCGGCGTGCGCTGCGGCGAGGTCACGGCCACCGCGCGCATCCGGTCGCCCTTCACGAAGGCCGCCACGCCGCCGGCGGTGCCGAACACCATGTCCAGCCGCCCGCCCAGCAGGTCCGTGTAGGCGGGGCCCGCGCCGCGATAGGGCACGTGGGTGATGTCCACCCCGGCCGTGATCTTGAACAGCTCCGCCGCCAGGTGCACGGCCGAGCCGTTGCCCGAGGACCCGTAGGTCAGCTTCCCCGGATCCGCCTTCGCCGCGCGGATGATGTCCGCCACGCCGCGGAAGGGGCTGTCGGGCCGCACCACCACCACATTCGGGCCGTGGCAGATGAGCCCGACCTCCGCGAAGCCCCTCTCCGTGTCGTAGGGCAGGCCCTTCACGAGGGAGGCGTTGATGGCGATGGCGGAGGTCGTGAGGAGCAGCGTGTAGCCGTCCGGCGCCGCCTTGGAGACGAGGTCCGAGCCGAGAACCGTGCCCCCGCCCGCGCGGTTGTCGATGACCACGGGCTGCCCGAGCTCCACCGAGAGCAACTGGGCCAGCTCGCGCCCCACCACGTCCGTGCCGCCGCCCGCGGTGAAGGGCACGACCACCCGGATCGGGCGGCTGGGGTAGGTCTCGGCGCCGAGGGCCGGCCCCAGCGAGGCCAGGAGGCCGGCTCCCGCGCCGAGGCCCAGCACGCCCCGTCGCCCTGCCGGCAGCCCTTTGCCGGCGGCCTGAACGCCGCGTCGTTCCCTTGCCATGGCGCATCCTCCCGCGTTCCGGCCGCAAGCTAGGCATTGGCTTCCATGGCATGCAAGTGACTTCCATCGGGCGAAAGTCACGGCTAGCCTCGTGGCATGGCAAAGCAGCCCGGACGCGCTTCCAAGCCCCTTGTGCAACGACCTCGGGATGACCAGCCCGGCGCCGTCCTGCGCGCCGTCCCGCCCGCCGCGCCCGTCGGCCCCCTTCCGAGCGACAGCGTGCGCGCCGTGGACCGCGCCCTGGTGCTGCTGCGCGCCTTCCGGGAGGAGGACGGGCCGCTGGGGCTGACGGAGCTCTCCCGCCGCGCCGGGCTGAACATGACCACGGCGCTGCGCCTGCTCGGCACGCTGGAGGGGCATGGCTTCGTCAAGCGCCTGCCCGGCGGCGGCTACCTGCTCGGCCCCACCCTGCTGCTGCTGGGCGACGTGTTCCGCCGCTCCCTTCGCCTGGAGCACCACGTGATGCCCGCGCTGGAGCGCCTGCGCGCCGAGAGCCGGGAGAGCGCCGCCTTCTTCGTGCGGGAGGGCGAGCAGCGGCGCTGCGTCTTCCGCCTGGACTCCCCTCAGCTCGTCCGCGACGTCGCCCATGTCGGGGAGGCGCAGCCGCTGGGCCGCGGGGCCCATGGCCGTTCCCTGATCGCCCTGGAGAGCGGCGAGAGCCTGCCCGTGGTTACCCGGGGCGAGCGCCTGCCCCAGATCGCCGCCATCGCCTGCCCCGTGCTGGACGCGGCCGGTCGCGTCGCCGGCTCCATCGGCATCTCCGTGCCGCTCTACCGCTTCACGGCGGAGACGGAGGCGCTCTGCGCCCCGCTGGTGCTGCGGGAGGCGAGCGCGATGACGCGCGACCTGGGCGGCGACCCGGCGCCGCTGGAACGCGCCGCGCGCTGATCGCGGCAGGAGAGGGCCCAAGCATGGCACGGATCGAGTTGACGCCCGAGGCGGAGCGCACGCCGGAGGAACAGGAGGTCCGCCAGGAGGCCGTTTCCGGCATCCGCGGCCGCGTCCCCGCGCCGATGATCGCCTGGCTGAAGAACCCGGAGCTGGCCCGCCGCGGCCAGCGGCTGGGCGAGCTGCTGCGCTACCAGACCACGCTGGAGCCACGGCTGTCGGAGCTGGCCATCCTCGTCGTCGGGCGCCACTGGACGGCCCATTACGAGTGGACCGTGCACAAGCGCGAGGGGCTGAAGGCCGGGATGGACCCGGAGGTGGTCGCCGCCATCGCGGAGCGCCGCGTGCCGATGCTGCGGGATGCGCGGGAGAGGGCGGTCTATGACGTCTCCACCGCGCTGATGGCGACGCGGCGCGTGCGGGACGACCTCTACCGCCGCGGGGTCGAGGTGCTGGGGGAGCGCGGCATGGTCGAGCTCGTGGCGTTGCTCGGCTACTACACCCTTGTCGCCATGACGCTGAACGTCTTCGAGATCGGCCTGCCGGAGGCCTTCGCGCCGGAACTCGGAGCGGAGCCGGGGGACCCCGTGCCGTGACGGGCTGGGAACCGAGCCTCCGCTACCCCGATCCCGCCATCCGGGCCCTGGACCACCGCTTCGAGCGGTATCACCTGGTGCTGGCGGGCGTGGAGCGCCTCCACACCGGCCTTCGCTGGGCGGAGGGGCCGGTCTGGTTCGGCGCCTGGCGCAGCCTGCTGTTCAGCGACGTGCCGAACGACCGCATCCTCTGCTGGAGCGAGGCGACGGGGGCGGTCTCGACCTTCCGCGGCCCCTCGAACAACGCCAACGGCAACACGCGGGACCGCGAGGGGCGGCTGGTCACCTGCGAGCACGGCGGGCGCCGCGTGACGCGCACGGAGCATGACGGCGCGGTCACGGTCCTCCTCGATTCCTTCGAGGGCAAGCGGCTGAACTCGCCAAACGACGTGGTGGTGAAGTCGGACGGCTCCATCTGGTTCACCGACCCGCCCTTCGGCATCGTCGGCTATTACCAGGGTGAGAAGGCCGAACAGGAGCGGCCGTCCTGCATCTACCGGATCGACGGCGCCACCGGCCGCGGCACGGCGGTGGCGGACGACGTGAACGGGCCCAACGGTCTCGCCTTCTCCCCGGACGAAGCCAGGCTCTACGTCATCGAATCCCGCGCCCGCCCCCGCACCATCCGCGTCTTCGACGTGGCCGACGACCGGCTCCGCAACGGCCGCGTGCTGGTCGATGCCGGCACCGGCACGCCGGACGGCTTCCGCGTGGACGTGGACGGCAACCTCTGGTGCGGCTGGGGCATGGACCCGGAGCAGGACGGGGTGCGCGTGTTCAGCCCCGACGGCGAGCCGATCGGCCACATCCACCTGCCGGAGCGCTGCGCCAACCTCGCCTTCGGTGGGCGGCACCGGAACCGGCTGTTCATGGCCGCCAGCCACTCGCTCTACGCGCTCTACGTCAACACGCAGGGCACGCCGGGCGGCTAGCCCGGCCACACCCAGGAGGAAGAGACATGACCACCCGCCGCCGGCTCGCCGGCCTGATCGCCGCCGCGGCGCTGCCGCTGGCCCGTCCCGCGATCGCGCAATCCGCCCGCATCCCGGACGGCCCCATCCGCCTCGTCGTGCCCTTCCCGCCGGGCGGGCCGAACGACCTCGTCGCCCGCGTCCTCGGCCAGAAGCTCGGCGCGATCCTCGAGCGCAACGTGGTGGTGGAGAACCGCTCCGGCGCCGGCGGCGTGATCGGCACGGACAACGTGGTGAAGGCCGCGCCGGATGGCCGAAGCCTCTGCCTCACCAGCGCAGGCGCGATCGCGATCTCCCCCGTGCTCGGCGCGCCCATGCCCTTCGACGTGGCGAAGGACGTCGCGCCCCTCACCCTGGTCGCGCTGATGCCGGAACTGCTGGCCGTGCCGCCTTCGCTGCCCGTGAGCACGGTGGCGGAGCTGGTGGACTACGCGAAGAAGAACCCGGGCAAGGTGAACTACGGCTCCTCCGGCATCGGCTCCATGCCGCATCTGGCGGGAGAGGCCTTCCGCGCGGCGGCCGGGATCGACATCATCCACGTGCCCTATCGCGGCGCCGCGCCGGCCGTGACGGACCTGATCGCCGGCCAGGTGCAGATGATGTTCGCGGACATGCCGGCCATGATGTCCCAGGTGCAGGGCAACACGCTGCGCCCCATCGCCCTCGCCAGCGGCGAGCGGTCGCCCCTCCTGCCGCAGACGCCGACCATGGTGGAGGCCGGCGTGCCGGTGACGGCGGACAACTGGTACGGCCTCGTCACCTCGTCCAGGGTTCCCGCCCCGGTGCAGGCCCTGCTGCAGGAGGCCGCCGCGCGCGCCCTGCAGGACCCGGAACTGGTGAAGTCCTACGGCGAGCAGGGCGCCCGCCCCGTGGGCGGCACGCAGGCCGAGTTCCGCGACTTCATCGTCAAGGAAAGCGCGCGCTGGGGCGAAGTGGGCCGCCGCGCGGACATCCGGATGGATTGAGGCGGGACGCCTCCCTCACGCAGCAGGACAATCGACATGGCAGGACGTCTCGAGGGCAAGGTCGCCGTCATCACCGGCGCGGGGTCCGCCGGTCCGGGCTGGGGCAATGGCCGCGCGGCCGCCGTGCTCTTCGCGCGGGAAGGGGCGCTGGTCTACGGCGTGGACCGGAACCCTGCCGCGATGGAGGAGACGGCCGCCCGCATCCGCGAGGAGGGCGGCCGCTTTGCGATGGGCGAGTGCGACGTCATGAGCAGCGATTCCATCGCCGCCATGGTGCAGGCGGCGCTCGCGGAGTACGGCCGCATCGACGTGCTGGTGAACAACGTCGGCGGCTCCGCCAAGGGCGGCCCGGTGGAGATGAGCGAGGAGGTCTGGGACACCCAGATCGACTACAACCTGAAGAGCGTCTTCCTGGCCTGCAAGCACGTCCTTCCCGTCATGGTGCGGCAGGGCGGCGGCGCCATCGTCAACACCGCCTCCACCTCCGGCCTCCGCTGGACCGGCGCGGCGCAGGTGGCCTACGCGGCCTCCAAGGCGGGCATCATCCAGTTCTCCCGCGTCGTCGCGGTGGAGTACGCGGCCCGCCACATCCGCGTGAACACCGTGGTTCCCGGGCAGATGCACACGCCGATGGTGGAGACGCGCCTGGCCGGGCAGCGCGCCGGCGGCGACGTGCAGGCCCTGCTCGCCTCGCGCGTGAAGCGTATCCCGCTCGGCTTTGCCGGCGACGGGCGCGACACGGCGGCCGCGGCCCTCTTCCTTGCCTCCGACGAGGCACGCTTCGTGACGGGCACGGAGATCGTGGTCGATGGCGGCATGTCCGTCCGCTGCGACTGAGGCGCCCTTGCTGTCCTGCGTAGACCCGCGGGCTTTGTCCACTTGCCGGCATCCGGGGGTGGACGCTGGCGGATTGCAGCGGGCGCGGGGCTGGTCGAGCCTGCCGGACGGCGCCGTTCATGGTGGACCCCGCTTCAAACTTCTCCACCCTTGCAGCACGGTTCTCGCTGAAGGTGAGGTGGGCGCGGCGGAGCTCGTCGGTGGGAGGTCGTGCCGGTAGGCGCGGCATCCCTCGTCGAAGGTCCCAATTCATCGGTTGGACAATCTACCGGCTGCGGCAATATTGCAGCCCAAAACCAGGCGAGTCAGCGAACGCTTGGCCGCCTGGCGAAGGAGGAAGCGCGTGCAGGATAAGCAGGATACAATCGCCGTCTGGCCCAGTGGAGCTCGTTTGGCCGTGATGGTCACCGTGATGTTCGAGGCTTGGCCGGAGGGCAAGACGCCGCCCTACTCACCGATGGCCAGCCCGCTGAAGGCGGGCGTGACGGACTTGCAGGGCATCTCCTGGGCGGCCTACGGCGCGCGGACCGGGCTACGCCGCCTGGCCGATCTGCTGGACGGCTTCGGCATCAAGGCAACGGTGGCGGCGAACGCCTGTGCGATCGAGCGCGCCCCTGACTTGGTTCGCGCCATGCACGCGAACGGGCACGAGATCGCGGGGCACTCCTACACCCAGGATATGTTCCTTCCTTATCTCTCGCCCGAGGAGGAGAAGGCGCTGATCCGCCGCTGCTCCGGCATCATCGAGGAGACGGTCGGGCAGAAGCCTGTGGGCTGGGCCAGCCCGCGCATGACGCCCACCGAGCACACGGCCGGCTTCCTGGCGGAGGACGGATTTCTCTGGCACGGCGACTACAACGATACCGACCTTCCCTACGTCGTCGGAACACCGCACGGGCCGGTCGTGGCGCTGCAGCACAGCGATTTCACGGACAACCGCGTCCTGCGCGGCAGCCCGCGGGACTTCCTCGACGTCTACCGCGACACCTGCGACTTCCTGCTCGGCACCGGCCAACCAGAGATCCTCAACCTCACCGTCCACGCGCATTTCGGCGGCCGTCCTCCCATGGCCGCGGCACTGCATGCCATCTTGACCCATATGAACGACAAGGAAGGCTTGTGGTTCGCGCGCCACGACGAGGTTGCGCGCTGGGTCCTCAGCGGGAGTGCGCGGCCGTGAGTGATACCCGTCTCGCTTTGCTCTCCCGGCGCATGGCGCTCGGCGCCATCGGGCTGCTCCTGCCGTCGGCTCGCGCCCAGGCCCAAAATCAAGGCGCCAGCTATCCCTCCCGCCCCCTCCAGTTCGTCGTCGGCTACGCCGCCGGGGGCACGGGCGATGTCTTCGCGCGCATTGTCGCCGAGCGGCTGCGGGCGCCGCTTGGCCAGAACGTGGTGGTGGAAAACCGGTCGGGCGCCACGGGCACGATCGCCGCGCAGTTTGTCGCTCGTTCCGCGCCCGATGGATACACGATCCTGCTCGGCCAGACGCCGGAGGTCGCCATCGCGCCTCGTTTCCTCGCGAACCCCACCTACGATCCGGTCACCGACCTCGTGCCTGTGGCCCTCGTCGCCAACGCCACCCTCGGGCTGGTGGTGAACGCCGCCTCGCCCATCCGATCCGTCGCGGAGCTCTTCGCCGAGGCGCGGAAGCGGCCGGGGCGGCTCAGCTTTGCTTCCTCCGGCACGGGAACGCCCGGGCATTTCGGGGCGGAGACGCTCGCGCTGCGCGGGGGCGTGCCGATGGTGCACGTGCCCTATCGCGGTGCGGCTCCCGCGTTGACAGACCTTCTGGGCGGGCACGTGGACTTCTTCTTCTCCGGCCTGCCTGCGGCAATCCCGCACGTGCGGGAAGGCCGGCTGCGGTTGCTCGCGGTCTCGACGGCAAAACGGGTCCCGGCCGTGCCGGAGACGCCGACCGTCCAGGAGGGGGGCGTGCCCGACTTCGACTTCAGCCTCTGGACCGGCCTGTTCGCCCCAGCCGGCACGCCAGAGCCCGTGGTGCGGCGCCTGAACGAGGAGACCAACCGCATCATCGCCGAGCCGGTGGTGAGAGACCGCATCGTGCAGGAGGGCGGCGACGTGTTGGCGAACACACCCGAGGAGTTCCGGGCCTTCATCGCCCGCGAGCTGACGAAGTACACCGGCGTGATTGCGGCCACGGGCGTGAAGCCGGAGTGATGCGACCCTGGGAGATCCAGGGTGCGTGGGATAGCAATGGAAGGGGAGCGGCGGCGGCCGGTCGTTGGCCCGATGCGGTTGAACGGATCCTCATGGAACCTGGCGGGGCGGCGATGCCATGCCAGAACGCCTCGGCGCGCGCCTCATCGCGCGCGGCCTGCAGGTCAGGTGGATGGAGCTGGTGCGTACGGCTTGATACGCGCGGCGCAATCCTTCGATGCGTGGCGGAGGGGCCGAGGGTAGGAAGACGGCATGACACCTCATAACGTGCCTAACGGACAGATGGACGACGAGGCCGAACATGAGTGAGACACCCCAGCGGACAGCGCTGATCACAGGCGCCGGACGCGGCATCGGCCGCGCCATCACCCTTGGATTAGCCGAGGACGGCTTCGACGTTGTTGTCAACGGCTCCGCGAACCGCTTGGCGGCGGAAGCGGTCGCGACGGAGGCACGGGCCTTCGGCGTGCAAGCCGTGGTGGCGATGGGCGATGTCGGGCAGCGGGAGGATTGTGCCCGGATCGCCGCCGAGGCGCTGGCGCGGTTCGGGAAGGTGGACGTGCTGGTGAACAACGCCGCGCTGCGCCCGGCGAAGCCCTTCCTGGAGATCGAGGCGGAGGACTGGCGCCGCGTCATGGCGGTCGACCTCGAAGCGGCAGTCTGGCTCTCGCAGGCGGTCCTGCCCGGCATGCTCCACCAGGGTTGGGGCCGCGTCGTGAACTTCACCGGCATGAACGCCATTCACGGCTATTCCGGTCGCGCGCCGGTTTCCGCGGCAAAGCACGGCGTCTGGGGGCTGACGAAATCGCTGGCGAAGGAGTTCGGCGCCCGGGGCGTCACAGTCAACGCCATTTCGCCGGGCCCGATCGCCTCGGATGGCGATGATCCCTCGTCGGACGCGCACCGGCAAAGCTACGTCGCGAAGGTTCCGGCCGGCCGCATGGGAACGCCGAACGAGGTGGCGGCGGTCGTGCGCATGCTGGTCGGTGACGGCGGTGCCTACGTCAACGGCCAGATGCTGCAGGTGAACGGCGGCGCGGAGACCTAGCGGCCCTCAATCCGCGTACTGGCCCGCGGCTTCCAGCAGGGGCCTCCAGCGCGCGGTCTCAGTGCGCCAGGCGGCCTGTGCCCCGTCTGGCGTGGTCCGCTCTCCGGAAGCCGGCGTGCTGCCGAGCTCGAGCATGCGTCGCGGCACGGTTGCGTCGGCCAGCACCGCCCGCAGCGCACGGTTCAGCCGCTCGACCACCGGCCCCGGCGTCCCGGTCGGAGCGAACAGCATGTTCCAGCCGGTCATCGTCACCAGCGGCAGCCCCGCTTCGGCGGTCGTCGGCACCTCCGGCAAGGCGGCCGTGCGCGCGACCCCCGTGATGGCGTAGCCACGGATCGCTCCCGCCCGGATCTGCTCGGAGTTGTTCGTCGTCTGGTCGCAGCTCAGATCCAGCCGACCGCCCAGCAGGTCGTTCATCATCGGTCCGTTGCCACGATAGGGCACGATCGTCACCGGCGTCCCGACCGCCGAGACCAAGAGCAGGGAGCACAGGTGGCTGGTCGAGCCGACGCCGGCGTTGCCCAGGTTCAGGCCCCGTCCGTCGCGCCGGATCACCGCCACGAGGTCCGCAAGCGTTGCCGCCGGGAAGTCGCGCCGCGCGATGATCGACATCGGCACCTCGTTGACCATGCCGATCGCCTGGAGGGCCGTGGGGTCGAAGGAAAGATGCCGGTAGAGCGTGGGGATGATCGCCTGGGCGAGGCTGCCGAAGAGGATGGTGTGCCCGTCCGGGCGGGCGGCGGCGACCCGGGCTTGGCCGATCGAGCCGCCGGCGCCGGAAGCATTCTCCACCGCGACGGGTTGACCGAGATCGGCGGCCAGGGTGGGCGCGATCAGGCGGGCGATCACGTCGGCCGGGCCGCCGGGGGCAAAGCCGACCACCATGGAGATGGGACGGGAGGGGAAGATGGGCGGCGCATCCTGCGCGACCACGCCGTGGACGGGGCCAGCCGAAAGCAGGATACCGAGCAGGCATCGGCGAACCATCCTGAGCATGCTCTTCCTCCCGATCGGTCGTCTGTTGCGAGCCTTACGGATGTCGCGGCTTGTGCAAAGAGGTATTGCGGTGTCGTCGAAGTAGATCCGTGCGGCTCTCGTTAGGGGACGTGTTGCGCGGGTTAGCCCGGCGAGCTGCCCGGTATGGGGTGCAGACTGGCAATGCCCGGCATACGCGCGGAGAGCCGACGTTGCCTTCCCAGGTGGATGCCGACAACTGTCCAGCCCTTCAAGGTAACGATGCGCAGCCGCGCGGCGGGCAGGCGCTTACTTCTTCTCCGCAACTGGTCCAGCTGTGATCTTCGATACCGTGTTCTGTCCGCTAGCTCGCCCCATTCGCGCGCACCAAGACCATTGGGGAGGTCGAGCAGGCGGCGCACGGCCTTGGCCGCGGCACGCCAGGAGGTCAGGCGGGAATGCGCTCGGACGGTCCCTCTCCTGTCGGGTTCGTCAGTCCGCCACCTGTCCTGTTCATGGAACCGGACACTTGCGAGCCCCGCTGGGTCCTGTCTAGTGTTCGGCATGGCCGGCAAAAGCGCGCGGCACGGCGGACGGGGCGCGCAACGTCCGGTTGCACCGGATGGAACGTGATGGTTGGCGAAGGCCAGCGGCCAGAATCGATTACAGGAACGAGGTTGAATGACGAACAACCTGCGCGATCACGTCCACGCTTCCCACGAGGCACAGCCCACGCCTCGCTTCGGCCAGACCGGCACGCTGCCGCGCGCAATCACGCCGGACTGCCTGTGGACAGGGCGCTGCCTGGCCAGCAGCGTTCCCGACATGCACGCGCACTACTCGCTCTACCTCCTGAAAGGCAGCGAGAAGACCATTCTCATCGACACCGGGCACCCGATCCACTGGGATCCGGTGAGGCAGGATGTCGAGGACTTCCTCCAGGGGCGCCCGCTCGACTACATCTTTCCCACGCACAGCGAGCTGCCCCATTCCGGCCTTCTCGAGCGCTGGATGCGCGCGTTCCCGCAAGCTGTCGCCGTGGGCGACATGCGGGATTACCCGCTCTACCACCCCTCCCTCGCACCGCGCTTCCGGCAGGCCGAGCCGGGGGATTCGCTTGACCTGGGCGACCGGCACTTCCTGTTCCTGCCGCCAGTCTGGCGGGATCTTCCCGACACCCTCTGGGGCTTCGACACCAAGGACCGCATCATCTTCCTCTCGGACGCCTGCGCCTACTTCCACGCGCATGTCCCGGGGGAGTGCGACCACCTGAGCAGCGAGATTGCCCCGCCCGACATCGCCATGATGCAGGACTTCAACGACAAGGCCCTCCACTGGCCGCGCTTCACCGACAGCCACGCCAGCTTCCTCGAGATGGACGAGCTGCTCGCGCGGCTCCGCCCCCGCCTGCTCGCCGGCGCGCATGGCTGCGTGGTGGACACGCCCGGGGACACCATGCCGCTGTTCAAGCAGGGCATCGCCATGGATTCCGTGCGCGCATGAGCGCGGCGCCCGGCGACGAGACCGAGAGCTTCGCGGACATCCTGCCGGGCATGCTGACGGCGGTCGGCGGCTGGCTGAACGTGGCGGCGCGCCGGATCAGCTGGCTGCCGCCCGACGGGCGCGGGCTGCTGCCGGTGCAGGGCTACATCCTGCGCGATTCCGGAAGCTGGCTCATGATCGACACGGGGCTCGCCATCCATTGGCCGCTGATCGCCGAGGGGATTCGCCACACGCTGGAGGGCAGCGCCGAGCGCCGCCTCATCACCACGCGGCGCGAGCAGGACTGCATGATCAACCTGCCGGCTATCCTCGGGGAATTCGGCGTGCGGGAGGTGCTCTACGCCGGCGTGCTCAACCCGCTCGACTTCTTCGAGGGCGTGGAGGAATCTGACGCCGCCGCCCGGATCGAAGCGACCGCGGGGCTGCGCGCGGTGCGCATCGCGCCGGGGGTGGTGACCCCGGTCGGGCGGATGCGGCTCGAGGTGCTGCGGGTGGAGTTGCGCCTCCTCGCCACGAACTGGTTCTACGAGGGGCGGACGCGCAGCCTCTTCACCTCCGACGCCTTCGCCTTCCTCGCGCGCCCGGCAGGGGCTTGGTCCCCCGGCGTCTCGCGCCGGCGCGCGCCGGGCGAGGCGCCGATGCGGGCGGAGGAGGCGGCGCTCTATCTCTCGGCCAAGATGGACTGGCTGATCGGCATCGACCCGGAGCCGATCATCCGTGACCTGGACCGCATCCAGGCGGACCGTGCCATCGACCGTATCTGCCCGGGCTTCGGCTGCGTGATCGAGGGGAGCGAGGCCGTGCGGGAGGCCTTCGATTGCGTCCGCGCGGCGCTGCGCCTCCTCGCGGCCCGCCCGCGCCGCCCCTGGCGCTTCCCGGAGAACCTGGCCAGCGCCGCGCTGCTGGATGAGAGAGCGTGAGCGCCCGCCCCGGGACGGCCTTCCGCGCCCGGATGCGGGCGGGCGAACTGGCGCTCGGCAGCAACCTCCGCCTGTCCCGCAGCGCGGAAGCAGGTCCCATTCTCGCGGCCTGCGGCTTCCACTGGGTGATGATCGACTTCGAGCACAGCCCGGCCTCGCCCCATCTCGCGCACGACATCGCGCTCTCGGCCATCCGCGCCGGCCTGCTGCCAATGGCCCGGCCGTCCGGCCACGACCCGCGCGAGATCGCGGGCCTGCTCACCAACGGCGCGCTCGGGCTCGTCGTGCCCCATGTGGACACCGCGGCGCAGGCCGAGGCGGTGGCGCGCGCCGCGCGCTTCGCCCCGCGCGGCGCGCTTTCCGTGCCCGGCACCCTCGCGCATTTCGGCTACGGCACGGGGCTCGCGGAGGCCTGCGCGATCTTCAACGAGGAGGTCGTGGTCACCGTGATGATCGAGAGCCGGACGGCGCTCGCGAATGTCGAGGCGATCGCGGCGGTGCCGGGGGTGGACGGCCTCTTCATCGGCGCCTCCGACCTTCTCTGGGACCTTGGCCTGCCCGGGCGCTACGACGCGCCCGAATTGCAGGAGGCGGTGGAGCGCACCGGCGCCGCGGCCGCGCGCAACGGGCTTTTCGCCGGCATGGGCGGCCCGCGGGACGAGGGGCCCTGGCGCGGCTTCCTGCGCGCGGGCATGCGCATGATCCTGACGGAGAACGACCTCTCCCTGATGATGCGGGGCGCGCGCGACCGGCGCGCCTTCTTCGAGGGCGCGCTGTCCGCGAGCGCGGGCCCCGCCTGATGGCGCCGCCGGCCTTATCCCCCCGGCGCCCGCGCCCCGGTCCTCGCGCCGCGCTCCAGCGCGAGGGGACCCTGTTCCCCGGCCTCGGCCCAGGCGGCGAAGGCGGCGCTGGGCCGAACGCGGCCGCTTCGCAGCAGGGCGAGCCAGGTGTCGGCCGCGCGCACGAAGGGGTTCACGCCGCGCGGCCAGATGATCAGGCTCACGGCCTCGGCCATCCGGCGCTCGTCAAGCCCCGCGGCATAGGCCGCCTCCAGCTCCACGCCCAGCGCCCAGAGGTTGCCGCGCGCGGCGAGCACGGCCAGGCGGAGCAGCCGGGCCGTGCTGTCCGGAAGAGCCCCGTCCGCGCCCAGCGCCGCCGCGCCCTCCCGGAACAGGGCGGCGGCGTCGAGGCCGGGGAAATGGGCCTCCCAGGACCGCGGCAGGAAGGCGTGGGCCTCCGCGCCGATGGCCCAGGCCGTCTGCCGGAACAGCGCGGCCGCCTGCCGGTCGTCGCCCCCGTGCTGCCGGAAGAGGGCCAGGTGGTGCGTGCCGACCGGCTCGTCGCAGGCGACGAGGATGCCGAGCCACACGCATTCCCGCTCGAGCGGGGGCAGGTGCCCCTGCTGCACCGTCAGGGCGCGGTACATGGCGCCGTAGGCGGCGTGCAGCTCCGGCAGGGCGGCCGCCATGAGGCCGCGGTGGGGCAGGACGTAGCCGCGGCTGTCGCGCAGCGCGAGGAGGCTCTCGCGCACCCGCGCCGCGCCCTCGCCGCCGTCCCCGGTTCCGCTCGCGCCGTCCCCATCGGTCATGCCGCAGGCTCCTTCGCCCCCGCGCGGCGGTCAACCGCGCCGGGCGCCCCTCCCCGTGCCGCGCGGGCGGCGTTCCCGCAAGGAGGCCCTCATGCGTCGTCGTAAGGCCCTGGCCCTTCTCTCCGCCGCGGCGCTGCCCGGCCTGGCCGGGAGGCGCGCGGGGGCGCAGTCCCCCTGGCGGCCGGCCAGGCCCGTGACCCTGCTCGTGCCCTTCCCGCCGGGCGGCGCGACCGACCTCTGCGCCCGGGCCCTGCAGCCGGGCATGCAGGCCGCCCTGGGGCAGAACGTCGTGGTCGAGAACCGGCCGGGCGCCACCGGCGTGGTGGGCACCCGCGCGGTGGCCGCCCTGCCGGGGGACGGGCAGGTGATCCTGGTGAACGCCAGCGGCACGATGACCATCCAGCCCGTGGTGATGCAGCGCCCGGGCTTCGATCCCGAGAGGGACTTCAAGCCCGTCATCCTCGCGATGAGCGCGCCGAACGTGATCGTGGTGAACCCCGCCCTGCCGGTGCACGACGTGGCCGGGCTGGCGCAGTGGATGGCGGATCAGGGCGAGACGGTGTCCTTCTCCTCCTCCGGCATCGGTTCCTCGGAGCAGCTCGGCTTCGAGCTGTTCCTGCTGCGCACGGGCCGCAAGGCGGTGCACGTGCCCTTCGCCGGCGGCGCCGCCGCGATCACGGCGGTGATCGGGAACACCGTGCCGGTCTCCATGGTTAATTCCGGCACCGCCGCGCCCCAGATCGCCTCGGGCCAGCTCCGGATGATCGCCGTCGCCGGACCACGCCGCCTGGCCTGGGCGCCGGAGGTGGCGACCATGGCGGAGCAGGGCCTGCCCGGCCTGCACTCGCTGTCCTGGACCGGCCTGTTCGTCCCGGCCGCCACGCCCGACCCGGTGGCCGCCGCGTTGCACGAGGCGGCGGCGGCCACCCTGCGCCAGCCCGAGGTCGTGGAGCGGCTGGAGCGCATCCGCTTCGTGGTCGAGGGCGGGAGCCGGGAGGAGCTCGGCAGCCTCGTCGCCGCCGACCTCGCGCGCTGGCGCGGCGTGGTGCGGGACGCCGGCATCGCCGTGAACTGACGCCTCCCCCCGCCACCCCAGCCGGATCGCCACCGATGCCCCTCCCCCGCCGTGCCCTTGTCGCCGCCGCGATCCCGCTCGCGGCCGGAGCCGCGGCCCAGACCGGCTGGCGCCCGAGCCGGCCGGTGCGGCTGGTGGTGCCCTTCACCCCCGGCGGCACCACGGACCTCCTGGGCCGCCTGGCCGCGCGCGGGATGGAGCCGGCCCTGGGGCAGCCCGTGGTGGTCGAGAACCGCGGCGGCGCGGGGGGCGCGATCGGCAGCGAGATTGTCGCGAAATCCGCGCCGGACGGGCATGTCGTGGTGCTCTCGAACATCGCGTCCCAGGCCATCGGGCCGGCGGTGTCGCGGCACATCGCCTATGATTCGGTGCGGGACTTCACGCATATCGGCCTCATCGCCGCCGTGCCCAGCGCCATCGTCGTGGCGGCGGACGGGCCGATCCGCACCCTGCCCGACCTGATCGCCCGCGCGCTCGCCGGCACCGTCCGCTTTGGCTCCACCGGGATCGGCACCTCGAGCCACGTCAAGCTGGAGCTGCTGAACCGGGCGGCGGGCGTCACGATCCTGCACGCGCCCTACCGCGGCTCCGCGCCGGCGGTGGCGGATATTCTCGGCGGGCAGATCGACGGGCTGATCGCCGCCGTGCCCGATGTGGGCCGCAACGACCGGCTCCGCATGCTCGCGGTCACGACGCCCGAGCGCGCCCAGCGCTGGCCGGAGGTGCCCAGCGTGCGCGAGTTCGGCCTGACGAGCCTCGTGGCAACCAACTGGTTCGGCCTGTCCGGGCCCGCGGGCATGCCCGCGGCGGCGGCCGACGCGCTGCACGACAGCCTGGCCAGCGGCCTGGCCCTGCCGGAGGCGCAGGAGCGCCTGCTCGACTTCGGCGCGGGCCCGAACAGCCTGAGCCGCCAGGACTACGCGGCCCTGGTCGCCTCGGAGGTGGGCCGCTGGGCCCGGGTCGCACGCGAGGCCAACATCCAAGGCGATTAACGCGCTTCCGCCTTCGTCCGCCTTCGGAGCCCGCCGCTGGATTTGATCGGCCTCCATCGAGTGATCCGCGGTGATGGTTGGTCCGGGCCTTGCGCGCCGCGGTCCTGGCCTTCGAAACGGGGCCGGCTCACGGGAGGCCTTCCGAAAGCCGTCCGGAGCCACGACGACGATGACACCACCGGCTTTCCTTCCCGCCCCGGAGCAACTTCCATCCCTCACCGGCACTGTTATGAGCCGGTTCCGTTACGGCGGGACCGGCCCATGGCAAGGGCGTTTCTTCCCGTGGCCAGGAGCCGAGGCACACCTCTGGACAGAGATGCATGAGCGACCCCGGGGAGAAGGGCTGGGCTGAACGCCGCGTGGCGGTGCTCGAGGCGGAGAACGCGCGCCTGCGGTCGCTCCTCGCCGCGGCAGGCCTGGACGCTGGCGGTGACGCGGCGGCGGAGACCGGCCTCCGAGCAGCGGCCCGCTTCCGGGCGCTGGCCGATACCATTCCGAACCTTGTGTGGCGTTCGCGGGCCGGTGGGCAGTGGGTCTGGGCCTCACCCAACTGGCTCTCCTACACCGGCCAGACGGCGGAGGAGAGCCGCGGCCAGGGATGGCTGGCGGCGATCCACCCCGATGACCGGGAGGCCGCCGGCAAGGCCTGGGCCCAGGCGGAAGCGAGCGGGCACTTCGAGATCGAGCACCGCATCCTTCGCGCCTCGGACGGCGCCTGGCGCCTGCACCAGAGCCGCTGCGACCAGGTGCGAGGCGGCGTCGAACCCGTGCAGGAGGAGCGTCCACCCGAGTGGGTGGGGGTGAGTGCCGACGTGGAGGACCTCCGGCGCCTGCAGGGTGAGCAGTGCACCCTTCTCCTCGAGGTGCAGCACCGCACGCGCAACCTCCTGGCGGTGGTGAGGACGATGGCGCAGCACAGCCTGCCCGCCACCCCCGAGCGGGACGATTTCGGAGCGCGCCTCGCCGCCATGGGACGGGTGCAGGGCTTCCTCGCCCGCACCGGGGCCTGGGCCGTCCCGCTCCGCGACCTTGTCGAAGCGGAACTACGGGCGCTCGGCGGAGGGGAGGCGGGGAAAGCCGAGGTGACGGGACCCAAGGTAAACCTGCCGGGGCAGGTCGTGCAGCCGCTGGCGCTTGCCCTCCACGAACTGGCCGTGAACGCCGCCAAGCACGGCGCCATCGCCCAATCCGCGGGCCAGCTGGCCGTGGTCTGGTGGCTGGAGGATGAAGGGCGGATCAGGCGCCTCGTCATCGAATGGCGCGAGCAGGGGGTCGCCATGCCACCCGACCCTTCGGCCCGCCGCTTCGGGCGAAGGGTCATCGAACGCACGGTCCCCTACCAGCTCGGCGGGGAAGCGCGGATGGAGCTCAGCCCCGATGGTGTGCGCTGCCGCCTTGCTTTGCCGCTGATTGAGAGAGAGGTGCCCGCGCGACCTTTGTAGCGTCGCGTCGGGGGTCGTTCTTCCGACTTCTTCGGCAGTCCCGCTAGGTCCTGCGCTCACCGACCGGCGTAGCCTCGCCACCGCATCGTCGTGAAGCGCGACGTCAACCAGCGTGCCGACCCCGATCGATGGCCTCCGTCCAACCCTGCGTCCTGAGGCTGCTGCGAATACGCCATTTCAGGATCTCGTTGATGAGCGCCCGGCGGACCGGCTCGTGCTCCCCGTCGTCCCAGAGGTTTCGCAACTCCTGCGGATCAGCCTGCATGTCGAAAAGCTGGCCCTCCTCGCTGTCCACGAAGTGGACGAGCTTCCAGCGATCGTCCCGGATCATCGTCATGAACTCGGTACCGCTGAGAATGCGGTCGCCGGCGTGCTCGGCGAAGACATGGGGGCGAGGCTCCGTCGGAGCATCCGTCAGGTACGGCAGCAGCGAGCGCGCCTCCATCCAGCGCGGCGCCTCTAGCCCCGCGAGCTCCAGGACGGTCGGCCCGAGGTCGAACAGCGAGACGAGGTCGTCCACCCGTCGCCCGGCCGTCACCCGGCCCGGTGCCCAGACGATGGCGGGGACGCGGACGGACGGCTCGTACATCGTCCACTTCTGGCTGTGGCCATGGTCGTTGAGGCAGTCGCCATGATCCGAGGTGAAGACGATGACGGTGTCCTGCAACACGCCGCGCCGTTCCAACGCCTCCATCAGGTGGCCGACCTGCCGGTCGATCATCGTCACGTTCGCGAAGTAGTGCTCACGCTGGCGCTGCGTCTGCTCCGGCGTCGGCTCGTCCAGGTGCACCACCGCGTCATGGTCCACCGCTAGATGTTGCTCGCGCAGCTTACGCAGCGCGCTTGGCTGCCCTTCGATGTCGGCGCGGTCCCCGATCGGCTTTGGCAGATCGCGGCCCTTGTAGGTTTCCAGCACGTCCGGCGTGGGGTCGTAGGGCGGGTGCGGGCCGGGAATGCCGATCTCGAGGAAGAAGGGACCCGTCCCGCGCCAGGTGTCGATCCAGTGCGCGGCGAGGTTAGGGACGAAGTTGTCGGAATGCAGGTGCTCCGGCAATTCCCACACGAAGGCGCCGAGCCGTTCACGGTAGTCCTCCCGGCGGGCGTAGGTGAGGCGGCTCGGCTTCTCCAGCCCGTGCGCGAAGAAGGCCTTGTCCCAGCTGTCCAGGAAGTAGGGCAGCCGGGGCGTGGCGCGGTCCTTGTTCTCCACGACGTGGCGCTCGTGAAAGCCGAAGGAATCTTCAAAGGGGTGGGTGTGCATCTTGCCCACGTTCACGCAACGATAGCCGGCCTCCGCCAGCTGCCGCACCCAGGTGTGGGTCCATCGCTCGTCGTTGCGGAACACGCCGTTGGTGTGGGGATAGAGGCCGGTGAAGAGGCTGGCGCGCGACGGCGCGCAGGAGGGGGCGGTGACGTACATCCGCGTGAAAAGGACGCCCTCCTTCGCCAGCCGGTCGAGTTGAGGGGTCGTCATGTAGTCAAACCCTGCCGCGGCGATCGTGTCGAAGCGCTGCTGGTCCGTGATGATGAAGAGGATGTTCGGGCGCGCGGGCCGGTCCATGCGGCGATGCTCCTCGTCTTGCCGACGGGCGGCAGTCCCAACCGGTTTCGTAGCGCTACGATGCGAATTGGGTCAATCTCCCCTGCTCGAACGACCTGATGGCGCTGGGCGCGATTTTCGAGTGCCAGCGGCGCGGTATCGAGGTGCCGGTCGAGCTGGCGGTGGTGGACTTCGACGACCCTGGCTTTAGCGCCTCCTGCGTGCCGCTGCTGACGACCATTCGCCCGCCCGGCGAGACAATCGGGCGCGAGGTCGGGCGGTTGTTCCAGGAGCGTCTGACCGAGCGAGGGCCGACGGCCTATTCCCGCACGGTCGACGTCGGCTTCCAGCCGGCGCAGCGCCGCAGCACCTGAGCGGTGCGGGGGTTCACGCGCATTGACACGCCTCGTTGCAACGCTACGATTCTGGCTCCATCTCGCCTCCAGCCAGCACGCAAGGTACCGCCACCTGACCGCGTGGGCAGGACGCTGGCGAACATTGGGCTGACGGAAGAGGAAACGAATGACGTCCACCCGGCGCCACCTCGCCACGCTCGCCCTTTCCTTGGCATCTCCGGCTTTCGGTTCCGGGGCTCGGGCCCAAGGCGTCGAAACCTGGCCCAGCCGTCCCGTGCGCGTGCTGATCGGCTTCCCGCCGGGCGGAGGAGTGGACATCGTTGGCCGCATCGTCCTACCGCGCGCGGCCGCCCGTCTCGGCCAGCCCTTCGTCATCGAGAATCGCGGCGGCGCCAACGGCAACCTGGCGATGGAAGCGCTGTTCCAGGAACCCGCCGACGGCAACACGCTCTTCTTCGGCAATGTCGGCAACCTCGCCGTCACCAACGCCCTCTACCCGCATCTGCGCTTCGACACTGTCCGCGACCTCCTTCCGATCGCCCAGGTGGTGGAGGTGCCGCTCGTCGTCGCCGTGCACAGCCGCCTGCCGGTGCGGACGCTCCGCGAGTTCATCGACCATGCTAAGGCGCGCCCGGGCGAGCTGAACGCCGGCTCGGGCGGCTCCGGCGGCCCTTCCCACCTTGCGCTGGAGCTCTTCAACCGCCGCGCGGGCACGGAGATCATCCATGTCCCCTACCGTGGCAGCGCGCCCGCCTTGCAGGACCTGGCGACCGGGCGCATCCAGATGATGATCGATGCCTACAACGTCCTGCGGCCCCTCGTGGAGGCAGGGCAGGTCCGGCTGCTCGCCATCACCGCGGAACAGCGGCGCTCCATCCTGCCCGATCTGGCGACGGCGACCGAGGCCGGGCTGCCGGACTTCATCGTCTATGGCTGGCAAGGCCTCGTCACCCGGACGGGCACGCCGCCCGCGATCGTCGAGGCGCTAGAGCGAGCCGTGGAGGCCGCCCTGCAGGAACCGGAGGTGAGACAGGCGCTGGCCGCCCAGGGCGCGGACGTGCGCTTCCGCGGCACGGCGGCGTTCACCGCCTTCCTGCGCGCCGAACGCGCGCGCTGGGGCGCCGTGATCCGGGACGCCGGCATCACCCTCAACTGATGCGCGGAGGCATCGCCCCGGCGCCTATCCTGGGTCGGCATGGTCCAAGTCCTTGAGGAGCCTGCCCTCGTCGAAGCGATGAAGCCGGATGGGTTTGCGGGCGCGACGGCGAGGAGGCCCTGCGCGTCGTTGTGATCGTAGCGAAGGCGCACCTTCTGCATCGCTATGGCGAGGATCTCGAGCGGTGTCGAACAAACGAATTGGCTATCCGCTAAGATCTGCGGCATGGAGGGTACGATGCTTGCGACAGCCAACGCGCGCCGATTGGCTTGAGCGCTCGATCCGGTTGATCGTGCCCTCCCCGGCCGGCCGGTCAGAACCGTTCACACAGGGTCGCCAACCGGTTGCCGGGCGGCGAAGGACGATCGACGCCTCGCGAGCGTGTTCCGAAACGCCGATCGCCCTGCCTTACACGGCGGATCGAACCTGATGACTGCGCCCGCCGCTGCCAGCGAGGCTAAGCGAGCGGTGTTCGCTGAGGCGATGATGCGGAAGGGCTGAGCGCGATGAAGAACCCGGAACAGGCGTCCGACATTCCTGTCACCTATCGCAGCCTCGGCGGTCGGCATGTGCTGGTAACCGGTGGGGCAAGCGGCATCGGCAGCGCCATGGCGAATGCCTTTGCCGGGCAGGGTTGCGCCGTGCATGTCGTCGACATCCAGGATGACGCCGGCCGCGCGCTCGTCGCGCAGCTGCCGGGCGCGACCTACCATCACTGCGACCTGCGCGACGTCACCGCCATTCGCAGCACGGTGCAGGCCATCGAGGGGGCCCATGGCGCCATCGACGTGCTGGTGAACAACGCCGCGAATGACCAGCGCCACGCGATGGATGAGGTGGAGCCAGCCTACTGGCGCGACCGGCTGGCCATTAACCTGGACCACCAATTCTTCGCCACCCAGGCCGTGGTGCGCGGGATGCGGGCGCGTGGGCGCGGCTCCGTGATCCTGTTCAGTTCCACTTCCTGGATAAAGGGGCGGCCTGGCTTGGTCGGATACACCACTGCGAAGGCTGCGGTGGTCGGCCTCACGAAGACCCTGGCGCGGGAACTTGGTGACGCTGGCGTACGGGTGAACTGCATTGTCCCGGGCGCCATCATGACCGAGCGCCAGCTTGCCCTTTGGCGCACGCCGGAGATGGAGGCCGAGTTCATGGCGTCCCAAGCGCTTAAAATCCGACTGGATCCGGGCCATGTCGCGGCCGTGGCGCTGTTCCTCGCTTCGGACGAAGCGGCGGGCTGCACGGGGGCGCAGTTCGTTGTCGATGCGGGGCTGACGTAGTGGGGTCGCGCCGTTCCTTGCTGGCACTGTCGGCGCGTTCAGCCCTGCTGGTCCCGGTCCGTGTCGGTCTGCGTCCGCAGCTTCGTAGAATCTTCCCCCTCTGGGCGATCCGCTCAACCACACCGGCTCGGAAGCCACGGCGCCCCCACTATCGGCGATCACCTCTATGTCGCCGCCAGAAGCGCGGACGGAGAGGGCAAGGGTGGTTCTTCGAGCAGCGACGACGGCGGCGTGACGTCTAAGCCTACCCCTTGCCGAGAGGCGCCGCCATGACCCCCCCATCAACCGACTTGCTGCGGCAAGCCGGGACCTTGCGCGACCCTTCCTGAGGAGAAACCGGTATCAGGCCGAGGTGAAGAGCTTTGCTTCGTAGAACCTCTCGGCCGGCAGGGGATCGGCCAGGACGCCGAAGGTCTTGAACATCGTGTTGAACCCCTCGAGCCAGCGGTTCACCGTGCCGTCCTCGGTGAAGCGGTCGAGTTCCGCGCTGGAGAGCAGCTTTCGGCTGCGCGCGACATTGGCGGTGATCGCGGGCGGCGCGCCGAGGAAGGAGGTCGTCAGCTTGATGGAGCGCTCGAAGTTGGCGATGCGATAGTCCAGAGACTTCTTCATCACGCGCAGGAAGCGCCGCACCAGGTCCGGGTCCTGTTGAACGATCTCGTTCCTGGCGACGAAGGCGTTGATGAAGGAGGTCTCGGGGTAGAAGTCGCTGTTCGCCACCAGCTCCTTCATGTCGGGCACGCGCGCCTTGATCACGTCGATCAGCGGGTACCAGATGCCGGCGGCGTCGATCTGCCGGGAGGAGAAGGCGGCGACGACCGTGCTCGGGTCCATCGGCACGAGTTGGATGTCCGAGATGGAGAGGCCGGCGCGCGCCAGGCCGAGGCGCAGGATCATGTCGCCCGAGGTGCCCTGCGGCACGCCCACCTTCTTGCCCTTGAGGTCGGCGATGGAGCCGATGCCTCCCTGGGCGATGACGCGGTCGCTGAAGCCGATGTCGTTGACGCCGATGACCTTCGCGCGGCCGCTGGCGGGCAGCCACAGGGCGCCGGGCCCGATGGTGCCGAAGTTGAGGCTGCCGGCGCCCATGGCCTGGATCTGGATGGGACCGTTGGTGAAGACCTTCGCGTCCGCCGCGAGCCCCTCGGCGTCCCAGTACTTCTGGTCGTTCGCGATGGCGATGACGCTCGCGTTGGGGTAGTCGGCGATATAGCCGATCGTCGCCGGCTTCCCCGCGGCGCGCGCCGTGCGGAGGGACGGTGCCGCGAGGGCCAGGGCACCCGCCGCCGTCGTCAGGTTGCGTCGCGTCAGCATGGTTTCTCTCCCGTTGTTCGTGCCGTTTCGTCTGCCTCCCGCGCGGGTGCTCTGGCCGGGCAAGGTCAGGCCGCCTCGGGGTGATAGACGGAGCGCCAGACCTCGTTGCGCAGCGCCGCGAACGCCGTGGAGAGGCGCATCTCCTCGGTTCGCGGATAGGGAAGGTCGACCGGAATGACCTTATAGAGCCGGCCGGGCCGCGCCGCCATGACGATGACACGGCCACCCAGATAGACGGCCTCGTCGACGTCGTGGGTGATGAACATGACCGTGCGCCGTTCCTGGCTCCAGGTCCGCAGCAGCTGGTCCTGCAGCGTCACCCGCGTCAGCGCGTCCAGGGCGCCGAAGGGCTCGTCCATCAGCAGGATCTTGGGATCGACCGCGTAGGCCCGGGCGATGGCGCAGCGCTGCTTCATCCCGCCCGAGAGCGTCTTAGGAAGGGCCTCCGCGAAGTCCGTCAGGCCGACGAGCCCGATGAAGCGATCCGCGATTTCCCGGCGACGCTTGCCAGGCATGCCCGCCACCCGCAGGCCGAACTCGACGTTCTCGCGCACCGTGAGCCAGGGGAAGAGCGCGTATTGCTGGAAGATGACGCCCCGTTCCGGCCCGGGGCCCTCCACCGCGGCGCCGTCCACCAGCACGCGCCCGGCGGTGGGGCGGAGAAGGCCGGCCGCAATGTTCATGGCGGTGGACTTGCCGCATCCGGAAGGGCCGACGACCGTGATGAACTCGCCCTCCCCCACCTCGAGCGAGAAGCGATCGAGAGCGAGGAACTCCCCGCCGCCGCCGAGCTCGAAGCGGCGCGAGACGTTCTGGAAGGAGATCCGGGGCGTCATGCCTTCTCCTGCCAGGCGGTCAGGACGCGGTCGGCCGCGATGATGATCCGGTCCATCAGAAGCCCGAGCACGCCGATGGCGATCAGGCTCACGAAGATCGTCGGGAGGTCGTAGTAGAGCTGGGCCTGCTGCATCCGGAAGCCGAGGCCGGACTGCGCCGCGATCAGCTCCGCCGCGACCACGGTGGCCCAGGAGGAGCCGAGGCCGATCCGCACGCCCACCATGATGAAGGGCGTGGAGGCCGGGATGACCACGCGGCGGAAGATCGTCGCGTCCTTCGCCCCTAGCACGCGCGCGGCGTTGATGAGCGTGCGGTCCACGCTGACCACGCCCTGGAAGGTCGCGACGACGCTCGAGAGGAAGGCGGCGAGGAAGATGACGAAGATCTTCGGCGTCTCGCCGATCCCCATGGTGACGATCGCGAGCGGGATGACGGCGAGCGGCGGGATGGTGCGGAAGAACTGCACATAGGGTTCGATCAGGCCGCGCGCGACCTTGTACCAGCCCATCAGGAATCCGACGGGGATGGCGACGAGCACGCCGAGCAGGAAGCCGGTCAGCACGCGCGCGAGGCTCGCCAGAGCGTCGGAGAGGAGCTGGCCGTTGCGCGCAAGGGTGATGGCCGCGGAGAGCACCGCGCCCGGCCCGGGCAGTCCGACGACCCCCTCCGCGGTGACAAGCGCCCAGGCGCCGAGGCCGAGCAGCACGGCGAGGATGTTGAGCGCGAGCATGGTGGCGCCCGGCATCCAGGAGGCGCGCGAGGGTGCCGCTCCCCCGGGCGTGACGTCGGGCGCCGCGCTCATCCCCGCCCTCCCGCCGGCGCCTCGCGCCGGACGCAGCGGAAGCCGACATGGGTGGTGGCGCTGTCGACCATCTGCGGGTGGCGCGCCGCCGGCCGGTAGCGGCGGCAGTGGTTCGGGGCGCAGAGATGGGACCCGCCCTTGAGAACCCGGCGCGGGATGCGGATCCCGGGCTGATGCCCGTCGAGGCTGGCCTCCTCGTCGCCCGCCCGCGGATCGGCGGGGATGCAGCAGGGCTTCGCGGCCTCGGCGGGGTGGCGGGCGGTCCAGAAATCCTCCGTCCACTCCCAGACATTCCCGATCATGTCGACGAGGCCGTAGCCGTTGGCGGGGTAGCCGCCGACCGCCGCGGTGCCGTAGGCGTCGGGCCCCGCGCTGATGACGGGGAAATTCCCCATCCAGGTCCGGGCCATGCGCCGCCCGCCGGGCGCGAACTCGTCGCCCCAGGCGTATTCCTGCCCCTCGAGCCCGCCGCGCGCGGCGAACTCCCACTCCGCTTCCGTCGGCAGGCTCTTGCCGGCCCAGGCGGCATAGGCGGCGGCGTCGGCATGGGCGACCTGGACGACGGGATGGTCGAGGAGGTCGTCGCCGATCTCCCCCTCCCCCTGCGGCCGGTGCCAGCTGGCGCCGGGCACGAAGTGCCACCCGTGGCCCCCGGTCCGGCCCGGCGCGCGAAAGACGAGCGAGCCCGGCTGGAGCATGCCAGGGTCGGCGCCGGGGTAGAGCGCGGGGTCCGGCACCTGCTCGGCCACGGTCCGGTACCCGGTCGCCCGCACGAAGGCGGCGAACCGGCGGTTCGTCACGGGCGTGCGATCCATCCAGAAGCCGCTCACGCGAAGGCGGTGGGCCGGGCCCTCCTCCGGGTAGTGGCGGTCTGAACCCATCCGGAAGACCCCACCCGGAATCCACGCCATTTCCTCGGTGGCAGGAGCCACTGCCGCGCCCGCTTCCAGCAAGGCGCTCACCGGCTCCTCGCGTGCAGGTCGCGCGTGCGGAGGTTCGAGTCGATCAGCCACTCGCGGATGACGTCCAGCAACTCGCGGCGCTTGTCGAGATGCGCCGGGTCGTTCCAGAGGTTGTCGACCTCGCCGGGGTCGCGCGCGAGGTCGAAGAGCTGCCCCTCCGCCGATCCCTTGAAGTGGACGAGCTTCCAGCCGTCGCTGCGCACGCCCGTGATGAACTCGACGCCGCCGAGCGCCACGTCGCCCGCCTGCTCGCAGAAGACGTGGGTCCGCGGGGTCCACTCCTTTCCCTCGAGCGCCGGCAGGAGGCTGCGCGCCTCGAAATCCGCGGGCGGGGTGAGGCCGGCGAGCTCCAGGATGGTCGGCCCGAGGTCGAAGAGCTGGCACTGGCCCTCCACGCGGCGCCCGCCGGGGAAGCGGCCGGCGGTGGACCAGAGGATGGTCGGCACGCGCGTCACCACGTCGTACATCGACCACTTCTGGATCAGCCCGTGGTCGCCAAGGCATTCCCCGTGGTCCGAGGTGAAGATCACCACGGCGTCCTCGAGGTAGCCGCGCTCCCGCAGCGCCGAGAGCAGCTCGCCGATCTTCTCGTCGATGAGCGTGACGTTGCCGAGGTAATGCGCCCAGAGCCGGTGCATCTGGTCGGGCGTGGGATCGAGGCTCCAGGCGACGCTGTCGTGGTCGACCTCGACGTCGTGCCGGCGCTTCTCCTTCAGCGCGGGATGCAGGCCGTCGAGCTCCGCCCGGGCGGGGCTCGGCAGCGGCAGGTCGTTCGCGCGGAGGTAGGGCTCGGAATAGCGGGCCGGCGGGTCGAAGGGTGGGTGCGGCCCGGGGAAGCCGACCTGCAGGAACAGCGGCTCGGTGGGCGGGTAGGTGTTGACCCACCACCGCGCCATGTTGCCGACGAAGGCGTCGGAGTGGAGCGCCTCGGGCAGCTCCCAATCGAAGGCCCCGAGCCGCGTCCGGTAGTCCGGGCGCTTGCGGTACTCCTCCCGCTGCTGCTTGACGAGGCCGTGCGCGGCAAGCGCCTTGTCCCACTCGTCGAAGTACCAGCGGCCCTCCATGTAGCGGTCCTTGTTCTCCACGACGTAGCGCTCGTGGAAGCCGGAATCCGACTCATAGGGTATGGTGTGCATCTTTCCGACGTTGACGCAGCGGTAGCCGGCGTCGCGCAGCCGCTCCACCCAGGTGTGCTGCCATTCCTGCCCGTTGGCGAGCACGCCGGTCGTGTGGGGATAGTAGCCGGTGAAGAGGCTCGCCCGCGACGGCACGCAGCTCGGCGCGGTGATGTGGCACTCCGTCAGGGTGACGCCCTCCGCCACCATCCGGTCCAGGTTCGGCGTCGACACATGGGGAAAGCCCAGCGCGGCAATGGAGTCGTAGCGCTGCTGGTCCGTCATGATGAGGATGATGTTGGGCTTATCAGCCATGAGCGCGCGCGCCGTTCCACGCCGGCCGCCCGTTGCCGGGTGCGCTCGCCTGCTTCGGCCGCAACCTGCTCATGGCCGGACGCCTTTCCCCACGGCGCTCACGGCGCCGCATGTTGTTCTTGCTCGCTGGGTCGCAGCCTTCCATACAGTTAAGGTTAACGCAACGCTCACTTTCAGGGCCGGCCACCTTAGCCTTGGCCGAGTTTTTTAGGAGAAGGGGCAGCGATGGCCGAAGCCGGCGAGGGCAAAGGGGACAGTGGCGCCCGGCCCCGCGCGACGCTCGCCTCCGTCGCGAGCCGCGTGGGTGTCTCGCTGAACACCGTCTCGCGCGCCCTGCGCGCACCGCAGACGGTGCGGCCGGAGCTCCGGAAGCGGATCGAGGCGGCGCTGAACGAGGCAGACTACGTTCCCAACCGCCTTGCCGGCGGCCTTGTGCGGACGCGCTCGAACGTCGTCGGGGTCGTCGTCACCTCTCTTTTCTACTCCGAGTTCGCGGCCGTCGTGGACGCGTTGCAGACGGGCCTGGCGGACCACGGGCTGCAGGTGATGCTCGGGAACTCGCGCTACGATCAGGATCAGGAGCTGCAGATCGTGCGCGATTTCCTCAGCTGGCGCCCGGCCGCCATGGCGATCATCGGCCTTGACCATCACCCGCGCGCGGCGGAGCTCCTACGCGCCTCGGGAACGCCGGTGGTCGAGATGTGGGACGCGGGCGGAGCCTTCATCGACTCCGTTGTTGGGATGGACCATGTCGCGATCGGGCGTGCGCAGGGCGGGCACCTCATCGCCCGCGGCTATCGCCGCCTGGCTTTCCTCGGCAGTCTTCGCGCCGAGGACGCCAGGGCGCGCAAGCGGGCCGAGGGATTTATGGCGGCCGGAGCACAGGTCGGGCGGCCCGTCCTGCACACCCTACCCGAACCAGGCGACCCGCGGCTCGGCGAACGGCTGCTGCACGAGTTGCTCGATCGGCACCCCGACATCGACGGCGTCGCCTGCAATAGCGACGCGGTGGCCTTCGGCGTGCTGCGTGCCCTCGGCAGCCGGGCACGCCGCGTTCCGAACGATTGTGGCGTGGTCGGGTTCGGCGATTCAGAAGCCAGCGCCTACATGGCGCCTCCTCTCACCACCATCCGACCCTCCCGTGAGGCCATCGGCCGGCTCACCGCCGAAACCATCCTTGCGCGGATCGCGGGTGGCGCCCCGCGGCAACTCGCCGTTGGTTGGGACCTCATCGAACGCGCAAGCACGGGGGCGGCCGACCGACTACTGTAGCTGATTGGGTTGGATGCATCACCCTGCCGCACCGTGAGGTCGGGAGGCCTTCCCTTGCCGCCTCACAGCGTGTCCGAGACGAAGTCGATCACGGATGCCGGTTTGCCCGCGTGGCCACCTCCTGTTCCGTCCAGCGCGGGGTCGTGACTGCCTTCGCGGCGGGTTCAGCCCGTCGCGGCGGTACAGCCGGCACACCCGTTTGCGTTTTCCGGTTCAAGGTCATGAGTGTGCCGTGCCGGTGCACCCTCGCCAGGCCGAGCATCCCTGGCGAAGGCTTTGAATCGTCTGAGCGCCGCGCCCACCGCACGTTGACATTGCTTTCGGGCAAGTTCGCGCTGAAGCTGACGGCAGCTTGGCAGGACCCATGGGCCATGCCACCCGAAGATCAAGCAGACGCCGGGCCCAGGCGCCGGGATGGGGAGCAAGCAGGAATGGACAACGCGGCACCGCGCTTCGGCACGGACTGGCCCTCGATCCGCGATCAGGTGAGCGAGGTGGAGTGGCAGGCGCGCCTTGATCTCGCGGCCTGCTACCGGCTGGTCGAGGCCTACGGCATGACGGACATGATCTACAACCACATCACGCTTCGTATTCCCGGCACCGATCACCTCCTGATCAACCTCTACGGGCTGATCTACAAGGAGATCACAGCGACCAGCCTCGCGAAGATCGATGTCGAGGGAAACATCATCTGGAAGCCGGACACCGACTACGGGATCAACAAGTCCGGCTACGTGATCCACGGCGCCATCCACAAGGCGCGGCCGGAAGTCTCGGCGGTGCTCCACACCCATACCCGGGCGGGCATGGCGGTGGCCGCCATGAAGGAGGGGCTGCTGCCGCTGAACCAGACGGCCATTCGCTTCGTCGGCCACCTGGGTTACCATGACTACGAGGGGCCGGCGATCGACCTGTCGGAGCGCGAGCGGATCGTGCGCGATCTCGGCCCGCACGACGCCATGGTGATGCGCAACCACGGGCTGCTGACCTGCGGGGCGACGATCCAGCAGGCCTTCAACACCATGTACCAGCTCGAGATGTCCTGCCGGGCGCAGGTGGATGCGATGGCGGCCCGGGCCGATCTCACCCTTCCCTCGGCCGAGGTGCTGGAACGCACCGCGCATCTTTACCAGCCCGGCGCGCGTCGACCCTACGGCGTGCTGGAATGGCACGCGATGCTGCGGCTGCTGGAGGCGGAGGCGAAGTCGTCCGGCTTCCCGCCCTATTGGGTGTGACCGCCTCACCGACGCATTGAAGCGGCAAGGCTCGCCGGGAGAGTGGGCGCCGCCCGAAGGGAGGAACGATGATGAACCCGCTCATCGCAGGCCGGCGCGGGCTGCTGGCAGCCGCCGCGGCGTTGCCCTTCCTGCCGCATGGCGCTGGAGCGCAGACAGGCCCTGCCGGCGCCTGGCCCAGCCGGCCCATCCGCTTCATCGTGCCCTTTGCCGCTGGCGGCAACAGCGACGTCACGGCCCGTCTCTTCGCGGCGCGGATCGCGTCGCGCCTCGGCCAGCCGATCGTGGTGGAGAACCGCAGCGGTGCCACGGGGGCGATCGGCACCGAGGCCGTCATCCGGTCCCGCCCCGACGGCTACACCCTCCTGATCGGCAGCCCAGGTTCCATCATCAACGGCCCGCTGCTGACGGCCGCACCGCGCTACGACCCCATCGCGGACCTCGTGCCCGTCGCGCTGCTGGGGCAGGTGCCCATGGTCATCGTCGTGCGGCCCGGGCTCCCGGTCAGGAACCTGGCCGAACTCGTCGCCTTCTCGAAGGAGCGGGCGTCGGGCGTCACGATCGGCACCTCCGGCGTGGGCGGGGCCAACCACCTGCCGCTGGAGTTGTTCAAGGCGGCCACCAAGGCGAACCTCGTGCACGTGCCCTATCGCGGCGGCGGCTCCACCTTGCCAGACTTCGTGGCCGGCAACGTCGACGGCCTGTTGATCGAGTTGCCGAGCGTGCTGGACCTGCAGCGGGACGGGCGCGGGCGCATCCTCGGCGTGGCCTCGCCCGCGCGCTCGCCCCAGGTGCCGGAGGTGGCGACCTTCATCGAGCAGGGTCTTCAGGATTTCCTGGCCGCCTCCTTCGTGGGCCTCTTTGCCCCGGCGGGCACGCCCGAGGCGGTGTTGCAGGCCTTGCAAGCCGCGCTCGCCGAGGCCGCCGCGGATCCCGAGGTGCGGTCCCGCCTCGCCTCCTTCGGGGCCGATCCGCCGACACCGGCCGAACTCACCACGCCGGGCGTCGCGGCCTTCCTGCAAGGTGAGATGGCGAAGGCCCGTCAGGCGATCGCCGTGGCCGGGCTGAAGCCGGAATGAGCCGCCTTGGGCAAGGCGGTGGACGGTGGGCCTGGCTTGCCGCGTTGGAGCGCTTCCGCTCCAGGCCAAAGCCGGGAGGGCGGGTGGCAGGCGCAGCCAGTGGCGTCGCGTGTTCACGCCAGGAACCGCTCAGTCCGGCGTGATGCCGGCATCGGCCACGAGCTTGCGCCATTTCGGTACCTCCTCGGCGAGGCGCGCGGCCAAGGGGCCAGGGCCGTCCAGCCGCGCCGTCGCGGCGCCGTCGGCCATTCGGGCCTGCAGGTCGGGTGCGTCGCGGAGGGCAGCGAGCTCCGCCGTGACGCGACGCAGCAGGCGGTCCGGCAATCCCTTGGGCGCCATCAGGCAGAACCAGTTCGGCGCGGCGTAGCCCGGCACCTGCTCGGCGATCGCGGGCACCTGGGGAAGGGCCGGGACCCGCTCCGGCATGGTGACACCGAGGATCCGGGCCTGGCCCTGGCGCACGTGCTGAAGCAGTTCCAGGGTGGAGCCGAAGATGAGCGACACGTCACCCGCGTAGACGGCGTTCACCGCCTGACTGACCCCGCGGTAGGGGATATGCGTCATCCGCACCCCGGCCAGGGCGGCGAACAGCGCCCCGGCGAGGTGGTTGGCCGAGCCGACGCCGCCGGAGGCGTAGGTCAGCCTCCCTGGATTGGCCCTGGCGTGGACGAGCAACTGGGCAAGCGAGGCGAAGGGGGAGGCGTTGCGGACCAGTAGCCCCGACGGCACGTCGCACAGCAGGCTGACGGGATCGAGGTCGCGGATCGGATCGAAGTTCAGGGCCGGCTGCAGCGTGGGCACGATGGAGAGGCCGGCGCTGGTCGCCAGGAACACCGATCCGTCCGCCGGCTGCTGGGCCACGTATTGCGAGCCCAGCCCGCCACCGGCACCCGGCCGGTTCTCGACGATGAAGTTCGCGCCCAGGCTCCGGCTGAGGCGCTCGCCGACGATGCGGGTCGGGATCTCGATCGGGCTGCCCGGCGCCTGCGGCACCACGAGACGAACAACGCGCACCGGCCAGCTTTCCTGGGCCCCCAGGGCGGTGGCCGTTCCGATGGCGCCGAGGGTTGCAAGGGCCAAGCTCCTGCGACGCATCGTTTCCTCCCCCTGCAGTTCGACGTGGTGCCGTGCCGTCCGGAAGAGTGCGCCCCGGAAACACGACCGTTCAATCGCGGGAGCGGCGAAGTCGGATAACGCGTCCGTTGACGTGCGCGCCCCATGGCGTGCTTGGAAGCGGTCCATGGGCGAAAGGCATGGTCCGCCGATGCGAGTGGGCCGGCGTCGGAGGATGGACTTCACAAGGAGCGGGAAGCCTGCGATGCGGCTTGCCATGACAGGAAAGCCCGGCCCGGCATCGCCCCCTGCCCCGCCGAGGGCGAGAACGGGCATGCAGCTCATCTCCCGGGCGACCGCGGTGCTGCGCGCGCTGGAGGGCCAGCAGGCCGGCCTCAGCCTCGGCCAGATCGCCGCGATCACCGGGCTGCCGCGGCCGACCATCCAGCGGATCGTGGACGCCCTCTGCGCGGAGGGGCTGGCGATCATCGACCCGTTGCAGGGCGGCGTGCGCCTGGGGGCGCTGATCGCCCGGCTGGCCGCCTCCATCCGCGTCGACCTCGTGAGCCTCGCGCGCCCCCACCTGGAGCGCCTGGCCTGGGCGACGCAGGAGTCCGCCGCGATGACGGTCCTGCAGGAGGGCAAGGTGGTCGTCATCGCGGTCTTCACGCCGCCGACCCAGGCGATCCGCCTCACCGCCAGCATCGGCTCCACCTGGCCCCTGCACAGCAGCGCCGAGGGCAAGGTCCTGCTCGCCGGCCTGCCCCTGCCATCGATCCGCGCCCTGCTGCACGAGCCGCTGGAGGCCCGGACGTCGCGCACGGTGACGGCGCCGGACGCCCTTCTCGCCGAGATCCAGGAGGCGGCGGGCTCCGGCTTCGCCGTGGACCAGGAGGGCACGGCGATGGGTATCTCCGCCCTCGCCGCGCGGCTGATCGACGCCGCCGGCACGCGCTACGCCCTTTCAATCCTCCTGCCGACCTCCCGCTTCGAGGCGCGCTTCGGCGAGCTGCGGGAGCAGCTGCTGGGCTGCCGCGCGGCGATCGCGGCCTCCGCCGGGCTGCCGGCCTGAGGCCGGCGCCCGGCCGCGCTACTCGGCGGCGCGGCTGGCCGGCACGGCGTCCGCGCGCCCGAGAACGGCGCGAAGCGCGTGGCCCAGCGCGTCCAGGTGGCTCGCATCCGGCGCGCGCCAGGCGACGTGCATGTCGGGGCGGACGAGGACGCAGCCGCTCTCCGTCACGTCCCGGATCGTCGCCCAGTCGCCGAAGACATCCTCGTAGGCCTGGCCAGGGCCAATGACGAAGACCTCGACGTCCACGCCGGTCTCCCGCGTCAGCGCCTCCGCGGCGGCCTTCCAGGCGCCGCCGTTGATGCCGGTCAGGAGGGAGAAGCGGCCCTTGCCCGCGAGGTCGAGCGTGGAGACCTGCTGGCCGCCGCGGGACAGCCAGACATGCGGCAGCCGCGCGCCGGGCCAGGTGGTCGGGTGGTAGTAGAGCTCGGGGTCGCGCGCCCAGGCCGGTTCCGGCGTGCCGTCCGGCACCACGGCGGCCGAGGCGTAGCGCTGGTTCATCTCCACGCCGTGCGCGTTGAACTCGTAGTCCTTGTGGGCGATGGCCTGGCGCAGCGCCTCGCGCTGGGCGGCGGCCTCTGGGGTCGCGGCCTTCCGCGCCTCCATGTTGGCGCGCATCTGCGCGAAGCCCCGGTCGTCGAGCAGGCCGAGCGCCCCGAAGATGGGGCCGAACTCCTCGATGCTGCGGTTGGCGCGGGTGACGATCTGCCGGCCGATTGGCGCCCGCTCGGCGTCGTAGCTCTCGAGCAGCGAGGGGTCGGCCTGGCCGCGGAGCACGAGGGCGAGCTTCCAGGCGAGATTGTAGGCGTCCTGGATGGAGGTGTTGGAGCCGAGCCCGTTGGAGGGCGGGTGGCGGTGCACGGCGTCGCCCATGCAGAAGACCCGGCCCTCGGCGTAGCGCGTGGCGAACATGTTGTTCACCGTCCAGACGGAGGTGGAGGTGACCTCGATCGGCACTGTCTCGTCGCCGATCAGCTTGTGCGCCACCTCCTTCGCCAGGGCGTCGTCCACCTCGGGCGGCGGCTGGTTGATGTCATAGCCCCAGACGATCAGCCACTCGTTCCATGGCCGCACCATGCGGACCAGGCCCATGCCGATGCCGCCGATGTTCGATCCCGGCTGCAGCACCCAGTAGAGCACGCTCGGGCGGTGCGCGACGTAGCGGGACAGGTCAGCCTTGAAGACGATGTTCATGCTGCCGGCCACGCCCATGCGGCCCTCCATCGGCAGGCCGATGTCCTCGGCCACCTTGGAGCGTCCGCCATCGGCGCCGATGAGGTACTTCGCGCGGATGTCGTACTCGCGCCCGTCGAGGCGGTCGCGCACCCGGGCGGTCACGCCCTCGCTGTCCTGGGTCAGCGACAGGTACTCGGTGTCGAACCGCGCGCGCGTGCCGCGGGCGCAGGCCTTGCCGAGCAGGATCGGCTCCATCAGGTGCTGCGGCATGTCGCACATGGCCGAAGGGCTCGCCTGGTCGTAGTCCGCGCGGCGCTGCGGGTGGGTGCCCCAGGTGCGGATGCGCCCCAGCTCCTCGCCGGCCAGGCTCGTGCAGAAGACGGTGTTGCCCATCCAGTCCTGCGGCGTCGCCAACGCCGTCACCTCCGCCTCCACGCCGAGGTCGCGCAGGATCTCCATCGTGCGCTGGTTCGTGATGTGGGCGCGGGGCGTGTCGGCCAGCCAGCGGTACTTCGTCACCAGCACGTTGCGTATGCCGTAGGTGCTGAGCGCGAGCGCCGCCGCCGAACCCGCCGGGCCGCTGCCGATGATCAACACGTCCGTCTCAATCATTCCAACCTCTGATCCGCTGGGAGCGCGCCGCCGGGGCGGCCGGGCTCATTCCCCCACCTCGTAGCCGGACTCCCGCACCACCGGCCCCCAGCGCTCGCGCTCCGAGCGCAGGCGGGCGGCGTACTCGGTGGGCGTCGTGCTCACGGGGTACTGCTCGACCCTCGCCAGGGCCACGCGCATCTCGGCCGTGGAGGCGACCTCGCCGATCGCGCCGTGCAGCGACCGCACGACGCCGTCCGGCGTGCCCGCGGGAAGGAAGATCCCGTACCACTCGTCGGCGGTGAGCTGCGGGTGGCCCAGCTCCGCGAAGGTCGGCACGTCCGGCAAGGTGGAGACGCGCTCGGGCATGGTGACGGCCAGCGCCCGCACGCGCCCCGAGCGGTGCTGCTCCGCGGCCGTCCCGATGACGGACATGTAGGCCGAGATCCGGCCGCCGTTGAGGTCGGCAAAGGCCATGGACATCTCGCGGTAGGGCACGTGGTTGAGGCGGATGCCGAGCGTCCGCGCCATCATGACGGAGACGAAGTGCGGCAGGGAGCCCGCGGCGGGCGTCGCGAAGTCCACCTCCGGCTGCTTCCTCGCCCAATCGACGAACTCGGCGAGGGTCTTCGCCGGGTGGTTCGCGTCCACGATCCAGGTGAAGCCGAAGGAGGAGAGCCCCGTCACCGGGATGAAGTCGCGGGTCGGGTCGTAGCGCAGCGTCCGCGTGTAGATGTAGGGGTAGAGCACCATCATCGTCTCGGGCGTCATGAGCACGGTCAGCCCATCCGGCGGGGCGGCCTTCACCAGCTCGACGCCGATCCGCGCGGCGGCGCCCGGCCGGTTGTCCACGATGACCTGCGGGGCGTAGAGGCCGCGGAGGCGATCGGCGTAGAGGCGCGCGACCGTGTCCATCACGCCGCCGGCCGAGAAGTTCACGACCAGCCGCGCCGGCCGGTCGAGCTTCTGCGCGACGGCGACCCCTGGCCGGCCCAGCCCCGCCAGGGCCGTGGCCGGAACCGCGCCCACCAGGGCCCGGCGCGTTACCGAGAACACCATCCTCTCCCTCCCCAACCGGTCGCCGGGCGGTTGATCCGCCCTGGCGGTCGCCTCAACTCGTCGTCCGCTCGATCCAATCGGCCAGCAGCGCGGCCACCTCGTCGCTGTTGCGCTCCAGCATCATCATGTGCCCGTTGCCGTGCAGCCCGTGCTCCTCCAGCCGGAGGTGCTCCACGGTCGCGCCGGCCTGCCGCAGGAAGTCCACGGTACCGTGGTCGATCTGCGCTTTCCACGACGCTTCGGCGGTCACCACCGCGATGGGCACCGCCCGGAGGTTCGGCAGTTGCCGTGCGGGCTCAGCCTGCACCCAGCAGTCGCGCAGTTCGGGGCTCGGCGCCGGCCGCAAGGCCCGGGCCAGCTCCTCCGGCGCGGCGGCCGGCGGGTCGTAGGTCATGGGTGAGGCGGTCAGCCCCCAGCTCAGCATCCCGCCCGGCCCCTCGGTGAAGGCCGGCCCCTGGGGCTCCACCGCCACGATGGCGCGCACCAGGGCGGGCCGCTCGTCGGCGACCAGCCAGCCAAAGGGGCTGCCGGCGGAATGGGTCATGAGGACGGCCGGGCCGATCCGGTCCAGCAGGGCGGCCGCGCCGCGCCGCATGCCCGCGTGGACGCGGGCGAGGTCGTCGATCGGCGGCCCCTGCCCCGCCAGGAACTGGTCCAGCACGGGGTCGCCGATCGCCGCGCCGCCGGGCCACTGGTTGTGCAGCCGGGCCTGCGGGTAGGCGTCCGGCTCGGTCTCGGGCGCCACGAAGCGGCGGATCATCGCCTCGTAGGAGGGCGGCATCCCCGGCTTGCCGTGCAGGTCGGGATGGGCCGGGGAGCGGCCGTGGGCGGTGCGGTCCACGACATAGACGGCGTGGCCCCGGCGCAGGAAGAAGGAGGCCCAGCCCGGGCGCCCGTCGGGCGTCCCCAGGTAGTCCAGGCCCTGCCCCCCGCCGCCATGCACCATCACCAGGGGAAGGGCGTGGCGCCGGTCGGCGGGCACCTGGAATCTCACGTACATCTGGCCGGCGGCGCCGGTCCCGTGCGGCAGCGCCTGGTGCTGCACGCCGACCCAGAAGAACCCCTCGCTGGCCAGAACCGGCGGCGGCGGGGGCGTCACGCCGTCCACGGCGCGCTCCCCTACAGGCCGCGCATGCCGATGGGACGGCCGAGATGCGCGCGCCCGACGAAGGTCGCGAACTCCTCCTGCTGGGCCGAGCTGTGGGTGCGGTACATCGTCACGTCCCGGAAGTAGCGCTGCAGCCGGTTGCCCTTCTTCGTCGTGAAGGCGCCGGCGGACCGCATCAGCGGCTCCACGACGTCGGACCCCATGGCGCCGGCCTGCTGCAGCACCCCGCGCAGCCGCAGGTTCTCCTCCACGCTGATCGGCGTGCCGTCCGCGGCCCAGCGCTCGCAGAGCTCCATGTAGCGGTCGAGCGTGCGGACGAGGATCGCCTCCGCCGCGTCCGCGCGCGCGATGGCGAGGCCGAGCGCGCGCTGGGAGTCGTGATGGTCCGCCCGCAGCAGGCTCGCGTCCGTCGGCATCTTGAAGCGGGAGATGATCGCCTCGTACTCGTCGATCGCCGCCCAGGCCGCGCCGATCACGACGGAGACGAGCGAGGCGTGGTAGAGCCCCATGATCCGGCCGAGATACATCGGGTTGCCGTGCAGCCGCGTGCCCGGCGTGCCGTCCACCATCTCGTCCGGCCGGCAGAACTGCGCGTTGAACGGCACGACGTGGTGCGCGGGGATGACCGTGCCCTCCACGACCACCGTGTTGGAGCCCGAGGAGCGCAGGCCCAGGATCTCGTCCCCGCCCCAGTCCGGCACGATCGTGCACTCGGCGCGGGGCACCACGACCAGCACCGGCGCGGGCGCCTCCCCCTCGGCCTGGAGCGTGGCCGTGCCGATGAAGTGCGTCGCGTGCGGGACGCCGGAGGAGTAGTTCCAGCGCCCCTCCACCCGGTAGCCGCCCGGCACGGCCGTCGCGGTGCCGAGCGGCTGCGCGCGGTGCGGCGCGATGAAGTGCCCATCCGGGCCGAAGATCTCCCGCTGCGCCCGCTCGGGCCAGTGGGAGGCAAGCAGGAAAGCGTGCGAGGCCGCGAGCGTCAGGCACCAGCCGACGCCGGGATCGCCGCGGGAAACCTCCAGCATGGTGCGGAAGAAGACCGAGGGCGGGAACTCGTAGCCACCGAACATCCGCGGCTGGGTGATGCGGTAGAAGCCCATCCGCTCGAAGGTCTCGTGCACGTCGTCAGCGTAGGTGCCGAGTTCCTCGTGCTCGGCCTGGCGCTCGCGCAGCATCGGGCGCAGCGAGATCGCGCGCTGGAGAAGCTCGTGCGCGGTCAGCCCCGGCTCCGGCACGGGGAGGCGGGCCGCAGGAGGCGCTTGGACGAGGGAGATCTGCAAGGCGCGGTTCCTCCGGGCTTGCCCGTCGCGGTGAGCGGGGCTCGTGCTGTCGGCATCGCCCGGATGTCCGTGTAGCGATACAGTGCACTGTTTGACGCGATGCTAGGGATCGGCGCACCCGGGTGTCAACGATCTTGCGTTCCCCGCTCCGCGGTAGGGCCCGTTCATCCCTTGCCCCTCCACCATCGATCAGCGGGTGCTGCCGCGCCTTGCCCTTGGCACGGGCTCATCCTAGAGTTGGAACGCGTTTCCGATGAACGGAAAATGCGACGCTCGCGGCAAGCGCCGCGCGTCGCGTCAGCGGGGGAGAGGACGCCCATGGCCGAGCTGGCCGAGATCACGCGGATGCTCCGCACGCCGCTGGAGCTGAACGCGAAGGCCGGCGACCGGATCCTCATCATTACCGACACCGCCATGGACCCGATCCTCTGGCAGGGCCTCTCCACCGCCGCGCGGGAGATGGGGATCGAGCCGGTCGTCACGATCATGAGCCCGCGCGAGACGCACGCCACCGACCCCGTCGCGCCCATCCGCCGGGCGGCCCTGGGCGACGACGTGGACCTCTGCATCTACCTGACGAGCACCGCGATGGCGCACGCGCCGATCACCGACGCGCTGGTGGACCGCGGCCAGCGCTTCATCCTTATGGAGGAGCTGACGCCGGCGATGCTGGCGCCGGACGGGCCGGCCTCGGCCGACTACCACGCCATCAACGCCCTCGGCGGGAAGCTGGCCGCGATCTTCACCGCGGGCGAGACGGTGCGGGTGCGCTGCGACAACGGCACCGACCTGACCGCGGGCATCCAGGGGCGCCCCGGCCGCTCTATCGCGGGCCTGCCCCTGCGCCTGCGCCCGGACGGCGGCGGCGGCTGCGCATTCCCGGACGGCGAGGCCCATGTCTGCCCCGTGGAGGGCACCGGGGAGGGCACGGTGGTCTTCGACCTCACGGCCCACTCCGTCGGCCGCATCGCGGAGCCGCTCCGGCTCACCATCCGCAAGGGCATGGTCACCGCCATCGAGGGCGGGCGGGAGGCGGAGATCTGGAACGGCATCCTCCGCAAGCACGAGGACCCCAACAACCTGAACGCGCCCGCCGAGGTGGCCATCGGCCTCAACCCCAAGGTGACGCCGACGGGCAGCATGCGCACGGACAAGAAGAAGTACGGCACCGCCCATATCGGCATCGGCGACACGATCGCCCTCGGCGGCACCTGCCACGCCCGCCTCCGGCTGGAGGGGGTGATCAGCGCGCCCGAGATCGCCGTGGACGGGCGGGTGCTCACCCGCGGCGGCCGCATCCTTCTCGACTGAGGCGGCCATGCCAGCGGAGAGGATCGGCTTCATCGGCTGCGGGCACATGGGCGGCGCCATGGCGGCGCGGCTGCTCGGCAAGGGCCACGCCCTGGTCGTCTGCGACCCCGACGCGGCGGCGCTTGCCCCGCTCCTCGCGGGCGGGGCCGAGCGGGCGCCCACGCCCCGCGCGGTCGCCGACCAGGCGAGCATCGTCTTCGCCTGCCTGCCCTCGCCCGAGGCAAGCCTGGCGGTCGCGCTGGGCGAGGAGGGCGTCGCGCTCGGCGCCGACGTCCGGGTCTATGTCGAGGCCTCCACCATCGGGCAGCCGACCGTCTCCGCCATCGCCCGCGGCCTGGAGGGCACGGGCATCGAGCTGGCGGACATGCCCGTGAGCGGCGGCCCGGCCTGGGCGGCGGAGGGCAACCTCACCACCATCCTCGCGGCATCGCCCGCGGCGCGGGCGCGGCTCGATCCCGTCCTCCCGGACCTCGCCCGCCGCGTCCTCGTGGTGGGCGACGCGCCCGGGCTCGCCCAGGTCGCCAAGCTCGTGAACAACCTCATCTCCTTCGCGGGCATGCTCGCGGCCTGCGAGGCGATCGTCCTCGGCGTGAAGGCGGGCCTGGACGCGGACCTCCTGCTGGAGGTCGTCAACGCCGGGACCGGCCGCAACTCGGCGACGGCGGACAAGTTCCCGCGGGCCGTGCTCACGCGCCGCTTCGACTACGGCGGGCCGCTGGCGATCGGGACGAAGGACATCGACCTCTACCGCGAGCTCGGCCGCTCGCTGGGGATGCCCACCTTCGTCGGCGACCACGTCTCCACGCTCTGGAACTACGGCGTCGCGCGGGGCGCGCCGGACCAGGACTACTCCGAGCTCGTCCGCCACTTCGAGGCCTGGGCCGGCGTGACCGTGCGGGGCAAGTCCGCGCCGCCGGAAACTTGAACGCCGGGAGGCTTTCTCCTATCGCATCCACGGTGGCTTTCCGCGCCTCCAGGGGACCGGCGAGCATGCCCGACACGACCGACGCAGGGACGACTGGCTCATCGACCGGCACGGTGACGCGCGTCGTGCGGCTGCTGCGCGTCCTGGCGGAGGCGGGCGGCGAGGTGACCGTCACCCAGATCTCGGACCGGCTGCGGCTTCCGGCGAGCACCGTCCACCGCCTGCTGCAGCTCCTGATCGCCGAGGGCATCGTCCAGCACGATCCCGCCTCCCGCCGCTACGGGGTCGGGGGGGAGCTGGTCCGGATCAGCTCCCTCATCGCCACGGGCTCCAGCCTGAAGACCATCGCGCGCCCCTTCGTGCAGGCGGTGGTAGACGGCTGCAACGAGGCCTGCCTCTTCGTCGTGCACCTTCCCGCCACGCACCAGGTCAGCGTGCTGGAGGGCATCAACTCCTCCCATCCCCTGCGCTACGAGCTCGGCATCTACGCCGCGCACAGCCTTCTCTGGGGGGCGACCGGCCGCTCGGTGCTCGCCTTCCTGCCGGACGCGGAGCGGGACGCGGCCATCGCCCTCGGCACGCCCTCGCCGGCCGACGGCCGCCCGGCGCCCGCGCCCGAGACGCTGCGGGCCGACCTGCAGGCCACCCGCGCCCGGGGACACGCCGTCTCCTGGGGCGAGAAGATCCCCGGCGCCGTCGGCCTCGGCGCGCCGGTGCTCGCGACCGGGGGCCGGGTGGTCGGAAGCCTGTGCCTGACCATCCCGCAGATGCGCTTCGAGGCCGCGCAGGAACCGTCCCTCGCGTCGCTGCTGACGGAGCAGGCCGGGCTCCTCAGCCGCGCGCTCGGCTACAAGGGTCCCTACCCGCCGCCCGCCGGCTGACGCCGTCAGCCGTCCCGGCGCGCGAAGTAGGTCGCCGCGTCGGTGGGCGAGCCGATGTGCAGCCCCCCGTCCACCACGAGATGCGTGCCCGTGCAGCCCGAGGCCGCGTCGGAGCAGAGGAACAGGATCGGCGCGGCGACCTCCTCCGGCGTCAGCCAGCGCCCGAGCGGCACCTTGCGCGGGATCGCCGCGCGCGTCGCGTCGTCGATCTTCGCGTTCATCTGCGGCGTCATGATCGGGCCCGGAAGCACCGCGTTCACGCGGATGCCGTCCCGCGCCAGCTCGAAGGCCGCGTGGCGGGTGAGGCCGAGCACGCCCGACTTGGCGGCGGTGTAGCTCGCCCCGTTGTTGAGCGAGATCTGCAGCGCGGCGAGGGAGGAGACCGTCACCACGGCCCCTCCCCCGGCGCGCCGCATCGCCGGCGCGACGGCCTGGATGAGGTAGAACGGCGCGCTCAGGTTCAGCGCGACGATCCGGTCCCAGTCGGCGGCCGGCATGGCGCCCAGGGTCTGCGGCAGGCCGCCGCCGGCCACGTTGACGAGGATGTCGATCCGGCCGAGCCGTTCCTCCACCCGCGCGCAGGCGGCGGCCGCCGCGGCGGCGTCGGTGACGTCCACGACGGCCGTGATCGTGCCCGCGTCGTCGCCCATCTCACCGCGGGCGGCCGCGGCCAGGGCGGCCTCGTCCCGGTCGAACAGCGCCACCCGCGCGCCGTGCCGGCGGAACAGCGCGGCGGTGGCGCGGCCGATCCCGCCGGCGCCGCCCGTCACGATCGCGACCTTCCCGCTCATGTCCGGTGCCATGCGCCCTCCCCCAATGTTCCGCCCGCCGCGCGCCTTACTCGGTCAGCGCGATGCCGAGCTGGCGCACGACTGGCGCCCAGAGCCGTTCCTGCTCGGCCACGTCGGCCCCCGCCGCCTCCGGCGTGGAGGCGATGACCTCGTAGCCGCGGTCGGCAAAGCCCTTCGCCACCTCCGGCACGCGCAGCACGGCGTTGAGCGTCGCGTTCAGCCGCGCGATCGTCGCCGCGGGCGTGCGCGCGGGCGCCAGCAGGAGGAACCGCACGCTCGATCCCGCGTCGTCCACCCCCTGCTCCGAGGCGGCGGGGATCTCGGGCGCGAGGGCCGAGCGCCGCGCCCGGTGGATCGCCAGCGCCCGGAGCTTCCCCTCGCGGATGAGCGGCAGCACGGAGCTGAGGCTGAAGGCCGCGAAGTCGATCTGCCGGCCCAGCAGGTCCGTGACGGCCGGCGCGGTGCCGCGATAGGGCACGTGCTCGGCGGCGATGCCCAGTTCCCGCACCATGCGCTCCGTGCCGAGATGCTGCGGGGAGCCGATCCCGGCGGTGCCGAAGGTCAGCGGCTTGCGCCGGGACGGCGCCGCCAGGTCCTTGAGCACGGTCGCCGGGAAGTCGGGATGCACGACGAAGACCGTCGGCGTCTCGCCGATCATGCCGATGGCCGCGAAGTCCCGCAGCGGGTTGTAGAGAAGCCCGGGCAGCATGTGCGGGAAGACGCCGATGATGGAGGCCTGCGCCAGCAGCGTGTAGCCGTCCGGCGCCGCCTTCGCGACGCGGTCGTTCCCGATGCTGCCCGTCGCGCCCGGCCGGTTGTCCACGACCACGGGCTGGCCGAGCGCCTCCCCGAGGCGCTCGGTCATCAGCCGGATCAGCACGTCCGTTCCCCCGCCGGGCGGGAACGGCACGACGATGGTGACCGGCTTCGCCGGGTAGTCCGGCTGCGCCCGGGCGGCCGGGGCGAGCGCGGCGCCGGCGAGGCCGGACAGGGAGAGCCGGGTCAGGGTGCGACGGTGCACGGCGAACGCTTTCCTCACCGATCATCTTCCGTTCAGCGGAAAATGCTTCTGTTGAACGGCATGGTAGATGGTGGTAGCGGATGTGCAAGCAGGAATGCACGCCGGTTCCCCTCATCGCGGACCGGTGGCCCACCGGGAGGGCGGCGTGGCGTCGGATTTCATCGCGCGGCTCTCCGCCGCGGTTCGGGGCAGCGAGGCGGGCGACGCGGCCCATCGTGACCTTCTCGGCCGCGCCATCGCCGACACGGTTGGCGTCGCGGCCGCCGGCTGGGGCGAGCCGGCGGTCCGGGCGGCGCTGTCGGCCTATCGGGGGGGTAGCGCCCGCTCCTGGTCCGGCGAAGCGCTGGAGGGCGAGGACGCGGCGGTCATGATCGACGCCATCGCCGCGCACGCGCTTGATTTCGACGACGTCTACCTCGACAGCGCGACGCACCCGAGCGCGGTGATCCTGCCCGCCATCCTCCGCGCCGACCGCCACGACGACCCAGCGGAGATCCTGGCCGCCTTCGCGGCTGGCCTGACCGCCGCCCTCGCGGTGGCCCGGCGGCTCGGGGCCGGCCACTACCATCGCGGCTGGCACGGCACCGGGACCATCGGCGCCTTCGCCGCCGCCGCGGCGGCCGGGCGCCTTCGCCGCCTGGACGAGCGGCAGCTCGCCTCCGCCTTCGCCCTGGCGGCCGCGCAGTCGGGCGGGCTGCGGGCGAATTTCGGCACCATGGCCAAGCCCGCGCAGGCCGGGCTCGCCGCCGCGGCCGGGGTGCGCGCCGCCCGGCTGGCCGCCGCCGGCCTCCAGGGCAGCCCGGACATCTTCGCGCCGGGCGGCTACGCCGATCTCTACGGGGCGGCGGACGGCGCCGCCGATCCGGGCGAGGACGCCTTCCGGTCGCGCCCCGACCTCCTCGCGCTCAAGCTCTATCCCTGCTGCTACGCCAGCCACCGCCTGATTGGCCTCGCCCTCGACGCCCGGGCGGCACTCGGCGCCGGCGTGGCGGAGGGCGCCACGCGCTTCAGGGTGCTCGCCCCGCGGCGCAGCCTGGAGGTGCTGCGCCACGACCGTCCGGCCAACGGGCTGGAGGCGAAGTTCTCCGGGCCCTACGCCATCGCCGCCGCCCTCCTGGACGGCCCTCCCGGCCTTCGCCACTTCGACGGGACGGCGCCCGCGGCCGCGACCCGGCCGCTGCTGGACCGCATCGAGCTGTCGGACGCGTCGGCGCTGGACAGCGGCGGCGACATCACCGCCGGCGAGGTCACGATGGAGGTGCTGGACAGCGCCGGCGCGCCCGTCGCCCGCTTCGCCCGCCGGGCGATCCCCGGCTCGCCGGAGGACCCTCCCACACGGGCGGCGGTGGCGGCCAAGCTGGCGGGCTGCCTTGCGGTCTTCGAGAAGGGCTTCGGCCGCCCCTTCCCGCTCCTGCCGAAGGTGCTGGCGATGCCCGAGGTCGCGGCCTGGCTGGCGCCGGCCGAGGCGGCGCCGCGCGGCAGGCCCGGCACCGACGCGCCGGACGCCCACCCGCTCCGCCAGTGGGCGGGAAGCTGACGAGGGGAGGACACGCGTGATGCGATGGATCGCAGGACTGGCCGGCTGCGTCGTGGCGGCCTTTCTCCTGGGCGGGCAGCCCGGCTCTGCCACCGCCGAGACCGACCCGGCCCGGGGCGTCCGCCTGGTCAACCCTTTCCCGCCGGGATCGCCGGTTGATCTCGTCGCCCGCTTGGCGGCGGAGGAGCTGCAGAAGGAGCTGGGGCAGTTCTTCGTGGTGGAGAACCGCGCGGGCGCCGGCGGCACCATCGGGGCAGGCTACGTGGCCAAGGCCAGGCCGGACGGGTACACCCTGCTGGTCACCTCCTCCTCCACCCAGGTGATCGCGCCGGTGGTGCGGGCGGAGATGCCTTACGACCCCGTCCGGGACTTCCGCCCCATCCTCCTCGTCGCGCAGGGGCCGGTGCTGATCGTGGCGCACCCCTCGCTCCCCGTGACGACGCTGCGCGAGCTGGTGGACCGGGCGCGCCAGGCGCCGGAGTCCATCGCCTACGGCTCCTCCGGCACGGGCACCATCCTGCACCTCGCCGGGGAGCTCTTTCAGGGCCGCACGGGAACGCGGCTGCTGCACGTGCCCTTCAACGGGGCGGTGCCAGCCTCGACGGCCCTGCTGGGCGGGCAGGTGGGGCTGATGTTCGACTCCATCTCGAACGCGGCGCCCGGGGTCCGAGCCGGTCAGATCCGCGCGCTGGCCGTGATGACGCCGCGGCGCTTCACCGGCCTTCCCGACGTGCCGACCGCGGCCGAGGCCGGCATGCCCGGGCTCGAGTTTCCCGCCTGGATCGGCGTCTTCGCCCCGGCCGGAACGCCCGACGGGGCGGCGCTGACGATCGAGCGCGCGCTGCGGCAGCGGCTCTCCACGCCGGCCATGACCGAGCGCATGCTCGGCGCTGGGCTGATCCCGGAGCTCACGGGCGGGGTAGCCTTCGCGGCCGCGCTGCCCGAGCAGATCCGGTTCGTCGAGGGGATCGCCGCCTCGGCCGGAGTGCCGAAGCAGTAAGCAGCGGCCCGAGGCAAGCCGCCGGTGGCGCCTCCCCACCCTGCATGCTGAGCGGCCGCCTGAACGCTCTTCGGTAGGCGGCCTTGCGAGGGAGAAGCGCTCATGGCGACGTCGACCGTGGCCTCGGACACGTCCAGGCCACGCTTGTCGTCGCGGATGAGACACTGAGAGTGGATCATCCACCCAAAGGTGCAGTCCACCGACCAGCGTTGTACCGCCTCATCGCAACACCGTCGTCTAATTCACGAAGACACAATGATCCTGCAGCATCAATTGGACGTCGCGTTAGCTGATAGGGACCAGCGTGTCGCCCGCGGGTGACCCTGGCCACAAACAGCCGTCTTGGATGGTACGGCCTACCCCAACTTACTCAGCCGCCGTCGTCCCATCATGCTGAACCCCCGCCGTAATGACCGGCGAGCGCGTAAGCTGCAACAAAGCGGCTGCTGTCCTAGCCTGGATTCATTTTCATTCCTTGAGTCACATCGGCCTTGGCAACAATCCATCACTTCCCAGCGATGCTGAACATGAATGCCGTCAGGCGAGTTGGATGGTGGGATACGAGCGGTACTGTCTGGTGCTGGCTTTGGATAGTTCGGTGCAGGATCATCCCGGTCGCAAAAACGCACAGGCTGTTCCGCGATGCCGCCGCAGTTCGTGCCCCGCAAAAAGCGAGGTGACTGGTGTCTACGCAGGATTCTTACGACAGCGCCTGGAACGGCGCTGACGTTGCTACCGCTGATTATGGCTCATGCTTGCCATTGCGCATTGAGATTATCAGCCCGTCGGTAAGATCCAGCGGGACCAGCACGACTGATGTCATGCTCGTTCCCTCGAGCTCCCCGCCAGAGCCTGCCATGTTACGGGCGGATGTCCACTTTGCAGAGCTTGATGAGCCATTCCTGGAAGAGGATGTCGAGCCGACGCCAGGAAGGAGACCAGGGAAGAACCGGAGCAGGCGGAAGCGCAAGGTGCCCGGGTCAACGCGCCCAGCGCGGACCTTGCTGGAGGGCGCGCTGGCTGGTGTCGGCGCCTCCGATTTCCCGGGCTCGGCGGCACCATCAGAGCTTCTCAATAGGGTCCCGCAATACGGGTGGCACGATGTCCAGAATGCTGGATTGGGGGGCATCGGCCTCCTCGCCGTCATGCTCTCCGCCTCAGCGCACGGCTGGGTAGACACATCACCGGTTGGCGTTAACGACGTTACCCTGGCCGTACCGAATGGATGGTCAGGCGAGCTCATGGCCGTCCATGTGTTCGGAAGTGGCGGACTGGAAACGCAACCCCTCGCGTTCGATACCTCGATCCGAAGCGCCTTCCCTTCCGACCTGCTCGGCGTGCCACCCGGATTGCCCGCGGTCTCGTTGCTGCCGACCTTCGTCGTTGATCAGCCAAATGTTCAGTTTGAGGCGACTTGGCTAGCCCTGAACGTTGAGCGTGCGGACGCCGCCCCTAACGGCAGCGCAGGTCCACCGCCAGCAGCCCTTCCACCACCTTCGCAGACCGCGCCTGAAACAGTATCGGCTCAGAGAACGATGCTTGTGGAGCCAACGGAGACGGAGGTGAGGCACGAGAGCAAAGGTGCTCCAGCGAACCTTGCGTCCTTTACCGTACCGCCAAGCGTGCAGCCTGAGCCACTACACGGCCCCGGGAAAAGTATCTACGCGAGCGAAGGGCCAATGGCGGTAGCGGGAGCGCTTGCGACTGGCGAAGTGACGACCAGGGAAGCCGGGCAGGTCGACCGAGGCTCTGTCTCCCAAGCCGCCTTCAGCATGGACCTAAAGTTCTCAGCACCTGAAATTGTTAGTGCCCCGTCCGTGACGGCACAGCGAGATGCGACACACGCTGGCCAGACTGCCAAGGTCGTGGACGACAGCTCTGCTCAAGCGCCATCGCTGCCCGCGTCGTCCCTGCTCGACGCGCCACCCGATCACGGTAACGCGCACGAAAACCAGGTCGCCAAGGCTGCGAACAACAGCCCCAATGAAGTACCCTCGCAGCAAGCACCGTCACTGTTCGACACGCCGTCCGCCTCCGATCACGGCAAGGCGCACGAGAACAAGGTCGCCAAAACCGCCGACAACAGCCCTGCTCAAGAGGCCCCGCAGCCCGCATCGCCACTGCTCGACACACCGTCCACCTCCGACCACGGCAAGGCGCACGAGAACCAGGTAGCCAAGGCCGCGGACAACACCCCCGCTCAAGAGCACGCGCAGCCACCGGCGCCACTGCTCACCACGCCGTCCAATCTCGACCACGGTAAAGCGCACGAAAACCAAGTCGCCAAAGCCGTGGACAACAGCCCCACTCCAGCGTCCCCGGAGCAAGCCCCACCACTGCTCGACATGCCGTCCAATCCCGACCACCGTAAGGCGCACGACAACCAGCCCGTAAACAAGACGGACGCCCTCGCACTTGTCGTTTCCGACGATGTTGCGATGACGTCTCCAGGGACGTCCTGGCCTTCTGAGGGACGTGGCGACAGGTCAGAAAACGGCAGGAGTGATATCGCAATCAACTTGACCGCCGACCTCGTCGCGCAGGACTCCGTCGGAGATGGGCCGAAGCAGCCACACGTAAATCAACGGCAAGAGCCGCTTGTCCCCTATTTAAGCAACGATTTTAAAATTCCCGCAGCATCGGACGGAGCGCTCGCATCCACCGATTCCCACGGCCACGAAGCAAGTAACCTCTCTCACGCCCCAGCCCACGACTGGCATCTGTGACGAGCGCCGTGCAAACATCAGGCTGACGGCTGACATGTGCCGAGTACAGCGCCATCACCAAAAAGGTGTTGGCCACGAACTGAATTACCAGCGGCTCGTAATTCCCATCAAAGGTGACCAGCGGGTCGTCGGTATCAACCCTGAGGAGGGCGAGCGCATGGTCAGCTTCGAGATCCACTGGGGCGCCGACTTATTCGACCAACTCGACAGCTGGTGCTCGCCTAAGCCAACACCATCCACAAAGCGCAGGGTGGAAAGTGCTCGGCGGTGGTTATCCGCTCACCACCTAGCACAATGGCATGCTGGCACGCGACCTCCTTTGCACCGACGTCACCTGTGGCAAGTGCCGCTTCGGGCTCGTTACTCAACGGCCGAGACTTGGCATCGCCGCCAGGAAAAGGCTCGTGCGAAGGCGGTGAGCCAGTGTGCTGGAGCGGGACCGAGCGTTTCCGGCCTGCCCAAACCTAAGTAGCGAAGCACTGTAAGACAGGTTAGCGTTCGAGGAGAATGCGAGGGAGGAGGGGATGCGCCGTCGCGGACTGCTCGCGCTGACCGGGGCTGCAGTCTCGGCACAGTCAGCGAGGGCCCAGGGTGCCCCCTGGCCAAGCCGCCCGGTGCGGCTGCTCGTGCCGTTCATCCCCGGCTCCGCGCCCGACGTCTTCGCCCGGCAACTGTCCGAACGGCTGACACCGGCGATCGGGCAGCCGATGGTGGTCGAAAATCGAGCCGGCGCGGGTGGGAACATCGGTTTCGAGGCGGCCGCGCGGTCCGCCCCGGACGGCTACACCCTGCTGCTCGGAACCAACTCGCTTGTCATCAACCCGGCGCTCACCTCGCGGCGGCTCGGCTATGATCCACTCCGCGACTTCGCGCCGGTGAACGTGACCTTCGGGCTGCCACATCTGCTCATTGTTCCCGCCAACGGACCTCCGGACACGCCGGCGCTGATCGCATCTCTCCGGCAGGGCGATGCGAACTATGCCTCCGGCGGCAACGGCTCGGGCGCTCATCTAGCGGCGGAGCTGTTCAAGGCGCGGGCCGGGGTGGGTGCGACGCATGTCCCATTCCGCGGCGCGCCGGACATCGTCAACGCCGTGGTGGCCGGCCAGGTCGCCTTCGGCTTCCCGACGCTCTCCACCGCGACCGAACTGGTGCGAGCGGGGAGGGTGCGAGCACTGGCCGTCACCTCCGCTGCACCGAACCATGCCCTGCCCGACGTGCCGCCCTTGGCCAGCACGCTGTCGAGCTTCGAACTCGTCTCCTGGTTCGCGATCCTGGCGCCGGCGGGAACACCGGGCGCGGTGATCACCCGGGTGGACACGGCGATCAGCGAGGCCTTGGCCGACGAGGGCTTCCGCGCGCGCGTGACCGCCGACGGCTCCAACGTGATCGGCCTCGGCCCCGCCGCCGTCCCTGCTTTCCTCCGACGCGAGGCGGAAGTCTGGGGCGAGGCTGTGCGGATCAGCGGCGCGAAGGTGGACTGATCAGGACCAGGATGCCTTCACACCCGGCGGCGGGGAATAGGGTAGGTCACCGCGGGCCTCGACAAGCTCCCGGCCGCCGTTGGCAGCAAGGATCTCCGCCTGTCGCGCCTTGACGTGAGCGTCGAGCCGTGCGGGTTCCTCGCCGAGACGTCCCCGAAGCAGCGTCGCGAATTCAGCCAGAGTCGCAGCGTGGTCGGGATCAGCACCGAGGTCGTGCAACTCCTCCGGGTCGGCTTCGAGGTCGAAAAGCTGATCTGGGTAGGTTGGGTAAGCCACATACTTCCAGCGCCGCGTCCGCAGCATGAAGGCTCCCTGGCGAGAGCCGCTGGCGTGATACTCGGAGAGGATCACACGGTCGGTGGCACCAGCACCGGCAAGGCGGAGGAGGCTGTCGGACCCTTCCGGTGGGCTCTCGGCAACCCCTGTGGCGTCAAGCATGGTCGCGAAGACATCGGTCAGGGAGCAGGGCGTGTCGCAACGTGCCTCTGAGGGCACGCCGGGGCCGGCGAGGATCATCGGAATGCCGACGCTCTCCTCGTACATGTTGGACTTTCCCCAGTGTCCACGGGCACCGGCGTTGTCGCCGTGGTCGGAGGCGTAGAGCACCCGCGTGCGAGGCCCCTGCCCGCTCGCCTCGAGCGCGCCCAGGACGCGGCCAACCTGCTCGTCCATGAAGGAGACGAGGCCGTGATAGCCGGCGAGCATGCGGGACAGCGTGTCACGGTTCTCGACGGAGCGATCGTACGGAATGGTGTTCGCCATATCGCGCAGGAACGGATGGTCCGGCCGCTCCTCCGGTCGGTAGGCCTTCGGCGTGCCCACCACCTCGGGAGGGTATTTGGAGAAGTGCTCCGGCGGCGCAATCAGGGGAAAGTGCGGGGTCACGAAACTGACGAAGAGACACCAGGGCCGGGTCTGCTTGGGAGCCTCCTCCGCAAGCCAGCGGATGGCGGCCTCGGCGATGGCGCGATCGTAGCGCGTATAGTCACTCTCCCCAGGGCCGGCCGTCTTCGCCATCTTGGCCGCGCCGTTCCGCACGGGGGCCGTGTCATCGCGGATGAGGGAGAGAAGGTCGCCTTTCCCTTCCACGACGTGCATCGGCATCAGTTCCTGCGAGAAGCCGTGGTCGTCACCTGGCAGGCCGCGGAAGTGAAGCTTGCCGATCGAGACGACGGCATGACCAGCATCACGAAGCGCGTGATGCCAGGATCGAACAGCGCCGTCGTAGGGATCGGCGTTGTCGAAGTAGCGGCCCATCTTGTGCAACGGCTGGCCGGTGGCCAGGGCCGCCCGGGCCGGCACGCAGATCGGCGACGGAGTGGAGGCCGCGGAAAAGCGGGTTCCACGGGCGGCAAGCGCGTCAAGGTTGGGCGTTTGCTGGAAGGGATGCCCGGCGCAACCCAGCGCCTTCGGGTTGTGCTCGTCCGACAGAATAAACAGCAGGTTTGTCGCGGTCTCGGCCATGGAGCGATCCTTTGAACCTCGGGCACGATAAGACAGGTCGGCCCCCGGTTTGCAGGGCTGCTATCGGCAGGCCGCCCTGATTCTCGAGGACCGGTCCTACTCCATGGTGATCCGCGTGGCCTGCACCACCTCCCGGAAACGGTCGCGCTCCGCCTGGATGAAGGTGGCGTAGCGTTCGGCCGTCGACCCCACCGGCTCCGCTCCGTTCGCCAGGAAGATGCGGCGCAGATCGGGCTTCTCAATGGCCTGGTTGGCGGCCGCGTTCAGGGCCGCGACAATCTCCGGCGGGCAGCCGCGCCGCGCGACCAGCCCGACCGTGTTCGACATGTCGAAGCCCGGGAAGCCCTCCTCCGCCAGGGTCGGCACCTCCGGCAGTGCGCCGCTGCGCTGGGGGATGGAGACGGCCAGGATACGCAGGCGCCCCTCCTTCGCCTGGGCAAGCAGCGGGGGCAAGCCGGAGACGACGGCATCCACCGTCCCGGCCACCGCGTCCGCCACGGCGGGCGCGGCGCCGCGGTAGGAGACATGGCCGAACTCCACCCCTGCCTTCAGCGCCAGGTAGGCGGCCGTCAGGTGCATGATGCCGCCGCGGCCGGAGTTGGCGACGTCGATCCCCCCTGGCTTCGTCCGCGCAAGCGCGATCAGCTCGGCCACGTTGCGGGCCGGCACCTCCGGGTTCACCGCGATCGCAACCGGCGTGATCCCGAGCAGCGCGACCGGCACGAAGTCGCGGGCGGGATCGTAGGGAAGGCCAGCCTCGAGGAGCGGCTTCAGCGAGAGCTCGCTGCCCGTTGCAAAGAGCAGGGTGGTCCCATCCGGCCTCGCCTGGGCGACGGAAAGGGAGCCGACCGTGCCGTTGCCGCCCGCCTTGTTGTCGACCACGACGTTCTGCCCCAGCGCCGCGCCCAGGTGCTGCGCGACGGCGCGGGCCATCAGGTCCGTTCCGCCGCCGGGCGCGTAGGCAACGACGAGCTTGATCGGGCGGCCGTCGGCGATAACGGCGGCGGCCGGTCCGGCGAGGGCGAGAGCCGGGGTGGCAAGAAGGAAGCGGCGGCGGTGCATGGCCGTGCTCCCTAGCCCGCGGGCGGTGGGGTATAGGCCATCCGCTCCCTCTGCTGGATGCGCTCCTTGCCGCCGTGTTCGGCAATCTTGTGCGCCTGATCGGAGACGGCCTCGGCATCCACGGTCTCGGGGTCCAGCATGCCGCGCAGCCGGGCTTCCATCCTCGCAAGCAGCGTGGCGTGCGCCGGATCCCCCGCCAGGTCGTGCAGCTCCTCCGGATCCGTCTCCAGATCGAAGAGCTGCGGGGGACCGCCGACGTAGTGGATGTACTTATGCCGCAGCGTTCGCAGCATGAAGACCCCGCCAGGGCAGTAGGTGTGCATCTCCGACAGGGCCAGGCGGTCCTGCGCGGCCTCGCCGGCAAGGCTCAGCAAGGAGGTGCCCGGGAGGCCGAGATCCGCGATCGCGTCCGACGCTCCCACCGCGTCGAGGATCGTGGCGGAGACATCGCAGAGCGTGACGGGTGTCCCGCACGTGGCGCCGGCCGGCACGTCCGGCCCTGCCATCAGCAGCGGAACGCGCGCGCTCTCCTCGTACATCGTCACCTTGCCCCAGAGCCCGCGCACGCCGAGGTTGTCGCCGTGATCCGAGGTGTAGATGACGCGGGTGTCGTCGGCGAAGCCCGCCTCTTCCAGGGCGGCCAGGATCTTTCCGACGTTCTCATCCATGAAGGAGGTCAGGCCGAGATACCCGGCCAGGGCACGCTGGAGATCCGCGTCGCCGCGGAAATGCTGGTAATGGTCGGAGCGCCGGCCGTAGTTGCGCAGCCACGGATGCGGCAGCCGCTCCTCGAGCGGGGCGTCCCAGAGCTTGGGCCGGGGCAGCGCCTGCCCGGCGTAGCGGTAGTAGTGCTCGGGCGGCGCGGTGAGCGGGAAGTGCGGCGCCACCATGGAGACGAAGAGGACCCAGGGCTTGTCGGTGTGCTTCGGCGCGCTCTCGCGCAGCCAGACCTGGGCGGCGGCGGCCACCTTGCGGTCGTAGATCGTGTACTCGCTCTCTCCCGGCCCGGACTGGGCGAGGAGCTTGCGCGCCGCGCCCTCCCGAACGTCCTCCGGGTCGCGGATGAGAAGGGTCACGTCCCCCGTGCCTCCCGTGATCTGCATGGGCAGGATCATCTCGCTGAGGCCGTAGTCCTGGTCGGCGTGGCCCTCGTAGTGGAGCTTGCCGATGGAGGCCACATGGTGCCCGCGGTCGCGGAGCGCCTTGTGCCAGGACGGCATGCGGCCGTCATAGGCGATGGCGTTGTCCCAGCAGCGGCTGCGATGCACCGGCTGCCCCGTGGCGAAGGCACCGCGCGCGGGCACGCAGATGGGCGACGGCGTGTAGGCCGCGTCGAACCGCGTGCCGCGGGCCGCGAGCCGGTCCAGGTTCGGCGTGGCCACGACCGGGTGGCCCGCGTAGCCCGCGACCTTCGGGTTATGCTCGTCCGACATGATGACGAGCAGGTTGCGACCATCGGCCATGCGCTTCCTCCGGGCCCCAGGACCCTGCCCCAGTGCAGGGGCGATGCGGATTTGGCCGGTTCGAGCAACGCCGGCAAAGGAAGGCTAGTGAGCGATTGCTGATGCTGTAAAATGATGATTGCGGATGGATCCATAAGGGTGGGGCATGGGAAGCCAACCGGAACACGGGCCCCGTTTGCCGGAGGTGGACCGGCTTCGCGCCGCCCTCGCGGTGCGGGACGCGGGCGGGGTCACGGCAGCGGCGGATCGGCTGGGGCTCACCCAGCCCGCCGTGAGCCGGCTTGTGTCCGTCCTGGAGGTAGAGCTGGGCTTCGCGGTCTTCGCGCGGGAGCGCCGGCGCCTGGTGCTCACCGATCGCGGCCGCATCTACCTGGCCGAGGCGGAAGCCTCGCTCGGCGGCCTGCAGCGCCTCGCCGTCCTCGGGCGCGAGCTTCGGCTGGGCGGGCGCGGCATCGTCCGCACCGCCGCGGTTTCGGTCATCGCCCACGGCGTCCTGCCGCGGGCGGTGGCGGCCCTGCTCCGCTCGGAGCCCGACGCCGCCGTCGAGATCAGCGAGGTCGAGCGGGACGAGCAGGTGCAGGGACTGCTCGCGGCGCGCTACGACCTCGGGCTCCTGGCCCTGCCGCTCGGCGCCTCGGGCCTGCAGGTGGACGTGCTGGCCGACGCGGAAGCCGTCTGCTTCCTGCCGGAAGGACACCGCTTGGCGAAGCGCCGCGCGCTCACGCCGGCCGACCTAGCGGGGGAGAGGTTCATCGCGCACCAGGCCGGCAAGCTCATGCGCCAGCGCGTGGACGACGCCTTCGCGCAGCTGGGCCTGGAGCGGCGCGTGGTGACGACCACGAACAGCACGGCCCTGGCGGCGGCCCTGGTCGCGGCCGGCGTGGGGCTTGCCATCGCGCACGGCCTGCCCCGGGCCTCGTTGCCGGCCGGGGTCGTCACACGCCCCTTCAAGCCGCGCCTCGGCTTCGGCTACGCGGCCGCGACCCGAACGGAGGAGCGCCGAGGGGAGCTGGTCGAGGCGCTCCTGCGGCATGTCCGCGACGCCATGGCGGAGGAGGACGCGGGCGCGGTCGGCCCGGCGAGACCTTCCCTCGCGGCCCGTTCCGCTGGCAAGGATGGGCCATGAGCCCCGCCGCGACCGCCTCCTGCTGCGCCCCGAACCATCCGCGGGAGACCGCCGGCCCCAATCGGCCCGCGGCGCCGGGCGGCGGCTGGGACGAGGCGACGGTCCTCTCCATCCCCGGCGGTCCCATCACGGTCGGAACGGACCGGCCGGAGTTGGCCATGGACGGGGAGGGCCCGGCCCGTCGCGTGGTGCTCGCTCCGTTCCGCACCGACGCGCACGCGGTGACCAACCGTCGCTTCGCGGCCTTCGCGGCCGCCACCGGCTACCGGACGGACGCGGAGCGCTTCGGATGGTCCTACGTGTTCCACCTCTTCCTGCCGCCGGGCGCGCGACACGAGGCGCCGGAGGGCGCGCCCTGGTGGCGCAAGGTGGAGGGCGCCGCCTGGGCCTGCCCCGAGGGGCCGGGCTCCTCGGTGGAGGACCGCCGGGACCACCCGGTGGTCCACGTCTCCTGGAACGACGCCGTCGCCTTCGCGGCCTGGGCGGGCGGGCGCCTGCCGAGCGAGGCGGAGTGGGAATGCGCCGCCAAGGGCGGGAACGATGCGGCCCGCTTCCCTTGGGGTGACACGGAGCCGGATGACGCCGCGACCACCCCCTGCAACATCTGGCAGGGCCGGTTTCCTCAACAGAACACCGGGTTGGACGGCTTTACCGGCACGGCGCCCGTGGACAGCTTCGCCCCGAACGGCTTCGGCCTGTTCAACGCCTGCGGCAATGTCTGGGAATGGTGCGCGGATCCCTTCCGCGTCCGCTCGCTCTCGCGTCACGCCAAGGCGCGGAACACGGCGGCCCAGGCGGAACGCGAGCGCGTGATGAAGGGCGGCTCCTACCTGTGCCACCGCAGCTACTGCTATCGCTACCGCATCGCCGCGCGCTCCGGCCGCTCCCCCGACACCTCCGCCGGCCATACGGGATTCCGCCTCGCCTACAACGGCTGAGCGCCTGATCGCTTCTGCGTCGGCCCTTGGGTCAGCAAGCATCAAGCGGAACCCTGACGACGCCGCGGGAAGCGCGCCGGATCAAGGGCGCTGGGCGCCCCGCACGTTCGTGTAGATGGCGAAGAGGGTGTGCGAGGCGCAGAGAAAGAGACGCGCCCGGTTGCGACCGCCGAAGGCAAGGTTCGAGACGGTGAAGGGCACCTTGATGCGCCCGAGGAGGTTGCCGTCGGGCGCGATGCAGTGCACGCCGTCGGCCGCGCTGCTCCAGACGTTGCCGCTCTCGTCGCAGCGCAGGCCATCCGCGAAGCCGGGCGACACCGCGTGGAACACGCCTCCACCGGCGAGCGACTGGCCGTCGCCGGCCACGTCGAAGACCCGGATGTGGCGGGGCGGGTCGGGCGCGAATTGCGGGCCGCTCTCCGAGACGTAGAGGCGCTTCTCGTCCGGGGAGAAGCACAGGCCGTTGGGCCCCGCGAAATCCGCCGCCATGATCCGCAGCGCGCCGCTCCGGGGATCAAGCCGGTAGAGGGCGGGCGGCAGCTCGGAGGCCTGCTTGCCTCCCTCGTAGTCGGTGTTGATGCCGTAGGGCGGGTCGGTGAACCAGATGCCGCCGTCGGAATGGCAGACGATGTCGTTCGGCGAGTTCAGCCGCTTGCCCTCGTAGCGTTCGGCGAGGACGGTGAAGCTGCCGTCCAGCTCCGTGCGCGTGACGCAGCGGTCGCGGTGGGAGCAGCTGAGTAGGCGGCCCTGCCGGTCGCGGGTGTGGCCGTTGGCGAAGCCGGAGGGATGGCGGAAGGTCGACAGGCCGCCGCTCTCGGTCCAGCGGAGCACCCGGTCGTTCGGCAGGTCGCTGACGAGGAGGCAGTCCGCGTCGGCGAACCAGACGGGCCCTTCGAGCCAGGCGAAGCCCTCCCCCAGCTTCACCAGCGGCGCGTTGGGCAGCACGTAGCCGAGGAAGCGCGGGTCGTGCACCTCGAAGCCGTCCATCCTCAAGCCTTGTGGCAGGGGCGGAGGACCGGCGGGATGTGGAGCTGGACGGTCATCAGCACCGCCGGCTGGTCGCCCACCGTCCCGGAACGGTGCCCCTTCCGCCCGTCCACGCTGCGGCAGCCCTGGTCCTCGCCGAAGGAGAACTCGCCCGCGCCCTGCTCGACGCGCGTGCCGTCCATGCTCTCGATCCACCAGCGGCCGGAAAGCACCACGATCCATTGGGGGGCGGGGTTCTCGTGCCACTCGCCCACCCAGCCCACCGGCTGCACGGTGACGACGACCGTCGATTCGCAACGCTCGTGGCGGTTGTTCCACTGCGGCGCCGCGTCCCCCACGCCCTTCAGCTCGAACGCGGTCAGCGCGCACTGGCGCTGATGGCTGACACCCTCCGCATCCCGCCAGAGGTGCCAGTAGGGAACAGTGGGGCTAGGGCCCGTTTGGTCCGACATGCCGAACTCCCCCGCGTCTCCCGCGGCATGCCCTAAAACCTTCGGCCGCCACCCTTGTTCCATGCCAGGAGCCTCGGCACGGCTTTCATTCGCGTGAGGAGCTTCAGCATGGCCTCGCTGCTCAACGACTACGCGCCCCTGCTCCTGCGGATCATGCTGGTGGTGCTGTTTCCCTTCAGCGCGCTGGACAAGATCGTGAACTGGCCGTCGGCGATGAAGCAGGCTGGATCGACCGTCCTGGCTCCCCTCATGCTGGTGGCGGCCATCATCGTGGAGATCGTCGCGCCCGCCTGCATCGTGCTCGGCTGGCACGACCGGCTCGCGGCCTTCGTGCTCGCCGGCTTCTGCGTCGTCACGGCCCTGCTCTACCATCCATTCTGGCGCTACCCGGATTTCTGGCGCTTCCAGGAAGGGGAAGGCCTCCAGCACTTCTGGGAGTTCCTGAAGAACTTCGGCCTGGTCGGCGGGCTGGGCCTCGTCGTCCTGGCGCCGCGCACCTTGCCCGCGACGGAGGTGCTTCGGGACCCCCTGGCCTCGACCTACGTCGTCGGTCCCAAGGCCGGTGAGGTCGCCCCCTCCCCGCCCTGATCCACGAGCAGGAGCCGATGGCCGTCCGGGTCGCGAAGCGCGAGGGCCCGGCGACCGCCGCCGAGGGCGGTCCCGTGGGGCAGGCCGCGCACAGCGACGGTCACCCATTCCGTGGCGACGCCATTGGCGGGCAGCCGCGCGGCCCGGCGGCTGGGGGGCCGGTAATCCAGCAGCTCCAAGCCCGGCCCATCGGGATTGTCCGGACGGAGGGAGGAGATCCGCAGGTCGGGATGCTCAAGCCCGTCCAGCCGCTCCTGGGCCGGCCCGCTGTTCCTGGAGCGGCCGACGACGAGGAAACCGAGGCGCCGGTAGAAGGCCAGGCTGCGGGCGGTCGAGCCGGTCACAAGGCCGGTGTGGTCGATGCCCAGGAAGGGGCTCTGGCCCGGGCGATCCTGCCAAACCCCTCGCCCCTGCCCCGGCGGGAAATGGATCAGCTCCAGCGGATGCCCGTCCGGATCGCGGAACTTGAAGGCCGTCACCGACCCGTTCGACGGCGGCAGGCGCTGCAGCCCGCCGGTCGAAATGGCCCGGGCCGCCCGGGAGGAGAGAACCTCGAAGGCCTCCCCCATGTCGCGCACCACGACCGCGAGGTGCTGGAACCACGGGTCGTCGCTCCGCCCCTTCGCGGGGTAGGGCGCCGGCGGCTGGCGGAAGCGCAGGAGCGCGAGCCGCTCCGCGCCGAGCTGCAGGACGACCTCCTCCCCCTCGGCCGCCGCGATGCCGAGGAGCCGCGCGACCCGCGTGTCCGCGGGGCCTCGTCCGACGCGACGGAAGCCAAGGGCGTCGCGGTAGAAGGCCTCGGCGCGGTCGAGATCCGCCACCACGCGGTTGAACCGAAGCACCCGCCGAACGCGGGCAGCGGGACGGGCCCGCCACGCCGCCCTGCCGAGGAGGCCTGCGAGAAGAAGGAGGTCCAGCCGCATGCTCAGGCGCCCAGCCTCTCCTTGATGCGGTCCGCGACGCGGAGGGCGTTGGCAATGATCGTGAGGGTCGGGTTCACCGCGCCGATGGAGGGAAAGAACCCCGCATCGGCCACGTAGAGGTTGTCCAGCTCGTGCGCCTTGCAGTCGAGGTCGAGCACGGAGGTGGCGGGGTCCGTCCCGAAGCGGAGCGTGCCGGCCTGGTGTGCCGTACCGCCGATCGGGATCTTCCTGCCGAGGTAGAGGCCGCGGTCGAACAGCACCGGCAGGGCGCCGATGAACCCCGTCATGTCCTGCAGCTTCGCGCGGAGCCGACGGGCCGCCTCCATGTTGTTCTCGGTCAGGTCCAACACCACCCGGTCGCCGTCGTAGAAGACGCGGTTTTCCGGGCGCGGCAGGTCCTCGCTCTGCAACCAGAAGTCGATGGAGTGCTCCGCCATCTTCTCGAGCGGCCAGTCCGGCATCAGGTGCATGAGGGGCTGCAGCGGCGCCTCTCCCCGGATCTGCTCGCTGTGCGACGTCGCGCACATCTGGATCAGGCCGAGGGGATACTCCCAGTCCGGAGCCCCGAAGTAGTAGTCGCTGATGCCGAGGGTCTTCTGGAACACCGTGCGATTGCTCTCCCGCATCAGCGCCATGACCACGGACATGTTGTGCCGCATGTAGTTGCGCCCGACCTGGTCGGACCCGTTGGCGAGGCCGCGCGGGTGCGCCTCGCTCGCCGATCGAAGCAGAAGCAGCGCGGAGCTGAGGGCGCCGCAGGCCACGACCACGATGTCGGCAGAGTATACCTCCGGGCGGTTGCCTCGCGTCACATGGACGTGCCGGATGCTGCGCCCGCCGGCATCCGTCTCCAGCCGCGTCACGAGGGCGCCGGTCAGCAGGGTGAAGTTCGGGTGGGCGGCGCGCGCCGGGTCGACGCAGATGACCTGCGCGTCGGCCTTGGCGTTGATTGCGCAGGGGAAGCCGTCGAACGCATCGCAACGGATGCAGGGGCTGTAGGTCGTCGCGCTGCCGTCCGGGTTCTGGTCGAGCTTGATGCCGAGCGGTAGATGGAAGGGATGGAGCCCCTGGCCCGTCAGGCGGTCGCTGAGCTCCTGGATGCGAGGCTCGTGAAGGATCGGGGGATAGGCGTAGGGCGAGCTGGACCAGGGCTCGTTGGGATCCTCGCCGCGCAGGCCGTGCACGTGGTAGAGAGCCTCAGCCTCGGTATAGTAGGGCTCGAAGGCGTCGTATCCTAGCGGCCAGGCCGGCGACACACCGTCCTTGTGCTGCATCTCTCCAAAATCCCGCTCCCTCATGCGGATGAGCGTGGAGCCGTAGACCTTGGAGTTCCCGCCGACGAAGTAGTGCAGTCCAGGATGGAACTCGGAGCCATCGGCGCCGTACCAGGTTTCCGTCGCCTGGTAGATCCCGTCGACGAAGACCGCCTTGGAATCCCAGTTTGTGCGCGAGCGTGGGAGGTAGTCCCCGCGCTCGAGCAGGAGGATGCGCTTGCCCGTCGGAGCCAGGCGGTGCGCCAGGGAAGCCCCCCCCGGACCGCTGCCGATAACGATGAGATCGTAATGGCTGTCCGACATGCAATCCTGCCCTCTCGCAGCAGCCCTGTTCAGGCCGCCTCGTCCGACCCCAGCGCTGAAAACTCCTCAAAAGGACTGATGGCGGCGGTTCGGCTCATCAAGATTGCCGCGAGCGCACCGTTGCGAGCGGCAGCCAGGGGCGGGCAGCCGGCCACTGGCCGACTGGTCCGACGCAAATGGCCGCGTGAAGCGCCTCGCCATCCAGGTTGGAACAGAAATCGCACTGACGTCCGCTCGTCCGCCGGGCAGCCTAAGACCCTGTCCTCAGAACCTGAGCCAACGGCAGCACACATGGCCTGCCGTTCCGCCCACGGTGCTTCAAGGCGAGCCGGCCAACCACGTTCCAGCGCATCGATCCTGTCCCGGCTCTTCCGGCGGCTGCGCGGGCCCGCCTCTCATGTCAGTTCCGCGCCTCGCCGCTCGGGAATCAGGAGCCACAGCGCCACGATGTCGAGGACATAGAGCGCCGCGAGCGCGGCGATGGCCGTCTCGAAGCCGTGCACCCCTGCGATGGCCGCGACCACGACGGGCCCGAAGCCGCCCACCGCGCGCCCGACGTTGAAGAGCACGTTCTGCGCCGTCGCCCGCACGGCCGTGGGATAGAGTTCGCTGATGAGCGCGCCGTAGCCGCCCAGCATGCCGTTGACGAAGAAGCCCATGACCGCGCCGCCGATCAGGAGCGCCGTCGCACCGGTAAGCTGCGAGTACAGGACGACCATCACCGCCGCCCCCACCATGTAACCAAGGAAGGTAGGGCGCCGGCCCAGGCGATCCGCGATCTGCCCGAAAGCGTAGATCCCGGCAGCCATTCCAATGATGGTCACCGACGTCCACACCGCTGATTGGGTGAGCCCGTAGCCGAACCGGCTGCTAAGATAGTTCGGCAGCCAGATCATCACCCCGTAGTAGCCGAAGTTCTGGACCGAACAGAGAATGATGAGACCGAGGCTGGTCTTCGTCGTCTCCGTATCCTTCACGAGAAGACGAAGCGGGAAGCTCTCCCGAACCGCCCTGGCGTTGCGCGCGGTGAACAGTTCCGGTTCATGCAGCGTGCTCCGGATGAACCAGGCCGCCAGCGCGGGCAGGATGCCGATGGCGAACATGCCGCGCCAACCAATGACCGGCAGCAGCAACGGTGTCACGATGGCTGCCAGCAACACGCCGGCTTGCCAGCCGAGGCCGACATAGGAGGACGCGCGAGCACGCTTCTCCTTCGGCCAGGCCTCCGCGACCAACGCCATCCCGATGCCGAACTCGCCGCCCAGGCCGAGACCGGCGATGGTGCGATAGGCCAGCAGGTCCCAGTAGCCCTGGGCCAGCGCGCAGAGCCCGGTGAAAACCGCGAAGAGCACGATAGTCCAGGTCAGCACCCGAACCCGCCCCAGACGGTCGGAGAGCATGCCGAAGAGCAGGCCCCCCAGCACTGCGCCAACCAGCGTGCCGGTGACCAGCGACGCCGCCTCGGGCTGGCCGAGCTGCAGGTCGCTCGCGATATTGCGGAGCATAAAGCCCAGGATGAGTAAGTCGAACCCGTCCATCGCATAGCCGACGGCTGAGCCCCAGAGCGCCTTGCGTGCCTCCGGTGTGGCTGGTGCGTCCACGCGCGTTCCCCGTTTCATCGTTCCGTTCGCGGTGCTCCTATCAGGGTGGCTCCCCAGCCCGCAACCACGTCGCGACGGCGGTTGCTCCTCCCACATTATCTCGGCTTCTTGGAGGCCGCTGGAAAGACCTGCCTGCACGTGCTTCTCCACCTCACTTGCTAGCCCGACGCGCGCAAGCTGATACAAGCTTACTTAACCGTGAGATCAAGAAACCTATTTCAATTACTTCGATGTTTCTTGGGCAGCCGAAAATTGGATGGCGATTGAGCTGCAAGCGTGATTACCGCTTGTACCACTTCGAGGCCCGTGTCTGCGGCACAAACGGTCGCCAAGACACGTCACGGCGGCGCGCTGCATGAAGCGCGAGGTGGCCACGCACCGATCAGCACCCGTCTATGGACTTTCTCTCGGACGCGCTGCTCGACGGCATCGGTGACGTGCACGCGTAGAAGCGGCTCGGCGGTTATGTGAACCGGCGGCTATTTTGAGGAGGCTGAGGATGGGTCGGAAGAGGGCGTACACGCCCGAGGAGTTCGTCGCCAAGCTGTGGCAGGTCGAAGTGCTGACGGGCCCGGGCAAGCCGGTAGCAGAGGCAGTGCGGGCAACCGGGAGACTGACCAGACCTACTACCGCTGGCGCGCTGAGTTCGGTGGCCTGAGGCTAGACCAAGTCAGGCGTATGAGGGAGTTGAAGCGGGAGAACGCGCGTTTGCGGAAAGCGATGTTGGACCTGACCTTAGACAAGGTGATCTTGAAAGAGGCGATCTCGGGAAAACACCGAGGCTCGTCAGTTCCGAAGCTGGTAACCCGGCTAAGCCTATCACGGATGCGTGGGGGACTCAGTTCTAGGCTATTTTCTGACCCAACGCCTTCCGCGTGAAACGCCCCGTTAAACATCTTGCACCAATGCTCAGCCCCAGCGCACTACTCGGAGGCTGGCATGGCCGTTGTCATCACATCCCAGCTCAACGCGTTCGGGCGGCTGCTGGCCGCCAGCGGCCAGCCGCTGAACTGGATCGACGGCTCCGGCACCGCCGGGGGTCAGGTCCTTGGGACTGACCGGAACGACTACCTCTACAGCGGCGGCGGCGGCTCCACCCTTTTTGGGGGTGCGGGCGACGACACGTACTTCGTCTGGTGGGATCTGCACGACAAGGTCGTAGAGGCCGCGGGCGCCGGCATCGACACTGTGGTGTCCTACGCTCCGGCCTACCGCCTGCCCAATAATGTCGAGAACATGTCCGTCGAGAAGGACGGCACCGCCGGCACCGGCAACAGCCTCGACAACCTCCTCGTCGGCGGCGACGGCAGCCAGACGCTCGACGGCGGCGCCGGCAACGACGTCCTCACCGGCGGCGCCGGCGCCGACCGCTTCCTCTTCGAGCGCGGCGCCGGGCGCGACGTCGTGACCGACTTCCAGCCGGGCGTCGACAAGATCGTCATCGGCGGCGGCTTCACGGCCTTCACGAGCTTCGCCGCCGTGCAGGCCGCCCTCCGCCAGGACGGCGCGGACGCGGTGCTCGAGCTCGGGAACGGCGACGCCGCCATCCTGCGCGGCGTCAGCGCCGCCGCCCTCACGGCCACGGACTTCCGCCTGCCCGCCGCCTCCCTCACCACCC
>NZ_RCZP01000050.1 GCF_006438825.1 Muricoccus nepalensis
CCGCCCAGGCGAGCGCGCCGGCGGCGAGAAGGATCGGCAGGAAGGACAGGGACAGCACCGTGCTCCACCCGAAGGAGGAGAGCAGCCCGCCCGACAGGAAGGACCCGACGGCCATCGTGCCGAACACGGCGAAGTCGTTGAAGGACTGCACCCGCGCCTTCTCCGCGGGCCGGTGGCACTCCAGCACCATCGCCGAGGCGCCCACGAAGCCGAAGTTCCAGCCGACGCCGAGCAGCACCAGCGTCCCCCAGAAATGCGCGACGTCCACGCCCAGCAGCCCGACCACGGCCGAGGCGGCGGTCAGCGCCAACCCGACCGCCACCACGCGGGGCGCGCCGAAGCGGGCGATCAGCCGCCCGGTGAAGAAGCTGGGCGCGTACATCGCGATCACGTGCCACTGCAGGCCGAGATTCGCGTCCCCCTGCGACAAGCCGCACATCCGCATGGCCAGCGGCGCGGAGGTCATGAGGAAGTTCATGAGCAGGTAGGAGACCACGCCGCAGACCACGGCGGTGACGAAGCGCGGCCGGCGCACGATGGCGCCGAGCGGGCGCCCGCCCGCCGCCTCCGCCGCCGTCGGCCGCGGAAGCCGCACGCCGAGGAGGATGAGGGCGGAGACCGCGGCCACCGCCGCCTGGGCGACGTAGCTGGCCGCGAAGAGGTAGGGCGGCCACCGATCCATGGTGTGGGTCACGAGCTGCGGGCCGATGACCCCGGCGAAGACGCCGCCCGCCATCACCGCGGACAGGGCCCGCGCGCGCCGTGCCGGCGGCGCGCAGTCGGCGGCGGCGAAGCGGAAGGACAGCACCACGGCGGCGTAGGCCCCGCCGAGGAAGGTCGCCGCGCAGAACAGCGCGAAGGACCCCAGCACCACCGCCAGGGCCGCGAGAAGGCCGGCGAGCACGCCGCACCCGGTGCCGGCCAGGAAGGCGGCGCGGCGGCCGTGCCGCTGGGCGATCACCCCGGACGGCAGGGTGCAGGCCGCCATGCCCACCACGAAGATCGAGATGGGCAGGGTCGCCAGCGCGGGGCTGGGCGCGAGCGTGCTGCCGACGACCGCGCCCGTCGCGTAGACCACCGTCGAGTTCGCGCCCGCGAGCGCCTGCGCGACCGCGAGCCGCAGGACGTTGCTCCGCTCCCCGCCGGGGGCGGGCGGGGCGGCGATCGTTGTGCTGGCCTGGGGCATGGCCGCTCTCAGGCCGCCAGCAGGCCGTGCCAGGCCCGGTCGCGGGGCGAGGGCCGGCGGTGGAGGCGGCGGTCGAGCAGGGCGCCAGCCTTGGTGGACTCGCCGCTCCGCATCAGCGCGAGCAGCAGCATGTCCTCCACCAGCTCGCGCTGGGCGCCGCTGCCGCCGACGCGCACCACCTCGGGCGCGACCGGCTCCAGGAGGCGGGCGCACCCCGCGTAGTCCCCCTCCGCGAAGGCGAGGGCCGCGCGGCAGAGGGCGGGCACGACCGGCCCGGCCGGCAGCGTCCCGGCCTCGGCCAGGGCCGCCAGGGCGGACGCGCGCCGCTCCAGCCCCTCCCTGTCCCCCGTCGCCGCCGCGAGGAGGGCCATGTGCAGGTCGGCGAAGGCGAAGCCCGCCCCGGGGAAGGCCGGCGCCGCGTAGGCCGCCGCCGCCTGCCACAGCCCCTCCGGCACCGCATGGCCATAGGCCTGCAGCCGCCACAGGAAGGACGCGGTGTCGCTGACGACGTTGACCGCGTTGCCGGTCGAGGCGGAGGGCTGGACGTGCGCGCCGTAGAGGGCGAGCGCCCGCGCCGCGTCCCCGTGCTCCAGCGCGGCGAGCGCCGCGTGCCAGGCGATGTGGCCGTGCAGGATGCCGGACCGGGGATAGGTCGGCAGCCAGGCCTCGATCAGCCGGTCGGCCTCGTCGTTGGCGCCCCCCTCGTGCATCGCGTGCGAGAGGGCGTGGGCCGCGTTGGCGTTGTGCGGGCGCAGGTCGAAGCCGCGCTGCGTGAGGTCGCGGCCAAGGGCCACGTTGCCGTTCTCCGCGTGCGACCAGCCGCGGTAGGTCAGGAACCACCAGTCGTCCGCGGCGAAGTGGCCCGCGTGGCGCTCGCAGAGGTCGACGCGCGCCTGGTCGTGGTCCGCCCGGCCGGAGAAGGCGAGCAACCCGAAGGCGCCCAGCGGCAGGGAGAGGATGACGACGTCCCGCGGCCAGGCGTCGGCGTGGGCGGAAACCCGGTCGATGGCCTCCGCGGTCCGCCCGTTGAGGACGAGGGAGAGGATTTCGACGTGGTTCCGCTCCCGCTCCGTGCCGCGGCGGGCCACGGCCTCGAGGGCCGTCGCGATCCGGGCCTTGGCGGCGGCGGGCTCCGACCGCATGGCGTGCAGGCGCGCGCGCGCCGCGTGGGCGAGCGCGAAGCCCGGATCGGCCGCGATCGCCCCCTCCAGCGCCTCGGCCGCGCCCGGCCAGGTCGAGAGCATCAGGTCGACGCCCTCGCGGTAGCGCTCGGCCGCGAGGTCGGAGGCGGTCGAGATCGGCAGGCCGCGGCTGTCGGTGCGAGCCATGGCGGGTTCCTCATCCTGGACTCAAGGCGGGCGTCGATGCCCGGCAACGCGCCGTCGCCCCCCGGCCAAGGAAGCCGGCCCGGGCGCCGTCGCCCAGGAACTACCCGATCCGGTGCTGTCCGTATCTCTTCGAGATGACAATTCATATAGAGTATCGGACAAAGGAGAGGTCCCATGCCCTGGGAGACGATGGCGGCCCCGCCCGGCCTGGCGGCCCCCCGGCCGATGACGGTCCGGGCCCAGTCCATCCCCGCGCGCCACGAGTTCCCGGAGCACGCCCACCGCTGGCACCAGGTGGTCTACGCCATCTCCGGGGTGCTCACGGTCGCCGTGGACGGGCATTCCTTCGTGATCTCCCCGGAGCAGGCGGTCTGGCTGCCGGCCGGCCTGCCGCACCGGGTCGGGTCCCTGCTCGGCGCGGAGTTCCGCAGCCTCTGGATCGCCGAGGAGGCCGGCGAGGGGCTGCCGGGAAGCCCGACCGTGTTCAGCGTCCCGGCGCTGCTCCAGGCCCTGATCGTCGAGGCCGCCGGCCTTGAGGGGGCGGAGGACCCGGATGGCTACGCGGGCCGCGTCACCCAGCTCATCCTCGACCAGCTCCGGCGCGCGAAATCCCTGCCAGGTGCGCTCCCCTGGCCGCGCGGCGGACCCGCGCTGGCGGTGTGCGAGGCCCTCTACGCCGACCCGGCCGACCAGCGCGGGCCGGAGGCCTGGGGGCGGGCGCTGGGAATGTCCGGCCGCACGCTCGCCCGGCGCTTCGAGGCGGAGCTGGGCATGGGCCTGCGCGCCTGGCGGCGGCGCCTGCGGCTGTTCCGGGCGATCGAGATGCTCGGCGGCGGCCTCGGGGTGACGCAGGCCGCGATGGCGCTCGGCTACGGCTCGACCTCGGCCTTCATCCACGCGTTCCGCACCGACATGGGGTGCGGCCCGCAGGCCTACCGGCGCGGCCGCGGCGCCCCCGCGGCCCGGCGGGCCGGGGACGCCCCGCCTTGATCCGCGCCCTGGGGCCGGCACGGGCCGTCCCCCAAGACTCCCGGCTGTCGGGACGACCTCCCGGAGGAGGTGATGGACCTCGCCCGCGCGATGGACGCAACGCTCCTCGGGCCCATCGCGCCCCGCGACGCGGGGGCGGTCTTCGTCAACGCGCTCGTTGCCTCCGACCCGCGGATTCCGTTCGGCGGGATCGAGAAGTCGGGCTATGGCCGCGACCGGAGCGCCCTGGGCCTGCGCGCGTTCATGAACACCAAGACCGTGTGGATCGGGGCGGCCGAACCGGCGGCGTCGCCCCGCAAGGCCCTGGACTGACAGAGAGGAAGAGACGATGACCACCGAGAACCCCAAGGGCGTGGTGCTCTACCCCGACCGGATGAAGGCCTACGAGCGGGGCGGCGGCGCCCGGACCATCCCCCTGGTCGGCCCCGCGATCGGCGCGCGGAGCTTCCTCAACGGCATGACGATCTTCGGCCCGGGCGCCGCCATCCCGCTCCACACCCACAACTGCGAGGAGAGCGTGCTCCTGCTGGAGGGCAGCGCCATCGCCGAGATCGACGGCGAGCGGCACGAGATCAAGGCCGGCGACATTTCCTGGATCCCCGAGGGCGTCCCGCACCGCTTCATCAACGCCTCCAACACCGAGGGCATGAAGATCCTGTGGACCTACGCCCGGGTGGACGCCACGCGCACCCTCGTCGAGACCGGCGAGACCCGCCCGGTCCTCGCCGAGCACAAGGACTGAAGGGGGCCGATGTTCCTCGAGATCGCGCAGATCGAGGTGACGCCGGGGAGCGAGCCCGCGTTCGAGGAGGGGGTGGCCAAGGCCGGCCCCCTCTTCCGGCGGGCCCGGGGATGCCGGGGGATGGAGCTGCAGCGCTCCGTCGAGTTCCCCTCGCGCTACCGCCTGCTCGTCACCTGGGAAACCGTCGAGAACCACACGGTCGACTTCCGCGGCTCGGCCGACTTCCAGGAGTGGCGCCGCCTCGTGGGCGACTTCTTCGCCGCGCCGCCCGCCGTCGAGCACACGCGTCAGGTCCTGAAGGCCTTCTGAGGCGCGCGCTCCCCAGGCCAGGCCGGCGCGCGCTGGACGGCCGGCCTACTCCCCAGGACGCAGGTTGTTCCGTCGAACGATGGCCCCCCAGCGCTCCGACTCCGACCGGATGAGGTCGCGAAAGCCCTCCGGGCTCCGGACGTCCGGCACCGCCCCTTCCGATGCCAGGCGCTCCGTCATCTCCGGCGTGACGATCGCCTCGTTCACGGCGGCCGAGAGGCGCGCGAGGATCGGCGCGGGCGTCCGGACCGGGGCGATCAGCCCGTACCACTGCATCGCCTCGAAGCCCGGGTAGAACTCGGCGATGGCGGGCACGTCCGGCAGCTGGGCGATCCGCCGCGGGGCCGAGACCGCCAGGGCGTCGAGGCGCTTCTCCTTGATGAGCGGCAGCATGCTCGGCGTGCCGGACATGGCCGCCTTGATGCTGCCGGACAGGAGCAGCGGCGTCAGCGCGCCCGAGCCGCGGAACGGCACGTGGACGAGCTGCACGCCCGCCGCCTCGGCGAAGGCCACCATGCCGATATGCGTGTTCGATCCCGCCCCCGCCGACCCGTACTCGATGCCCCCCGGCTCCGCCTTCGCCTTCGCCACGAAGCTCGCGAGGTCGGGCGTGCCGGCGGAGGGCGGGGCGACGAGCACCATCGGCACCTGCGCGATGAGCCCGACCGGCGCGAAGTCGCGCAGCGGATCGTACTTCAGCCGGGGGTAGAGGAACGGGTTCACCGCCAGCGTCCCGAGCTGGCCCATGGTCAGGGTGTAGCCGTCAGGCGCGGCGATGGCCCCCGCCTCGGTGGCGATCGAGCCGCCCGCGCCCCCGCGGTTGTCCACGACGACGGACACCCCGAAGGTCTTCTGCAACTGGGCCGCGATCACGCGGCTGATGATGTCCGTCGCGCCGCCGGCCGCGGCCGGGCAGAGGATGGTGATCGTGCGGCGCGGCCAGCCATCCTGGGCCAGCGCCGGGCGCGCCAGCGGGGCCGCGGCAAGCCCGGCGAGCACGCCGCGGCGGGAGGGAAGAAAGGGCACGGACGTCCTTCTGGTTTATTTACGCTAATTTGTGCGATCAACGCGCCCACCGCAACAGCGGCGTCGCTTGCCTGGCCAAGTCCCCGAGAACCGAACGAACCGTCCTCACCACGGGACAAGCGCCTCGCCACGACGCCCGTCCGCCCCTCGCCTGGAGGGACCGGCCGCGCCGCGCACCCCGCACGGGTGTACGTTTTTGCCACGCCATGCAGTTTGGGCGAGACTGGGCACGCCAAGGGAACCCGGCCCCGCCGGAGTTTACGGCAGCACGGCACGCAGGGGTGGAGGAGAATTCCATGGACGGCACGACCACGATCGATCCCCAGCGCCTCCGGGCCTTCGCCGCCGCCGTCTACGCCGGCGCGGGCCTGCCGCCGGCGGACGCGGAGCTGGTCGCGGACACGCTCGTCCAGGCCGACCTCTGGGGCCACCAGTCGCACGGCGTGCTGCGCCTCGGCTGGTACCTCGAGCGCCTTCGCCGGGGGTCGATGCAGGCCGTGACCCGCCCGGTCACCCTCGTGGACGCCGGCGGCATCGCGGTCATCGACGGCCAGGACGGCGTCGGCCAGGTGCTGACGGCCGCGGCCATGGGGGAGGCGGTGCGGCGCGCCAAGGCGCACGGGCTCTCGGCCGTCGCGGTGCGCAACTCCAACCACTTCGGCACCTGCATGTACTACACGCTGATGGGCGCCCGGGCGGGCTGCCTGACCTTCCTGACGACCAACGGCGGCCCCGCCATGGCGCCCTGGGGCGGGCGGCGGAAGATCGTCGGCACCAACCCCTGGTCCTTCGCCGCGCCCGCCGGGCGGCACGCGCCGATGGTCTCGGACATGGCGAACACCGGCGTCGCCCGTGGCAAGATCTACCTCGCGCGGAACCGGCGCGAGGCGATCCCGGAGGGCTGGGCGATCGACGCCGAGGGCAACCCGACCACCGACCCGCAGGCGGCGATCGACGGCATCATCCTGCCCATGGCCGGCCACAAGGGCTACGCGATCGCGACCCTGGTGGACATGATGTCGGGCGTGCTGACCGGCAGCGCCTTCCTCTCCGGCGTCCACGGCCCCTACGACTTCGACCATCGCAGCGGCGCCGGCCACTTCATCATCGCGGTCGACATCGCGGCGATGCAGCCGATGGCGGAGTTCGGCGCCCGCATGGAGGCCTTCATCGCCGAGCTGAAGTCCGTGCCGCTCGCTAAGGGCCACGACGAGGTCTTCTACCCCGGCGAGATCGAGGCCCGGAACGACGAGCGGAACCGCCGCGAGGGGCTGCGCCTGCCCGAGGACACGCGGGCCGACCTCGCGCGCATCGCCGCCGAGACCGGCCTCGCCGACCGGCTGCCCTTCTGACACGGCGCGGCCCTCGCCCTCAGCGTCCCGGGAAGCGGCGGCGCAGCGCCGCCACGGCCGCGCCGGGGGCGGCGAGGACGAGCTTGCCCGGCATCGCCGCCTGGGCGGCGCCGAGCGCGCGGCTCGTCGAGAAATGCGCGAGCATGATCGCGTCGCAGCGCGCCAGGCGCGGCACCGCCTCGGCGACGAGGCGGTCATGCGCGGCCGCATCGCCCGCCTTCAGCGCCTCGATGGCCCCCTCGGCGAGCACCGTCTCCAGCCGCGCGGCCGAACGCCCCCCGGCGGCCTGCCGGAACTCCTCCTCCATGCCCGCCACGGCGGGGCCGAAGGTGGCGAGCATCCCGATGCGCTCCCCCGCGCCCAGCGCCTCCTCGAACATCGCCTCGTTCGGCTTCAGCACGGGAAAGGGGGAGAGGGCGCGCGCCGCCGCCTCGATGGCCGGCCCGAAGGCGGAGCAGGTGAAGAGGATGCCCTCGGCCCCCGCCCCGGCCATGTAGCGCGCCAGCGCGCCGATGCGGCCCGCGATCGCCGGCGTGAGCGCGCCGGCCTCGCTGAGGTCCGACGGCAGGCTGTCGTCGAAGAGATTCGCCAGCCGCGCCTCCGGCCAGCCCTGCGCGAAGGCGGCGTGCACCGGCGGGATCGCCGCGGCCACCGCGTGGATCAAGGCAATGCGCGGTCCGCCGCTCATGCCGCGGTGCCCCGTGCCCGGAGGGTGGAACCGCCCGCGGCGGGCGGCGCGGCAAGGGCGCCGCTCATCCGAACGCGTCCAGCAGGTCGTCCACCTGCGCGGGCGTGAGCGCGCGGGCGGGCTGGCCGCGGAGGAGGAGGGCGAGGCGCGCGGCCTCCTCCAGTTCCTCGGCGGCGTAGACGGCGTCGTCCAGCGTCCGGCCCGACACGACCGGCCCGTGGTTGGCGAGCAGCACGGCGCGGGCGCCCCTCGAGGCCTCGTGGATCTCGCCCTCCATCGCCGCGTCGCCGGGGCGGTAATAGCGGATGACGGGAAGGCGCCGCCCGATGCGCATGACGAAGTAGGGCGTCAGCGGCGGGATGGGCGCGTCCTCGCCCGGCGCGGCGAGGCAGGCGATGGCCGTCGCGTGGGGGGAGTGAAGATGGACCACGGCGCCCGCGTCCGGCCGCGCGTCCAGCACGGCGCGGTGCAGGAAGACCTCCTTGGAGGGCTTGTCGCCGGACACGTGGCGCCACTCGCGGTCGAGCTTGCTGAGGCGCCCCGCCTCGAGCCGCCCGAGACAGGAATTGGTCGGCGTCATCAGGTAGCCGTCTGGCAGGCGGACGGCGATGTTGCCGGCGCTGCCCACGGAGTAGCCGCGCCCGAAGAGCAGCCGGCCGTGGGCGCAGATCGCCTCGCGCAGCGCCGCCTCGTCCATCGTCGTCACGTCCTTCCAAACGCCTTGGCGAAAAAATCGGGCGCGCCGAAGTTGCCGGACTTCAGCGCCAGGTGCAGCCCGCCCGAGGGGCCCTCCGCGTGGGTCCAGGGCACGCCCGGGTCGATCTCCGCCCCGATCCGCAGGGCGCGCAGGCCGAGGCGCGAGACCACCGCGCCCGAGGTCTCGCCGCCTGCGACGACGAGCTGCCCCACGCCGCGCGCGACCAGCCCCTCGGCGACCGCGGCCAGCGCCTCCTCGACCAGCGCCCCCGCGGCGTCGCGCCCGATCCGCGCCTGCAGGGCCGCGACCTTCCCGGGCGGGGCGGAGGCGGCGATGACGATCGGCGCGCCCAGCCGCCCCTCTGCCCAGTCCAGCGCCCGGCGGGCCAGGGCCGCGGCATCGGGCGTCTCCAGCGGGTCGAGCTCCAGCACCGGAAGCGCGGTGCGGGCGGCGGCGACCTGGCCGAGGGTGGCGGGCGAGCAGGATCCGGCGAGCACCGCCCCCAGCCCCCGCCGCGCCGGCAGCGCCGCCGCGTCGCGCGGGGGCAGCCGGCCCCGGCGGCGGAAGTTCCCCGGCAGGCCCATGGCCACGCCCGAGCCGCCGGTCACCAGCGGGTGCTCCGCCGCGGCCTCGCCGATCGCCATCAGGTCCGCCTCCGTCACGGCGTCGACGATGGCGTAGCGGTGCCCCCCGGCGGCCAGCGCCGCCATGGCGTCCCGGATGGCCGCGGCCCCGCGCCCGACTACGGGAAGATTCACGAGGCCGACGCGCCCGGCCGTCTGCCGCCCGAGCACGCGGACCAGGTTCGCGTCGCGCATGGGCGTGAGCGGATGGTCCTTCATCCCGCTCTCGCTCAGCAGCGCGTCGCCGACGAAGAGGTGGCCGCGGTAGACGCTGCGGCCGTTGGCGGGAAAGGCCGGGCAGGCGAGCGCGAAGGGCGCGCCGAGGCGCTCGAGCAGGGCGTCGGCGACGGGCCCGATGTTCCCCTCATCCGTGCTGTCGAAGGTCGAGCAGTACTTGAAGAAGAACCGCGCGCAGCCCGCCGCCCGCAGCGCGTCGAGGGCGGCCAGGCTGTCGCGCACCGCGTCGCGCGCTGGGTTGGTCCGCGACTTCAGCGCGACGACCACCGCGTCCGCCTCCGGCAAGGGGCCGTCGGGCACGCCGATCACCTGCACGGCCGACATGCCGCCCCGCACCAGCGTGCTCGCGAGGTCGGTCGCCCCCGTGAAGTCGTCCGCCACGCAACCAAGCAGCGGCATCAGTCCAGCCTCGCCCCGGAGGCGCGCACCACGGGCTCCCAGGTGCGCATCTCGGCCCCCCACTACGCCGCGAAGGCCGCGGGGCCGGAGCCGACGGGCTCCACGCCCAGCTCCACCAGGCGCCGCCGGCACTTCGGGTCCGCCACCACGCGCGCCGTCTCGGCGGCCAGCCGCTCGACGACGGGCGCCGGCGTGCGCGCGGGCGCGAAGAGCCCGTACCAGTTCTGCGTCGCGTAGCCCGGCACGCCGGCTTCCGAGACGGTCGGCACCTCCGGCAGGAGGGCGACGCGCTCCGGCGAGGTGACGGCGAGAGCGCGGATCGAGCCGTCGCGCAGCTGCGGCAGCATGACCGGCAGCGCGTCGACGACGAAGTCCACCTGTTGCGCCAGCAGGGCGCTCAGGGCCGGCCCGCCGCCGCGGAAGGGAATGTGGATCGCGGTTCTCGACGACGACGGGCTGCCCCAGGCCCGGCGTCATGCACTGGCCGAGGATGCGGCCGACGATGTCGGCCCCGCCGCCGGGCGCGTAGGGGACGATCATCCGCACGGGGCGGTTCGGCCAGGAGGGAGCCTGCGCCACGGCCGGCGCCGCCAGCGCGGCCGCGCCCGCCATGCCGGCGAGAAGCGCGGGCATCCAGCGCCGCCGCGCAAGGGGGCCGACCAGATCCGTCTTTGGCATGGATCGCTTCCTCCGTTCCTGATCTTCAGCGGCGGGCGGGGCCCGCTCGACGGTCGCGCCGCCCGGGTGGAGCGGCGCGACCGGCCGGGCCTCAGCCCTTCGCGGCGCGGACCGCCTCGCCGACCTTCTCGCCGAACTCGGCGCAGCCCATCGTGCCGCCGAGGTCGCGCGTGCGCGACGCGGGGTCGGCGAGGACCACGTCCACCGCCGCGGTGATCGCGTCGCCCGCCCGGCGCGCCGCCGGGTTGCTCTTGTTGTCGCCGATCCACTGCAGGAGCATGGCGCAGGAGAGGATCATCGAGGTGGGGTTGGCGATGTCCTTGCCCGCGATGGTCGGCGCCGAGCCGTGCTGGGCCTGGGCGCAGCAATGCGTGTCGCTCGCGTTCATCGACCCCGCGAGGCCGAGGCTGCCCGAGAGCTCGCTCGCGAGGTCGGAGAGGATGTCGCCGAGGAAGTTCGTCGCGCAGATCACGTCGAAGCGCTCGGGCTCCTTCACGATGTGCGCGGTGGAGGCGTCGATCAGCAGATCGTCCAGCTCGACCTCCGGGAAATCCTTGTGGACGTGCCGGACGCATTCGAGGAACAGGCCATCCGTCATGTGGAAGGAGTTCGCCTTATGCACGGCGGTCACCTTCTTCCGGCGCGCCATGGCCCACTCGAAGGAGCGACGCGCGATGCGCTCGGAGGCGTGGCGCGTGATCTTGCGGAAGGAGAGCGCCATGTCGGGGCTCGGCATCATCTCGCCCCAGCCGCGCGTCATGTTGCGGTCGGGATAGAAGCCCTCGGTCGACTCCCGCATGATCACGAGGTCCATCGTGCGGCCCTCGCGCATGTTCGTTGGCAGGAAGGGGCGCGTGCGCGCGGGGCGGACGTTGGCGTAGAGGTCGAGCCCGATGCGGAAGCCGCGGGAGATGTTCAGCCCGCCCTTCTCCGGCGCCGGGTAGTCCGCGTGGGACTGCGTGCCGAGGATGATGCCGTCGTAGTCCTTCGACCTCTCCAGCACCTCCGGGCGAAGCGTGGTGCCGTGCTTGTGGAGGCTGGGGAAACCGACGTCGTCATAGTCGTAGCTCAGGTTGAGCCCGAACGCGTCGCTGGCGGCATCCAGGGCCGGCCGCGAGGCCGCGATGATCTCGGGGCCGATACCGTCGGCCGGCAGAACGTAAAGCCGCATGCTGGTTGTCTCCCATCTCGCTTCGCCGCGGCACCCCTACTCGCGGCAAAAGTATCTTTCAATCACTTTGTGCAATCTAACCGATCGGCGTTGCCTCGTGGGTGGGGCGGCCGTCGCCCGCACCCTTGGCGTTTCGACGGTGGCTTTTCGCACCGGTACCGCGGGTCATTGCTATCTCCAGGGTATCCCGCCCTTCACCGTGGCGGGGCACGCCGCTTCACCGGGCATCCGGTTCCCTGCATCCCATCGAAGATGAACCGGCCCGGTTCCCGGCATTGCATCGATCATCATCGATGCACAATTCCGGAATGGGCTTGATGCCGGTTTGTGCTACCCTGCAACCGAGCGTGCTAGGAACCCGGCCAGCCGCTTGGCCGGCTGCTTCGGCGAGGAGCGAGATGGCGGACGGGACAGAGAGCGCGGGCCGGCACGGCCTCCCCAGCCGCCTGGCGGGCGAGATCCTGGCCTGGGCCCGCCGCGAAGGGCTGGAGCCCGGCGCCCACCTGACCGAGGGCCGGCTGGCGGAGGTCTTCCAGGTCTCCCGGACCCCCATCCGCCTGGCCCTGCAGGTCCTCGAGGGCGAGGGCACCGTCGAGCGGCAGCGGAACCGCGGCTTCTTCCTGCGCGCGGTCCCCGAGCCCTCCGCCGCGGTGACCAAGACGGCGGACGAGGATCCCCTCTACTTCCGCATCGCCGACGACTACCTCTCGGGGGAGATCGGCCCACGCGTGGCTGAGAGCGAGCTACTCCGCCGCTACGGCGTGCCGCGCTCCCAGTTGATGCGCCTGCTCGCGCGCATGGCGCGGGAGGGCTGGATCGAGCGGCGGCGCGGGCAGGGCTGGGAGTTCCAGCCCATGCTGACCTCCCCCGAGGCCTACAGCCAGGGCTACCGCTTTCGCCTCTTGATCGAGCCGGCGGCCTTGCTGGAGCCAGGCTACCGCCTGGATCCGCTGGTCGCGCTGCGGCTCCGGGCGGAGCAGAAGGCCATGCTGGCGGGCGGCTGGCACAGCTTCTCCTCCGCGGAGACGCACCGGATCGGCGCCGAGTTCCACGAGGGCATCGTGGGCGGTTCCGGCAACCCCTTCCTCATCGAAGCCTTGCGCCGCGTGAACCGCATGCGACGGCTGATCGAGTACCGGGCCCATGTCGACCGCAGCCGCCTCGTCCGGATCTCCGAGGAGCACCTGCGCATCCTCGACCTGATCGAAGCCGGCGCCATGGAGGAGGCCTCGGCCTTCCTCCGGGTGCACCTGCAGGGATCGCGACTGGCCAAGGACGTGCTCGGGCTGCATGCCAGGGTGCAGAAGGCGGGCTGACGGGCACCTGGCTTCCCCTCTCGCGGGGCTGGCGAGCCGAGGCCCCGGCCGCGCCCCAACTCGGAAGCGCTCGTGAAACCTACGCCGGACCGCCGACGTCGTTGTCGTTCAGCGCCAGGTGTCGCGGAGACGGCCCGGCCTCCGTCGCGAGCATGGCGAGGACGGCCACGGCCACGGTCCTGAACGTGCCCAGGGGAGATCCCCAGCCGTCGAGGACCATGACGCCGCGGGCGGTGTGGAACACCTGCCACTCAAAACGGGCATCAACGCCGCCGGCTGCCTCTTTGCGGTTCATGCTCATGCCTCACGACCGCGTCTTGCGGCCGGGACCAGTATGCGACGAGCCGTATTGACGACGTCTTAACCAGCGGCGCGCCGATCCCGAGGGCAGAGGGCACCGCTTCCTCCCTCCAGAACGCGCCCTACAAGCGCGCCCATCGGCATCGAACCCCTCCCCGGCACCCGGTCATCACCGCCCAACCAGCGGACGCCCTCGGCCGCGCACGCATCCCGCGCTGCCCGCGATCAACGAGGACCCTGGCGGTCCCTCCCATCCCCGGACCGGGAGTTCGGTGATGTCTCCCTGGCAAGGGCCGACGAGCGCCGGGCCTGGGGATGGGCGACCTGCTTCGCGACCAGGGCGGCCGCGGCGATCAGCCCGGGCACGGCCACGATGGTGAAGATCTGGCTAAACTCGAGCTGCCGTCGGGCAAGCTCGGCCACGAGGAACGAGCCGGCGATCCCGCCGAAGCGGCCCAGGCCCAGCATCCAGCCCACGCCGGTCGCCCGCCCGGCGGTCGGGTAGAAGGCCGCCGCGAGCGCCGGCAGGGAGGATTGCGCGGTGTTCATGACGGTGCCGGCGACCAGCACCACCACCACCAGCAGCCCGACCGAGCCGGTCACCTGGCCGATGGCCCAGATCGCCAGCGCGGTGAGCGCGAAGCCCACGGCGATGATCAGGTTGCCGTTGAAGCGGTCCATCAGGAACCCGAAGAACACCGCGCCGACGCCGCCGAGCGGAAAGAACGCGGCGATCAGCGCGGCCGTCCCCGGCGACAGGCCGGCATCGCGGAACAGCAGCGGCATCCAGTTGATGAGGGCGTAGAAGATCACCAGCCCCATGAAGTAGGCGACCCAGAGGCTGAGCGATCCCGCCAGGTACCCGCGGGACAGCACCAGCGCCGCTCCGCTCTTCCCCTCCCCGGCGGACGCCTTCTCCGTGAGCACGAAGGACGAGACCTGCCGCGCGGCGGGCGAGATGCGCTGCAGCACGGCACGCACGCGCTCGACCGGCTGCCCCTTGGCAACCATGTAGCGCACGGATTCCGGCAGCAGCAGAAGCAGGAGCGCGGTCAGCAGCAGCGGCGTGACGCCGCCGAGGAGGAGGACGCTGCGCCACCCGAAGTTGGGGATCATCCAGGCCGCCAGGAAGCCACCGAAGGCGGCCCCTAGCGGGAAGCCGCAGAACATGGCGTTGGTCAGGGTGGCGCGCCGATGCTCCGGGCAGAACTCGCTCATCAGGGTCACGGCGTTGGGCATGGCGGCGCCGAGGCCGAGGCCGGTGACGAAGCGCCAGGCGACAAGCTGCGTCAGGCTGCCCGAGAAGGCGGAGGCGAGGCAGGCCACGCCGAAGATCAGCACGGAGCCGACCAGCACCGCCTTCCGGCCGAAGCGGTCCGCCAGCGGCCCGGACGACAGGGCCCCGGCGGCGAGCCCAAACAGCGCCGCGCTGAGCACGGGCGCGAGCTCGGGCCGGGTGACGCCCCACTCGGCGATGAGGGAGGGCGCGATGTAGCCGATCGCCGAGGTGTCGAAGCCGTCGAGCAGCACGATGACGAAGCAGAGGGCGAAGATCACCCACTGGAAGGACGAGAAGGGATGCTCATCGAGAAAAGCCTGGACGTCGGTGCTGCGAGCCTCTGCCATGTCGATCCTTCCTGCATCGTCGGGGCGGCCCTCTCCGAAACCGGGCCCCTCGGGGACGGCAACCCGGCCCGCGGTCGTCGCGGCCACCGCCCTCGTCCCGGCCCATCCATCCAAGCGACGCCGCGAGCCGGCCAATCAACATTGGAGCAGCCGTCGGGGGCGCCCGCCCCAGGCGGGTGCGGCAGCGCCGCCGGACGGCCCGCAGCAGCCGGCGCAACGCCGCCCACCCCGCCCGCGCCCGCCGTCCCCGGCAGCCCGCGCCATGGAACGGCCAAACCGTGGCAAATGATCACGCCATGGGCGTCAGGCCGCCACGATCAGGGCCGATATCCCTCTCACCGGGCCCGCTGGTGCGGCCCGGAATGGAGAGTTCGGTGACAGACTTCGGTGCAGACATCGCGTCCTACGGCCGCTCTGGCGACCGCAAGCTGCTCGGCCTCGTCAGCCTGGTGTCCTCCCTCGCCGTCGGCATCGGCCTCTACGCCGCGGTCGGGCTGGCGCAGCCCACCGCCTGGCCGGCTCCCCAGGCGCGCGGCGCCTACACCGTCGACCATCGGACGGCCGGGATCGAGGGCGCCGACGGCCAGGGCGGCGCAGCCCGCCGGGTCGCCCCCGGCACGGCGGCAGCCTTCCACGGCGAGGGCTGACGCAGGGGGCGGGCCGTCGCCGCGCCCCGCCTTGCCCGGGCCGCCCGCGCGGCCGATGCTGGCCGAAGGGACGGGCTCCGGGCCGGGTGGCCGCAACGCTCCGCCCGGGAAGGGAAGGAAGCACGGCATGGCGCCCATCGCCGGACGGTTCCAAGCGCGCGCCGCGGTCGTGACCGGCGGCGCCTCCGGCATCGGCCTGGCCGTCGCCGCGCGCCTCGCGGCGGAGGGCGCGACGGTAAGCCTCTGGGACACGGACGCCGCGGCGCTGGACGCGGCGCGGGGCCGGGCAGGGGCGGCCGAGACGGCGGTGGTGGACGTGACCGACGCCGACGCGGTCGGGCGCGCCATGGAAGCGACCGCCGCCGCGCTCGGCGGCCTCGACATCCTCGTCACCTCCGCCGGCATCACGGGCCCGAACGCGACGGTGCGCGACTACCCGGTCGCGGCCTGGCGGCAGGTGCTGGACGTCAACCTCACCGGCACCTTCCTCTGCGCCCGCGCGGCCATCCCCTTCATGGAGCGCGGGGGCTACGGGCGCATCGTCCCGATCGCCTCCGTCGCGGGCAAGGAGGGCAACCCCAACGCCGCGGCCTACTCCGCCTCCAAGGCGGGCGTGATCGGCTTGACGAAGTCGCTGGGCAAGGAGCTCGCCGCCACCGGCATCCGGGTCAACTGCGTCACCCCCTCGGCGGTGCGCACGCCGATCTTCGCGCAGATGAGCGACGCCCACGTCGCCTACATGCTCTCCAAGATTCCGATCGGCCGCTTCGGGGAGGTCGAGGAGGTGGCCGCGCTCGTGTGCTGGCTGGCGAGCGAGGAGCCGAGCTTCTCCACCGGCGCGGTCTTCGACCTCTCGGGAGGGCGGGCGACCTACTGAGCCGGCCCGGGCGGCGCGCGTCCCCGCTCGGTTGACGCCCACCCGCCGGGGTGGCCGACTGTCCCGCAACGCCGCCGGCCGCCTCCACGGGCACGGCGCAGGAGGAGACAGCACGACGATGCCCCGCCGCACCGCATCCAGGCGCCTGGTGACCCTGTTGGCCGCGATCCTGGTAACGGCGAGCCCCGCCCTCGCCCAGCCCGCCCCCGCCCAGCCCGCACCGGGTGACCTGCCCGGCCGCATCGAGGCCCTGCCGCTGCGCAGCAGCACGCCGTCCGGCACGGCCTTCCTGCGCGGCGTCCCGGGCGACGACGCCGCCCTGGCCGGCGAGCTGCGCCTGCCGCCCGGTCCGGCGACGGCGCGCGTGCCGGCCGTGGTCCTCGTCCACGGCTCCGGCGGGATCAGTGGCTCCACCGATCTCTGGGCGCGCCAGCTGAACGAGGCCGGGATCGCCGCCTTCATTCTCGACAGCTTCGCCGGCCGCGGCATCACGAGCACGGTCACGGACCAGGACCTGCTGAACTCGCTGGCCATGATGGTGGACGCCTACCGCGCCCTGGACCGGCTGGCCGCGCACCCGCGGATCCGCGCCGACCGGATCGCCGTCATGGGCTTCTCCAAGGGCGCCGTCGCGGCCGTCTACTCGGCCAGCACGCGCTTCCGCGGCCTCTACGGCAGCCCGCAGAACCGCTTCGCCGCCCATGTCGGCCTCTACACCCCGTGCAACGTCCGCTACCAGGGCGACGCGCAGGTCGCGGCCGTGCCGATCCGCCTGCACCACGGCGTGGTGGACGATTACGTGCCGATCGCCCCGTGCCGCGACCTCGTGGAGCGCCTGCGCGCCGCCGGCGCCGACGCCACGCTGACCGCATACCCCAACGGCCAGCACAGCTTCGACAACCCGACATCGCCCGCCCTGGTGTCCGTGCCCAACGCGCAGAGCACCCGCAACTGCCGCATGGAGGAGGGCGCGGACGGCGTCATCAACCTCGCCGGCACGAACGAGCCCTTCGTCCAGAAGAGCTCGGCCTGCGTCGCCATCGGCGCCCACACGGGCTACGACCCCGCCGACGCCGCCTCGGTCCGCGCCAACGTGCGGGCCTTCCTGAAGGACGTCCTCTTCCGCTGAGCGCCCGGCGGCGCGCCCGGCGCCGCCGCCGATGCCCCGCCTCGCGCCGCGCGCGTCAATCGAGCCTGAACTGACCCTCGCGGACGACCTGCCCCCATTTCGCGATCTCCGCCGCGAGCGTCGCCTGGAACTCGGCCGGTGTGGATCCGACGGGCTCGCTGCCCTCCGCCGCGAGGCGCGCGGCCATGTCGGGACCGGAGAGGCTGCGGCGCATCTCCCCGCTCCACCGCGCCAGGACCGCCTCCGGCAGCCCGGCCGGCGCCACCAGGCCCGTCCAGTTCATCGCCTCGAAGCCGGGGAAGCCCTGCTCGGCCACCGTCGGCACGTCCGGGAAGGCGCGGGCACGCGCCGCCGATGTCACGGCGATGGCCCGGACGTCGCCGGACTCCAGCACGCCCTTCACCGAGAGCGGATTGGCCGAGTACACGTCGAGCCGCCCGGCCAGGAGGTCGGTGACGACGTTGCCGGCGCCCCGATAGGGAACCTGGAGGATCTGGACGCCCGCCTGCCGGTTCAGCACCTCGCCGGAGAGATGGCCGACCGTGCCGTTGCCCGGATGCCCCGCCGAAAGCTGACCCGGGCGCGCCCGCGCCGCCGCGATCAGGTCGGGCAGGTTCCGCACCGGGGACTGCTTCGCGACGACGATGATGTTGGGCTGCTGCGCAACTAGCCCGATCGGCGTGAAGTCGCGCAGCGCGTCGTAGGGCATGCTGCGGTAGAGGGCGGGGTTGATGGCCAGGTTCGCCGTCTGCCCCATGCCGATGGTGTAGCCGTCCGGCGCCGCCTTCGCGACGGCGTCGAGGCCGATGTTGCCGCCCGCGCCCGGGCGGTTCTCCACCACGACGGTCCAGCCGGCCGCGGCCGCCACCCGCGTGCCGATCTCGCGCGAGATCATGTCGGTGCCCCCGCCGGGCGGGAACGGCGCGATGAGGCGGATCGGCCGGTCGGGATAGCCCGCCTGCGCGCGCGCGATCCGCGGCGCGGCGAGCGCGCCGGCGGCGGCAAGGAGGGCTCGACGGTGCATCTCGGTCTCCTCCGCCCGGCCTCTTCCGGTGGGGCACCACGCTACAGCCACCGGCCCGCCCGCGCCACCGCGGCCCGGCGCCCAGCCCGGCCGGCCGGCCGGCACCCCTACTCCGGCTGGAAGTTGGCGCTCCGCAGGAGCTCCGCGTTGCGGGCCACGTCGGCCGCGATGAAGCGCTGGAAGTCGTCCGAGGCGGCGAAGACGGGCTCGAGGCCGAGCGCCGCGAACCGCTCCACCGTCGCCGGTTCGCGCATGATCTCGGCAAGGTGGCCGTTCAGCGTGGTGACGATCGGCGCTGGGATATTCTTTGGGGCCCAGAGCCCGTACCAGGAGGCGAACTCAAGCCCTGGCATCCCCGCCTCGGCGGAGGTCGGGATGGAGGGCGCCAGGGGACTACGATGTGCGGAGGTGATCGCGACACCCTTCACGCCGCCGCTCTGGACGAGAGGCAGGAGGGCGAGGACCGGGTCAATCATCAGCTGCACGTTGCCAGCTGCGACGTCCGTCAGGGCCGGTGCGGTGCCCCGATATGGCGCAATGACGAGATCGAGCCCGGCAAGCTTCAGGAAGAGGATCGTCGCGAGATGGCCAGCAGAGCCGAGCGCGGAGGCCCCAAACGCCCAGCGGTCCGGATTGCGGCGGGCCTCCACGACAATTTCGGTGATGTTCGACTGTGGCCGATTTGGCGAGAGAACAAGAAGGAGCGGGGCCGCGCCGATCTGTGCGACCGGTGCGAAGTCGGTCAGCGGGTCGTAGGGCGGACGCCGCAGCACCTGCCGCGCCATGACATGGGTGGAGGCGCTGAAGAGAAGCGTGTAGCCGTCCGGCGCCGCCGCCTGCACCGCCTGCCCCCCGATGGTGCCGCTGCCGCCCGCCCGGTTCTCGACCACCACGGGCACGCCGATCCGCTCGGACAGGCGCTGCGCGACGGTGCGGCCGACGGCGTCCACGCCGCCGCCCGGCGCGAAGGGAACGATGATCCGCACGGGGCGGCCGGGGTAGGGCGCCGGCTGGGCCCGTCCCTCCCGGCCCGCGACCAGGCCGGCCGCGGCGACGCCGCCGACGAGTGCCCTTCTGAGCATCCTACCCTCCCCGTTTCTTGCTTGCTCGCGGCGCGCCCGTCAGGCCGCCTCGTCGGCGATCCCGTTCCGCAGCAACCCGATGCCGGTGATCTCGACCTCGACGCTGTCGCCGGGCTTCAGCCAGAGCGGAGGCTGCCGCTTCGCGCCGACGCCGCCGGGCGTGCCCGTCGCGATCACGTCGCCGGGGTTCAGCGGCGTGAAGGAGGAGCAGTACTCGATGATCCGCGGCACGTCGAAGATCATGTGGTCGAGCGTCGTGTCCTGGACGACCTGCCCGTTGACGCGCGTCGTCAGGCGCAGCGGATCGAGATCCGTCACCTCGTCGGCCGTGACGAGGAAGGGACCGAAGGCCCCGGTCTGCGGGAAGTTCTTCCCGGGCGTGAACTGGTGGGTGTGGCGCTGCCAGTCGCGGACGGAGCCGTCGTTGTAGCAGGAATACCCCGCGACGTGCTCCATCGCCCGGTCGCGCGCGATGTAGCGCCCGCCCTTGCCGATGACCACGGCAAGCTCGCCCTCGAAGTCGAAGTCGGTGGAGACGCGCGGGCGCAGCAGCGGCTGGCCGTGCGCGGCCTGGCTGTCGGCGAAGCGCGTGAAGATCGTCGGGTTCTCGACGACGTCGCGCCCCGTCTCGCGCCGGTGCGTCTCGTAGTTGAGGCCGACGCAGAGGATCTTGCCGGGGTTGGGGATAACGGGCAGCAGCGTCGTGCCCTCCAGCGGCACCCGCTCGCCGGAGCCCTCGCAGAGGCGGGCGAATTCGGCGACCGCGTCGGCCTCGATCACCGCCCTCAGGTCCGCGTAGGGGGAGGACGGGGCGACGAGGATGGCGTCGCCCTGGACCAGGCCGCAGGCGGGGCGGCCCTGATGGAGAAAGGTGACGAGGCGCATGGCATGTCCTTCCGGTTGCGCGTTCAGGTGCAGATCAGGCCGCCGGGCGGCGATCCCGTCGGCTCGAAGGATTCGAGCGTCGCGGTGAGGTCGGCAAGGAAGCGGTCGAGCGACGCGGCGTCCAGGCCCGCCGCCGGCAGCCGCAGCAGCCAGGGGCGGAAGGCCGGAGCGCGGATCTCCGTCGCCTCGCGCTCGGCCTCCCGCGCGTCGAGCAGGGCGACGAGGGGCGCGATTCCTTCCGCCGCGTAGCGGCCGCGCATGTAGTCGAGGATGTCCGCCTCCATGTCCGCGGGGCTCATCGCGGGGATGAGGAAGTGGCCCATGCAGGTGCAGCCGGCCGGGTGCAGCGGCCGCGAGGTGACCGCGCGCCAGAGGGCGGCCAGGCGCGACACCCTCTCCACCAGTTCCGTCGACGCCTCGGTCACGGCCGCTCCCCTCAGCCCGGGCTGACCTCGAGCTGCGGGCCGGCCTCGTCGGCCGCCCCCGCCGGGCCCGGGGCTGCGATGTCGGTCCGCGCGCGGAGGGCCCGCGTCGCCGCCTCGTCCACCCCGCCCGCCGCGTCCAGCACGACGCGGTAGGTGGAGAGCGCGACGGCCCGCGACACATAGCCCTGCCGCACGTCCCGGGCGACGCGGGCGGGATCGCGCGCGACCGGCACGCCGAAGCCGCCGCCGCCGCCCGAGCGCATCATGTAGGCGTCGCCGGCCTTCAGGCGCACGTTGAAGACCTTCGCGTTGGCGAAGTCCGTCTCCCAGGTCCCGTTCCGGCGAAGGCCGATGCCGTTGCCGGCCGCGTCCTGCCCGCCGTCCAGCCCCCAGGGCTTGCAGTGCACGCGGTCGATGCGCGTCGTGAGCTGGAAGGGTGCGAGGGCCTGCACCACCTGCTCGCAGCCCAGCCCGCCGCGGAAGCGCCCGGCGCCGCCGCTGTCCTCGCGCAGCGCGTAGCGCTCGACGAGGACGGGGTACTTCGCCTCAAGCTGTTCGGTCGGCGAGTTGTGCGTGTCGCCGTCGTTGATGCAGACGGTCGCGGAAACCCCATCCTCCGTCGCCTTCGCGCCCCATCCCCCGCCGAGCGGGCCGATGCCGACGATGTAGAACTTGCCGTCGGCCGGGTTGATGCCGTGGATGTTGGGGAAGACGAGATCGGCGTGGTGGCCGGAGGCCACCCGGTCCGGGATGGCCTTCGCCATCGCCTTGAAGATCGTGTCGATGACCGTCATCGGGTAGGTCATCCAGACCCGCATCGGCGCCGGCCGCTCGGCCGAGACGACCGTGCCCATGGGCATGATCACCTTGAGGTTCCGGAAGGAGCCCTCGTTCACGGGGTAGTCGGTCGGCGTGGCCAGGCACTTGAAGGCGACCTGCGCGCAGGCGATGCCGGTGGTCACGCCGGAGTTGTAGAAGCCGCGGACCTGCTTCGCGACGTCCGACAGGTCGATCGTCACCTCCTCGCCGCGCTTCTCCACGCGCACGCGGATCGGCACGGGCTCGCCCACCTCCAGCCCGTCGTCGTCCATGAAGCTCTCCGCCTCGTAGACCCCGTCCGGGATGTTCCGCGTGTTGGCCCGGGCGAGCGCCTCGGACTGGTCCATGATGACGTCGATCGCGCCCCGCACCGCGCCCCAGCCGTAGCGGGTGACGAGCTCGAGGTAGCGCCGCTCGCCCGTGGTGATCGCGACGATCTGGGCGCGCAGGTCCCCCATCGCCTTCTCGGAGAGGCGGACGTTCATCGCGATGATGTCGATGAGGTCCTGGTTCACCTCGCCGCGCCGGCGATACTTCACGATGGGGATCTGGATCCCCTCGGAGAAGATGTCGGTCGTCACCGTGCCGAGCGTGCCGCCCACGTCCAGCCAGTGCGCCATGCAGCAGGTGAAGCCGATCAGCTCGCCCCCATAGAAGATCGGCATGGTGAAGGTGAAGTGGTTGAGGTGGCTTCCCGTGGTGTAGGCGTCGTTGGTCACGAGGATGTCGCCCTCGTGGATGTTCTCGTAGCCGAAGTGCCGGATCTTCGCCTTCACCGTCTCCGACATGCCCCGGATGAACATCGGCAGGCCGAGCCCGATCGAGACCGTGTCGCCCTCCTTCGTGAAGAGCCCGACGGTGAAGTCCAGCGCCTCGTAGATGATGAGGTTGTAGGCCGTTCTCATCAGGTTCGTCTTCATCTCCTCCGTCACGGCGATGAGGCCGCGGCGGACGATCTCGACGGTGACGGCGTCCACCTTCGCGGGGGTGGGGGTGGCCATTTCGTTCATCACGCGGCGCTCCCGATGGCGATGAGGAGGTTGCCCGCCGCGTCCACCTCGAGGGCGTCGCCGGGCTGTAGGACAGTGGTCGAGGCGTGCTCCTCGATCAGGGCGGGGCCGGCGATGCGGTTCCCCGCCTTCAGGCGGTCGCGGGCGTAGACGGGCGTGTCCATGAGGCCGCCGAAATAGGCCCTCTTGCGCCGCACCAGCGCCCCCGCCTCGGGCTCGGGCCCGCCGGCCGGGACGGAGTGGCGCGGCGGCTTGCGCATGACGCCGGAGACGGTGGCGCGGAGCGAGACGAGCTCCGCCGGCTCGCCCGGGGCGCTCGTGCCGTAGCGGACCTCGTGCTGGGCGTCGAAGTGGCGCTTGATCGCTTCGCGGTCGCCGCGCTCGAAGAGCTCCCGCGGCAGCTCCACGGTCACCGCGTGCTCCTGGCCGACGTAGCGCATGTCGGCGGCGCGCTCGATCTCGATCCGCTCGGGGCGCACCGCGGAGCCCTCGATGGCCGCCCGGCCCTCGTCCTCCATCCCCGCGTAGAGCGCCTCGATCTCCGCGAAATCGGCGGTCGCGAGGCGGCGGAAGCAGGAGCGGACGTAGTCGTAGCGCAGGTCGGAGAAGAGCATCCCGTAGGCCGAGAAGTAGCCAGGCGCGTAGGGGATCATCACCCGGCGGATCCCGATCTCCCGCGCGATGGCCGAGGCGTGCAGCGGCCCCGCGCCGCCGTAGACCGCCATGACGAAGCCGCCGACGTCGAGGCCCCGCTCGGTCGTCACCGCCTTCACGGCGTAGGACATGGTGGTGACGGCGATGCGGAGGATGCCGTCGGCCGCGGCCAGGACGTCCATTCCGAGTGGCCCCGCAATCCTCTCCCGCATCGCCCGCTCGGCGCCCGCGAGGTCGAGCGCCATGGTGCCGCCCAGGAAGTGCTCCGGGTCGAGCCGGCCGAGGAGGAGGTTGGCGTCGGTCACCGTCGGCTCGGTGCCGCCGCGGCCGTAGCAGACCGGCCCGGGCGACGAGCCCGCGCTCTGCGGCCCGACGCGCAGCGCGTTGCCCTGCTCCAGCCGCGCGATGGAGCCGCCGCCCGTGCCGACCTCGAAGATGTCGGTCATCGGGATCTGGATCGGCAGCGCCTGGTCGTAGCCGCCGAGAAGGGCGGAGCCGGTCGTCAGCGGCTTGCCGCCGTGGATCACGCCGGCCTTGGCCGTGGTGCCGCCCATGTCGAAGGCGATGGCATCCTTCAGGCCCAGGCCCTCGCAGATCGCCTGGGTGCCGATCACCCCGGCGGCGGGACCGGACTCCAGCATCCGCACGCAATCGCGCCGCGCGTGCTCCACGGGGAAGAGGCCGCCGGTGGACTGGACGACGAAGAAGGCGCCGCCGAAGTCGTGCGCGGCCAGGTGGTCCGTGAGCTCGCCGAGATAGGTGGCCACCCGCGGGCCGACATAGGCGTTGGCGGCCACCGTCGAGACCCGCTCGAACTCGCGGTACTCCTGGCTCAGCTCGTGGGAGGCGGTCACGAAGGCGCCGGGCAGCTCCTCGCCCACGATCTGCTTCACGCGCACCTCGTGCGCGGGGTTGCGGTAGGAGTGGAGAAGCAGGATCGCGACCGCCTCCACCTTCCCCGGCTCCAGGGACCGCAGGACGGAGCGGAGGTTTTCCTCGTCGAGCGGCTTGTGCACCGCGCCGCTCGCCAGCAGCCGCTCATGCACCTCGAAGCGGGAGGCGCGGTCCACGAGGGGGACGTGTTTCTTGAAAAAGAGGTTGTAGGCGTCCGGCCGGTTCACGCGGCCGATCTCGTAGATGTCGCGGAACCCCTCGGTGACGAGGAGGATCGTCCTGGCCCCCGTTCGCTCGAGCAGCGTGTTGATGGCGATGGTGGAGCCGTGCAGGAACAGGTGCGCGTCGGCGAAGGAGGCGCCGGCGATGTCGACCGTGTCCTGGATGCCGTCCACGAGCTTGCCGTGGGTGGTGAGCGCCTTGCCGAAGCTCAGCTCGCCCGCCGCCTCATCGAAGGCGGCGAGGTCGGTGAAGGTGCCACCGATGTCGACCGCGATGCGGAGCCGGGGGCGCCCGCCCGCGGGGGGATTGTCGAGGGGCATGAGCGGCGCGTCCTCCTTGGCTCTTGATTGTTCTTCGGAATGCGAAGATAAATCCGCATGTCGCGCTGCCGGTCTAGCGAAGCGCGCCGACCGCCGTCAACCAAATTGCGAAGGAAGTTTCGCATGCCGAAGAACCCGGACGACACCGACCTGGCCGGGGCGAAGGACAAGAACCTCGTCCACTCCCTCGCGAAGGGCTTCCGCGTCCTTGAGGCCTTCACCGCCGAGGAGCCGGAACTGCTCCAGCACGAGGTCGCCCGCCAGGCCGGCCTGGACGCCGGCACGACCTTCCGGCTGCTGAACACGCTTCTCTCCCTCGGCTACGTCGCCCCGGTGCCGGGGACGCGGCGCTACCGCCTCACGCTGAAGCCGCTCGAGCTCGGCTTCAACGCCATCGCGCGCCGCGACCTGCGCGACCTGGCGCGACCCGTCCTGAAGGGCTTGGTGGGCGAGGTGAACGAGGCGGCGAGCCTCGGCGTGCTCGACGAGGCGGACATCGTCTATGTCGAGCGCGTCCAGGCCGGCCTTGTCCGGATAGGCGTGGACATCCGGGTGGGGTCGCGCATCCCCGCCGTCGCCTCGGCCATTGGCCAGGCGCTCCTGGCCTACCTGCCGGAGCCGGCCCTCGACGCCGTCCTGCGCGCCAGCCGCTTCGAGCGGACGGGCCCCGACGTGCCGGGCACGGCGGAGGAGCTGCGCGAACGGCTCGCCCTCGTGCGGGAGGAGGGCGTCGCCCTGACGGACTGGGCCAGCGTGAACGGGTTGCGCGTGCTCGCCGCGCCCGTCCTCGACCAGGAGGGCCAGGCGGTCGCCGCCATCAGCGTCGCCGCGCCCGCGATGCGCACCAGCCGGGCCGAGATCATCGAGCGCGCGAAGGCGCCGCTGCTGGCCCGGTCGCGGGAGCTAAGGCTCGCCCTCGCGGCCGTCGGCTGAGGACCGTCCCCGCGATCGCCCACCCGGCGCGCCGCCGCGGCCGCCTTAACCGCCCTTAAACCCGTCCGGCCCAGCCTAGGCGAAGGGAGGACCCCGGCATGGCTCCAACGGGCACCGCGACCAGTTCAGCCGGCGACGACGCGCGGGAAGCGCGCCTGCGCATCGCCCGCCACCTGGCGGAGCTGCACAAGCTCCACCTCGCCCTCGCCCAGGACACGCGGGAGCTGAAGCGCTTCAGCGTCGCCGGGAACCCGCGGCTGGAGGCCGAGATCGCCGCCGAGACGCTCGAGCAGTATCTCAGCGCCACCGGCGCCTTCCTCGAGAACATGCGCGGGCGCTTCGAGGCCCGCCTCCCCACCATCCGGCGCGGCGAGCCCCGGGGGCACGGCGGCTCGCCGGACGAGGCCGTCGGCCACGGGGCCTTCTGGCTCGTCTTCTCCCGCCTCTGCGCCGTCCTGCGCCAGGTGGACCGGCGGATCATCGGCTAGCCGGGCCCGCCGCGCCCCCCGTCACGTCCCGGCCGGCCTCGGCACCCCCGCCCCCGCCCGCTCGCGGCGCGCCAGGGCGCGCGCCACGACGTAGAAGACCGGCGTGAACAGCAGGCCGAAGAGCGTCACCCCCAGCATGCCCGCGAAGACGGCCGTGCCGAGGCTCTGCCGCATCTCCGCCCCCGCCCCCGTCGCGACCGCCAGCGGCAGCACGCCGAGGATGAAGGCCAGCGACGTCATCAGGATCGGCCGCAGCCGGGTGCGCGCGGCGGCCTCGGCGGCCTGCCACCGCGTCATCCCCTCCGCCTCCGCGTGGCGGGCGAACTCCACGATCAGGATCGCGTTCTTCGCCGCCAGGCCGATCAGCACCACCAGCCCCACCTGCACGAGCACGTTGTTGTCGAGCCCCCGCCACACCACGCCGGTGAGGGCGGCCAGCACCGACATCGGCGCGATCAGCACAACGGCCAGCGGTAGCAGCCAGCTTTCGTAGAGCGCCGCCAGCAGCAGGATGACGAAGACGACCGCGAGCCCGAAGGCGATGGGCGCCGTGTTGCCCTGCGCCGTCTCCTGCAGGGCGATCTCCGTCCACTCGTAGCCGAAGCCCGGCGGCAGCTCCTCCCGCAGCATCCGCTCCATCGCCGCGATCGCCTGCCCGGTCGAGACGCCGGGCTTGCCCGCGCCCTGCACCTCCGCCGCGGGGTAGAGGTTGTAGCGCGGCACGCGGTAGGCCGCGCTGTCCAGCTCCAGCGTCGCGAGCGCCCCGATCGGCACCATCGCGCCGTCCTGGTTGCGCGTGCGCAGCAGGGCCACGTCGCGCGGGGTCAGGCGCTGCGCCTCCTCCGCCTGGGCCGTCACCCGGAAGGTGCGGCCGAGGATGTTGAAGTCGTTCACGAAGGCCGAGCCGAGATAGACCGACAGCGCCTCCGAGACGCGGGACAGCGGCACGCCCAGCATCTCCGCCTTGCTCCGGTCCACCTCGGCCCGCAGCGTCGGCGTCTTGGTGTTGAACAGGGTGAAGGCCATGCCGATCTCGGGCCGCGCGTTGGCCGCCGCCACCACGCGGTTCGTCACCTCCTCCAGCGCCCGCGGGCCGCGGTCCCCGCGGTCCTGGATGTAGAGCTTGAAGCCGCCGCCGGTGCCGATGCCGGGGACCGAGGGCGGCGGGATGACGAGGGCGAGCGCCTCCCTTTGCTGCATCAGCCGCGCCTGGACCGCCCCGGTGATGCCCGGGAAGGTCAGGTGCTCTGCCTCGCGCTCCTCGAAGGACTTCAGGGTCACGAAGATGACGCCCGAATTGGGCGCGTTGGTGAAGGTGGCGCCGTCGAAGCCCGTGAAGGCCACCGCGTGCGCCACGCCGGGCACCTCCAGCACGTCCCGCGCCGCCTGGCGCACCACCGCGTCGGTGCGCGACAGCGCCGCGCCCGGCGGAAGCTGGAAGGCCGCGATGAGGTAGCCGCGGTCGAGCGGCGGGATCAGCCCGGTCGGCGTCCGGCCCACCGTGTAGCCCGTGAAGGCGAGCAGCCCCGCGTAGAGGATGAGCAGCACGGCCGAGAGCCGCACCAGCCGCCGCGTCACCGCGCCGTAGCCGATCGAGAGGCGGTCGAAGACCCAGTTGAAGCCCCGGAAGAACAGCCCGAAGGGCGCCGCGAGCCAGGCGCGCCAGCCCGTCGCCCGCGCGTGCCCGTGCCCGTGCGGCCGCAGCAGCAGCGCCGCCAGCGCCGGCGAGAGGGTGAGCGAGACGAGCGCCGAGAGCAGCGTCGCCACCGCGATGGTCACCGCGAACTGCCGGTAGAAGGCGCCGGCGATGCCCTCGATGAAGGCGGTCGGCACGAAGACCGCGCAGAGCACGAGCGCGATGGCCATCAGCGCGAAGCCCACCTCGTCCATGGTGCGGCGGGTGGCGGCGACGGGGTCCAGCCCGTCGGCCATGTGCCGCTCCACGTTCTCGACCACCACGATGGCGTCGTCCACCACGATGCCGATGGCCAGGATCAGCCCGAACATGGAGAGGTTGTTCAGCGAGATGCCGAGCGCCGCCATGAAGGCGAGGGTCCCGATGATCGAGACGGGGATGGCCGCCAGCGGGATGATGGAGGCCCGCCAGGACTGCAGGAACAGGATCACCACCAGCACGACGAGGACGATCGCCTCGACGAAGGTGTGCACCACCGCCTCCATCGACTGCTCGATGAAGCGCGTGGTGTCGTAGACCGTGTGGTAGTCGAGCCCCGGCGGGAAGTCGCGCTTCAGCTCCTCGAGCGTGGCCCGCAGCGCCGCCGCCGTCGCCAGCGCGTTGGAGCCGGGCCGCTGGAAGACGGGGATGGCCACCGCCTTGTCGGCGTCGAGATAGGCGTTGAGCGTGTAGTCCTGCGCGCCGAGCTCCACCCGCGCGATGTCGCGCAGCCGCAGCGGCGCGCCGCCCTCGCCGGTGGCGACGACGATGTCGGCGAACTCCTCCACGCCGCGCAGCCGCCCCAGCGCCTGGATGTTGAGCTGGAAGGCCCCGTTGGAGGCGCCCGTCGGCGGCTGGTTCAGCCCGCCGGCCGCCACCTGCACGTTCGCGCGGCGCAGCGCGTCCAGCACCTCGCCCGGCGTCAGCCCGCGGGCCGCGACCTTCGCGGGGTCGAGCCAGATCCGCATGGCGTAGTCGCGCGCCCCGAAGACCTGCACGTCGCCGACGCCGTCCAGCCGCGCGATGCGGTCCTTCACGTTCAGCATCGCGTAGTTGGAGATGTATTGCTCGTCGCGCGATCCGTCGGGCGAGGTGAGGTGGATCACCATCATGATGTCCGGCGAGGCCTTGCGCACGGTGATGCCGAGGCGCCGCACCTCCTCGGGCAGCCGCGCCTCGGCCACCGCCATGCGGTTCTGGACGAGCACCTGCGCCTGATCGACGTCCACGCCCTGGCGGAACACGACGTTCACGGCCAGCCGCCCGTCACCGGTGGCCTGGGAGGAGACGTAGAGCATCCCCTCCACGCCGTTGATCTCCTGCTCGATGGGGGAGGCGACGGTCTCGGCGATGACCGCGGCCGAGGCCCCGGGATAGGTGGCCGCGATGGTCACGGTGGGCGGCGCGATCTCGGGATACTCGCTGATCGGCAGCCGGAACCCCGCGATCGCGCCGATGAGCACGATCGCAATCGAGATCACGGAGGCGAAGACCGGCCGCGCGATGAAGAACTGGGCGAAGCGCATGGCGGCGGCCCCCTCAGCGCGCGTCGGCCAGGCGCGGCGGCGCGGCGGGGCGCCGCTCCGCCGTCACCCGCGTGCCGGGCCGCGCGAGGTGCAGGCCGGCCACGATCACGTGGTCCTCCGGCAGCAGCCCGCCGCGCACCACCCGCAGCCCGTCCACCACGGGGCCGAGCGTCACGGGCTTGGCCACCACCGTGCCGTCGGCCGCCACCGTCATCACCACCCGCGCCGCCTGGTCCGCCGCGACGGCCGCGTCCGGCACGAGAAGGACGTCCCCCTCCCCCGCGCGCAGCCGCAGCCGCGCGAAGGTGCCGGGGGTGAGGAAGAGATCGGGGTTCGCGACCGTCGCGCGGGCGCGGATCGTGCCGGAGCGGCCGTCCAGCGCCGTGTCCAGGAAGTCCAGCCGCCCCTCGCGCCCGAACTCCGCCTCGTCGGCCAGCCGCAGCCGCACGGGCTCCGCGGCGCTCCCCTCCGCGCTCGCGCCGCGCCGGGCGAAGCGGAGGTAGTCGGCCTCGCTGAGGTCGAAGGTGGCGTAGATGGGGTCGAGCGCCACGATAGTGGTGAGCAAAGTGGCGCCGGCCTGCACGAGGTTGCCCGCGTCCACCCGCCGGTCCGAGATGCGGCCGGACTGCGGTGCGCGCACCTCCGTCCAGCTCCGCTCCAGCTCCGCCTGGCGCAGCCGCGCGCGGGCGTCGGCGATGCCGGCCTCGGCGTCGCGCTGCGCCGCCCGGCGCGTGTCGAGCTGCGCCTGCGGCGCGAAGCGGTCCCGCACGAGGGAGGCGGTGCGGTCGATCTCCTGCCGCGCCAGCTCCAGCTTCGCCTCGGCGCGCGCCAGCTCGGCCTGGGCGCTCTCCACCGCGATGTCGAAGGGCGCGCGGTCGATGGTGAAGAGCACCTGCCCCGCCCGCACCACCTGGCCGTCGCGGAAATGCACGCGGTCCACCTGGCCGGAAACCCGCGGGCGCAGCTCCACGCGGGCGGAGGGCTCCAGCCGCGCGACGTGCTCCTCCCACTCCGTCACGTTCCGCCGGAGCGGCTCCGAGACGGTCACCGCCGGGGGGGCGGGCTGGGCGGCCAGCGGAAGGGGGAGAAGAGGAAGGGCGAGAGCGAGCGCCAGCGGGGCGAGACCCTTGCGAAGGGGGGTCGGCATGGCCAATCTCCGGAATGTCGGGTGATACCGACCGGTTCGTTCCATTGATACGAACCGGTCGGTCACATTACAAGTCCCCTCGGGCGGGCTACCCTGCCCGGGCGAAGGAACCCACGGGAACGAAGAGGTGAGCGTGAGCGAAGCGTCAGCAGCCCCGCCGCGCCGGTCGGCGGCCCAGCGCCTGCGGGAGGTCGCCCGGGACCTGTTCTACCGGCAGGGCATCCGTGCCACCGGCGTGGAGGAGCTCTGCCGCGTCGCCGGCACGACGAAGATCAGCCTCTACCGGGCCTTCCCCTCGAAGGACGAGCTGGTCGCCTGCATCCTGCGGGATGACTGCGAGCAGTCCTCCGCCTGGTACCAGGCGGCGGTGGGCGCGGACCTCCCCCCACGCGACCGCCCGGCCGCCTTCCTGCGGGCCGCGGTGGAGGAGTTGCGGAAGCCAGGCTTCCGCGGCTGCTCGCTCGGCCTCGCCATCGCGGAGTTCCCGGACCCCGAGCACCCCGCCCGCAAGGTCGCCGACGCCCACAAGCGCGGGCTGCGCGACACCCTGCGCCGGCTCTGCGAGGAGGCCGGGGCCGCCGACCCCGTCATGCTGGGCGACTCCCTCATGATGCTGACGGAGGGGGCCTTCTCCTCCGCCGCCTATCTCGGCACCGCCGAGGCCGCCGCCGCGCTCGAGCGCGCCGGAACCCAGCTGCTGGAATCCTCCCTGCCGCGCGAGGCCCCCACGGCGTCCTGAACCGAGCGGCCGCGGCCCGGAACCGCCCTCCCCCTTACTTATACGGAGGGTACCTCCGTTTTTCCAGTCACGGATGCGTTGGGGGCGTCCCGGTGCCGCGCGCCCGTCAGGGACCGCGGCGCAGCCCGTCCAGGAACACGTCCAGCAGCCGCATCGCCTGCCCTTGCCAGCCCGGCCCCTCCTGCACGTAGCAGACGCCGATGACCGTCCGCAGGAGGTCCTCCGGGCCGATATCCGGCCGCACCAAACCGGCCTCGGCCGCCGGGCGCAGCAGGATCGCGATCGCCTCGTGCAGCCGGCCGCTCGTGTAGGCCATGAGCTCCGGCGGCTTGTGCGCCGCGAGCGCCAGGGCCGCGATCATCCCCTTCTTCGTCGCCACGAAGTCCACCAGGGCCTCGATCCAGCGCCGCAGCCCGTCCAGCGGGCGCTCCTCCGCGGCGAAGGACCGGGCCAGCTCGGTCAGCCCCTCCACCTCCCGCCGGTAGACCGCCTCGAACAGCGCCTCGCGGGTCGGGAAGTGGCGGTAGAGCGTGCCGATGCCGACCCCCGCGCGCCGCGCCACGGCCTCCAGCCCCGTCTCCGTGCCGCCCTCGCTGAACACCGCCTTCGCCGCCTCCAACACGCGCTCGCGGTTCCGGACGGCGTCGGCCCGGGGGCGGCGCGGGCGGTCGGGCAGGTTCGTCGTCGGCAAGCCGGGCCTCCTCGATCAAAACGGAGGGAGTCTCCGTTTCATCCTTGCAAGCGGAGATGCCCTCCGCATATGTGGCCGCAGCGGCGCGCCGGGAACCCGTGGCGCTAACAGCCGTCCCGGCCGCTCCCCTAGCTGTTTGATCCCAGGGTTTGATGGTGCAGTCTTCTCCCCTGAGCGGAAGGACGCACTATGGGCCAGGTTCTCCATGGCAGCGCCACAACGACGGAGGCAATCCGTCGAGCGATACAGCATAGTCAAGAGAGCCTGAGAGGGCTGGCCAAGCGCTATGGAGTGAACCCGAAAACGGTCGCCAAGTGGAAGGCGCGTGGGTCTGTTACCGACCTGCCGACTGGGCCGAAGGAGCCGAAGTCCACGGTTCTCTCGGTCGAGGAGGAGGCCGTCGTCGTCGCCTTCCGCCGGCACA
>NZ_RCZP01000051.1 GCF_006438825.1 Muricoccus nepalensis
CGCAGCTCACCGGCCTGCGCTCGACCCAGCTCGGCGCCCTCAGCACCACCCAGCTCGGCGGCCTCACCTCCACCCAGCTCGGCTCCCTCTCCACCGCCCAGGTCGGCGGCCTCACCACCACCGAGCTCGATGCTCTCGACACCACCCAGCTCGCCGGCCTGCGCTCCACCCAGCTCGGTGCCCTGACCACGACGCAGCTCGCCGGCCTCAACACCACCAGCCTCGGCGCCCTCGCCGCCACCCAGGTCAGCGGCTTCACCACCACCCAGCTCGGCGCGCTGACCACCACCCAGGTCGGCGGCCTCAGCACCACGGGCCTCGGCGCCCTCACCACGGCGCAGCTCACCGGCCTGCGCTCGACGCAACTCGGCGCGCTGGACACCACCCAGCTCGGCGGCCTCACCTCCACCCAGCTCGGCTCCCTCTCCACCACCCAGGTCGGCGGCCTCACCACCACCGAGCTCGACGCCCTCTCCACCACCCAGCTCGCCGGCCTCAAGTCGACGCAACTCGGTGCCCTGACCACGACGCAGGTCGGCGCCCTGAACGTCACCAACCTCGGCGCCCTCACCACGACGCAGCTCACCGGCCTGCGCTCGACGCAGCTCGGTGCGCTGGACACCACCCAGCTCGGCGGCCTCACCTCCACCCAGCTCGGCTCCCTCTCCACCGCCCAGGTCGGTGGCCTCACCACCACCGAGCTCGACGCCCTCTCCACCACCCAGCTCGCCGGCCTCAGGTCGACGCAACTCGGTGCGCTCACCACGACGCAGGTCGGCGCCCTGAACGTCACCAACCTCGGCGCCCTCACCACGACGCAGCTCACCGGCCTGCGCTCGACCCAGCTCGGCGCCCTCAGCACCACCCAGCTCGGCGGCCTCACCTCCACCCAGCTCGGCTCCCTCTCCACCGCCCAGGTCGGCGGCCTCACCACCACCGAGCTCGATGCTCTCGACACCACCCAGCTCGCCGGCCTGCGCTCCACCCAGCTCGGCGCGCTGACCACGACGCAGCTCGCCGGCCTCAACACCACCAGCCTCGGCGCCCTCGCCGCCACCCAGGTCAGCGGCTTCACCACCACCCAGCTCGGTGCGCTGACCACGACCCAGGTCGGCGGCCTCAGCACCACGGGCCTGGCTGCCCTCACCACGACGCAGCTCACCGGCCTGCGCTCGACCCAGCTCGGCGCGCTGGACACCACCCAGCTCGGCGGCCTCACCTCCACCCAGCTCGGCTCCCTCTCCACCACCCAGGTGGTTGGTTTCACCACCACGGGTCTGAGCAGCCTTACGACCACTCAGCTCGTCGGGCTGCGAACCGCGGTCCTCGCGGCGCTCAGCACGACGCAGATCGGTGGCCTGAGCTCCGACCAGCTGGCTGGCCTGAGCACGACGCAGATCCGCGGCATCGAAGTGACCGACATTGCCGTGCTGACGGAGACGCAGCTTGGCGGCCTCAGCTCGGCCCAGCTCGGCGCCTTGAGCACCACGCAAGTCGTGGCCCTCTCGACGACCGGTCTGGCCGCGCTGACCACCACCCAGCTCGGCGGTCTGAACTCCACGCAGTTTGGGGCGCTGACCACCACCCAGCTTGGGTCCTTGTCGAGCACCACGCTGGAAGCGCTCAGCACAACCCAGATGAGCGGCCTCAGGCCGACCCAGCTGGCCGCGCTGAACACCACGCAGGTGGGCGGCCTGACCTCCACTCAGCTCGGGGCGCTCACCACGACGCAGATCGGCGGCCTGGAGATCACCGACATCGCAGTGCTCACGACGACCCAGTTCGGCGGCCTCACGGCCACGAGCATCCGGGCGCTGACGACGACCCAGTTCGGGGCGCTGACCACCACCCAGATCGGTGAGTTCAGCACCACGCAGGTCGGTGGCCTCTCCCGCACCGAGATCGCGGCGCTGACGACCACACAGGCGAGCAGCTTCAGCACGACGGCGATCACGGCCTTCTCGACCACCCAGGTGTCCGGCCTCAGCACGTCGAGCATCGCGGCGCTGAGCACCACGCAGGGGTCCGCCTTCACCTCCACCCAGGTTCAGGCGATGACCGCCCCCCAGGTGAATGCGCTGCTCACGCTGCTGAGCTGAGGACGAGGGGGCCGGGCCTGCCCCGGCCCCTCGCCACCGAATCGAGTCTAAACGCCGACGAGAGCGACGGACGCTCGCCGAGGCCACCGAATTGCTTCATAATAGAAACGACCTGAGCCGCGGAGTCGGCCGGGTCGGCGCTTGATCCAGGAAGGATTGGCTCGCGTGGCAGAACCGGAGTTGCAGACCTCCCCCACCGCCGGCACCGCCGCTCAGGTGGAACTGGCAACGGCCCTCGCCCGGGCGGGTGCCCGCCAGATGACCGCCGAGCAGGCGATCGGCGAGGCCAACCGCCTGACGGTGCACGGTCCCGCCGCGGCGGCGGCCCTCTACAAGACCTGGCTCGCCTGCAACGCCGGTGACCCTGGCCTTCCCGCCATCTACTTCAACTACGCGGTCTGCCTGTCCGATAGCGGGGACCTGGCGGGCGCCGTCAACGCCCTCCGGGAAACCATCCGGCTGAAGGCCGATTTCGGCCCAGCCTACATCAATCTCGGCAGCCTGCTGGAACGGATGGGAATGGCCGGCCCGGCCGTGGAGACCTGGCTTTCCTACGTGGGATTGCAGGCGGGCGTGACGCCGGACGCGTTGAGCTACAAGCTGCTGGCGTTGAAGCAGACCGGCCGCGTCCTGGAGGCCGCCCAGGAGGACGCCGCCGCCGAGGATGCGCTTCGCCAGTCCCTGGAACTGAACCACGACCAGCCCGACGTGGTGCAGCACGTCATCGCGCTGCGCCAGCGCCAGTGCAAGTGGCCCGTCCTGGCGGCCAGCGACCGGCTGGAGCCGGCCAAGCTGCAGCCCGCGATCTCGCCGCTGTCGGCCGCCTACCACACCGACGACCCGATCTTCCACCTCGCCAACGCCTACCACTATGCCCGGCGCACGATCGGCCGCCCGCCGCGCCCTCGCCTCGTCGAGGTGCCGCGCGCGCCGGAACCGGGGCGCCGGCTGCGGATCGGCTATGTTTCCTCCGACCTGCGGGACCACGCCGTCGGCTTCGCGATGACCGATGTCCTCGAGTCGCACGACCGCGGCCGGGTGGAGGTGTTCGCCTACTACTGCGGCATCAACACCGTCGACGAGACCCAGCGCCGGACCCGCCGCGCGGTCGACCACTGGACGGACCTGAACGGCCTGGACGACGCCAGGGCGGCGCAGGTCATCCGCCAGCACGGCATCGACATCCTCGTGGACCTGAACGGCTACACCAAGGACGCCCGCACCAAGGTCTTCGCGATGCGCCCGGCGCCCGTGGCGGTGAACTGGTTCGGCTTCCCCGGCTCCATGGGCAGCCCTTACCACCACTACATCGTCGCCGATAACGTGATCATCCCGCCCGAGAACGAGCTCTACTACTCCGAGAAGGTGCTTCGCCTTCCCTGCTACCAGCCGAACGACCGCAAGCGCATCGTGGCACCGGCGCCCACCCGCCAGGAGGCCGGGCTTCCCGAGGATGCCTTCGTCTTCTGCTGCCTCAACGGGATGCAGAAGCTCACCCCGCGCTGCTTCGAGCGCTGGATGGCCATCCTGCGCCAGGTTCCGGACAGCGTGCTCTGGCTTCTCGGCGGAACCCCCGACACGAACGAGCGGCTGCGCGCCCAGGCCCAGGCCGCGGGCGTGGCGGGGGAGCGGATCCTTTTCGCGGACCGCCGGTCGAACCCGCACCACCTGGCGCGGATGCAGCTTGCCGACCTCTTCATCGACACCTTTCCCTACGGGGCCCACACCACGGCCTCGGACGCGCTCTGGGTCGGGCTGCCGATCCTTGCGCTGTCTGGGCGCAGCTTCGCCACGCGGGTCTGCGCGAGCCTCGTCACCGCGGCCGGCCTGCCGGAACTCGTCTGCCGCACGTCCGAGGAATACGTCGCCCGCGCCGTCGAGCTCGCGCGGGACCGGCCGCAGCTCGCCGCCCTTCGCGCGCGGCTGAAGGCCGGGCGCGACACCTGCACCCTCTTCGACACGCCGGGCCTGGTCCGGTCGCTCGAGGATCTCTACGCAGGAATGCAGGAGGACCGCCGGGCCGGCACCCTCCCCCGCCCCGACCTCGCGAACCTCGACCTCTACCACGAGATCGGCGCGGCCGAGGACCTCGAGGCCCGGGAGACGCTCGACGACGAGGCCTACCTCGCGCATTACCGGGAGCGCCTGGCGGACTTCGACGCCGATTTCCCGGTGCGCGCCGACCGGCGGCTCTGGGCGGGGTAGTCAACAGCGTCGCGCGGGGGCGGCCCTGTCGGCGCCGCCTCCGGCGCGGCGCGCCCTCAGAGAAGGGCGGCGCTCTCCCGCGGCCTTGCCTTGCCGCCCGTCGAGAGAAGATCGCTGAAGTAGGCGATCGTGCTCTCCAACCCCTTCTCCAGATCCACCTTCGGCGACCAGTCCAGCAGATCGCGCGCCTTGGTGATGTCGGGGCAGCGCTGCGTCGGGTCGTCCTGCGGCCGCGGCCGGAACACGAGGCGGGAGCTCGACCCCGTGAGCGCCAGGACGCGCTCTGCCAGTTCCCGGACGGTGATCTCGTGCGGGTTGCCGAGGTTGACCGGCCCCGTCACGGTCCGCGGCGTGCCCATCATCCGCAGGAAGCCCTCGATCAGGTCGTCGACGAAGCAGAAGGCGCGCGTCTGCTCGCCGTCCCCGTAGAGGGTGATGTCGTCCCCGCGCAGCGCCTGGACGATGAAGTTGGAGACGACGCGGCCGTCGTCGGGGTGCATGCGCGGCCCGTAGGTGTTGAAGATCCGCACCACCTTGATCGCCAGCCCGTGCTGCCGGTGGTAGTCGAAGAACAGCGTCTCGGCGCAGCGCTTGCCCTCGTCGTAGCAGGCGCGGGGGCCAAGGGTGTTGACGTTGCCCCAGTACTCCTCGCGCTGGGGATGCACGTTGGGGTCGCCGTAGATCTCGCTCGTGGAGGCCTGCAGCACCGGCACGCGCAGCCGCTTCGCCAGGCCGAGGACGTTGATCGCGCCCAGCACGCTCGTCTTCGTGGTCTGCACGGGGTCGTGCTGGTAGTGAACGGGCGAGGCCGGGCAGGCGAGATTGTAGATCTCGTCCACCTCGACGTAGAGCGGGAAGGTCACGTCGTGGCGCAGGAGCTCGAAGCGCGGGTTGCCCAGCAGGTGCGCGATGTTGCTCCGCCGTCCCGTGAAGAAGTTGTCCACGCAGAGCACCTCGTGCCCCGCGGCCAGCAGCCGCTCGCAGAGATGCGACCCGAGGAACCCGGCGCCGCCGGTGACCATGACGCGCTTGCTGATCAGGCTCATGGAACTATCGTCCTTCCTTCTGAAATGCGTGGCCGGGGCCGGCGCCGTCCGGCCGCGGCGCCCGGTCCCGGCGCCCCGCGGCCGGGGAGGCCACCCCGTCGCGGGGCCGGCGCGCCCGGTGGCCGTGAGAGCGCGCGGCGGGCGCCTCCCGGCCGGCCGTGCCGCGGCCCGGCGGGGCGATCGCCCCTTCGCCGGGGTCTGCGGCCTTGTCGTCCAGTGGCTTCAACTTTCCAGCTGCCCCGCTCCGAACAGCCGGTTCGGGGGGATGATGAAACCTGATCGAAACGCTTGCAACCGCGGGTAGCATAATCGGCGGGGCGCGTCCTTCCTATGCCGCGCGGCATGCGTCAGGCGCCGGCGCCCTCGGCCGGGCCGCGGCCGTGCGGCGCGGAGAGGTCCTGCAGGGGACCCAGGGGCACGATGCCCGTCGGGTTGATGGTGCGGTGGCTCCCGTAATAGTGGCGCTTGATATGGTCGAAGTCGCAGGTCTCCCCGAAGCCCCGCGACTGAAAGAGGTCGCGCAGATAGGGGAACAGGGCGGGGTAGGCGGCGACTTGGCGCAGGTTGCACTTGAAGTGGCCGTGATAGACCGCGTCGAACCGGACCAGGGTGGTGAAGAGGCGGATATCCGCCTCCGTCAGCCGGTCGCCCAGGAGATAGCGCCGCGACGCGAGGCGCTCGTCGAGCGCGTCCAGGGTCGCGAACAGCGGGCGCACCGCGTCCTCGTAGGCCTCCTGCGTCGTCGCGAAGCCGGCCTTGTACACCCCGTTGTTGACGGTGTCGTAGATCGTGGCGTTCAGCGCGTCGATGCCATCCCGCAGGCCATCGGGGTAGTGGTCGCCCGGCCCGCCGAAGGCGTGGTCCAGCATGCGGATGATCTCGGAGGACTCGTTGTTCACGATCGTCCCGCGCCGCTTGTCCCAGAGCACGGGCACCGTCACGCGGCCGGTGTAGCGGGGATCCGCGGCCGTGTAGACCTCGTGCAGGAAGCGGGCGCCGTGGATGGGGTCGGGGATGACGCCCGGCCCTTCCTCGAAGGTCCAGCCGTTCTCCGCCATGTGCGGGTGCACGACCGAGACGCCGATCGCGCCCTCGAGTCCCTTGCGCGCGCGCATGATGAGGGCGCGGTGCGCCCAGGGGCAGGCGAGCGAGACGTAGAGGTGGTAGCGCCCGGCCTCCGCCGCGAAGCCGCCCTCGCCGGAGGGGCCGGGCGCGCCGTCGGGCGTGACCCAGTGGCGGAAGGCGCTCTCCTTGCGGAGGAAGCGGCCGCCGCTGGCCTTGGTGTCGTACCACTGGTCCCGCCACTGGCCATCCACGAGCAATCCCATGGCGTGCCCCCTCAGCCCGCGCGGTAGGCGGCCAGGATGGCCGCGCCCTCGTCCCCGGCGCGCGCGGACCAGTCCGCCAGCACGGGCGCGGCGGCGGCGGCCAGGGCCGCGCGCAGCGGCGCCCCGCTCGCCACGGTGACCCCGTTCGCCCGCATCCGCGCCTCGTTCTCGGCGAGCCGGCCGAGGATGGCGCGGAACTGCCGCGCCTCCGTCTCCCGCGCGGCCTCGGCCACCGCCTCCCGCGCCGGCGCGGGCAGGGCCTGCAGGGCGGCGGTGCCGCAGAAGGCGAGGCTGAGGGGCGAGGCGTAGTCGAGCACGGTGAAGTGCGGCAGCACCTCCCAAAGCCGCGCCCCCGCGCCTCCGTCGCCGGAGGAGAGCGCGGCGTCCAGCTCGCCGGCGCGCAGGCGCGGCAGGGCATCGGCGAAGGAGACCTGCGCGGGCAGGGCGCCGGCCGCGCGCATCACCGCGGTGCTGGCCGCGTCGTAGGTGCGCACCCGAAGGCCGCGCAGCGCCTCCGGCCCGCCGACCGGGTTGCGCGACCAGAGGCCGGTCGCCGGCCAGGGCGTGGCGTAGAGAAGCGTCACCCCCCGCGCCTCGAGGGCGCGGGCGTAGGCGGGCCGCGCCGCGCGCAGCAGGCGCGCGGTGTCCGCGGCGGAGGCCGTGAGGAAGGGAAGCGCCGAGAGCTGGTAGAGGGCGCCCTCGCCCGCCAGCGCGCCGGTGAAGGCGTCGGCGGCCGTGACCCGCCCCTCCGCGGCCGCGCGGATCATGGCGGCGGAGCGCAGGCCGTCCGGGGCGTCGAAGCCGGGCGTGACCGCCAGCGCCCCGCCGGAGAGCCGCGCCGCGGCCCCCGCGAAGGTCGCGATCCCCTCGCCGGGCATGGCGCTGGCCGGGTACTCGGTGACGATGCGCCACTCGGTCGCCGCGCCAGCCTCGCGCGCCGCGAGGGCGGCCGGGGCGAGGGCGAGAAGGCTGCGGCGGGAGGGCATCATCGGCGGGTCTCCGGGATCGTCCCCGGAGTATCCCGCCCTGTCGCCCCCGGCCGCAACCGGGGGCCGGCGGCTAGGCCGCCTTCGTGCCGGTCAGCACGCCGCGGCGCACCTGGTCCTCCTCAATGCTCTCGAAGAGGGCGCGGAAGTTGCCCTCGCCGAAGCCGTCGTCGCCCTTGCGCTCGATGAACTCGAAGAAGACGGGGCCGATGACGTTGCCGGAGAAGATCTGCAGCAGCAGGCGGGCCTTGCGGTCCTCCACCACGCCCTCCCCGTCCACCAGGATGCCGTTCCGCTTCAGCCGCACGAGGTCCTCGCCGTGGCCGGGCAGGCGGGCGTCGACCTTCTCGTAGTAGGTCTCGGGAGGGGCGGGCATGAAGGCGAGCCCGGCCTCGCGCAGGCCCTCGATCGTGCCGTAGATGTCGTCGCAGCCGCAGGCGATGTGCTGGATGCCCTCGCCCTTGTACTCCCGCAGGTACTCCTCGATCTGGCTCTCGGCGTCCGCACTCTCGTTCAGCGGGATGCGGATGCGGCCGTCCGGGCTGGTCAGCGCGCGGGAGAAGAGGCCCGTGTACTCGCCCTTGATGTCGAAGTAACGGATCTGCCGGAAGTTGAAGATGCGCGCGTAGAAGTCGTACCAGACGTCCATGCGGCCGCGGAACACGTTGTGGGTCAGGTGGTCGATGTAGTAGAGGCCCGCGCCCACCGGCCAGGGGTCGCGCGCGCCCAGCCACTCGAACTCGCGGTCGTAGGCGGAGCGGCCCTCGCCGTACTGGTCGATGAAGTAGAGCAGGGACCCGCCGATGCCCTTGATGGCGGGGATGTCGAGGGTCTTGTCCTCCGTCGCCGGCTCCGCGCCGTTCGCCACCGCGCGGTCGAAGGCGTGCTTCGCGTCCACGACGCGGAAGGCCATGGAGGGCACGCAGGGGCCGTGCGTCTCGGTGAAGCGCTGGGCGTGCGAGCCCGGCTCCTCCGTCAGCAGGTAGTTGATGTCGCCCTGGCGGTAGAGGGTGCTCCGCTTCGTCCGGTGCCGGGCGACGGGGGTGAAGCCCATCTGCCGGAACAGGGCGTGCAGCTTCTCGGGCTCGGGATGGGCGTACTCGACGAAGCCGAAGCCGTCGGTGCCAGCCGGGTTGGCCTCGGAGATGGTCGCGCGGGGAGCGTCGTGCGGGAAGGGACCCATGGGAACGTCCTCTCTACGGTGTTCTGACTTGCCCCCATCCTATTGCGCCCCTCCCGCGCAAAGCGTGCAAAGAGGGGTCCCGCACGCGATTTTCCGCACGGTCCGTGCGTGCCATGCTGCCTTCATGCACGAACGCCTCGATCTCGACGCCACCGACCTCCGGCTCCTCACGGCCCTGCAGGCGGACGGGCGGCTGACCAACCAGCAGATCGGGGAGCGGATCGGCCTCTCCCCCTCCCAGTGCTCGCGCCGGCGCCTGGCGCTGGAGGCGGCGGGGGTCATCCGCGGCTACCACGCGGAGCTGGCGGCGGGCCCGCTCGGGCTGCGGCTGCTCGTCTTCGTGACGGTGACCCTCGCGACCCACAGCCGCGACAACGCCCAGCGCTTCCGCGGGCTCGTCGGCCGGCTGGACGAGGTGCAGGAGGCCTACGCCATGACCGGCGACGCGGACTACCTCCTCAAGGCCGTGGTGCCGGACCTCGCCGACCTCTCGGCCCTCGTGAACGACGTGCTGCTGCCGCACGAGAGCGTGGCGCGCGTGCGATCCTCCATCGTGCTCGACCGGCTGAAGGAATCGAACCGCCTTCCCCTGGCGGCGCTGCGCCGGGGGTGAGGGCGGGGCGGCACGCGGATTGCTACCTTCCCGTGCATGGGCTCCCGCTTGGAACAGGCACGTCGGCGAACCGGGGGCGGGCGGGCGTGAGCGCCGCGGAGAGGCCGTTCCTCTGGCGCGGCTACGACCAAGCGGCGCTCGACGCCCAGTACGACACCCACGCCGCGGCGGGCGCGGCCGGCATCGCGGCGCTGGCCCGGCTGCGGGCGCTGGCCCAGCGGAACCGCGGCGCCCTGCCGGTGCGGACCGACATCCCCTACGGCCCGCACCCCACCATGCGCCTCGACCTCTACCCCGTGGAGGGGGTGGACCGGCCGCAGCCCTGCCTGGTGCTCGTGCACGGCGGGGGCTGGACCACGGGCAGCGCGGCCGGGGCGGGCTTCTGGGCGGCGCGGCTGCGGGAATGGGGCGTCTCCCACGCCGTGGTCGGCCACGCCCGGCGGCCCGGCGCGACGCTGGCGGAGATGGCCGCGCAGGTGGCGGAGGCCTGGCGCTTCCTCTGCCGGGAGGCGCCGGCCCTCGGGCTGGACCCGGCGCGCACGCATCTCGCGGGCATCTCCGGCGGCGCCACCCTCGCGGCCCTGGCCGCCCTCTCGCTGCGGCGGGAGGCGCGGCCGGCCTCGCTGCTGCTGATGGGCGGCCTCTACGAGCTGGAGCCGGTGCGGCTCTCCTTCCTGAACAACCTGCTGTCCCTGAGCGCGGCGGAGGCGGCCGCCCTGTGGCCACGCGGCGGCGCGGCGCGGCTGCCCGGCCCCGTGGTCCTCGCCCATGGGGCGCGGGAGACGGAGGAGTTCCGCCGCCAGGCCCGCGACCTCGCCGCCCGCCTCGGCGCGCGCGCCCGGCTGATGGAGATCGCCGGCGCCGACCACTTCTCCCAGGCCGAGGCGCTGCTCGATTCCTCGACGCCCCTGGCGCAGCATCTGCACGCCCTGCTGACCACGCCCCTGCCGGAGACCGCACGATGAGCGACATGGCCACCGCGGTGCGCGCCCTGCCCGCCCGGGAGGCGACGCCCGCGGCGATTGCGCCCTACGGCACGCTGATCGAGCCGGGCGCGGACGGCACGCCCTATGGCCGGGCGGACGCCGTGCTGGACCTCGGGCGGGGCACGCCGCGGCTCTACGTCATGCGCCTCGTGGCCCGGCCGATGCGCGTCACCGGCATCACGCGCCACGCCGCCGTCACGCAGTGCCTGGCCTCCACCCGGGGCGAGGACTGGTTCATCGTCCTCGCCGCCCCCGGCGACCCCGACGACGCGGCGGCGATGCCCGACCCCGCGGGGATCGAGGCCTTCCGCATCCCCGGCGGCACGGCGCTGGCGCTGCACCGCGGCACCTGGCACGCGGGGCCCTATTTCGCCGAGCCCACCATGGACTTCCTGAACCTCGAGCTAGCGGACACGAACACCGCCGACCACCGCACGGTGCGCCTCGACCGGCAGTTCGGCGTCGCCCTCGACATCGTCCCCTGACCCGCGGCGCGCCTCGGCCGGGGCGGAAAGGGCCCACCCTTGCGCAACGCCGCGCCTTGACGCCCCCTTCCGACCCCGACCCACGGAGAGAGACGCGCGTGACCGATGCCCTGAACGCCTTCACCCCCGGCCCGCAGCCCCGCCTCGAGGGCTCCCCGGGCGGGCCGCTCTCCGGCATCGCCTTCGCCGCCAAGGACCTCTTCGACGTCGCGGGCTTCCCGACGGGCGCGGGCAACCCGGACTGGGCGCGCACCCATCCCGTGCCGGCGCGCCACGCCGATGCCGTGGCCGCCCTCCTCGCCGCCGGCGCCACGCTGGCGGGCAAGACGCACACGGACGAGCTCGCCTTCTCGCTGAACGGGGAGAACGCGCATTACGGCACGCCCGTGAACCCGCGGGCGCCGGGGCGCATCCCCGGCGGCTCCTCCTCCGGCTCGGCCTCGGCGGTGGCCGGGGGCGCGGTGGACACGGCGCTGGGAACGGACACCGGGGGCTCGGTGCGGGTGCCGTCCTCCTATTGCGGGATCTTCGGCATCCGCACCACGCACGGCGCCGTGCCGGTCGGCGGGCTGGTGCCGCTGGCGCCGCGCTTCGACGTGGTCGGCTGGTTCGCGCGCGATGCCGGGCTGCTCGCCCGCGTCGGCCGCGCCCTGCTGCCGGCGGGGTCGGCCGCGCCGGTCACGCGGCTGCTCCGGCTCGAGGACGCCTTCGAACTCGCCGGCGAAGCGGTGACCGCCGCCCTGGCGCCGGCCGTCGCGCGGCTGGCCGGGCGCCTTCCCGTGGACTCCGCGCGGCTGGCGCCGGGGCCGGAGGGGCTGTCGGGCTGGTTCGGCCACTTCCGGGTCCTCCAAGGCCGCGACGCCTGGCGCACGCACGGGGAGTGGGTGACGGCGGTGGAGCCCTCCTTCGGTCCCGGCATCCGCGACCGCTTCGGCTGGGCCGCGGGCCTGACGGAGGAAATGGGGGAGGCCGCCGAGGCCGGGCGCGCGGCCGCGCTCGCGGTGCTGGACGCGGCGCTGCCGCCCGGCACCGCCCTTCTCCTGCCCACCGCCCCCGGCATCGCGCCCCGGCTCGCCACCCCGGCGGCGGAGCTGGACGCCTTCCGGATGCGGGCCATGACCCTCACCTGCATCGCGGGGCTGGGCGGGCTGCCGCAGGTCTCCATGCCCGCGGGCACCCTCGACGGCTGCCCGGTCGGCCTCTCGGTTATCGGCGCCCGCGGGACGGACCTTGCCCTGATGGACGCGGTGGCGGACTGGGCGCTGCCCGTCGCCTGAGGGACGGCGCCGGGCCTCCCGCGCCCCCTTCCGGGGCCGGGCGGGGTATCGCGGCGCGCGCCCGCGCGTTACCCACCCCGACCCGCCCTTCCCGGCCGGCCCCACGGGGCGCGCGGCCCTGACCGGAGCCCCCCGATGGTCCTCAAGCTCTTCCGCATGCTGATGCCGCGGGACGACGTGTTCGTGACCGCCTTCGCCGCCCAGGCGGCCAAGGCCGTGGAGGCCGCGCGCGTCTTCCGCGCCATGCTGGCCGAGCCCGACCAGGCGCGGACCCACCAGGCGACCCTCAGCCGAATCGAGCGCGAGGCGGACGACATCAACCGCGCGACCATCCGCTCCATCCACCGGGTCTTCGTCACTCCCTTCGACCGCGCGGACATCCTCTCGCTCACGAACGGCCTCGACGACGTGATCGACCTCATGAAGACCGCCGGGCGGCGGATGCTGCTCTACAAGGTCGCGGTGACGCCGGAGATGCTCGAGATCGCGGACTGCGTGGTGGAAGCCTGCGAGCAGCTGCGCGACGGCATGCCGCTGATGGGCGACATCACCGGCAACGCGCGCGCCATCGAGGCGATGTGCGCGAAGGTGGACGCCATCGAAAGCCGGGCGGACCTCGCCTTCCAGGCCGGGCTCGACGCGCTGTTCCACGGCAGCGACCCGGGGGGACCCTCGCCCGGCCACAAGCTGATGGTGCAGATGGTCTACGAGGGCATCGAGGAGGTGGCGGATTCCTGCGAGAACGTCGTCGACCTCATCCAGGCCGTCGTGATCGAGCAGGTCTGACGGGCCCGCACGATGACCACGATGACCATCGGGTTGCCCTTCCTCATCGGGCTCATCGCCATCGCCCTCTTCTTCGACTTCCTCAACGGGCTGCACGACGCGGCCAACGCCATCGCGACCGTGGTCTCGACCCGCGTGCTGTCGCCGGCGGTGGCGGTGGTGTGGTCCGCCTTCTTCAACTTCATCGCCTTCCTCTTCTTCGGCCTCCACGTCGCCGGCACCATCGGCAAGGGGATCGTGGATGTCGGCGTGGCGGACCCGCTGGTGGTGGGCGGCGCGCTGCTGGGGGCCATCGCCTGGAACCTCGCGACCTGGGCCTGGGGCCTGCCCTCGAGCAGCAGCCACGCGCTGGTGGGCGGGCTGATCGGGGCGGCGATGGCCAAGGCGGGGCCGGCGGCGGTCATCTGGGGCGGGGTGGGCACCATCGCGGCCTTCGTCGTCATCTCGCCGGTCCTCGGCTTCCTGCTCGCGCTGGCGCTCGTGCTGGCCACCACCTGGGCGGTGCGCCGCTCCACGCCCTTCGCAGTGGACCGGCACTTCCGGGTGATGCAGCTCCTCTCCTCCTGCCTGTTCAGCCTCGGGCACGGCGGCAACGACGCGCAGAAGACGATGGGGATCATCGCCGTGCTGCTCTACTCCCAGGGCATGCTGGGGGCGGAGTTCCACGTGCCCTTCTGGGTGGTCATCAGCTGCCACGCCGCCATGGCAATGGGCACGCTGATGGGTGGCTGGCGGATTGTGCGCACCATGGGCTCGCGCATCACCGAGCTTCGCCCCATCCAGGGCTTCTGCGCGGAGACCGGCGGCGCGATGGCGCTGTTCGGCGCCACCTGGCTCGGCATCCCCGTCTCCACCACCCACACCATCACCGGCTCGATCGTCGGCGTGGGCGCGGCGCGCCGGGCCTCGGCCGTGCGCTGGGGCGTCGCGCGGCGGATCGTGTGGGCCTGGGTGGTCACCATCCCCGCCGCCGCCGCGGTCGGGGCGGCGGGGTACTGGCTGGGATGGCTCGTCGCGGGCTGAGGGCGGCGCGCCCCCAGCCCCCGGCGATCAGTCCACGATGAAGAGCCGCGCCCCGGTGCGCGTGGAGGAGCGGTGCGCGGCGTCGCCGAAGTCGGAGACCTGGTAGCTCATGCCCGGGCGGAGCGTGAAGCGGCGGCCGTCGCGGAGCTCCGTCTCCAGCTCGCCCTCCAGCACCGTCAGCACGTGGCCGCGGTCGCACCAGTGGTCGGCGAGATAGCCGGGCGAGTACTCCACCATCCGCACGCGCAGGTCGCCGGCGGCGAAGGTCCGCCAGGTGGCCTCCCCGGTTTCGCCGGCATGGCGGGTGACGGGGACGGCAGACCAGTCCGTCACGGTGAAGGGAAGCGCGGGGATCTTCACCGGCCGGCCCCGCCCGGGCGGAGGCCGAAGAAGCTCTCCGCGTTGCGGTGGTTGATCTTCAGCCGGTCCTCCTCGGGCATGTCGATGCTCTCCAGCACCTTGATGGTCTCGCGGATGTAGCCGGGGCCGCGCTCGGGATCGAAGGGGCAGTCGGAGGCGAAGAGGACCTTGTCGGCGCCGTAGAACTCCAGCCCGCAGACGGTCGCCGCGCGCGAGCCGAAGACCGCGCTGTCGGCGTGCATGGCCTTGAAGTAGTCGAGCGGCCGCTTCTTCAGCCCGGCGAGCACGCCCGAGAGGTCCTCGTCCGTCGTGCGCTTGCCGAGCTGGTCCCAGCCGGGCCCGACGCGCCCCTCGAAATAGGGGACCATGGCGCCGAGGTGGTGGGCGAGGATCTTGAGATCCGGCAGCCGGTCCATCACGCCGCCGAAGACGAGGCGGGCCATGGCGGCGGAGGTCTCGTAGGGCCAGCCGAAGGTCCACCATATCTCGTATTTGGACTTCGGCTCGGTGACGTAGTCCGTCACCTCGTTGCCGCGGGAGGGATGGAGGCAGACGGGCTTGCCGTGCTTCGCGGCCATCTCGAAGACCGGGAAGAAGCGCGCCTCGTCGAGCGGCGCACCGTTGATGTTGCTGTGGATCTGCAGCCCGTTGGCGCCGAGGTCGCGGAAGGCGCGCTCGGCCTCCCGCGCGGCCGCCTCCGGATCGTTCATGGGCAGGGAGGCGACGTAGCCCGCGAAGCGGTCGGGGTGGCGGCTCACCAGCTCCGCCAGCCCGTCATTTGCGAGGCGCGCGAGCTCCACCGAGACCGCGGGCGGGCCGAGCTGCTCCAGCGGCGGCATGCCGAGGGAGATGACCTGCGTGTAGTCGTGCTGGCGGAACCCGTCCATCACGCGGAAGCGCTCGTCGAGGTCATAGATGGCGGGGATGCCGCGCATGCGCGACCCGATCCCGGCCCCCGCGCCCTCCAGCGTCAGGATGCGGTCCCAGAGGGCCTTGGGGAAGAAGTGGCAGAAGGCGTCGACGTAGCGCACGGCGTTTCCTCGGCATCTCTCGGGCCCTTGGCGGCCCCGCCGAGGATGGCGCCGGCGCGGGCCGGCCGCCAAGGGGGGCGGGTCAGGCGGGCGCGGGCGGCGGCCCGGCCAGCACCACCAGCCCGTCCAGCGCGCGCACCCCCTGCCCCTCCGGCAGCACCACCAGGGGGTTGATCTCGGCCTCCAGCAGCCGCTCCCCCGCGGCCGCCGCCAGGGCGGCGAAGGCGAGAATGGCGTCGGCGAGCGCGGCGCGGTCGGAGGGCGGCACGCCGCGGTAGCCGGAGAGGAGGGCGGCGGTGCGGAGCCCCGCGATCATCCCCTCCGCGTCCTCGCGGGTGAGCGGGGGCAGGCGCAGCACCGTGTCCTGAATCAGCTCCGCCGTGACGCCGCCCATGCCCAGCAGGAAGACCGGGCCGAGCTGCGGGTCGCGGTGGAAGCCGAGGATCATCTCGATGCCGCCCCGCACCATCTCCTGCACGAGGAAGCCCTCGGGCGGCGGCGCGCCCGCGCGGGCGAGGCTCTCGAGCATGGCCGCCGCCGCGGCGGGCAGCTCCTCGGCGGGCAGGCCGACGCGCACGCCGCCGACGTCGCTCTTGTGGGGGATGTCGCGCGAGAGGGCCTTCAGCACGACCCGCGCGCCCAGCCCCTCCGCCGCGTCGAGCGTGCCGGCCGGGTCCGGCGCCACGGCCTCGCGCGTCACGGGGATGCCGAAGGCCTCGAAGAGAACCTCGCTCTGCGCCTCGTTCAGCCGCCCCGCGCCCATGGAGGCGAGCAGGGGACCCGGCGGGCCCGGCGCGGCCGCGGGCAGGGCGGGCACGGGCCGGGCCTGGAGGGCGGCGAGGACCGCGGCGCAGCTCTCCGGCGCCGCGAAGGAGGGGACGCCCCCGCCGTTCAGCCGCCGCGTGACCTCCGGCGCGTGCGGGCTGATGTAGCAGATCAGCGGCCTCTCCCCGCCCGCGGCGCGCTCGAGCACGGCGTCCGCGACCAGGCCCGGCTGGGCGACGGCGGAGGAGCCCACCACAACCACCGTCGCGTCGTAGGAGGGGCTGTCGAGCAGGGCGTCGAGCGCGCCGCGGAGGAGGTCCGGGCGCAGGCCTGCGAGGGTGAGGTCGACGGGGTTGCGCATCTCCGCCGGGTCCTCGCCGCGCAGCGCGGCCAGGCGGGCGGCCGTGGCGGGATCGGGCGGCGCGAGGTCGAAGCCGGCGAGGCCGAGGCTGTCCGCGACCAGCGCCCCGGCCCCGCCGGAGGAGGTGAGGATCGCCACCCGCCGCCCCCTCGCCCGCCGCCCGGGGACGAGGGCCGCGGGGATGTCGAGCAGGTCGGCGAAGGTCTCGGCCCGGATGATGCCGCACTGGCGGAAGAAGGCGTCGTAGACCCGGTCCACCCCCGCCAGCGCGCCGGTATGGGAGGTGGCGGAGCGCGCGCCGGATTCGGAGCGTCCGATCTTGAAGACCACGACGGGCTTGCCCGCCGCGGCCGCGCGGAGGGCGGCGGCGCGGAAGGCCTCGGGCCGGCGCAGCCCCTCCATGTAGAGGGCGATGACGCGCGTGGCCTCGTCGTCGATGAGGTGCTCGACGAGGTCGGTGCTGTCGAGGTCGGCCTCGTTGCCGGTGGAGACGAGGCGCGCGAGGCCGACGCCCCGGTCCGCCGCGCGCGACAGCAGCGAGCCCAGCACGCCGCCGCTCTGCGAGACGATGGAGACGGCGCCGGCCGGCAGCTCCGCCATGGCCAGCGCGCCCGAGGCAGAGAGGGTGATGCGGTCGGTCAGGTTCACGAGCCCGATGGTGTTCGGGCCGAGGAGCCGCATGGCGCCCGCGGCCTCGACGAGCGCGCGCTGGCGGCGGATGCCCTCCTCCCCCGCCTCGGCGTAGCCGCCGGCGAGGACGATGGCGGCGGCGGTGCCGCGGGCGGCGAGCGCGCGCACGGCCTCCTCGGCGCGGTCGTGCTCGAGCAGCACGATGGCGGCGTCCGGCGCCTCGGGCAGGGAGGCGATGTCGGGGTGGCAGCGCAGCCCGGCGATCTCGCCGCCGCGCGGGTTCACGGGGAGGATCCGGCCCGGGTAGCCGTGGCGGAGAAGGTAGCTCACCGGCCGCGCCGTGAGCTTGCCGGGGTCGGCGGAGGCGCCGATGACCGCCACGCTGCGCGGGCGGAGAAGACGGTCGAGGGCCTTCATCGCGGCCCGCGGCGGCGGCGGGGCGTCGTCGGGAAGGCGGGCGCGGCGCGGCGCATGGCGGCACTCCTGCGCGCCCGGGCTCGGCCTGCCCGCCCGGCGCGTCTCAGCGCGAGGATGCTCCCGGCCGCGGGGCGGGGCCAGGGGGCCCCACGTCGGACCGGCAGGGTCAGGGGCGCGCGGCGGTGCCCTCGGGCAGCCAGGCCCAGGGGCGGCGGCCGCGGTCGGCCTCCGCGAAGGCCTCGATGGCCGCCGCGTGGCTCAGCGTCAGGTCCACGTCGCTCCAGCCGTTGAGCAGCTTCGTGCGCCAGACCGGGTCGACGGCGAAGGTCCAGCGCCCCTCTCCCGCCGCGACGGTCAGGGCCTCGAGGTCCACCGTCACCTCCCGCCCGCCCGCCTCCAGCCAGGCGAGCAGCGCCTCCACCGCCGCCTCCTCCAGCCGCGCGGGCAGGAGGCCGTTGTTGACGGCGTTGCTGCTGAAGATGTCGCCGAAGCTGGGGGCGATGACGCAGCGGAAGCCGCCGTCCACCAGCGCGTAGGCCGCGGCCTCGCGCGAGGAGCCGCTGCCGAAGTTGCGGCGGGCGACGAGGATGCCGGCACCCGCGCGCTCCGGCCGGTTGAGCGGGAAGTCGGGGCGCGGCGCGCCGTCCGGCCCGGCGCGGAGGTCGTGCAGGAGGAAGTCGCCGTAGCCCGCGCTGCGCGGGCGGCTCATGAAGCGCGCGGGGATGAGCTGGTCCGTGTCCACGTTCACGACGGGCAGCGGGCAGGCGGTGGCGGTGAGGACGCGAAAGGGCGTCATGCGGCGCGCCCCTCCAGCAGCGGGCGCACGTCGGTCAGGTGCCCGGTGACGGCGGCGGCCGCCGCCATGGCGGGGGACATGAGGTGCGTGCGCGACCCCTTGCCCTGCCGCCCCTTGAAGCTGCGGTTGGTCGTGGAGGCACAGCGCTCGCCGGGCGCGAGGAGGTCGCCGTTCATGCCGACGCACATGGAGCAGCCGGAATCGACCCATTCGAGGCCGGCGTCGATGAAGATGCGGTCCAGCCCCTCCTCCTCCGCCTGGCGCTTCACGGGGGTGGAGCCCGGGGAGACGAGGCCGGGCACGCGCGCCCGCCGGCCGGCGAGCACGGCGGCGGCGGCGCGCAGGTCCTCGATGCGGCTGTTCGTGCAGGAGCCGATGAAGACGCGGTCCACCGCGATGTCCGACAGGCGCTGGCCAGCGCGCAGCCCCATGTAGTCGAGGCTGTCCCGGATCTGCGCGGCGCGGGCGGCGTCCGCGGTGCGGTCGGGGTCGGGCAGGCTGGCGGTGACGGGCAGCGCGTCCTCCGGGGTCACGCCCCAGGTGACGACGGGGGCGATCTCCGCGGCGTCCAGCGAGACCTCGCGGTCGAAGGCTGCGCCCGGGTCGCTCGGGAGGGCCGCCCAGGCCTCGGCGGCCCGGTCGAGGTCCGCGGGCGCGAAGGGGCGGCCCCGGAGGAAGCGGACCGTGGTCTCGTCCGGCGCCACCATGCCGCAGCGCGCGCCGCACTCGATGGAGAGGTTGCAGAGGGTGAGCCGCCCCTCCATCGACAGGGCGCGGATGGTCGATCCCGCGTATTCCAGCGCGTGCCCCTGCCCGCCATCGGCGCCGAGCCGCGCGATGATGGAGAGCGCCACGTCCTTCGCGCCGATCCCCGGCAGGAGCGCGCCCTCCACCGTCACGCGCATCCGCTTCGGGCGGCGCTGCCAGAGGGTCTGCGTCATCAGCACATGCGCCACCTCCGACGCGCCGATGCCGAAGGCGAGCGCGCCGAAGGCCCCGTGGGTGGAGGTGTGGCTGTCGCCGCAGACGATCGTCAGGCCCGGCAGCGTCAGGCCCTGCTCCGGCCCGACGACGTGGACGATGCCCTGCCCCGGGCTGCCCAGGCCGAAAAGCCGGAGGCCGTGCCGCGCGGCGTTGTCCGAGATCTGGTCCACCATGCGGCGCACGCCCTCGTCGGCAATCGGCCCGCCACGGCCACGCGTGGGCACGTAGTGGTCGGCCACGCCCACGTTCAGCGCGGGCCGCGCGACCGGGGCGTTGCGCGCCTTGAGCTGGTTGAAGCCGTGGTGCGAGCCCTCGTGGAAGAAGTGCCGGTCGATCCAGAGCAGCGCCTGGCCGTCCTCGCGCGTGAGGATCGCGTGGGCGTCCCACAGCTTGTCGAGCAGCGTGCGCGGGGCTTCCCCCATGCGTCCTTCCCCCATTCTTGCCGGCCCAGGATAGGCGTCGGAAAAGGCTTGATGCAATCGTCCTGTTCTGTAACCTAGACAGCCTGCGAGCTGGATTGAAGGACAGGAGGGACGGGCGGTTGAGCGCGGCGGTCGAACCTTTCAAGGCGCGCCGGATCTATCTGGTGCTGCGCGACCGCATCTCCAGCGGGGCCCTGGCGCCGGGCACCCGCCTGCCGGGGGAGCCCGACCTCGCCGCCGAGCACGGCGTCGCCCGCGTCACCATGCGCCGCGCCCTCGACCAGCTCGCCCGGGACGGGCTGGTGCAGCGCCGGCCGGGGGTGGGCACCTTCGTCCGCGGCGAGCGGGCGCTGCCGCCCACCGTCGTCGACTTCTCGGACGTCTTCACGCACCTGAAGGAGATGGGCCGGCGCACCGAGGTGCGGCTGCTCTCCTTCGGCTACGTCATCCCCGCGCCCGAGGTGGCGGCGGCGCTGGAATTGCAGGCGGGCGAGGCGGTGCAGCGGGCGGTGCGCGTGCGGCGGATGGCCGACGGCCCCTTCTCGCACCTGACCACCCACGTGCCGGGCCGGATCGGCCGCACCTACTCGGAGGCGGAGCTCGGCAGCCAGCCCCTGCTGGCCCTGCTGGAGCGGTCGGGGGTCGGCATCGGCCACGCGCGCCAGAGCATCGGCGCGACGCTCGCCGGGCCCGAGGTCGCCTCGGTGCTGGAGGTGGAGATCGGCGCGCCGCTGATCGCCCTCACGCGCCTCGTGCGCGACGAGGAGGGGCACCCGGTCGAGCACCTGCGCGCCCTCTACCGGCCCGACCGCTTCTCCTTCGAGATGCGCCTGCAGCGCACCGGCGCCGAGGGCGCGCGGCGCTGGAGCCCCGTCGCCCCTGCCGGCGCCGATGCGCCGGACCTCCCCGCCGGCGCCGAGGCGCCGGACGACCCAGCCACCAGCGGGCCGCGCGCCCGCGGAACCGCGAGAGGATAGCGCCGCCATGACGAATCCCCACGTTTTACGCCGCGCGCTGCTCGGCGCGGGCGCCGGGTTGCTGGCCATGCCGGCGGTGCTGCGGGCCCAGCCGGCCGCGGTGAAGATCGGCGTCCTGCAGCCCCTGACCGGTGCCCTGGCGCAGGACGGCGACCTCGGCCGCTTCGGCGCGGAGCAGGCAGCCGCCTTCATCAACGCCCAGGGCGGCCTATCCGCGCTCGGCGGCGCCAAGGTCGAGCTGGTGGTGGCCGACGCCCGCTCCAACCCCGAGGCGGGGGCGCAGGAGGTGGAGAAGCTGCAGGGCGAGGGCGTGGTCGCCATCGTCGGCGGCTTCGCGAGCCCGATCTGCCTGGCCGCCAGCCAGGCGGCGGCGCGCTACGACCTGCCCTATGTCGTGGACGTCGGGGTGGCCGACCAGATCACCTCCCGCGGGCTGGCCAACACCTTCCGCTTCGCCCCCGGCTTCGGCGCCGTGACCACGGCCGCGGTGGACAACCTGATCCGCCTGAACGACGGCGCGGGCAAGCCCTGCAAGACCGTGGTGCTGGTGCACGAGGACGGGCTCTTCGGCACCGGCCTCGCGCGGCTGATGGCGACGGAGCTGCCCAAGCACGGCTTCGAGGTGCTGGAGACGATCCCGCACCCGACCCCGGCGCGCGACATGAACAACATCGCGCTCCGCCTGCGCTCGCTCCGGCCGGACCTGCTGATCCCCTCCAGCTACTACGGCGAGTTCGTGCTGCTCGCCCGCACCATGCGCCAGCAGCGCATCCGGCCGAAGGGCATCTACGCGGTGCTCAACGGCGCGGCCTCCAACTACCGCTTCGTCAAGGAGTTCCCGGACGCGGCGCTGGGCGTGATGGACTGCAACCACTGGCAGGACCCGAAGAACGCCGAGGCGATCGCGCTGAAGGCGGCGGCGGACACGGCCGGCAAGTTCTGGGGCTACAACATCCCGCTCAACTACTCCTGCGTGAAGCTCGTGGCCGATGCGGTGAACCGCGCGGGCGCCGCGGACCGCGCGAAGGTGATCCAGGCGCTGGCGGCCTCCGACTATTCCGGCCACATCATGCCCTACGGCCCCACGCGCTTCGTCAACGGGCAGAACCAGGGCGCGCGCCCCGTGAACACCCAGGTGCAGGACGGGGACATCAAGGTGATCTTCCCGGCCGAGGTCGCGAACGCCCAGCCTGTCTTCCCGATCCAGGGCTGATGTTCCCGCCCGCCCTCATCGCCGAGGCCGCCGTGAACGGCCTGCTGGCGGGCGCGGCCTACGCACTGGTTGCGCTCGGCCTCACGCTCGTCTACGGCGTGCTGCACATCGTGAACTTCGCGCACGGGGCCCTGCTGACCTGCGCGATGTTCGCGGCCTGGGGGCTGCACGCCGCCTTCGGCCTCGATCCCTACCTCTCCATCCCGCCGCTGGCCGTAGCCTTCTTCGGCCTCGGCTACGCGCTGCAGCGCTGGGTGATCGGGCCGTCGAGCCACGGGGATGACGGCAACACGCTGCTGGTAACGCTCGGTCTCTCCATCGTGCTGGAGAACGCGCTGCTGGCGGTGTTCCGCTCGGACACGCGGAGCCTGGGCGGCGACGCCGGCTTCGACGTGGTGGAGGTCGGGCCGATGCTTCTCTCCTATCCACGGCTGGTCGGCTTCGCGGTGGCGCTGGTGACGGCCGCGCTGCTCTGGGCGCTGCTCTCGGCCACCGACACGGGCCGCGCCATCCGGGCGGTGGCGAAGGAGAAGCTGGGGGCGCAGCTCGTGGGAATCGACCCGCGCCACGTCTACGCCGTGACCTTCGGGCTCGGCTGCGCCTGCCTGGCGATCGCGGCCTGCCTCCTGCTGCCGACCTTCTACGTGAACCCGCGGGTGGGCAACGCCTTCGTGCTGGTGGCCTTCACCATCGTCGTGCTTGGCGGCATGGGGTCCATCCCGGGCGCGCTGCTGGGCGGGCTGTTCGTGGGCGTGGTGGAGAGCCTGGGCGGGCTCTTCCTCGGCGACAGCCTCGGGCAGCTCGGCATCTTCGTCATCTTCATCCTCGTGCTGCTGTTCCGCCCGACCGGCCTGTTCGGGCCCCGCGCATGAGCGCCCGCGACGTGCTGCCCGGCCTGATGCTGCTCGGGCTCCTCGCGCTGGCGCCGCTGGTCGCGTCCAACGCGGCGCTGAACTTCCTTCTCTCCTCCCTCATCGTCGCGCTGGCGGCCCAGGGATGGAACCTGCTGGGCGGCTATGCCGGGCAGCTCTCCTTCGGCCACGCGGCCTTCTTCGGCACGGGGGCCTACGCCACGGCGATCCTGCAGCTCCGCTACGGGGTGAATGCCTGGGCCGGTCTCGCGATCGGCGTCGCGCTCGGCGCGCTGGTGGGCTGGGCGATCGGCTTCCTGTCCTTCCGGGCGCGGCTGCGCGGTTCCTACTTCGCGCTCGTCACCCTCGCCTTCGCGGAGGTGCTGCGCATCCTCGCTAACGCCTTCGACCTCACGGGCGGCGCGGCGGGGCTGCTGATCCGCATGGCGCCGGGGGCGGCCAACCTGCAGTTCCCCTCCCGCGCCACCTTCCTGTGGCTGGTGCTGGCCGTGGTCGCGGCCGTGCTGCTGCTGACGGCCTGGATCGCCGGCGGGCGCCTGGGCGCGCGGCTGGTGGCGGTGCGGGAGAACGAGGATGCCGCCCGGGCGCTCGGCGTCGACGCGCTGCGGACGAAGCTCGGCGCCATCGCCTTGTCGGGCGCCATCACCGCGGCCGCGGGCTGCCTCTACGCCCAGAACTTCCTCTACCTCGACGCCAACATCGCCTACGGCACCTGGATTTCGGTGGAGGTGCTCATCGCCTGCGTCCTCGGCGGCAGCGGGACGGTGCTCGGGCCCGTCATCGGTGCGCTGGCGCTGCACGGCGCGGGAGAGGCGGCGAAGATCGCGCTCGCAGGGATCGCGGGGCCGGTCCCGGGGATCGACTTGGTGCTGTTCGGCGCGCTGTTGATCCTCGCCGTGGCCTTCCTGCCCCAGGGCGTGATGGGCGGGCTGCGGCGCGCGGCGCGGGGGCTGGCGCGATGAGCCTCCTCAAGGCCGAGGGCCTGTCCCGCCGCTTCGGCGGGCTGCTGGCCGTGGACAACGCCTCCCTCTCCGTGCCCGAGGGCGGGCTCGTCGGGCTGATCGGGCCGAACGGGGCGGGCAAGACGACCCTGTTCTCCCTTCTCTCCGGCTTCCTGGCGCCCAGCACCGGCCGCGTCACCTTCGACGGCGCGGACGTGACGGCGGAGGCGCCCCACCGGCGCGCCGCGCGCGGCATGGCCCGCACCTTCCAGATCGTGCAGCCCTTCGCGGGGCTCAGCGTGCGCGACAACATCGCGGTGGGCGCCTACCTGCGCCACGCCGGCCGCGCCGAGGCGACCCGCCTGGCCGAGGCGGTCGCGACGGAGGTCGGGCTCGCCCCCATGCTGAACGCCCAGGCCTCCTCGCTGACCGTCGCCGGCCGCAAGCGGCTGGAGCTTGCCCGCGCGCTGGCGACCGAGCCACGCCTGCTGCTGCTCGACGAGGTGCTCGCCGGCCTCAACCCCTCCGAGGTGCGCGACATCATCCCCGTGATCCGCGCCATTCGCGGCCGCGGCGTCGCCATCCTGATGATCGAGCACGTCATGCAGGCCGTGATGAACCTCTGCGACCACGTCCACGTGCTGTCGGGCGGGCGCATGATCGCCGCCGGGCCGCCGCGCGAGGTCTGCGCGGATCCGATGGTCATCGAGGCCTATCTCGGCCACGGGGCCGCGGCCCGCATCGCCGCGGGCGGCGCCCATGCTTGAGGTCCGGGGCCTGCGCGCGGGCTACGGCGCGGTCGAGGTGCTGCGCGGCCTCGACATGGCGGTCGCGGGCGGCGAGATCGTCGCCGTGCTCGGCGCCAACGGCGTGGGCAAGACGACGCTGAACAAGGTTCTCTCGGGCGTGCTGCCGGCGCGGGAGGGCGAGATCCGCTTCGACGGCGCGCGCCTCGACGGCGCGACGCCCGCCGCCATCGTCGAGGCCGGGCTGATCCACGTGCCTGAGGGCCGCCGCATCTTCCCCACCATGAACGTGCGCGAGAACCTGGAGCTCGGCTCCTACCGCCGCGGCCGCTCGCGGCGCGCGGCGAACCTGGAGCGCGTCTTCGAGACCTTCCCGCGCCTGCGCGAGCGCGCGCGGCAGTTCGCCGGCACGCTCTCCGGCGGGGAGCAGCAGATGCTCGCGATCGGCCGCGGCATGATGGCGGAGCCCCGCCTGCTGATCCTCGACGAGCCCTCGCTCGGCCTCTCGCCGCTGTTGGTCGAGGAGATGTTCGCCCTCATCCAGCGGCTGAACGCGGAGGGGCTGCCGATCCTGCTGGTGGAGCAGAACGTCGTGCAATCGCTGGAGATCGCGACGCGCGGCTTCATCCTCGAGAACGGCACCTTCGCCATGAGCGGACCGGCCGCGACCCTGCGCGACGATCCCGAGCTGCGCCGCATCTACCTTGGCCTGTGAGTTCAACATGAACCCCACCTCTCTCCGCCAGCGCCTCGCCGAGCCGCGGCCCGTCACGGCGCCCGGCATCTACGACGCCCTCACCGCCACCCTCGCCGCCGCCGCGGGCTTCGAGGCGCTCTACGTCTCAGGCGCGGCCATCGCCTACACGCGCCTCGGCCGCCCCGACATCGGCCTCGTCTCCATGACGGAGGTGGCGGAGACGGTCGCGCTCATCCGCGACCGCGTGGACCTGCCGCTGGTGGTGGACGCCGACAACGGCCACGGCAACGCGCTGAACGTGCAGCGCACCGTGCGGGTATACGAGCGTGCCGGGGCGAACGCGCTGCAGATCGAGGACCAGACGCTGCCCAAGCGCTGCGGCCACCTGCAGGGCAAGTCGCTGATCAGCGCCGCGGAGATGGCGGGCAAGATCCGGGCAGCGGTGGACGCGCGGGCGAGCGAGGAGACGCTGGTCATCGCCCGCACCGACGCGATCGCGACCGACGGCCTGCAGGCCGCGATCGACCGCGCCGCCCTCTACGCCGAGGCCGGCGCCGACGTCCTCTTCGTCGAGGCCCCGCGCGACCGCGCGCAGATGGCGGCGATCGTGCAGGCCCTCGGCACCGCCCGCCCGCTGATGGCCAACATGGTGGAGGGGGGCGACACGCCGATCTCGACCGCCGAGGAACTCGGCCAGGCCGGCTTTCGGCTGGTGATCTTCCCAGGCGGCATCGTCCGCGCGCTCGCCCGCGCGGCGGGGGACTACTACCGCTCCCTGGCCGAGCACGGCTCCAACAAGCCCTTCGCCGACCGCATGCACGACTTCGGCGGCCTGAACGCGGTGATCGGCACGCCGGAGATGCTCGCGCTCGGCCGCCGCTACGAGGAGCCCTCGGCATGACGCCCGATCCGGTCACCCCCGATCCCGTCACCCTGGCTATCCTGAAGGGCCGGCTGGAGGGCATCGCGGACGAGATGGACGCGACGCTGTTCCGCTCCGCCTTCAACCCGATCATCGCCGAAGCCAAGGACGCCTGCCACGGCCTCTACCACGCCGAGACCGGCGAGACGCTGGTGCAGGGCACGAGCGGCCTGCCGATCTTCGTCGGCGCCATGGCCTTCGCGGTGAAGGCCGTGATCGACAAGGTGGCGCGCGACAGCGACCTTCGCCCGGGCGACACCTTCCTGTTCAACGACCCCTACGAGGGCGGCACGCACCTCAACGACTTCCGCCTCGTGCGGCCGATCTACCGCCAGGGCGCGCTCTTCTGCTGGATGGCCTCGGTCGGGCACTGGCTGGATGTCGGCGGCAACGTGCCCGGCGGCTACAACCCCAAGGCGACCGAGAGCTACCAGGAGGGCTTCCGCATCCCGCCCGTGCGGCTGATCCGCGACGGCGTGATGAACCGGGACCTCGTGGACATCCTCGCCGCCAATTCCCGCGTGCCCACCTCCAACTGGGGCGACCTGAACGGGCAGCTCAACGCGCTCGACCTCGGCGAGCGCCGCCTGGCCGCGCTGATCGACGAGCACGGGGAGGCGCTCGTCCAGGGTGCCTTCGACGCCTTCTCGGCGCGGGCGGAGGCGCTGATGCGCGCCTCCATCGCCGGCCTGCCGGACGGCACCTACGCCTTCGAGGACGTGCTCGACAACGACGGCATCACCGACGAGACGCTGACCATCGCGCTCGACCTGACCATCCGGGGCGAGGAGATGGTGCTCGACTTCTCCCGCTCCTCCCCCGCCGCGCAGGGCCCGGTCAGCATCAGCCGGGCGACAACCATCGCCGGGTGCTACGTCGCGCTGAAGCACGTCTTCACGGAGGTGCCGGCCAACGCGGGGTGCCTCCGCCCCATCCGCTTCGTGGTGCCCGACGGCACGCTGCTCGGCGCCGGCGCGCCGCACCCGATGGCCGGCTACACCGAGACCGTGCTGCGCCTGGTCGGCGTGATCTTCGGGGCCCTGGCCAAGGCCGACCCGGCGCGCGCGACGGCCGCGCCCTTCGGCACGATCAACGCGCTCTCCATGGCCGGGCACCGGGCGGACGGCTCGCGCTGGGTAATGTTCTCCTTCTTCGGCGGCGGCCTCGGCGGCAACCCCGAGAGCGACGGGCTGAACCACGCCAACAACCCGATCTCCACCGCCACCATCCCGCCGGTGGAGATCCTGGAGGCCGCCTATCCCGTGATGTTCACCCAATGGGCGCTGCGCCCGGATTCCGCGGGCATCGGCGCGCATCGCGGCGGGCTCGGCGCCGTCTACGAGATCGAGGCGCTGGTGCCCGCGAGCGTCTCCCTCCTCGGCGAGCGCGGCAAGGTCGCGCCCTTCGGGGTCGGCGGCGGTGGGCCGGCGGCGTGCAACCGCTTCTCCTGGGAGACGGCTGAGGGCCGGCAGTTCCCGCCCATGGTCTCCAAGATCACCGACATCCGCCTCGAGGCCGGGCGCCGCGTGCGCCTGGAGACGCCGGGCGGCGGCGGCTGGGGCGATCCCGCGGCGCGCGACCCGGCCGCGGCGGCGCGCGACCGGCGGCTCGGCTACGTGACGGGCGCGGCGGAATGAGCGCCGCGGCCAGGGTGGTCGGCGTCGATGTCGGCGGCACCTTCACGGACCTCTTCCTCTTCGACGCGGCGAGCCGGACCTTCCGCACCGCGAAGGTGCCCTCCAACCGCGGCGACGAGGCGGTGGGCTTCCTCAACGGGCTGCGCCAGCTCGGCGCGGTGGCCGATCTCGGCTCCGTCGTGCACGGCACCACGGTCGGCACGAACGCGCTGCTCGAGAGGAAGGGCGCGAAGGTCGGGCTGATCACCACGCGCGGCTTCCGCGACGTGATCGAGATGCGCCGGCGCGACCGGCTGCGCACCTGGGGCCTCTGGGGCGACTTCGTGCCCGTGGTGGACCGCGACTTCCGGCTGGAGGTGGAGGAGCGCACCCTGGCCGACGGCACGATCCGCCAGCCGGTGGACCCCGCGGCCGTGCGCGATGCGGTGCGGCAACTGCTGGCGCAGGGGGCCGAGGCGCTGGCGATCGTCTTCATCAACGCCTACGCCAACCCCGCCAACGAGGAGGCCGCCCTGGCTGCCGCGCGCGAGGCCTGGCCGGGCGACACCATCTCCTGCTCCTCGCAGATCCTGCCGGAGATTCGCGAGTTCGAGCGCTCCTCCACCACCGCGCTGAACGCCTACCTGCAGCCCGTCGTCGGCTCCTACCTCGGCAAGCTGGACGCGGCGCTGCAGGGCGAGGGCTTCGCGGGGCGGTTCCACATCGTGCAGTCGAACGGCGGCGTGATGTCGACCGAATCCGCCCGCCGCCTGCCGGTGCGCACCGCCCTCTCCGGCCCCGCGGCCGGCGTGATCGCGGCGGCGGCCATCGCCACGGAAGCGGGCTTCCCCGACGTGGTCACGGGCGACCTCGGCGGCACCTCCTTCGACGTTTCCCTGGTGGTGGGCGGCGAGACCGCGCTCGCCGCGCAGACGACCATCGACTTCGGCCTCGTCATCCGCACGCCGATGATCGAAATCACCACCATCGGCGCCGGCGGCGGCTCCATCGCGCGCGTCGACGCCGGCGGGCTGCTGCAGGTGGGGCCGGAGAGCGCGGGGTCGCGCCCCGGCCCCGTCTGCTACGCCCAGGGCAACACCCGCCCGACGCTGACCGACGCGAACGTGGTGCTCGGCCGCATCAACGCCGAGCGCCCGATCGGGGGCGGCCTCGCGCGGCTGGACGTGGAGGCCGCGCGCGCCGCCATCCTCGAGCACGTGGGCAGGCCGCTCGGCCTCGACGCCATGGCCGCGGCCGAGGCGATCCTGCGGGTCGCCAACGGCCACATGGCGAGCGCCATCCGCCTCGTCTCGATCGAGCGCGGGCACGACCCCGCGCGCTTCGCCGCCGTGCCCTTCGGCGGCGGCGGCGCGCTGCACGCGGGGGCGCTGATCCGCGAGGTCGGGCTCAAGGCCGCCCTCTTGCCGCGCTTCCCCGGCATCAACTCGGCGCTCGGCTGCGTCATCGCCGACATCCGGCACGACCAGGTCCGCACCGTGAACCTCTCGCTGGAGGGAATCGACGCGCCCGCGCTGGACCGGCTGATGGTGTCGGAGGCGGCGGCGGTGCGGGCGGTGGTCGCCGATGCCGGTCTTCCGGTGGAGCGTATCGACACGGTGTTCGCGCTCGACATGCACTACGCCGGGCAGACGCACACGGTCTCCGTGCCCCTCCCGGTCGAGGCGCGGGACGGCACCACCGGCGTCACCGCCGCCGTCATCCGCGAGGCCTTCGAGACGGCCTACCAGGCGAGCTTCAGCCGGCTGCTGGACGGCGTGCCCGCGCGGATCGTCAACCTCCGCACCGCCGCCATCGGCCGCCGCCCGCGCTTCGACCTCTCCACCCTCGCGCCCGAGCCCGGGGCGACGCTGGAGGGCGCCCGGCGCGGCACGCGGCCCGTGTGGTTCGGCGACGCCTGGCACGAGACGGCGATCCTGTCCCGCCTTGACCTTCCGGTGGGCGCGGTGGTCCCCGGCCCCGCCATCCTCGAGCAGCCCGACGCCACCACGGTCGTCGATCCCGGCCTCGCCGCGCGCGTGGACCGGCTGGGCAACATGATCATCGAGAGCGCGGCCTTCCGCGACGGGAGCGCCGCATGAGCCAGACCACCGTTCCCGCCGCCAGGACCGCGCTGCTGCTCTTCGATCTGCAGAACGACTTCATCCACCCGGACGGCGCCTATGCCCGCGGCGGGCAAGGCGACCCGGACATCGCCGCCCTTCCCGCCCGCCTCGCGCCGCTCGCGGCCGCGATGCGCGCGGCGGGCGGCTGGGTCGCCTCCACCCACTTCACCCTCGTGCCCGGCAAGGGGGGCGAGCCGATCATCTCCGCGCATCTCAAGGCCCTGCGCCCCTTCCTGCGGCGCGGCGACTTCGCGCCGGGCTCCTGGGGGCACCAGCTGGTCGACGAGCTGCAGCCGAGCGACCTCCTGGTCGAGAAGGTCGCCTACTCGGCCTTCTACATGACACGCTTCGAATGGCTGCTGCGGAAGAGCGGGATCGAGCGGCTGGTCGTCGGCGGCATCACCACCAACGGCGGCGTCGCCAGCACCGTGCGCGACGCGCATGTGCGCGACATCGACGTCACCGTCCTCTCGGACGGCTGCGCCACCTTCGGGCGCGCGGCGCACGAGACGGCCATCGCCGCGCTCCGGCCCGTGGCGCGCGTGGCCACGATCGCGGAGGTCCTGGCCGAGCTGGGCGCGCCCGCGTGACGGTCCTCGCCCCCGAGACATCCTACGAGGTCACAATCCCCGTGGTGGTGGTCGGCGCCGGCGCCGCCGGTCTCTGCGCGGCGCTCGCGGCGCGCGAGGCGGGCGCGGAGGTGCTGGTGCTGGAGCGCGACCCCGTGCCGCGCGGCTCCACCGCCCTCTCCGCCGGGTTGGTGCCGGCGGCCGGCACGCGCTGGCAGCGCGAAGCCGGGATCGAGGACACGCCAGAGGCCTTCGCGGCCGACATCCTCGCCAAGGCGGAGGGGGAGCCCGACCCGGCGGAGGTCGCGCGCGTCACCCGCGTCGCCGGCCCCGCGCTGGAATGGCTGGCCGACGCGCACGGCCTCCGCTTCTCGGTCATCACCGACTTCCGCTATCCCGGCCACTCCGCCAACCGCATGCACGGCCTGCCCAGCCGCTCCGGGGAGGAGCTCGTGGACCGGCTGCGCGAGGCCGCGGAGCGCGCCGGCGTCGACATCCTCTGCGACGCGTGGGTCACCGCGCTGCACGCCCGGCTGGACGGGCGCATCGCCGGCCTCACGCTCCGCCGCCCGGACGGCACGGAGGACCATCTCGGCTGCGGCGCGCTCGTGCTCGCCTGCAACGGCTACGGCGGCAACAAGGCGCTGGTGCGCCAGCACGTCCCCGCGCTGGCGGAGGCGCTCTACTTCGGCCATCCCGGCAACCAGGGCGAGGCGGTCCTCTGGGGGGAGGCGCTGGGCGCCGCGGCGCGCCATCTTTCCGGCCACCAGGGCCACGGCTCGGTCGCGCACCCCGCCGGCATCCTCATCACCTGGGCGACGATTACCGAGGGCGGGGTGCAGGTGAACCTGGAGGGCCGCCGCTTCTCGGACGAGAGCCACGGCTATTCCGAGCAGGCGGCGCGCGTGCTGGAGCAGCCCGAGGGCCTCGCCTGGACGATCTTCGACGCCCGCATCGCCGGCATCGCCCGCCAGTTCGAGGACTTCCGCCAGGCCGAGGCCGCCGGCGCGATCCTGGAGGCGGACAGCATCCCCGCCCTGGCCGCCGCCACCCACCTGCCGGAGGCCGCGCTCGCGGAAACGCTGGCCGAGGTCGCGCGGCTGAAGGCGGCGGGCGCGACCGACGCGCACGGCCGCCGCTTCGCCGGCTCCCCGCCGCTGGTGGCCCCCTACCGCGCGGTGCGGGTCACGGGCGCGCTGTTCCACACCCAGGGCGGGCTGGTGGTGGACGACGCGGCGCGGGTGCTGCGGCCGGACGGCAGCGCCATCCCGAACCTCTTCGCGGCCGGGGGGGCGGCCTGCGGCGTCTCGGGCTCGCGGGCCTCGGGCTATCTCTCGGGCAACGGGCTGCTGACCGCCGTCGCGCTCGGCCGCCTCGCCGGCCAGGCCGCCGCCACGGCGGCGTGACGTTGCTCAGAGCCTCAACAGTCGCTCCGCGTTGCCGTGCAGGACGGCGTGTCGCTGCGCCTCGGTGAGATCGAGGGTGTCGATGGCGGCGAGGGTCTCCGGGAGGGGACCGAAGGGCGCGTCGGTGGCGAAGACGAGGTGGTCGGCGCCGAAGAAGGCGAGGGAGGCGGGCAGGCCGGTGGCGGAGCCGAAGAGGGCGGTGTCGGCGTAGAAGAGGCGGAAGTAGTCGAGGTGGGGGCGCCGGAGGGCGGGGAGGACGCCCGAGAGGTCCTCGTCGGTGGTGCGGCTGCCGAGCACGGCCATGCCGGGGCCGACGCGGCCGTCGA
>NZ_RCZP01000052.1 GCF_006438825.1 Muricoccus nepalensis
AGGAAGCTCACCTCCACCGTGTGCGCGCCGGCGCCCCAGCTGCCCTTCAGCGTCAGCGTGTCCGACTGCCCGAGCGCGTGGCTGGCGGCGGCCGTCAGCCCGTTCCCGACCGCCACGCCGTCCACCTTGACCGTGTACTGCGCGTGCCCGTTCCAGGCGTCCTCGCTGATCTTGAGCACCATCGTGTCCGGCCCGCTCCCGATCGTCTGGTCGATCGGGGAGGGGATGAGCGGCGGGGGCGGGGGGGGAGGGTTTGGCGGCGTGTTGCCGGCATGCGGCACGGCGAGGGAGTAGGTGGGGTCCTTCGCGAAGGTGGCGTCGTCGATGAAGGGCGGCGCGCCGGCGACGAGCGCGCGGTAGGCGTCGAGCGCCTCCTGGCTGCCCGTCAGGTCATAGATGGCCGAGAGGCTCGCGAGGGCGACCTGGGCGTAGTTGCCGCCGACCTGCCACCAGCCATCGCCGTTGGAGTAGCCGCGCGCCGCGGTCTGCGCGCCGATCTCGGCCCAGGTCTTGTAGACGGCGCCCGTGCTGGGGTCGCTGGTGGCGATCAGGTAGGTGACGCCGTCATGCATCTTGAAGCCACTGGACTCGTGGGTGAAACGGCCCACGAGGAAGTTCATCTCCCACTTGAGGAAGGTGAGCGCGTCGGCGTTGCCCGCGCGCGCCGCGGCCACGGTGGTGGTGGCGAAGTAGTCCTGCTGCCACTCCGGCATGGCGCCGGGGATGCCGTAGTCGCCGGGCACCCAGCCATGCGCCTCGCCCTGCCAGGCCGTCCATTCGGGGATCTTGGAGACGAGGTACTTCCAGTTGCTGTCGGATGCCGCCTGGAAGAAGGCCTTCTCCGGGCTGCCGTCCGGCGAGGCCCAGGCCGCCTCGTCGATCTGCCGCAGGCTCCAGGCGGCGGAGCGCACCTGGGAGCTGCCGGCCACGATGTCGGCGGCGTTCATGCGGGGCGCCGGCCACTCGCTCATGATCGAGGCGGAGGCCTGCGCCTGGACGTTGTCCAGGATCCAGCGCTCGCCGGTCATGAGGAAGGGCACGTAGGAGAGGTCGGGCTGGTGCGCCGTGTCGTACTCCCAGCCCGTGTCCCACGCGACCTGCTGCGTCAGCCCGCCGGAGGCCGCGTTGCCGGGCTGTCCCTCGCCGCCGCGCGCGTCCGTCCAGAGGTTCGGATAGTTGTCCGTGTTCAGCCAGGTCTTGTTGGCCGCGTCCCAGAAGTGGAAGGGAACCGAGCCCGCGGCATCGGCCTGGCCGAGCGCGTAGGCGGCCGCGCGCGCGTCCTGCGTCATCAGCCAAGTGGTGTTGGACTGGGTGGTAATGCCGATGTCGGCCCGCCCGCCGGTGCCGGGCATGTAGGGCTCGACGCCGTTCGTCGCGAGCGGCGCGCCCCAGCCGGAGGCGGCCATCTGCGCGGCCATGCCGGCGACGAGCGAGCTGTCGACGCCGATCGCGAGGTTGTAGTGCGCGACGGCGCCGGTCGCCTCGAGATAGGCGGTGTCGTGCTGGATGTTGAGCCAGCCCGCGTTCGGGCTGCCGAGCCCCTGCCCGCCGCTGCTGCCGGTGCTGAAGGACTCGTGCCAGTTCTGGTACTGCGCCTGGCTGACGGTTTCGTTGGCGACCACGACGCCGTCGAGCTGGGCCTTCAAGGTGTAGTTCACCCGGCCGCCGCTCGACTGCATGGCGTCGTCGTTGTTGAAGGCCGCGTCGACCGACAGCCCGCCGCCCTTGTAGGCCGTGACGTCGAAGAGCATCCGCTGCGAGCCCGGCAGGTCGATGGCGACGCGCGCCTCGGTCGCGAACTCGCCCTTCTGCCAGAAGGAGGCGGTGCCGTTGGCAAGCGCCGTCTTGAGCGCCGCGAGGACGTCGATGCTGGTGGTCGCGCCGCCCGCGGGCGTCATGTCCACCTTGAAGGAGTGGGCGCCGACCGCCTGGGCCAGGTCGATTGCCGGCGCCGCGGCGACGCTGCCCTTGGAGAGCACGACGTCAAGCGCGGTGCCGGCCGCGAGGTCCGGCCGCTCGAGCGAGAGCACGACCATCTTGGCGGAGCCGTCGGCGTAGGTGCTCTTCACGTCCATCTGGACGGAGACCGTCCGGCCACCGATCTGCGCGACGAGCCCGCCCCCCTTCGGCAGGTCGCCCATCTCGAAGACCTGGCCGAAGGTGGTCACGCCGCCTTGCAAGGTCGCTGCGCCGGCGTTCTGGAGCTTGAGGGCAACGATTCCGCCGGTCCCGAGGGACGCGAAGGCGGGAAGAGCGAGCTGTGACATGCTTCTGCCTTGTCTCGGCCGGTCTGGGCCAGTCGCCGTCCTTATCGGCGGCGTAATCACTTAATCGTGTGGCAGGGTGGAGAGGGCTGGATTTTGAGTCATTCGATGGGGAAGCTCTCGTCAGGGCCTCTGCGTTCTCGCCCAGTGAGATGAACAAGCGATAAAGAGTATTCGAAGGACGATTCGATTTCAGAATTGTCAATGAATGTCTGGCATTCCGATCCCGGTCGCCACGCTGCCCCTCATCCATCGCGATGATGAGCAACGGAGGGCCAGGAGCGGGGGAGTCCGTCGTTGACCAAGGTGACCGAAGGCCCGGCGGAACCCGTCCTGGCGAACCGGCCGGCGCGGTCCGGCGGGATGGATCACTCCCCGAAGGCGGCGCCTTCCTGCTACGCTCCGGGCGCAGCCACCCCGCCGATGATGGAACAGACCCGCCGCCCCCTCGCGCGCCGGCTCCTGCTCGGAGCCCTTGCCGCCGCCCTCGGACCGGCCTCCCCGCGCCGGGTGGCCGCGCAAGGCCTGCCGCTCGCGGTGCCGGACCCGCGGGCGCTGCTCCGCCAGGCGCTCGACGCCGTGCCGCCCGCCTCCCCGCGCCTGCGGACCGCGGTGGGCCGCACGCTCGGGCGCCTGGACGACCTCGGCCTGGACCTCTCCGCCGGCCGCGTCATCCTCGTGAACATCGCCGCCGCCGAGCTCACCGCCCATGACGGCGGGCGGGAGGTCCTGCGGTCGCGCGTCGTGGTCGGCGCGGCGCGCACGCGCACCCCGCAGCTCTCCACCTTCGTCACGACGGTTCGTTGCAACCCGCCCTGGTACGTGCCCGCCAGCATCGAGCCCGAGATCCGCGCCGCCGGCGCCGCGGGGTTCCGGGTGGTGAACGGCCGGCTTGTCCAGCCGCCGGGGCCCGGCAACCCGCTCGGGCTTCTGCGCATCGGGCTTCTCGATTCGGACGGCATCTTCCTGCACGGGACCAGCAGCCCCGGCCTCTTCGCGAACCGGGACCGCGCACTGTCCCATGGCTGCGTGCGCGTGGAGCGGATCCGCGACCTCGCGGCCTGGATGCTCGACAGCGCGCCGGCCGCCCTCGGCGCGACGCTCGCCACCGGCCGCACGCTGGACCTGGTTCCCCCGCAGGAGGTGACGGTGGTGCTGGCCTATCTCACCGCCTGGCCGGAAGGCGGCCGGGTGGCCGCGCTGGCCGATCCCTACGGCCTCGACGCCGCGGGCAGCCGCCGGGCGGCCTTCCGCCGCGTCGCCCGCCCCGCGCCGCAGCTCCCGGCGGAGGCCGAGGCCGCCGCGCCGGTCCCGCCGCCGGAGGACGATCCCCTCTAGGCAGCCTCCCTGGGCGGCCGCTCTAGGCGCCGGGAGGGTCGCTCAGTTCCCCGCGGCGCCGCGCTGGGACCGCCGCGACGCCGCGATCCGGTCCAGCATGGCCGTCGCGCAGCGCCCGGCCTCGGCGAGCTGCTGCGCCCCGCCGGCGGGCTCGTCGAGGGCCCGCGCCGCGTCGGAGCTCTTCGCCACGAAGACGAGCATGGAGACCACCTCGTCGAAGTCGGCCTGGGGCAGGCGGGCGGCCACCGCCGCGATGGTCATCTCGAGCACGAGGAGGCGGGTGTCCACGTCCCCGGACGGGGAAGCCCCGGCGGGGGCGTTCTTGTCGGTCGTCATCCAGCACCTCGGGCCATCGCTGCTCCCGTCCGCGGCGGCGGGTACCGACGATGGGGAGACAAGACCATTGGCCCCCGCCGGGACGACAGCAAGAGCCGACCGGGACCCGGGGCGGCGCCGCGCTCACGATATGCTGCGCCGCAACATTTCCGCTTGCGTGGGTTTGGGGAAGCGCGCATCTTTCCCGGGCAGCAGAACGGCCCTGCCGGGCTGCTGTATTTCTTGGACGTTTCCTCCCTAAACTCGGCGGTGCCTTCGGGCACCGCCTCTTTTTTTGCGCCCTCGCCGGGGTGCCAGGCTGGGGTCAGGCGGCCCGCAGGACCAGGACGCGGGCGGCCCCGTGCTGCCGCTCCGCCAGGGCTTCCCAACCCTCGGGCAGCGCCACCGACTCGTTCCGTCCCACCTCCAGGCAGGCGAGCGCGGCCGGGGCGATCCAGCCCGCGGTGCGCAGCGCGACGAGCGCGGCCGGTCCCATCTCCTTGCCGTAGGGCGGATCGAGGAAGACCAGCCCGCAGGCCGCCTCCGGGCGCGGCGGGCGCAGGGCGTCGCCGGCCACCACGCGCGCGCTGTCCTCGGCCTTCAGGGCCGCGATGTTGGCCCGCAGCACGGCCAGCGCCACGCGGTCCCGCTCCAGGAAGACCGCTTGTGCCGCGCCGCGCGAGAGGGCCTCGAGGCCCAGCGCCCCGGTCCCGGCGAAGGCGTCCAGCACCCGCGCGCCCTCCACCGCCTCCCGCCCGGCCCAGGGCGCGTGCCAGAGCGAGTCGAAAAGCGCCTGCCGGACGCGGTCCGCCGTGGGGCGCGTGCCCTCCCCGGGCGGCGCCTGCAGGGTGCGGCCGCGCCAGCGGCCCGCCACGATCCTCATGCCGCCCCGGCGCTCCGGCCCCGGCGGGCCGGGACGCGGTGCCCCCGCGTCCGAAAAAGAGCCGGGCGCATCAGCCCTCGGTGTGGGGCTTGGCGCCCCAGGGCGTGCGGTGCGGGTCGCCGGCGCGGCGCGCGCGGGGGGCGCGGGTGGTGCGGGGCGGCTCGGCGTCCGGCGGCGCCTCGGTGCGCTCCACCCCGCGCTGGATGCGCGGTGCGGCGCCGACGCCGAGCTGCTCGCGCATGGTCCGCGCGTTCACCTCCTCCACGGCGCCGGCGGGCAGGGTGCCGAGCTGGAAGGGGCCGTAGGCGACGCGGATGAGGCGCGTCACGTGCAGCTCCAGGTGCTGCATGACGCGCCGGATCTCGCGGTTCTTGCCCTCCTGCAGGGAGACGGTCAGCCAGGAATTGGTGCCCTGGCGGCTGTCGAGCCCGGCCTGGATGGGCCCGTACTTCACGTCGTCCACCGTGACCCCGCGGGCGAGCCAGGCGAGCGCCGCCTCGTTCACCCGGCCGTGGACGCGGACCCGGTAGCGCCGGAGCCAGCCGTTCGAGGGCAGTTCCAGCCGCCGCGCGAGGGCGCCGTCGTTGGTCAGCAGCAGCAGCCCCTCGCTGGTGAGGTCCAGCCGGCCGATGGAGACGAGGCGGGGCAGGCCGGCCGGCAGCTTCTCGAAGACGGTCGGGCGGCCCTGGGGGTCCTTGTGCGTGGTCACGAGCCCGTCGGGCTTGTGGTAGCGGAACAGCCGCGTGGGCTCCGGCGCGCCCACCGCGCGCCCGTTCACCGCGACCGCGTCCCCGGGAGTGACGAAGGTGGCGGGGCCCTCGACCGTCGCGCCGTTGAGGGTGACCACCCCCTGGGCGATCAGCCCCTCGGCGTCGCGCCGGCTGGCGATGCCGGCGCGGGCCAGGAACTTCGCGATGCGCTCGCCGCGCGCGGGGGCGGCCTCATCCTCGCTCATGCGGCGGCCCGCTCACGGCCCGTGTGGCGGGAGGCCTCGACGAAGGCGTCCAGGATCGCCTGGTCGCGCGTGTCGACCGTGTATTCCGGGTGCCACTGCACCCCGAGGCAGAAGCGGTAGCCGGGGTGCTCCAGCCCCTCCACCACGCCGTCCGGCGCGCGGGCGTTGACGATGGCCCCCTCCCCCGGCCGGTCCACCGCCTGGTGGTGCGCCGAGTTCACGGCCATGGCGGGCGCACCGACGATGCGGGAGAGGAGCGTGCCGGGCGTGAGCGCCACCTCGTGGCCGGGCTCGGTGCGCGGGTTGGGCTGCTCGTGGGCGAGGGCGCCCGGCACGCTGTCCGGGATGTGCTGGATGAGCGTGCCGCCGAGGGCCACGGCCAGCAACTGCTCCCCCCCGCAGATGCCGAGCACCGGGATGTTCCGCCGCAGCGCGCCGCGCAGCACCGCGATCTCGAAGGCCGTGCGGCCCTCCTTCAGCACCACCGTGTCGTGCCGGGGGCCGCCGCCGTACAGCGCGGGGTCCACGTCGAAGGCGCCGCCGGTGACCAGCAGCCCGTCCAGGCGGTCAAGGTAGTCGTCGGCCAGCGCCGCGTGGTGGGGGAGCGCGATGGGCAGCCCGCCGGCCGCCGCCACCGCGCCGAAGTAGTTCTGGCGCAGCGCGTACCAGGGCAGCTTGGAGTAGCCGCCCGGCTCTTCCGCATCGAGGGTCAGGCCGATCAGGGGTCGTGCGGTCATGAAGGGGTTGGTAGAGCCTCAACGGGCGCCTCCACAAGCGCCCGTGACGCGGTGCGGAGGCTCGCATGACGGATGGCACGCCCATGGCGCTGGCCCTGGAGGAGGCGCGGGCCGCCGCCGCGCGCGGCGAGGTGCCGGTCGGCGCGGTGGTGACGGACGCCGCGGGCACCCCGCTGTCGCGCGCCGGGAACGAGGTGGAGGCGCGCCGCGACCCCTCCGCCCACGCCGAGATCCTCGCCCTGCGCGCGGCGGCGGGCCGGCTGGGGAGGAAGTGGCTCGCCGATGGCACCCTCTGGGTGACGCTCGAGCCCTGCCCGATGTGCGCCCAGGCCGCGTCCCTCTTCCGGGTGCGGCGCGTGGTCTTCGGCGCCTACGACCCCAAGGGCGGCGGGGTGGAGCACGGCGCGCGGGTCTTCGCGGCCCCCTCCTGCCACCACGCGCCGGAGGTGGTGGGCGGCGTCCGGGAGACCGAGGCGGGCGGCCTGCTGCGGGCCTTCTTCGCGGAGCGGCGCTGATCCGGCCCGCGCTGCCCCCCCTTGCCCCCCGCTTCGCAGGATGTGAGGACGGCCGGCCGCCAAGGGGCGCTAGCCTGGGCTCGTGCAACCCTTTTCCGCCTCCAGGAAGGAGACCGGCCGATGCCCGCCCGACGATGCCTTCTCCTCGCGGCCGCCGCGCTGCCGCTTCCCGCCCTCGCCCAGGGCACGCTCACCCTCCTCAACGTCTCCTACGACCCCACGCGGGAGTTCTACCGGGAGTACAACGCCGCCTTCGCCGCCCGCTGGCGGGCGCAGTCCGGCCAGGCGGTGCGGGTCAACACCTCCCATGGCGGCTCCGGGCGCCAGGCGCGCTCGGTCATCGACGGGCTACAGGCGGACGTGCTGACCCTCGCCCTCTCCTACGACATCGACGAGGTGGCCGAGCGCGGGCTGCTCGCGAAGGACTGGATGGGCCGCCTGCCAAACAACAGCGCGCCCTACACGAGCACCGTCGTCTTCCTCGTGCGGAAGGGAAACCCTAAGGGGCTGCGCGACTGGGGGGACCTGATGCGGCCCGGCGTCGCGGTGATCACCCCCAACCCCAAGACCTCCGGCGGCGCGCGCTGGAACTACCTCGCGGCCTGGGCCTGGGCGCTGCGCCAGCCCGGAGGCAGCGACGCCGCGGCCGAGGAGGCGATGGTGCGGCTGTTCCGCAACGTGCCCGTGCTCGACACCGGCGCGCGGGGGTCGACCACCACCTTCGCCCAGCGCGGCCTCGGCGACGTGCTGCTGGCCTGGGAGAACGAGGCGCACCTCGCCATCCAGGAGTTTGGCGCCGACAAGTTCGACATCGTCTACCCCTCCCTCACCATCCTCGCCGAGCCCTCGGTCGCGGTGGTGGACCGGATGGTGGACCGCCGCGGCACGCGCGCCGTCGCGGAGGCCTACCTCCAGGGCCTCTACACCCCCGAGGGCCAGGCCCTCGCCGCGAAGCACTTCTACCGCCCGCGCGACCCGGCGGTGCTGGCCGACAACGCCGCGCGCTTCCCGGCGATGGACCTCGTCACCGTGGACGAGACCTTCGGCGGCTGGGCGAAGGCGCAGGGCACCCATTTCGCGGATGGCGGCGTCTTCGACCGCGTGGCGCGGGCCGCGCGGTGAGCGCATCCACGCGGCCCGCCGGGCGCGCCGCGCCCGTGCGGGCGATCCCGGGCTTCCCGGCGACGCTGGCGATCACCCTTCTCTGGCTCGGCACCATCGTGCTGATCCCGCTCGCGGCGCTGGCGCTGCGGCCGCTGGAACTCGGCCCGGCGGGGCTACTGGCCTCGCTCGCGGACGAGCGGGTGCTCGCCGCGCTCCGCCTCTCCTTCGGCGGCGCGCTGCTGGCGGCGCTGCTGAACCTGCCGCTCGGGCTGCTGCTGGCCTGGGCGGTCGTGCGGCTGCGCTTTCCCGGGCGCGGCGTGCTGGACGCGGCGCTCGACCTGCCCTTCGCCCTGCCCACCGCCGTCGCCGGCATCGCGCTGACGGCGGTGACCGCGCCCAACGGCTGGATCGGCGCGCCGCTGGAGGCGATCTTCGGCTGGAAGATCGCCTTCACCCGCGCGGGCGTCGTGCTGGCGCTGATGTTCGTCGGGCTGCCCTTCATCGTCCGCACGGTGGAGCCCGTGCTGCGCGACATGGCCGCGGAGGCCGAGGAGGCGGCGGCGACGCTCGGCGCCACGCGCGCGCAGACGGTGATGCGCGTGGTGCTGCCGGGCCTGCTGCCCGCGCTGCTGACGGGCTTCGCCCTCGCCTTCGCGCGCGCCGTCGGGGAGTATGGCAGCGTCATCTTCATCGCGGGCAACCTGCCCATGCTCACGGAGATCGCGCCGCTGCTGATCGTCATCCGGCTGGAGCAGTTCGACTACGCGGGCGCGGCCGCGGTCGGGCTCGCGATGCTCATCCTCTCCTTCGTCGTGCTGCTCGCGATCGAGCTTCTCCAGCGGCGCCTGCGGCGGGGCCGGCGATGAGCGGCGCCTTCCGGCGGGCCGCGCAGGACCCGCCCTGGGCGCGGCGCCTCCTGGCAGGCGGCGCGATCCTCGCCGCCCTGCTGCTCCTCGCCCTGCCGCTGGCCGCCGTCTTCACGGAGGCGCTACGGCGCGGCGTCCCGGCGGCGCTGGAGGCCCTGCGGGAGCCCGACACGGTCGCGGCGATCTGGCTCACCCTGCTGGTGGCGGCGGTCACCGTGCCCGTGAACCTTTTCGGCGGGCTGGCGGCCGCCTGGTGCATCGCGAAGTTCGACTTCCCGGGAAAGAGGCTGCTGACGGCGTTGATCGACCTTCCCTTCTCCGTCTCCCCCGTCATCGCGGGGCTCTCCTTCGTGCTCATGTTCGGCGCCCGCGGCTGGTTCGGGCCCTGGCTGGAGGCACGGGATATCCAGATCATCTTCGCCGTGCCCGGCCTGGTGCTGGCCACGCTCTTCGTCACCTTCCCCTTCGTCGCCCGCACCGTGCTGCCGCTGATGGCCGAGCAGGGGCGGGACGAGGAGGAGGCGGCGGCCACCCTCGGCGCCGGCGGGCTGCAGACCTTCCTGCTGGTCACGCTGCCGAACGTGCGCTGGGCGCTGCTGGCGGGGGTGCTGCTCTGCAACGCCCGCGCGATGGGCGAGTTCGGCGCGGTGTCGGTCGTGTCCGGCCATATCCGCGGAGAGACCAACACGGTGCCGCTGCATGTCGAGATTCTCTACAACGAGTACCAGTTCGCCGGCGCCTTCGCCGTCGCCGCCCTGCTCGCGCTGCTCGGCCTCGTGACGCTCGCCGCCAAGGCGGTGCTCGAGCGCGCGGCCGGGCGCCGCGCGGGGGGCGAGGCTTGACCGTCGAGGTCCGGGACGTCGCCCGCCGCTTCGGGGGCCTGGCCGCGCTCGACGGCGTGTCGCTCTCGGTGGCCGAGGGGGAGTTCGTCGCGCTGCTCGGCCCCTCGGGATCCGGCAAGACGACGCTGCTGCGGGTGCTGGCGGGGCTGGAGGGCACCGATGCCGGCAGCGTCCGCATCGCGGGGCGCGAGATGGCGGGCGTGCCGGCGCGCGAGCGCGGCATCGGCGTGGTGTTCCAGCACTACGCCCTGTTCCGGCACATGACCGTGTTCGACAACGTGGCCTTCGGCCTGCGCGTGCGCCGCCAGCGCCCGTCCGCGGCCGAGATCGCGACGCGCGTCCGCCGCCTGCTCGAGCTCGTGCAAGTGCCGGAGCTCGAGCGGCGTTACCCCGAGCAGATCTCGGGCGGGCAGCGCCAGCGCGTGGCCCTCGCCCGCGCGCTCGCGATCGAGCCGCGCCTGCTGCTGCTCGACGAGCCCTTCGGCGCGCTCGACGCCCTCGTGCGGAAGGAGGTGCGGCGCTGGCTGCGCGGGCTGCACGACAGCCTCGGCATCACCAGCATCCTCGTCACCCACGACCAGGAGGAGGCGATGGAGATGGCCGACCGCGTGGCGGTGATGGAGCGCGGGCGCGTGGTGCAGCTGGACACGGCTGCGGCGCTGCTGCGCGAGCCCGCCACCGCCTTCGTCGCGGGCTTTGTGGGCGACGCGGCGCGGCTGCCCTGCGCCGTGCGGGACGGCGCCGCGCATTTCGCCCCGCTGCCCATCGCGCCCGTCCCCGTCGCCCTGCCGGACGGGCCGGCGACCGCCTTCACGCGGCCGGGCGAGATGCTGGCCCATCGCGGGGACGGCGAGGCGCGCGTGCGCCTCGTGCGGGACGAGGTGGAGGGGCCCGCGCGGCTGGTGGTGCAGGCCGGCCCCGCCGTGCTGGACGCCGTGGCGGCGCCGGGCGAGGCCTTCGGCCGCGGCGACCCCTGCCTTCTCTCGCTGCGCGGCGCGCACGTCTTCTCGGCGGGAGGCGCGCGGGCGCGGGCGGGCTGAAGGGGCCGCAACGGGCGCGCGCCGGGCGACGTTCACCCCGCACGACCCGGAGGAACCCATGCCCGACCAGCCCCCCCGCCCCGGCGACGAGACCGGCGACGACGCCTCCCAGACCGCCCCGAACACCTGCCCGGCCTGCGGCGGCACGGGGGCGATCGAGAGCAAGCCCTGCCCCACCTGCGAGGGCACCGGCGAGGTGACGGTGACGGTGGGCGACGCCTGACCCTGAACGCCGGGCGAGGGCGGCCGGGTGACGGCCGGCCCCGCCGCGGGCAGACTGGGGCGGAAGCGGCCCCGGACGAGGCCGCGCCGGAGAGAATGCCCATGATCACCCGACGCCGCCTCGGCGCGGGCGCCGCGGCCATCGCCGCGGTCCTCGCCCGCCCCGCCCTGGCCGCCTATCCGGACCGGCCCATCACGGTCGTCGTCCCCTTCGCGCCCGGCGGGGCCAACGACCTGGCGGGCCGGCTGCTGGCCGACCGGCTGGGCCCGCTGCTGGCGCCCGAGGGCCGCGCGCTCGTGGAGAACCGCCCCGGCGCCGGGAGCGCGCTGGGCGCGGAATACGTGCGCCGCGCGCGCCCCGACGGGCACACGCTGCTGGTGGGATCGGCCTCCACCCTGGCCGTCGCGCCCGCCTCCGGTGCCGCGGCCGCGCGCTACCACCCCACGGAGGACTTCACGCCGGTCACCATCGTCGGCACGAGCCCCATGGGCGTGGTCGTGCCCGCGAATTCCGGCATCACGACGGTGAAGGGGCTTGTGGACCGGCTGCGCGCGGAGCCCGGGCGAATCGGCTACGCGAGCTCCGGCGTCGGCGGCGTGTCGCATCTCGGCGCGGACTACCTGGCCAACCTGGCGGGAACGAGCGCGCAGCACGTTCCCTACCGCGGCGGCTCGCAGACGGCGGAATCCCTCATCAAGGGCGAGACGCTCTACGCGGTGGACCAGCTCGGCTCCGTCGTGGGGCAGGTGCGGGACGGGGCGCTGCGGCTGCTCGCCGTCACCACCCGCGCGCGCGACGCTAACTTCCCGGACGTGCCGACGGTGGCCGAGGCCGTGCTGCCCGACTACGAGCTGACGACCTGGACGGTGATGGTCGGCCCCAAGGGCCTGCCCGACGACGTCGCGGAGGCACTGAGCAAGGCCGCCAACGCCGCCCTGTCCGAACCCCGCGTGCGGGAGCGGCTGGAGAGCACGGGCACGACGCCGGTGCTGGACAGCACGCCGGCCTCCACCCGCGCCTTTCTCGACCGCGAGTTCGCCCTCTACACGAACATCGTCAAGCGCATCGGCCTGAAGCTCGACTGACCCCGCGCCTTGCGGCGGCGGGCGGCTTGAGCCGATCCTCGCCCGCCACCGGAGATAGCAAATGAGCGATTGGGCGACGAGCAGCGGGCACCACGCCCTGGGCGACCTGCCCGTGCTGAAGGGCGGGACCATCGCGGGCGCGACGCTCGCCTGGCGCACGCACGGCACGCTCTCCCCCGCGCGGGACAACGTGGTCCTCTACCCCACGAGCTACGGCGCGACGACCGAGGAGGTGGCGTGGCTGGTCCGGCCCGGCGGCGTGCTGGATCCGGCGCGCTGGTTCGTCGTGCAGGTGGACATGTTCGGCAACGGCGTGTCCTCCTCGCCCGCGGACACGCCGGGCTACCCGGCGCTCGTCACCGCCCACGACAACGTCCACGCGCAGCGCCGCCTGCTGCGCGACGTCTTCGGCATCGAGCGCCTGCGCGCCGTCTACGGCTGGTCGATGGGCGCGCAGCAGGCCTATCACTGGGCCGCGCTGTTCCCGGAGGCGGTGGAGGCCGCCTTCGTCGTCTGCGGCAGCGCGCGCACGGCGGTGCACAACCGGGTCTTCCTGCGCGCGCAGATGGCGACGCTGGAAGCCGCGCCGGAGTACCAGGGCGACGGAAGCTTCTCCGCCCAGCCGGCGGCGGCGCTGCGCGCCTTCGGCCGGAACTACGCGGCCTGGGCGATGAGCCAGGACTTCTACCGCGCTGGGCTGCACCTCTCGCCCGCGACGCCGGACCTCGAGGCCTATCTTCGCACCTGGGAGCGCCGCTACGACGCGAAGAGGGCCGCGAACCTCCTCGCGCAGATGCGCTGCTGGGACGTGGGCGACATCAGCGACAACTCCACCTATAAAGGCGACCTCCCGGCCGCGCTGCGCGCCATCGAGGCGCGGGTGATGCTCATCCCCGGGGCGACGGACCTCTACTTCCGCGTGGCCGACAACGAGGCGGAGCTTCCGCACCTGCGCCGGGCCGAGCTCCGGCCCATCCCCAGCATCTGGGGCCATCGCGCGGGAAACCCCGCGGACAACCCCGAGGACGCCGCCTTCCTGCGGCGCTGCGTGGAGGAGTGGCTGGGCTGACGCCTCAGCTCCCCGGCGCCGTGATCCCCGCTACGAGGAAGTCGGTCAGGCGCCGCAGCACCTCCCCCGTGTCCTCGGTCGTGAAGCGGCCGTCGGAGATGTCGTCCAGCCGGTCGACGCCCGAGAGCATGTAGAGGTAGGTGCCCACCGCGAACATCATTCGCCAGTGGGCGTCCGCGGGGTCGAGGCCCGGCACCGCGCGGCCGATGGCCGCGATGTAGTTGCGCGTCGCCCCGTCATAGACCTCGCGCCGCAGGCGGAGCGCCAGCTCGTCGGGCTCGTGGTGCAGGCGGGCCTGCAGGCGCACGAAGGCCGTGCCGCCCTCGTCCCCGCCGCGCAGCGCGAACTGGGGCCGGAGGTAGGCGGCGACGAGCGCGCGCACCGTGGGCGGCTCGGGGCGCGACAGGAGCTCGTCCAGCAGCGCCTGCCGCTGCCGCGATATCTCGAGGCCGCGGCGCTTGAAGAGGGTCTCGAAGAGGCGCTGCTTGCTGCCGAAGTAGTAGAGGATCAGCGCCTGCGTGACGTCGGCCGCCCGCGCGATCTCGCGCAGCGAGGCCGCGACGTAGCCGCGGTCGGCGAAGACCCGCTCGGCGACCTCGAGGATGCGGGTCTCGGTCGGGACGCCGGCGGGGTCGGCGGGGCGGCGGCCGATGGGCCGGCCGGCCCGGCGCGGCGGCGCCGTCGCGGTGCCCGGCACCGTCAGGCGGCCGCGCGCGCCGGCTCGACCAGCGGCACGGTGAAGACGTCGTAGCCGAAGACCCAGGACGGGTCCTCGTTGTCGCGCAGCCAGGTGTTGTCGTGCGAGACCTTCTGCACGCGCGACGCCCGCTCGATGCGGTTGGCGCGGTAGAGCGCGAAGGCGGTCTCGTGGTCCTCCGCGCCCACGACCGTGAGGGCGCGGGCGAGCATGGCCGCGTCCTCGATCGCCATGGCCGCGCCCTGGGCCATGTGCGGCTTCATGGGATGGCAGGCGTCGCCCAGCATCACCAGGCGTCCTCGGCTCCAAAGCGGCAGCGGGTCGCGCTCCAGCAGAGGCCACTTCGTGATCTCGGTGCAGGCGTCGATCAGGGCCTGCACCATCGGGTGGTAGCCGGCGAAGGCCTCGCGCATCTCCTCCTGGCTGCTGGGCACCCAGGCCTTCGTCATGTCCCACTCCGCCTGGGGCACGCCGGTGACGTAGTAGTACTCGTCCTGCCGTTCCGTGACGTAATAGACCATCATGTGCCGGTCCTCGGACCACCACTTCACGCACTGGTCGAAGGGCATGCCGAAGCGCGCGAGCGCCGAGGCCGGGAAGACCGCGCGGTGGCCGACATAGCCGGTGTAGCGCGGCGCCTCGGCGCCCAGCATGTGCTCGCGCATCACGGAGTTCACGCCGTCAGCGCCGATGACGATGTCGGCCACCGCTTCCGTGCCGTCGGCGAAGCGCAGGGCCACGTCCGGCCCGCGGTCCTCCAGCGCCACCAGCCGCTTGTCGTAGCGGAGAGCGCCGGCGGGGGCGGCGTCCACCATCAGGCGGTGAAAGTCGCCGCGATGGACGGTGAGGTAGGAGGCGCCGTAGGCGCGGCGCGCGTAATCGCCGAGGGGGATCTGGGCGAGCACCGCGCCGTCGTCCCAGTTGCGGCTGTACCAATAGTCCGGGTGCGACCCCATGGCCTCCATCGCCGGCTCGAGGCCGAGGCGGCGCATGATCTTCATCACGTTCGGCCCGACATGGATGCCGGCCCCGAGCCGCGCGAAGGCGGGCGCCTGCTCGTAGAGCGTCGCCTCGAAGCCCTCCTGGCGCAGCAGCAGCGCGGCGGCGATCCCGCCGAGGCCGGCGCCGACGATGGCGATGCGGGGCTTGCCCATGATCCGATCCTCCGAGGTCACCCGATTTAAATAAGCGGTCAGTTAGACGGAAGCGAAATCCTCAACGAGCCGTCGCCCGGAGGTGCCGGAGGCGGCCGCCGAGGTCCTGCCAGGCCGGCCGCCCCGGCGCGAAGCGCCCGCGCAGATGGGCGGCGAGCGCCTCCACCTGGCGGTCGCTGAGGCTGTCCCCGAAGCCCGGCATGGCGCCGTGGCCGGGGATCACCGAGGGGATGCCCTCCAGGATCACGCGCAGCAGGTTGTCGGGGTGGTCGCTGTGCAGGGCGGTGCTGACGGCGAGCGCCACCTCCGGCCCGTCCTGCGCGCCGCCGCCGTGGCAGGCGGCGCAGGCGCCCTCGAAGAGCCGCGCGCCCTCCCCCGCCCCCCACGCGGCCGCGTCCGGCGCGGGCGCAACGGCAGGGCCGGCCGCCGCGGGGTGCAGCGCCGCGAGGTAATGCGCCATCGCCCGGATGTCCGCGTCCGGTAGGGCGCCGAGCCCCGCCACGACCGGCGCCATCGGCCCCGCGGCCACGCCGTGGCGCGGGGAATGGCCGGTGCGGAGATAGTCGAAGAGGTCCGCCTCGCTCCAGGCCAGCGGCGCCCGCGAGGAGCCGTCCAGCGCCGGCGCCTCCCACCCGCCGGCGAAGCCCCCCGCGAGCGCGGCCCCGCGGCGCTCGGCGCCGAGGGCGTTGCGCGGCGTGTGGCAGGCCCCGCAATGCCCGACCGCGTCGACGAGGTAGCGGCCCCGGTTCCACGCGGCCGTCCGCGCGGGGTCGGGCTCGATGACGCCGGGGCGGTGGAAGAGAAGGTTCCACCCCGCCAGCAGGGGGCGGAGGTTGAAGGGGAAGGCGAGCCGCGTCTCCGGCACGACGGAGCGCACCGGCGGCTGCGCCATGAGATGGGCGTAGAGGGCGAGGAGGTCGCCTTCCGTCATCCCCGCGAAGGCGGTGTAGGGGAAGGCGGGGTAGAGGTGGCGCCCGTCGCGCCCGATGCCCTGGCGCATGGCGCGCTCGAAGGCGGCGAAGGACCAGGTGCCGATGCCCGTCTCCGGGTCGGGGGTGAGGTTGGTGGACCAGATCGTGCCGAAGGGCGTCGCCACCCCGCGGCCGCCCGCGTTCACGACGCCGTCCGGGGCGGTGTGGCAGGCCGCGCAGTTGCCGGCGGCCGCCAGCAGCCGCCCGCGCTCGAGCTGGGCCGCGGGGAAGGCCTCGGCCCCGGGCGGCTGAACCGGCGCCAGGGCCGCGGCCCAGCCGAGGGCGGCGGCCGCGCCCACCGCGAGGCCGCCCAGGACCCCGCCCAGTCCCCGGAACCAGCGCCGGCGCGGCGGCGGGGGAGGTGCCGCCGGCTCCAGCCCGGCCAGGATCACCTCGGGCGTGAAGGGCGCGCGGCGGAAGCGCACGCCGGTCGCGTCGAAGAGGGCGTTGGCGATGGCGGCGGCGCCGGGCACGGAGGCGGATTCGCCGGCGCCCAGGGGCGGCTCCTCCGGCCGCGGCATCATCATCACCTCGACCGCCGGCACCTCGCGGAAGTCGAGGATGGGGTAGCCGCCCCATTCCCGCGCGGCGACGATCCCGTCCTCGAAGGGCACGCGCTCCTTCAGCGCGCGGCTGGTGGCCTGGATGACGTTGCCGTGCACCTGGTGCCGCACGCCGTCGGGGTTGATCATCAGCCCGGCGTCGTGGCCCGCGACGATGCGCGTCGCCACCACCTCCCCCGTGCGGCGGTTCACCTCCACCTCCGCTACCCAGGCCGCCCAGGCGGCGCCGTAGCCGGGGAACTTGCTGTGGACGTAGAGGGCGTAGGCGAAGCCCTGCCCGCGGAGGATGTCGCCCTCCCCTGTCCGGCGCGGGCCCGTGCGCGGCTCCCACCCCGCGCGCTCGGCGACGGCGCGGACGAGCGCCGCCGCGCGCTCCTCCTTCAGGAGGCGCAGGCGGTACTCAACGGGGTCGACGCCGGCCTCGGCCGCGAGCTCGTCGATGTAGGATTCGTGGGCGAAGGTGCTCGGCAGCGCCGAGACGCCGCGCATCCAGGAGGCGCGCACGATCGGCGGCATGTCCTCCACCGCGATCCGCATGGCCGGGTAGTCGTAGGGCGGGATGGCCGTGCGATCGCCCATGCCGAGCACCGCCGGCGAGGGCTCGACCGCGCCCGTCAGCAGGAGGGCGAGAAGGGGCGCGTCGTTGGAGGGATAGCGCGAGACGAAGTCGTAGGCGACGGGGTTGCCCGCCGCGTCCAGCCCGCCGTCGACGTCGATGAGCTGCGCGGCGCCCTTCGGTTCCCAGAGGTGCTCCTGCTCCCGCGTGAGCTGCACGCGCACGGGGCGGCCGACCGCGCGGGAGAGGAGGGCGGCGTCGCCGGAGACGTCGTCGGCGCAGTTGCGGCCGTAGCAGCCGGCGGCCTCCATGCGCGTGACCTCGATCCGGGCCTCGGGCAGGTCCATCAGCCGGGCGAGGTCGGCGCGCAGCATGTGCGGGTTCTGGGTGCCGGACCAGACGCGCAGCGCGCCCTCCGCGAAGTCCGCCAGGGCGCAGGAGGGGCCGATGGAGGCGTGCATCTGGTAGGGCCAGGAATAGGTGCGTGGCATCCGCTTCGCGGCGCCGGCCAGGGCGCCGTCCACGTCGCCCGTCTCCTTCAGCACGCGGCGGGTGGAGGGGTTCCGCCGCAGCGCCGTCTCCACGTCGTCCAGCCCGGCCGGGGCGGAGAAGGCCCTCCAGGCCACGCGCAGGTCCCGGGCCGCGCGCGCCGCCTCCTCCTCGCGCTCCGCCACCACGCCGACGAAGTCGCCGAGGACGACGACCTCGACCAGCCCAGGGATGTGCGCGACCGAGTTGCGGTCCACCGAGAGGAGGCTGCGGCCCACGAAGGCGCCGCTGTCGAGCCCCGCGTAGGGCGGGCGCACCACGCGGCCGTGCAGCATGCGGGGCACGCGCATGTCGTGCACGAAGGTCAGCCCGCCCGTCGCCTTGGCGGGGATGTCCGCGCGCGGCACCGGCTGCCCGACGAGGCGGTAGCTCCCCACGGGCTTGAGCGGGGCGTCGCCGTCGAGCGGCAGGATCGCGCGCGCGCCGCACAGCAGCTCGCCGTAGGAGAGGCGGCGGCCGGCCGCGTCGGAGACGACGCCCTCCGCCACCGCCAGCGCTTCCGTGCCCAGCCGCGCCGCGGCCATGGCGAGCAGCGCGCGCCGCGCCCCGGCGGCCGCCTGGCGGAGCGGCACGGCGGCGATCTGGATCGTCTCGCTGGCGATGGTCGGCCCCTGGTCAGGCGTGCGCGCGGTGTCGCCGAGCACGACCGTCACGGCGTCGAGCCGGACGTCGAGCTCCTCCGCCACGATCTGCGTCAGCGCCGTGCGGATGCCGGTGCCGAGGTCCACGTGCCCGTTGAAGGCGGCGACGCTGCCGTCGTCGAAGACGGCGACGAAGACGTCCTCCTCGTCCCGCGCGTTCGCCCCCGGCGGCGTGCCCGGCACCGGTGCGCGCCGGCGGGTGACCGCCAGCACGCCCTCCTGCGCCAGGACCTCCCCCCGCGCCAGGCCCTGCGCCGCGCGCGGGGTCACGTCGCGCGCTCCCGCACGGCCCGGCGCACCGAGGCGAGGATCTCGAGATGCGTGCCGCAGCGGCAGAGGTGATGCGCCAGCGCCGCGCGGATCTCCGCCTCCGACGGGCTCGGGTTGCGCCCGAGCAGCGCGACGGTCGCCATGATCATGCCGTTGAGGCAGTAGCCGCACTGCGCGCCCTGCTCGGCGATGAAGGCGGCCTGGACCGGATGCGGCGCCTCGATGCTGCCGAGGCCCTCCAGCGTCGTGATCCGCCGCCCCTCCGCCCGCGAGAGGGGCATCACGCAGGCGCGCGCCGCCCGCCCGTCGAGGAGCACCGCGCAGGCGCCGCACTCGCCGAGGCCGCAGCCGTATTTCGGGCCGTTCAGCCGGAGGTCGTTGCGCAGCACCGCCAGCAGCGGCGCCGAGGGATCGAGGCGGAGCGCGTGCCGCTCGCCGTTCACCTCCAGCACGATGTCGCGCGCGGCCGTCATACCGCGAGGTACCGTCGCCGCGCGTCGTCATCCGCGCGCAGCGCCGCCATGCTGCCGGACCAGACGACGGCGCCCTTCTCCACCACCGTCGCCCGGTCGGCGATGCCGCCGGCGAAGTGGGGGTTCTGCTCGGCCAGCAGGATCGTCAGCCCCTCCGCCTTGAGCGCGAGGATCGCCGCCGCCATCTGCTCCACGATGACGGGCGCCAGGCCCTCGCTGGGCTCGTCGAGCAGCAGCAGGCGCGGGTTGCCCATGAGGGTGCGGGCGATGGTCAGCATCTGCTGCTCGCCCCCGCTCATCCGCCCGCCCGGCCGGTCCCGCATGCGCCCGAGATTGGGGAAGAGCTCGAAGAGGCGCGCCGGCGTCCAGGCGCGCTGCCCCTCGCGCGCCGGCTGCCGGCCGACCTCGAGGTTCTCCATGACCGTCAGGTCCGCGAAGACGCGCCGGTCCTCGGGGACGTAGCCGACGCCCGAGCGCGCGACGCGGTGCGGCTCCTCGCCGGCGATGTCTCGGCCGCCGTAGAGGACCCGCCCGCTCGTCGGGCGCAGGAGGCCGATGATGGACTTCATCGTCGTGCTCTTGCCCGCGCCGTTGCGGCCGAGCAGCACCATCACCTCGCCGGCGCCGATCTCGAGCGCCATGTCCCGCAGGATGTGCGCGCGGCCGTAATGCGCGTTGAGGCCCGCGACGAGGAGCATCAGTGCCCCCCGCTCGTGGCACCGGTGCCGAGATAGACCCTTCGCACGGCGGGGTCGGCGCGGATCGCGGGCCCGTCGCCCTCGGCGATCAGCGCGCCGCGGTCCAGCACGAGGATGCGGTCGGAGACGTCGAAGACCACGTCCATGTCGTGCTCGGTGAACAGCACGGCGAGGCCGCGCTCCGTCGCCAGGTGGCGCGTGAGGTGCATCAGGCCGACGCGCTCGGCCGGCGCCATGCCCGCGGTCGGCTCGTCCATCAGCAGCAGGCGCGGCGCGTTGCCCAGCGCGATCGCCAGTTCCAGCCGCTTCAGGTCGCCGTAGGCCAGCACGCCCGTGGCCCGGTCCGCCTGCGCCGCGAGCCCCACCTGCGCGAGCAGCGCGTCGGCCGCCGCCCGGTGCCGCTCCGCCGCCGGGCGCCAGAAGCGCCAGACCTCCCCGTGATGCGCGAGGATGGCCATCTGCACGTTCTCGCGCACCGTCATCGACCCGAAGGTGGCCGTCACCTGGAAGGTGCGCCCCACGCCGCGCCGCGCGATGGCGCGCGGCCCGAGGCCGGTGATGGCGTCGCCGCCCAGCAGGACGGACCCGCCATCGGGCGGCAACTGCCCGCCCACCATGTTGAAGAGGGTCGACTTCCCCGCGCCGTTCGGCCCGATCAGCGCCAGCATCTCCCCGGGCGCGACGGCGAAGGAGACATCGGAGACCGCCCTCACCCCCCCGAAGGACTTGCTCAGCCCCCGCACGGCGAGGACGCTCAAGCCTCCCGCCCCCGCAGCCACAGTCGCCGCGCGGCGCCCGCGATGCCCTCGGGGAAGGCGGTGACGAGCAGCACGATCACCGCGCCGAGGACAAGGCGCCAGAGGTCGGTGGAGCGAACGAGCAGGTCGGCGAGCCCCGTGTAGACCAGCGCGCCCACGATCGGCCCGGCGACGGTCTGCAACCCGCCGAGAAGCACCATCAACAGCGCCTCCACCGAGTGCGGGATGGAGATGTAGGTCGGGAAGACCCCGCCCTTGCCGTAGGAGAAGATCGCGCCGCCGAGCCCGCAGGCCGCGCCCGCGATGACCAGCGCCACGAGGCGGAGCCGCGCGACGTCGAGCCCGATCGACTGCGCCCGGGCCGCGGAATCGCGCGCCGCCCGCAGCGCGTAGCCGTAGGGGGCATAGAGCGCGCGCCGCAGCAGCAGGGCCACGCCGACCGAGAGCGCGAGCGCGATCCAGTAGGTGACGCGCGGGCTGCGCGCCCAGTCCGGCGGCCAGACGCCGAGCAGACCGTTGTCCCCGCCGGTCACCTCCACCCATTGGAAGGAGACGGCCCAGGCGATCTGCGCGAAGGCGAGGGTAAGCATGGACAGGTACACCCCCGAAAGCCGCACCACGAACCAGCCGAACAGCGCGGCGACGATCCCTGCCGCGACGGGCGCCGCCAGCAGGCCGAGCGGCATCGGCGCGCCCGCCCAGTGCAGCAGCAGCCCCGCGGCGTAGGCCCCGATGCCGAACCAGGCGGCGTGCCCGAAGCTCGCCATGCCCCCCGGCCCCATCATGAAGTGCAGGCTGGTCGCGAAGAGGATGGCGACGCAGGCGTCGGTCAGGACCGTCAGGTAGTAGTCGCCGGCGCCGAAGGGGGCGAGGACCGCCAGGACGAGCGCGACGGCGCCGAGCCAGCGCAGCGCGGGCGGGGCGGCGCGCACGACCGGCGCGGCGAGAGCGGCCTCGCGCGCCTCCGCCTGCGGGCGCCCCATCAGCCCGTTCGGACGGAACACGAGCACCACCGCCATGACGAGGAAGACGAGCACGAGCGTGATCTTGGGCACCAGCACGATGCCGAAGGCCTGGAGGATGCCGATGAGGAGGCTGGCCACGAAGGCGCCGGGCAGGCTGCCCAGCCCGCCCACCACCACGACCACGAAGGCGTCGGTGATGACGGAGAGGTCGATGCCGAGATTGGCGGAGGCGTTCGGCAGCGACAGCGCGCCGCCGAGCCCGGCCAGCCCCGCGCCGAGCGCGAAGACCGACGTGAAGAGCCGCCGCTGGTCCACGCCGAGGGCCGCCACCATCTCGCGGTCCAGCGTCGCGGCCCGCACCAGCGTGCCCCAGCGCGTGCGGTTCATCACCAGCCAGAGCAGGCCGAGCACCACCGGCCCGATGGCGATGAGGACGAGGTCGTAGAACGGGAAGCGCCCGCCCGCGACCTCGACGAAGCCGCGCAGCCAGCGCGGGCGCGGCAGCGGCAGCTCCACTGCGCCCCAGAGCCAGAGCGTCGCGTCCTGGACGATCAGCACGACGCCGAAGGTCGCGAGCAACTGGAACAGCTCCGGCGCCCGATAGACCCGGCGCAGCACCACCCGCTCGATCAGCACGCCAATGAGGGCGGTGGCGAGGGCGGTGAGAAGGATGCCGAGGGCGAACCAGGCGGGGTCGCGCGGCAGGCGGGTGAGGATGCTCCAGCCGATATAGGCGCCGAGCATCGTCAGGCTGCCGTGCGAGAAGTTCACGATCCGGGTGACGCCGAAGATGATCGTCAGCCCGGAGGCCACGAGGAAGAGCGACGAGGCGGTGGCGAGCCCAGTCAGCAGCTGCGGCAGGACGCTGTCCATGGGCTCGCGCGGTCGCTCAGCTGGCGGAGGCGGGGCGCAACCCGCGCACGACCTCGTCGGAGGGCAGGAGGTCCTTGCCGTCGATGTAGCGCCAGTCCGTCATGACGCCCGCGTTGTTGCGCAGCGCCGTCCGGCCGACATAGACGCCGAGCGTGCCCTGCTGGTCGATGGCGCGGTACTCGGCGGGGCCCGCCGGCGTGTCGAAGCGCACGCCCCGGAAGCCCTCCACCATCCTCTCCACCTCGACGGAGCCCGCCTTCGCGATGCCGGCGGCGATGGAGTTGATGAGCGCGTAGCCCACCAGCGACCCGCACATCGGCTTGGCGTTGAACTTGCCGCGGTAGGCGCTCGCGAAGGCCTTGTGCGCGGGGGTGTCGATCATCTCGCCGGGATAGCCGGTGACGATCCAGCCCTCCGGCGCCTCGTCGCCCAGCGGGTCGAGGTACTCGGGCTCGCCCGTCAGCAGCGAGGCGACGGAACGGCGCTCGAACAGGCCGCGCGTGTTGCCCTGGCGGACGAAGTTGGTGAGGTCCGTGCCGAAGAGCACGTTGAAGATGCCCTCGGGGCGCATCGCCTCCAGCGCCTGCACCGTGGCGCCGGCGTCCACGCGGCCGAGCGCGGGCCACTGCTCGCCCACGAACTGCACGTCCGGACGGCGCGCGGCGAGGAGCTGCCGGAACCACTTCACGCCGGACTGGCCGAACTCGTAGTTGGGCGCGACCGTCACCCAGCGCTTCGCCGGCAGCTTCGCCGCCTCCTCCGCGAGGATGGAGGCCTGCATGTAGGTGCTCGGCCGCAGGCGGAAGGTGTAGCGGTTGCCCTTCTCCCAGACCATCGCGTCCGTCAGCGGCTCGCCCCCGACGTAGAGGCGCTTGTTCTGCGCGGCGTACTCGCCGAGGGCGAGGCCGACGTTGGAGAGATAGGCGCCGGCCAGCACGTCCACCTTCTGGTCGTTCACCAGCTCTCCCGCCAGGCGCACCGCGTCCTGCGGCCGGCCCGCGTCGTCGCGGGTGATCAGCTCGAGCGGGCGGCCGAGCACGCCTCCCCTCGCGTTCACCCCCTCCACCGCGAGCTGCATGGCGTTGCGGTAGGGAACGGTGAAGGCGGGCTGGGCGGTGTAGCTGTTGATCTCGCCGATGCGGATCGGGGCGCCCCCCTGCGCGCGCAGGAGGCCTGGCGCCGCGAGCGCGCCGGACGCGCCGAGAACGAGGCGCCGTGTCACTGCCATGGTGCTGCTCCTGATCGTGGGGGGCTCACTCGGCCGCCAGCGCGACGGCGTCCAGGACCTTGCCGTCCCGCGTCACCTCCTCTCCGTCCAGCCGCACGGTGCAGCGGCGGAGCGGGATGTCGATGTGGCAGGGCGTGTTGCGCGTGCCGCCCGCTTCCGTGTTCGGACCGAGCGAGAAGAGGAAGTTGCCGGCGAAGGCCCGCGCGTCCATGCCGATCGTCTGCTCGCGGTCGTAGAGCGACAGCACGGACCAGCGCGCGCGGTCCTGCAGGCCCCAGCCGATGTGCGAGATCGCGTAGGCCTCGGGGTCGTTGAAGGAGCCGATGTAGTCCTGCAGCAGCTCGGCGTCCAAGCCGCCCTCGACCTTGACCGCGTAGCCGTCGCGCACCGTCAGCGTGATCCGGTCCTGCACATAGGACTTCTGCGGCAGCAGGATGTCCCCGCGGTCGATCACGATGGTGCCGTTGGACTTGCCCTCGTTCGGCCAGGTCGCCAGGAAGCCGCTCGGCCAGTGGTCCCAGCGCCCCGGGGCGTCGACGAAGCCGTACTCCTCCAGCAGCGGGTAGTCGCCGAGCGCGCAGCGCAGGTCGGTGCCGGCGGCGGAGGTGACGTGCATCTCGCGCGCGGCGCGCAGCTTCTCCGCGGCCGCCTTCACGCGGTGCTTGTCTGCCATGGTCGGCACCAGCCGCGCCAGCACCTCCGGCGGCTCCACCGCCAGCAGCATGCGCGTGCCGCTCTCCAGGATCTCGCCCTGCTCCGGCGAGAAGAGCAGCAGCATAAGGTCGAGCACGAGGTCGCTCGCCTTCAGCGCGGCCATGCCCGCGGGATTGCCGGTCAGCGGCGTGTCGCCCACGAAGGCGAGCGCGTCGCGCGAGAGGGAAGCCTCGCCGTTCATCGCCGGTAGGTCGAGCCGGTTGACGACGGCGCCCATCCCGCGCGCGGCGATCAGCGCGGTGGACAGCGTCTGCGGGTGCGTCACGGGGCCGGTCAGCACCGTCACGACCTCGCCGGGCTTCAGCGCGGAAAGGGTGAGGACCTTCTTCCAGGCCTCGATCATGTCCGCGTCGCTGATGGGCATGGCGCCCTCCTTTCCCGCTGGAACTAACTGAGCGTACAGTTATGAAAAAGGGGCTTGGAAGAGCATTCTTCCCCGCCGCGGCCGCTTCCGCCACCCCGCCGCCCGCGAATGCCCATGCCGCACGCAGCGGGCGGCGCGGCTGGACGTTTCCCGCGCAACGCCAGGACACCCCGATGGACCCGCACTTCTACGAACCCCGCCTGGGCCACGGCCTGCCGCACGATCCCTTCAAGGCCATCGTCGCGCCGCGCCCCATCGGCTGGATCAGCACGGTGGACGCGGAGGGCCGCGTCAACCTCGCCCCCTACAGCTTCTTCAACGCCTTCAACTCGGCCCCGCCCATCGTCGGCTTCGCGAGCGAGGGCCGCAAGGACAGCCTTCGCAACGTGGAGGCGACCGGCGAGTTCGTGTGCAACCTCGCCACCCGCCCGCTCGCGGAGGCGCTGAACCGCAGCAGCACGCCCCTGCCGCACGGGGAGTCCGAGATGGAGCTCGCGGGCCTCGAGCCGGCGCCCTCGCGCCTCGTCCGCCCGCCGCGGGTCGCCGACGCGCCCGCCGCGCTGGAGTGCCGCCTGCTGCAGGTCGTCCCCCTGCACGACCTGGAGGGGAAGGCCGTGGACACGCACCTCGTCCTCGGCCAGGTCGTGGGCGTCCATATCGACCGCGCTTATCTCGTGGACGGCGTCTTCGACCTGCGCGCCGCCCGTCCCATCGGCCGCTGCGGCTACCGCGGCGACTACGCCGAGATGGGCGCGATGTTCGAGATGTTCCGCCCGGCGCGGCGCTGAGCCTTCAGGCGACGCCCAGCAGCCGGATCAGCCCGAGGCTGATCGCCCCGAGCACCAGCAGCGAGGCCATGGCCGCGCTCACCACCCGCGGGCCGGAGCGCGCGACGCTGCGAAGGTCCACGCCGAGGCCGAGCGCCGCCATGGAGACCGTGGTCAGCGCCGTCGCCGCCGCGGCCGCGGGCGCGAGCAGCACCTCGGGCAGCAGCCCGAGGGAGCGCAGCCCGGCCAGGCCGAGGAAGCCGAGGATGAACCAGGGCACCAGCCGGTGCAGCGGCGGGCGCGTCCCGGCCGCCCCGCCCCCCGAGGACCCGTCGCCGCGCAGCCGCGGCGCCAGCATCGACAGCGCCACCACCACCGGCCCCAGCATCAGCACGCGCACGAGCTTCACCAGCGTGCCGACCTGCACGCTCAGCGCCCCCACAGGCGCGGTCGCGGCCAGCACCTGCGGCACGGCGTAGACCGTCAGCCCCGCCAGCACCCCGTACTGGCCGAGGCTGAGCCCGAGCACCGGGATCAGCAGCGGCAGCAGCAGCACCACCGCGACGCCGAGCACCGCCGTGAAGGCGATGGAGGCCGCCACGTCGCGCCCATCCGCGCCCACCACGGGCGCCACGGCCGCGATGGCCGAATTGCCGCAGATGGAGTTGCCGCAGGCCACCAGAACCGCCATCCGCGCGGGCAGGCCGAAGAGGCGGCAGAGCCCGTAGCTCGCCCCGATCGCGACGGCGACGACCACCGCGATCCCGACGAGCAGGCCCGGCCCCACCGCCAGCACGGTGGCCGCGCTGAGCGAGGCGCCGAGCAGCACCACCGCCACCTCCAGCAGCATCTTGGCGGAGAAGTCGATGCCCGGCTTCCAGCGCGGCCCCGGCGCCCAGGCCGTGCGGAGGGCGGCGCCGAGCAGGATCGCGAGCACCAGCGCCTCCAGCCAGGCCCGCCCGAAAACGGCGTGCTCGATCCGGGAGAGGGCGACCGCCGCCAGCGTCACCCCGACGCAGAGCAGGACGCCGGGCGCGAGGCGGGTCATGCGCGCGTCCTACTTCGTGCCGAAGAGGCGGTCGCCGGCGTCGCCGAGGCCGGGGCGGATATAGGCGTGCTCGTCCAGCGCCCGGTCCACCGCGCAGGTGTAGACCGGCACGTCCGGATGCGCCTCCGCCAGCACCCGGAGCCCCTCCGGCACCGCCAACAGGCAGGCGAAGCGGAGATTCGTGCAGCCCGCCAGCCGCAGGCGCTCGATCGCGGCCGCGGCCGAGTTCCCGGTGGCTAGCATGGGGTCCACCACGATCACCAGCCGGTCCGCCACGTCCTCCGGCAGCTTCAGGTAGTACTCCACCGGCCGGTGCGTCACGGGGTCGCGGTAGAGGCCGACATGCCCCACCCGGGCGGAGGGCACGAGGTCGAGCATCCCCGCCGCGATCCCGTCCCCGGCCCGCAGGATGGAGACGATGCAGAGCTTCTTGCCCGCGATGGCCGGCGCCATCATCGGCTCCAGCGGCGTGTCGATCGGCACGCGCTCGATCGGCAGGTCGCGCGTCAGCTCGTAGGCCATCAGCAGGCTGACCTCGCGCGCCAGCGCCCGGAACTCCCCGGTGGAGGTCTCGCGCCGGCGCATGATGGTCAGCTTGTGCTGCACCAGGGGGTGGGAGAGGACCGTCAGCCGGGGGTGGATCGCCTCGTCCATGGTCTCGCCGCTCCGCCTCTGCCGCCGCCCCGATGATGGGGGACCGGCCCGGCCTTGCCCATAGCGCGGGACAGCGCCCGGGCGAAGGGCGGGGCCGGGCAACGCCAAGGGTCGCCCGCGGGGCCGCGTCCCGCTATACGCCCCGCCAGGACCCGAGGCCGGATCCGGTCGCGCGCGGCACCGCCGGGCGGGATCAGCGCGCGCGGCCCGCGAGAGAGACGCCCATGGACCAGCACCCCGTCACCCCGCCCCCGGCCCTGGACGACGCGCGGCGCACCCTGTCGCTCGAGGCGGAGGGGCTGGACGCGCTGCGCGCCGCCCTCGACGGCCCCCTCGGCGCCGCCTTCGAGCGCGCGGTCGCGGCCGTCGCCCGCAGCGGCGGGCGGGTGATCGTCACGGGGATGGGCAAATCCGGCCATGTCGGCCGCAAGATCGCGGCCACCCTCGCCTCCACCGGCACGCCCGCCTACTTCGTCCACCCGGCCGAGGCGAGCCACGGCGACCTCGGCATGATCGGCGACGACGACGTGGTCCTCGCCCTCTCCTGGTCCGGCGAGGCGCCGGAGCTGGCCGACGTCATCGCCTACACGCGGCGCTGGGGCATTCCCCTCATCGCCGTCACCGCCCGCGCGGGCAGCGCGCTCGGCACCGGGGCGGACATCCCCCTCGTCCTGCCGGTGATGCCGGAGGCCTGCCCCAACGGCCTCGCCCCCACCACCTCCACCACCATGCAGATGGCGATGGGCGACGCGCTGGCGGTGGCCCTCCTTTCCCGCCGCGGCTTCTCCGCCCAGGACTTCCGGCGCTTCCACCCCGGCGGCAAGCTCGGCTCCCAGCTCCGCAAGGTGCGGGACGTCATGCACGCCGGCGACGCCGTGCCGACCGTGCCCGAGGGCGCCTCCCTCTCCCGCGCCATCATGGAGATGACGGGCAAGCGCTTCGGCACCACGGCGGTGGTGGACCCCGAAGGCCATCTCGTCGGCGTGGTGACGGACGGCGACCTCCGCCGCGCCTTCCAGGCGGGCTTCGTGGACGGGCCGGTGCGGGACGCCATGTCGCGCCAGCCCCGCACCATCGGCCCCGACGCCCTGGCCGAGGAGGCGCTGCACCTGATGAACGACCGGCGGATCACGAGCCTCTTCGTGCTCGAGGAGGGCCGGCCGGCCGGCATCCTCCACCTGCACGACCTGCTGCGGATCGGGGTCGCCTGAGCGGCGCCTAGGCCTCCGCCAGCTCCACCGCCCGGCCGAGATCGACCGAGAGCAGCCGCGACACCCCGCGCTCCTGCATCGTCACGCCGTAGAGGCGGTGCATCCGCGCCATGGTCAGCGGGTGGTGCGTGACCACCAGGAAGCGCGTGCCGCCCTCGGCCATGGCTTCCAGCAGGCCGCAGAGCCGCTCCACGTTCGCGTCGTCCAGCGGCGCGTCCACCTCGTCCAGCACGCAGACGGGGGCGGGCTGGCAGCGGAAGACGGCGAAGATGAGCGAGAGCGCGGTCAGCGCCTGCTCCCCGCCCGAGAGCAGCGACAGCGCCGAGAGCTTCTTGCCCGGCGGCTCCGCGTAGATCTCGAGCCCCGCCTCCAGCACGTCGTCCGACCCGACCAGCGCCAGGTGCGCCCGCCCGCCGCCGAAAAGGCGAGAGAACAGGGCGCGGAACTCCGCGTCCACCCGGTCGAAGACCGCCCGCAGCCGCTCGCGCCCCTCGCGGTTGAGGTGGCCGATCGAGCCGCGCAGCTTGGCGATGGCGTGGCCGATCTCCTCCCGCTCGCGCTCGAGGTTGGCCAGCCGCTCCTCGACCTCCGCCATCTCGACCTCGGCGCGAAGGTTGACCGGGCCCATCTCCTCGCGCTCGCGCGCCAGGCGCTCGGCCTTGCGGCGGGCGCGCTCCTCGGCGGCGTCGGAGAGGTCCTCGGGCGGGTCGGGCAGCTCGGCGTCGTGGCCCAAGCGTTCCAGGATGCGGGTGGCGACGGCGCGGCCCTCGTCCTCGGCGCGGGCGGCGGCGCCGTCCGCCCGGGCCTGGGATTCGCGGGCGGCGGCGAAGGCGGCGTCGGCCAGCCGGCGGGCCTCGGCGGCCTCCCGCGCCTCGGTCTCGGCGGCGTGGAGGGCGGCGGCGGCCTCGGCATGGGCGGCCTCGACCTCGGCCAGCATCCGCGCGGCGCCGGCCAGTAGGGCGGCGGCCTGCTCGGGCTCGTCGGCCACGGCGGCGGCCTCGGCGGCGGCGGCGTCGCGGCGGGCGGCGAGGGCGATCAGCCGCGCGCTCGCGTCGGCGCGGCGGGCGCCCCAGAGGGCCTCCTCCGCCTCGAGCGCGCCCCGGCGCTCGGCCAGGCGCTCCGCCTCGGCCTCCAGCGCGCGGCGGGCGGCGCGGGAATCGGCCTCCTCCCGCCGCGCCTCGGCCAGGGCGGCGCGGGCGGCCAGGGCGGCGGCGCGGGAGGCCTCGGGGTCCGGCGCCTCGGCCCCGGCGGCCTCCACCGCGGCGCGGGCAGCCTCCGCCTCGGCCTGCTGGGCGGCGAGGCGGGCGATCTGCGGCTCCAGCGCCGCCAAGCGCCCCTCGGCGGCGGCGGCGCGGGCGGCCAGGGCGGACTGGCCCCGGCGGGCGGCGTCCAGCCGGCCCTCGGCGTTGCGGCGGGCGGTGCGGGCGGCCTCCTCGGCGGCGGCGAGGCCGCGCAGCGTCGCGGCGGCGGCGTCG
>NZ_RCZP01000053.1 GCF_006438825.1 Muricoccus nepalensis
ATCAGGACCGGCGCTGTTGAACTTCAGCACCCAGTCCCGGACGATCTGCAGCGTCACGCCGCCGATCCTGGCCGCTTCGGTCCGCGTCGCACCATCGTAAACCGCAGCTAGCGAAAGCAGCCGCCGGGCCTGAGCCGCATCCTTCGTCCGTCGCGCTGCCACGCGCAGGCGAACCGCGTCGAAGTCACCCCGAAGCGGAATGGCCATGGCGAACCTCCAGCGTTCGCCATCTTGAATCACGATCCGGCCCCATGAGGGAATCCCCCACGAGAGTCAGGGTCTCCGAGATTTAGTATTAGTAGTGCTTGTAAGTCAGCACCTGCCCAGCGGTCCTTAACCAGCAACACCTGCGCGCGAACCAAAACGGCAACTCTGCCTTCGATTGCCTAGATGTAGATCGCACTGTCAGCTGCAGCATAGCCGGCCCGACGGCAAGTGCATTCTTCACGCGGTGGATCACCTCACGCGACAGTAAAACTCGTCGCTTGTCGGCGAGCTTGCGTTCGGTGATATCGTGCGCGACGCCTGCCAGGCCCAGTGGTGTTCCGTCCGCTGCATGGACCGGTTGTCCACTGACCTAGAGCCAGCACACCGTGCCATCGGGACGCACAGCCCGGTATTCGACGTCGTAGTCAGCGCGCTCCGCGATCGATTGAGCTATCGTCGAACCGACCTGCTCGCGATCTTCGGCGTGAATGGCAGCGCGAAGGTCCTCACGGGAAAAAGGAGCCTCAAGCCCGCGGCCAAACGCCGCCCAGAAATTTGTTGATGTGGTCAGCCCATGGCTGCGGAGATCGAGTTTCCAGGGTCCAAGGGCAGCCTCGCCTCGTTCTCGCGCAAAGCTGCGAATGTTCCACGCTGGCCCGCACGCGAACGCGCCTCACCCAGGGCGCGGCGAACCCCAATCGGCAGGCCGGCCAGCCATAAGGCTCCCGGTGCGATCGACTCCCATCCTGCTGATGCGTAAAGCCGACCAAAAACGTTTTAAAAATACCAATTTTTTTGGGATCAGCGAGATAGGGCGCGATCTGGGTACAAGGGCAATTGTATCTGACAACGCAAACCGCTCGACGAGAAATCAAGGTGGACTGAGCCGCCGAGTTGCCGGGCAAGCCCACGTTCGAGCAAGCGGAGGCCGAAGCCACGTCGGTCCTCCGCTGGTGGACCTGTGATCGGCGGGCCTCCAGCCTCAGCCCAGAGTAAATCAACGGAGGTCCGATCAGGCGAAAATCTCCATGTAACGGTGACCTCCCCATGAGGAAGAGACAAGGCACCGTACTTGGCAGCATTGATTGTCATTTCGTGCATCGCCATTGCGAGAGTCACCGCGGGCTCTGGTCTGATGCGGACCGATGGGCCGGCAATCTCAACCCGCTTAAGCTCGTCGCCACCAGTGGATTCGGTTGCGAAGATTTTTACGAGAGGCTCGACCGTGCTGACCAAGATGTCGCGCAGCGTTGCCCCTTTCCAATCCTCGCGTGTCAGCAGGTCGTGGGCACGTGCCAGGGCCAGCAGCCGTGACTGAAAGGCTGAATGAAACTGGCGTCGCTCGGGCGAATCTGAGAGGTGCCTGTCAGTCGCACGGCGTGTCTGCTCGGCAAGAGCTTGAACCGCAGTGAGCGCATTTTTGACGCGATGGTTAAGCTCCCCCACAAGTAGCGCCCGTCGCTCCTCAGCCACATGACGCTGCGTCACATCCGAGGTGACGCATACCAGGCGGACCGGTCTTCGCGTCGGCCCCGTTCCCTGGAAGTAAGCCTGCCCGAGGGAGTGCAGCCACCGTGCTCCCGATGACGTTTGCACCTGGAGGCCACGATGCTCGAGTGAGTAGCGGCCGTGGCCGGCAGGGTCGAGGGCCGAAGCAATCGCGGTACGCACGTTGGCATGGTCGTCCCGGTGCACGAAGCCGGCAATCGCATCATCGAAGGAAAGTTTTTCTGGTAAGCCAAGGAGGGTGCGCGCGGCCGCGTCCCAGGTTGACGAGCCCGTGGTCGGGTCGAGCTCCCAGGCACAGGCGCCGGCGACCTCGAAAGCTAGCCGCGATCGCTCCTCGCTGGCTTGTAAGGCCGTTGTTGCCGCGTGACGTGCCGTGACGTCGACAAGGGTTGCGAGAGCGCCCCCGATCTTTCCGCTGTCACCGCGTACCGGCACGGCAGCAACGCGAAGTACTAGACTTTGCCAGGTGGTCTGGGGGGCAGCGAGTAGCACCTCGACTTCTTCCACAGTTTCGCCGCGTAGAGCCCGCGCTATCGGCCGCTCCTGAGGATCTACGATGCTGCCATCGGACCAAAACAGATGCCATTCGACAGCATCGTAACGGCGGCCTTTCACGTCCCGCCCTATCAGCCCAAGGATGTTCACGGCCGCTCGGTTGGCGTAGACGAAGGTACCGACAGCGTCAGTCTCAACGATAGCGACAGGGGCGGTGTCGAGCAGGCGATCCAACTGCCCCTCGCTTGCCCGAAGCGCCCGGCCTTCTTCAGCAAGCCCGGCGTTGACCTGACGCAGCACCGTGTTCTCGACCTGAGATAGCGTAAGGTGCGCGCGATCCTGCAAGGCTTCTGATGCCAGGTTATGCACCAGGTGACTGTCGTTAGGGCGGCTCCCCCTCAATGCCGCACGAGCAGAGAATAACTCCTGTCGTAATGAGCGAACTTCGGCCTCAAGTTCGTGCAGGCGCTTCTCCGTGGGTGCCACGGTCAAAGTCTTGCCGTCTTGAGGTTGCTGCGGATCCGGCATGATCTCACGTGCCTAAAAGCAAGCTAGAACTCGCTGCCCAGCTTCGACCGCCCGACTGCTTGGTCCGCACGCTCCAACTTCCTCTTTGCGACCCCGATTGGGAGGCACAGTTACCTCTGATTGAACAAACCTATAACGCTTCTAGCGTAAGTTAGCTGCATCAAGCGAGCCTGCTCCTTGAGGCTCTGGATTGGACGATCTGATCCAGCTTGGTCTACTGGGCTTTCGCGGAAGGAGAGGCATTGTCGGGTCTGGCTCCTACACCCGCGTCGGTTTTCGGAAAGCCTCTCATGAGGGCCGCCTGGGAGGCGAAGAGCTTGTCAGGGCTGCCGCCGGCAGGCATGCCGCGTACGATGCATTTGGCAAGCCCTTCGCAATTGGTGCTGCTTGATGCCTTATCTCAGCCGTAGGGGCCGCGCTGCTTGTGGGGCGGCCTCGGGCACCTGGGCGCGATCGTGGCGCTGGTGGACGTCTGGCTAGACGCGGGGAAGCTGCCGGCGCCCACGTGGGCAGGGCTGGCCAAAGGCTCACTAGGCGTCGAAGCGCGATCCAGGGGCTAAGCAGATCAGATCCACCCGTGCCGCCGCTGGAGTGCTCCCCATCAGACCGGACAGGTGACTGGGGTGGACGATTGGCGGGCGATGAACTCACGGGGTCCTAGAGAGAGCCCTTGAAAGTTGCGATGAAGGCGTTTTCCGTCGGCTTGCCCAGCTGGGAGAAGTCGATCCGCCTGCCGTAGTGGTAGGCGCAGACATCGACGAGGCGGCTAGTGAGCGCGGTATCGTAGCACATCGGGAAGGTTGAACCGGATCTGGGATCGATCGGGTTCAAAGGCGGGCACGACCGGCCGGCAAACCTCCACAGTGATGTTGTTGGGCATACGGAGGTGGCGCGAGCCGTGCCAGCCTGCCTGGTCGAGCACGAGGACGGCGTGGTCGTCGGTGGCGAGGGTGGCGGCGAAGTGTTCCAGGAACACGGCCATGGCTATGGTGGACACGCACTGCGGACATAGAGGCACCCCAACAAGGTCCAGTAAACAAAGGCAGGTGGAGTCTTGGGAGGGGCGGCCTGATAGTACACAGCTGCCACGTATACCCAGGATTCCTTAACCCCTGTAGCCATGCTGGCCTAGGCAAATCACCCAACCGCACATAGGTTGGATCAACACGCATGCGTAGCGGTTTCCGAGGTCAGTACAACCGGAGCTAGTTCTTCCGCATGGATGGAGTGCAGGGGCTTGGTGTCCAGCACCAGGAGCAGGTCGCTACAGAAGGGTCATTGTCTCCTCCGGTGGATGTGGTCGATCTGGCGACGCAGGCAGGGGCGCAGACCACTGGGCTTGCGGTGACCGCGCACCAAGCATTCACGCCGAGCCTGAAGGTTGTCCTCGCCGCCGCGTTCGGTGCCCTTGCCCTCCTTGCTACCGTCATTTCCTCAGCCGCCATAGGGCGAGTGGCTGACAAGCGCATCAGAGCCGATATTGGAGCGGAATTTATATCGGCCGCGGAGAACGTGGCTGCCTTGCTTGATCGCGGCCTATTTGAACGCCTTCGTGATGTCCAGGTCGCTGCATCGCTGGACGCGATGATAGATACGAACGTGACAATCGATGGTCGTCGGCGAATACTGGAGCGCTTGCAAGAGACTTACCCGGATTACGCCATCCTCGGCTACATCGGCGCCGATGGGCGAGTTGTTGAGACGAATTCTGGCATTCTGCGTGGTGCTGATGTTTCGGGGCGAGAGTACTTTCAAAGAGGCAAGCAGGGCCCTTTCGTCTCCGACGTGCATGATGCCATTCTCATGGCCCCCCTTCTTGGTCGGGGGCCGGATAACCCGCCGCGCTTCGTGGACTTGGCCGCTCCTGTTCGCGCCGCTGACAATGCGCTCGTTGGGGTTGTTGGCGCCCACCTCTATTGGGAGTGGGCGGAAGGCATTGAGCGCCACGTGATGGCTCCCGTTCTCGCACGCCACCCGGGCGCTGAGGCCTTCATTCTGTCTAAAAGCTCGGGACAAAACCTGGGTTGAGGCGTTGGGGAGGGATGGCCCTCCTCGTTCCCGATGACCTTTGGGCGGTGGTGGAACCGCTGTTGCCGCGAGAGCGGCCGAAGCCGAAAGGCGGTCGGCCGCGTGCGCCCGACCGGGCGGCGCTGGCGGGCATCTTGTTTGTTCTGCGGACGGGCATTCAGTGGCACGAGGTGCCGACCGAGCTGGGCTGCTGCGGCAAGACCTGCTGGCGTCGGCTGGGCGAGTGGCATGCCGCTGGAGTGTGGTCCCGGCTGCACCGGACCTTGCTGGAGCGGCTGCAGGACGCAGGTGCCCTGGACTGGAGGAGGGCGGCGCTCGACAGCGCGAGCCTGCCCGCGAAAAGGGGGGTGAGGACGTCGGGCCAAACCCGACGGACCGCGGCAAGCCGGGCACCAAGCGCCACCTCGTCACGGATGCTCGCGGCACGCCGCTCGGCCTGACGCTGAGCGGGGCCAACCGTCACGACAGCCGCATGCTGGTGCCCACGCTGGACGCGGTGCCCGGTGTGCGGGCCAGGCACCGCGGGCGCCCGCGCCGCAGGCCCGCCAAGCTCCACGCCGACAAGGCTTACGATCACCGCCGCTGCCGTCGCGAGTGCCGCGCTCGCGGCATCACCCCGCGCATCGCACGGCGCGGCATCGAGAGCAGCACCCGCCTCGGACGACACCGCTGGGTGGTTGAGCGGACCTTCGCCTGGCTCGCTGTCAAACGACATCGGAAACGCCCTCCTCGTGTTGCCTCAAGTCGGAATGTGACCCAACGCTCTCGTGTCGCTTTCCCAGCCGGCTGGGCTGGTCGAGGAGGAGCGCCTCTCAGGCGGGCTGGATCCGCAGCTCTGTTTTGGTAGGCACGGGAGGGCCTCCGAGCAGAACGTCTCGCGCCATGGCCGCCCGGCGGAGCTTCACGAACCGCTGGACCGTTCGCTCGTGCCGGGCCTGGAACCGATCGGGATCCGCCTCCCGGAGGCGAGCCAGGATCGCGACCGCCGTCAGGGCGGGCTGCACCTCCAGCCAGGCGGTGATCCTCTCGCGCACCCCGTCCATGATGGACGGCCGCACCAGCGGCTTTCTCCGGATGTACCGGCGCCGGTGCGTCGGGCGCCGTTCTCCGGCGCACCAGGCGACCTTCAGGCTGGCCGCGAACCGCTCGATGTTCACCGGCGCCGGACCGGCGATCCGCTCTGCTCCCGCACCGCGTTCGTCCACCCGCTGGCCGAGATGGGCCTGCGCTGATCGGATCTCCGCTAGCAGTAGCACCGGATCGGCGTTCGCCAGCATCGTTCGCAGATGCGCCTTGTCCCCCTCCGACACCGCCACGTGCGACAGGGCGCGCGCAACGGGCGGCTCGGGCGCGTGATAGCGCTTGAGCACGCGCGCGCCCTCGCGCCGCTTCTCTCGCAGCTTGAACGACGGCTGGAACAGATTGCCGTGCAGCCGGGACGCCGCGTACAGACGGGCCAGGGCCTCACCCGCCAGCACGCCTTCGAACCGCCCATAGCCCACCAGCCGCCGCACCACCGCGCCATTCTTCTGCTCGACCCAGGCCTGGTCATTCTTGCGGTAGGCCCGCGAGCGCGTGACCTCCAGACCTGCCGCCCGGCACCAGCCCACGACGGCCTCGTTCATGAACAGGCTGTCGTTGTCAAAGTCGAGCCCGCGCAGTGGAAACGGGAACAGCTCCCGTGCCCGACCCAACGCATGCACCACCATCTCTGCCTCTCGCACGACGAGCGGGATGCACTCCGTCCAGCCGGTGGCCACGTCCGTCAGCACCAGCGTCTGCACGTAGGCGCCGGCCACTGATGTCCCACCATGCGTGACGAAATCCGCCTCCACCCAGCCGGGCGCCGGATCACGCCAGTCGTTGAACGTCCGCACCGGCACACTTCGCCGCACGGCCGTGCCGAACCCGGCCGGGCGCCGCCGGCCGCCGCCTGCCAGCCGGCGAACCTCCCCCAGCAGCCGGTCGATGCTCGCCGCGCTCACTCTCAGCAGCTTGGCCCGTGTCGCCGCATCCAACTCTAGCCGCCCGTGCCTCTCCATGGCCGGCAGCAGCACGCGCACCATGGGCCGCAGCCGCTTGCCGCAGACCCGGTCCGACACCTCCCAGAGTTGGATCAGCGCCTCCCTGATCTCCGGCCCATAGACCCGGGCACGCCCTTTCCCGGGCGAAGCCGGCCCCACCCGCTCCTCCTGCCGCCGCTCCACCGCGCCGAGCAGCCGGATCGCATGCTTTCGGTGGTACCCGGCCACCGCAGTGAACTCGTCCAGGATCCGCGTGCGCTCGGTTCGCGTGGCCGCCTCGTACCGCTCGCGGACCACCTCCAGCAACTCGCCCCGCGTCGACATGCTGATCCGCCTCGCCATCCGCTGCCTCCCGGCCCGGCGCTCCCTGCCCGGTAGCAAACATCCTGAGGCAACGGCGCCCGCCGGTAGCATTCAGTTTGAGGCAATGCGCTCCTTGGCGTCACGAAAACTCCCCCCGGTTTACGCCTTCCCTGACCCTGTAATCGGCTCGGGCGCCGTAGCCCTCAGCAGGCCTGAGCGGCGCTTCTCCTTGAGCCGGTAGCTGTCGCCACGGATGGTGATGACGTGGCTGTGGTGCAGCAGGCGGTCGAGGATGGCGGTGGCCACCACGGGATCGCCGAACACGCCGCCCCACTCCCCCACGGCACGGTTGGAGGTCACCAGCATGGAGCCCCGCTCATAGCGGCGGCTGACCAGTTGAAAGAACAGGTGCGCGGCATCCGGCTCGAACGGCAGGTAGCCGAGCTCATCGACGATCAGCAGCCGCGGCTTGCTGAAGTGCAGCAGCCGTTCCTCGAGCCGACCCTCGCCATGCGCCTTGGCCAGCTGCGCCACCAGGGTGGGCGCGGGCACGAACAGCACCGTGTAGCCGGCGTTGATCGCCTCGCGCCCGATGGCCACCGCCAGGTGGGTTTTCCCCACGCCCGGTGGCCCGAGCAGCATCAGCGTCTCGCCGTTGCCCACGAACCGCCCGCTGGCGAGGTCGCGTCTCTGCCCGCGGTCGATCGAGGGCTGGGCCGTGAAGTCAAAGCCGGCGAGGTCGCGGGCGTAGGGGAACCGCGCGAGCCCCATCGCCATCTCGATCCGACGACTGTCCTTGCGCGCGATCTCGCGCTCGCAGAGCAGCGCCAGGCTCTCGCGGAGCGTCAGCTCTCCACGCGCGGCCTCGTCCAGCAGGCTGTCCAACCCGTCGCGGATGGCCGTCAGCTTGAGCCGCGTCAGCATGGCCGTGAGGCGGTCCTCGTTCGGCATCATCACCAGGCGCCCCCGGCCACTGCCTCGTACTCGGCCAAGGGCCTCAGCAAGGCTGGCAGCTCGGCCGGGGTGAGCGTGTCTCCCGTGGTGCGGCTGGCCTCTCTCCGGACAGCCCGGCCGCGAAATCCCGCCACACCCTCGAAGTGGGCCGGCTCGGTCGACCGTCCGCGCCGGCCCTCCAGCACGGCATGGACCGCGACCTCCCGCCCGGCGTGGCTGATCCTCACCATCCCCGCCCCGAGCGTTACCCGCACCCGCTCGCCGATCAGCCGCCAGGGCACCGAGTAGCTGTTGCCCTCCACCCCGACCGCGCAGTCCGACCCTACCCGCCGGACCAGGTCGCGCATCGCCCGGAACGGCGGCGTGCCGTCCAGCGGGCGCAGCGCCCCGGCCTCGTCGCGCAGGAACCGCACCATCGGCGCCTCGCCCGTGGTGCCGTGCACCCGCACATCGGCCACCTCCCGGGTCCAGGCGACCAGATGCGCCTCCAGCGCCTCCCAGCTGGCGAAGTCACGCCCGGCGATCGCGTTGCGCTTGACGTACCCCACCCCGCGCTCGTCCTTGCCCTTTGTGCGGGCCCGGTAGGGCGCGCAGGCCCGCGGCCGCACGCGCCAGTGCCGCACAAAGGCGTGCAGGCGGGCGTTGAACACCACCTCGCGCGTCGCCGCGTCGTGCCGGTCCACCAGGGCGCGGGCGTTGTCGAACAGGATCTCCTCGGGCACGCCGCCGAAAGCCTGAAAGGCGCCCTCAATTCCCTCAAACCAGCTCTCCTGGGCCTCGCTCCGGAAGGCCCGCACGTGCAGCCGGCGCGAGTGGCCCAAGGTGGCCACGAACAGGTGCACCCGCACCGGCACACCCGCGATCGCCACCCGCCGCTCACCAAAGTCGATCTGCAGCTGCCGCCCGGGCGGCGTCTCGAAGCGCACCGTCGCGCGCGCCGCAGCCAGAAGCCGCTGCCGGTACGGCGCGCAGGCCCGCTCCACCGTCCGCAGGCTCACCACCAGCCCGTGCTCGGCCGCCAGCTCCTGCCGAACCACGTCGGCGTTGCCGCCATGCCGTACCAGCCGCTCCTCCATCCAGCCCGACAGCTCCTCCAGCGCCGGTACCCGCCGCGCTCGGGAGTAACCGGACCAGGCTCCCTCCCGCACATACCGCCGCACCGTCTTGGGACAGGTGCCGAACTCCCGCGCGATCCGCTTGACGCCCCAGCCCCGCGCCTTGAGCGCCAGCATCGCCGCCACCTCGTCCGGCGTCCGCATCCGCTCCCTCCGCGCCTCGTCCAGCGCGGAACCCTGGATCACCCCAGCCCCATCCATCGACATCCCTCTCTCCCTCTCCAGAGGGGGGCGAATTCATGTCGCCAGGGGAGGGTCATTCCATGTCGCCCGACACTCGCCCAGTTCCGGCGGCTGACCGTCCGCTACGAGCGCCGCGCCGATCTCCACCTCGCCCTAACAACCCTCGCCTGCGCCGTGATCTGCCTGCGCCAAATTAGGAGGTTTTGTCCTTAGCTTTAAGTCCGGGCAGGTTCTTCTGGGACCTCGGAGCCAACGTGGAGCATCGATCTCAGACCTTGCTCCAGCAGCTCTTGCTGATTTTGCCGCCCAGCGGGCCGGCAGCGTGGTCGCGCGCCCCAGGTCAGAGAATGGAGCGGAGGACCGCCCCTACCTGGTGGGTTATGCAGCAACACACGGCCATCGCACCTTCCAGGGATTGGGGTGGACGGTGCTTGTGCGGCAAGACGCCGAGACGGCCTTCGCTCCCGCTCGCCAGCTCGCACAGCAGGTACTGTTCTGGGGGTGCGTCGCAGCTGCGCTGGCTGCGGCGCTTGGGTGGCTCCTTGCCGGGCTCATCACGCGTCCTCTGGCGGACCTCTGTCGGGTCGCACAGCGTCTCCAGACGGACCCAAGGGCCACCGAGGTGCCAACCGGCCGTGGCCTCTCTGAAGTTATGCTGCTCTCTTCCTCAATCTCTGCCCTGGTTGCCGGTGTCCGCTGGCGTGAGACGGCCCTCCAGGACAGCGAGGCAAGCCTCCGGCTTGCAACAGAGGCTGCCGGCATCACAGCTTGGGAGATCGACCTGACGGCGAGGCAACCCTCTCAGGCACGACGTCAGCCGGTAGTTCCAAGGGGATTAAAACCGCTGGCTGAGTGGACCATCGAGAGCTTCCTGGCGAGCGTGGTGCCGGAAGACCGGGACGGGGTTCTCCAGGTTTACGGCAGTGCCGTCGAGAACTCGGCCGACCTCTGCTTCTCCTGCCGCGTCCAACATGAGGGTGGCGACGAGGACAGGTGGGTTGAGGTGCGCGGTGTGCCGCTGACCGATCCTCTTACCGGACGCGTTTCCCGGTACACAGGTGTCATCCAGGACATCACTGAGCGCAGGCGTGCGGAGCAAGCATTGCAACTCCTAGTGCGCGAGCTGGATCATCGGGTGAAGAATCAGTTCGCCGTGTTCGACGGCTTGATCCAGTTCACGGCAAGAACAGCCGCCGATCCAGCAGCCATGGCCGGAGTTCTTCGCGGCCGCATCTCCGCACTTGCGACCGCTCATGATTTGGTGCGTGACGCGACCGGTGATGGCTCAGCCCGCGGGCTGCACTCTACAACCATGTCCGCGCTCCTTCAGACCTTGCTTGCTCCTTACGGCATCCGTGGGTCTGGAGATCACGGAAGCCGCTTGGGGCGGATCGAGATAGCCGGGCCAGGGGTGGACGTAGGCCCGACCAGTGCCTCAGCCCTAGCCCTTGTGGTGCATGAGCTTGCCACTAATGCAGCACGGCACGGCGCACTGTCTGTTCCGAGCGGTGTTGTGTTCCTATCCTGGTCAGCTGACCCCTCGGAAGATGTGGTTGTCCTTCTCTGGCAAGAGAGGGGCGGACCAGAACTAACTGGTGAACCGTTACGACGTGGATTTGGCACATCGCTCGTCCGTCAGAGTGTTCAAGGGCAGCTGGGCGGCCGTGTAGCTTTCGACTGGTCCCAGCCTAAAGGCCTGATCGTCTCACTGCACCTCTCTGCAAGTCGGCTGGCTCGATGAAGGGCCGCGATTCCGTGCGGTCATGGCTTGGGTGCCACGCCGCACCAATGATGCTGAACGGGTCGACTGCCGCGTTTCATCCGACAAGATGACAGGGACTGCCGTTGCGTTTGATGCGGAAAGGCCGGCCGGGGGGCGCCCCGCCGACCTCTCCACTTCCCAGGGCGCGGAGAGCCGTCCCGTCCGGAGAAGTCCGAGGGGGGCTGGTATGGCAGGTGATGCCGACCATAACTGCCCAGGCCAAAACCCGCCCGATGCGCGAGCTGATTTCCTAATGGCCCTCTCGCGTCCCGATCACACCAAGACCAGGTTAAGAGGGGGTTAAGGCGGCTCTAATTCTCTGGAAGCGCTGTGCGATCGCTGCTCACCGGCAGGCACTCTCACCGCGATCGACAATCTGCCGAATGGCTTTGGCCTCATCGGGACAGCCTGGGATCGGATCGTAGGCCACGGCATGTCGCACAGGACAGATCTGATCAACCATGACGTGCATGCCGTGCCGGGCCCTCGGAGCCTGCGTCCACTCGAGGTTCGTCCCCGCGCGGCGCATTGTCTTGTTCAACTCAAAGATCGCGCCGCATCTGCCGCACACTGCTTCTGCCATCTCAGCTTCCCTCCGCGGGGACAAAGCTGGATGTGGCAGAAGGATCAGGCGTCGGCCAGTTGATCCTGGAGCTGCCGCGTGGCCGCGTAAAGGGCAGCGGTGATCAGCGCCGGGTGCCTCCACTGGTCCTCGCCCGAACACGGAAGCGGCGCCGCAGACAGGTGCTCAGCAATGCGCTCGCATGCGTCATGCAGAGCCGTGCACCGCGTGGCCGGGTCGTCGGTCTCGGCAAGGTACATCTCGAGGCTGGTGAGCAGGGCCTGCTGAAGCTGTGCGGCAAAAACGGGTTGTGAGTAAGCCAAACTGGGGACCTCCAACTTCAGTGCGGCGCCGTAACCATGGCTAGGGTTCGCACACTCTCCCCCATCTGTCAGCCGAGACTACAAAATCTAACGTTCCGATTTCAGAAGATGTTGCCGTTATGAAACAGCACTTTATGTAGATAACTTCGCGCAAAGGCTTCGCTGGCATGGAGGAATCGCTCAAGAAATCGAGCTTCGAATCCTTGCGCTCGATATGTTTTACGAATGAAAGAATCTGCATCTTCAGTGACCTGAAGTACCCTCCTCGTCCCCCCCACCGAGTGCCCGAGCCATGTCTCTGCGCCCGACCTCCGACTGCCCCTTCCAGAGCGAGCTGCGCTCCGTCCTGGCAACCTTGCAGTGCTTGTCAGACTACGCGGCCGAGCAGGGCGACGGCCGGTCCGCCTCGATCCTCGGCAACGCCGCCGGCCTCCTTGAGCTGTCGCTCGTCACCCCCCCCCGTGCAGGCTCCTGTGCGCCCGACGGTGCCCACCCGTGAGCAGCTCGCCGAGTTCATCGCCTGACCCTCGCAGACAGCAGCCGGGAGGCGGGCGGCAAAGTGGCTCACTTCCTCATCCCTCTCGGGGACAGGATCAAGGCTTCTGCCGATTGCCTTCCGCGCATTCATGACGGGCGAACTCAGCATCAAACAGCACCGCCAGGCGGCTGCGCACCGCTATCGCCTGTAGCGGATCCCCACCGACGGGCGACTCAGTGAGGACACGCTCCATCTGCGTGCGGAGAGTTCGGATCAGGGAGGGCTGATCACCCTCTGCCGTCCGCCCGAGCATGACGTCCATCGCTTCGGCCAACGAAGCCGCGACCATCCGCTCAGACGCATCCTCCGACGGAGGGTCGGAGCCATTGCTCATTTTTAACACCCTTTGAAGAGTAGATTCCCTACCCAGCTCTACTGGTGCCGAGGCCGATGCTTTAGAGCACGCTTTACCTTTCAGTTACCTTCCACACGGTATGTTAGCGAACGTAACGAGGGCAAAAAGAGGCCAGTTGCCTCGCCGGGGAGCGCCAAATGGTTGAGGACTGCGAAAGCCGGTGTGAACCTGCCTCCCCAGAAAGACAGCTAGCGCTCGCCATCGCAACGACGAGAGCTCTAGCCGAATACGCTCGAGCCGAGCACCTCACCCAAGCTGACGAGCTACTTACCGAGCTTATCGCCTTCCTCGTCAGGCGCAGTGACACCGGTCACAAGGCTGGTTAGCGCCGCAAGTCCTCGGGGCTGCAGTTCCTCACCTCCCTGTTCCATCGGCGTGCGTCTGGAACCAGGATCCGCATTACCGAGCTGCACGTTGAGCCCCTCAAAGGCTTCATCAATAAAGGTCACGCCGGAAGTCTCGAGCCTGCGTCGAAGGTTGTAGCGTATGTCCCTCGATGAGGAGTGTTTGTCCTCAAAAGCCTGGACAATGCTCAGGTCACAGCGCGCTTCGATGGCCAGATCGAGCTGCGTCGCGCTCCACCGCCACGCGGCGCAGCAGCACCAGCACCAGCACATCTCGCAGAACGTGAATGGCGGTGGTTCCCCAGCAGGCAGGCGCATCAGCGGTAGTGGGTTAGGTCCAAGTCATTTGATCGTCTGGATTCACTCTCCCGTAAGTCTCGCGTGATCGGATGCACCCGTCTCTTCCCGGGTGCCCATGCTCCAGATCCTTGCCTGCCTGAACGATCAGCATGATCCCTGGGTGGTGCTGGCCGCGGCCGCCCTTTGCGTCACGGCAGCCCTTTCCTGCGCCCTTTCCCTGCGCAGCCCCGGGCGCTTTCGGCCCGTGCTCGCCGCGGTGCTGATCGGCGCAGGCGCTTGGTCCACGCATTTCGTCGCCCTCCTCGCCTACGACCCTGGCCTACCCATGGGCTTCGCCATCGGGCCCACCCTCCTCTCGGTGGGAGTGGCGCTCGGCGGCAGCCTCACGGGCTTTGCGGTCTGGTCCGCCTCTCGCTCCTGGTGCCGCCCGGCGGGCGGTGCCCTGCTCGGCGGCACCATCGCGGCCATGCACTACCTCGGTATGGGCGCGGTACGGGTGCCGGGCCACCTCACCTTCAACCCCGCCCACATCGCCACCTCCCTGGCGCTGGCGGCCGGCCTTGGCGGCTTGGCTCTCCATGTCCTGCAGCGCGACGCCTCCTCCCGGCGCCGCCTCCTGGGCGCGGGACTGCTCGTGACCACGATCGTCTCGCTGCATTTCACGGGCATGGGCGGTGTGGTCGTGTGGCCCGACCCGGAGGTCGCGGTGCCGCCAGCGGCCCTGCCGCGAACCCAGCTCATGCTCGTCATCACGACGATCACCGCCGTCGCACTCCTGGCAGCCCTGCTGGTCCTCGCCATCGAGGCGAGGATGGACCTCGCCGCGCGGGCCGCAGAGGCGGGACGGCTGCGCAGCCTAGCCGACGCTTCCTTCGAGGCCCTCGCCCTGCTCGACCCCGAGGGCAGGGTGGCCGACGCGAGCAGCCAGCTCGCCCTCCTGACCGGCCACGGGCGGGAGGGCCTCATCGGTCTCCCCTTCGCCGCCCTCCTTGAGAGCGGAACACCGGAATACCCCACAGCCGTCCTCGCGGGCGGCATCCCCGTGGAGCTTCGCCGCCGCATCATCGAAACCGCCGCCGGCACCCGCACCGTCGTCTCCCTCCGCGACCTTCGCGAGAGGATCGCCACCGAGACCCGGATGGAGCGGCTGGCGCACCACGACGTCCTGACCGGCCTCGCCAACCGCACCCTCCTGCGCCGGCGCATCGAGGAGGAGATCGCCCGCAACCGGCTCGGCGGGCCAGGCTTCGCCGTGCTCGGCCTTGACCTCGACCGCTTCAAGCCCGTCAACGACGTCTACGGCCATGCGGCCGGCGACCAGCTGCTGCAGAAGGTCTCCGAACGCCTGTCCTCCTGCCTGCGCCATTCCGACCTTTGCGCGCGCAGCGGCGGCGACGAGTTCGTCATCCTACTCTCCCTGACCGACGAACCCGGCCGCGCCCAGGCCCTCGCCAAGCGGCTCGTCGGTGCGCTGTCGCAACCCTTCGACCTCGGCTTCGCGGAGGTGACGATCTCCCTCTCGGTCGGTGTCGCCCTCTTCCCTGAGGACGGAGCCACCGCCGAGGAGGTCCTCCGCGCGGCGGATATCGCGCTCTACCGCGCCAAGGAGGGCGGCCGCGCCGGCTTCGCCTTCTTCCACGCCGGCATGGACGAGGAGGTGCGGCAGCGACACGCGCTGGAGCGCGACCTTCGTGAGGCTGTCGCCAAAGGCGAGATGTCCCTCGCGTGGCAGCCGCAGGCCGACTCCGCAACCGGCCGCGTGCGCGGCTTCGAGGCCCTTCTCCGCTGGCAGCACCCGGAGCGTGGTCCGGTGAGCCCTGCCGTCTTCATCCCCATCGCCGAAGCATCCGGAGCCATCCTGCCGATCGGCGCCTGGGTCCTGCGTACCGCCGCCGCCGAGGCCGCGGGCTGGCCGAACCCGCTGCGGGTGGCCGTGAACGTGTCCGCCCTGCAGATCCAGCAGGGGGACTTCCCAGGAACCGTCGAGAGGATACTGGCCGAGACCAGTCTCGATCCCGCGCGTCTCGAGGTCGAGGTGACGGAAAGCCTCCTCATCACCGACACTGAGCGTACGCTGCGCACCCTGAACGCGCTGAAGTCACTCGGCGTGCAGCTCTCGCTCGACGATTTCGGCACCGGCTACTCCTCGCTGAGCATGCTCCGGAACTTCCCCTTCGACCGCATCAAAATGGACCGCAGTTTTATCAGCTCGCTCACGGACAGCGACAACTCCGCGGCCCTCGTGCACGGCATTCTCGGTCTCAGCCGCGGCCTTGGCCTGCCCGTCGTTGCCGAGGGGGTAGAGACCGAAGCGCAGTTCCGCGTCCTGCAGGCCGCGCAATGCGCGGAGATCCAGGGCTACCTGATCGGCAGACCCCAGCCAATCGGGAGTTTTGGAAACTTGACCCATGGCGGATCAGCTACAGTGGCCGCCTGAGATGCGTATGCGGAATGCTTTACCCGGAAACTCGCGCCTTTGATCAATTGGTGGTTGAAGCTCAGGCCTCTACGTCCGTGGAACTAAACGCCATGCGAGCTACCACATAGACCTAAACCCTGCGCAGCCGACACGCCGCGGTCGAGCACGTGCCCATCGGCCGCGAGGTAAGCGAATTGCCGGTGACCCGACAGGAGGGGAACGTGATCATCGTTCCCGTCGTCGAGGAGGTCCTGGTCGTCACGAAGAAGCTGGTTCTCAAGGAGGAGATCCACCTGCGCTTCGTCGACAGCGAGGAGAGCGTGGAGCAGCTCACCCAACGGCGGGTGCAGCGAGCCACGGTGGAGAGGCTGGTGCCAGAGCAGGCAGCCTCGCCTGCTGGGACGGCCGAATGGACCGACAACACGAAAGGACGCCAACAATGACGCGTACCATCACCGCCATGTTCAGTGCTCGGGCTGCAGCCGATAGGGCTGTCAACGAACTGACCCGCGAACTGGGCATCGGGAGCGGCCAAGTTCAAGTGTACGCCGCTGAGGCGGCCCCGACCGGCGCGACCACTGCCGGAGCCACGACGGGGGACACGGGCCTTTAGGCCTCGCTCAAGGATCTCTTTGTTCCCGACGAGGACCGTACGGCCTACGCCGAGGGCATCCGCCGCGGCAACTACGTGGTCTCGGCCCAGGTTGATGAGACCATGCTCGACCGGGCCATGGACATCCTCGAGCACAATGGCGCTGTGGACCTGGACGCTCAGGAAGCGGAGTGGCGGCAGTCGGGTTGGACGGGCCACCAGGCCGGCGCAGCTACCGGGGCGACCGTGGGCACCTCCCCGGCCAACTCCGAACTGGGTGTGGTCGCGACCGGTGCGGCCGCAGCACCGGTGACCGGTCAGACCGCCGCGGCGACCACCCCGTCTCGTACAGGGGCCGAGGAGGTCATCCCGATCGTTGAAGAGCGCATCCAGGTTGGCAAGCGCGATGTCCAGCGTGGCCGGGTGCGGGTGCGCTCCTACATCGTGGAGACGCCGGTCAGAGAGCAGGTGACACTGCGTGAGGAGCACGTTGACGTGCAGCGCCGCGCCGTAGATCGACCGCCAACCGATGCTGACGAGGCCTTCCGCGAGCGGGTCATCGACGCCACCGAGCACTCCGAGCAGGCGGTGGTTGGCAAGGAGGCGCGCGTTAAGGAGGAGCTAGTGATCCGTAAGGACGTCGGCGAGCGGACCGAGACGGTGCGTGACACCGTGCGCCGAACCGAGGTGGAGGTGGAGGACACCAGAGGTACGGCGGGAAGCGGCGACGTCACTGGCACAACGGGCAGCAACCCGCCCGGAACGGCCGCGAGCCGCGCCGTGGACAACACGCTTGGTACCAACATCAGCGGCGCCAACCCCAACAAGCGTTGAGGACCGCTGTTCCACGAGTGGCTGGGGTGGGACCCTTCCCACCCCGGCTGACCAAACCCGCCCTCGATTGCGGAGGGCCGCGTGGGCATTGTTCACCGCCTTGAGCCTGTTGGGCTGAGGCCAGCCTGTCACTCACGCCCAGCTTCCGCCCGTCCCGACGATAATGCCAAGCACTTACCCCGACATTCTGACGCTTGTGCTTACCTCTTGAGCGCTGCTCTTCAACCTACCTAGGCCGCTCGCATGCAATGAAGGGCTACGCGGCAACACTCCCCGGCCTGACGCTTGCTGGCGAGTACTCCGGCGAGCCGAGCATCGTGCGCACATCCTGGCTCGGTCTCGGCTTGCTGAAAAGATAGCCCTGAAACTCGCCACATCCTTCAGCACGGAGCGTCTCCAGCTGCTCGGCTGTCTCCACACCCTCAGCGTTGACGGTCATACCAAGTGCTTTACCCAGCCCAACAACAGCGCGGATAATGGCGGTGCAGTGCTCATCCTGCCCTAAGCCTCGCACGAACGACTGGTCTATCTTGATCTTGTCAAAGGGAAAGCGCTGCAAGTAGCTCAAGGATGAGTACCCAGTTCCGAAATCGTCCATGGCGATCCGCACGCCGAGAGCACGAAGCTCATGCAGGGTGGCCAGCACCGCCGCATCGTCAGTGAGCAGCAGTGACTCGGTGATCTCTAACTCGAGGCAGTGGGGGGCGAGCCCGGCATGCTTTAACGCCGAGGCAACCTCTGCGACGAGCGCGCCGCCGCTGAACTGGACGGGTGAAAGGTTTACCGCAACCTTCAGCTCCCCAGGCCAAGCTGCCGCCGCGGAACAGGCTTGCCGCAACACCCAGCCACCGATCGCCCGGATGAGCCCAAGCTCCTCGGCCAGCGGGATGAACTCAGCTGGCGACACCATTCCGCGCTCCGGGTGTACCCAGCGCACAAGAGCCTCAAAGCCAGAGATCTGCCCGCCTTCGGCTTCGACGACCGGCTGATAATACACCTGGAACTGCTCCTCTGTGACCGCACGCCGCAGGTCCTGCTCGAGCTGGCGTCTAGCAACCACACGAGCGTTCATCGCGGGCTCGAAGAAGCGCCAGGTTCCACGCCCCTCCTCCTTGGCTCGGTACAGCGCGAGATCCGCTCGCTTGAGCATCTCGTTCGCCTCGTCCAGCCCATCATGCGTGAGCGCAATACCGATGCTGGTGCCCGTGTTTACCTGTTGCCCTTCGACGTGGAAGGGCTCAGCGAGGGCCGCAACAAGCCGCTCGGCAAGCACGGAGACGTCCTCAGGCGCCGCCACCGCTTCCTGGACGATCGCGAATTCATCACCTCCGAGGCGAACCACCAGATCGGCCGGCCTGGTACATGCCTTGAGGCGCTCCGCGACCTGGCAGAGCAGAGCATCCCCAGTCAGATGACCAAGGGTGTCGTTGACCGTTTTGAACCGGTCGAGGTCGAGGAGCATGACAGCCAGTCCCGCTTGGCGCTGTGCCCGTCCGAGAGCATGCGTCATGTGCTCGCGAAACATTGCGCGATTGGGCAGACCAGTGAGTGAGTCATGGTGTGCCATATGGACCAGCCTGGCTTCTGCTTGCCGCCGCTCCGCCAGATCCTCGTAAGTGGCAAGCCAGCCTCCGCCGGTCACCGCCCGCCTCGTCACCATGAACGAGCGGCCATCGGCAAGATCGCAGCAAATCGAGTCCCTGTGGTCGTCAAGCGCAAACAACCGCGCCATCTGCGGATCGCCGAAGGCTTCCTCCTTACGGCACCCCATGGCTGGCTGGCCAAACATCTCGACGAAGCGGCGGTTTACGACAGTGAGCGTGTCGTCCGGACCAAAGAGGCAAAGGCCCTGCACCATATTGGACAGTGCAGCATCGAACCGCGCAAGCTGGGCCTCCATCCTGCCGGAATGCGATGCTTCCTGAGCGGCGAGCAGTTCCACGAAGCTCGCCTGCATCGTCGCAAGCGCACGAAGCAGCTCGTCGGTCTCGCTCCTGCTACCCTCGTTGCTCGTTATCTCATTGTCAAAGCGGCCGCCGGCGATGGCGCGGGCAATTGCGACCGCGGCCCTGACGGGGGGTATGATGGCGCGGGTAAGAATGGCCGTGATAAGCAGGGCGATAAGAAGAGAAAGGCCTATGGCCAGCCAGGTGTGTCGAAGGCTGGCCTCGATCAACTGGCCTGCACTCCGCCGCTGGCGAAAGCCTTCGGCAGCGTAGAGCTCGACGAGCGTGTCGAGCGTTGAGTTTAGATCCTGTATCGACGCGGACAACTCGGTGGATGAGAGTACCGTGATCTTCTCACTCAGCTGTAGCAGGGAGGTCGTCAGGTTCTCCGCAGCAAGCTGCGCCTCCTGAGAGGGAGCCCGCTCAACGGCGACAATCAGATCGTCGGCAGCCTCTGGCAAAGCTGCGATGACGCCCGCTCGCCCGTCATCGATGACCTCGGCGATGTTCGACCGCTGCAGAGACGCCTCGGCATGGAGCAGGCGGTTTTGCGCCGAGCGGAGATAGCTCATTGCGAGAAACGTATTATCGTACAGAGAGATTGCTATCGACCCGAGGTCCCGCTGCGAGCTCTGCACGAAAGCGCCAAGAGCGGCCGTTACGCACGCGAGTGCGACGCAGCCACCGAGGATTTTCATGCGCAGGTTCATACGGAATGGTAGTTTTGCCTTGGTTCACCAAAGCCTAAGCCCACTCTTCACGAGATTGTTTATCTTGTCCCCTCGCAGCGGCTACAGTTGGGACCTGGGCGTGGCGCTTGCCAAACCGCCCGGCATATTCGGTGTGCGGCTGGTGACCCGCGTTACCGGACGTCGACGGTCATCCGCATTCGTGGATGGATACCGCACCGCACGTCGAAGCGGCCGGCGTCCGGGAACTGCAACTCGACGGCCTGAAGCGGCGCCATGAGGTCGGATTCGTACTGAAGCGATGGACCGCGAACGGCGATTTGATGGGGAAATGCGTCATCGTTGGTGAACCGAACGGCACCGCCCCTGGCGATCTGAAGCTCAGCGACCTCAAAGCTGCGGTTGCGTTGAGAGACAGAGGTGATTGATCCGGCAATAACCGGGCAAATGGCAAGACCTAAGCCGATAAGTGCAGCAATGCGCACCGAGGTCACTGGCCGGCCTCCCGCCGGTCCGCCGAGATCCGATAGGACTGGGTCCGTGCCACGAGCATCGGATCGGCGGAAGGAGCGATGCCGTCAACCAGGTTTGTCGGGATAAAGCGCAGATCCCGCTGACGTTCGTCGTCCGCTGGCACGATGCGCGTGATGGACAAGGTGCCGACGTCAATCTCGGGGCGGTCGCTGGGCCAGGGTCGCGAACCGTCATCCACGGGATCGCCATCCGCGGCGATCTGGACGGAAATATGGATCGTCACTGGGCCGCGGCGGAGCCGGTTGTCCAGTTCCTCGGCAAGGAATTGCTCCGGCATTTTTGCCGCATCGGCGGCGCTCAGGTGCGAGACGCCGGCACCGGGCCGGAATCGGTATCTTCCATGGCGCGTCGTACCCGAGCTGTTCGAGAACAGGAATGCCGCGACACCGAAGTAGGCTTCCGTGCCATAGCTGACCGGGGTTGGTTTGGGATGCTCCAGGAAGGCGCGGGCTGCCGGACGAGAGGCAGTGAACTCGGCAAGCCTGGCCAGCTCGGGGAGGGCTCGAAGAAAGGTCACGAACTCGTCGGGCTTGGCGACGGGAAACCCGTCATAGGAGTGAGCAACGATGTCTGTGTCAGCGCCATTCGGCAGCATGAACTTAACCGCCAGTCCACGAGGGCTGGCCGCCGCATGGGCGTCGGGCAGGTCAGGCACTGCGGCAAAGTTCGAAAAGCGAACGAGAACTGGGGAGCTCTCTCCCGCGAAGTGGTCGGCGCGGCTGAGAGACGGAGCACTCCTGGCCGGCGTGAAATAGCCTTCCGTGAGTAATCCGTTCGCATGCACCGCCCGTCGTCCGGCGTGAGGCCCACCGAAAAGCGCATCGAATGAGCTTACAACCTGTTGGGCCACTTGCGGTGCGGAGCGGGGCAGGTTCTGGGTCTGTGCCGCAGTCAGGCCCGGTGCGGACACCCCAGCGGCGAGCAGCGCGGCACCGATGAGAGACGTGAGCTGATGGCGCTTTTCGGGTATGGAAAGTATCACTGCCAGCCGTGTCATTCGCGCTGTCTCCACCAAGGCGGAATGCTCACCGCGGACAATGAGCTACCGTCCCGCGAGAGAGTATGCTTCAGGGCTTACCAGGAGGTTGCTGAGGCTTCGGTGCAGCGGCTTGGAGCAGATGGCGGCCTTGCAGCCGGTGGCGCACCGCAAGGGTTGTCAGAGCTGGTGAGCGGCATTGTCAAGCCGCCTCTCTCCTTTGCCCGACCAGCACGGCTCTCCGACGTGCTGGTAAGGTCAGGCTCGCTGTGCTGCTGCAAGCACACGGTGCGAGCGTTCGTAAGTGGCGCGCACTCTCAATGGGAACTCGAGGTCACTCTAATTCTAGGGTCTGTGACTGGACTGGCTGGCTGTCCTTTTTGCACTGATTCGTACCCTGGTCGCACCACCTTGGAAGTTCTCTAGGCTTCAGGGCGGCACAGTCATGACCAGGATGAGCCTGGACGATGCCCAAAGGGTTTCACTGATGCTTGTGCTGCAGCAGATCCCACTCGCATGGAAGCATGACGAAGGGGCACTGCGCCGCTTCGTTGAAGCCGCGCTCTGGATCGGTCGCACCGGCGCGCCGTGGCGTGATCTGCCCAAGGCACTGGGCCTCTGGTCCAGCGTCTACCATCGCTGGCGGCGCTGGTGCCTACGCGGCTGGTGGGAGTTGGCCTTCGAAGCCCTACGTCCGGCATTGCCTGCGGACGGGATGGTGCTCCTGGACAGCACGACCTGCAAGGGCGACCGCACCGCCAGCGGTGCGGTCGGCAGCACGCCCTCGGCCGAAGGGCTCGGTCGCAGCCGTGGCGGACTGTGTTCCAAGCTGCACGCCTGCGCCGATGGTGCGGGCCAGGTCCTCCGGCTGATCGCCAGCCCCGGACACCACGCCGATCTGCGCTACGCCGACGCACTCGCCTCGGGCATCCCGGCCTGCGATGCGGCGCTCGACCGAGGTTACGTCTCAGCAGCCCTGCGCGCCGCCTTCGCCGCCGAGGGCTGTACCATCCACACCCCACCCAAGCGGATCATGGTCGATCCGCCTGCCTGGAATGCCAAGCTCTACGCCCGGCGTCACCACGTCGAGAACCTTCTCTCCAGCCTCAAAGACTGGGCCGTACCGCCCTCCGACGCGACAAGACCCGTCGTAGCTGGATGGGCTTCGCCCATCTTGCCGCCACGATCATCAACCTACGCATCGCGCAGTCCAGTCACACACCCTAGTAATGAGAACCCATCTGGAGGTCGTTAGCGTGGCGCTAAACCTTGTGCCCGATCGTTCCCAGCTCCCTGTCCGGGATCCTGATCGAGATGAGCTGCTGCGGCTGTGGCGTGACCTGGATTGGAAAGGCCGGCGCTTGGTGCTGATGCATATGCAAGCCGTCGTAGAGGTAAGAAAGCAGTTGCAGCAGAGCATCACCAAGCGCTGACGGCCGACCGCGAGCTTCGGCCGCAAGTGCAGTGGCCAGGGATTCTCCTTGCTTTGCGTTCAGCCTGGGCGCAGCAAACCGCGGGATGCCTGAGCGCGACTCAAGGAGCCGAGGTGTTCCCGAAGCCCTCGTCGGTGAGGAATGAAACCAAGGCTGTTTTCAGCATGGTCACTGCCTCGGCCAAGCTCAGGAGCATTCGCGTTGCTTCATCGCGCGGCAAGGTGAGCAGGCGTGGGAGGTCGAGCGCGTAGACCTGCTGCGCGACGTCAGGTCTACCGATCCTCTCCAGGAGGGTGGCAAGGTGCCCAAGCTGGTCGCTCAGGTGCGCCGCATCGGCGGCGCGCGCTCCCAGCTCGGCCACGTGCTGAACGATGCTTGCTTCCTCGCTCACGCGGCGCGGATCCCGGCCAGGAAGGTGTTGACCTTCGAGCGCAGGACCTCTGACTGCTGGGAGAGCTCCCCCGAAGCAGCCCGAACCTGGGCGGCGGCCGCCCCGGTGCGCTCCGCGCCCTCGGTGACACCGGCCGTGTGGCGGGCGACGTCTTGCGTACCCGAGGCCGCCTCGGCCACCGCGCGCCCGATCTCACGGGTGGCCGCGGTCTGCTCCTCGGCGGCGGCGGCTACCTGCGTGGTGATGCTGTTCATTTCCTCGATCGTGCGCACGATGCCGCCGATCGCACCGACCGCCTGCTCGGTCTGACCCTGCATGGAGGCAATCTGGGCGGCGATCTCCTCGGTGGCCTTGCCCGTCTGCGCCGCCAGCGCCTTGACCTCGCTCGCCACCACGGCAAAACCGCGCCCCGCCTCGCCGGCCCGCGCCGCCTCAATCGTCGCGTTCAGCGCCAGCAGGTTCGTCTGACCTGCGATGTCGCTGATCAGGCGCACCACGTCGCCAATGCTGCGAGCGGCCGCGGACAGCCCCTGAACGGCCTTGTCGGTCGTGCGCACATCTTCGACCGCGCGACGTGCCACCTCGGCCGAGCTCGTCACCTGGCGCGACACCTCGGCGATCGACGCTGCCAGCTCTTCCGACGAAGCCGCGACGGTCTGCACGTTGGCACTCGCCTCTTCCGAGGCTGCAGCCACCGAGGTCGCCCGCTCCACTCCGTCACGGGCCGTGCTGGCCATCTCGCCGGCGGTCGCGTCCAGCTCCGTGGCCGCGGCCGCTACCGTGCGCAGTACCTCGCCTGCCTCGGCCTCAAACCCGCGCACCAGCGCGTCCACACGCCCTGCCCGGGCCGCCTTCTCCGCCTGCTCGGCCTGCACGGCAGCCGCCGCGGCATCCGCCTCGCGCAAACCATTGCGGCAGTCGTTGAGCGCGCGGGCCATGTCACCGACCTCGTCGTCGCGGGCCGCCTCGGGCAGCTCGAAGGTATAATCGCGCTTGGCAAGCCGCAGCATGGAGCCGGAGAGCCGCACCACGCTCGCGCCCACGTCCCGTGCCAGCCACAGCGCCGCTCCCGCGGCAAGAGCACCGGACACCAGGGTCAGGGCCAGCATAAGCCAGAGCGCCCGCTCGTAGGTCACCCGCGCCGCATCGCCCTCAGCCTTGCCGCCGTCGATGTTAAACGTGAGGACCGTGTGCAGGGCCTGCCGCACCTTCTCGAAGGCATCGCGCTCATCGCCGAGATAGACTGCTGTGGCCGCGGCGGTGTCGCCCCCGCGGTGCAGGGCCAGAGCTCGTTCGGAGAGAGCCTCATAACGCTGGCGGGCCTCCACAATCGCGTCCGCAAGGCGGCGTTCCTCGGGCAGGACCACTGTGGCGGCGTAGGCGCGCCAGGCTGTCTCAATGCTATCCTGGTTATTGGCCCTGGTGCGCGCGTAGCGAGCCTGATCCTCAGGCCGGGTTGCCAGGAAAGTGGCTGCCTGAACCTGACGGCCGCGGGTCATCGCCTCGGTCATTCGACCGAGCGCGGCTGTTGCCGGCAGCCAGTTGTCCCTCAATTCAGCAGCGCCATTGTTGACGTCGCGAAGCTGCAGGGCCGCAAAGCCGCCCATGGCAGTAATGAGAATGAACATGGCAGTGAAGGCGAGGAGCAGCTTTGCGCGGATGCGAAGCTTGCGCAGGAATGACATAGCAGATGCGGTCCTCTGAGGGCTGCCAGCCGTTTTCCTGGCACGTGGTTCACGAAGTCGAGAATGGCTCAGAAGGGTTACTCCCGGTCTAACAACCAGCCTCCCCGACGCGGCAGGGCTGCGACACGCTGACTTGGCGATCCGTATTTGTCAGGCTGCGGCCTTGGTCTGCTGCAGTTCACGGGCAAGGCGCGCAAGGTCGAGGGTGGGCAGCAGTTGCGCGCCGTCGGGAGTGTCGATCGGCAGCAGCCGAGAGGCCGCCGACAGAAGCGTGCGGCCGAGTTCACCGCCGGAGGGGGCCTCCTGCACGTCGTCGCGGAGCAGCGCCGACTGCATGCTGTCCGTGCTGTCCACCACGAAGCCGAAGGAACCTCCCTCACCGCGCACCACCAGCACGCGCGATGACGGGCACGGCTCCGGGCAAGGGGCAGAACCCAGCCGCGCCAGGTGCACCAGCGGCACCATACTTCCACGACGCTTCAGGACACCCAGCATCACACCATCATCCGACCTGATGCTCAGGAACTCCCGGGGCATGTCGATGATCTCATGGATCTGCCCGATCGGGACCGAGTAGGAGTGGCCGGCAGTGAAGCGCAGGAAGGCCACGCGCTTGCCACCCGATTTCCTTCGCAGCCGCTGTTCGGCTTCGCCCTGCAGGCCGTCGTGCAGCCGCCGCAGGACGGCAACCTCCGGGTCGCGCATGATTGCCTCGTGCTCCAGCAGGATGGCGTCCTCGGAGAGCAGCAGCGCGTCACCCCGGCTCTCGTTACCCTCGACCACGCCCCCGAACATACCGGGCCGGCGCAGGCCATAGCCAGGCAGGTCCAGAATCCGCGCGGCCGCGCGGTTCTCGATGGCCAGGATGTCGCTGACCGGCAGGGCAATGGTGCGGCCGCGGACGTCGAGGACCAAAAGTTTGGTCTTCTCGCTGGGCGTGCCCTCCAGCGCCAGGACCGCAAACAGGTCCAGCACCGGCACGACCTCGCCGCGCAGCCGCAGCGTGCCCCGATGCAGGTCACCGCGCACGGGCGAGGCCTCCAGCTGCGGCCGGTCGATGATCTCGCGCACCACGGCTGTTTCAAGACAGAAGCGAAAATCGTCACAGCGGAAAAAGAGGAACTGCCGGACGAAGCTGTTGCGCGAGGCCCTTGCTCTCGCTTCGGCAGCGTCACCGGCGAGGACCATGACGCCCGGTGTGGCGACGAGCGCGCCCAGGTCAAGCACCTGCACAACGCGCTCACCCTCGGCGAGGGTAATCAGGGCCGATATGACCGCCCCCTTACTCCCGCCTCCGCGTCGGAGAGGACTCACCTGGTCGGGCGCGACCCGCAGCACATCCAAAATGCCGCCGACAGCCAGGGCAAGGCGGCCTCCGCCAACCTGCACGACGGCCAGGGTGTTGCCCTCCGCCTCCAGGTCAAACAGCCGGCAGAGGTCAACGATGGGGATGGCCGCACCCCGGAGATTGAAGGTGCCGGGGACGTAAGGTGGCGCCTGCAACTGCGGGATCACCGACGCCGGCCGGGTCACCACCTCTTGCAGCACGTCGGCGGGCACCGCGACCTCGCACCCGCCAAGGCGTAGCACGCCGAAGACAAGTTCCCGGGGCTCGGACACGGCTTAGGCGGCCCGCGTCGCGGACGGCAGGTGTGTCACCGTTGCCCTGGGGCCAGCCGCTCTGCCCTTGGACGCCTCGCTGCCGCTCGCCGCCGCCGCGAGGTCTCGGATCAAGCCTTCGACGCCGCGCGCGGAGGAGAGCTGCCCTGCCGTGGCGGAGTCGATGCTCTGGATGGAGGCCGTGGTTTTGCCGACGCCCACGACGATCCGCTCGAAGGCCTCGCCGGCACGGGCGGACACCTCGTTACCGGTGGCGACCCGCTTGAGTGACTCCGAGATCAGCTTGTTGATCTCGCGAGTGGCCTGGGACGACTTCTCGGCCAGCTTGCGCACCTCGTCGGCGACCACCGAGAAGCCGAGCCCGTGCTCGCCGGCGCGGGCAGCCTCGATGGCCGCGTTGAAGGCAAGCAGGTTCGTCTGGCTCGCGATGTCGCCGATCACGCCGACGATCTCGCTGATGTCCTCTGAGGACTTCTGGATGAGGGCGATCGCCTCGACCGACTTGTTGACAGCCCTGGCGCCGCTGTCGGCCTGCTTCTGCGCCTCCTCGGCAAGCTCAGTGGCCTGGCGCGTGCTGGCGGCAATGCCATCAATCGACTCGGTGAGCTCCCCAATCGAGACCGTCATCGCTTCCGTCCGCTCCCGGATGCGCTGCTCCATCGCCACCTGAGCCGTGATGTCGGTGGCGAACTTGACCACCTTGAACGGCTTGCCCTCGCTGTCGAACACCGGGTTGTAGGTGGCCTGGATCCAGATCTGGACGCCATGCTTACCCAGGCGCATGTAGCGCCCGGCGTCGTACTCGCCGCAGCCGAGATTGCGCCAGAAGTCGCGGTACTCGGTGGACCGGGTGTACTCGGGCTCGCAAAACAGGCTGTGGTGCCGGCCGACGACCTCTTCCGACGTGTAGCCCAGCGTGTCCAGGAAGTTGCGGTTGGCGCTCAGCACGTTGCCGGCCAGATCGAACTCGATCACCGCCTGCGAGCGGTCCATGGCCGCCACCTTGCCCTCGAACTCCGCGTTGGCAAGCTTGGCCGTCGTAACGTCGGTGGCGAACTTGACCACCTTGAACGGCTTGCCCTCGGCGTCGAGGATGGGGTTGTAGGTCGCCTGGATCCAAACCTTGCGGCCACCCTTGCCCAGCCGGAGGTACTCGCCGCCCGTGAACTCACCGCGCCCGAGCCTCGCCCAGAACTCCCGGTACTCGGCCGAGCGGGCAAGGTCGTCGTCGCAGAACAGACTGTGGTGCCGGCCGACGACCTCGTCCGCGGTGTAGCCCATGGCGGTGAGGAAGTTGCGGTTGGCGCTCAGCACGTTGCCGGCCAAGTCGAACTCGATCA
>NZ_RCZP01000054.1 GCF_006438825.1 Muricoccus nepalensis
ATCAGGACCGGCGCTGTTGAACTTCAGCACCCAGTCCCGGACGATCTGCAGCGTCACGCCGCCGATCCTGGCCGCTTCGGTCCGCGTCGCACCATCGTAAACCGCAGCTAGCGAAAGCAGCCGCCGGGCCTGAGCCGCATCCTTCGTCCGTCGCGCTGCCACGCGCAGGCGAACCGCGTCGAAGTCACCCCGAAGCGGAATGGCCATGGCGAACCTCCAGCGTTCGCCATCTTGAATCACGATCCGGCCCCATGAGGGAATCCCCCACGAGAGTCAGGGTCTCCGAGATTTAGTATTAACGCCGGTATCGGGATCAAAGCGCACGGCTTCCACACTTCCCGCCAACCAGGTCCAATCCGGCCAGTTCTGGATCTCGTGGCCGCGCTGACGCAAGTCCTCTCGTGAAGCGGTCGAGATGCGTCCCTCCACGGCAAGGCGAGCGGGAAAGTAATCGTACGGCGCAAAGGAGGATGGAAAGGAGTAGGTCGCAATACGCGGTGCCTCGACCGCCTCCTGCAGATCCATGCCAAAATGCAGATGGTTCAGAATAACCTGCAGCATTGCCTGAACCTGCACGTCGCCACCCGGAGTGCCCAGAGGGATCACCGCTCCTGCGCGTGTGACCACCAAGGCAGGGCTTGGGGTCAGGCGTGGCCGCGCACCCGGGCGAACGCCACAAGGGTGCGCGGGGTCAGGACGGGACTGCGTGCCGCGCGGCGAGCATACGAAGCCTAGTCCTGGGATGACCGGCACGTTCCACGTCCCATCGGAAGGGGTAGCGGAAAACGCGTTTCCAAATTTGTCCACAACGGCAACATACGAGGTATCCGGCTCGATGGCGGCAACAAGGCGTGTGCTTGGAACATGAGCGCCAGTGCCTTGGTCAAGCAGGGGGAATGGCATTCCCGGGTGAGCGCGCGCCGGATCGATCCCCGCAACGCGCGCGGCGAGATGTGCCTCACCGAGCAGCGTGTCCAGCGGCACGTCTCGGAAAGCTGGGTCACCGAAGTGGTACTCGCGATCGGCCATCGCCACCTTCAGGGTCTCGGCCAACAAGTGGAGATAATCCGGGCCATTATGTGAAAGGCCGTCGAAGCCAGCCTTCTCCATCAGCAGCAAGGCTTCGAGCAGGGCTGGCCCCTGGCACCATGGACCAGGGGTGGTAACCGCGTGGCCGCGCCATTCGCGAGTGACCGCGGGTTCCAGCCGCGAGTGATACCGCGCGAGATCGCTCGCGGAGAGATAGCCGCCCTGCTCCTTCATGAAGGCAACGATGCGCAGCGCGATGTCACCGCGGTAGAAGGCATCGTGCGCTGCTGCCAGACCATCCTCACGGCCACCCTTGGCCGCCGCGGCGCGATCCTCCTCGGCCATGTGACGGATGGTGGCCGCGAGATCACGCTGGATGAAAAGTGCGCCGACTGGATGTGGCGTCCCGCCCGGAAGGAAGATCGCCGCGTTCGTTGGAAACTCAGCGTAGTCTTTGGCATGGGAGGCGATGCTTTCCGCGAACATCGGGTAGACAGGAAATCCTTCATCGGCAAACCGGATGGCCGCCGACGCGACATCGGCAAAGCTCATCGTGCCGTGCCGACGCAACGCGGTGATCCAGGCATCCGGTGCGGCCGGGACAACGCTGCGCAGCACGCCGCGCGGCATTTTTTCGCCGTGCTCGCGCATGAAAAGGTCGGCCGGAATCGACATAGGCCAGTGACCGAGGCCCGCGATGCTCTCGACCCGCCCGTCGTGGCGACGGATCAAGATCGGTGCGACCCCGCCGAAATTCACGATGTCCGGCTGCACGACCCCGAGCACCAGGCCAGCCGCCACTCCCGCATCGATGGCGTTGCCGCCCGCCTCAAGAATTGCGAGCCCTGCACCACTGGCCAGGTAATGGCCTGCACTGATTGCGTGTCGCGGGCCGGAAACGAGAGGGCGCGTCGTAGTCATGGAGATGGCCTTGCCTGCTGAGCCAGCAACTGTTCGTCCATGCGCGGTTCGTAGAGCACGCCCCGCCGGGCAGCGACGAGAGTCACCTGATTGTACATCGGGATAATCGGCACACGGTCGATGGCGACGCGCATGGCCTGACGAAGCCCTTCGTCACGACCTTTCCCGGATCGTGTGATTGCCGCCTGGATCATCCGGTCCAGGTCAGGCTCTGAGAAGCTGCCTCTGTTGCCCTGGCCATAGGCCTGTTGGACGTCCCGAGTATGCACCGCCGTTGAGAGAATGTAGCTGGCGTCGCGGGACGAGGACAACGAAAGGCCGTAGAGAATGACAGGGAATTCGTTCCGCCCCTCGACGGTACGAGGGAAGAAGACGCTGCCAGGCATGGTCTCGACCTTTACCTGAAGACCCGCGCGGGTGAACATCTGACCAACCGCCTGGCACACCCGCGCGTCGTTCACGAAGCGGTTGTTTGAGCAGCCGATCGTCAGCCCGAAGCCCTGTGGGTAGCCCGCCTCGGCCAGCAGGCGACGCGCTCCTTCAACATCCACCCTTGGCACGATCAAGGACGGGTCGTAGGCCCCGAACTGCGGTGGAACCATCTGTCCCGTCGGGATCGCCTGCCCGTCCAGCGCGCGCGCAGCCAACGCCGAACGGTCGAGCGCCAGAGAAAGCGCTCTTCTTACACGGACGTCTCTCAAGGGGTTCGTCGGCAACGACTTGCCGTCCGAACCTGTCAGCAAGGCCAGCCGCTCCGCACCCACTTGCGGGATCAGGTACATGATGCGGTCGGAATTGCGCCGGAACACCGCCACGCGCGGCTCCCGCTCCAGTCGAGCCACGTCGCCGGGCGGGACGTTCTCGATCAGGTCCACGTCCCCGGCGAGGAGTGCCGCCAGGCGTGAGGCATCGCTGCCGATAACGCGAATCTCAACCTTCTCGTACGCGGGCGGGCTGCCCCAGTAGGTGGGGTTCCGTAGGAGCGACATACCTTCCGAGCCATTCATCTGGACCAGTCGGTAAGGACCAGTGCCGATCGCAGCGCGACCACTGTTGAACTCACCCGTGCTCGCTCCAGCCGGCGTGCCGTCTCCCCTCGCCGCGATATGCGAGACAACGAAGATGTTTGTCAGTTGCCCTAGGAGTGTTGGATTCGGACGGTCGGTCTTGATGCGCAGTGTCAGTGCATCAACAATCTCTGTAGCGAGAATTGTGCGCAGATTGGACACGTAGGGACCGGGGTTGTTTGGCACAGCGGGCACACGGGCGAGGGAAAAGGCGATGTCCTCCGCCGTGAAAGGGCTTCCATCGTGAAAGGTGACACCGGAGCGAAGCCGAAGGGTCCAGGTCGTCTCGTCCGTTTCTTCCCAAGACTGAACCAAGCCAGGCACGAACTGGCTTTCAGAGTCACGGTTGATAACAGTATCGTAAAGATGGCGTGCGGCCGCCATGTTGGGGCCGACGAAAAGAAAGTGCGGATCGATCCCGAAAGGCGCCTCGACCGCAACGGTGAGCACACGAGGTTCACCCTCAGTGGCCAAGGATGGAATGGCGATCAGGAGTAGGCCCGCGACGATAAGATCGCGCCAACCCTTACCTTTCGCCATGCTGCTTTCTCCTGCCGAGCTAGCCATTGTGCGAAAATACCGTCAAAGGTTAGACTCGTCCAACTCTGCTTGCCAGAGCCCGCACGGTTGACGCAGTGCTCGTTAGCTTGAGCAGGGACACTGATCGCGAGGGGGCGGCACTACACGCAGTGTTCCTGAGCGTCCTTGCCGGACGTGGAAGCCCACTTCGGTATCAGAGCACAGCGATGCTGCGGTGTAGTCTGCTGAAGTCACTGACCAGCCCCTACGAGGAGACTCCGGCAGATTTTTAGTTGAGCATGGCTGCGGTCAGTGCTGAGCTGCTGGGTGGACGGCTTGCAGGAGGCTGCAGAGTTGCGAGCAGGAGTACCTCTGGCGCGGGTGGTCGGTAGCGCAGCGAGGAGTGCGGGCGGGCGGTGTTGTAGTGCCGGCGCCACCCCTCGATGAGGACCTTGGCTTCGGCGAGCGTGTTGAACACCTCGGCGTTGAGCAGTTCGTCGCGCAGCTTGCCGTCAAAGCTCTCCACGTAGCCGTTCTCCCAGGGGCTGCCGGGCTCGATGAATGCCGTCTTGGCCCCCACGCCGCTGATCCAGCCCTTCACGGCGGTGGCGGCGAACTCCGGCCTGTTGTCCGAACGAAGATGGCCTGGCACGCCACGAAGGATGAACAGGTCGGACAGCACGTCGATGACGTCGGCGGCCCTGAGCTGGCGACCCACCCGGGTGGCCAGGCACTCGCGGGTGAACTCGTCCACGACATTCAGCATCCGGAACTTGCGCCCGTTCCGGGTGCGGTCTTCCACAAAGTCATAAGCCCACACGTGGTTCGGCCGCACTCACTGCGCCAGCGGTGGTAGCTCTGCTCGGTGACCCCAATCGTGCGCACCGCTGCCACCGCGGTCTTGCTCTGCGCCAGCAACACCTCGACTTACCGCAGCTTGGCAATGATCTCCTCCGGCTTGTGGTGCTTCCTTCCCATCCCAGCACCCTCCACCGTTCCGCCGGACTCACCCTACCGGCGGATCGCTTCTACGTGGGAAGGTCAACCACCTGCATGAGGCTGGGTGCTTACGCACCAACACCTGACAGAATTGCCAGCGTCTCCGCCGCTAGCCTGCGGGTGAGCTCGCCCGCGGGCATCTCGCGCCCCAAGGCGGCCGCCTGGCCTGCCCACAGGCTCATGAAGTCTCCCGAGCCCAGTGCTTCCGTGTGAACACGGAGCGGAACCAGGGAGCCACCGGCTGTCGGGAAGGCCGGAGCCAGCGGTGAGATTGGCCCGAGGTCTCTCATGACCCGATTGACGATCCCGCGGGCGGGGCGGCCGGTGAAGATGTTGGTCAGCTCTGTCTCGTGCTCGTCGGCGCGGCGCAGCGCCTCGCGATGGGCCGCCGAGGCCCATGGCGATGATGGCGTTACAGCCGTGCGCCTCCAGCCAGCGTGCCTCGGCCACCGTGGTTGCGGAGGAGACGATGCGGGCGCCGGTTTGCCTCACCCGATCCAGCAAGCCTTCCTCAGGCAGGCCGAAGTGGAAGCTGCACACGGGGGGGCGCATCTCTTCCACAAGGGCGCAGAACGCCTCGTCGAACGGCGCGCGGCCGCTCGCGGGCGGCGGGGCGTCGTGGTCCAGGCCGAACTCGACGTAGTAGCGCTTCAGCGCCCCATGCCACGCCGCGGCGCGTACCGGGTCAGGCTCCGGAGACGCGTGGCAGAAGAAGTTCATGTTGAAGGGTCGTGAGGTACTGCCCTTCACCCTCTGCACAGCCTCCCGAGCCTGCTGCGGCGTGTACTGGGCGCAGGTCAGGGACCCGAGCCCTCCGGCCTCGCTGACCGCGACGACCATCTCGGGCGTCGTGCTCCCGGCCATGGGCGCCTGGATGATGGGAGCCTCGATGCCGAACAGGTCCAGGATGCGGCGATCAGTCCAAGCCATGCTGGCTTCCNGTAGCGCTTCAGCGCCCCATGCCACGCCGCGGCGCGTACCGGGTCAGGCTCCGGAGACGCGTGGCAGAAGAAGTTCATGTTGAAGGGTCGTGAGGTACTGCCCTTCACCCTCTGCACAGCCTCCCGAGCCTGCTGCGGCGTGTACTGGGCGCAGGTCAGGGACCCGAGCCCTCCGGCCTCGCTGACCGCGACGACCATCTCGGGCGTCGTGCTCCCGGCCATGGGCGCCTGGATGATGGGAGCCTCGATGCCGAACAGGTCCAGGATGCGGCGATCAGTCCAAGCCATGCTGGCTTCCCTATTGAAGCGGCGATGACCGTATCATCGGTGAGCAGATAGCCGCGTCCTAGACCAGCGCGTCTGAGGCGATGCTGGGTGGGAATATAGCCGCCGTAAAGCGCACGAAGCACCCTGAGTGGCCGCAGGCCCCAGGCGACGCCCCCTTCGGTAAAGAGGAAGAAATGTGCTCGCATCGGATCGGAAGACGATTGACTGGCCGTTTATGTTCCTTTTACGTTCCTCTCTGTGACGGATCGCCCCGCCATCTCGGCTTTCAGAGCCGCTGCATCAGCCGCCCCCGAGGCGCTGCGGGCGATCGTCCTCACTGAGACCCTGCGAATACGGACAGGGCGGATGGCGCAGGCCTGAGACGGACAGCGGACTGCCGCTGATCGCTTGAGGCCTGGCTCTTCCGTTCCCCCCACCTCCCGCCCTCATGGGGCGGGAGGTGGGTAAATCCACCCGAACGCAGGGTCGTAACCCCATGACCACTCTTTTCGGCCGCCGCATCACCGGCGACGCGTGCATGCGCGCGGCGTGCAGCCCGACGATGGAGGCGGGCTCATGAGCCACGCCGACGATGGCACTCCTGGCCGCCGGGCAGTCCGTGCCTCCACCGATGGCTGCACGGCGCCGTTGGATGCCCTCTCCAGGGCCGCGGCGAAGGGACGCCACTTGCCCATGCTGCACAACCTCCTCCGCGGCTGCTCGCTGTTCAAGGAAGACGTCCAGGCCGATGCCGCCCAGTTCGCGGCGAAGGCGCTCGACCGCCTGGACGGCAACGAAGCGTCCGCGCACCCGCTGCTCTTCGCCTTGAGCGAGCTCACCCACGTCCCGGGCCCCGAGGACTACCTTATCGCTGCCAAGGCCTATGAGGATCTCCAGCGCGAAAGCCCGCAGGCGCGGCTGACCGCGATGGAGGTAGGGGTGCGGTGCCACCTCTACGCCGCCCTGAACGGCGTGCACGCCTCCTCACCCGGCATCAGCCAGGAGGATGCCGCCAGCTATGCCACGGCCGCCGTCGCTTGGCTGCTGGCGGCCAACGGCCAGACGATGCTGCCCGAGCGGTGGTCCCGCGAGGGTGCCGCGGGGTTCCTGCCATCTGCTTTGGGTCCTGACGGTCCGGGCGAGCAGATGCTCGTCAAGATGCTGACCAATCGGGAAGCACTGCTTCGGCAGAGTAGGGGCCAGGAGGCCGACCCTCCCCGCGGCAGACGAGCACCGAGCATGATCCGTCCTTTCATGCAGGAGGAGGATGAACCGGAGGACGGCGAGCCGCCCACCGAAGCGGATGCCGAAGCCGACGCACCCACGGCCGTGGTGTTCACCGAGGTCGGGAGCGCGCAAACGCCTGCGGGTCAGCGGGTGCTGCTCGAATTCAAGGACCTGCTGAACCTGCCGCTTCCACTGGAGCCGGTGCCTGACCTGGCCGATCTCAGGAAGGCTCTCCTGTACGAGTTCCCGCATGCAGCGGTGGTATGTGACGCCATCCTTCAGGATTTTGTAGGCCGGTCCCACGTCGCCCTCAGGCCGGTGCTGCTGGTCGGGCCACCTGGCTGCGGCAAGACAACCTTCGCCATGCGGCTGGCGGAACTTCTGGATCTGCCGATGGAGGTCTACGGCTGCGGTGGCGTATCGGACTCGGCGTTTGCGGGGACAGCGCGGCAGTGGAACACCGGTAACCCGGCGCTGCCGACCGGAATGATCAGGAGTCATCGGCACGCCAGCCCGGTCGTCATCCTTGATGCGGTCGAGAAGGCCGGGACGTCGCGGACCAACGGCAGCCTGCCCGATGCACTGTTGGCGATGCTCGAGAAGCGGACGGCGCGGTGCTGGCGCGATCCCCACCTCGAGGCGCCGGTCAACATGGAGCATGTGGTCTGGCTGGCAACGGCGAACGACGCATCGGAATTGCCAACCGCGCTCCGGGATAGGTTTCGATTGATCCCTGTTCCCGTACCCAGCCTTAACCATTTAGAAGGCCTGTCGAATGGTATGATGCGCGATTTGGTGGTCACACGCGGTTGGCGGCGAGAATGGGCCCTGCCGGTCGATGGCGCCGAATTGAGGGCCTTAGCTGCCATGTGGAAGGGCGGGTCTCTCCGAACACTACGCCGGATGGTGGAGGTCGTCCTGGCTGCTCGGGACCTTGCCGATGCCGTGCACTGACCGCAGCACACTCAGGCGAGTCCCACATGGGCTCTCGTTAGAGAGAGCAAGGACCGATGTCCAGATCCCTTATCAGGTCACGGATGCACCGATTGTCATTGGGATTCATGATCAGCAACCGCTCGAAGCAGGCACGGCTCTCATCAGGATATCCGGCCTCGCAAAGCGCCACTCCAAGCGCCTGAACGGCTCGCATGTAAGGCCGGGTGCCGACATCTCCCCACCAGCAAAGGTCATGGTCGACCCGCTCGGCCACTGACCCCCACAGCCACTCGCCCGCCGCGACGGCGGCCTCAAGGTGGCGAAGCCGGGTCGACAGGTCACCGGAGTGCTCGGCCAGGACCAGCCGGGCGTCTATGCAGCCTGGATCATGGCGTATCGCCCGGGTGGCGAGGACAAGGCGGTCAAAGCTGGTAGCCGTCTGCATTGCACCCACGAAGCTGACCAGCCTCCACGAGGTGGCCCAGGCCGATTTTTAGTGGAGCATGGCCGCGGCCTGTCCTGAGCTGGTGGGTGGTTGGCCGACGGAGGACGGCAGAGGTGATGTCAGGAGCACCTCTGGCGCGGGCGGTCGGTAGCGCAGCGAGGAGTGCGGGCGGGCGGTGTTGTAGTGGCGGCGCCACCCCTCGATCAGCACCTTGGCCTCGGCGAGCGTGTTGAACACCTCGGCGTTGAGCAGTTCGTCGCGCAGCTTGCCGTCAAAGCTCTCCACGTAGCCGTTCTCCCAGGGGCTTCCGGGCTCGATGAACGCCGTCTTGGCCCCCACGCCGCTGATCCAGCCCTTCACGGCGGTGGCGGCGAACTCCGGCCCGTTGTCCGAACGAACATGGCCGGGCGTACCGCGGAGGATGAACAGGTCGGACAGCACGTCGATCACGTCAGCGGCCCTGAGCTGGCGACCCACTCGGACGGCCAGGCACTCGCGGGTGAACTCGTCCACGACGTTCAGCATCCGGAACTTGCGCCCGTCCCGGGTGCGGTCCTCCACGAAATCGTAGGCCCAGACGTGGTTCGGCCGCTCCGGCCGCAGCCGCACGCAGGAACCGTCGTTGAGCCACAGCCGCCCGCGCTTGGGCTGCCGGGCCGGTACCTTCAGCCCTTCACGGCGCCAGCTGCGCTCCGCCCTCTTGTGATTGCATCGCCAACCCTCGGCCCGCAGCAGCGCGGTGATCCGCCGGTACCCATAGCGCCCGTACTGCCGGGCCAAGCCAATGATGCTCACGGTGAGCGCCACCTCGTCGTCCGCCTGCCTCGGCGCCTTCCGCTGCGTCGAGCGGTGCTGACCGAGCACCTTGCAGGCAAACCGCTCCGAGACGTCGAGTTCCTTCGTGACGTGCTCGACGCAGGCCCGACGACGGGCGGCGCTCACGGGTTTCCCGAGGCGGCTTCCTTCAGCACCAGCTTCTCGAGCGTCAGGTCTGCCACCGCCTTGCGGAGCCTGCCGTTCTCCTGCTCCAGCAGCTTGAGGCGCTTCACCTGGTCCAGCTTCAGGCCGCCGTACTCGCTCCGCCAGCGATAGTAGCTCTGCTCGGTCACCCCCATTGCCCGCACAGCCTTGGCAGCGGTCTTGCCCTGCGCCAGCAACACCTCGACGCGCTCACGGGTTTCCCGAGGCGGCTTCCTTCAGCACCAGCTTCTCGAGCGTCAGGTCTGCCACCGCCTTGCGGAGCCTGCCGTTCTCCTGCTCCAGCAGCTTGAGGCGCTTCACCTGGTCCAGCTTCAGGCCGCCGTACTCGCTCCGCCAGCGATAGTAGCTCTGCTCGGTCACCCCCATTGCCCGCACAGCCTTGGCAGCGGTCTTGCCCTGCGCCAGCAACACCTCGACCTGCCGCAGCTTGGCCACGATCTCCTCCGGCTTGTGGTGCTTCCTTCCCATCCCAACACCCTCCACGGTTCCGCCGGGCTCACTCTACCGGCGGACCGCTTCTACGGGGGAAGGTCAGAGCGGCGAACCGCCGGGGGCAAGACAAAGTCCGAGATCATTTGTTGTCTCAAGCGCTACGTCGCCCGCGAGATCTATGGCTATCTCTGTCGCCCCGCCGACGCCCAACACCCAGCCTCAGCAGGCGCTTGACCGCTATGGGATCTTCAGCGCCCCGGGAAATTCCCAGAAAGCATGGGCCGGTTTCCAAGTTTAGGATTGGCGCTAGGAGGCACGCTCGCCGATGCTGTCCGCTTCGTGCAGATCCGTGATGCCGGGGGTCAGGACCGAGCCGAGCAGTGCGCGCGTGTAGGCCTCACGGGGATCCTGAAGCACCTGTGCGACCGGCCCCATCTCGATTACCTTGCCTTGCCGCAACACCATCACCTCGTCACAGAGCAGCCGCACCACGGCGAGGTTGTGCGACACGAAGAGATAGGCGAGTTGGTGCCGCTGCCGCAGTCCACGCAGCAGATCGATGATCTGCGCCTGAACGGAGACGTCGAGCGCGGAGGTAGGCTCGTCCAGCAGCAGCGCCCGTGGCCCGGGCGCGAGAGCACGCGCGATGCAAACACGTTGCTTCTGGCCGCCCGAGAGCTCATGCGGGTAGCGCCAGAGAAACTCAGGCCCGAGGCCCACATCCGTCAGCAGTCCGGCGACCCGGCCTTGCATCCTCGTCCGGCCGAGGCCGCCGAGGATGCGCAGCGGCTCCGCCACGGAGTCGTGCACCGTGCTGCGCGGGTTCAGAGCCGAATGCGGGTTCTGGAACACCACCTGCACGGCGCGCCGCAGCGACCGCAGCGCGGCCCCGCCCGCGCCGGTGATATCGGCCCCGTCCAGTAGCACGCGCCCGGTCGAGACAGGCTGCAAGCCGAGCAACGTGCGCAGCAGGGTGGATTTGCCCGAGCCAGACTCCCCGACCAGTCCCAACGCCGCGCCGGGCCTCAGCGCGAGGGAGACGTTCTCCACGGCCAGATGTTGCCCGAAGCAGACTGATACCTCCTCCGCGCTCAGCAGCGGTACCGTCATGCCGGCGTTCCCGAGAGCCCGAACTCCGCAGGCGCCATGCTCTGCGCTACGGCGTGACACGCTACCAGATGCTGCGCGGCGTCCGCCGGGATAAGCGGCGGCTTCTCGCGTGCGCAAACCGGCATTGCCAAGGGGCAGCGCGGGTGGAACCGGCATCCCGAGGGCGGGTGGCGCAGGTCCGGAATGCTGCCCGGGATGCTGGTGGGCATGTGCTCCGGCCTGTTCAAATCCGGAATGGCGGCGAGTAGCCCGCGCGTGTAGGGGTGCTGCGGGGCGCGAAACAGTGCCTCCGCCGGGGCATCTTCCACGATGGCGCCGGAGTACATGACGACAATGCGCCGGCACACGGCGCCGATCACGCCGAGATCATGGCTGATCAGCATCAGGGTCAGCCCGAGCCGCCTAACGAGATCGGCGATGAGCGCCAGTACCTGCCGTTGGATCGTGACGTCGAGAGCCGTCGTCGGTTCATCGGCAATCAGAAGGCGCGGATTTCCAGCCAAGGCTTGGGCGATCAGCACGCGCTGTCGCATCCCGCCCGACAGTTCGTGCGGATAGCGCGAGAGCAAGGCTTCGGCCTCCGCCAGGCGGACGGATTCCAGCAGCGCGACGCTCCGGGCCCTCAGCGCCCTGCGCGACAGCCCGGGCTCGTGCGCCCGCAGGACCTCCGCCATCTGTTGGCCGATGGTGAAGACGGGATTGAGATAGGTGACGGGGTCCTGGAACACCATCCCGATGTCCCGTCCGCGCATCCGGCGCAGCGCGGCCTGGTCCATGCCAAGGATGTCGGCGCCGTCGAAGCGGATGGCGCCGCCCGTCACCCGCGCCGGCGGGGAGGGGTTCAGCCGCAGCAGGCTGCGTGCGAGAACAGACTTGCCGCAGCCCGTTTCGCCGACGATGCCGACGGCCTCGCCTGTTGCGACCGACAGGTCGATGCCGTCCAGCACGTGGGCGCGCCCCTCGAAGCCGTCGAAGACAAGACGGAGGTCGCGGATCTCAAGCAGGCTCATCCCTTGGAGCTCCGCGGGTCGAGCGTGTCGCGCAGCCCGTCGCCGAACAGGTTGAAGCCGAGAACGGTAAGGAAGATGAACAGCCCGGGAGCCGCGGAGTACCACCACCAGTCCGGCATGAAGGTCCGCCCGACGGAGATCATGGCGCCCCATTCCGGCGCCGGCGGCTTCGCGCCCAGGCCGATGAAGCCGAGGGAGGCCGCCGCGAGGATGGCCATGCCCATGTCCATGCTGGCCTTCACGACCAGAGGGCTGATGCAGTTGGGCAGGATGTGGTGCCGCAGGATCCAGCCGTGGGAGGCGCCCATGGTCCGCGCGGCCTCCACATAGGCCTCGGAGCGCAGCGTCAGCGCCTTTGCCTCGATCAGGCGAACATAGCCCGGCCACCAGACGATGGTGAGCGCCAGCACCCCGTGCAGGATGCCGGGGCCGAGCGAGGCGACGATGGCCAGCGCCAGCACCAGTCCCGGCACGGCCAGGAAGACGTCCGTGACGCGCATGATGACGGAGCGCATGCGCCCGCCGAAGTATCCCGCCGCCGCGCCGAGGGGCACGCCGACCAGCGCCGCCAGGCCGGTGATGGTCAGCCCGATCCAGAAGCTCGTGCGGGTGCCGACGATGACGCGGGTGAAGATGTCGTTCCCCATCTCGTCGGTGCCGAAGAAATGCGCGGAGGAGGGCGGCTGGAGGCGGCGCGCCAGGTTCACCGCGCCTTGCGCATCCTCCGGGTAAGGCACGATCCAGGGTCCGATCGCCGCCAGCAGGAGGAAGGCCAGCACTAGGGCAAGCCCGAGGAGCGCGGAGGGGCTTCGAGCGAACGTCCAGGCGAAGAAGCGCATCTGCCGGAACAGGCCGGCATGCTCCACGCGAAGACGCGCCAAGCGTGGCCCGGCCGGCGGTGCGGCGGCGGTCGTGCTCATGCGCTCCGGGTCCGCGGGTCGAGCCAGCCATAGGCGAGGTCGACCAGGAGGTTCGCCAGCATGAAGATCAGGCCGATCGTCAGCGTCACTCCCATGACCGGCTTGAAGTCGGAGGCGATGGCGGAGTTGACGGCGTAGAGGCCGATGCCGGGCCAGTCGAACACCGTTTCGACCAGCACGGTGCTGCCCAGCATCCAGCCGAAGCGGAGCCCGATCATGGCGAGCGTCGGCAGCATGGCGTTCTTCAACGCCAGCCTCCCGACCACCCGACGCGGGACCACCCCGTGCGCGCGCGCGGCGGTGATGTGGTCCGAGCCCAGCACCTCGATCATCTCGGCCCGGTTCACCCGCAGCACGGAGGCCAGGCACGGAAGCGACAGCACGAAGGCCGGCAGCACCGAATGGGCGGCCGCATCGCCGACGATCGCCCATTGACCGGCGAGCAGCGCGTCGAAGAGCACCATGCCCGTTATGACCGGTGGCGGATCGGCGGCGATGGAGAGCTGCCCGCCCGTCGGCAACCATCCCATCCACACCGCCAGGACGAGTTGCAGCAGCAGCGCGATCCAGAAGGCCGGTAGCGCCACCCCTGAGACCGCGAGCACGCGGATGCCGTGGTCGAGCAGCGAGTGGCGCCGCACCGCCGAGAGGATGCCCAGGGGAACACCCACCGCGCAGGCGAAACCCATGGCCAGCAGCACGAGTTGCAGGCTGGCCGGCACGTAGCGCGAGAGATCGTCCATCACCTCATTCCCGCTTTGGATGGAGCGCCCCAGCCGGCCCTGCAGGAGGTCGCCCACGTAGCGGAGGAACTGCTCGGGCAGCGGCCGGTCCAGGCCGTATTCCCGGCGCATGGTGGCGACCATCTCCGGCGTTGCGTCGGGTCCGGCCGCGAGCGCCGCCGGATCGGCCGGCGTGACGTTGGAGATGACGAAGGTGATCAGCACCAGCCCCGCCAGCATCAGCGCGACATAGGCGATGCGGCGGGCCAGGTAGCGGAGCATCGTCAGGCGCGCGCCGCGTAGAGCGGGAAGAGGTCCACCTCGCCCGTCAGGTTCAGCGGCTGGGACTGGAAGCCCTTCACGTAGCCGCGCATGGCCCATTGCTGGTTGGCGGTCATGCAGAAGATCACGGGCTGGAGCTCGACCACGCGGCACTGGATGCGGGCGTAGAGGTCGGCGCGCTTCGCCTCGTCGAGCTCGACCGCCGCCTCGGCGACCGTGCGGTCGATCTCGGCGTCGCGCAGGTGGTGGATGCCCCGGAACTGCCCGGCAGCGGAGGAGGCGTACTGCGACGCGACCGTATCCGGGGAGGTGGTGACGGGCGTGACGTAGACGGCCGTCATCGCCGCCGCCGTCTCCGGCGAGGCGCCGCGGCCGACCAGCGTTGGCCAGGGCTGGGCGACAAGGTTCACCTTGATGCCAAGGGGCTGCAACGCGGCCAGGAGCACGAGCCCGATCTGCCGCTGCACCTCGTGCCCGGCGATATGGAGGAACTCGAGCTCGATCCCCCCCTCGGGCGTGGCGGTCTTCGCCAGATACCCCTTGGCCAGCTCCAGGTTCCGGCGCGGCATGTCGAGGGTGATGCGTCCCTCGGTCACCACGGGGAAGGGCCCGTCCATCAGCCGGGCGGCGCCCTTGTGGATGGTGATCAGGGCGTCGTAATCGAAGGCGTAGGCGATGGCCTTGCGCAGGTTGACGTCCGCCGTCGGTCCCTTCTGCGTGTTCAGCATGATGGCGAAGGGGGCGGCCCCCGGCACGTCCGCGATGGTCATCCCCGGCATCCTGCCGAGCTGATCGATGTCGTCCGGCGTCAGCCCGGCGGCCACGTCCACCTCGCCGCGCTGCAGCGCCGCCTTGCGGGGAGAGGATTCGCGCATGACGCGGTAGATCACCCCGGCGGGGCGGTCCGCCTCCGCCATCGGCCAGCCCTTCCAGTAGTCCGGCACCGCCTCGAGCGACATGACGCTCTGCCCGTCCCAGCGGCGGATGCGGAAGGGACCGGAACCGGCCTCGGCGGTGGTCAGCCACTTCTGCCCGTCGTCGTCGCCCTCCTGGTTGGCCATCACCTGCTTGGGGTTGGTGATGAACCAGAGGGGCATGAAGGAGAGAAAGTCGGGGTAGGGCTGCTCCAGCGTGAAGCGCACGGTGCGCGCGTCCAGCGCCACGGTGTTCCCGGGCTTCAGGTGCTTGGACAGCATCCACGAGATGCCCTTGTTCAGCCGCAGGCCGCGCTCGAAGGAGAAGCGCACGGCCTCGGCATCCAACGGGTCGCCGTTGTGGAACTTGGCGTTTCCGACGAGGTGGAAGGTCCAGGCCTTGCCATCCGCGCTCGTCTCCCACCGCTCGGCCAGCCAGGGGACGACGCGCGGCGGCGTGCCGTCGTAGCGCACCAGCGCGTCGTACAGGCAGCGCTGCATCATCCGCGTGGACCAGTCATAGCGCTGGTGCGGGTCGAGGATCGGCACGGGCTGGTTGCCGGAGAAGACCAGGATCCGCCGGTTGCCCTCTCGCTCGAACCCGTAGGCGGGATCGAGCGAGGAGGCCGCCACCGCGGCGCCCGCGCCAAGGAGGAAGCTACGGCGATCCATGGTTCGGTCCTCTCTACTCGGCCGCCCGGGCGGCCGCGGGGGTGGATGCGGCACCAGGGCCGGCATAGCCGTCAAGCACGTCCTGTTCCACGAGCCAGGCCGGCCGGTCCTCCGGCGCCCCGAAGCCGGAGCCGCCGCAGAGGCGGATCTCGATCATCTGACTGGTGTCGACCAGCGTCACCAGCTCGCCCGTCCCGCAGTCCCGGACCAGGTTCCCCTCCCGGTCGAGCACGGCGCCGCGCGCCGGCCCGCCCTGCTGCCCGCCGAAGAGGCCCGGCGCCTCGACCCCTACGCCCTCGGCCGCCACCGAGGCCTGGGTGGGCCGGCCGTCGTCGTGCAGCTTGCGCATGCGGGTGCGGGTGCCGAGCCCTCCGCGATGCCTTCCCGGCCCGCCGGACCCCTCGATGAGGGATTTCTCCACGACGAGCACCGGCGCACGCGTCTCGAACAGCTCGATGGAGGTGTTGGCCGCCGAGGTGGGCCAGAGCAGCGCCGACTTCCCGTCCCCCCGCGCGCCCGCGCCCTGGCCACCGCCCATGAAGAAGTGGTCGGCGTAGAGGCGACCGGCCGCGTCCAGGCCGTGCACCTTGATCGAGACCGGAAGGCCGGTATGCGCCTGCACGCGGTCCGGCGCCGCTTCGGAAAGGGCGCGGAAGATGTTGGGGGCGAGGTACCAGCCCGTGCGCGTGCGCAGCGCCACCGCGGCCGGCCGCGTGCAGTTCAGCACGGAGCCCTCCGGCGCCTTCACCCGCACCGGGCGGTAGCAGCCGGCGTTGCCGCGCACGCCCGGGCTGAGGATGCACTTCAGCGGGTAGGAGCCGTGCGCCTCGGTGTAGCTGAAGGTGCAGTTCAGCCCGCCTCGGGGGAGCTGGGCCGGGGCGCCGGCGAAGTCCAGCTCGATCTCGTCCCCCGCCACGGTCAGCTTTAGCGGGTAGCGCAGCGTCTGGCCGAGCATGTTGTTGCTCACCTCGGAGCGGTAGACGCCGTCCGGCAGCGCGCGGATGGCGTCGCGCATCGCCTTCTCCGCCCGCCCCTGGACCACCGCGGCCAGCGCGCGGAGGTCGTGCATGCCGTAGTCCTGCATGAAGGAGAGCAGGCGCTCCGCCCCCTGCGCGTTGGCTGCCACGAAGGAGTGCAGGTCGCCCAGCACCTCCTCGGGCTTGCGCACGTTCTCGCCGATCAGGTCGAACAGCGTGTCGTTCGCCTCGCCGGCGCGGTAGAGCTTCGCGGGCGGGATCTGCAGGCCCTCGTCGAAGATCTCCTCCGCCCGCAGCCCGTCCTTGATGCCGCCGATGTCCCCCACATGCCCCACCGTGCCGAGCAGCGCGACCAGCCGCCCCTCGTGGAAGACGGGGGTGACGATGGCGATGTCGTAGAGGTGCCCGGCGCAGAGCCAGGGGTCGTTGGTGATCAGCACGTCGCCCGGGCGGAGCGTCTCGGCCGGGAACTTCTTCAGCATGGCCTTCACCGCCCGCGGCAGGGTCAGGTTGAAGACCGGCATGGCGCGCGGGGAATGCGCGAGGGACTCCCCCGTCGCGTCCAGCAGGTCGCAGGCGAAGTCCTGCGCCTCGGAGACGATAAGGCTGAAGGCGGTGCGGCAGATCGTGTGCCACATCTCCTCCACGATGGTGACCAGGCGGCTCCACATGATCTCGAGCGAGACCGGGTCCGCCTCGATCAGCGCCCGCGCCTCGTCCATGGGGGTCTGGGGCGTGATGCGGGCGGCGATCGGGGCCGCGACGCCCACCTTGATGCGCAGCGTGCCCGCGGCGCCCACCGTCACGCTGTCCTGCGGGCCGAGGATGGTGGTCGCCTCGCGCTCCTCGATGATGGCGGGTCCCTGAACGGTCTCGCCCATGGCGAGGGCGTAGCGGTCGAGGACGGGGGTGTCGTGGAAGGCGTCGCCGAACCAGGCCATGCGGCTGCCCTTGCGCGCCGTGCCGGCCGTGGGGGCGCCTGCCTGCTCCACGGTCAACGCGGGAACCGGGCCCGACGCGCGGACGCGGAAGGAAATGACCTCCGCCGAGACGCCCTCGTACACCGAGGTGAAGCGGGCGGAGTACACGGCCCGGAAGGCTTCCAGCACCTGCGGGATAGAGGCGGCGGTGATCGGGCCGGCGGGCAGGGGCACGCTGATCTCGTGCAACTGGCCGGCCAGCCGCATGTCAGCGCTGCGCTCGACGGTGATGTCCGCCTCGGCAATGCCGGCGGCGGTCAGCATGGCGACCGTCTCGGCCGAGAGCTCCGCCAGCACCGCCTCCATGGCCGCCGGCGCCCCGGCATCGTCCAGGGAGAGTGGCAGGGAGCGGACCTGCTCGAAGGAGAGCGGGGCGGCGAGGAACCCAAGCGCGGAGGCCGCACCGGAGGCCGGCGGGATCAGCACCTCCTGCACGCCGAGGATGCGCGCCACCTCCACGGCGTGCGCCGGGCCCGCGCCGCCGAAGCCCACCATGGCGTAGCGCCGCGGGTCCTTGCCCTTTTCGATGATGTGGATGCGGGCGGCAGCGGCCATGCTCTCCGTCACCGTCCGGTGGATGCCCCAGGCGGTCTCCACCGCGGAGAGGCCGAGCCCCTCTCCCACCCGTGCCAGCGCCGCTTCGGCCGCCGCCTTGTCGAGCGACATGCGGCCACCGAGGAAGAAGCCGGGATCGTAGTAGCCGAGGGCGAGGTTCGCATCCGTCACCGTGGGCTGGATGCCACCGCGGCCGTAGCAGGCCGGGCCGGGATCGGCCCCGGCCGAATGCGGCCCCACCTTCAGCAGCCCCACCTCGTCGATGGCGGCGATGGAGCCGCCGCCCGCGCCGATCTCGATCATGTCGATGACCGGCGCCTTGATGGGCAGGCCCGAACCCCTCTTGAACCGGTGCAGCCGCGCCACCTCCATCATCGGCGCGATCTCGCAGCGTCCGGCCTCGATCATGCAGGCCTTGGCCGTGGTGCCGCCCATGTCGAAGGAGATGATGTCCGCCTGGCCGACGAGCTTGCCGAAGAAGGCGGTGGCCAGCCCGCCGCCGGCCGGGCCGCTCTCCAGCAGGCGGATGGGGTAGGCGCGCGCCGCTTCCGGCGAGACGAGCCCGCCGGCCGATTGCATCAGCCGCAGCGCGCCGCGGAAGCCGCTCGTCCACAGCTCGCGCTCAAGACGCTGGAGATAGCGGTCCATCAGGGGCTGGACGTAGGCGTTGGCGCAGGTGGTGACGAAGCGCTGGTACTCCCACAGTTCCGCGACCACCTCGGAGGAGAGGGAGAGGGGAAGGTCCGGGAAGCTCTCGCGGATCGCGACGGCAGCGGCCTTCTCGTGCGCCATGTTGCGATAGGCGTGCAGGAAGCAGATGGCGATGGCCTCCGCCCCGTCCGCGACCAGGCGCGCCGCCGCGTGCTTCACCGCGTCGACATCGAGCGGCGTCACGACCTGCCCTTCCCGGTCCATCCGCTCCGCGACTTCCAGGCGACGGCGGCGAGGAACCAGGGCGTCGGGGAACTGCAGGAAGAGGTCGTAGATGTCGTAGCGCTGCTCGGTCCCGATCTCCAGGATGTCACGGAATCCCGCGCTCGTGATCATGCCCAGCGTCGCGCCCTTGCGCTCGATCAGCGCGTTCGTCACCAGCGTCGTGCCGTGCACGATCTCCGTGATGTCGGAGAGCGAGAGACCCGCGTCCGCCACCAGTTCCGACAACCCGGCCAGCGCGCCCTGGGAGGGATCCTGCGGCGTGGTCAGGCACTTGTGCAGGCGTATGGTCGCGGTGCGCCGGTCCAGCAGGATGAAATCCGTAAAGGTGCCACCGATATCAAAGCCGATCCGGTAACGTCCGAAATCATCCGCCATGGAAGGCCACTCCACTTCTTGCGGGATGGCGGGAGCCGAGCCGCTCCCGCTGCCGCCTGCATGTCGCGAAGGATAGCGGCCGCCGCGCCGGGCGACATAAGGGCCGACCCGTATGCAGGGACGCGCACACGCGCCGCCTGCCCGCGCCCGCGGCAGGTTGCCGAGGAACGGGGCAGGTCAGACCCCGCGTGTGATCAGCAGGCGACGTATCAGCTCCACCGGGGAGCGCGCGTTCAGCTTCGCAAGCCCCCGCCCCCGGTGGATCTCGACGGTGCGATGGCTGATGCCCAGCTTGCGGCCGATCTCCTTGTTCCCACCCCCCTCCAACGCCGCCGCAAGAACGTCGCGTTCGCGTGGGGTGAGGGGTTCAGCGTCACCGGGAAGGTGATCCATCAGCCAGGCTAGCAGGTCGCTGTCGGCGGCGGGCCCGAGGGAGGATGGACCGGGCTGATCCAACAACCCGGCCAGGTGCAGCCGCATCGCTCCGGCAAGGATGCGGCGCGCCGTCACCACCGGCTTACGGGTGAGCGCCGCCATATGGCGTGCGTCGTGCTCGCTGTAACTCACCGAGTGCATGAGGATCAGGTCGGCACTTTTCAGCCGTTCTGCCGCCTCCGCCAGCTCCGCGCTCTCCCCGCCACCGACGACGGCTCGGGCGTTCTGAACGAGGGTACCATGGGCGAGACCGCGATGCTGGCCAGCCAGGCTGTGGATCAGGCCCAGCTCGCAGTCTCCCATCACCAGCGTCGCGATCCAGGCGTCAACCGCGCTTTGGGCGTGGACGAACGAGGTGCGCATGCGAAAGGAGCGGAAGATGCTCGTGCTGGCGAGGACGATCAGGTCGTACCCGCGCCCGTCCAGCTCCTGCAAAAGAGGCTCCAGCCGGTTCACGACAAAGCCGCTGCCGAGGACGACACTCGTTCCGCCTGCTAGGCGAGTATGGAGCCGCGCCTCTCGCGGTCTGGGGACTTGAGCACGGATCTCTGATTCTGCCAGACCATCGAGCACGCCGAATTCCTGAACCTGCAGCCTGCCGGCTGAGGCTTCCAGCAGCATCAGCATCTCCGGGATCACGTCGTCCCGAGGTGTTTGGCCGATGGTGACGATGGCTAGCCTGGGCGACATCATCCTGCCCTTCCCACGCGGGTTTTTCCTCACCCGCCGCCTGGATTGGGGATCGAAGGTTTCGGGAAACGGCGGACCGCCGTCGCTGCAAGGTGCCATCCCGAGGTCGCTGTCGCCAAGAGGCCAATGCCTTGGGAAGCGGCCGTCTCCACCAGTCGTTGCGCGGGACGTTGTGGGTTGGAGTTAGCGGCTGGAGCAGGCCTGCTTTTGCTTGCACTTCCTTCGGTGGAAAATAGTGCGTAGGTCATCTGGCAAGGTGCGGTTCCTCGCATGCCGCGCTGGCCAACTTTTGGCATGGCTCCCGATCGTACAGCCCAATGGTCAGGGATGCTCAACGGGTCTGACGATGACGAGGCCGCCCTTCTCGACGGAGGAGCGGACTCTCACGGCCGCTTCCCAACACTGGGGCCGACTTGTCGAGGCGCCTGCCGACCTGCCTCTTGCCGCTCGTAGTGCGCTGGTCCAGAGCATGCTGATAGCTGGGTTGCTGGAGGTGCTGGACCCTAGCAGCCCATCATTTTTGCCGATTACCTCGGCGGGGCTGGAGACGGTGGGGCCCGCTAGGATTGACGCTGCGGGAGAGGTCGTCGCGAGTGCACGAGAGGGTAAAGGGGGACAGGGGAGCCCGAGTGCCCTGCCGAACACTCGGGAGGGGCTTACTGCCTCCGCTGCCGCCCAGCCGACCTGTACACCGCAACGCGGTGCGGCCGCACACCGCCTGATGCCCTGAAATGCCAATACAAGGCGACCTGATCTGTCCAGCGGTATCGAGGTTCCACGGACTGCCCTGAGCCGGACTGTGCCAACCCACGCAGTCCGTGATCCCTTGGCGCCGCATCGGCCACGTGAGGGCACGAGGCAGGTATCCCTCCTGCGCTGCCTCGAGGGCACCACCATCAGCCAGGTCGCGGAGGCAACTCGTTGGGCGCAGCACGCTGCCCGGCCTTCTGGTCTTGCTGAAGAAGGGCCACGCGGTCCAGGTGCTGAAGCGGGGCAACCGGTCGTCTGGGGTCCCAGGGTGCTAAGGGTAGCTACAGCATCGGCCGTATCGCCACCGGGGAGATGGGCTGATGCTTCCCGCGTCTTGATGCCTACCCAGCCTCTGGGCAGTGTTTAGGGCATGCTGGGTCCCATCCACGCAAGGCTGATCGGCCAGGCGGTTGCTCGCCTTCCAGACTTTGCATCACGGGCGAGATGGGATCCTATGCACCATACGCTGTATGGGAGGACCGCTCCCGCCACTGAAGGGACGTGAACGGCATGGGCGACAGCGATCTCAACAGTGCCGCTTGGCGCGTGACCCCCAGCGCTTACCTCGCCAGCCGGTCCGCCGAATACGCCGTTCCGCCCCAACCCCTCTCGCGCTATCTCGAGATGCAGGACGGATGCCGGGTTGCTCTGGACGCCTGGGTGCCGGAAGGCGTTGTGGGATCGGTACCGGTCATTCTCATCCTCACCCCTTATTATCGTCGGTTTGCAATCGCCGATGGAAGCGACGCTGACGCCATTCCGAACGCCGGCAAGTTTGTCCGTTTCCTGGTCCCGCACGGCTATGCCGTGGTCGTTGTCGACGTGCGCGGCACGGGGGCGAGCTTCGGTACTCGGGACAGTTTCCGCTCGCCCCGCGAGCGTGACGACAGCCGGGAGATTGCGGACTGGGTTGTGGCTCAGCCCTGGTGCAACGGACGGATCGGCGCAACCGGCATCTCCTATCCCGGCGCCGCGTCGGACTTCCTTGCCAGCACGGGGCATCCTGCCGTGAAGGCGATCGCGCCGCTCTTCGCCATGTGGGACACCTGGCAAGACCACTACTATCCCGGTGGCGTTTTCCTGAACCGCCTGTCCCAGTCCTATGACAACCTCATGGTTGCAATGGATCATGATCGGCGCGACCTGTTGAGAAACATCGCCTACTACGCCAACCCCGATCTCCGAGGCCCCGCGCCGGTGGACGAGGATCCGGGCGGCGTACTGCTGGCCCAGGCCATCCAGGAGCACCTTGGCAACTTCCACATGCCCGACTTCATCACGGAGTTCCGGTTTCGCGAGGAGCCGCTGCCCTACGACGTTGGCTTCAGCTCAGCTTCGTTTAGCCCTTATGCCTATCGCGATTACATCCAAGAGGACGTCGCGGTGCTTGCCACCTCTGGTTGGATGGATGGTGTGGGGTTCAGCAACGCGGCGATTGCGCGTTACCTGACGCTGTCGAAGAACCCTGTTCACCTTCTGCTCGGTCCTTGGGACCACGGAGCACGCAGCAACGTCTCGCCTTGGCGAGACGAGGCAGCTTCACAGTTCTCCCTGTTGGGCGAGTTACTGCGCTTCTTCGATCATTACCTCCTGCGTCGCTCCACAGGGTACGAGGTGGAAGCGCGGGTCCACTACTTCTCCATCCATGCCGAGTGCTGGCAGGAGGCTGGAAGCTGGCCTCCCATCGATCAGACCCGGCGATGGCACCTCGCGCCAGCCGGCCTCGAATCGAAGGCCGGTGTAGCAGGCCGCGATGCGTTCCAATTGGACTTCACCACCAGCAGCGGCAACCAGACGCGGTACGAGAGGCTGGCTGCCATCGACACCACCACCTACTACGCCGATTGGGGGGAACGGGCAGTGCGGCTGCCGTCTTGGACCTCCGAGCCGATGGAGGCCGACATGGAGCTCACCGGTCACGGCGTCGTCGACCTCCGGATTGAGTCAAGCGAGCCCGACGCCTCGATCTTCGCCTATCTCTCCGAAGTTGAGGCGGACGGCACAGTACGGTACGTCACCGAAGGATTGCTTCGCGCTCTGCACCGTAAGGAAAGCTCACCCCCGGAACGCTACCGGACAGCTTGGCCATCCCGGAGCTTTGCGCGCCGCGACGCTGCCCCTCTGGTGCCGGGTCAGGCCGAGCGCCTCCGCATACCGTTGCTGCCGACATCCTGGATGATCAAGGCAGGGAGCCGCCTCCGGCTATCCATAGCGGGAGCGGACGCCGGCCACTGTGTTCAGGTGCCGCACGGGCGTCCGCCGATCCTGACCATCCTCTATGGCGGCGACAACGGCTCGGCCTTGGACCTGCCGATGCGCCCATTTCCCCGTTTCATGCCCAAAGGAACGACGCCGTGACGATGTGCCCCCTCAGACGCCGCGCCGTCATCACCGCCGTTCTTGCCACGGGCGCGGCGCTCTCCCAGCGAACAGTGCTGGCACAGGGGGTGTTTCCCACGCAGCCGATCCGCCTCATCGTCTCCCAGGCTGCCGGCTCCAACACCGATGTGGTGGCGCGCTTGATGGCGGAGCCCATGGCACGCAGACTCGGCCAGCCCGTTGTGGTCGAGAACCGGGCAGGCGCCAACGGCGTGATCGCGACGACCTACATCAAGCAGCAGCGTCCGGACGGGCATACCATCGCCCTGGTTGGGGTCTCGCTGCTCACCTTCAATCCCTATCTCTACAGCAACTTGCCTTACGACCCGGCGCGTGACTTCACCTACATCGCGCCAGTGTCGGACACCCCGTTTGTCCTGATCGTCAGCCCAAGGAGTGGTCTCACCTCCCTTGCCGACCTTGTGGCACGCGCAAAGGCGCAGCCCGGGCGGCTGACCTTCTCCAGCGCCGGGATCGGCAACTCGACCCATCTCGCCACCGAGATGCTTGCCGACCGGACTGGCATCCAACTCACGCATGTTCCGTATGCCGGGACCACTCAAGCCTTGACCGCTGTCATGACGGGCGAAGTGGACGCCATGATCAGCGTGCTCGGCAATGCCCTGCCGCAGATCCGCGAACGCTCCCTCGTGCCCCTCGCCGCGGTTGCTGCGGCCCGCTCGCCTGACTTGCCCGACCTGCCCACGCTGACGGAGGCGGGGGTAAATGCCCCTGTTATGCCGGGCTGGCTTGCGCTGGTCGGCCCATCCGGCATGCCCGAGCCGATCGTAACGGCTCTCAACTCGGCCGTGCGTGAGGCCCTGGCAGACCCAGCGGTCACTCGAAACTTGGTGGCTTCCAACATCGTCGCGATCCCCGGATCGGCGGACGACATACGCGGGCGCGTTGCGCGGGACGGGGAGGTTTGGGGCGGGTTCATCAGGGCGAAGAACTTGCGAGTGGAGTGATGCTACCGCCTGATGGTCCTGTTCGACAGACCTGACCGCTAACGACCGCTGGATCCTCCATCCTGCCGCTTCGTCAGCCAGCGCTTGGCAATTCGGCAGGCGACCGTGAAGGCCGGGTTGAAGACGTTGCCGACGTCGTAGCGGACAACCTGTCCCATCAGGTGACTGGCGGCCCGGGCGTCCAGACCGTAATCCTCACCCAGCCACCGCAGCATCTCGGTCGTGGCGTGCTGCAGCGCTTGATCAAGCGGCCTGGCGTTGCCGATCGTGAAGATGTCGTCGATGGTCTCGCCACGCGGCCAGGTAATAGTCCTCTTCAGAACACGGAGCGTTACCTCCATCTCGAAGGAGGTCTCGATGCCGGTGCCGACGATCTCACCGTCTCCCTGGCAGGCGTGCCCGTCGCCAAGATAGAAGAGCGCGCCCGGCACGGAAATCGGGAACCAGGCCGTCGTCCCCGGCGCGAACAGGCGGTAGTCCATATTGCCGCCATTCTGCGCGCTCGTCGCGGTGGATAGTGCTTGCCCGCCGGCCGGCGCGACGCCGAAGCAGCCGATCATGGGTTGTAGTGGTGGGGCGAATGTCTCCAACCCCTTCGCCGGCTCCTGCAGCCGCACGCTTCTGGTCTTGCTGTCGATCTCCCAGACATGGCGTTGCTGCGGCGGGTGGTCGGCGATCGCGGCCGGATCCAGCACGGTGAGGGCAAGGGGCGAATAGGTCCAGCCCGTCGAGCGGCTTGGCGTCAGCCGCTCAATATGGACGGCCAGCGTGTCGCCAGGCTCAGCGCCTTCGACAAAGAACGGCCCCGTCATTGGGTTCGGCCGGCTGGCCACCGTCATCTCCTGAGCGTCCATTCCGGACGCGTCGATGGTATCTGTCACCACCGTGTCGCCGTTGGCGATGCGAAGGCACGGCTCAGCGGTACCGAGCACGTTGAAGTAGCGGGTAGGACGAAAGCGGTGCGTGGCCATCGGCTTCTCTGACAGCTCCCCAGGTGTGGGTCGTGTGGTCCTCCGAGGAGAAGGCGGCAAGGGCTACAGCAGCCCGACCGGCAGCACGCCCCTGAAGCGTTTGTACGCCGGCCAGCTATCTCGACCGAAGGTGACCAAAGCTGTCAACTCCGCTTCGACCACGCCCTCTGTCCACGGCGCAGCCGTGCCACCGGCTACGCCCTCATGATCCACGTCGATACGCTGGGCTGCCCCGGTGTTTGAACGGGAAACCGCCTGGGTAAAGGAGGTTCCAGGCGCGGGTTTACCCGCCTCGGCTTAGCTGAAGGCCTGATAGACGAGCTGCCGGATCGCATACCGGTATTGCAGGCGGTCCGATGGCCCCTGGAGCATGAGCACGGCGTAGAGCCCCTCCTTCGGGTCCACCCAGAAGTAGGTGCCGTAGGCGCCGCCCCAGGAGTAGTCCCCGACGCTCCCCGGCACCGGGCTGCGCCCCTCCTCCAGCCGGACCTCGAAGCCCAGGCCGAAGCCGTAGCCGACGACCGGGGATGGGGCGAGGCCGCCGAAGCGCGAGAACAGGTCTGGGCTGTACTCGGTGCCGGGTGGAAGATGGTTAGACGTCATCAGCTCGATCGTCTTCGGCGAAACGATGCGCGTTCCGCCCAACTCGCCGCCGTTGAGAAGCATCTGGCAGAAGCGCGCGTAGTCCGAGGCGGTCGAAACCATGCCGCCGCCGCCCGAGAACCATTGCGGCTTCTCCAGCGCATCGGGGAAGGACTGCCGGCGGCCGGTCACCGGGTCCACCTGCGCCCGCGCCACGCGCCCCTCCGCCTCAGGCGGCGCCCAAAAGCCGGTATCCGTCAGGCCGAGAGGGTTGCTGATCCGCTCGCGGATGAAACGGTCGAGGTCCATGCCGCTCACCACCTCAACGATCCGCCCGACCACGTCCGTGGAGTGGCTGTACTCCCAATGCGTCCCGGGCTGATACATCAGCGGCAGGCGGGCAAGATTGGTTATGAACTGGGCGCTCGTCTGGTCGCGGTTGGCGACCCTTGCCTCCCCATAGGCGCGCTGCACGGGATTGGCGCCGGCCACCCCCTCACCAGCGGCATAGGTGAGGCCGGAGGTGTGCCGCAGCAGGTCCTGGACCGTGGGGGGGCGGATCACCGCGGCGCGCTCGGCTCCGACCACCGCGTCCCCGAACTCGGGCAAGTAGCGGCTGACCGGGTGCCAGAGCATGACGCGCCCCTCCTCAGCCAGCATCATGAGAGCCAGCGAGGCAAAGGGCTTGGTCATCGACGCGATGCGGAACACGGCATTCGCCGGCATGGGCGCCTGGCTGTCACGGTCCCGGAAGCCGACGGCCTGCTCGTAGGCGACCTGTCCCTTGCGACCAACGACGACCACGGCGCCGGGAATACGGTTGGCGGTCACCTCGTCGCGGAGCCAGCCCGCGATCCGGCCGAGGCGGTCTGTCGACAGTCCCGCCTCCTCCGCCCGCCCGGCCCGCGGCAGGGCCGCCGCGGCTGCTCGCGCGGGCGGGCTAGCGCCACCACCCACCAAGCCGGCCACGGCGGCGCTACCAACGAGCGACAGTGCATTGCGCCGATGCAGCATTGTTCCGCTCCCCAGGACACTGGCGTGTTCTTCCGCCTTGATGAGCGGCCCGACCCGGATTGCCGCCAGGACTGAGTTCCCCACCAGGACGGTCAGGTGTCAATTACCGAAATGCGGTGAGGCATGCGCCTCGCGCGTTCGCTGCCCGGCAAGGATGGTTGGGCGCTCTGATCTGTCTTGAGTCAGAGGCTGTTGGTGCGTCTTGCACGCGGAACACGGTGTGATCCTGCACTCGTGAGAGGTCGTCCTCTTGCCCGGAGATGGCACGACCGAGGGTCAAGCTGGCCTGCCTGCGCCGAAGCGACCCGCCGGTTACGCGAACCGCCGACTGTTTTGAGGCGCCTGAGTTTACTGGTGCCGATGCAGCGTCAGCCCTCGAGGGGGCCTATGCTAGAACCCCGGCCGCCGGAGTATGTCCGCACTGCATCAGTGCGGATCGGCCCCTCCGCGCTGCGAGCCGTTGCTCACACCCGGCGTGATCGGGACGATGAGGCGGATGGGCCTATCGGGCCAGGCAGCCTGGGCGGCCGTCGACCGCAGCCGAGCCGCAGCGCTTCGGAAAACTCAACGCATCCCCATCTTCCTCAAGTCCCGCAGCACTCCCATTCCTGCAAACGGCTGGAGGCTTCATTTCAGTCGGCTCGGATGCCGGTCTCGCGGATCAGTCCGGCCCAGCGGCGAAGGTTGGTGTCGATCAGCGCCGTCAGCACTTCCGGCGGGCCGCCGATCGTCTCGAATCCCACCTCCTCCAAACGCGCGCGCAGCGTCGGCTCCTCCAGCACGGCGTTGCAGGCAGCGTTCATGCCCGTCACGACCTCCGCCGGCGTACCGGCTGGGAAGAGCACGCCTTCCCAGTTCGTCACCTCGAAGTCGGGATAGCCGAGTTCCGCCATGGTCGGCACCTCGGGAAGCGCGCGCGCCCGCTCCTTCGTGCTGACGGCCAGCGGGACCAGGGCGCCGCTCCGGATATGCGGCACCACGGGCGCGGCGGTGACCCAGATGGCGTCCACATGCCCTGCCAGCGCGTCCGACACGGCGGGACCGCCGCCACGATAGGGCACGTGCGTCCAGCGTCCGCGCGTCATCACCTGCATCAGCGCCCCCGCGAGATGCCCGCTGCTGGCATTGCCGGGCGAGGCGATGTTGAGCCGCCCCTCCCGCTTCTCCGCCTCCGCCAGGAGCCCTCCGAGGTCGCGGACGCCCAGGGAGGGATGCGCCAGCAGCACCTGCGGCGCGCGGCACAGCAGGACGGACGGCACGAAGCTGCGCCTGGCGTCCCAGGTGACGGGCTGGAGCGCGGGGTTCACGGTCAGCGCGTCGGAGGCGACCAGCGCCGTGTAGCCGTCCGGTGCCGCGCGGGCGACGAGGTCTATCCCGATGTTGCCCGCGGCCCCGCCCCGGTTCTCCACGACGACCGGGGCGCCGAGGCGGGGCTGCAAGCGCTCTGCCACCTGCCGCGTGAGGAGATCCACGCTGCCGCCGGCCGCCAGAGGGACGACGAAGCGAACCGGGCGTTCCGGCCAGGCAGCGAGGGCGGGGCGCGCCGGCGCAAGGAAGGCCGTGCCGACACCGGCTCTCAGCAGGCTCCTTCTCGTTGACCGCATGATCGCCTTCTCCCTTCCGGAGTTTCCCCGCCTTCCGCCGTCTCAACCGGGCGGCAGGAAGCGCCAGGCGGCGCGCTCTGCCCTGTCGAGCTTTTCGATCAACCCCATCTCCCAGGCCAGGTACTGCCGTGCGGCCGCCTTGTTGCCGTCGTGCCGGTCGTGGACGAAGAAGAGGAAGTCGATGCAGTCCGCGTCGCGCGGGTCCTGCGGCGTCGCTTCCACCGCGAGCCCGGCGGCTCGCCACGAGGCAGGATCGCCCCGGTGCCAGTGCGTCGCGACGATACCGCGCTCCGCGAGGTCCAGCGCCGCCAGTCGCGCCAGGTCTCCCTCCGCCGCGATCAGCACGAGCGCTCCGGATGGCGCCGAGACCCCGTCCAGCCGCGGGCGGATCGCCCAGCGCGCCCCGGCCAGGTGTCCGGCCCGATAGGCCATGGAGGAGCGCAGGTCGAGCAGGGCGGCGCCGGCCGCCACCAGCCCGGGCAGCTCCGCGGCGGTGGCGGGGGCAAGGCTGGGCAACGCCGGCCTTGCGGTGGGGGATGGAAGGGGCAGGCTGGCCGCGAGTCCTTCGGTGAGCACGAAGGCGTCCCAACCCATCTGGCGCAGCCACGCCGCCACCATGGGCGCGCGCACGCCCTCGCTGTCGAAGAGAACGAGGCGGGCGCCGCGCACCCCGACATACTGATCGGTCGCCTGCAGAAGCTGGCCGCCCGGTGCGGACTGCGCGCCGGGCAAGGAACCGGCGGCGAACTCCTCGGGCGTCCGTACGTCGCAGAGGAAGGTGCTGCGGGTCGGATCGCCCATCCAGGCCGTGAGCGTCCTGGCGTCCGCCCACCCGACCTCGGCGCGCGCGGCATGCGCCTCCGCCCGGGACCGCGCCTGGGCCATGTCCCCGGCCGGCGCCGGATAGAGCCGGTTCGCGCCGTGGTCGAGGGGAAGATCGGCGAGGAACCAGCCCTGGGTCCCGTTCTCCAGGGCCAGAACCGGGTTGGGCACGCCGAGATGGCGGAGGGTCTGCGCGCCGATGATGCTGCGCGTGCGGCCCGCGCAGTTCACCACGATCGTCGTCTCCGGATCGGGCGCCAGGGCGGCGATCCGCAGCGCCAGCTCGCCATTCGGGCAGCAGATGCTGCCGGGGATGGTCATCTTCCGGTACTCGTCGACCGGACGGCCATCCAGCACGACGAGCTTGTCCCCGCGCGCCTGCCGTTCCGCCAACTCCGGCGCGGTGATGTGCGGCGTGCCGTAGACATGCTCCGCCATCTCGCCGAAGGACTTGCTCGGCAGGTTCACGCCGGCGAAGAGCTCGTAGCCCGCCGCCTTCCAGGCGGTCGCGCCGCCGTCCAGCGCATGGACGGCGGCGTACCCCATCGCCTCGAGCCGTGCCGCGGCCCGCAGCGCGATGCCGTCCCCTTCGTCGAGCAGGACGATGCGCGTGGCCCGGCGCGGCACCAGCCGGCCGATCTCCAGCTCCAGGCGGGAGTAGGGCAGGGGGACGGCGTAGAAGGGGTGCGCCTCCCCGAATTGCCCGTGCTCCCGCACGTCGAGCAGCGCGATCTCGGCGCCGTCGTGCAGCCATTCCTTGAGCGTGGGGGCGTCCACCGGTCGCATCGCTCCGCTCACCTCAGCGCTTCGTCTGCACGCCGATCGGCATGGGCTTCACGGTCTTCGCCGCCACGTCGTACGTGACGCGCTCGCTCAGCACCTCCAGCGCGCGGCCGTAGAGGTGAAGGTGGCGGATGGGGCGGTCGCCGACAATGTCGACGGAGTGGATGTCGTCCGGCATCAGCGCGATCCCGCTGCCGGCCTTCACCACGATCATCTCCTTGCTCTCCAGCTCCGCGTGGCCGGGACGGCTACCGTCGTCCGTGCGGTGCCAGACCGTGTTGTGCTCCTCACCCTCCACGCCCGCGATGCAGGCCCAGGTCGTGTGGTCGTGGGGAGGGATCTTCCGGCCCGGCAGCATGGTGTTCAGGTAAAGGGCATAGGTCTGGTCCGGGTCCTCCGCGATCAGGTAGCGGGCCTGCCGCGTGTCCTCGCCGGGAGAGGGGAAGTCATCGGCCGGCCACAGGCTGGGCTGGGCGGCGAGGCCCTTCAGCACCTCCAGCACCCGGCCGAGCGTCGCCCGGTCCAGCGCGCGGTCGCCGATCAGTTCTCGAACCTGACCGATGGCCTGACCCACCGCGTCCTGACGTTCCGATTTGATAGACATTCCCGTTCCCCGGAATCCTTGCCTCTCAGGTTGAGCATGTGCCGGCCGGCCCGACAAACGCATTCCTGAAGGAGGAAACATAAAAGGGCCTGATGCCTGGAGCACCTGGTGCCCGGCAACACCCTCTCCCTCCGGACCGACGCCTTTCGGGGCCAACAAGCCCGGGCTCCGGCCGACCGAACCCGGCCCTGGTCTGTCCAGTACATCAGCGAAGCTTATAGATCCCTCGCGCACAATACGTTTGGCAGGCGGACCGGCGGGGATCAGGAATAAGCACTCGGAGCGGTTGCCGGCAGAGAGGAAGAACGATGGCGCACGAACACGGCCGCAGAGCCCTCCTCCTGGCAGCCCCGGCCACCCTGACGGCGCGGCCCGGCCCTGCGCCCGCGCAGAGCCCTTGGGCACCCTCCCGCCCGCTGCGCCTCATCGTCCCCTTCGCCCCTGGCGGCTCCACGGACGTGGCGGCCCGCATCCTTGCCGAGCGCATGGGCGAAACCCTGGGCCAGCCCGTGGTGGTCGAGAACCGCGCCGGCGCCGGCGGCGCGATCGGGACCGAGGCCGTGGCGCGGGCGGCGCCCGACGGCCACACGCTGCTCCTCGGCACGAACGGCGTGATGACCATCGCGCCCAATCTCGGCCTCATGCGGAGCGTGAGCATCGGTCGGGACCTCGCGCCCGTCTCGCTCGCCTTCCGCTCGGACATTCTCGTGGTGGTGCCCGCCGGGCTCCCGGCAAGATCGCTTCCCGAGTTCCTGGCGCTGGCGCGCGCGAAGCCGGGCGGGATCTCCTATGGCTCAAGCGGCGTGGGCACGGCGACCCACATCTTTACCGAGGTCTTCGCCGGCGCGGCCGGGATCGAGCTGACGCATGTCCCGTACCGGGGCAGCGGGCAAGCGATGAGCGACCTGATCGCGGGCACGATCCAGCTCCTTCTCGACCAGCCCGCCTCCTCCCTCGGCCCGGTTCGCGAGGGAAGCCTCCGTGCCCTGGCCAGCACGGGTCACCAGCGCAACCCGCTTCTGCCGGACGTGCCCACCGTGGCGGAGTTTGGGCTGCAGGGTGCCGAGAGCACCTCGTGGGGCGCCATCATGGCGCCGGCGGGCACACCGTCGTCCGCGGTCGAGCGCGTCAGCCTGGCCGTCCGCGAGGCCGTGGCCCGACCCGAGAGCGCACGGCGCCTCGCCCAGGCAGGCCTCGACGGGGAGGCCTCCTCCCCGGGCGAGCTGGGTGCCTTTATCCGGACCGAGACGGAGCGCCTGGGTGAGGTGATCCGGCAGCGGAACATCCGCGTGGAGGGATAACCGCCCGCCGCCTCAGAACGCGATGTCGGAAAGGCCATAGAAGACCCGCCGTGCCGCCTCTGCGCTGCCGGTGCGAAGCGGCTCATTGGACAGGACCAGGAACAACGGCGCGTCGCGCCGGTGCGCGAAATCCGCGCCGCAAAACCACGCGGTGGGCGAGCGGTGCCGCACCAGGCGCGGATAGCTGCGGCGGTCCGGCGTCGTGATCGCGAGGTCCAGTTCGCCCCGCTCCAGCTCCTCTATCAGGAAGGGACTGCGGCCTGGGCGAATCTCCAGCAGGATGTTCCGGTGGCTCCGGGCGATGCGGCCGAGCAGCGCTGGCAACATGCTGTGCACCACGTCATTGTTCACAGCGAGACGCACCACCTCGGCCGGCCCACCGGGATCGAGGGCGGCATTGGCCTCGTCATTGAGAGCGACGAGGCGACGGGCGTAGGTGAGCGGTCGAAGCCCCTCCTCGGTGAGACGCTTATGGCGGCCATCTCATCCGAAGAGCGCGCGGCCCGTCATCGCCTCTCGGCGCTGCATCTGCTGGCTGACCGCAGACTGGGTACGATGGACGCAGGCGGCCGCGGCGGCGAAGCTAACGGCATCGGCCACGGTGACGAAGCTCCGGGGCAGATCGAGGTCGAGGTTGCGCGTCGCGGCGGCATCATCAGGTTTCCTAATGTGCGCCCCCTGGGGAGCGCTCTCGTCACCCGGCGAGGGCCGTCAAATCATGATCAGCGCTAGAGTCATAGGTAGCGGTAGTGCTGCTCAAGATGAGGCACGTTCGGGACTTCGCGCTTCCCACAGACGTCGGCGAGGCAGGAGCGACGATGCAGGACACCCAGACAGCTTCCACTTCTTACAACAGTGGACGATCAGCTCCGAGATTCCGAGTTTGCGGCAGCTCCCAATAACCGCCGTGCAGCTCTTCGCCTGCTTCAGGTCGAGGGCAATCCGTTCGTTCTTGTGCCGTTTCTGCTTCCTGGCACTGCCCCCTCCTAGGAGGCTTACAGTGCTCGAAAAACTTGCCCCTACATCGGATCAGTTTTGAGGGTTAGGACCGTCCTGGGCAGCAACACGTGCAGCGATGATTGGCGGTGGCGAAGCCGTCAGCGCTGCTCCAATGCTTTGGCTTGATGCGGCGCGTTGACAGGGTGGCTGAGCGGCAACCCATCTTGCCCGGAATGCAACTCAGCAATCGTCGAGAGGTCAAAGCTAAGCATTCCATTCAGGGCACTGATGCAGACCGCTTGGGTAAGGAAGCCCACTGAGGTGTGTCTTGGATGCTTGAAGCGCCTACCGGTTGGCGGCCTTGTGTGTACCGACGTTCTCGTGCCACTCGACAGGTATGCCATCCCAGGACGTCAGCTGTTTGCCCGGCCACTTCTTGCGCAGATACACGTGGTAAGCCTCTGACGTTGCCTCGACGTAGCCTGACTTCCCGTCGACGAGCTTAAGATGCTGTGCGAGTTGTTCGGCCTGATCCAGCATGTACCGGTCCGGCTCGCTCATAGCCATCTTCCTTCTGTGTGTCTCAACTGGCGTTCACCAAGCGGGTGCAAATCAAACGGGAAACGATAGCAGATAGGCAGACGCTCCGAGCCTAGGCGGCTATGACCCGACTTGGGACAACATTCCAGATGTCACGATTGTGCAGCAGCACGTCCGCACCTGACGTCAAGCACGCAACTTCACCATCGAAAGATGCGGCCGATACAAATTTCCATCCGTGTCCCTCACCTCGACGCGCACGCCGCGAACGGTAGGGATGGTCCTCACGACAGTCCCATGTCGGGCTGTTGTGATGCCCGCACCTGTTGTCTTAAAGCGAACTGCCGCGCCACGCTTGAACAAATTTGCCAAGGTCAATCTCCATTCCGTCACACCACACATAGTTATGCATGCCGTGAATGGCAAATCACTCGACCTCTGCAAGCGACAAGGTGTTCCGTAGGATGCATCCGAGTCTACACGCCGCTTCTCCTGCTCCGACTGCGCTAGAGTACATTTCTTCTCCTACAGTGGCAGACATCATCTATATGACGACCTGTTTGCGCTCAGAGGCTCTCGTTAAGCGGCACCCTTTTCAGGCCACCCGCTTGCTACGATACTGAGGCTTTCCATTGTGCCGCCAAGGCGTTCCAAGGTCTTCACGTCCTGGCGGCGGGGCTCGACATTGTCTGTATGCGCGACATCCGGCTCGGACCGGGCGCGCTTTTTCGAGACCTTAGGTTCGGCCGGGCTTGATCTCCAGCATCGGTGGCGCCTGGTTCCTCCCCCGGATGGTCGCGGTGTTTCGTGCCGTCGAGCTCAGCTCCACAGCCCAGGTATTCGACGGCTCTACCTCGACAGGCTGACTAACCGCCCAGTTGACGGTGCCCTCAGCTCTGACCGTCGGCGGAGCGTCTGAACTCCGCCGTCGCCTCATCCAGGAACACGTAAAGGGCAGCAATGCGTCCGTCGCGGACGACGATCACGTCCCAGCCGGTATACTCCGCCTCCTCGCCATGCGGGCCGGAGCCCCAGGCGAGGCGTCCCGCATTGTGGAGCACCTGCGGGGCGCCGTGCGGCGTGTAGACGAAGTGAGGATGCGTCGCGCGTAGCTTGCCAGCAAACTCGCCAATTGCATCCTGTCCTTCCACGATCCCGGGGGGAGCATACAGAACGGCGTCATTGGTCCAGAGATCATTGATTGCGGCGCGGCGGCGCTGCGCATCACCCTCTCCGAAGACCTCCTGAAGGTTGCGTCGAAGCAATTCACGGATCCGCTCCGGGGACTCGCTGGACTGGATCATCTCATGTCTCCTGACTTGATGGTCGGCAACATCGGACGCAAAAATCGGCCGGGCCATGCCGCGCTCCCGGGGTTGGTCTCCTGGACTGCGGCGCGAGCCGCAACCTGCGCAAGGACGAACCATCCGCTGGGTACGATCACCGGCTCGAGGCTGTGATGGGTGCTGGGGTTGTGCAGCGCAGGTGCGGTCGAATGCGGTTGAACGAGAGAATACAGGGGGAGCTCTGCCGCTCGGTTCAGGCGTGGCAGCCGTCGAGGGGGCTGCGCCTACCTCCGATGGCAACGACGTTGAGCAGACATCCTCAAGGGCTGGATGAACCGAGCCTGGTCGCCGAGTTGAGAGTGGAAAACGACGGCGCGCTCACGAGTTCGAGCCGCTCGTCAAAACGGTTACCTTGTCAGCGAACTGTTTCGTCATGAGCGGTCTCCTTGGGCGGCGCTGCAAGCGATGCCGCCCCTTCAAGTGACGGCAAAGCGGCAATACATATAGTGGACGGTCGCGGCACACAGCGTTCTACTAAAGGAACGCTGATCTCTCGCCCGCCTCCCTGCACGACAGCCGAGGGGGTGCGGCCCTCCTGGCCGTGTCACGCCGTCCGTAGCCATTCCTCACCCGCTGCTGTGCCGACCGCGGCTACGCCGGGTCGCGAGTGGCCCAGGCTTGGCCCACGGCTCTCACGGTCGTCGGTCGTGCACCCGAGCAGGAAGCGGCCGCCGTGCAGCCTAGGCGGTGGGTAGTGGAGGGTTCCTTCATTTGGTCGCTGCCGACGCCTCACTTGTGACCACGAGGCAGCCGTTAACTCCGCCGTTGCCTTCTTCGCCCTTGCTGCCGCCATGGTCCTCGTCAGGCGTCTGGCTCAGCCGTTATGAAGCGGGCTCCTAGCCATTCCACCCATCTCAAGAACGCTTCGGCTTCACGGAACAGGTGGACTGCCGGGCAACAGCCCCTGTGGAGTGACACGCTCATAAGACCGAGGAGTGCCGCCATTCCCTCAGGCGTATTTCACGCCCGGTCCGCTGCGCCCTTTCGCATCTCGGTTTCGGACGTCGTTGGTTGCTAGCGGGACATAACCTCAAAGCTTGGTCTACCCGGAACACAACGGTTCGCCGTTAGGCCGCCAAGCTTCGCGACATGCAAGGATCGACGGGATCGCCTTGCGGACCTGGAAGTAGCCT
>NZ_RCZP01000055.1 GCF_006438825.1 Muricoccus nepalensis
ACGGCGGCGCCGGCAACGACGTCCTCACCGGCGGCGCCGGCGCCGACCGCTTCCTCTTCGAGCGCGGCGCCGGGCGCGACGTCGTGACCGACTTCCAGCCGGGCGTCGACAAGATCGTCATCGGCGGCGGCTTCACGGCCTTCACGAGCTTCGCCGCCGTGCAGGCCGCCCTCCGCCAGGACGGCGCGGACGCGGTGCTCGAGCTCGGGAACGGCGACGCCGCCATCCTGCGCGGCGTCAGCGCCGCCGCCCTCACGGCCACGGACTTCCGCCTGCCCGCCGCCTCCCTCACCACCCTCCGCCCGACCTTCGCCGACGAGTTCAACAGCTTCTCCGCAACGCCGACGGGCATCGGCGCGACGGGCGCCGCCACCTGGCGCTCGACCTTCCTCTGGAACACCCGCAGCATCCCCAACGAGGTGCAGTACTACGCCGACGCCACCACCGTCGGGCCCTACCCCTTCGCCCTGCACGACGCCGGCGGGCAGGGCGTGCTCGACATCACCGCCCGGCCCGCGGCCGGCCTGCCCGACGGGCTCACCTACACGAGCGGCCTCCTCACCTCCTCCGCCAGCCTCGTCCAGACCTACGGCTACTTCGAGATGCGCGCCCAGATCGCGACCGGGAAGGGCTTCTGGCCCGCCTTCTGGCTCGGGCGCGCCGACCTCACCTGGCCGGCCGAGATCGATGTGCTGGAGGTGGTCGGCGACTCCCCGGGCCTCGCCTACGAGACCATCCACACGAACTCGACCGGCACCAGCACCCGCTCGCAGTCGGTCTCCTCGCCCGTGGCGGACCTGTCGCAAGCCTTCCACACCTACGCCGTCTCCTGGCGGCCCGACGTCATCACCTTCTACATCGACGGCACGGAGCTCTGGCAGGTCGCCACGCCCTCCGACATGCACTCGCCGATGTACATGATGGCGAACCTCGCCGTCGGCGGCCCCAACAGCTGGCCGGGCGCGACGGATGGCGCCTCGTCGGCGACGATGAGCATCGACTACATCCGCGCCTCGCAGTTCGCCGACCTCACGGCCCCGGTGCGCCCGGTCGAGGTCCGCTCCCTCCTGCTGACGGGCACCGGCGTGGTGGACCGCTTCGTCGGCGGCGCGGGGGAGGACCGCATCACCGGCGGCGGCAACAACGACGCCCTGACCGGCGGCACCGGCGCGGACACCTTCATCTTCTTCTCCGGCGACGGAAAGGACATCATCACCGACTTCCAGCCCGGCGTGGACCACCTCCTGCTCAACGGGCAGAGCGCCAGCGACGTCACCGTCATGCCCAGCGCGTCGGGGCTGGTGGTGGCCTACGGGACGAGCACCATCACCCTCCAGGGCGTCACCGCCCTGCAGGCCGGGGACCTCACCTACGGGGACGTGGTGGCGCTGTCGTCGGGCAACCAATTCCTCGACCGCTCCGCCTCCGCCCGCGCCCAGACCGTCAACGGCGACACCGGCAACGACACCATCATCGGCGGCAGCGGCGACGACTGGATCATCGGCGGCAAGGACAACGACGTGCTGGCCGGCGGCGCCGGCCGCGACACCTTCGTCTTCGACAGCTGGGACGGCCACGACACCATCAACGGCTTCGTCCCCGGCGAGGACCACATCCTCCTGCGCGGCATCCCTGCGGCCAGCGTCTGGATCAACCCCGCGCACAGCCCCACCGGGGTGGCCGGCCTCGAGGTCACCTACGGCACGAACGGCGACTCCATCTTCCTGCCCGGCCTCACCGCCCTCAGGGCGGGCGACATCGTCTTCGCCTGACGCAGGGCGCGCAGGGCCGAGGGGGCGCTACGCCGCCTCGGCCGGCGCGGCGATCCGCGCGAGGTGCTCGTGCAGCTGCTGCCCGTTCCGTTCCCAGCTGAAGCGCTCGGCGCTCTCGCGGACGGCGCGCTGGGCCGGCGGCGCCTCGAGGATGGAGCGGATGGCGACGGCGATGGCGGCCGGCGAGCGCTCCCGCAGCAGCCGCCCCGCGGCGGGGCGGTCGATTGCCTCGGCCGCGCCGTCGACGTCCGGCGTCACCACGGGGGTGCCGCAGGCCAGCGCCTCGATCCAGGCATTGGCCAGGCCCTCGCTCTCGGAGGCGAGGGCCATGACGTCGGCCGCCGCCAGGATGCCGGGCAGCTCCCCGTGGGGCATTCCCCCGACGAGCCGCGCCCGCCCGCCCAGGCCGCGCCGCTCGATCAGCTTCTGGAGCCGCCCCCGCTCGGGCCCCTCCCCGACCACCAGCAGGGTCGCGCTGGGCAGCTCCGCCATCGCCTCGATGACGAGGTCATGGCCCTTGCGCGGGATGAGGGAGCCGAGGCTCACCACGAGCGGTCCCCGCACCTGGAGCTTCTCCTTCGCCGCCGCCCGGTCCCGCGGGCGGAAGCGCTCGAGGTCGCAGCCCGTGTAGTGGACGGCGATCTTGCCCGCCTCCATGCCCATCGCCGCCATGTCCCTCGCGAGCGAGCGCGAGACGGCCAGGAGGCAGCGGGCCTGCGCGGCGGCCGCCATGATCCTCTCGCGGCAGCCCCGCCGCCGCCCCCAGTAGTGGATGTCCGCCCCGCGCGCCTTGATGAGCAGCGGAACCCCGAACTCCGCCGCGAGAAGGGCGGCGGCCGGGCCGTCCGGGTAGAAGAACTGGGCGTCCATCGCGTCGAAGGCGAAGCCCTCCCGCCGCCAGCGCTCCACGACCGGCCGCACCGCCCGGGCCAGCAGGACCGGGTTGATCCGCCCGGTCACCCCGGGGACCGTCAGCATCGGGGGGCGCGCGACGCGCAGCCCCTTCCAGGTCTCCTCCTCCGGCAGGTGGCGAAGGGGGCGATAATGCGGGTGGAGGTCGAGCGGAAAGGGAGGCCGTCCGATGGGATTCACGACGCGCACCTCCACCCCGTCCCGCGCCGCGAGGGCAAGGGTCTGGCTTTCCACGAAGACGCCGAAGGTCGGGCGGGCGGCGTTCGGGAAGAGAGTGGAGATCGTGAGCACGCGCAGCATCCGGGCTCCTTAAGCACCTCCGCCCCTGTTTGGCACTTTAACGGTGGAGGTCAAACCGATCTCCGCGCGCGCCGGCAGGGCCAGCGGGCGTCCGTCGCGGCGTGAACGGCCCGGGGGCCTGCCCGGTGGCGAGGCCTTCGGCGCTTTTTCCGGGTATTTGGAAACGCGGCCCGCGCGGACCGGCCCCCGGGCCCCTGGCCGCCTCGCGGGGTGGACCGGGCCGGCGACGTCCCCCTCGGGGGCCGGAGTCGGAGAAGGGTGGCCCGGAACGCGGGCCGATGGCGCCCGGCGGGAACCGGGGCGGGCCGGCTATCCCCCGCCGCGCCCCGTTCCCCCGCCGCGCGGCGCCGGGACGGGCCCGGCCGCCGCGAGCCCTCCGTTCAGTCCGCCGCGAAGCAGTAGAACAGCCCGGCGCCGCCGGTCGTCCGCAGCGCCGGCAGGCCGCACCCGCGCGTCGCGTGGGAGGAGTTCCAGGACCGCGCGGGCGCGTCGTCCTGCAGGCCCAGCCGGTCGTGATGCCCGACGATCGCCGATCCCTCCGCCCCGCCGAGCGTCCAGTTGCCGCAGGTCCGGTCCCCGTCGCCCGCGAAGGCGGTCCCGTCCGGCTGGGAGCCGGTGAGGACATCGTGGTTGTTCGGGTTGTCGCCGCGCCCGTTGACGACCTCGCCGCGCTCGGTCAGCGCGCTGCCCTTCGTCAGGCCATTGGAGTCGCCGTGGAGGGAGGCCAGGTCCTGCGCGATGACCTCGCCCTTCGCGTTGCGCCAGGGGCCGCGGCCGATCCGATCCCGCGCGTTCACCGCCGGGCTGCCGGCGGCGGCGGAGGTGCTGAGATAGGCCCGCCAGGTCCGGTTGCCGGCCCCCGCGGCCAGGGCGAGCGAGCGGCAATGCGCGTCCGCGCCGGCCAGCCCGCCGAGGTTCGCGCCCTGCCCGGGATTGGCGGAGGTGACGAAGAAGGTCATCTCGCCCGCCGACTGGGCCCGGGCACCCGGGGCGGCCAGCAGAAGCGCGGTGGCGAGCGCGAGGGTCGTGGCTCTGTGCATGGCTTGGTTCCTCCCTTTGCTTGTTTCCCGGACGGGCCGGGCGTCGGCCGCGCCCTTGGGGCACCGCCTGGGCGGGCCACCGGTGGCGGCCACGCGCGGGGAAGGTTAGTGCGAACCGGCAATCTTCGCCAACGCCCCCCGGCTGCATGCTCCGGGCCGACCCTGGGCTGGACGCGGCGTCCGGCTCAGGCCCCCGTCTCGGCCTCGGGGTCCAGGTAGGCCGCCGATCCCTTGTAGCTGATGATCTTCAACGGGCTGCCGACGACGACCGCGTTCGGGGGAACATCCTGCGTGACAAGGGAATTCGCCCCGATGACGGCGCCGTCGCCGATCGTCACCCGGCCCGCGATGATCGCGTTCGCGCCGACATAGACGCGCTCGCCGAGCGTCGGGTAGCCGCGGCGCTCGCCGCGGCCGGAGACGCCGATCGTGACGCCCTGGCTGATGTTGCACATCGGCCCGATCACCACGTCCGGTCCGACGAAGATGCTGCCGAAATGGCCGATGTAGAACCCGGTGCCGATCCGCGTCCGGTACTTGATCGAGATGCCCGTCGTGACCTCGACGGCTTTCTGCCACGCCACCGCCAGCACGAGCAGGGGCTGCTTGACCACGGCGGGCAGGGCGCTGCGGTAGATCGCGTGCGCGACCCGGTACTGCAGCAGCGCCCAGAGCCCCTGGTGCATGCCGACCAGCACCAGGGCGGAGGCGCCCCGCTGGTAGCGCTCGAAGCGCCGGATGTCGTCACGGAACTCGCGGATCCACTGCACCTTCGTCAACCATCCCCCGCTCTTCCCGGGCCCGGCGGCGCCCTGCCCCGTCCCGGCGTTGCCCTGCCGTCCCGTCCCACTGGGCGCCCGCTCCGGCGCCTCGCGCGAGGCCAACCGAAGAAGGGACATCGTTCCCCGCGGCACCGCCGCGCGGCCGGTCACGCGCCCCTCCCGCGGCGGCCGGGAAGATCGCTCGCCGCGATCAGCGGGCGGAGCATCGTCGCCGCCTGGAGCGAGAGCGAGAGGAGCCAGCCCAGGACGAAGCCCCGCAACCCGGCGTCGAGGCCGCCCGCGCAGGCGCAGGCGATCTCGAGGACGCTCCAGGCCGCGAAGTGGACGGAGGAGGCGCGCATCCGCCCGCGCAGCCGCATGAGCGCGAGGTAGTGCTGGCGGATCGCGAGGCTCACCAGGCCGAAGCCGAGCAGGGCGAGCCCCGGGCCGGCGATCGCCGGGTAGTCCGGGTTGAAGAAGGCGAGGATCGGGCCCGAGAGGACGAAGAGCCCCCCGCCCACCGCGAGGGCGAAGCCGCAGGACAGGGCGAGCGAGAAGCCTAGCCGCTCCCGCAGGCGCTGCGGCTCGTTGGTGCCGATCCGGTAGAGCACCATGGTCAGCGCCGCCGTGAAGAGCGAGGCCGCGTGGACCATCGCCCAGGCGGGGTAGAAGGCCGCGTTCACCGCCGGCGAGAAGAGCACCGCGATCAGGAAGGGAAAGATGATCGTCGGCGCCTGCGCCGCGAGGTTGAGGGCGTGGTGGTCCACCACGCGCGGCAACTGGCGGGCCAGCAGGCCGAAATCCGGCCGGCCCACCACGGCCAGGCCGGACCGCCGCGCGGCCAGCCCCACCGTCGCCAGCGCGAGCGACATCCCGCCGACCCAGGCGAGCAGCAGCAGCCGCGTGCCGTCTGCGCCCGGCATCCAGAGCGCGAGGAGCAGGAGCGCCGCCAGCTTCGTCAGCGCGGAGGTCACGTTCCGCAGCAGCTGCAGCCGCCCCCGGAGCTGCGCGATGAGCGACTGGTCCGTGAGCAGCGTGAGCCCGGTGAGGGCGCAGCCGGCGACGAGCAGGAGGTCGTTGGCCCCGAAGCCCTCCAGCCCGTGGTTGATGGCCGGCCAGTGCTCGCCGAGGGCGACGTAGCCGGCCCCAAGCAGGGCCGAGGCGGCGAGGCTCGCGGCCATGGCCGCGCCGATCAGCCCGAGGCCCTGCCGGGTCCCGAGGGCGGCGCCGAGCAGCAGCGTGCCGAGGCCGCACTCGCCGAACAGCCCGATGAGGCCGATCACCGAGACCAGCGCCGAGGCGGTGCCCACGGCCTCGGGCGTGAACGACCGCGCCGCGACCCACCAGTAGGCGAATCCCGACACCGCCGTCAGCGCCGTCCCGAGCGAGATGGCGGCGGTGTTGCCGAGCAGGACGAGGTTGCTGCCGAGGGACCGCCGCGCCCCCGCGAGGAGGCCGCCGGCGCGGGAACCTGCCACGAGCTGCATGGTCAGGACCCCGCCGCGCCGGAAAGGCCGGGCGCGGTGGCGCCCGCGGCGGGCCGTCCCTCGGCGCGCAGCATCGCCCGGCCCCGGAGGAAGCCGAGGCTCGCCGAGCCCAGCCCCGCCAGGATCGCCCCGGCCCGGGCGAGGGAGTGGCGGTCGAGGCGCAAGAGGCCCCGCGCCGCATCGCGCAGCACGGCCGCGCCGAGCGTCCGGAGAACGTAGCTCCGCTCCGTCCCGAGCACCCCGCGCCGGGCCGCGAGGGCGGCGACGATGGCCTTGGAGATCCCCTCGGCATGGGTGCGGCGCAGGAAGTAGCCGAAGGTCATCCGCGCCGCCGTCACGCGATGGTCCACGCGCGCGTCCTGGGCGGAGACGAAGCGGCCCCGCGGGAAGGCGGCGCGCGCGCGGATGCAGTACTCGGTCTCCTCGCAGGAGAGCAGGTTGGCGCCCGCCTTCAGCCGGCCGAGCCGGTGGCTGAAGCCGCCGATCGCCTCGGGCACCGAGCGGCGGAAGATCATCGAGCAGCCCATGACGTTGCGGACCTCCCCGCCGGCGAGCGCCTCGGCGCCGGGGAAGGTGCAGCCGACGGTCCAGAGGAACTCCGCCGGGAACCAGCCGGGCCGCGCGCCCACCCAGAGCGGCGCCACCGCGCCGGTGGCGCCGAGCACGTCGGGATCGGCGAAGGCGGCCTCGAAGCGGGCCAGCCAGTCCGGCGCGGCGACGGCGTCGTCGTCGAGGAAGGCGATGAGGTCGCCGCCGGCCAGCGCCAGCCCCGTGTTCCGCCCGCCCGACAGCCCGGAGCCGAGGGCGTTCGGCACGACGCGCACGCCCTCGAACAGCGCGGCCGCGCGGGCGAGGAGATCCTCGTTGTGGTCGATCACGAGGATGATCTCGTCGGCCGCCCGGGCCTGCGCCCGCAGCGAGGCGATGGCCTCCCGCAGGTCGTCCCAGCGGTCGAGCGTGTAGGCGCAGAGGATGACGGAGATGCTCTGCCGGTCGGTCATGCCCGTGTCTCCGAAGCCGCGGTGGCCCGCGGCGCCGCAAAGGCGTTGCTGGCGGCGGCCGCGGCGCCGCCGAGGAGGCCGGCGTAGACCGCCTCGATCCGGTCGATCACGCGGGCCGCGCGGAAGGCCGGGATGCGCGCCAGCGCGCCCGCCGAGAGGCGCGCGCCGAGCGCCGGCGCGTCGATCAGGCGCCCCATCGCCGCCGCCAGAGCGGCGGGGTCGTTGGGCGGCACGAGAAGGCCGTTCTCGCCGTCCTGCACCATGTCCGGCATCCCGCCCGTTGCCGTCACGACCATCGGCTTGCCGTGCGCCAGGCCCTCCATGACGACGGTCGCGCAGGGCTCCGGCCAGACCGAGGGCGCCAGGCCGAAGAGGCAGCCGCGCCAGGCCGCGAGCACGTCCGCGTGCGGCCAGCGGTGGAAGGCGAGCACGCCGTCGGGCAGCGGCGCCGCGACCTCCGGGAAGGGCCGCCCGATGAGCACCAGCGGGGGCGCGCCGCGCAGCCGGCGGTAGGCGTCTAGCAGGACCGGCACGCCCTTCTGCCGGTTCAGGTCGCCGACGAAGAGAAGGTAGGGCCCGTCCGGCAGAAGGTCGCGCGCCGCGGAGGAGGGGGCGGGCGCGCCGATGTCGTCGGGGATGAAGTTCGGCACCACCTCCGCCGCGTCGCAGAGGCCGTTCGCCTCCGCCACCGCCCGGCTGACGGCGAGGTAGCGGTCCACCAGGCCCCGCGCGACCTTGCTGGAGACGCGGTTGGCCAGCGCCGTGGTCACGCCCACCGCCCGGCCGTAGTGGTCGGACGCGCAGGAGAGGCAGCGCCCGAGCGACGGCCCGGCGCAGGGCCCCTCGGGCGTCATGAGGTTCTTCTTCGCGCAGACGAGGCTGTAGTCGTGCAGCGTCTGCACGAGGGGCGCGCGGAAGAAGGGCTTCAGCGGCAGCCAGGCGTGCACCATCCAGTTGTGGGCGTGCACGATGTCCGGGCGGAAAGCGCGCGCGACGCCGGCGAGCTTGGCCACCAGCTCCGGGTCCGGGAAGGGCGGCGCGTGGCGGCGCTCGGACTCGGAGAACAGCCCCGCCGCCCGCTGCAGCGTGCCGCGGAGGCGGAGGACGCGCACGGCGCCGTCCCTCTCGTCCTCGACCGCGCCCGGGTACCACAGGGTCGCCACCGTCACCGCGTGGCCGCGCCGGGCGAGTTCCGCGCCCAGGTTGCGGACGTGCCGCTCCTCGCCGCCGACGATGGGGGGATAGAACTGGGTGAGGAGAAGGATGCGCATCACGCCCCCGGTGCTCCGATGTTGAGCCAGACCTTGCGATAGACGGTGCCTGGGTTGTCGCTGTCGAAGAGCCAGGCCTCGACCCGCGACGGCGTGCCGGGCCGCACGACGAGCGGCAGGTCGCGCGTCGCCGAGGCGCCGGGCTCGAGCGCGATGCCCCGCCAGGACGCGATGGGCAGGCCGTCCTGCATCACCGCGATTGCGTAGACCATCGGGCGCGCCTCGGCGTTGCGCGCGCCGATCAGCACGGCGCCCGGCTGCTCCGGCACGTCGGGGAGCATCCAGAACTCGGTGAAGCGGAACTCGCGCCAGTGCAGCCCGTCATCGACGGCGATGACCGCCGCGCCGCCGGCGAGGCCCAGCGCGAGGAGGAAGCCCCCGAGGACGAGCGGCCTCGGGAGGGCGCGCGGCCTGCCCGGCCGCGGCGCGGCGCGGCGCGGTGCCGGCCGGAGCAGCGAGGCCGCCAGCAGCGCCCCCGTCGCGCCCGCGAGCCAGCACGCCCAGCCGAGGGCGCCGAGCATCCCCAGCCGGTTCAGCAGCAGCCCGCCGGGGACGAGGAGGGCGACGCTCGCCATCACCGCCATCGCCTCCCACTCGAGGCTCGCGTCGCGCGGCCGGCCGACGGCGTGAAGGAAGGCGACGCCGGGCCAGTAGAGCGCCAGCGGCAGGCAGGCCGCGGCGCGCAGCCCGTGGCCGTCGGGCAGCAGCGCGGTGGCGGCCAGCGCCAGCCCCGCCCCAGCCGCCGCCAGCGCGCGCGGGGACGGCTTAGCGCGCACGGCGCAGCCCTCCCGTGCCGAAGACGATGTGGCTGCCGTTGTCGAACAGCCGGTCGATGCCGGGATAGAGGTTGAACTTGAGAAGGTTGTCCGCCTCGACGGGCGAGAGCGGGTCCTCCTGGTACTCGCCCTTCTCGACGTAGTAGCCGTAGCGCGGCAGGCCCGTGGTCATCCGCATGTCGACCATCACGTAGTCCACGTAGCCCTCCCGCAGCGCGCCGATCTCGCCGCCCGTCAGCCGCGGTGCGAGGAGGACGAAGGAGGTGTCCACCTTGTCGAGGAGGGTCGTGACCACGGTCTGCCGCCCGTAGGTCGCGAGCAGGACGCGGTTGATGCGGTCGGCGGTGAAGCGGCCGCCCGGCCCGATCCAGTCGCGCGCCCAGAGCGCCGCGTCGATCCCCATCGGCTCGACCGAGGCGGCGTCGGCCGCGACGCGGTAGCCGGTCCGGGTGGAGGGGTTGCCCCAACCCGTGGCGATGCCGCCGAGGAAGCAGACCGAGAGCGCCGCGGCCGTCGCCGCGCGCCGGCGGGGCGAGGCGCCCGCGGGTTGCCAGAGGCGGGTCATCGCCACCGCGATGACGAAGCCGGCGCCGAGGAACACGAAGGGCCCCATCCGGTTGCCGATCTCCCAGCCCGCGCCCGTCAGGCGGAAGCCCACCGAGACCGGGAAGCCCACGGCCGTGAGGGCGAGGAGCAGGAGCCAGTGGTCGGACCATTGCAGGCGCAGGAAGCGGAAGATCGCGGCCCAGCCGCGCTCCGGCCGCACGGACTGCGCGATCGCGCGGAAGAAGCCGGTGAGGAGGCCGCCGACCACGACGAGGAGCGCGACGATGCTGAAGACGCGGATCTCGATCGGGGACTGCGCCCCGCTCATCGTGGAGAAGAGCTGCCGCGACCGCCCCGTGCCGCTGAGGAGGTTGGCCAGCTCGGTGCTTCCCTTCTCCAGGATCGGGCCGAGATAGCCGTCGCCGGAGCCGCCCTGCAGCCGCGACCAGGCGACCGGCAGCGCGACGGCGGCGACGGCCACGACGAGGAGGAAGCGCCGGTCCGGCGCGCCCGCGCGGCTGAACCGCGAGAGCGCGGCGAGAAGGGCGAAGAAGCCCGCCGTGAAGTAGGCGGACATGTGGTGCGTCGTCGCCAGCGCGGCGAGCGGCAGGAGGGTCAGGGCATAGGCCGCGAAGGGCGAGGCCGCCGCGTCGCGGCGGGTGGAGGCCGCGAGCAGCGCGAGGACGAAGAAGGTCAGCGCCAGGCTCTCGTAGGCGAACTGCGCGTCGAACAGCACGAAGCCGGAATTGCCCATGTAGACGAGGCAGGCCACGGCCGCGACGCGCGCCGAGCGCGTCACCCGCTCCAGGAGGCAATAGACGCCGACGACGAGAAGGAAGCGCGCCACCGCCAGCACGACGTAGCCCGCCGCGAAGAGCGGCAGGCCCGTGAGCTCCACGAGGGCCGTCGTGGCGAGCTCGAGGCCTGGGTAGGCGGGGCTGATCGGCAGGAGCGGGTTGGTGGTGTAGAGCCGCTTGCGCTCGAGGATGTCGAGCGCGGAGGCGACGTGGAGGAACTCGTCGAAGAAGACGAAGCGCGTCGGCGAGTGCAGCCACTTCGCCGCCAGCGCCGCCATCCCCACGAGCGCCACGAGGAAGATCCGCTCCGCCCGCGCCGTCCCGTGGCGGCCGGCGCGGAGGGCGACGGGGAAGAACATCACCCCGTAGGCCGTCCACTGCAGCAGCGCGTTCGGCCGGTCCCGGTAGCCCTCGTGGTGCGCCTGGGCGAGCATGAGCAGAGAGAGGGCGACGCCGACCGAGAGGATCGCCATCCAGCCGGGATGCGGCCGCTCCTCCGCCTCTGGCGCCTCGGGATCGAGCCGCGGGCCGATGAGGTCGAGCACCCGGCCCACGAAGCCTCCTCGCGCCGCCCGCGCGTCCAGCGCGGCGGGGCTCCAGAAGCGCGGGGGCCGTGGCGCGTCGCCCGGCACGGCGTCGGCGGCAGGCGGGCTCATCGGTCGCGGCCGACGTCCCGGTAGATGGCCTCGAGCTGGCCGGCGCAGGCCTCCCAGCTCGGCAGCGCGAGCGGCGCGCGGCCGCCGGGCTCGGCGAGGGTCGCGAGCATCGCCTCGGCGATCGCCTCCGGGGAGGCGGCGAGGGGCACGGTGCGGACCATGCCGCGCTCGGCCATCTCCATGAAGCCCGAGCCGTCCGTCACCAGGACGGGGCAGCCGAGGGCGAGCGCCTCCATCACCGCGACCGGATGCGCCTCATAGTCGCTGAGCAGCGTCACGACGGAGGCGCTGCGGAGGACGGCGGCGAGCCGCCCGCGCTCCGCCGGCGGCACCGCCCCGATCTCGACGCAGTCGCCGAGGCCGAGGCGCGCGACGAGCCGCTCGAGCTCCTCCCGGTAGGGGCCCTCGCCGAGGATGCGGAGCCGTGCGCCCGGCCGCCGGGCGCGCAGCCGCGGCATCGCCTCGATCGCGCGGTGATGGCCCTTGTAGCGCTCGAGACGCCCGATGGAGACGATCAGCGGCTCCGTCGCCGAGGCCTCGCCGGCCGCGCCGTCCAGCGCGAGGCCGGCGCCGTTCGGCACGATCGCCACGCGCTCGCGCGGCAGGCCCATCTCGCCCGAGAAGCGGTCCGCCTCGTAGCGGGAGACGGCGATCCACCGCGCCGCCCGGCGGACCAGCGGCGCGAGCAGCGCGGATTGCAGCGCGCGGATCCGGTTCCGCCAGGGCGAGGAATGCCCGCCGCTGTGGAAGGTGATCACGAAGGGCACCCGCTTGCGGATCGCCGCCAGCATGGCCAGCGGCGGAACCAGCGTGTGGTAGCCCTGGATGTGCACGACGTCGCAGTCGGTCGCCATGAGCGCGCCCCAGAGGCCGGGCGCGAGGTAGTAGTCGCGCTGCCGCGGCCAGGCCGGAACCCGCAGGATCTCGAGGCCGTCCCGCATCTCCGCGATGGGGCGGCGCCCCGTGCGGTCGGTCGTCAGCACCGTGACCTGGTGACCGGCCGCGGCAAGCCGCCGCCCGGCCTCGTTCACGTGGGTCTCGATGCCTCCCATGTCCGGCAGGAAGCGCGCCGCCACCATCAGGATGCGCAGCGGCCGCTCGGCGCGCCCCGCGGCGTCCGGCCTCGCGCGCGGCCTGTCGCCGACCGCCGACATCCCGTCCATGTCAGGCGGCCCTCATCTCGCGGCGGCCCGCGCGGCGGCCGAAGCGCTCGCGCAGGATGGTCTTCAGCACGCGCCAGCCGTCCGGGATGGCCCGCAGGTTGCTCTCGCCGTGCAGCCGCAGCTCCTCGAAGCTCGGCACCTCCATCACCTTCAGGCCGCTCTTCAGCGCCGTCAGGTTCAGGAAGGTCTCGACCTCGAAGCCGTCGCAGGTCGGCTCCAGCAGCGGGACGTGGCGCGTCCAGAAGCCGAAGTAGCCGTAGCAGAGGTCCGAGAAGGAGCCGCCGTAGAGCAGCCGGACGATCTGGGTGAGGCCCCAGTTCCCGGCCATGCGGAACAGCGACATGTCGATCGTGCCGCCGCCCTGGAGGAAGCGCGACCCCTTCACGAAGTCCGCGCCGGACATCAGGGCGCCGACGAGCATGATGATCTCCCGCGGGTGCATCGAGCAGTCGGCGTCGAGCGCGATGATCATGTCGCCCTCCGCCGCCGCGAAGCCGGCCCGCAGCGCCGCGCCCTTGCCGCGCACCGGCTGCATCACCACGCGGACGTCGCGGCGCAGGCCGCGCGCGACCTCGGGGGTGCCGTCGGTCGAGTGGCCGTCGACGATGATGACCTCCTTCACCCAGCCCGGAAGCTGCGGCAGCAGGACCCGCAGGTTCTCCGCCTCGTTCAGCGTCGGGATGACGAGGGACACGGTCGGGGCGTTGGCGCCGATGAGGCGGGGCCCCAGAGGGGTCGGCCAATCCCTCTGGTAGGGCTCGCCGGGGGACATTCCATCCATGAGAAGCTCCTTCGCGGTGTGGCGTCCGATGGCCCCGGACAGGCGTTCCACGTCGCCCCCGGAAGGGGGCGTCGGCCGGCGGCCCTGGGGGTTGGGCGGTGGCAGGGGGTTAGGCGCGCGCCGGGTCGTCAGCGCGGCGTCAGGGGAGCGGTGCCGAGCAGGCCGGTCAGGCGCGCGGGCGGCCCGGCGCGCTCCGGCACAGCGGCGGTCCGCGGGGGCGGGCCGGGCGCGTCGAGCAGGCGGACGAGATCGCCGGGCTCGAGCGTCATGGTCGGCGTGGCCAGGAGGACCTCGGCGCCGCCCTGGCTCTTCCGCACGACCTCGAAGCGGAGCGGCATCTCGCCGTCCGGCACGTCGAGCACCGTCCGGAAGAGGGAGCCCACCCGCAGGCCGGAGGCGAGGTTGCCCGACAGGTCGTCGATCTCGCGGGTGAGCGTGGCCAAGTCGGCCTCCGTCGCCGCGACGATCTCGCCGAGCATCCGCGTGCGCTCGAGCTCGAGGGTGGTGAGCTGGCGCTCCGCCTCGGCCATGGTCGTCTGGATCCCGGCCTCGCGGTCCGAGGCCTCGGCGAGCTCGCTCTGCGCCTGCGCGAGGGTGACGCGGTGGGCGTTGCCGTTCTGGTAGAGCGCCTGGATGCCCTCGAGGCGGGCGCGGCGCTGCGCGACGTTGGCGCGGACCGGCGCCAGGCGGTCGCGCGTCGCCTTCAGCGACTTGCCGGCCGACTCGATGGCGGCGGTGATCGCGCGGTCGCGCTCCTGCCGGGCGCGGATCAGGGGCTCGCGCGCGGCGACAGCCTCGGCCAGCAGCGCCTCGGCCGGCGCGTGCCCGACGAGCTGCGCCAGCTCCGCGGGAACCGCGGGCGGCTCGCCCAGCTGCTCGGCGCGCAGCACCGCGGCCTTCGCGAGGGTGATCTGGAGGCGCCGCGTGGAGATCTCGCTACGGCCGAGCTCGCGCACCGCCTCGACCGCGGCGCCGCGGTCGATCTCCTGCACCCGCAGCCCGCCGGCGAGGGCGATGGCGTGCAGCGGCGTCAGGCCGGCCTCGTAGGGGTAGGGGCCGGGCGTCCGGACGGCGCCGAGCACGTAGATCGGCTGGCGGGCCGCCAGGTCCACGCTGGCCGAGCCGCGGCGACCGATCAGCCGCTCGAAGGCGGCCGTGATGTCGGCGCCGAGCTCCCCCAGATCCCGGCCGGCGGCCGCGAAGGTGCCGAGCAGCGGCACCGAGATCCGCCCGTCCGACCGGACCACGAACTCGCCAGACAGGCCCTGGTGAAGGTAGAAGCTCGTGTCCGGCCGCGACGGCCGCTGCTGGTTGGCCCAGCGGTCCTCGCTGTCCGCCAGGCGCTCGAAGACGTTCACCCGCAGCTTGTCGCCGACCACCAGCCGGGTCACGCCCGCCGCCTCGACGGCGGCCGGCGGCGCGGCCTGCAGCGACCGCGGCTGCGCCCGGGCCGAGGGGGCCGGCCCGAGGAGAAGAGCCGCCGCGCAGATCGCCGGAAGCAGGATCCTGCTCCAGTAACCATCGGCGCCCGCTTCTCTCGAAACAACCTCCAGGCCAGACGTCGGCATCCGTTCACACTCCGCTTCGGCCCTACCGCAAGTACCCACGTCCCTGACGACCAAGCCTCCCCCACGAGCTCTTTTCAGGCCGCGGTTTCCCGTTCCCGATCCAGGCTCTGGATTGGGTCGTAGGGGAGGTTTTTCTTGGGGTGTCTGGAGTCGTTGCGGTAAAATTGGTAACGCTCTGATCAGTTGATTACCAAGCAGCGGCAGGGCGCACAAGCACGAAATTGTGAACGAACGTGCTGGAGCCGGATTGCATTCGCCTTGACGCCGTCATCTGCTGGGCCGGCAGGCCTCGGCCGCGGGGCCAGCGGCCCTGCCCCGGCGGCGCCTCCCACAGAAGGACCGAGCGTGCCCCTCCGCGACCGCCCCGCCCCGCGGCTCCTCGCCCTGCTGCTCCTGGCCGCCGGGCTCCCGCCCCTGCCCGCCCGGGCTGCGGAGCGACCCTGGCCGCTGCCGGAGCTCTGCCGCGTCGAGCTGCCGGCGGGCACGGGAACCCGCTACTACCTGGACCGCGGCGCGCCCAGGGCCAGCGACCGGAACGCCGGCACCTCGCCCGAGGCGCCCCTCGCCTCGCTCGCCGCCGTGCAGCGCCTGCGCCTGCGGCCCGGCGACAGCGTCGCCCTCCGGGCCGGCACCCACTACGCCGGCGAGCTTCGCCTCACCGCCAGCGGCACCCCGTCCAACCCGATCCGCCTCACCGCCTATGGCGAGGGGGAGCGGCCCAGCATCCGGGCGACCGCGCCCTTCGTGATCAGCGCCGCCGGCGCCAGCGACGTGATCATCGAGGCCATCGGCCTCCGCGGCGCCCCGGACACGGCGATCGTCCTCGACGACGCCACGCGCCGGATCGTCGTGCACGACGTGCTCATCACCGGCTCCGGCCGCGGCGTCGACGTCCGCGGCGAGAGCCACCTTCTGGTGGGCAACAGCATCCGCGACCTGCACATGGTCACCAACACGCCCGGCGGCGACGACGACTCCGGCGCCCAGGCCTTCGTCATCGGCGGGCGCGGGCACCGCTTCCACTGCAACCACGTCCGCAACGCGCGCGCGATGAGCTACGACTACGGCACCGACGGCGTCGGCTTCGAGTTCTGGCGCAGCGCCGCCGACATCGTCGTCAGCGGCAACTGGGTCGAGGATTCGGCGGGCTTCTTCGAGGTCGGCGGACTGCCGGGGGACAAGGTGCGGAACCTGCTGGTGCAGGGCAACGTCGCGCTGAACGCCTCACCCTTCCACTGGCTGCACAACAAGCGCGGCACGGGAAACTTCGGGCTCGAGATCACGGGCCTGCAGGTCCTGAACAACACCATCGTGGACACCCAGCACCGCGCGCTGCTCTTCGGCTTCGGGGACCGTCCGGCCCCTGGCAGCTACCGCTTCGCCTGCAACATCGTCGTCGCGCCCTTCGCGCGGCAGGTCTTCAACCAGCCGACGGAGGAGGCATCCCACAACCTCCTTCCCCCCGGCGCGGGCGTGGCCGGGCGGGGCAACCTCGCCGGCGACCCGCGCCTCGTCTCGCCGGCCCTGCAGGACTTCCGGCCGCAGCCCGGCGGCCCCGCCCCCTGGGCCGGCGCCTTCGCGGCCGAGCGCGACCCGGGCTGCGCGCCCTGAGGGCCGCGCGGCCGGGCCCCGTCAGCCCGCCGGCCGCCCCTTGGAGCGCCGCCGGTACACGACGACGCCGTCCCGCGCGTACCAGGTGTCGTAGTCGGCCTCGAGGAAGGCGGCGACCCGGGTGCGATTCTCGCCGACGATGTAGAACGGCATGCCATAGGCGTTGTTGACGATGTAGTCCGGCCTCAGGCCGAGGATGTAGCCGAGCTCGTCCGCATGGCTGTACCCGGCCTCCGCGAGCGGCCCCAGGATCGACGCGCGCACGATGTTGTCGGGGTGGGTGGCCACCGGCGTGATGGGCGGCCGGTCGAGGTAGAACAGGACGAGGTGCTCGTGCATCGTCCAGATCCGGTCGCCCGGCGCCATGTCCGCGCGGATGGCCTCGGCGGCGTTCCGGACCTTGTAGGACGCGCGCACGGCCGCGGGGTCCCACAGCACCGCGGCGGTGTCCCGGGCGGTCGCGGCCGCCGCGGCAAGGACGGAGACCAGCACCGCGCCGGCCAGCACGGGGCGCAGGGGGCGGAGGCCGATGGCCCAGGCCGCGCTCACGGCCGCGAAGGGATAGAGCTGCAGGAGGTAGTGCGGGTAGCCGCCCCCGCTGATCAGAATGGAGAGCGCGACCGCGCCGGCGCCGGTCCAGAGGACGAGCGCGTCCACGCCCGCCTCGTCGACGCCGCGCCGCGCCGCCTCGATGCCCCGCGCGACGGCCGACAGGCTCCCGAGAAGGGCCAGGCCCACCAGGATGCCGAAGGTGAGCGGGTAGGCCCTGGCCGTCTCCGACGCGTTCGTCCGCGTCGTCCGCAGGGCCGAGACGAAGCCCATCTCGTCCGAGTAGTGCCGCGGAACCGTCACGGCGCCGAGCACCAGCACGTCCAGCGCGCCGCAGGCCCAGTAGGCGAGCACCAGGGCGGCTAGCGGCCCCAGCCCGCCCGCGACGTAGCCGGCCACGAAGCGGCGGTGGAAGCCGAGCCGCGGGAGGAACGCCCCCGCGAGGCACAGCAGGCCGACGGCGATGACGACGAGCGCGAGGTTCGTCCGGATCAGCGTGGCCAAGCAGAGCAGCGCGCCGACGGCGATGGATGCCCCGAACGAGCGGCGCCGCGTCATCAGCAGGAGCAGCGCCCAGGCCAGCGGCGCGATCGCGAGGATCTCGCTGCTCGTGTAGAGCCCGAAGGGAAGCGACAGGGCCGAGACCATCGCCAGCACCGCAAGGCCGGCCGCGAGGCGGCTGCCGCTGTAGCGCCGCGCCGCCAGGAAGGTCGCCGCCGCCGTCAGCACGATGGAGGCGTCGCCGAACAGCCGCGCCACCGCCAGGCTCTCGCCGAAGATCCCGAGGGGAGCGGCGAGCAGCAGGAACAGGCCGGGCGGCTTCATGTCGTAGATCTTGGTGTAGGGCAGATGCCCGCGCAGCACGTCCTGCGCCATCAGCAGGAAGGTGCCCTCGTCCCAGTCGATCACCTCGCGGCGGAGGCTGCCGAGCTGGGTCGCGAGGACGAGGAGGAGGAACAGCAGCAGCCAGCCCCAGTCGGCGAGCGGCCCCGGGCCTGGCGCCGGAACCCGTCCGCGGAAACCCCGCTCCTGCATGCCGTCCCCGCCGCTCGCCCCGACCAACGCCCGCGCACCCGCGCCGCACTCGATGCGTTCGTGCATCATTTCTCCGGCCGATGGCAAGCCGCCCCGGGGCGGCCGCCGCGCCTCAGCCCGGGACGGGCCTCAGCCGTTGCATCCGGACCATCATCGAGACGCTCGTCACCCGGTGCAGCGCCCGCGCCAGGTCGCGCGGGGAGAGGAGCATCGCCACCTCCTTGAGGCGCCGGTGGTAGATCAGCTTGGTGCCGACGGAGATCAGGAAGCGGCGCATCTCGGCCGCGTTCTCCGGCGAGAAGCGGTGCCAGTTCGCCTTCAGGGTGCGCCGGATGAAGCGGCAATCCGTGCCCTCGAGGAGATAGGGACGGTAGCTCACGTTCTCGACCAGCTTCGCGGCGACCGCGGCCTCGAGATAGGTGAACTCCTCGGGCGTGAGGTCGTCCCGCACGAGGCGCAGCAGGCCGGCCGTCGTCTCCGCGCCCTCGTAGGCGGGCAGCCGCTCACGCGGGAAGGAGAGGTCGGCCCGCCCCGCGCGCCGGCGCAGCGCGGAGACGGCCGCGAGCTGCGAGTTCAGCGCGGCGACGCGCCCGTTGCGGAGCGACTTGCTCGTGATGCTGCCCGCGTGAAGCCGGTAGTCGCCGAGCAGCTCGGGCGGGTTGTGCAGCCGGCCGCGCTCCTGCAGCCGCCAGTAGAGGTCCGTGTCCTCCGAATGGAAGACGTGGCGATATCCCCCGACGGCGACCAGCGCCTCCCGTCGCGCCATCAGGAAGGGGTGCATCAGGTAGGGCTCGCGCGAGGGGAACCAATGGGGGTCGGCGAGCTCGGGCGCGCGCAGCCGGGCATAGTTGCCGGTGGGGTCTCCCTTGCCGTTGACGTGGCGCGCCACCGCCCCGACCGCGACGCAGTCCGGATGGGCCCCGAGATAGGCGAGCTGCACCGCGAAGCGCGTCGGGTAGGACAGGTCGTCCGCGTCGTGCCGCGCGATGTAGGGCGCCTCGCTCCGCTCCAGGCCGAGGTTGAGGGCGTCGACGATCCCGCTGTTGCCGGGCTTGCGGATGAGGACGACGCGCGGATCCTCCGCCGCGATGCCCTCGACAATCTCCGGCGTCGCGTCGGTCGATCCGTCGTCGACCACGAGGATGCGGATCCCCGTCACGGTCTGCTCCTGGATGGAGCGCAGCGAGGAGACGATCGTGTCGGCGCTGTTGTAGGCGGGGATGAGGACATCCACCGCGGGATCGTTGGTCGGGGGCATGGATGATCCTACAGGGGCGGGGCCGCGGCGACCGCCGGCGTGGGGCGAAGCCGCGCGACGACGCGCCTGACCTCCTCGAAGATGGGGTGCTCGAAGAACCAGAGCAGACAGGCCCAGGCAAGCACGCCCGCGCCGACGCTGGTAAAGACCACCGGCAGGGGCGCGTGCGCCGACCAGCCGCAGAGCGTCATGGCGATCCCGGCGGGCAGCACGGCGGCGAGGGTGAGGAGAAGGCTGCGGCCGTAGATCGACGCGTAGTCTGCCCAGCGGGTGTCGGTCAGGCGCTCGAGATGCGGGCGGTAGAAGAGGAACATCATCACGGCCTCCACGATCTTCATCGCCGCCGCGGCCTCGAGGCTGATCAGGCAGCCGATGGCGAAGAGGCCGAGCGAGATCGGCGCGCGGATGATCTCGATACGCGTCTGCCGCGCCGTCTCGTTCGAAATCACGAAGATGTCCCAGGCGAGCATGATTGGCACGAAGAGGGCGGCCGAGACCGAGAGGATGCTGAGCGGGGCGATGGCGCCCGCCCAGTTCTCCCCGAAGAGAAGGATGACCAGCGGCCCGGAGACGACGGCGATGCCGGCGAAGGCGGGCCAGAGGAAGCCTGTCAGGACCTGGATGAGGCGCAGGTAGCTGTGCCGCAGCGACATCTTCCGGCGCCGCTGCTCCGCGAAGTCCACGATCATGACGCGCAGGATGATCGCCTGGATGTTCTCCCACAGCACGCCGGTGAGGCTGGTCGCGCGGGAGAAGAGGCCGAAGGCGCCCAGGCCGAGGAACTTCGACAGGAGGAGGTCGGAGATCCGCCCCTGCAGCCCGCCGATCATGGAGATCGTCAGCATCTGGGTCCCGAAGCGCATCACGTCGCGCCAGTGCTGGAGGCCGAACTCGATCACGATCAGCCGGCGGCCGAAGAGGTTGTTCAGCGCGGCCGAGATCACGGCGCTGATGATCTGCCCGTAGCCAAGGCTCATGTAGCCGTGGCCCGAATAGGCGAAGTAGAGCGTCGCGACGTTGGCGATGCTGTAGCGGAAGACGTTGACGAGGGCGACCGAGCGGAACTCGCCGCGACGCTCGATGCCGGAGGCGGGGATGAAGTCGAAGATCCCGATGACCGGCGAGATCGCCAGGATGAGGAGAAGGTCCCTCACCCCCGGCTCCTTCAGCAGGGCGCCGCCGACCGCGCTGAGCAGGAGGATGGCCAGCGCGATGACGAGGGCGAGGGCCGCGTTGATCGTGAACAGCGTGGCCAGCAGGGGCCGGTCCAGCTCCGGCGCGCGGATGAGGTAGGTGCCGAGCCCGAAGGACCGGAAGATGGACAGCATGCCGACGATGGAGAGGGCGATCGCGAAGATGCCCATCTCGTAGGGACCGAGAAGGCGGGCGATCAGGATCGAGACGACGAACTGAAGGGCGAAGAGGCTGCCGTTGGCGACCGTCATCCACGCGAAGCTATGCCGAATAGACGCCACGCCGGTGTTCCTCGAGTGCTCGCTGCGTTGACAGCCCATGAAACTTCCGGGAACCCGGGCTGACGCGAAGGCAGAACTTCAACAATACTTGACCTGTACTGATCCGTGCGGGTCGATCGCGGGCGTCTGAGCCACAGGGTCTGATAGGGCGCAATAAACGTTTCCGCGTGCGCCGGGGGCCGATCGGTTCCGAGTGACGGCCGCGCCGAGGGCCATCCCCGTTCCCACCGCACCTCACCGCCCCGACAACGTTGCGGCCATGCAACCGATTGCCGGGAAAGAGGCTCCATTTTGATATCGCAACCCTTGCGGCGACTTCGCAGGAGCGGAAATCCCTATACGCTCTGATCAAATTCAGGTCATCAACCCATCATCGCACGAAGTCGTGATTCAGGAGACCCTCCGACCATGCAGGCAACAACGGCCGTCGTCCCCCTGCGCGTCTCGGACGAGGCCTTCCTCGTGGCCTCGACCATCGAGCGCTGCCCGAAGACCATGATGCTGCGCGAGCTCGTCATGAACGCCATCGAGGCCGCCGCCACCGCCCCCGCCGGAAAGGGCCAGGTCCGGCTCTTCGCGCGGGACGTCGCGGGCGTGCCCAAGCTCTGCCTCTGGAACACCGGACGCGGCCTGTCGCCCTCCGAGCTGGTCCGGATCTCCGACCTCTCCTCCTCGCTCTTCAAGAACATGGCGCTCGACGGCAACTTCGGCATGGGCGCCAAGGTCGCCTCCCTCGCCTCGAACAAGCTCGGCCTCCGCTACCGCTCCTGCCGCCAGGGCCAGGTCTCAGAGATCGTCATCGGCCAGCACGAGGGCGTCTACGGCCGCAAGGTGCCGGCCGGCACACCCGCGGGGTCCGACGCGGCCGACGTCACCGCCGCCTGCCGGGACGAGGGCGAGCACGACCTCGGCCACGACTGGACCGAGGTCCTGCTCCTCGGCAACGACGCCGCCCAGAACACCGTTCTCGACCCCTACGCCGGCAACCCCGCCGTCCGGCCCGACTGGATCGCGCAGGCGATGGCGCGCCGCTTCTTCCGCCTGCCCCCCGGCGTCGAGGTCCGGCTCGAGGCCGGGATCGGCGGCGCCGCGGCCGGCACCGCCTACGAGCCCTCCCTCGCCCCCCGCTTCTTCGACCGGGCCGAGGCGGTCCGCACGGCCGAGGGGATCACCCTCCACTACGGCTACCGCGCGCCCGACTCCGAGGCGCCGACCGGCCCGCTGCTTCCGGTCGGCCTCGGCGGCATCGTGTTCAACAGCGAGGTCTACGGCCTCGTCGAGGGGCGCCGCTGGACGCTGGAGGCGCCTCATTACGGCTTCGCCTTCGCCTCCCGCCACTGCTCCGTCCTGGTCGAGCTGCCCCCCGACTTCGGCGCCCAGCCCGAGGTCTACCGCCAGTTCCTCCGCTTCCGGGACGGCGACCAGCGCCAGGTGGTGCTCGGCGACTTCGGCGAGCTGGTGCGGACCCACATCCCCGGCTGGCTGCTGCGCATCATCGACGCGATGCGGCCGGCCGCGGAGGACTACCTGAAGGAGATCTCGGCCGATCTGCAGGCGCTGATGCTCCAGCTCGGCCTGAAGGACCGGGTGGTGGCGAAGCCGGCGCTGCGCGGCCTGCGGCCGGAGCGCGCGGACGGCGCGGAGGCCGCCCCCCCGAAGCCCGCCGCCGAGGCCCCGCCGCCGCCGCTCGGCCTGCCGGTCCCGCCCGAGATCATCCTTCTCCACGAGGAGACGGAGATCGCCGACCGCGGGCTGACGAACCGGGCGGCGCGCTACTACGCCACCGCGCGCCAGCTCTTCGTGAACCTCCGCTACGCCGCCTTCATCCGCCTCTCCGCCCAGCTCGGCGTCGAGTTCGACCCGGTGGCGGAGACCGCGACCCTCGATTACGTCTGCCGGCAGGTCGCCGAATGGGCGCTCATCCGGCGCCTGACGCGCAGTGTGGTCTACGGCCTCGACAAGCCGCGCCTGGGCTGGACCGGCGACGAGGTCTCCACCGTGCAGTCGGCCGAGGCCCTCAGCCTCCTCGTGGACGACCTCGAGGGCGTCCTCCCGGCGGCGCGCCAGCGCATGGCCTCGCTCCTCGGCCTCGAGGCGCCGCGCGGCGGCGAGGACCGGGCCGCCCCGCGCGCCGCCGCCCCGGAGGACGGCCTCTCCCTCGCCGAGCGCCTGGCCGGCGAGCTGGCCGAGGCGGAGGCGAACCTCCAGCGCGCCCGCGGCCGGAACCAGACGGCCCTCGGCCCCTACTACCGGCGCATCGCCGACATCGAGATGCGCCGCCGCAACCTCGGCGCCGCCGAGTCCTGGCTCGAGCGCGCCCTCGCGGTCGACGGCAGGAACCCGACCGTCCACAACGACGTGTGCAGCCTTCGCCTCGCGCAGGGCAACCTCGCCGGCGCGGCCGAGGCGGCCGAGGCCGCCATCGCCCTCTGCGTGGCCCCTCCCATCGGCTATCTCCGCCGCCGGGCCGCCATCGAGGTGATGCGGCGCGACTGGGGCGCGGCGCAGCGCTGGCTGGACCAGGCCCTCGCGGCCGACCCGGAGGACGCGCTGAACCACCACGACCTGGCGGGCCTGCGCCTGGCCGAGGGCGACCTCGACGCCGCGGCCGCCGCCGCCGCCCGGGCCGTGGCGCTCGACGGCGGCGCCCGCGCCGCCCCGCTGCGCCGCGCCGCCGACATCGAGAACCGCCGCCGCAACCCGGCCGGAGCGGAGGCGCTGCTCGCCCGCGCCGTCGTGGCCGATCCGCAGGACCCCGGCGCCTACCACGACCGGGCGGGGCTTCGCCTCGCCGCGGGCGACCTCGACGGCGCCGCGGAACAGGCGGACGCCGCCATCGCCCGTGCCTCTGCCGCCCCCGTCCCCTATCTCCGCCGCCGCGCCGCCATCGAGGCCGGGCGGAAGAACTGGGAGGTCGCCGAGGCCTTCCTCGGCCAGGCCGCGGCCGCCGACCCGCGCGACCCCGAGGTGCCCTTCGACCTCGCGGGCCTGCACCTCGCCCGCGGCGACGCCGAGGCCGCCTTCCAGGCGATCGAGGCCGCGACGGCGCGCCAGGACGGCGCCCCCCTGCGCTACCTCCGCCGCCGCGCGGCCATCGAGGGCGCCCGCCGCAACCACGCGGAGGCCCTCGCCATCCTCGAGGGCGCGCTGGCGGCCGAGCCCGACGACGCGGACCTCCACTTCGACCTCGCTGGCCTGCACCTCGCCCAGGGCCGCCCCGAGCGCGCGGCGGCCTCGGCCGACGCCGCCCTGGCGCTCTGCACGGGATCGCCGGTCGCCTATCTCCGCCGCCGCGCGGTCGTGGAGATCGTGCGGAAGGACCCGGCCGCGGCCGCGGGCTTCCTGGACCAGGCCCTGGCGCTGGAGCCGGCCAACCCCGACCTTCTCCACGACCTCGCAGGGCTGCGGCTCAACCGCGGCGACCTCGACGGGGCGGCGGAAGCCTCGGACGCGGCGCTCGCGCAGGGCACCGGCCCGGCGGTGATCTACCTTCGCCGGCGCGCGGCCATCGAGGGCGCGCGGCGCGACTGGGCGGCGGCGAAGGCCTTCCTCGAGCGCGCCCTGGCCGCGGACCCGCGCGACCCGGACGTGCGCCACGACCTCGCCGGCGTGCTGCTCAACGCCGGGGAGACGGACCGCGCGGCGGAGGCGGCCGAGGCGGCCCTCGCCCGCCGCGCCGGCTCGCCGGTGCCCTACCTGCGCCGGCTGGCGGCCATCGAGATGCGGCGGAAGAACCCGGCCGCCGCGCAGGTGGTCCTCAACCAGGCCCTGGCCGCGGAGCCGCACGACCCGGACGTGCTGAACGACCTCGCCGGGCTGCGCCTCGCCGTGAACGACCTCGACGGCGCGGCCGAGGCGATCGACGCCGCCCTGGCCGCGGCCCCCGCCGCGCCCCTGCCCCTGCTTCGCCGCCGCCTGGCGATCGAGGCGATGCGCAAGGACTGGGACGCGGCCCAGGGCTGGATGGACAAGGCCTTCGCGCTCGCGCCCAACGACCCGAACCTGCACCACGACCAGGCGGGCCTGCTGATGCAGCGGGGCGACCTCCAGGGCGCCGCGCGCCGCGGAGACGGCTCTCTCCCTCAGCCCCGCCCCCTCCGTCGTCCTGCTGCGCCGCCGCGCCGACATCGCGGCCCGCGGCCAGGAGTGGGACGCGGCCGAGGCCCTCCTCGCCGAGGCCATCGCCCTCGACCCGATCGACCCCTACGCGCTGCACGACCTGGCCGGCCTTCGCATTGCCCGCGGCGACGCGAAGGGCGCGGCGGAGGCGGCCGAGGCGGCGGTGGCCCGGGCACCGTCCCTGCCGCCCGTCCTGCGGCGGCGCGCGGAGGTCGAGATGCGTCGGAAGGACTGGACCGGCGCGCGGGCGTGGATGGAGCGCCTCATCGCGGCCGACCCGGCCGAGCCGCGCTGGCGCTACGACCTGTCGAGCGTGCTGATGCAGAGCGGCGACCTCGACGGGGCGCGAGCCGCGGTGGAAGAGGCGCTGAGCCAGGACACACTGCCCGCGCTGGCTGATTAAGGCGCTTCCACTGACCACTTGTTCTTCCCGGTTGTCCCTCGCCAGCATTAGGACAACCGGGAAGCTTCATGCTCGCTGCCCATCAACCTCGCACAAAGCATTCCAAGGTTCTCATGATCGAGCTCAGGCGCCTGGACAGAGGCAGGTTGGTTGCGGAGGGCTTGCAGGCAGCGTCCCTGAACACGCCCCTTGTTCGCATGCACGAGAAGGTGGTTCTGGAAGCGCCCTTCTACTCGACAGCCAGCATGAACTGGGCAGCTCCATTGTCTGTTGGAGCCTTCACCCACATCAACGGTGGCAATTTCGCTTTTGCGTCCGTGGGAAGGTACTGCTCCATTGCCAATGAGGTCGCGGTTGGCCAAGCCGAGCATCCGCTCGATCGTCTGTCATTCTTGACGTGCCCCCGTAGAAGCGGTCCGTCGGTTATGTGGACCGGCGGCTGTTTTGAGGAGGCAGAGGATGGGCCGGAAGAGGACGCACACGCCCGAGGAGATCGTCGCCAAGCTGCGGCAGGTTGAGGTGCTGACCACGCAAGGCAAGCCGGTGTCGGAGGCGGTGCGGGCGATCGGGGTGACCGACCAGACCTATTACCGCTGGCGGGCCGAGTTCGGCGGCCTGAAGCTGGACCAGGTGAGACGGTTGAGGGAGCTGGAGCGGGAGAACGCGCGGCTGCGGAAAGCGGTGTCGGACC
>NZ_RCZP01000056.1 GCF_006438825.1 Muricoccus nepalensis
TCCGCCACTGACGATCCGAAAACCGCCCGTGCGACTTGCATGTGTTAAGCATGCCGCCAGCGTTCGCTCTGAGCCAGGATCAAACTCTCAAGTTCATCAATACCCCAACCCCGAAAGGTCAAAGCATCTCCGAGAAGACCCAAGCCAAAACCAACTCACTCACTTCTACTACCCGTATCCGTCCCACCCATGTCCGCCAGAAACGCGCAGCACTGGCCACGCATCCCTCCCAAACATCATAGGGACCAATACCCTACTCTCGTCTTCAAGAGATCAGATTTTCATGTGAAGGAACAAAACGATCAAAGGTCCCGGGTTTCCCCGGTTGGGCCACCCCCAACCTCTGTTCGATCATCACCCGGTTGAAGCAGCGGGGCGGCGGATCTAGCGGCACCAAGCCGCCTCGTCAACCCCGTCGATCTCTCTTCCGAGCCCCCGTCGGTGCCGCCTCAGCGGCGCCGTTCGGTATGGGCGGCTTATATGGGCGCCGCCCACACCTGTCAAAGGGGTGTCACACACTTTCCGCCATCGAGCCGATAGGGCTCACCTCGAGCCCGTCCGGCCCGACCTGGACCCTCAGCGTCTCGCCGTCCCGGACGGTCCCCTCGAGGAGCATTCCGGCAAGGCGGTCCTGCAGGTTTCGCTGGATCACGCGCTTCAGCGGGCGCGCGCCGTAGACGGGGTCGTAGCCCGCCTCCGCGAGCCAGTCCCGCGCCTCCGCGTCGAGCTCGAGGGTGATCTTCCGGTCCTCCAGCAGCTTCCGCAGGCGGCCGAGCTGGATCTCCACGATCGAGCCCATGTCGCCCCGCGCCAGGCGGCGGAACAGCACGATCTCGTCGAGCCGGTTGAGGAACTCCGGCCGGAAGCGCGTCCGAACGATGTTCATCACCTGCCCGCGGACGAGATCCACGTCCTCCCCCTCCGGCTGCGCCGCCAGGATCTCGGAGCCCATGTTGCTGGTCAGCACGATGAGGGTGTTCCGGAAATCGACCGTCCGCCCCTGCCCGTCCGTCAGCCGCCCGTCGTCGAGCACCTGCAGGAGGATGTTGAACACGTCCTCATGCGCCTTCTCGACCTCGTCGAAGAGGATAACCTGGTAGGGCCGCCGGCGCACCGCCTCGGTCAGCGCCCCGCCCTCCTCGTAGCCGACATAGCCCGGGGGCGCGCCGACGAGGCGGGACACCGCGTGCTTCTCCATGTACTCCGACATGTCGATCCGCAGCAGCGCCCGGTCGTCGTCGAAGAGGAAGCTCGCCAACGCCTTGGTGAGCTCGGTCTTGCCGACGCCCGTCGGGCCGAGGAACAGGAAGCTGCCGATCGGCCGCCCCGGATCCTGCAGCCCCGCCCGCGCCCGCCGCACCGCCTTGGACACGGCCTCGAGCGCCTCCTCCTGGCCGACGACCCGCCGGCGCAGCTCGTCCTCCATCCGGAGCAGCTTCGCGCGCTCGCCCTCCAGCATCTTCTCGACGGGCACCCCGGTCCAGCGGGAGACGACGGCCGCGATGCCCTCCTCGGTCACCGCCTCGTTCACGAGGCGGCCGCCGTCGTCGGCGCCGTCCGCGATCTTCTTCTCAAGGCCGGGGATGACCCCGTAGGTCAGCTCGCCGGCCCGGGCGTAGTCGCCGCGGCGCTGGGCCAGCTCCACCTCCGTGCGGGCGCGGTCGAGCTCCTCCTTCGCGCGCTGGGCCTCGGAGAGCTTGTTCTTCTCCGCCTGCCAGCGCGCGGTGAGCGCGGCGGACCGCTCCTCGAGGGAGGCGATCTCGCGCTCGAGCTTCTCCAGCCGGTCGCGGCTGCCCGCGTCCGTCTCGCGCTTCAGCGCCTCCCGCTCGATCCGGCTGCGCAGCAGGTCGCGGTCGATCGCGTCCAGCTCCTCGGGCTTGCTGTCCACGGCCATCCGCAGGCGCGACGCCGCCTCGTCCACGAGGTCGATCGCCTTGTCCGGCAGGAAGCGGTCGGTGATGTAGCGGTTGGACAGCGTCGCCGCCGCCACCAGCGCCGAGTCGGCGATCCGCACGCCGTGGTGCAGCTCATACTTCTCCCGGATGCCGCGCAGGATGGACACGGTGTCCTCCACGCTCGGCTCGCCCACGAAGACCGGCTGGAAGCGACGGGCGAGCGCCGCGTCCTTCTCCACGTGCTTGCGGTACTCGTCGAGCGTCGTCGCGCCGATGCAGTGCAGCTCGCCGCGCGCCAGCGCCGGCTTCAGGAGGTTCGACGCGTCCATCGCGCCGTCCGCCTTGCCCGCGCCGACGAGGGTGTGCATCTCGTCGATGAAGAGGATCACCTCGCCCGCGGCGTTCTCGATCTCCGTCAGCACGCCCTTCAGGCGCTCCTCGAACTCGCCGCGGTACTTGGCGCCCGCAACCATCGCGCCGAGGTCGAGCGCGAGGACGCGCTTGGTCTTCAGCGCCTCCGGCACGTCGCCGTTGACGATGCGGTTCGCCAGCCCCTCCACGATCGCGGTCTTGCCCACGCCGGGCTCGCCGATCAGGACCGGGTTGTTCTTCGTGCGCCGGGCCAGCACCTGGATCGTGCGGCGGATCTCCTCGTCGCGGCCGATCACCGGGTCGAGCTTGCCGTCGCGCGCGGCCTCCGTCAGGTCGCGGGCGTACTTCTTCAGCGCGTCGAACTGCTGCTCGGCGCTCGCGCTGTCCACCGTGCGTCCCTTGCGGACCTCGGCGACGGCCGCCTCCAGCTTCTGCGCCGTCGCCCCGTTCTTCACGAGCACGCGGCCGGCCGGCGTCTCGCTCGCGGCGAGCGCCACCAGCAGGCGGTCCTGGGCGACGAAGCTGTCCCCAGCCCGCGTCGCCGTGCGCTCGGCGGCGTCCAGCAGGCGCACGAGCTCGGGCGTCACCTGCGGCTGGCCCGCGCCGCCGCCGGAGACGCGCGGGTTTCGCGATACCTCGATGTCGATGTCCTGCTTCGCGCCGGCGGGGTTGCCGCCGGCCGCGCGGATGAGCCCGGCGGCCGCGCCCTCCTCGTCGTCGAGGAAGGCCTTCAGCAGGTGCTCGGGCGTGACGCGCTGGTGGTACTCGCGGATCGCGATGGTCTGCGCGGCCTGCAGGAAGCCACGGGCGCGCTCGGTGAGTTTCTCGATGTCCATTCTCTGTCCCTCCGCCGCGGGAAGCCCCGCGGGATCATTGGCGACCGCCGGTCCCGTCCCTCAGGAGGCAACGGGTTCGGCGTTTGACGATGATGTGGTATCGCCCGAGGGCCGGCTTCAAGAGGCTCCCGATGCGCGTGGAACAACTCCTCCGCTACCCCGTGAAAGGCCTGACGGCCGAGAGCCTGGAGGAGGTCCACCTCACCCCCGGCGAAACGGTCCCGCACGACCGGCGCTTCGCCCTAGCCCAGGGCGACTCCTCCTTCGACGAGGCCGCGCCGCGCTTCCTGCCGAAGCAGAACTTCGCCTGCATGATGCGGAACGCGCGTGTCGTGCTCGTCCGCGCCGCCTTCGACCCGCATGACGGCACCCTGTCGCTCGCCGCGGAGGGGCACACTCCCCTCTCCGCCCCGACCGGCACGGCGGAGGGCAAGGCGGCGCTCGGCGCCTGGCTCATCCGCTTCCTCGGCGAGGACGCCCGCCACGGCACGGCCGAGGACGGCACGCCGCGCCCGCCGCGCTTCACGGAGGCGCCCGGCCACGCCTTCACCGACCAGGCGCGCAAGGGCGTCTCGCTGATCAACATGGCCAGCCTCCACGCGCTGGAGGCGGCCATCGGCCGGCGGCTGGACCCGCTCCGCTTCCGCGCCAACATCTACTTCACCGGGCTTCCCGCCTGGGCGGAGTTCGACTGGGTGGGGCGGGAGGTGCTGATCGGCGGCGCCCGGCTCTCGGTGTTCAAGCGCACCGTCCGCTGCCCGGCCACCCAGGTGGACCTCGCCACCGGGGAGCGCGACCTCGACCTCCCCCGGCTGCTGCGCGAGCACTTCGGCCATGCCGATCTCGGCGTGCACGCGGCGGTGGTCGAGGAGGGCCGCGTCGCGGTGGGTGACGCGATGGAGACACCCTAGGCGCAACCGCCCGCTGCCGGCCCGCGATCCCTTGCCCGTGGCAGGGCTGGCCAGCATCCTCGCCCCGCCGCCCGCGTGTCGGCCGCGGCAGGGAGAGACCGAATGGACCACGAGGGATCCGGCCCTGCGCGGGCGGAGGACGAAAACGCCTGGAGCGTCGCCTCCACCGCCGCCACCGCGCTCGCCCTCTACCGCCCGCGCACGCTGAAGAACGGCGCCTCCTTCCTCGTCCTCGACCACTTCGGCGACGCCCAGGCCATCGGCGCGACGGCCGAAGGCCTCTTCCACGAGGACACGCGCTTCCTCTCGCGCCTCTCGCTCCGGGTCGCGGGGCTGCGGCCGCTGCTGCTTTCCTCCGCGGTCAGCGCCGACAACACGGTGCTCACCGTGAACATGACCAACCCCGACATCCCCGTCGCGCCCGACCGGCGCCTAACTCGGGACACCATCCATGTCGAGCGGCAGATCGTCCTCGGCAACGGCGTCCTGCGGGAGCGCATCACCGTCCGGAACTTCTCCGACGCCCATTTCGCCTCCGAGCTGCTGCTGAGCTTCGCCACCGACTTCGCCGACATCTATGAGGTGCGCGGCCACCGGCGGGGCCAGCGGGGCGAGCGGCGGGCGCCCGAGGCGCGGCCGGACGGCAGCCTCGTGCTCTCCTACCACGGGCTCGACGAGGTGGAGCGCCGCACGCGGCTGCGCTTCGATCCCCCGCCCGAGGGGCCGCTCGGCCGCGACAACCGCTGGCCACTCGACCTGCCCCCGGGCGGAAGCCGCGTCATCGAGGTGGCCGTGACCTGCGAGACCGGGCCCGAGGCTGCCGACGCCCCGCCGGCGCCGGGCTTCGACGGGCTGCTCGCCGGCATCCGCGCCTGGTGCGCGGGGCGGGACGCGGAGCGCGCGCAGGTCTCCTCCTCGAACCAGGTGTTCAACGACTGGTTCGCGCGCGCCGCGGCGGACCTGACGATGCTGACGACGCCGACCGCCTCCGGCCCCGTCCCCTATTCGGGCATCCCCTGGTTCTCCTCGCCCTTCGGCCGCAACTCCCTCATCACGGCCATGGAGTGCCTCTGGGCCGATCCCGCCCTCGCCCGCGGCACGCTGCGCTTCCAGGCCACCCACCAGGCCACCGCCATGGACGCGGGACGGGACGCCGAGCCCGGCAAGATCCTGCACGAGAGCCGGAGCGGCGAGATGGCGGCGCTGCGGGAGGTGCCCTTCGGCCGCTACTACGGCTCGGTCGATTCCACGCCCCTCTTCGTCATGCTCGCCACGCAGTACGCCGACCGCACCGGCGACTGGGCGCTTATCCGGGAGATCTGGCCGAACATCGTGGCCGCGCTGCGCTGGATGGAGCGGCACGGCGACCTCGACGGGGACCTGCTGCTCGAATACGAGCGGCAATCCCCGAACGGCCTCGTGAACCAGGGGTGGAAGGACAGCTGGGACAGCGTCTTCCACCAGGACGGGCGGCTGGCCGAGGCGCCGATCGCGCTGATCGAGGTGCAGGCCTATGCCGAGGCCGCCTGGCGCGGCGCCGGCCGCCTGGCGCGGTCGCTGGGCCTGGAGAACGAGGCGGAGGTCTGGACCGCCAGCGCCGACGCGCTCCGCTACCGCGTCGAGGAGGCCTTCTGGTGCGAGGACCTCTCGACCTACGCCATGGCGCTCGACGCGAACAAGCGGCCCTGCCGGGTGCGCTCGTCCAACGCCGGGCACGCGCTGCTGACGGGACTGCCCTCGCCCGAGCGCGCGCACCGCATCACCCAGACGCTCATGGCGCCCGAATCCTTCGGCGGATGGGGCATCCGGACGATCGCGGAGGGGGAGAGCCGCTACAACCCGATGTCCTACCACAACGGCTCGGTCTGGCCGCACGACAACGCGCTCATCGCGCTCGGCATGAAGCGCTACGGGCAGAACGGGCCGCTGGAGCGGCTGCTGACGGGGATCTACGACTCAGCCCAGGCGGTGGACCTGCACCGGCTGCCGGAGCTGCTCTGCGGCTTCGCCCGGCGCGAGCGGGAGGGACCGACCTCCTACCCCGTGGCCTGCCTGCCGCAATCCTCGGCGGCGGCGGCGGCCTACGCGACGCTCGGCGCGATGCTCGGCCTCTCCTTCCGGCCCGAGGTCCGGGCCGTGCGCTTCGTCCGCCCCTTCCTGCCGCCCTGGCTGGACGAGCTCAGGATCGAGAACCTTCGCCTCGGCGAGGGGTCGGTCGACGTGCGGCTCCGCCGGCACGAGGCGGACGGGGGCGTCTCGCTCAACGTCCTGCGGCGGCAGGGGCAGGTGGAGGTGGCGGTCATCACCTGACCGCCCGCCTCGCCCGGCCCGCTACTGGATGGTCTCGCGGGCGTCGCCGTCCACGGACTGGCCCTCGTAGCCGTTCACCGAGCCCTCGGACTCGCCGTCGGCGTAGCCGTCCTGCTGGCCGTCGTTGCCCTGGTAGCGGCGGCCGCCGCCCTGGGGGGCCCCGCCGCCCTGCTGCTGCTGGGCCTGGTTCATCGCGTTGAGGATGCGGAAGTAGTGCTCGGCGTGCTGGAAGTAACCCTCCGCCATCACGCGGTCGCCCGAGCCGGTCGCGTCGCGGCCGAGCTGGAGGTACTTCTCGAAAAGCTGCTGGGCCGTGCCGCGCATCCGCATGTCCGGCCCGATGGAGTCGAACACGTGGTTGCGGTTCATCGGCTGGTTGCCGCCGCCCTGCGGCCGGGGCCCGCCACCCCCGCCGCCGCCGCCATGGCCGCCGCCATGTCCTCCCTGACGGAAGTTCCCACGGCCGCGCATACGCTTCATGTTCATCTGGATCTGGTTCGCACTTCCATGCTCGCGGTGCCGCCCCGTCTTGGCTTGCCTACGACGCCCGTGGGGTAAGGTCGGCGGGTCCGGCTGGCGAGATGATGATCGTTGTGCCGAGCGGCTTGCCGGGGGCATGGCCAGCCCTGAACGGGGCAAGGGGGGCCGGGGCTCCGACGGACCCGGCGCGCTGTCGCGCGATGGGTGCCACGGGACGAACCTAGTGATCCCCCGCGATTCCACCAAGTGGTTTTTTCGGGAAGGGTCACCGCCCCGCCGTCAGCACCAGGGCCCGGGGCACCCCGCCGAGGTCCGCGCGGCAGCCGAGCGTCCGCAACCCTGCCCCTTCCATCAGCGCCGCCACCGCCTCCCGCTGCCCGGCGCCGAGCTCGAGCACGGCCCGCCCGCCCTCCGCCAGCAGGGCCGGCAGGGCCGCCGCCAAGGCGCGGTAGGCCTCCAGCCCGTCCGCCCCGCCGTCCAGCGCCAGCGCCGGCTCGTGCCCCGCGACCTCCGGCATCAGGCCGGGAATGGCCGCGGTCTCAATGTAGGGGGGGTTGGAGAGAACCAGGTCGAAGCGGCCCGCCAGCGCCCCGGCCCAGTCGCCGGCCAGCAGCGCGGCGCGGTCCGCGAGCCCGTTCCGGGCGGCGTTCGCCCGGGCCAGGGCGGCCGCCTCCGGGTTCCGGTCCACCCCGACCCCGAAGGCCTCCGGGAACTCGGCGAGGGCGGCCAGGAGCAGCGCGCCGGTGCCGGTGCCGAGGTCGAGCACCCGCCGCACCGCGGCGCGCTCCGGGAAGGCCTCCAGCGCCGCCTCCACCAGGGTCTCGGTGTCGGCGCGGGGGATCAGGGTGGCGGGGTTGCAGAGGAGGTCCAGCGTCCAGAACCCGGCCTCCCCGAGAAGATAGGCCATGGGGGCGTGCCGGGCGCGGGCGGCGAGGCTCCGGCGGAACAGGGCCTCCGCCTCGGGCGGCACGGGCGCGCGGGGGTCGCGAAGCAGGTCCTCCTGCCGGCACCCCATGGCGTGGGCGAGCAGCAGGCGCGCCTCCTGCCGCGGCGCCTCCACGGCGGCGGCGCGCAGCACCTGCCCGGCCTGGCAGAGGAAGGCCCCGACCGAGCCGCCGGGCTCGCAGCCGCTCACCCCTCCTCGGCCGCCAGGCGCGCCGCCTGGTCCTCGGCCATGAGGGCGGAGATGATGTCGTCGAACTCGCCCATCATCACCCGCTCGACCTTGTGCAGGGTGAGGCCGATGCGGTGGTCGGTCACGCGGCCTTGGGGGAAGTTGTAGGTGCGGATGCGCTCGCTGCGGTCGCCCGTGCCGACCTGCCCCTTGCGGTCCGCCGCGCGCGCCCCGCTCAGCGCCTGGCGCTGGGCCTCGTAGATACGCGCGCGCAGGACCGTCATGGCCTTGGCGCGGTTCTTGTGCTGGGACCGCTCCTCCTGCATCGCCACCACCGTGCCCGTCGGCAGGTGGGTGATGCGGACCGCGCTATCCGTCTTGTTGACGTGCTGCCCGCCCGCGCCGGAGGCCCGGTAGGTGTCGATCCGAAGGTCGCTCTCGTTGATCTGCACGTCCACCTCCTCCGCCTCGGCCAGGACGGCGACGGTGACGGTGGAGGTGTGGATGCGCCCCTGGGTCTCGGTGGCCGGCACGCGCTGGACGCGGTGGACCCCGCTCTCGAACTTCAGCTTCGCGAAGACGCCGCGCCCGGCGATGCTCGCGCTCGCGCCCTTGATGCCGCCGGCCTCGCTCTCGTCCCATTCCAGCGCCTCGAAGCGCCAGCCCTGGTTCTCGGCGTAGCGCTGGTAGGCGCGGAACAGCTCGGCCGCGAAGAGCCCGGCCTCGTCGCCGCCGGCGGCGGGGCGGACCTCAAGGATGGCGGAGCGCTCGTCGGCGGCGTCGCGCGGCAGGAGCATGAGGCGGATCGCGTGCTCGAGCGCCGGGACGCGGTCGCGCTGCTCGAAGTACTCGGCCTCGGCGAGTTCGCGCATCTCGGGGTCGGCCATCATCGCCTCGGCGTCGTCGCGCGCGCGCTCGGCCGCGCGCAGCTCGGCCATCTTCTCGATGACGGGCTCGAGCTCGGCGAGCTCCTTCGACAGCACGCCGAAGCGGCTGCCGTCGGCGGTGCCGAGCTCGTGGCGCAGCTCCTCCGCGCGGGAGAGGAGGCGGTCGAGCTTCGCGGGAAGCGCCATCAGGCGAGCCGCTCCGCGAGTTCGGCCAGCGGGACGCGCTCCTGCGTGCCGGCGTCGAGGTCGCGGAGCTGGGCGGCGCCCGCCGCCATCTCCTCCTCCCCGATGATGACGGCGGCGCGGGCGCCGAGGCGGTTGGCGCGCTCCATCCGTCGCTTGAGGTTGCCCTTGTAGGCGATCTCGGCGACCACCCCGGCGCGGCGCAGCGCCTGCACGGCGTCGAGCGCCGCCCCCTCCGCCGCCTCGCCGACCGCGATCACGGCCACGGGGCGCGGCGCGGCGGGCGCGGCTTCCAGCAGCATCGACAGCCGCTCGATCCCGGCCGCCCAGCCGACGGAGGGCGTGGGCGGGCCGCCCATCTCCTCGACCAGCCCGTCGTAGCGGCCGCCGGCCATCACCGTGCCCTGGGCGCCGAGGCGCTCGGTCACGAACTCGAAGGCCGTGTGGCTGTAGTAGTCGAGGCCGCGCACGATCCGCGGGTTCTCGCGGTAGGGCACGCCGAGGCGGTCGAGCGCGCGGCGGACCCCGTCGTAGAAGGCGGAGGCGGCCTCGGTCAGGTGCGGCGCGATGGTCGGCGCGGCCGCCACCAGGGCGCGGTCGCCGGGGTCCTTGCTGTCGAGGATGCGGAGCGGGTTCTTCTCCAGCCGCCCGCGGCTCTCCTCCGAGAGCCGGTCGCCGGCGTCCCGGAAAAAGGCCACCAGCGCCGCCCGGTAGGCGTCCCGGCTCGGCGCGTCGCCGAGGGTGTTGATCTCGAGCACGGTGCCGGATTCGATGCCCAGCGCCTGCTGGATGTGCCAGCCGCAGGCGATCACCTCGGCGTCCGCCAGCGGCTCGGCCGCGCCCATGACCTCGCAGCCGATCTGGTGGAACTGCCGGTAGCGGCCCTTCTGCGGCCGCTCGTAGCGGAACATCGGCCCGGCGTAGAAGACCTTCCGCGGCAGGTTGGCCTGGGTCAGCCCGTTGGTGACCAGCGCCCGGCAGGCGCCCGCCGTGCCCTCCGGGCGCAGCGTCACGCTTTCCCCGCCCCGGTCCTCGAAAGTGTACATCTCCTTGGAGACGACGTCGGAGGTCTCGCCGAGGGTGCGGGCGAAGACGCGGGTGTCCTCGAAGATGGGGGTCGCCCATTCCTCGAAGCCGTAGAGGGCCGAGACCCGCCGCGCGGTGTCGGCGACGTGACGGTGGCGGCGGAACTCCTCGCCGATCAGGTCATGCGTGCCGCGCGCGGGCTGGAGGTCTGATTTCGCCATGGTGGGCGGCGGATTAGCACCGCCGGCCCCGGATGTCCCTACCCCTGCCGGAGAAGCGTCACCGCCGCGCGCAGCCTCTCCCGAGCCGCCTCGAAGATCTCCGCGTCGCGGGGGTCCATCGGGCCGTGCCCCTCCTCAAACTCCTCGAGCAGGTCGAGAATCGCCTGCTCCATGGCGGCGAGGACGGGGTGCTGGTCGCGCTCGGCGGAGGGCATCACTCGGCCGCTGGCGCCAGGCGAGCATCCTCTTCGGCCTTCGCCGCCGCCTTCTCGGCCGCAAGCTGCGCGGCGCGCGCCTCCACGAGGCCGACGATGTGGTCCACCATCTCCTCGCTCCGCGTCGTGTGGCTCGTCTTGCCCGCCGAGTAGACCATGTGCGTGCCCGCGCCGCCGCCGGTGAGGCCAATGTCGGTCATCAGCGCCTCGCCCGGCCCGTTCACCACGCAGCCGATGATCGAGAGGCTGATCGGCTGCTCGATATGCGCCAGCCGCTCCTCCAGCGCCTCCACGGTCTTGATGACGTTGAAGCCCTGCCGCGCACAGGAGGGGCAGGAGATGATCTTCACGCCGCGGTGGCGGATGCCGAGCGACTTCAGAATGTCCCAGCCGACATGCACCTCCTCCTCGGGCTCGGCCGAGAGGGAGACGCGCAGCGTGTCGCCGATCCCGGCCCAGAGCAGGCTGCCGAGGCCGATCGAGGACTTCACCGTGCCGGTCCGCTTCCCGCCGGCCTCGGTGATGCCGATGTGCAGCGGGTGGTCGCAGGCTTCCGCGAGCTGCTGGTAGGCGGCGACCGCGAGGAAGACGTCGCTCGCCTTCACGCTGATCTTGAACTCGTTGAAATCGTTCTGCAGGAGGTGGTCGGCGTGCCACAGCGCGCTCTCGACCAGCGCCTCGGGGTTGGGCTCGCCGTACTTCTCCAGCAGGTGCTTCTCGAGCGAGCCGGCGTTCACGCCGATGCGGATGGAGCAGCCGTGGTCGCGCGCCGCCTTCACCACCTCCTTCACCCGCTCGGGCGAGCCGATGTTGCCGGGGTTGATCCGCAGGCAGGCGGCGCCGGCCTGGGCAGCCTCGATGGCGCGGCGGTAGTGGAAGTGGATGTCGGCCACGATCGGGACGTTCACCTCCCGCACGATCTCGGCCAGGGCCGCCGTCGCCTCCTCGGTCGGGCAGGAGACGCGGACGATGTCCACCCCTGCCAGCTCGGCCCGCCGGATCTGGGCGATCGTCGCCGCCGCGTCCTCGGTGGGGGTGTTGGTCATGGTCTGGACGGTGATCGGCGCGTCGCCCCCGACGGGAACGCGGCCGACCATGATCTGCCGGGACTTGCGGCGCTCGATCTGCTGGTAAGGACGGTACGACATGCGCGGGCTCTTCCCCGAAATTCCGCGCAGATATGGCAGGGCCGGCCGCCCCGGCCAAGGGCGGAGGCGGGCGCGGCCGCTCAGCGCGCGGGCGGCGCCCCCGGGGCGGGGCGCGCCGGGCGAAGCCCCTCGGGGGCGAGGGGCACGTCCCGCACGAGGCCCGTCCGGCCGGCGAGGGCCTGGGTCGCGTGCCCGTCGAGCAGGACCTCCACCGCCTGGGCCTTGCCGGCCGTCAGCGCCAGCCCCTCCCGCGGGACGGCCACGCTCTCCCCCGCGCGGAGGACGCGGTTGAGGACGGTGGCGCCCGAGGCGGGGTCGCGCACCTGCACCCAGGTCTCGTCGGTCGCGCGGAGGGTCACGCGCGAGGACGCCTCGGCGTGCGCGGCCGGGCGCGCGGCGCCGGCGGAAGGCGGGGGCGGTACGGCGGGGCGGGTGGTCCCACCCTCCGCCGGGACTGCAGCAGGCGCCGGGACAGCCGGGGCGCGCGCCTCGCCGGCCGCGGGCGCGGCGCCCGGGGCGTCTCCGAGGTTCAGCCAGGCGGCGTAGCCCGCCCCGAGGACCAGCAGGCCCAGCACCGCCAGGGCCGCGGCCACCCCGCCGCGCCGGGCGGCCCTCGGCCCGTCCTCGCCGCCCCCGGCCACCGACCGGTACCGGCGGGCCAGGTCGTCCGCGTCGAGGCCGAGCGCCGTCGCGTAGCTGCGCACGAAGCCGAGCGCGTAGACGGGGGCGGGCAGCTCACCGGTCCGCCCCTCCTCGAGGGCGGCGATGTAGCGGCGGTTGATGCGGAGCTCGTCCGCCACCTCCTCGAGCGAGGCGCCGAGGGCCAGGCGGGCCTCGCGCAGTTCCGCGCCCACGCGCGCCGCCTCCGCGATCGTCATGCTGGGCTCCACCATCCTGGGGGCATCGTTTCCGTGGGTCGGGTTCGGCGGGCGGGGGCGCGAAAGCCCCTCCCCGCCGCGCTCACCCTCGGCCGGCCGGGCCGGCCGTTCAGGCTGGCCGGGCGGCGAGGACGGCGGCCGCCTGGCTCACCAGCTCGGCCAGGATCTCGGCGGCCGGGGCCTCCCGGGTCACCATGCCGACGCTCTGCCCGGCCATGAGGGAGCCGTTCTCGACATCGCCGTCGATCACCGCGCGGCGGAGGGCGCCCGCCCAGTAGTGCTCGATGTCGAGCTGGGCGGCGTCCTTGTCGAGCTCCCCGGCCCGGTGGCGGCGGATCACCTCCGCCTGATGCTCGAGGAAGCGCTTCGTGCCCTCGTTCTGGAGGGCGCGGACGGGGATGACGGGGAAGCGGGCGTCGAGCTGCACGGTCGGCAGCGCGTCCCGCGCGGCGCCGCGGATGAAGGCGCGCTTGAAGTTCGGGTGCGCGATGCTCTCGCTCGCGCAGACGAAGCGCGTGCCGATCTGCGCGCCGGCCGCGCCCATCTCGAGGTAGGAGAGCAGCGCCTCGCCCCGGCCGATGCCGCCGGCCACGAAGACCGGCACCTCGGCGGCCATGGCCGGCAGGATCTCCTGCGCCAGGACGTTGAGCGAGACGGGGCCGATATGCCCGCCCGCCTCCGAGCCCTCGATCACCAGCGCGTCCGCCCCGGAGCGCACCAGCTTCTTCGCGAGCGCGAGCGCCGGGGCGAAGCAGACCACCTTCGCGCCGCCGTCCTTGGCCTTGCGGATCGCGTTCGTGGGGGGGATGCCGCCGGCGAAGACGATGTGCCCGACCTTGGCCGCGAGGCAGACGTCCACCAGCGCGTCGAGGCGCGGGTGCATGGTGATGAGGTTGACGCCGAAGGGGCGGCTCGTCAGCGCCTGGGTGGCCGCGATCTCCTCCGCCAGCCGGTCCGGCTCCATCGCCCCGCAGGCGATGACCCCGAAGGCGCCGGCGTTGGACAGCGCGGCCACGAGGTTCCGCTCGCTGATCCAGGACATGGCGCCGCCGAGGATGGCGACCTCGCTGCCGAGGAAGGCGGCGCCGCGCGCCATGAGGCGCGCGAGGCGGGCCCGGGCGGCCTCGTCGGGCGCCGGGAAGGCGGGGGCGGCGGCGGGCGGCACCTCCGGCCTCTCGGCCGCGGCCTGGGCCGCCGCGCCGCCGTACCCGGCGCCACCCTGGGAGGCCGGGATGTCCGTCAGGTCGAGCGCGGCCATCAGGGCGCGTCCAGCCCGTAGGCGGTGTGCAGCGCGCGCACCGCGAGCTCCGTGTACTCGCCGCCCACCAGCACGCTCGTCTTGATCTCGCTGGTCGAGATGACCTGGATGTTGATGCCCTTGGCGGCCAGCGTCTTGAACATCGTGGCCGCGACGCCCGCGTGGCTGCGCATGCCGATGCCGACGACCGAGATCTTCGTCACCTCGGGGTCCGCCACGATCTCGGCGAAGCCGATTTCGGGGCGCGCGCCGTCCAGCACCTCCCGCGCGCGGGGAAGGTCGGCCTTGCCGACCGTGAAGGTCATGTCCGTGGTGCCGTCCGTGCCGAGGTTCTGCACGATCATGTCCACGTTGACGTTCGCGTCCGAGAGCGGCCCGAAGACCAGGGCCGCGATGCCCGGCTTGTCCGGCACCCGCCGCAGCGTCACCTTCGCCTCGTCGCGGGAATAGGCGACGCCCGTCACCAGCGGCTGTTCCACGATCTCGTCCTCGTCCACCACCAGGCTGCCCGGCTTGTCCTCGAAGGAGGACAGCACCTGCACCCGGACCTTCTGCTTCATCGCGAGCTCGACCGACCGCGTCTGCAGCACCTTGGCGCCGACGGAGGCGAGCTCGAGCATTTCCTCGTAGGCCACGTGCGTGAGCTTCCGCGCGCGGGGCACGATCCGCGGGTCGGTCGTGTAGATCCCGTCCACGTCGGTGTAGATGTCGCAGCGATCCGCCCGCACCGCCGCGGCAACCGCGACGGCCGAGAGGTCGGAGCCGCCGCGCCCGAGGGTGGTGATCCGGTTCCGTGGGCCGATGCCCTGGAAGCCCGCGATCACCGGCACCTGGCCCTGCCCCATGCGCTCCACCAACAGCGCGCCGTCGATCTCCTCCACGCGCGCCTTGCCGTGGGCGCCGTCCGTGCGGATCGCGACCTGCCAGCCCTGCCAAGAGCGCGCGTCGACGCCGATGGTCTGCAGCGCGATCGCGAGAAGCCCCGTCGTCACCTGCTCGCCGGTCGCGACCACCGTGTCGTACTCGCGGGCGTCGTGCAGCGGCGAGAGGTCCTGGCACCACTTCACGAGCCCGTTCGTCACGCCGGACATGGCGGAGACCACCACGGCCACCTCGTTGCCGGCATCGACCTCCCGCTTCACGCGGGTCGCGACGTTGCGGATGCGGTCGAGGTCGGCGACGGAGGTGCCGCCGAACTTCATCACGATGCGGGCCATAGGCGGATGGGGGACTGCCGGCTGAAGGGGGCGCGGGTTGCGGGCGGGTTGCGTCCCGGCGCGGGGCGGCACAGATACCGGCCCAGGCCCGGGGGAGCAACCTCCGGAGAGGGTTCGGGGGTTCCGGGTGACGCAAGGCACGGTCGCGGAAAGTGGGGGAGCGGGGGGCGGCACCGTCCTCGCCGACGAGGTCGCGAAGTTCGACCGCCTCGCGGCCGACTGGTGGGATCCGCGCGGCCCGATGGCGCCGCTGCACGCCATGAACCCCCTTCGCACCCGCTGGATCGCCGAGCGGCTCGGGCGCCCGCCGGAGGATCTCGGCGGCCTCTCGCTGCTCGACGTTGGCTGCGGCGCGGGGCTGGCCGCGGAGGCGCTCGCCCGCCGCGGCGCACGGGTGACCGGCCTCGACATGGCCGCGGAGGCGCTGGAGGCCGCGCGCTTCCACGCCGCCGCCGAGGGCCTGCCCATCCTCTACCGCCAGGGGCGCCCCGAGGACCTGCAGGAGAGCTTCGACGCCGTCACCGCCCTCGAGGTGATCGAGCACGTGGCCGACCGCGACGCCTTCCTCGCCTCCCTTGCCCGCTCCGTCCGGCCCGGGGGGATGGTCTTTCTCTCCACCCTCAACCGGACGGCGCGCAGCTTCCTCTTCGCCAAGCTCGGCGCGGAGTACCTCCTGCGGATGCTGCCAGTGGGCACGCACGACTGGAAGATGTTCGTCACCCCCGCGGAACTCGGCGCGGGGCTGCGGCGCGCGGGGCTGAGGGTGACGGACGTGGCGGGGATGGTGCCCGCGCCGCTGGCCGGCGGCTGGCGCGAGAGCCGGGACACCGCCGTGAACTACATCATGGCCGCGCGGCGGGACTGAGGGGCCGCCTCAGCCGTCCGCCCGGGGCACCCAGGGGATGCGGCCGACCTCGATCCCCTCCTCGGCCAGCGCCTCCGCCTCGTCGGGTGTCGCCTCGCCGTAGATGCCGCGCCGCTCGCTCTCGCCCCGGTGCATGCGCCGCGCCTCCTCGGCGAAGTCGCGGCCGACCGGGTCGCAGTTCTTCTCGACCTCGGCCCGCATCCTCTGGAGAAGCGAGAGAAGCTGCGCCGGCAGCGGGCCTGCGGTGGTCACGGCCGGCGGGGCGGCCGGCGCCGAGGGCGCCGCCGGGGCGGCCTCGTTGCGATCCCGGCCGGCGGCGCGCTTGCCGATGGCGGGCGCCATGAGGTCGCGGCGGACCGTCGTGTCCCCGCAGACCGGGCAGTCGACGAAGCCGGCCGCAGCCCCCTTCTCGAAGGCCGCGCTGTCCTTGAACCACCCGTCGAATCCGTGGTCCTGGCTGCAGCGAAGCTGGTAGTGGATCATGCTCTCTCTTGGGGCTGTCCCTGGAAGCCGTTTCGACGGCGATACTGGCACCCGGAAGCGCCGGATGCCAGCGCCGCGCGCCCTCAGGCCGCGAGCAGCGCGTCCAGCTTCCCGGCCCGCTCCAGCGCCGCCAGGTCGTCCGACCCGCCGATCGCCCGGCCGTCGATGAAGACCTGCGGCACGGTGGACTTGCCGCCGGAGCGCTCGATCGCGGCCTTGCGGGCGGCCGAGCCGGTCGGCGCGTCGATCTCCTCGAAGGGGACGCCCTTGCGGCCCAGCAGCGCCTTCGCGCGCTCGCAATAGGGGCAGAAGGGGATGGTGTAGATCTCGATGCGTGCCATCCGCCCCATTTCGGTCAGCCCGCGCCCGGCTTCAAGGCGCCGCCCTCAGGCAAGGCGCCCGGCGGCGCGGGGATCGGGCACCCGCGCGACGGCGAGCACCTCCACGCGGGCGGCGCCCGCCTCCAGCAGGGCCTCGGCACAGGCGTCCGCCGTCGCGCCGCTCGTCAGCACGTCGTCCACCAGCAGCACGCGGCGCCCGGTGATCCGGGGGATGGCCCGCGGCGCCGCACGGATCACGCCCGCCATCACCGCACGACGCCCGGCCGCGCCGAGATGGGCGAGGGCGGGCGTGGCCCGCAGGCGCCGGAGCGCGTCGGGCACCACCGGCAGCCCGGCAATCCCGCCGAGCCGCCGGGCGAGCAGCGCCGACTGGTTGTAGCGCCGCGTGAGGAGGCGGCGGCGGTGCAGCGGCACCGGCACGAGGACCTCCGCCTCCGCCAGCAGCGCCGCCCCCGCGCCCGCCATCCAACGGGCGAGCGGCCCGGCCAGCTCCGTTCGGTCGCCGTGCTTGAGGGGCAGGATGAGGCGCGTCGCGGCCTCGTTGTAGAGGAAGGCGGGGCGCGCGCGCTCGAAGGCGGGCGGGCGCTCGATGCAGGCGGGGCAGAGCCCGTCCTCGGCCTGGCCCTCGTGCTCGAAGGGCAGGCCGCAATTGTGGCACAGGGGCGCGACGATCGCGTGCAGCCCGGCGAAGCAGCCACCGCAGAGCGTGCCCTGGTCGAGCACCGGCGCGTCGCAGGCGAGGCAGTGCGGCGGCAGCAGGGCGTCGAGCAGGCCCCGCCCGCCCCGAAGGGCCAGCCGGCCCATCCCCGACACGGCTCCGGACAGGTCCATCCCGCTCCCCCTCACGACGGCGTCGTTCCGGGTTGTAGCAGAACGGCCGGCCCCGCACCCCTGGCAAGCGCTCGCCGCGGGCGACATATCGGGGGGATGAGCGACGCCCCCCTCATCTTCGACCGCCCCCTCCTCCGCCGCCGGCGCGACCGCGCGGCCGCGACCCAGCACGGGGTGGCGCCGGTGCTGGAGGCGGCGGCCGAGCGCCTGCTGGACCGCCTGGACGACACCACCCACCGCTTCGGGCGCGCGCTCGAGATCGGCGGGCGGGGCCTCGTCGCGCCGGGCCTGCGGGCGCGCGGCGTCGGCTCCGTGGTCTCGATGGACCTCTCCGCCCGCCAGGCGTCGCTCGCGGGTGGGGCGGCGGTCTGCGGGGACGAGGAATGGCTGCCCTTCGCCGCCGGCGCCTTCGACCTCGTCGTCGCCAACCTCTGCCTTCACTGGGTCAACGACCTGCCGGGCGCCCTCGCGCAGATCCGGCGGGCCATGGCGCCGGACGGGCTGTTCGTGGCAACGCTGCCGGCGCTCGGCACGCTTCAGGGCCTGCGGGAGGCGCTCACCGCCGCCGAAGCGGCGATCCGCGACGGCGCCTCGCCCCGGGTCTCGCCCTTTCCCGAGCTTCGCGACGGCGCGGCGCTGCTGCAGCGCGCGGGCTTCGCCCTGCCGGTCGCGGATGTCGAGGACATCACCCTCGCCTACCGCCAGCCGCTCGCGCTGCTCCGGGACCTCCAGGCGGCCGGCGAGGGCAGCGCGCTTCGCGCGCGCGACCCGCGCACCCCGCCGCGGGCGCTCTTCCCGGCCGCGCTCGCCGCCCTGCCCGCGGGGCGGGACGGGGTGACGGCGACGCTTCGCCTGCTCACCCTCACCGGCTGGAGCCCGGGGCCGGACCAGCCGCGCCCCGCCCGCCGCGGAAGCGCGGATACCCGCCTCGCCGACGCCCTCGGCACGAAGGAGCTCGGCACGGGCGAGGCGCCGGGCTGAGCGCCGCTCAGGCGCCGTAGCGCAGCACGGCGCCGCCGCGGCCGTGGCTGACGAGCCGCGCCGGGACGGACGGCTCGGCCCCCGGCTGGGCCGCGATCCAGCCACCGTGCAGCCCCTCCAGCACGGGCAGGATCCAGCCGCCCTCCCCGTCGCCCGGCGTCGGCAGGACAGGAAGCCGCTCGTGCCGCAGGACCAGCGCCGGCCCCTCGGGGTCGAGGGAGAGGGCGACCTGGCCCCAGCGGGGCTCCGCCAGCCGCTCGTTCATCCGCGCCTCCAGCACGGAGAGCGTCGCCTCGGGCGGCAGGGGCGAGAGGGCGGCGATGCGCCCGCCGATCGCGCGCAGCAGCAGCGCACGCTCCTCGGGCGGCATGTGCGCGTCGAGGGTCTCGATCAGCGCGCGGACGAAGGTCTCCCAGGCCGGCTGGCCCTCGGCAGCGGCCTGCGGCCCGGGGCGCAGCGCCGCCTCAGGGATCGCCGCCTCAGGGATCAAAGCGGTATCGGGCATAGACAAGGGCGCGCGTCTCGTTGAAGTCGGCGGAACGGTCGTAGCGGGCGGTGGCGCCGAGGCGGAGGGTGGGGGTCAGGGCGTACTCGATGTCGGCCCGAAGCCCCGCGGTGACGGTGGTGGCGCGCTGGGCGCCGTAGGCGGTCGCGACCGTCGCGTCGCCCGCGGCCTGCCGCTCCAGCGCCGCCTGCAGGTCGGGGTTGTTCGGGAAGACGCTGGAGGACTTCTCCCGGAAGTTCGCGACGCCGATGCTGGCGCCGAGGCGATAGGCGAAGTCCCCCACCCTCTCCCGGTAGTCGAGCGGGATGGAAGCGTTGACGTAGGTCTGCGGGCTGAAATACCCGCCCTGGCCGAAGGTGAAGTTCCGCAGGTTCTTCTCGTAGGCGAGGTAGGTGACGTCGAGCCCCGTCGTGAGCTCGCTGGCGGGCGAGCGGTGGAGGGCGTAGCCAAGGCCGGCCGAGGCCTCGACGCGGCCGTTGTCGGCGACGTTCCGGCCGTTGATGGCGGAGTAGCCGCCCCCCGCGTAGCCGCTGACCCGGCCGGAGAAGTACTCGAGCTGCCCGCGCCCGGTGGTGCGCGTGACCCCGCCGAAGGACGCGCCGGAGGCGCTGTCCCGCAGCCCCGACCAGGAGAGGATGCTGTCCGTCACCGAGCGCCGCTCGCCCCGCAGGCGGAGCTGGAGGGTGTCGGACAGGCGGGGCGTCACCTCGACGCCGCCCAGCACCGTGCCCTCGCGGAAGCCGAGCGGCGTGGAGCCGACGTCGACGGTGAACCCGTTGCGGGCGTAGGCGACGGCGAGGGCCGCGCCGGTGAGGGAGGTGTCGCGCGGGCGGAGCGCCGCGGCCTGCGCCTCGGTCACCGCCCCGCCCTGGCCGGACAGCGCCAGCGGGTTGGTGCCGAAGCGGCGGAGGTTGGGCGCGCTCGCCTCCAGCCGGCCGGTGTCAAGGTTCACGGCCTGCGCGCGGGCGCTCAGCTCGCCGCCCAGGCCCGCGACGGGCACGGAGGCCTCGGCGCCGCCGCCGAACTCCCGCAGCCGCTCGACCCCGTTGGTGCCCGAGCGGGCGCGGAAGGTGAAGCTGGGCACCACCTGCCCGGCGGCCTGCTCGTTCACCTCCGCGAGCTGCCGGCCGATCTCGCTCAGCAGCGGGTCCTCGGAGGCGCGGAGCTGGCTCGGCGTGACCCCGCCGGCCGCGGCGCCGGCCGGGTTCGAGTCGAGCGGCTCGAAGGAGGAGCCCTGCCCGTCCCCGGCCAGCATCGTCCGGCGCCCGCCCGTCGCGGCGGCGACCGCCACGGGACGGTCCCGCCCGATCTGCGCCCGCCGCTGGTCGGCCGCGAGCTGCAGCGCGGCCTGGGCGCGGCGGCGGTCGCCCTGGGCGCGGGCGAGGCGCGCCTCGGCGAAGGAGACGCGGGGGTCGCTGCCATTCAGCAGCCGGCCCTCGGCGAGCAGCGCCTCGGCCGCGGGGAGGTCGCGGAGCGCGACGGCCGCCTCGATGGCGCCCGCGCGCGCCTCCCCGTTCCGCGGGTCGCGGCGGAGCACGGCCTCGGCCACGCGCGCGGCGAGGCGCGGGTCGCGGAGCGGCGCCTCGGCCTCCTCCGCGACAGGGACAAGGGTGGCGGCCGCGGGGGCGGGCGGGGGCAAGGCGCGGCCACTGAGCGCGGCCACCTGCCGGCGCTGCGCGGGCGCGAGGCCGGGCTCGTTCGCCAGCGGAGTCGCGAGGGCCGCGGCCTCCGCGGCCAGGCGGGCGTCCGCGAGGACCTCGGCGACAGCAAGGCGGAGCGCCGCGCTGCGGCCGGCCGCCAGCCGCGCGGCCTCCGCGGCCGCCCCCGTCTCGCCCGCACGGAGAAGGGCGCGCACGGCATGAAGGGCGCCCTCCCCACCCGGATCGGGGCGCCCCGCCATGGCGAGCAGCGCGCCGCGCGCCGCCTCGGGCGGCCGGGCCAGGGCGGCGGCGACCTCCACCCCGAGGCGAAGGCGGCGGAGGAGGCGGACGTGGTCGGCGCTGCGCAGCCGGTCCGGCACCCGCTCCAGCAGGCGGATCGCCTCGGCGGGGCGACCGTCCTCCTCCGCGAAGAGGGCCATCGCCTGGACGAGGTCCGCGCGCGCCTCGGCGGAGCCCTCCATGAGGGCCCGCGCCTCGCCGGCGCGCCCCTGGCGGGCGAGCAGCCGCGCGAGGTCCAGGCGCGCGCCGGCGCCCGACGGGGCGGCGGCGAGGGCCTCGCGGAGAAGCGCGAGCGCCGCCTCGGGATCCTCGGTGCGCGCGGCCTCGGCCCGAAGCGCCTCGGCGCGGGCGGAGGGGCCGGGCTCGCGGGCCAGCGCCTCGGCCTCGGCGAGGCGCCCCTGGCGGCTCAGGCTCTCGAGAAGGCCCAGGCGGGCGGCGAGCAGCCCGGGGCGGCGGTGGGCGGCGGCCCGGAACCGCGCCTCGGCCTCGGGCGCGTCGCCAAGGTCGAGCGCGAGGGCGCCGAGCAGCGCCTCCGCCTCCGACCGCCCGGCCGCCTCGCGCCGCGCCGCGCGGGCGAGCAGCGTCCAGGCGGCGTCGGTCGCGCCGGCCGCCATCAGGCGGCGGCCCTCGGCGAGCTCCAGGGCGAACTCGGCCTCTTCCAGCGCCCCGGCCCAGCGGGCGGTCGCGGCTGGGGCGGCGGCGGCGGCGGCGCGCCGCAAGGCGTCCTGCGCCTCCAGGGGGCGTCCCTGACGCAGGCGGGCGAGGCCAAGAGCGCCGAGCGCGTCGACATCCTCGGCGCTTGCGGGAAGGGCGCCCACTGGGCGGAACCCGGCCGTCGCCGACACCGTCTCGGCGGCGCGGCCGGGCGGCGTCGGCCGCACGGCCCGCAGCGCGGCCTCGATCTCGGCCAGGCGGCCGTCGCCGGGCGCGGCCTGGCGGAGGCGGGCCAGGAGGTCGCCCGCCGAGGCGGCCTCGCCGAGCTCCGCCTGCGCGAGCGCCGCCAGGGCCAGGGCGTCGGGGTGGGACGGGTGGATCGCGAGGACCCGCGCCAGGGTGGCGGCCGCCCGCGCCGGCTGTCCCTGGGCCCGCCAGAAGCCCGCCTGCTCGATCAGCACCCCGACGCTGCCCTGGGCGAAGGCCGGCGCCGTGGCCAGGACCACGGCCGTCGCGGCGGCGGCGAGCAGGGCGTGGCGGTGCGAGGTCATGCGCGGATCCTCAGCCGGCGGATCGCCCGGCGGCGCAGCGTCCAGTAGAGGGGAACAGCGATGGCCAGGGCCGCGAGCACGAGCAGCCCGAGCATCAGGTCCGGCCGCGTCGTCAGGTAGCGCTGCGGCAGGAGGGTGATGGGCAGGCTGCCCACCCCGTAGTTGCGCGAGACCTTGAAGGAGTCGATCCGCCCGTTCACCAGGCTCGCCACGTCGCCCTGGATGCGCGGCTGCTGCTCGGGGTCGCGCAGCGCGCCGACCATGGCCTCCATCGCCTGGGGCGTGGAGCCGGTGAGGGCCACGACGGAGCGGTCCGAGTTCAGCGGGCTCTGGAAGCCGATCAGCATCCCGCTGCCCTCCCCGGCCGCGCCGCCGAGGGTCGCCGTCAGGCGCTCGCGGTCAAGGCGGCGGTCGTCGGACAGGAAGATGTTGCGGAAGCTCTGCAGCGCGTCCGGCAGCGCGACCGTGATCCGGTTGCCCTCCACCGTGATCGGGCCGTCCCGCAGCAGCGCGGCGAGGGCCGGCTGGCGGGGCAGCGCGCCGACGACCAGCAGGTCACGGTTCGCGACCGCCTCCAGCCCGCCCGGCCGCGCGACCTCGACCCGCGTCGCGGGGTATCCCGTGATCGCCGCCATGCGCCCGACGAGGTTGAGCGCGGCCGAGACCTCGAGCGGGCTCGCGCGGTCGGGCAGCACCACGGCCGTCGCCGAGAGGTCCGCCATCTTCGTGTAGGGGAAGCCGCTGCCGACGAAGTAGGCGAGGTTCGGCAGCTCCGTGAAGCGATAGGCCGCCGAGAGGTCGATCGTGCTGTCGGGGTCGATCGAAGAGCGGATGTCGCCCGGCACGCTCACGCAGTCGCCGCGGTGGAGCGGGCGGAGGTCGAAGCGGAACTGCAGCTCGTTCAGGCCGAAGACGAGGTAGGGCGGCAGGCCGACCTGGCCCTCGCTCCGCTCCGCGCCGCCGACGGCGCGGTAGAGCCAGTTCCAGGGCCAGCCGGGCTCGCCCTCCCGCAGCGGGAAGGACTTCAGGTAGACGTCGTTCAGCGCGGCGTCGAGCCGCGACACCGCGAGGTCGAGGATCGGCCCGGGGGGGACGCGGAAGCGGACGTCCACGGGCAGGTTGCGCTCGCGCGCGGTGTAGAGGTCGGGCGCGGTGCGGAAGGGCACGGAGACTGGGCCGGGCGCGTAGCCGTAGGACTGCAGCTCGGTCGGGTCCACGAGCTCGCCGAAGCGCACGGGGCGGTCGTTCCGGATCCAGCGGGGCGCGTCGTAGGGCTGGCGCGCCGGAAGCTCGTTCACGGCGACGGTCGCGGTCTCGCCCGAGAGCCCCTCCTTCGCGGTCGCCAGGACCTGCGCGGCCACCGCCGCCTCGGCGCCCGAGCGCCCGCCGACGAGGAGCAGGAGCGCGTTCGCGTCGTTGGGGTTGGGCAGGATCGCGAGAGTCGGGCCCTCCATCCGCGGCAGCGCGAGGCCGGGCACGGAATCGGAGCCCGTCGCGATGACGATGGCGTTGCCGCGGGCCGGGACCACCGAGCTGACAGGAAAGATCGAGCCCCGGTAGTCCGCCTGCACGGCGAACCAGGAGGAGGCGACGAGGGAGGCGCGCACCGCGTCGTTGCCCGCCCCCTCCGCCATGACCACGGGCAGCACCAGGGGCTCGCGCAGCAGCCGCGGGTCGAAGAAGGGCTCGGGCAGGCGGGCGAGATCGCGCGCGAGCGGCAGGCGCTCGAGCGTGAGCTGCAGCGTCGAGAGGTCGGAGATGGTGGACCAGAGCAGGCCCGAGAGCGGGTCGTTGCACTCCACCGCGTAGCGCCCGGAGAAGCGGAAGTTCAGGCGGTTGCTGTCGGCGAAGAAGACGTGGTTGATCCCGAACTCGACCGGGCCGAAGGCCGGGCGGGCACGGTCGGGGGTGAGGGTGCCGACGAACTGCTCGTTCATCGTCACCGCGATCTGCGAGAGCTCGGGGATAAGCGCCGGGCTCGTCGCGCCCTGCAGGGTGAGCTTCGCGCCCGTGACCACCTCGTCGGAGCGGATGCCGAAGAGGATGCCCTGCAGGTCCGCGAGGCCGCGGAGCTGCATCGGGCTGCGCAGGCCAAGCTGGCGAAGCGTCCGCGTCTCGACGCGCGTGCCCAGGCCCGGCGCGGGGTTGCCGAACATCACGGGGGTGGAGGGCGCGACGGCCGGACGGGGCGCCGCCGCCGGCAGGCCCGGCGCGCCGAGCGGCGCCGCGGCCCCGGCCAGCGGGGCGGAGGGCGCCGGGGCCGAGGGGAGCGCGGGCGGCGAGAAGGCCGGGGAAGCGACGCCGGGCGGCGCAAAGGCGGGCGGCGCGAAGGCGGGCGGCGCGGCGCCGGGCAGCGGCGGCGGCGAGAAGGCCCCGCCCAGCGGCGGGGGC